>CALRDV010000001.1 GCA_943355005.1 Patescibacteria group bacterium
GTAAAACTTCCAGTGCATGAAGCTGAGTCAAGACATCCTCTCGAGGTACACATCTGCCCAGTACCACACCCACCTGGAGCCCCACATGCACCTTGATTCTCATATAGACATGGTTTAGCTGTTATTACTCCCGTAGGTAAGCCACCACCACTTGTCGGTGTCGGAGTACCTTTTAGCTTGCCTCCTGAATATCCAGCAGCATCTCTACAATTAGTACTACTAGAACAATAAAAAGCCGGAGCTGGACAGTTTGTCGCAGTACATTGATACGTAGATTTTGTTGGTGTCGGAGTTTTACCTGTTGCTAAACAAGCCCCAGTTTTGGAACAAGCAAACTCTGGACCAGGACAACTCGTGGATGTACAAGGAGTGTAAGCAAAAGGTTTTGTAGGTGCTGTTAGGGTCAATCCTTGTCGAGAGCTTATTTGATTTGAAACATAATAAGCAGCTCCGGCTACAACGCCCACAAAAAGAATTGCAAGAACACCAAGAATTATTTGTTTAAAATTATTTTTCGGTTTTTTATTCGGCCATTGAATTTCTGAAGAAGGAAGAGGTGTCGTGGTGGTTGTAGTAGTGGTCGTCGTCGCCGTCGGAGATCCGAACGGTACTCCTACAGAAGGACTCTGGTTGGAATCGGGACTAAATGGTTGACTGGGAGCTTGGTTCGAAAGATTTTGTTCGTCCATTTCAGGTATGTTAAGTCCAATAAATTAGGGCCTGAAATAAATATATCTTTTTTATTTCCTAGCGTCAATCATTATATTTAACTTCGTATTATGGAAGGGGAGCTTCGGGGGTAGTTTCGGGTGCGGATGTGTTTGGATTCGTCGCTTCGGGAGCCCACATCACATTACCGTTGGCATCGATTATGGTTGGTCTACATTCATTACCGTACGGTGCTGTATTTGGCATGGCGGAGCAGTCGGGTATTACATCTGTCGCATTCAAATTCTCTGTCTCTGTCGGCTCGAAGGCTCTTGGTTCACTCTCCGGTGCTGTCGGTGCCACAGGCGCTTGGCCACTAGTAGCTCGGGAAACTACAAACACACCACCACCAGCAACGCCAAGGAAAAGTGCAATCAAAACTCCCATTATCACCGGCGACATTCCTTTTTTGGGTTTTGGTAACTCAGTTTGTTGAAGTGATTCAGGTTCCGTCACTGTCGGTAAAGGTGTAAATCCTACTGTTTCCACTTGAGGAGTTGGTGGTGTCAGCTCTATCGTAGGTGGTGTGAAGATTGGACTCGCTGAGCTTTTTACATCAGGCTGATAAGCTCCAGCCAAAGGAGGTGTCATACCTGTATCCATCCCTGGCATGGTTGTTGAAACTGGTTGAGCTTCAATTGGCGTAATATTTATTGCTATCGGAGTACTCGGAACTGCTTGAGGAGTCGGTGCTAGTGGTGGATTCATTCCTGTAAAATCTCCGGCGATATTGTTTTGGTTTTGTTGATTTGTATTATCCATATATTTTTAGAACTATTACTAGAGTGCTAATAATATTCCAATTACTGTCAGTAGCAATCCTCCTCCAAAAGCAGCAACTCCTGTAATGTCCATTATTCCGGAATCAGGTAGTGTTGTCGGTCTTGGGGCTCTGGACACCGGAGCTCGAGTTACAATTCTTCTTGCAACTGTCGGTGTAGCGCAAACACATGATGAAGAGCTTAAGCACGCACTCTTCCGGCATTTGTTTGACGTCGTGTCACAGGTTAGTCCACCACTACACTCAGCATCGGATGTACAAGTATGATTACAGCTTACGATAGTGCTAACCAGCAAATCCTTTTCTGCGCATTGTTTTTTGTTTTGGTAGGTCAGACAAGCGATATTTTTTATCACTGTTCCATTTACAACGGTGTCAGACACTGAAGTTCTAAACGAGAACTGTTTGGTTTGTCCCGGCTCAATAGAAGTGTTGCATGTCAGTGTTTTGTTTGTAGATGAATAATCACATGTCGCATCCTTGTCTTTAAAAATCAATTTATCTTGGTTCTGTCCCGTCAATGGGTCTGTAATTACCACTCCATCAGCTTTATCTGCAGCATTGTTGGTCACTAGGATGTTATAAACGAAAGCTTGATTTTTGGATACAGTATCAATCTCCTGTGTGAGAGTGTAATTCCCAGCCGCATTATCGGATTCATCCTGGTAAGCCTTCTTGTCGATAGATAGATTGGATTCGCAAGCGTTTATGTTGCAAGCTTTTTCTGCCTTACCTCCATCTATAGCGTCACAGTTGTCTGCTCCTCCGCAACTTCCTGTCGTGCATGTTCTAGTTTGTGTACCGCCACCGCAAGACTTGGAACAATCACTCCAATCGGACCACACAGGCGGAGTTAGGACGCAAGTTGCAGTCGCTGTAAATGTCCCCTTACACCTAGCATCTTCTTCAAAGATCAAGCTGGCTGCCGGTGGTACTAGATACCTGGCTGTAACATTGTAAGTACCAAGAGTAGAGATATTGTATGTATATTCAAATTTTCCCGTTGTGGTGTTTTTGGTCGTTGGCGCCCAATTTGCATCATTAATCTTTATATCTACTTGAATAGTGTTTATTGCAGTAATGGCAAATTTTACTTGTAATCCCGGTTTGGCTTGTGCCGAAAGTTCGGCGAGAGTGACTTTATTCCAGGTTCCATCGGTCTGTTTTACGTAATAATTAATTGCAGAACAAGCCGCTACCGGAGGTTTAGTTATTGTTGGAGGTATTGTTGGTGGTTGTGTAGGTGGTTTTGTGGGAGGCTCTGTTGTCGTTTTTGTCGGAGTCGGTGTTCCCCCGCCACTCTTTATACATCCATTACCACCGCTATAGCATGTATATCCTACTTGACAACATGTCATTCCGTTCCCTGTCATGTTTACACACCAGGCTCTGGCTTGATTTGCACACGAAGTGCGTAAGTCTGAGCGACATTCATATCCGGTACAGGCATCTCCACCTAAACAGTGGCAGTCAGCTATAGGGCAAGATGCCCCGCAGTGGTTTATTGCCCCCGGCGCAGGTGTCTCTGTGGCACCTATTACCGCTAGACAACTTGTGTGAGTACTGTTACATCTAAAATTAGGAGCCGGGCAAACTGCATCCGTACAAACATAACCGGTGCCGTAACCTGTGGGGGTAGGTGTGTTGGTTTTACACACGCCAGCTACACAGTGTTCGTTATCTTTACATTGAGCAGGGTTATTGGTACATCCTCCTGCTGCAAACGTTCTATCGCCGGAGCCCACTCCCGTTCTTGTGTTTAATTGATTTGAAACATAGTACGCTGCTCCCGCTATCCCTGCCACCAAAACAACAGCAAGGATAGCGAGTACTGCTTGTTTAATCCCCATCTTATTTTTTGGCTTCGGTGTCTTTTGTTCGTCCATCTAAACTTAATCAATCCAATAATACCTATTCTGCTTTCAATATAAAGTTATTTTTTCTAACAGTCAATTAAATAGCTAACTTTTCTTTAACCACTTCTTGCTAATACTGCCAAAGCTCAATAAACAGATACCTAGAATCGTCAGTAAGATGGTTGTAGATACTTCACCCGAGTCGGTTAACTCAGCGGAGGACGTTGCTGGCATGGTAGAGATTTCTGTCGGAGTAGGAGTTACTTCGTCAATTGGAGGCAAAGTTTCGGATGGCAGCGGTATCGGCGTCGCCGATGGGGTTGCTGTAAAAGCCGCTCCGCCACTGGACAGCACTGAGAAAGTTCTCGTAATTTTTATTATTTGATTATTGGTATCCGTAAACTCAATAGTTAAGGTGTGCTGACCTTGCTCTAATTTCTGTGGAGGAGTCCATGTCCAATTGCCATCTACATCAGCTTGTACTACCTGTACTTGTTCTACAGACTGCAATGTCAGTTTGATTACGGTTCCTGTTGGAGCCTTTCCTCTTATTTCCGGCTGATCCGTCGCCACCACCTCACCATTTGTCGCCGGGTTTAGTACTTTTACCGAGCTTGTCGCTTCTATTTGTTGCGATATTTCCAGCTGAGAAGCCTCAAGCTGAAAACCATCACCGGCCACGGCCTGTGCACTCGGGGTTGCCTCCACTATAGCGAATGTTTGACCTCCTTCAATAAAGCTTTGATTTTTACCTAGGATAATATCCGGAACTGGCTTGTCTTTGCTTGTGTCGGTGAGAGCTGTTGCTGTTCCCGTACCCCCAGCCTGAACAAATATAGAGAGAAGTGTTTTTTTGGGATCATAAGTCAGAATCGCACCGACTTTATCTCTGGAATTTGCTAAGTTTAGTCTCCAGGTTCCATCTGTTTTGGTAATTGTTGATAGTGTTTGGCCGCCTTCGGCTTCCACAAAAATGATTCCACCGTTTACGGTATCTCCGGTATCTCTCAGAACTTTTCCAAAGATAATATCTTCTGCGGGTGCAATAGCTTGAGCTGTAGTTCGAATCTGAAAAGGTTTGCCTCCATCATCATAGCTTCCGGATCCGGAAATAATCAAAAAATAATAGGTTTTATTTGCCGAAAGCCCGGTAACGTTTACAGTGTGATTGTTGTAACTTTGTGAAGTCCCCGAAATCTGATCTCGGACATCTCCGGCAGGGATAATAATTTTTGTTGGGTCTTCTGAATATTTAATCAATCCCGTGAGGGGAATATCTGTCGTCCAACTTACGCTGAAAGTAGAGGAAGCCAGATTTGATATCTTTACATTTTTCGGACTTCCTGTCGGACCCGCCTTAGATTGAAGACTAGTTTGCATGTTCACCACAACTACTCCGGCGATTAGTCCACCAATAAGAATAATTATCCCCAGAAGGGTAGGTATTCTTTTGCTCATTAATCCTTTTGTTGCCATATATTATTGTGTCGGTTCAAGCTCAGCTGATGGGCTCGCTATCGTTGGTGTTGGAGTCGGTATTTCAGTTGTAGGTGTTACTGATACCGGTATGTTACTGGCGGTGTTGATATCATCATCCGTTATTCTTGTTCTTTTTTCTAGACTATCAATCGTAGATTGAGAAATTGTGCCGTCGATTGGCTTTATCACTCCTAATTGTTTTTCTGTTAATTGGGTCTTTGTTGAAACTGAAAATATCTGAAATGCCAAAATACCTCCGACAATAGAAAGTCCCATGATTCCCATCAGTAGAACATAAACTGAAAGTGTCTTTTTTGGTTTCATGATTCTTGATAAAAATAAAAATATATTTGTCCATTAGCCTTTAGGGTTTGTGTTCCTTGCACGGTCCCTGGCTCCGTAGATAAAACTACACTATTCAATAGTGCCAACCTGTCCATATTCTCAAGCTCAATCAAAAAAGCTTTAACATTTTTTGGGGGACCTGAAACTGCAAAAGATACATTCATTTGGATGATATTATTTTGATCTTTGGCTGTTAGTTTTTGTGCCCAATCTCCTACAGGTTTGCTTGTTCCAAATAGTTTTATGCCCGGCATGGAAATTGTCTGAGCTGTCAGTCCATTCTTTTTCGCTAGTACTTCGATTCTTCCCGCCATATCGTAATACGAGAAATTATCAGGCACTGCTTCATCAAAAAGTCTCAGCTTGTCTCTGTAAGTGTTTAGCTGTGTCTGGGCGTTGAAAACTTGAGCAATTTTATTATCTGCTTTGATATTGAAGGAATTAAGGTCCTCAATTTTCTTTTGAAGAGATGCGATGTTTGTAAGAGTCGGCCTTATCGCAGCAAAGATTAATATAGTCACGGTGAAAACGGAAAGAATTACCTCCAGAGATGCTTTAATCTCCGGCTTTTGATAGATAAGGTTAATTCTCTGATATAAAAGAGAATATCTTTCGTTGTTTATTAAAGGCATTATTTAAATGTGGCTTGAATATTAAACTTTACGGTTCCGGTAGTCTGGTCGTAGTTGGTATCCTTCATAGAAAGGTGCGATAAGTCTTGAACCTTTTTTAGATTTTGAAGTAGTCTGGCAAATCCAAGCTCCGATTCGGCCTCTCCGGATATTCCCATGCCGGAGTTATCGATCATCAGTTTATCTAGCTTAACTCCCTGCGGCATCAGTTTCCCCAGTTCATCATATCTTTGTCCGAAGGACAAGTTTGAAACCAAATATCTACCTATAGGGTTTTGCTTTGCCAATATCTTTCTTATGGTTACCTCAGTATCGTAAAAAGCCTCAATTTGAACTTCTTTCTGATCAATTTCATCATTAAGGTCGTTCACTTTTTTGTCAAAGTAAAACCTGGATCCGAAAGCCAGCAGTACTACAAACTCTGTTAAGACCACCAAAACTCTGCCTGTAGTAGTCGCCCACGACAAGAATTTTCCCAAAGAAGAAAAGCTAAAGCTATCTTTAGGTAATAAATTTATATGAAAAACACCTTGCTGGGCAGCCACACTTTCAGTTTACCAAATTGAAACCCCAATTACAAAGAATTTCTTTCCGTCATTGCGAGGCTCGACTTTAGGTCAGCCGTGGCAATCTACCGGCACATCGTCATTTCGACCGAAGTGGAGAAATCTCAAACCACCTTGTCATTCCGGGCTTGACCCGGAATCCAGACTGTTTATTTAATCTTGTAATCCTCGCAAAGGCGAGGATCCACACTCCATCTATCGTTATTTTGCCACCTTCTTAGAAAGTCTAGATTTTATTCTGTCGGCTTTGCCCTTTTTGATCACACCTTTTTTGGCAGCTCGATCTACGGCAGAAAAAGCCTTACTTAATGATTCTAAGGAAAGAATTTTCTTAAATTCATCCATAGCCGATTTGGCCTTGGTTTTGGTAGATCTGTTAAAAGAGGCCTTCTTTTTGTCGGACCTTAGTTTTTTGATTGCGGATTTTGTTATAGGCATGTGCTTATTTTAACATGCCAATCTACTTCTGGCACAAGTTACTTCCCTGAATTAAAATGGTTAAGTGGTAAATAAGATAATCTCCAAGTCCCAAGAATTTTTTAATCGTAAAAGCAACAGTATTTTGTCGGCGGCTGCTATCATAGGCATCTCGTATTTAGGCTCAGCTCTACTCGGTTTAATCCGCAACCATCTCCTGGCTGCTCGCTTCTTTGGTGGTTTGGAGGCCGATCTGGATGTCTATTTCGCTGCTTTTGTAATACCGGACACTGTTTTCCAGCTTCTGGTAGTTGGTGCTGTTTCAGCCGCCTTTATTCCGGTATATCAAGAATATTTTGAAAGGTCGGAAGAAGAAGCTCACAATCTGGCCAACGCCGCCCTTACCACCATCGGCTTTTTTCTTTTAATCTTTTCGGTTGTCATAGTCATTTTTGCCCGCCCACTAGCCGGACTTCTCGCTCATTTTCCTCCGGAAAAGCTGGATATGATGGCCAATCTCATACGTATGATGTCCGCTGCTCAAGTTTTATTTGCCCTTTCGGCCTTCCTTACAGGTGTTCTCCAGTCTCAGCGTCGCTTCTTAATCCCCGCCATTGCCCCACTACTTTACAACTTCGGCACTATCACCGGCATTTATTTTCTTTCTTCTCGCTTTGGCATCTACTCAGCGGGTATCGGAGTTGTTTTTGGAGCATTCCTCCACATGGCCATTCAGCTACCCACCGCCCGTTCTTTAGGTTACTGGCCCAAAATCGTCTGGCGGTTAAGACACCCTGGGGTCCTTTCTATGCTCAAACTCATGCCTCCTAGAGCCATGGCCTTAGGCTTAGACCAAGTTGAGCGATGGGTGGCGGTCAATCTCACTTCTCTTTTGGCCGTCGGTTCTCTTTCGATATTTAATTTTGCCCGTCAGCTTTACGTCCTACCGATTTCTCTTTTTGGGGTTTCACTCAGTCAAGCTTCTTTTCCAACTCTGGCCAAAGAAGCACTTTACGAAGACAAATCACAATTCAAAGCCACACTAAGAAAATCAATTTTACAAATATTCTTTTTTGCTCTTCCCGCCAGCGTTATTGTTCTTGTTTTGCGCATTCCCTTGGTTCGTCTGGCTTTTGGAGCCAAGAATTTTCCTTGGGAAGCTACACTTCTTACCGGTAAAGCCCTTGCGTTTCTTAGTTTAGCTATCGCTCCTCAGGCTGTCACAAACACTTTAACTAGGGCTCTGCACGCTTTAAAAGATACCAAAACTCCTCTAATCATTGGTTTTATTACCATGGTTGTATTTGTCGGCTCTGCCTATGCACTTGGATTTATTGCCGAGCGTGATGTTGCCATCATCACACTAGCTATGTCTATCGGGAACGTCGTTGATTTTCTATTGTCATATCTTGCTTTACGAAGAAAAGTTGGTCCTTTGGGAATCTCGGTTAGGATGATCAAGATGGTTTTTGTCAGTTTCTTTACCGGTCTTTCACTCTGGTTACCCATGAGACTTCTCGACCAGCTTGTTTTTGACACCACCAGAACATTGCCACTTATTACTCTAACTCTCGTTGTTAGTACTGTGGGTTTTGCTGTATATCTCTATTTTTGTTGGCTATTTGACATCGAAGAACTTAAAGATGTTGTAGACATCGTGAAAAAGATTGGTAATTGGCGTAAAATACTCGCCAGTAGCGACGAGGTTCTCGAGACTACCCCCAACAGTATATAAATTATGTCTAGTTTAATCAGAAATTTTTCTATCATTGCTCATATTGATGCCGGTAAATCTACTTTGGCAGACCGCATGCTGGAACTTACCGGCACAGTTCAAGCGGACAAGATTACTCCTCAGCTTTTGGATAGCAATCCCATTGAGCGCGAAAGAGGCATTACCATCAAATTGGCTCCGGTGGCCATGGACTACGATGGTTACACTTTAAATCTCATTGATACTCCCGGTCATGTCGACTTCAATTACGAAGTTGAGCGGGCTTTGCAGGCTTGTGAGGGCGCCATACTATTAGTAGATGCTACTAAAGGAGTTCAAGCCCAGACCGTCGCCAATCTTCGTCTCGCCAAAAATCTTGGTCTCACAATTATTCCGGTAGTTAACAAGGTAGACGCACCACTTGCGGATGTTCCTGCTGCCGTTCGCCAGCTAAAGCAGCTCCTAAATATCCAAGCCGAACCCTTATTGGTATCAGCCAAAACAGGTGAAGGTGTCACTGAACTACTGCAGAAAATAATTACCGACCTCCCCGGTCCACTTAATTCTGATACTTCTATCTCCATTGCACCAACCAACAAAGTTAGTCATTCCGGGCTTGACCCGGAATCCAGCAAAGATTCAGTCATTGCGAGTTTCGGTAATCCGAACCGAAGCAATCTCACCCCACCCACAGAATCGTATTTCCAAGCCCTCGTCTTCAACTCTACTTTCGACACCCACCTCGGCGTCATCGCTTTTGTCAAAATCATTTCCGGAGATCTAAA
Source organism: Patescibacteria group bacterium (assembly GCA_943355005.1). Taxonomy (GTDB): domain Bacteria; phylum Patescibacteriota; class Microgenomatia; order UBA1400; family MFAQ01; genus UBA10133. The sequence goes on from CALRDV010000001.1 coordinate 9,284, forward strand.
AACCGGAGACAAATTATCTTTTTTGAATTCAGGTCAATCATTAACTGCTTCCGAAATCGGAATTTTCTCTCCTGTCAGAACAGAGAAAAAAGTTCTCACCGCCGGTAATGTGGGCTACATTATTACTGGACTTAAGGATATTCGTAATGTTCTGGTAGGGGATACACTCTGTCTTTCACCTCAAATTAAATTAGTTACACCCATTCCCGGCTTTAGAAAAATTCATCCCAATGTCTTCTTGGATTTTTACCCCGCAGACGGTACTCAATATCGAGATCTTATAGATGCCCTAGAAAAATTAAAACTAAACGATTCATCTCTCACCACCCAAGGAATAAATTCGCCGATTCTTGGCCAAGGTGTCAAAGTTGGTTTTTTGGGAATGCTTCATTCCGAAGTTGTCGGTGAAAGATTAGAAAGAGAATTCAATTTACCTGTAATTTCAGTCTCTCCTTCGGTCGAATACAAAGTAAAGCTTCGCTCTGGAGAAGAAAAAATCTTTAGTTCGCCTACCGATTTTCCGGATCCGGCCAATATTGCTCAGGGATACGAACCTATGGCGGCTGTAAATATTGTGGTCACCTCACCTTATGTCGGTGCTGTTATGGAATTGTGCCAAGATCTCCGGGGAAATCTAGTCAACGTTTCTTATTTAGATGAACTTGTCGAGATAGATTATTTCCTTCCCCTCATCGAAGTTATCACCGCTCTTCACGATAGTTTAAAAAGTGTTTCCCAGGGCTTTGCGTCCATGGATTACGAGCTCGCCGGCTGGCAAGAATCAGAGCTGGTCAAGCTAGACGTGTTGCTTAATCATGAGATTTTTGCTCCGATGAGTGTCATCACGGTCAAAGAAAAAGCTTATCAAAAAGGCAAAAAAATCTCGGAAAAACTAAAAGAAGCCATTCCTCGTCAGCAATTTGAGATTCCTATCCAGGTGGCTATTGGAGGCAGCATTATCGCTCGCGAAACCATCAAGGCATATCGTAAGGACGTAGACGCCAAACTTCACGGAGGTGACTTTACTCGAAATCTAAAATTGCTCAACAAACAAAAGAAGGGCAAGGCCCGTATGAAGCAATTCGGCCGTGTCTCCGTTCCTCAGGAAGCCTTCCTCGCCATCGCCAAATCCTAAATCGCGTCATTGCGAGGCTCGACTTTAGGTCGGCAGTGGCAATCTCACTCCACCCCAGATTAATCCCTCTCCCCGCCAATAGCGGGGCTTCTCCCTTTGACAAGGGAGAGTATTTTTAACTTTACTGTCTCAATATTATTCAGCACTTCGAAATTCGAGAATCTTATTGTGTCAATTCCGATTTGTTTTAAAAACGAATCTCTCTCTGAATCATAACCCCTTTGTTTTTTGTGATATCCACCATCAATTTCAATTGCCAAACTCAATCCTGAACAGTAAAAATCCAAAATAAACCTATTAATTGGTTTTTGTCTTAAAAAGATAAAACCCGTTTTTCTCTTGCACAAAACATTTTTCCACATTCTTAAATCGGCCTGTGTTGGATTGTTTCTATTTTGTCTTGATAGTTCTTTTAATTCAGGGAGATAAACAACAGCTCCATTTTTTGGATTTATAGCTTCGACAGAAATTTTTTTCATCATATATCTATATTAAGTCTCCCTTGTCAAAGGGAGATTTAGAGGGATTTGTTTACCCTTGTCAAAGGGAGATTTAGAGGGATTAAAATTAAAACTCAACCGTAAACATCGCAGCTGAATTTGGACCAAAGTATTCGGTTGTTTTCCACGAAGAGGATGTGGTGGCCACATTAAGCGACCTGGAGCTTCCCATGAAATCGGTTCTAGTAATTTTGAAGTTTCCTTTTGGTAAATTTTCAAAAGTCATCGGTACTGATTCGCTGTGGCCGCCTTTTGAATCATAATTCACCACCATTATTTTCATTTTCCCGGTTTCGTCAATCGATGAAATGCTCTTAACCCAACTACCTTCTCCTGCCACACTCGTGCGGAAAGGTCCTAAGTTATTTAGAAACTGCATTGCATGATATCTGGGTTTTTTCTCCGGGGGTCCAAATTTTTCATGAGTCAACAGTCCCCACCTTCCCCAATACTTAGTTGCTCCGGGTCCATCTTTTATTTCAAAAAGAAAAGCTCTGTCAATCGACCCCATCATAGCTCTAGCCCCGGCCAAAGTATGAATCGCTCCGAACTTTGTATCATAGCCGGCTTGAATTTCCGGATCATGCCCCCACTCTGTCACATAAAATTTTAGATTTACGAGTGCAGGGATTTTTTCTGCCCACGATCTTACTTGTTTTGCATCTTTTTCAAACTGTTCCATATCATAGGTGTATCTATGCCAGCTCATAAAATCCAATCTAAGATTGTTTGCATCTACGAACTTAATTAATCTTTCTTCCCAGTTCTGATACAAAGCTGTTGTCGCCGGTCCTCCGATTTCAAACGGATTGGCTCCTTTGACTCTTGCTGCAGCCTTTGCGGAAGCCAGATACATATCTAGATAATTTACATCGCCGTATGTCTTAAATCCTCCAAACAAATCAGGCTCATTCCAAACTTCATAAATAACTCCGTTGATATTTTTTTGATTTCTACCACTGTAATGTTCGATAGTTGCTTGAACCACTTGCCCCCAAAGACCCCAATCTTTTGCTGTTGAGACCATATTTCCGGTAGAGATTACATCTGGCATGTATGACAGTGATAAGAAAGGTTTTGCTCCAGTCGACAAAATTACTTCCACTGCCTTGTCCAGCCCGGACCAATCGTAAGTTAAATTCTCAGGAGTTCCTGACACGACCTTAAAAGCATCGTAAATATGGTCAAGTCTGATATATTCCGGACGCAAAGCTTTTATGGGTTCAACTACACTTGAAAGCATTTCTTTTGGCTCTTCGCCTCCTTGACACAAATTTCTCCATGGCTCCGGCATTTTACCCAGCACTCCTTCATAATTAAAAACCAAATTAGCATTCACCCCTGAAGCCTTACCTACATACTGAAGGGCATTCGGGATAGCCACAACCACCAATACCAAAACCACTAAACCGACCAACAAAGGTACAAAAGCGCGAATCAATTCTCTTTTTGTGGCCATAATTAACTTTACAATATTTTTGGCCTCTTGTTAACCCGCTTGACTGCCCATTATCACTCGTGCTATTATTCTGCTAAATGGATCTTACAGAACGTCAAATATTAATCATCAAGACCATCGTCGAGGAGTTTACTCAGACGGCAGAACCTGTTGGCTCTGTCACGTTGGAGAACAAATATCGTCTAGGAGTTTCTCCTGCCACGCTCAGAAATGAGATGGCCACTCTCGAGAATAAAGGTCTTCTGGCTCAGCCCCACGCTTCCTCGGGCCGGGTTCCTACGCCCATGGCTATCAAATTTTATGTCCATGAGCTAATGAAGGAAAAACAGCTTTCTGTCGCTGAAGAGGTCAATGTAAAGTCCCGTGTCTGGGATCATCGACACAACAGAGATGACCTTATGAGGGAAGCTACCAAGGTTTTGGCCGAGAGAACCAAGGCTCTTTGTATCGCTGCCACCGACGAAGGCCTGACCTATCATTCCGGCTACGCCAATATCTTTAATTCCATCGAGTTTGAAAGTCATTTAGACACTACTCGTGAGATTTTCTTTTTATTGGATCAGCAACAAAGACTTATGGACATGTTTGGCAGGGCCTCGGGAAATTCTCCTATTCACATCTTAGTCGGAGATGAAATTGGCATTAGTCTTTTCCAGCCGGTCAGTTGCGTCTTTGCCGATATTCATATTGGAGATCGTCGCGGTAGCCTTGGCATTATTAGTTCTAGCCGCCAAGAATACGATAAAAATATTCCCTTTGTCCGATACATTGCTAATTTAGTCAATCAAATTGCCCAAGAATGGTAAAAAAAATAAAACCCACCGATATTAACAATCCTGATCATCTGGAATCCTCTCAGGAAACTCAGATGGAAACTCTTGCCAAACTAAAAAAGCTCCAAGAAAGGCTTGCAGAAATCGAGGATAGAGTCGAGAATACCGAAGAAAAATATAAACGTGTTTTAGCTGATTATCAAAATCAAGCCAGACGCCACAAGGAACAAGAATCGGTCATCGTCAGAATGGCTTCAGCTATTCTCATCGAAAAGCTTCTCTTAAGTCTTGACTCGCTCCAACTTGCTCAATCTCACTTGAAAGACCAAGGTCTTCAAATGGTCATAGATCAATTTAAATTAACTTTTGCCGAAGAAGGTCTTAGTTCCATTGAATCGGACAACAAAGAATTCGACCCTTTAACTATGGACTGTATCGAAGTTGTTCCCGGAGAGAAGGATAAGATTATTGAAACTGTTTCGCAAGGATATTTTCTTCACGACCGAGTTCTCCGTCCCGCCAAAGTGAAAGTCGGCTCCGGCTTGCCACCTAATAATAATTAACACGACACTCGTCATTGCGAGTCTCGTAATCGAGCCGAAGCAATCTCAACCATTAACAAATAATTAAACTGTCATTCCCGACCTGATCGGGAATCTATATAAATTACTCCGCATTAAAAATTAATTAAAAATCAATAAAATAATATGTCAAAAATAATCGGAATCGATCTCGGTACCACCAACTCAGCCGTTGCCGTCATGGAAGGTGGAATTGCCAAAATAATCCCTTCTTCGGAAGGAAGGAACACATTCCCCTCCATTGTAGAACCCATAAAAGGGTTGGTTGGTGATGTTGCCAAACGCCAAATGGTTCTTAACTCGACCAACACCATCTTTAGTGTCAAACGTTTAATGGGTCAGAAGTTCTCCGGCAAGCAAGCTCAAAAAACCAAAGAAATTGCCCCGTATGATATTGAATCCGGGAAAGACGGCATGGCGATAATTAATCTGGGCGGAAAATCTTTTACACCTCAAGAAATTTCTGCCAAGATACTTCAAAAGGCTAAAGCGGATGCCGAAGCATATCTGGGTACTACTGTTACCGATGCTGTCATCACAGTTCCTGCATATTTCGATGATTCACAGCGCCAAGCGACCAAACAAGCCGGAGAAATTGCCGGATTGAATGTTCAAAGAATTGTAAACGAGCCCACTGCGGCCGCTCTCGCTTACGGACTTGATAAGGGTAAAAACGAAACAGTGGTCGTCTACGATCTCGGTGGTGGAACTTTTGATGTTTCGATTCTTGAGCTAGGCGATGGTGTCTTTGAAGTCAAATCTACCAATGGAGATACTTTCCTAGGAGGCGATGATTTTGATCGCAGAATTATTGATTACATTGTTTCGGAATTCAAAAAAGATTCAGGAGTAGATCTTTCTCTCGACAAGCAAGCACTTCAGCGAATTAAAGACTCTGCCGAGAAAGCCAAGATTGAGCTTTCAAGCGCTACAGAGACAGAGATCAATCAGCCATTCATCACCCAGAAAGACGGTCAACCACTTCACCTCACCATGAAAATCTCCAGAGCCAAATTGGAGGAGTTGGTTGATGACTTAATTCAAAAAACCATTGAACCTTGTAAAAAAGCTATGGCCGATGCTAAGTTGGAAAAGTCCCACATTGCAGAAATAATTTTGGTCGGAGGAATGACTCGCATGCCAAAAGTTCAGCAAGTGGTTAAAGATTTCTTTGGCAAAGAACCAAACAAGTCAGTGAACCCCGACGAAGCGGTAGCTTTGGGTGCCGCCATCCAAGGTGGTGTAATTTCCGGAGATGTCAAGGATGTGCTTCTTCTTGATGTCACCCCATTAACTCTTGGTATCGAAACTATGGGAAGTGTCATGACTCCATTAATTGAGAGAAACACCACTGTTCCGTCCAGTAAATCTCAAGTATTCTCCACCGCTTCGGACAATCAGCCCCAGGTAGAAATTCATATTCTTCAGGGAGAAAGACCTATGGCTTCGGATAACAAAACTCTTGGAAGTTTTGTTCTTGATGGTATCCCTGCAGCTCCTCGTGGAGTCCCTCAAATCGAAGTCACTTTCGACATCGATGCTAATGGAATCTTAAATGTTTCTGCCAAGGATAAAGCAACCGGCAAAGAACAAAAGATCACCATCAAAAATGCGACCAATCTTTCGGACGAAGAAGTCGAGAAGATGAAGCAAGACGCTCAGAAATATGCTGAGGAAGACAAAAAGAAAAAGGAGATGGTAGATAAGAGGAATGAAGCCGACTCTTTAATCATTCAAACTCGAAAAGTTCTTAAAGATGCAGGGGATAAATTTGGAGCCGATGCTGCAAAGGAAATGTCTAACTCTCTAGATGAGCTGGAAAAAGAAGTTAAAAATGAGGCAGCTACTTTGGAGTCTCTCGATGCCAAATTAAAAGTCTCAACTGAATTAGTTCAGAAACACGCCGAAGCCCTTTACAAGGCTGCTGCCGAAAAAGACAAAACAACTGAAGCGAAAACCGATTCATCACAGCCAGCGGACTCGTCCGCCGAAGCCTCTGCGAAGGCGGAAGAAGGAGAGGTTGTCGAATAATTAATTCCTTGTAGGGGCATTGCGCACAATGCCCCTACAATAGACAATATCCTTTGTCTCCCGCCATGGCTGGACCATCTCAATCAAAACAAACACCATGTCCACTACAAGAGATCTCTACGATATTTTAGGATTACAGAAAACCGCTAGCGCGGCGGAGATTAAATCTGCCTATCGTAAGCTGGCTCTCAAGTGGCACCCGGACAGAAATAAAGAGAAGGACGCCACCGAAAAATTTAAGGAAATCAACGAAGCTTACGAGATTTTAAGTAGTCCAGAGAAGAAATCTAAATACGACCAATTTGGTCACGCCGCCTTCGGCGGCGGTACCGGCTACAATCCGAATGGTGGGGCTTCCGGTAATCCTTTTTCTTCATATTATTCCACCGGTGGCAATATAAATTTTGAGGATCTCTTTGGTGGTCAAGGAGGTTTCTCCGACCCTTTTGATATTTTCAGCTCTTTCTTTGGAGGAAATGCCGGCGGTGGTCGAAGGCCGGCAAAGCCTCACTACACTTTGAAGCTTGAGTTTATGGACGCAGTCAACGGTATCGAGAAAACTATAGTTCACGAAGGTAAACAATATACAGTCAAAGTCCCCGCCGGTATCGAAGAGGGGAACCGTATTCGTTATAACGAGTTCGACGTTAGTTTTCAGATTAAAACTAGCCCAATTTTCAAGAGACAGGGCTACGATGTCATAGTTAATCACGAAATACCTTTTACCTTGGCTATTTTGGGTGGAGAGATTGAGGTGCCAACATTGGAAGGAAACACCAAACTTCGCATCCGCCCCGGGACTCAGCCCGAATCAGTTCTCAGGTTGACCGGTAAAGGGATTAAACATCTTCAGACCAATCGCCACGGCGATCTCTACATCCGATTCGTCATCAAAATCCCATCAAAAATTTCCTCTAAGCAAAAAGACCTCCTCCAAAAATTCGAAGAACTCTCCTGACAATTTATAAATTTTTTGCCATAAAAAATCCTCGAACAAAAGTTCGAGGATTCACTTCTCTGGTTATTGCTTGTCTTTGAGGGTAAAAAAGAACGGAACCAGACACATCAATTCCCACACGGTCATCTTATCTGTCCAGTCGCTCAATACAGTATCGCGCACGATTGTTGCCAGTTTCTCACCTCGTAGACCAAGACATGCCATGCTCATGAACATTGCCATGCCAATATTCGCGGGTAGTCCTGGAGTATACATCTTTACCCATTCTCGAACTGAATCTCGAGCAAAGTTTGGACCATATCGAGTCTTCATTGCCGCGGTCATAAAAGCGACTACATTGTCATCGTTGGCTGGCAAATCTATGGTATTTTCACCTGCAGCCACAAAATCCTCGATGCAAGCAAGCACCTTCGTGCGCGACGCGATGTCAATGTCAGGGAATTGAAGATCGAAACGTTCCATGAATTTTGAAATATGTTCTTGTGCCATTGTTTCCTCCGGGAAGCGTTAGATTTGATGTATATTCTACCACACCCAAGCCCAAAAGTCAAACATTATAGGGTTCAGACAGGTTCTTGGGCAAAAGCCATAGTTTTGTACTATAATAAGCAAGAATTAGTAAAGTTATTTATGGGCGGCGTAGGTCGTCCTTTTTACTAAATACTATAATTAAAATTATTGTCATTCCCGACCTGATCGGGAATCTATAAAAATAAGTTCAACAAAATGGATACACAAACCCTTACCGCCCGTACCGAATTTGCCGCTGCTATCAATCAAATCTGCTCCGAACGTGGCATTTCCCCTGAAATCGTTTTAAACGCTATTAACGGTGCCTTGGTAGCCTCATTCAAGAAGGATTACCCTGAGCAAGCTCTCAAATTTGAGGAAGAGGAGCTCATTGTCTCCGCCGATGTAGACTCAGAAAACGGTCAATTCCGCCTCTTTGTTGGCAAGGAAGACGCAAAGAAGAAAGATCTGAAGGAAATTACCCCTCCAGGATTTGGACGAATCGCCGCCCAAGCCGCCAAGCAAGTCATCCTCCAAACCATCCGCGAAGCCGAGCGTGAGGCTGTTCTCTCTGAATACACCGACCACTTGGGTGAAGTTATGACCGGTATGGTCCAGCGTATGGACGGTCGCAGTGTCGTCATCGATCTTGGCCGTGGTCAAGCAGTCATGCCTCCCGAAGAGCAAGTTCGCACCGAATTCTATCGTCTTAACTCTCGTGTCAGTGTCTATCTAAAAGAAATTACCGAAACGGTCAAAGGCAAGCAGATTATCTGTTCCAGAGCCGACGACAGATTACTCGCTGGACTTTTCCAGAGAGAAGTTCCTGAAGTTAGTTCCGGCGCCGTCCTCATCAAAGCCATTGCTCGCGAGCCGGGTTCCCGCTCAAAAGTTGCCGTTGAGTCCACTCAAGCAGGTGTTGATCCTGTCGGTTCTTGTGTCGGCCAAAAAGGCGTCCGCGTCCAAGCCGTCATCAATGATCTAAACAACGAAAAAATCGACATTATTCAATGGTCTGAAGATAAAGATAAATTTATTAAATCTGCCTTAGCTCCCGCAGAAGGACTAAGTATCTCCTTCGATCGCAGATCCGGCGAAACTACCATTACTGTTCCTGCAGATCAGCTTTCTTTAGCAATTGGCCGAGGTGGTCAAAACGTCAAGCTTGCTGCTAAGCTCACAGGCACTAAACTTCGTATTGTTTCCGAACAAGCTTCTCCTGAGTCGGCCATCGTCGTCACAGGCACCGAAGAATACGAAATCGATCAGCTCGACTTGGAAACCAAAGCCAGAAACACTTTGGTCGAAGCCGGACTCACTCACATTGAAGATCTTACAGAAGAAAAGTTGGACTCGGTCAAAGGCATCGGCCCCAAAACTCTTGAGAAAATCAAGATCCAGCTCGCTTCATACAAAAGCTAATTAAATCCTATGTCAGAAAACATTTCGGCCACAAGACCGCCTGTGGTTACTATTCTTGGGCATGTAGACCATGGCAAGACATCACTTTTGGATCGTATCCGCCACGCTCAAGTAGCCGCCGGTGAAATTGGTGGTATCACTCAAGCCATAGGTGCATATCAAATCGAGCATAAAGGTCAAAAAATTACATTTATTGACACTCCTGGTCATGCCGCTTTTTCTGCCATGCGACGTCGAGGTGGTCAGGCAGCTGATGTTGCCATTCTTCTTGTCGCCGCCGACGACTCGGTCATGCCCCAAACAATTGAATCCATTGAACATATAAAAGCCGCCGGTATTCCTTTTGTCGTTGCTGTTAATAAGGTTGATTTGCCTGGGGTAAATCCCGATCGAGTTAAAACGGATTTGGCCAATAATGGCGTCTATGTCGAGGGCTACGGCGGTAATATTCCTTTGATAAACATTTCTGCGAAGTCAGGTTCTGGCGTGGATGACCTTCTTGAAATTATTTTACTTTTAGCTGAACTTGAAGAGTTAAAAGATAATTCATCTGAATCTCCATCAACCGCTCTGGTTATCGAATCTTCCTTACACCCACAAATTGGTCCTCTTGCTACTCTTTTGGTTAAGTCCGGAGTCTTCAAAAAAAACAGCAACTTATTTTTTGGAAAAAAAAATATCGGAAAAATTCGTTCCATGATCGATTACACTGGTAAAGCTATTCCTCAAGCCGGTCCATCCACTCCATTCCAGGTGATTGGGCTCTCCGATGTTCCTAGTGTGGGAGATATTCTTACCGACATTTCTGTCATCCCGAGCGTAGTCGAGGGATCTCACTCCACCCCGTCATTGCGAGGAGGCGAAGGCGACGTGGCAATCCAGGATAACTCGGAAGTAACTCCGGGAGTAGTGATTGAGACCAAGCCAATGTCCGAAAGACCAACCATTTTATTAAAAGCCGACGTCCAAGGTTCTTTGGAAGCTATCTTGGGAGCCATCAAAGATCAAGCCAATATTGTTTACTCTGCAGTCGGAAATATTTCCGACACAGATATTCAGACAGCTTACGCCGCAGGTGCCGAGATTCTTGGTTTTAATGTCCGCATTTCCAGCTCAGTTACCAAGCTAGCCGAAATTGAAAAGGTTAAATTCACCAATTTCCGTATCATCTATCAGCTCTTTGATTATTTAAAGGATCTTCAGGCGAAAAAAACCATTGCCCAAGGTCCAAAAATTATAGAAACCGGTCAAGCTACAGTTCTTAAAGTATTCAATTTTGGCGGGACAATGGTTTATGGTTGTTTGGTTACTTCGGGCAAAATAAAATTTGGAGACAAAATTCAAAACTCTCGAATTTCTACCCTAAAAATAAATAAAGCCGATGTTTCCGAAGCCAAAAAGGATCAAGAGTTTGGGGCCACTTTGACACCCTCTATTGACTTTAAGCCCGGTGATATAATGACGGCTACTACTATAGAAGCCTAACTATGGACGATCAAAATCAATTTTCCTCATCCAAAAAACTGATCCAGTCAGCCAGCTCGTTAATTGTTGCTCTTCCGCCGGATCCTTCTTCTGATATTGTTTCTGCTGGACTAAGTCTTCATCTTTCTTTTATCGCTTCAGGTAAGAAATCTCAAATCGGCTGCGGTACTCAAGTTCATGTCGATCCTAAACTGGTCGGAGCTCAGGAGATTGCTGATAGTATCGGAGCCAAAAATCTAGTCATTTCCTTTGATTATCACGAAGATGATTTGGAAAAAGTGGACTACGATGTCCGCCCCGATGGTAAGTTCTATCTTATGATCAAGCCAAAAGCCGGTGCCCCCACCCCTGATGTCAGCAACGTCAAATATTCCTACTCCGGCGCCTCAGCAGACCTGGTCATAACTCTAGGCATTAATTCTCTTGAAGAACTCGGCAAGATTTATGCCGATGAAAAAAACTTCTTAGATGAAGCCAAAATCCTTAGTTTAAATATCACTCCTAGGCCGGTGCAATTCACCAAAAATCTCCTTCATCAGTCAGCCAATTCTTTTTCCGAGCTGGTTTCCGAACTCGTTGAGAAAACAGAGCTGAAAATTTCCGGAGATTCAGCCAAAAATCTACTTAGCTCTATTTACGAAGAAACCAAAAGTTTGACCAGTCCAAAGATGACCGCTAACACTTTTTCTTCCATTTCCTTCCTTATGAGGAATGGAGCCAGGCTTCCAAATCAGCAAGCCTTTGTTCCTAGATTTTCCCAACCAACTTTCTTTGAAGCCCCTCACGCCCCCTCTGTCATTCCGACCGAAGTGGAGGAATCTCAAACCACCAACATAAGTGACGACGACAACGTTCCCATGCCCCAGGAGGAGAACAAGCCCTACGTCATTCCTCCATCGAACCTGCCAAACCAGAACGTCCCAAATGACTGGACCAAGCCCAAAATCTTCCGCGCTGGCGACCTCTAAGTGCTAATATGTAGTATATGCCATTTACAGAACCTGTTCCATCTACAGAAATACCAGCAGACGATTCTCTAGAAATTCTCCATGAAAGAGGTAGTCTAGATGAACGCAAGATAGTATTCAACGGTTTTGGTTCTCTGGATGCTCCATTTCATGGACTACCTAAAACAGAAAGATTGGAAGTAACTCTTGCCGCAAATGCAATCGTAGAGCTAGCTACATTTTTTACTGAAAAATCCTTTGAGGTTACCCCTGCCATGATTATGTCCAGAAATACACTTCCTTCAGGCGAGGTGGAAAACTGGGACAGTTTGACCAAACAACTTGAGACTATAGATCCCCAGAAACGTGTAATTCCTGAAATTGTAGCTTCGATGAAGAGCAAGATGGCACAACTGTTATCCTCCCAGCCAGCCACCAGTGGAAGTGAAATTTCTAAGCTATTGATGGATAGGGATAAGATTGTAGAGACCCAGAGGACATCTTCTGTTATTACTCCGGATATGTGTCGTTTGGTAGGTGATACTATGGCTCTAATCACCTTTGGGCGTTTACCTCAAGAAAGTCTAAGAGATATCATACAATCAGATTCTCCAAAAGATTCTGAAGAACAAATACTTGAGATTATGGACATCATTGAAAATGTCAACTTTGAGGATTCAAATGAAGTTTATTTGAAATTATTAATAAACGGTCGCTTGCCAAAAACCTTAAAATCTATTCAAGAAAGTGCAGATTCTGTTGACTTAAACACAACGCCGGACTTTCGTGCTGCCTCCTGGTTTCTCGCCGAAGTAAGGCTAAAATACAAAGATAAACAGTTTACCCCGAAGCAGTGGTCGGATTATCTAGGTGAGGTAAATAAGGCCGTTATGGATGCCAGATTAGCCCGCATGAGTAAGCCATTAATTATTTGCGGTGATGTTTCACAAAAAATGAGTCTAGACGAGGGATATGCCTTCTTAATGGCCAACTATCTCTATGGCAAAGAGCAAAAACTAGTTAATTAGCCCTTCTCAGTTATGCCTGTTGGCAAATCTGCTCCTATCTGCTACAATACCGATTGATATGGCTCTTAAATCAGACAAAAAAATCGACATCATTAAGAAATTCTCCGCCAGTCCAAAAGACACTGGTTCTCCTCGTGTGCAGGTAGCACTCCTAACTTCTCAAATCGAGGAGCTCACCGGCCACCTTAAGGTCCACAAGAAGGATCACCACTCCCGCCGAGGTCTTCTCAAGATCATCTCCAAGCGCCGACGCCTTCTCAACTACCTCAGTAAATCCAATCCTACCGACTATTTAGACATCACCAAGTCACTTAAAATTACAAGCCAGTTGCGCTCAGCCGAATAATTGTCTCTCGTATTAAGCGGGGATATATAGACATTTGAGGAGTAAATAGAGCACATCCCGAGCGTGGGGTATCTTCTCTTTTCTTCTCAAGTCACGGTGGAGCCAGCTATATTCAGAAAGGAAACCGGATATGACCTATCCATCCACCACCATTGTTCTCAATGGTAAAACCATTATTATCGAGACCGGCCATTTTGGCGCTCAAGCTTCAGGTTCCGTCACTGTTCGTTGCGGAGACACTGTCGTTATCGCTTCCGTCGTTGCTTCCAAAAAGATCAAAGAAGGTATTGATTACTTCCCTTTATCTCTTGAATACCAGGAGAAATTTTATGCGGGTGGAGTCATCAGTTCCAGCCGCTTCATCAAACGTGAAGGTCGACCTTCCGAAAACGAAATTCTTACCGGCCGCGTCATAGACCGTTCGTTAAGACCTCTTTTTGACCAAGGCTCCAGAAATGAAGTCCAAATCATGGTTTCTCCGCTTTCCTACGATGGATCCGAAGAGCCTGAAATCTTGGCTGTCATTGCTGCTTCCGCTGCTGTTTCTGTCTCTGATTACCCATGGGCCGGTCCTGTCGGTGCTGTCCGAGTCGGAATGGACGCCAATGGTGAGTACATAGTGAACCCCACCGTTGAACAGAAAAAAGCTTCTCCTCTAGATTTGGTAATTTCCGGTCCTAAGGGTGGTATTTCCATGGTCGAGTCCGGAGCCAACGAAGTTTCCGAAGAAAAAATGATTGGTGCTTTGAGATTTGCCGCGGAACATGTAGACACAATTGCCGATGCCATTGCTACTTTTGCCAAAGAGAATGGTAAAAAGAAACGTGAAATCGTCATTGCAGGTGTCGATGAAGCCGTCAAAAAGATTGTTGAAGAAGAATTTAAAAATGTTGAAGAAATATTAGTCAACGAAGCCAAGAAAACCGGAACTCAAGTTTCCGAAATCACCAGAGCTATTGCTACTAAATATCCCGACCTCGACCCTAATCAAATCAATGAAGTCGCCGATAGTATGCTTCGTGTCTTGGCCAGATCACAAATATTAGATAAAAATATTCGTGCCGATGGTCGCGAAGTCGAAGAAATCCGCAAGGTCAATATTGAAGTTGGTCTTCTTCCTCGTACTCACGGTTCTGCATTCTTCCAGCGAGGTCTTACCCATGTACTGTCTGTCGTCACTTTAGCTTCACCTGCCAGAGCTATGACTATCGATGGTATGAAAGGTGAAGAAATTCGCCGCTACTTCCATCACTACAATATGCCTGGCTTCGCTTCCGGAGAAACAGGACGCCCAGGTACCGGCCGACGTGAAATTGGTCACGGCGCTTTAGCCGAAAGAGCTATCGTCCCCATGCTTCCTGACGCTGCCACTTTCCCTTACACTATCCGTGTCGTTTCCGAAGTCATGTCCAGTAATGGTTCCACTTCTCAAGCTTCCGTCTGCGGTTCCACTCTTTCATTGATGGACGCCGGAGTTCCTCTCAAGAAACCAGTTGCCGGAGTTGCCATGGGTCTTATTACCGAAGGTGATAAATACGTTACTCTTACTGACATCAGTGGTTTTGAAGATCACTTTGGTGACATGGACTTCAAAGTTGCCGGCACTGTCGACGGTATTACCGCTCTTCAGATGGACTGTAAAGTCACTGGTGTTAACGCAGAAATTCTTGTCAAAGCTTTGGATCAAGCCAAACGTGGCCGTCTAAAACTTCTGGACATCATGAACGAAACACTTTCGGCACCACGTCCTAAACTTTCTCAATATGCTCCAAGAATTACTTCTACGAAGATTCCTCAGCTAAAGATTGGTGAAATAATTGGACCGGGGGGCAAGATGATCCGCCAAATTCAAGAAGATTTTGAATGTGAAATTGACATCCAAGAAGATGGCACTGTCACTGTCACCGGCAATGATCAAGCCAAAGTTGATGGAGCCATTGCTTACATCGATTCTATGGTTGCCGAAGCTGAAGTTGGCAAGACTTACAACGGAACCGTTGTTCGTATCGAAGCCTTTGGTGCTTTTGTAAATATTATCCCCGGTAAAGATGGTCTTGTTCATGTTAGCCAAGTCCACCCTGATACTTTCCGAGCCATGAAAATGGGGGACAAAGTCAAAGTCAAATGCTACGAAATCGATTCCATGGGCAGAGTCAATCTGACGATGCTGGAAGAAGGTGAGTCCCCAATCAGAGCCGAAAGACCCGCAGGTGGTTCAGGCTTTGGTGGTGGTCAGCCTTCCGGCGGTCGAAGTTTCGGGGGTGGCGATAGAGATGGTAGAGGTGGCGACAGCCGTCCTCCTCGCGCTGGTCGTCCAACCTTCAGCAAATTCCGCGACACCCGCTAACCGCCGTCATTGCAAAAGCCGTATAAAATCCCCATAACCGGGGATTTTTTTATTTATGTTATATTTATTTATGGCCAAAAAAACATCGATACTTAACAAGAAAGTAAACAATGGATTGTTTGTATTAATTGTTTCATTTGTTATCATTCTTGGTATACTTTTGGTCGCCATGAAAGCGTCGGCTCCGGGGTCAATCACTCCAAATGCACCTGAAAGTCAGCCGAAGGCCTATGAGAGAAAGTCTGTAGGGAAACCAACACCACCTAAGAGCACTTACAAATGCACTCCTCAAAACTGCCCAGCACCTCAGTTCTATTGTTACAATTCAACAAATTGTTTAAGTAGTACTCCGGTAAAAGTTCTTAAATAAAATAGCCTCGCTAATTAAGTAAAAAATAATCCCACAAACTGTGGGATTATTTTTTATATATAATGAATCCAGATGGATAACTCTGCCCCCGCCCAAACAACAAATTCTGCCGCCAAAAGCGATCTGGAAGTCCTGACAAAAAAACTTGAAGGTGTAGAGATGCCACCGGAACTGAAGGAGAAAGCTTTATCTATGATTGCTCGTTTGGAAAGAATGTTTTCTCAGGGTTTTTATTCAGAAGAATTCGAAAAGGTTTCTCATTATATCGAGTGGATTGTAAAAGTCCCTTGGAGCAAGCGTGTAGATAAGCCAATCGATTTGGTTGCCATTAAAGATTCCATGGATAAGAGTCACTACGGTATGGATATAGTTAAAGAAAGAATCATCGAATACATGGCCGTTCTCAAACTCCGCCAATCTCGCAATCTTGGTGTTGCTCGCGCTCCCATCATTTGTCTAGTAGGTCTTGTCGGTACCGGGAAAACCACCTTTGCTTACGCTCTCTCGGAAGCTCTAGGCCGCCCCATCGCCCGTATTCCTTTTGGAGGTCTAGGTAGTGCTCGCGATCTTCGTGGTGAGTCCCGTCTCCACATCGAAGCTGAGCCGGGCTACATTGCTCGTGCTCTGTGCGACTCAGGTGTCAAAAATCCCATTATACTTCTGGATGAAATCGACCGTGTTACGGAAGAAGCACGCATGGATATCATGGGTGTGCTTGTCGAAGTTCTAGATCCAAGTCAAAACAATCGCTATCTGGATCACTTTATCGACTATCCCATCGATCTCTCCGAAGTCATGTTCATCGCCACGGCTAATAACACAGGCAACCTTGCAACTGCTGTTATGGACCGTCTTGAGCCCATTCAAATGCCTTCTTACACAGATGAGGAAAAAACTCACATTGCTCAGAACTACCTACTACCCAAGGCTCTTGAGGCTGCCGGCATGGATCCTGCGACCATTTCCATCGACCCTTCTCTCTGGCCCACCCTTATCCGCCCTCTCGGTTACGATGCGGGTATTCGTACTCTAAATCGTACGATTGAGGGAGCAGTCCGTAAGGTTGCCTCCATGATTGTTACCGGACAAGCTCAAACCGTCCACCTCACCCCGGACAACATCAAAGGCTTCCTCCCCAAGTGGTAAGGAGATATTTCTGGTAAATTAAAATATCCTTTCAGGAGATTTTAATTTACAATATTAAAAATATCTCCGATTGCCGAGCATGTTTCGTAACGAACCATGCACAGGCGGGACTGTGTTTGAGATAGAGAAAAAAATAAATATGCATTACCTATGAACCGATTTTTCATCTATTTAGTCATTCTCGGGCTTACTCTTTTCACCTCTATTGGAGACTCCTTTCTCAAGCGGGCAGGAAGTGGAAATACTTTCATCAACTGGAGATTGTTTATATCAGGCTTTATCATCTACACAATTACCACTTTTGTGTGGTTCTTTATTTACAAAAACGTCAAGTTCTCTATCGCCGGCTCGGCATACGGCGTTTTTACTGCACTTGTCTTTGCTGTTATTGGCGTTTTTTATTTTAAAGAGTCTATTACTTCTATAGAAATAGTCGGTATCTTCTTAGCCATCACTTCCATTCTCATCCTCGGACGCTTCAACTAATTTCCTAACCACGAATGTCATTCCGGGCTTGACCCGGAATCCAGAGTCACTAAATACTCTCCAAGAACTCCAACATTTTTCTCTCCAGAACTTCAGCTCGCTTTTTATTCTTGCCAAAAATGATGTAAGACAAATATCCATCATGGAGCAGATTGGAAGAACAAATTACCAGACCTTCTCTTGTCTTTCTCGAGAACAATATTGGCTCCATTAGCTTATGTAGTTTTTTGAAAGTCGTATTCTTCTTATTCGGCAAGGTATGCATGTTCTCACAAAGAACATACGACTTCTTAGTAAAATCTCTTCCGGCCAGCTCAATCGCCGCGTTATACATATGCGTTCCGCCTGTTACACGGACATTGGACTCATTTACAAATATCTCTCCATTTTTTCCGGCAATGTAATCAATATCAAAATATCCCCGGTAACCATCTGCCGAATACTGTTCGCCGATTAAATACCCAATATCTGTAATTCTTGAAGCTACTCTCTTTGGTAGAGTTTCTTCTCCTATCTCTATTCCGGCAAAAACTCCCTGCCTGTCTACTCTCATTCCACAGTAATACAAGAATTTTACTTCGCCATTTTTCTTAATCATGAACTCGGAGTTTGGAAAGCCACCTCCGATTCTTGGATTCGGCTGAACCAGTGACTCAACCACAATCGGAAATTTTTCCCAATATGCATCTCTGCGTAATATCTCAATTATTTTTTTCTCGCACTCGGCAAACTTTTTTGGCAGCTCGCCCTTTCTGAATATTAGAACTCCTGCTCCTGAATGCCCTTTGTTTGTCTTGATTACCACTCCACCTTCCTTGATATATTTATTGGCAGCTATGCCGGCAGTATCGATAATTCCGGAACTGATGACTCCGTTTGGCATTTTCATATCAGACCTCATTGCTCCATTTATCTGAGTTAGTTGTCTGATCCCCGACTTACTCCCGTAAAAATTTACCGTCCAAGCATCGGACTCTTCCGGCGCCAAAGGTGTCCGCACCTCCACTCCCTTATCTCTAAGTGTCTTGATTAGGTACAAGAATTCCGGCGAGGTTGAATAGGAAGTAATCGAAAGTCTTTTGTATTTTTTCTTCATCCCCACCAGTTTCGCCATAATATCCTCATCTTCCAAAATATCTTCACATAGTTTTCCGGTGTGGTTCTTGGTCACAAAGATTTCCAAGTCTCGGACTTCACAGAGCTTCTTGAAATATTCCACGAAGAGGGGATCGATGGGTTTGGGGGCAATGAAAGTAAATTCAAACTCTTCCGCCATGGAGAACAAATCTTTGTCGGTCAGATTAGCATTCTCATCTATCTCCCATTTTTGCAGTTTCTTGTCTCCGTAAGCTTCGATAAAAGGCCACACATCCTCCGAACAGTTAAATATTCGGATTACTCTTTCTCTCTTCTTTCCTCCAGGCTTATCAGTTTTTATGTTTTTCATTTTATCTTGTCATTCCCGACCTGATCGGGAATCTATATAAATTATTCTAATTTCTCTATAAGTGTACTCGTCTCATCTCATTTGTAAAGTCACAAATTAAACCAAATAAAAACCCCGCCTTTCGGCGGGGTTTGTAAAACTAAATCATAGCTATGAGATTGAGTACGACGAGGAATGCGAGGAAAAACCCCGCTCCACCTTTTGCTTCCGGATCTGCGGGAAGAAGTAGAATCACTACGGCAACGACTATCGCCGCAGTATATCCCATTCCCAGCGGAAGTAACCAGCACATGGCAATAAGTACACCGTAGACTGTTACTCCTGTTTTCCCTCCAATCGCCGCAGCCGCCCCGAATATCACTAAAAGTAATATCACTACGATAGTCAAGTCCATGTTTACCTCCTTTGTTTTTCACATAGCTATTTCTAACGATATGAGTATGAGTGAATGGTCGTGAACACTGGATTAGTTACCAGTTGCAGATCAGGATTGGCCAGCAAATTGGTCTCAAAGGAATAAAGTGTCAAACCATACTCAGCCGCTTTGATCTTTGCCTCTTTTGCGAACGCTTGAAAAACCTCCTCAGAAGTGAAAGTGCTCTCGCAGAAATCTTGGTCAATTGAGGCAATTCCAAGCTCGGCAAGAGAGCTACATTTATAAGCGACCAGATCTCCTTTGACGGGAACGAGAAGAACACTTCTGTACACACCAGACACCGCAACGTTCATCCTCGCCACCGTGGTAATGGTGATAGATACACCGTCTTCACTTCTGGATACAATCTCGCCTATACGCACAGAATACCCATCTCCATCGTAAGTTGTACCGATGCCGAAGGAGTACTTGTAGGCTTCTCCACCGACAGTGAAGATACTAATGGATTCTGTATTGTAGTAAGAACTGTCCAGAGGCCAGACAACCTCGCTCTGTACGTGCTGGAATGTTCTTGTCTGAGGAACTATATTTGCCGAAATTAGTAAATAAAGTGCAAGTATAAGTCCCAGCACAATCACTAAAAAGAATGTGCTTAGTAAAGCATTCTGTTTCTTAGTCATCATATCTCCACTTCTGTTGAACTTATTTTGTATTTCTGATCACAATGGTGAAATCACTTTTGCTATCAACGCTAAACCACCAAGTGTTTTCACAACTGGTAGCCAATATATCTGCAGGTACCTCTTCAAGGAATTCGGCTTCAATATTGTCTCCCAAAGCAATTCCAACATAGTATTCCCCAGCAGACTGAGTTTCTTCTCTGCTGGAACGCTCAGGTATGAAGCCTGAAATAGGCGGTGTCACAGAAAAGTTATCAAGCGAGTAGTACACAAGCTTGAAATCTCCAGGATTTTGCTCCGGAAAACAAGGCAAACTATCGGACTCCGACGGCTCACTCGTTTCAGTGAGGGTGATTGACTCTCTTCTGTCTTGCCATCGCTGAAGAAACATTCCAGCAAGCATGGAAAACGTGATAACCAGCAACAAACCAAAAATACGATCAGATTTAGACATTTTATCTCCTCTTGAATTTGATGTGAACGTACTAAAAACTTAGGAGTATTATCCTATAGCTAATCAATGTTTGCTGGACAAATGGTGGACAGTTTTAGGACAGAACTTGGGCTCATCGACCACCATTTCCTCCACTCTTCGGACGTGCTAACATCCATATATGGATTTAGAACAGCACCCTCTTTATCAGGAATTTGTCTTGGCACTAGAGAATAGCTACAAGAAGAACAGCAATCTCCTAATTGTTACCGTGCCAGGAATAGGTACCTCCCACTTTATTAAAAAGTTCATTGAAGGCGATACTTCAGGAAAATTTCAGCATATCAAAGACGACTCTTCCGAACTTAAAGAATTTAACATTCTCGATCTCAATTTTGAGAAAAATCATGAAGCATTTCAGTTGGCTACCCAATATTTCAAAAAAGCAAAGCTCTCACAAAAATTTGCCTTAGTTGTAAACACCCCCTCTATTTTAAAAACCGATTCTTACCTTCAATCTAATCTGGCTAATCATATTTACAACACCTATTACTTTAAAACATTAGGTAAAAATATTATTAAAGTCATATCAAAATTGACAGGTATGAATCTAAGTTTAGACCAGGAGGCTAAAATCTACTCGTACTCAGGTGGACTAAGTCACCTTACCAAGAGTCTTATTATTAACTCCGATTTGTTGAATAAGTCGGTCGCTGAACTTATCGACGAACCTGTTATTATTAACCCTCTTCTTCCGACTATTAGGGTAATTTCTCAGTGCAACACAGAGGTCCTAAACAAACTTGAAATCACCCAAAACAGTATTTTTATAAGCGAGATTCTTAAAACATATTTTTCCCTTCACCCTATCAACTTGCCACCACAAATTGTAGTAAACAAAGATCTATCTTTTACTGAGGATGGAATTCCATCAGAACATAAGTTGATTAAAATTGAAAAACAAATAATCGAGATGGCATCTAAAGATGATGGTGTAATTCTTAAGGAGAAAATTGCTGATCTAAAATGGGGTGATGGTAGTTATGATGATTTTTCAGATCAAGCAATAGGTAAAACCATGCAAAGACTCGGTAGGAAACTTAAAAAGCATCAGCTAATTATCTTGCCAAAAGTTGGCTATAAGATTGTAAAAATATGAGCCCCGGCGCTGAACCTCAGTTCCAATTGGTAAAGAGTGGTCTTGGTGAAGGTTTTATTCATCCGGATACAGTTCTCGGAGAAAAATCCATTCAAATGCTTGATTATGGTGAGATAGCCAAAGGAATTAATTTTCAGTTGACACAATATCCTGACGGTGACAATCTTGTATGGATAGCCAGAATGTACGAAGGAGAGGATGAGCTAAAAAATCAGCTTGGAAAAATTGGAAGCAACATTGAAAAACAATCCCTCACTGAAATTCAAAATGAAAGATTGGTTTACTGTCTTTCCGAGCTGAACCTACCATTATTCTTGGCAGTACATCTTGCTTTAAATCGCCCAAATATCGATGTTAGAAAATTCTCCAATCCAAACAAAACAGATTTTATTATTGTCACTGGGGATTCGAGGTCCGGAAAATCAACTCTCGTGTCTGCTATGTCTCTCAAGTTTCCTGACAAAGTAGAGGGTTATTCCTTGGAATTTTTTACTTCAAATTCTGGATTAACATATTCGAATTATTTCAAATCAGAAGGACTTAATGAAGATTCTGAGCCGGCCGAAATTTTATCAGCTGTAAGCCGTTTTAGGTCCATGACTAAAGAGGAAAGGAGTTCATACAACTCTCAAGACGAAGCTGTCGAAAACGCCAATCTCTCTCAAATATTAGATGGTCTACTCGAAAAATGTTTGCGAGGAGATTCAAAGTTAATTCTAATTGAAAGTCCCGGAGCCAGAGACGATACCACAGTACAAATAACTCACCTCATTAGAGAATCCCTCGAAGTCGAGCTTCGAATTTTTCAAGCGAAACCAACAGTAGATTCTTTATTATTGTCGACCCAAGGTGACACTTTTGAGATTTTGACTGACGAAAATGGTCAGGTTTCTCCTCGCCCTTGTTTGTGGTTACAAACTGAAGGACCCGGCCTGGATATATACAATTTGGATGATGTTACTAATTTGATTCATGAGTACAACGATAAGGTTCAGATCGAGGCTAAAAAGCTCAGAGAGAGTATCGTAAATAAGCTTCAAAATCCCTAGCATGCTATAATTACCACCAGTCCACGGAATCGTTGTCCAGTGATATGAGAGTTTATATAGAATCAGTTAGATTTTAACCTCCAGTCAGAGAAACTTTACCCGTAAATTAGGATTTTGGCGCCTTTCCTCGCCCAAACTGAATAAGACAATCATGTCATTCCCGACCTGATCGGGAATCTATAAAAATAGTTACTGTTGATTCTCATTCAGTTACAATATTATTAGGAAAATTAATTACAAAAAATTATGTCTCAACTTAAGTTGATTCCTCTCGGTGGTGTTGGTAGTGCAACTAAAAACATGTACGTTTACGAATTTGGTGATGACCAGCTGGTCATCGACTGCGGTATGGGTTTCCCTCAAAGCAGTGATCTGGGTGTGGATTCCGTCATTCCCGATATTAGTTATCTGGAAAAATCCGGTAAACATTTACTCGGTATTGTCCTTACCCATCCTCACATGGATCATATTGGCGGTCTTCCTTACATCCTTCCTCGTCTCAAAGACGTCGAAGTTTTTGGTGGCAAGCTTGCTATCGCCATGGCCGAGCTCCGAGTTCGCGAATTTGGAATTACCAATCGTATGACCCCGGTCGAAGGCTCACTAGACCTTGGACCCTTCCATATCGAATTCATACACTCCACTCATTCGGTTCCAAACTGTTTTCATTTAGTCATCAAGACTCCGGCCGGTACCGTTTATCATGGTGCTGACTACAAGTTCGATCTAACCCCTATCGATAATCTTCCACCCGATATGGCCGGAATGGCCGCTGCCGGAACTGCCGGTGTCGATCTTATGTTCACCGACTGTTTGGGAATTGAGAAATCGGGCTACTGTCCATCAGAAAGAACTTTAATGAAAGCTATAGACGATGAAATTAGAAATACTCAAGGTAAGGTTATCTTTACCGGCATGTCTTCTTCAATTTCTCGTTTCCAGATTGCCATCGAGGCTTCTATTAAGCATCACCGTCGAGTCGCCATTATTGGTCGCTCGGTAGAACAGAATATCGAAGCCGCCATTAAAACCGGTTTCTTAAAAGTTCCCGCCGGAACTTTTATCAAGCCGCAGCAAATCGCCGGACTTCAGGCCAAAGAAGTTACGATGCTTGTTTCCGGTTCACAAGGTCAGTCTGGTTCCGCTATGCATCGCTTGGCTAACAATGAACACCGCTTGGCTCGTCTGAAGAAAGGTGACAAAGTCATCATTAGTTCGAATGCAATTCCGGGTACCGGCAACGATGCCGATATCTTTGATCTCATGGACACTCTCTACAAAAATAGTATCGATGTTATCTACTCAGGCACTTCAGAGAACCTTCACGTTTCCGGCCACGGCTATCGAGGTGATATGGCTCTCTTGGCTCGCTTAGTTCGTCCCAAATACATTATCCCAATTGGTGGAGATCTCCGTCACATGATGCTTTACAAAAATAGTTTGGCCAAAGATCTTAATCACAACAGAGATAACGTCTTTGTCCTCTCAGAAGGACAGTCTGTCATTCTTGAAGATCACGTCGTCAAAGAAGGTCCCAAGTTCGAGACCAAAAATATTTATGTTGATGGTCTGGGTATTGGAGATGTCGGTACTGTCGTTCTCCGTGATCGTCAGGTTATGTCCGAAGACGGTATTCTTATCGCCATCGTTCCTGTCAAACGGGAAAACTCTCAAGTCACCGGTGACGTCGAAGTTATTTCTCGAGGCTTTGTCTACCAGAAAGAATCTCAAGATCTTATTCGCGACGCCCGCAATCAAGTCCAGCTTTGTTTCAAAGACAACAAGGGACCTGTCACTGACTGGGGCTTCTTACGCAAGAAGATAGAAGGCCAGCTGGAGAAGTTCGCTTTCGAACACACCCAGCGCAGGCCACTTGTTATAGCGATTTTGATCGAGGTATAAAACAAATAAATCCCTCAAAATTTGTGATTAATTTTATTTTTTCATTTATTTTAGGGGTTTTATCAGCGATTGTTTACGAACTCGTTGCGAGAATAATAGGAATCTATATTTTTCGGAAGGAAGCATTGGTAATAAATGGGTACAAGCTTCACCACTCTTTGTATGGATTGCTATCGTTTGCGTTGTTGGGAATAACAAAAAAACCATTCTATTTTGGTTTTGGATTAGGAATAATATTCCAACATACAATTACTGACGGATTTTTCTTTATTAGTAGGGTTTAATGGTGTCATTCCGGACCTGATCCGGAATCCAGTACTACATAAATTCAGATAAATCATCCCATTCTGGATTCATCTTTTCAATTGCATCTAGCTTCCATTTTCTCTTCCAATTCTTCAATTGTTTTTCTCTCGCAATTGCCTCCATTGCTGATTCATACTCCTCAAAATATACCAAGTCGTGTACAGAATATCTTTTAGTAAAACCATCAACGATATCAGACTTATGTATGGAAATTCTAGTAGCTAAGTTATATGTAACTCCCACATAAAGTGTTCCATTTCTATGATTCGTCAATATGTATACAAAATATTTCTTCGTGTTTATATCTTATTATTTTTTCTGGATTCCGGGTCAAGCCCGGAATGACAATTAGAATTTGTTTGTTCAAAATATTACCCGTCATGCCGGACCTGATCCGGCATCCAGTAGTTTAAGTATTCAATACGAACTTACGTTTTCTGGATTCCGGGTCAAGCCCGGTATGACAATTAGAATTTGTTTGTTCAAAATATTACCCGTCATGCCGGACCTGATCCGGCATCCAGTAGGTTAAGTATTCAATACTAACTTACGTTTTCTGGATTCCGGGTCAAGCCCGGAATGACAATGAGCACATTAGATATATAATGAATTCACATATGGCTCGTAAAAAAGGTCGCCGCTCCAAACCATACTCAGTAAGTCTTAAGAAAGACACAATCAATTCCATTCTGGCTGTCGTCCTCATGGGCATTGGTGGGCTCATTGCTATCTCTTTTTCTCAGCAAGGCGACATCCTTATTAAGATAAACGAAATTGGCAGTCAGCTCATGGGCTGGCCGTTACTTTTTTTACCCTTCATCTTTATCGTAGGTGGCTTGATCATTACTCATGTCAAACTTGCCATTGCCTCCACCAATGTCTTACTTGGCAGTGTTATCACAATGATTTCTCTAGAGGGTTTATTTGGCGCCGGCTCCATAGGGGCAGGGCTGAAAGATTCCCTCGTCTCTCTCGTTTCACTTCCGGGAGCCATCCTCTTTTATTTCATCGGTGTCGTCATTGGTTTGTTTGTCCTCTTTGAAACTTCCATTGAAGATCTGCTGGTTCTGATCCAAAATCTTTTTGGAGGAATTACCGGTACTTTGGGTAAGATAAAAGGCTTTCCTCTTAAGGGTGGCGCTCCTTCGTTTCTCAATAAATCGACTGGAGGAGTCAAGATCACCGGTGGTGATCAGCTTCTTACTCCCGCTCCCCTGGCGACAGCTATGGCTGCTCCCGTAAAAATAATCAACAAAGAATTAAATTCGAACCGCAATGCTCAAACTGCTATGGAGACGAAGAAGCTTCCGGATGGTGCCACTTCCGGTATTTGGCATTTCCCTCCCGTCAGTTTGTTATCCGACCAGAAAATCGGCAAAGCCGATCGTGGTGATATCAAAAAGAATATTGAAGTTATCCAAAACACCTTGGGTTCATTTGGTATTCAGTGTAAGGTTACCGAAGTTCATCAAGGTCCTGCCGTTACACAATACGCCTTAGCCATTACTGCCGGTACCAAGCTTTCCAAAATCAGTGCTCTTCAATCAGACTTGGCTCTGGCTCTCGCTGCTCCTCAAGGTCAAATTCGTATCGAAGCTCCTATCCCGGGTCGTGATCTTGTCGGTGTCGAAATTCCGAACCGTTCGCTGGAATTTGTTTCTCTTCGCGACATGCTTACCGACAAAGCCATGCAAGAAAGTCGCTCAAAGACAGCCATTTCTCTTGGTCTGGACGTTTCCGGTCAGCCCGTAATTGCAGATATCAACAAAATGCCTCACTTACTCATCGCCGGTACTACCGGTTCAGGAAAATCTGTTTTGATCAATGCAATTATTTCCTCCATTCTTTTTCGCGCTTCTCCGGAAGAAGTTAAATTTATCATGGTCGATCCAAAGCGTGTCGAACTCACTCCATACAACGATATTCCTCATTTATTGACTCCCGTCATTACTGATGTAGGTAAAGTGGTCAATGCTTTGAAATGGGCCGCCGCCGAAATGGATCGCCGATATCGATTGTTCGAAGAAATGTCCGTCAAAAATATTGCCGGTTACAACGAGCTCAGCGGATTCCAAGCTATGCCATACATCATTATCATTGTGGATGAGATGGCGGACATCATGATGTCCAAGAATGCCGGCGAAGTAGAAGAAAATATTGTCCGCTTGGCTCAGATGGCTCGAGCCGTAGGTATACATCTTGTACTGGCTACCCAGAGGCCTTCAGTAAATGTCTTGACCGGTATTATCAAAGCCAATATCCCGGCCCGTATTTCTTTCCAGGTTACTTCGATGATTGATTCTCGCGTTATTATCGATACTCCGGGTGCAGAGAAACTTCTGGGAAAGGGAGACATGCTTTACATTCCTCCAGATACCGCCAAACCTAAACGTATTCAAGGTGCTTTTGTATCAGACAAAGAAATCAAAAATCTTATCGACTACATCCGAAGTTCGGGAGTTCAACCTCAGTTGGATGAATCCATTGTCAAAGATAAAGGTGGAAAACAGACTTTAAGCTCCGGGGGTACTAACATGGGACCCGTCGATGAAAAATTTGAAGAAGCCGCACACCTTTGTATTGCTGAAGGAAAAGGATCTGCTTCCCTGCTTCAGCGCCGTTTGGAAATCGGTTATGCTCGTGCAGCTCGCATACTAGATCAGTTGGAAGAGGCCGGTGTTCTTGCTCACGCCGAAGGGAATAAGCCTCGTGAAGTCGTTGTCGGAAGTTTGAGTGAAATCTTTCCGGACGGCGAAGAAAATTCATAAGCCATGAAGACCGTTGGTCAGATTATCAAAGGAGCCCGTCAAAAGAGAAGTCTTTCTGTAGACCAGCTATCATCTCTGACCAAAATTGATTCCAAATACATAGATGCTCTGGAGCTAGACCGTTACGACGATCTTCCATCGGAAACTTTTGCCAAAGGTTTTATTAGAAATCTGAGTCTTAGACTAGACTTGAACCCAAATGAATTAATCGCCATATTCAGACGGGATTTTCGTCAGCCGGACCGAGCAGGTGTAAAAGTAATTCATCGAAAAACACTTTCCGGTATTCCTTCTCAGGTTCTTCCTTTTGTTATTGGAGGTCTGGTTTTTGTGATTTATCTAATTTTCCAATTCCGAGCCATTCTTACTCCACCAAAACTGGAAATCCTCAAACCATCAAGTGGCTCTGTCTTAGTTTCACCCATTGAGATCGAAGGAGATACCTCTATAGACGCCAATATTTTTATTGGCGAAGATACTCAAGTAAAGCCGGACACGGAAGGTCATTTCTTTGCCAGAATAAATCTGCCGGTAGGGGAGACAACTTTAGACATCAAAGCCACCAACCGTTTCTCTCGTACCACCGAGAAAAAAATCTCCGTCACCATCATCTCTAAGTAAATCTGCTATATTTACTTAATGACCCTTCCTCAAATTATTTCCATGATTTCTACCATTCTTCTGACCTCAGTTGCTTTCATCATTGGAATCCAGCTAATTTACATTCTTAAAGAAATAAAATACTCCCTAACTAAAGTTAACCAAACCATCGACACCGTCTCCGACACTGTCGAGAAGATTTCCCAGCCTGCCATTGGCTTCTTCGCAATCCTAGAAGGATTTAAAGAGAGTGGCAAAATTATCGACGCCATTTCTGGATTACTAGGCAAAGACAAACCAAAACCACCGGTCGATATCGACGCATATGACAACTCCATCTGATAAACCAAAGCAAGACGGTTCTTTTTCTTCCTTTACTGTGGGAGTAGCTCTTGGTGTCATGGGAGCCTTACTCTTTGGCACTGAGGAGGGTCGCAGCATCGTCAAAAAAGTCATCAGCGCCGTACCGGAGAAGTATAAACGCCCCATTCCCACTTCCCTTCGCAATTTAGTCAACCCTCCCACACCGTCATTGCGAGGTACTCCGTGGCAATCTAGCTTATCAACCACCCCCGTCATCCCCACAGAAGAAACTCAGCACCACACCACTTTCGCATACAGCAGTCCCTTTGGCGAAGCAATCGCTGGCGAAGCTCCGCCTCCTCCTGCTCCCCACGTCCGGCCCACCCTCTCCGAACCCTTCCACCCGAATTCCTAATAATCGTCATTCCGACCGAACGAAGTGAGTGGAGAAATCTCCCTCCACCCGTCATTGCGGGGTTTGGATATTTTTACGTTTAACGATTCATCCCTCGAGGATTAATTGTTAAACAAAGTTATAAAAAATATCCAAACATGCCGTAGCCAATTTCGTAACGAACTTGGCTAGGCCGGGTATACATCGGCCGTGGCAATCCAGGCAATCTGTCATTCCGGGCTTGACCCGGAATCCATCCCCGCATTCACGCCAACAAAAAGTCCCGCCTCACGGCGGGACTGTTTTTTTATCTGACTTCCCAAATTTGACCTTCCGGCCAAACAATTTCGAAACCTTTCTTTTCTCTCACGACCCAGAAGGATCCTGCTTCCAGTTTGACGGAGATACCTTGTCCGGCACTCACTTTTCTGTTGATATTCTGATGCCGATCGTTGATTGAAAGTAATCTATCTGGGGTAATCTTAAGATCCACAATTCTGCCGTTTCTCCAGATTTCAAGCGGCATACTATCCAGATGGATCTTAATCCCTCTTGCTGGGTCATACCCGCTCCACCGTCTTCGCAGCGCCATGGAATTACTCGCGTGGACAGCAATGGCCATAGCAATAATTCCAAATAATACTACCGTTGTCCAATCCAGCCAGGCCAATGCCTTAACGGGCTGTAGCCACGCCATCAAAAAAGGAAAACCGGTTCCCAATACCAAAATCAAGGGGATCAGGATTTGTCGATATTTGCTCATTCTAGCCTCCAGTTCAAATTTGAATTTACCCCATAATTATATCACCCCGTGCCTGAAGGAATTTTTTTATGAAACTAGTTGCTGGAACGTATGCCTTCGTCTTTATGATCGTTGTTTTGCTTGCCTTTGCTTTTGTTGTGCCATCCATAAAGGCTCAACAGATCGCAGGTTGCCAAACTTTGCAATCCGGGCTCAGCCAGTTTAACCCACAGCAAAACATGCAATATCCACCAATGACCGCACGACTCCGTATCCTTGCTATATAATTTGACTGAACATGACCATCAACGAAATTAGACAAAAATATTTTGACTTTATGGTGGCGCGCGGCCATCAAATAATCCCCTCCAGCCCACTTGTGCCCGAAGGCGACGCCACTACTCTTTTTACTTCCGCTGGCATGCAGCCCATGATGCCGTATTTGTTGGGCCAAAAACACCCCCTAGGCACTCGTCTAGCCGATAGTCAAAAGTGTTTCCGTTCTCAAGATATAGAAGAAGTTGGGGACAACCGTCATACCACTTTTTTTGAAATGCTGGGCAACTGGTCACTCGGTGATTATTTCAAGAAAGAACAGCTAGAATATTTCTTCCGTTTTCTGACGGACAAGAAAGACGGTCTCGGGCTCGACCCTAATCGCTTATCCGTTTCTGTTTTTGCCGGTGGCGATGGTGTAGACAAAGATGAAGAAGCTATCAGTATCTGGAAAAATCTCTTTGCTAAAACAGGCATCAATGCCAAAGAAGGTCACCAAATCTTCGCTTACCCAGCCAAGAAAAATTGGTGGTCTCGTTCCGGTACCCCGGACAAAATGCCCGTCGGTGAACCTGGTGGTCCGGACAGTGAAGTTTTTTTTGATTTTGGTGAAGACAGAAAACTACACGAAAACTCTCCTTTCAAAAATGAACCCTGCCACATCAACTGTGACTGCGGTCGCTACCTTGAGATTGGGAACTCGGTCTTTATGCAATACGTCAAGCTAGCCGATGGAAGTCTAAAGGAATTACCCCAAAAGAATATTGACTTCGGTGGTGGACTCGTCCGTCTCGCTGCTGCCGTAAACGACGATCCCGATATTTTTAAAACCGATATTTATTTCCCCGTCATCAACGAAATAGAAAAAATTTCCGGACACTCATATGAAATCGCCGATCACCAGCCTTCTATGCGAATCATCGCCGATCACTTAACCGCTGCTACTTTCTTGATTAAAGATAGTGTGTTCCCCAGCAACAAAGCTCAGGGCTACGTCCTCCGCCGCCTTCTTCGTCGAGCCGCCGTCAAGCTGCACTTCCTCATGGGCAGTCGCGAAGGTATTACTCAGCTGGCCGGCATCACCACTTCGATTGTCGATATTTATAAATCCATTTATTTTGCCGGTGACGACACTATCTATGTTCAAAGTGCCATTGCTCAAGAAATTGGAAAATTTGAAAAATCTCTGGATAAAGGTATCAAAGAACTGGAAAAGAAAGCCGACGTTTCCGGTAAAGACGCTTTTGATCTTTATCAAAACCACGGTTTTCCTTTGGAAATCACTATCGAGATTTTGGCTCAGCTCGGTAAACAAGTTGATATTCAGGAGTTTCAGAAAGAATTTGAAAAACATCAGAATGTCAGTCGCACTTCATCCACCGGCATGTTCAAAGGTGGCTTAGCTGATCAATCTGTAATTGTGACGGCTTATCACACGGCCACTCATTTACTTCACGCCGCTCTTCGGCAGATTTTAGGAAATCATGTTTCTCAAAAAGGCAGCAATATCACCTCACTCCGACTTCGCTTTGATTTCTCTCATCCGGAAAAAATCTCTGACGAGAAGATAGAGGAAATCCAAAGTTTAATCAACGAAAAAATTTCCGAAAAATTAAAAGTTACCAAAGAAGAACTACCGAAGGAAAAAGCTTTGGAGCAGGGAGCTCTCGCTTTCTTTGGTCAGAAATATCCCGATGTTGTTACGGTTTATACCGTTGGAGACCCCAAAAATTACTTTTCCAAAGAACTTTGCGGTGGTCCACATGTGGAAAGTTTGTCAGAACTTGCTAAGATAAAGATAGTCAAACAGGAAACTCTCGGCTCAGGCGTGCGCCGTCTTTATTTACAATTTGTTTGACATGCTTATCGTGTGAACTTAGTAAATTTATTTGGAAATAAAAACAAAACTCCTGAGCCGGAATATTTTCTGGCTCTAGAGATACATGAATCTCTGATTAAGTCCGCCTTGTGGGAAATTCTCGAAGGTCAGCCCGAGGTGGTAAATGTCGGCTCCTACGAATCGTGGACGGATGAAGAGTCTCTCATCAACGGTGTAGATTCCTCACTGGACCAAGCCATCAAAGTCATCAAGAGTCAGCCCAAGCGAATTATCTTTGGTCTTCCCGATTCGTGGATGGAGGCAGACAAAATTCATCAAACAAAAACCAAACTCATCACCCACCTCTGCAAAGAGCTTGGCTTAGATCCCATTGGCGTCGTCACTACCAATCGCGCCGTTGCTCACTATCTAAAAAAGAGAGAAGGCATGCCTCCTACAGTTATTCTTCTTGAGGTTTATACCTCCAAGGTTGCTGTCTCTTATGTTTATCTTGGTGAAGTAAAAAATACCGAAGAAGTCGCTCGCTCGGGAGACTTGGCTCACGATGTCGAAGAAGGTCTCACTCGGATGGACTTACCCAATTATCCCGCCCGTTTTATTCTTACGAATGGCAACAGTCTGGAAGAAGAATCTCAGCAAATTACCGCTTTTCCTTGGACAGAACGTTTACCGTTTAAACACATCCCCAAAGTCGAAGTTCTTCCAATAGATTTTTCCATTAAATCCATCGCTCTCACCGGTGGTGTTGAAGCTGTCCAATTCTTGGGTGTTCCGGTAGTAGACGATGATGTTCCTGTCGCCAGACCCCTGGCCACTGATGATTCAAATTTAGTTGTTCCTGTCGAAGCTCCATCTACTATTGAAGAGCTTGGATTTTCTTATGAAGAGACCGACGCCCCCAGGGATATTCCTGCTGCCACACCGATAGAGGAAGTGCTGGAAGAAAGTAATTTTGAAACAGTAGATAATACCGAGCCGGAATTCGCTTTTTCTGACGATGTTGTCGAGACCGCCCCGAAACCCAAAATTGCCATCAAGCTTCCACCTATTCCAAAATTTTCTTTTCCAAAGTTACCCAAATTTCAAGTTTCTTGGCTGGCATTACTAATCCTTCCTGTTTTGTTAGGTGCAGGATTTGCTACATATTTATTTTTTGGCCAAGCCATGGTTACTATTCATTTTCTTCCTCAGAAAATTAGTAGCCAGATTGGAATTGCCATTGCCGAGACTCCCCAGGCCGGCATTCCTACTTTAATCGCTACCAAGAAAACTTTCTCCGGGACAGCCAATGAATCTGTTTCTACCACCGGTACCGCCACCGTAGGTGACAAGGCTACGGGTACTATTACGATAGCCAACAAATCCATCGCCCCCATTATTCTAAAGGCGGGAGCTACGATAACCAACGATACAGGAAAATATATTTATACCCTCATCAATCCCGTTACTGTTGCTTCAGCCAGCTCCGACCCCATCGATCCTGTCTCCGGCAAAGCCACTGGTGTGCAAGTGACGGCTGTCAAAATTGGTGCCGAATACAATCTGACAAAGAGCACAATTTTTTCTGTCGACAATTTTTCCAAATCAATCGCCGCCGCCATCGCCGAAACAGACTTTACGGGTGGCACTTCTCGCACTGTTAACGCTGTATCCAAGTCAGACCAAGATAAAGTTCTTGGGGTGGCAACGGACAAAATCAAATCACAAGTGAAGACGGATTCTGAAGCTCAAACCCCGGGTTACATCACTCTACCGCTATCCGATATTCAGTTCACCAAAAAAACTTTCGATCACAACTTAAATGAAGAGGCCACTACTGTTGGTTTAAATCTAGAAGGCTCCCTCGATGCCTTGGTTTATTCGGAAGACAGTTTGTATACCTTGGTCGCAGAGCAAATCAAAGACCAAATTCCCACAGGCTCCTACACTACCAAAGAATCCACTACCATTACTGTCGAGAATCCCACCAAAGCAAACGGACAATATCAGGCTAAGATTACGATTGCCGCTTCCTTATTCCCAAAGATAGACGAGGTAAAACTAGCCGGATACATCAAAGGCAAACAAACAAGTAAAGTTAGGCACTTTTTTGAACCCATTGGTGGCTTCCAGTCAGCCGATATTAAGATTTATCCACCCATTCCTTTGATTACACAAATTCTCCCCTTGAACAATATTAATTTCGAACTCGTCAGTAATTAAATGCTCTACAGTTACCGCAAAGCGACTCCGGATAATCCACATCCCGGTAGACGCATTCCTAGATATCTAAAAACAATCCCAACTTTGGTTTCTGCGTTGGGCATGGCTATCTTGGCAGGGGTTGCTTATCCTGTCGTCAGTTATCAGTTCAAAGATTTTAAATTTTTTGATTCCATGGATTCTGGTCTTCTTTCTCCCGTTTATTATGAATCAAAAGCAAGTGAGAGCGATGGTCCCATCGTCATTAATGGATTGGATTACACCAAAGCCAGTAGCTGGTTCCCCGGTAGTGTCCAAAATGAATTATTTTCTGTACCCAAGCAAGCTGTTCCCGAAAATGCTCCCAGTCTTTACACAATTTCTATTCCTTCTTTAGGAATTTTTGACGCCGAAGTTGCTCTTAGAGACGAAGACCTTATAAAGCATTTAGTTCAGTATCCTCAAACTGCTCTTCCTGGGCAGATTGGAGCGCCTGTCATTTTTGGCCACTCAACCCTTCCTCAGCTTTATGACTCCAAGAATTATAAAACTATTTTTTCGACCCTTCCAAAAGTCAAAGAAGGTGCCGATATTTTGGTGAAATATGACAACGTAGAATATACCTACCGTATAAACAAAAAGTTTGAAGTCAAGCCAAACGAGCTTTGGGTGCTTCGCCAAGACTACTCCAATAAAACAATCAAAGTTATTACCTGCGTCCCACCCGGGACCACCATCCGCCGTCTCGTAGTCGAAGCCACCCTAATTAAAAATTAAAAAATATGAAAACCAAAAAGAAGTCCACACTTTGGGTCGCCTCAGCCGTTCTAGTTATATCGCTTTTTCTGCTTATTTTTGCAAGTCAAATCCCTCCAAAAAAATCCAGTACCGGTGACGCTCTTTGTCCAGACATCGATTCGTTTGCAGAGAATATAAAAAATAGTCTAGGTGATAATTACGATATAACTATAAGTGATCCTCCGATTTACGTATCCCAAGTTTTCTTATGGCGAAGAAATAACTCGGAGCCCAAAATTGGCTATCCCGTTCAACGCTCTCGTACCGTAACTATTTTGTCTCAGAACTCAAAATTGATTTCTTCTTTGTTTGAAAAAGATACAATTAAAGATTTATCAGATTTTGGATATTTATTGCATAGCTTAAACTTTTCGCCTTTTTCAGAATCTGATTTTGTCTCTGGAGGATTGGGAATCTACGGCTTTACCAAAAGGGATCAATATTTTTCTGTGGAACTCTACGATCAGCCGAATGATGATCGAAGAACTGAAATCTCCGGTACTCTGGTTATCAATTGTGGTGTAGCAAACTCTGAGTACGATCTGCTGTACGACAAGATCATAAAAACCAAAAAGTACACAACAAACGACACTATCGCCATTTATGAAGTAAAAGATGGAGTTGTAATGCTTAGTGTTGGACTCGTCAACTCTGCCGGTGGACATGCCTCCTTTTGGCTGATTACCGACACACAGACAAAACAGTTGATTAAAGGCACCCAAGAAGGACCTATTTGTAGTATTTTTGAGGATATAAAAGTTGGCAGAGGTTTAGATTGTTTCGACAATAAAACAGAAACTAGTAGGGTCGTCGACTATTAAATTCTGGAGTAAATCCCCGTACTCTGTCTGACAAAGTTCAGAGTCACTCTTTCCACGGGCATTCCTAACTCTTTGCCATAATTTTCCAGTGAATCAAACCAGTTAATATTGGACTTTATTTCAATAGGCTCGTCTATAACACAGCAGGGGAATAGGACAAAGTTCTTCTTATATTTATTACACGAATTAATTATTTTTATATTTGACCCGTGAGTATGAAGTCCAATTAATAAATCATAATCTTTTGTCATTTCTTCCTGAAAGGGTTCATCAATCCTCTTGACGCTATCCCTATCAGAAATCAACACTCGTTTATCCAGCGAAATATCCTTGTATTTTGGGGGTAAAGATTGATGTACCGGATCAATCACTGTTACGTCCCACCCGGCTTGATTAAGTAAGTAGGCAAGCAATCCTTTGCCACCGCCCACATCGGCCGTTTTACACGGAGCATACGTCTCAGTTAGCCACTTGGCTATGAGCTGAAATCTAAACTGATGAGGATACCTTCGAACTTGCATGGCCACTATTTTATATCACTCGTCATTGCGAGCGGTAGCGTGGCAATCCAGGTATTGTCATTCCCGACCTGATCGGGAATCCATCCCCTCCAGTCATTCGAGCGGTAGCGTGGCAATCTACCTGCGACTATAATATCCCCATGCCCATCATTCTCTGTCTCGACCCCGGCACCGCTCACACCGGCATTGCTATCTCCCAAGAGGGGATACTCGCCACACCCGTTGCCACTGTCTACGAAAAAGATGTAGACCAGCTAGTCACCAAACTCCTGCCATATTTAAATAAATATAATCCGGACAAAATTGTCATGGGAGTGCCGGAATATGGTCCCATCGTCAAATTCTCAACGGACCTGAGCGAAAAAATCTACGCGGTTTATCCAAAGGAAATAGTATTCTTCAGAGAAGACCTCAGCTCTCACACAGCTAGGAATGTGATGAAGGCTCAAGGTAAGACACTTCTGAGGCGCAAGAAAGAAGAACACCAAACCGCCGCCGCCCTCATCCTCCAAGAATACCTCGACTCTCTCTAGAAATTCCCATTCAGTATAGTTTGATACAATCTAGTTATGTTCAAGAATATAATTGCACCGGTTCAAGCTTGGTTACTTTCACGAGGCATATGTGTCGGCTGCGGTACACCACTCACTGAAGGCCAAAGTAAATCTTCTCCTAAAGTAAAGGATTGTGATCAAGTCTCCTGTAAATGTGGTCGTGTCTTTGTCCACAACCCAAAGACAAACACCTACAGAAGAGCCTTGCTCAGTGAAATATAAAAAAAATAATTTGAGGTATGTTTAAAAGACTATTTACCGCTCTAACCATTCTTGGCATCCTCTTTTTCGCTTGGTACTTCCAGTCTATTCAGCCAGTAACCCGCCTTGATGTGCCCGTTATGGATTTTGAGATTCAAACCGGTTCCCGTACAGATAAGATTGCCAACGACTTAAGTTCTGCTCGCTTAATCAGGTCTAGAGTCGCCTTTAAACTTACCGTCATCCGAATGGGTATCGCAAATCGAATCCAGGCCGGCTACTTCAAGTTATCGCCGAGTATGAGCACCACTGAGCTTGCCGAAACTCTCACCCATGCCTATGCCAAACAAGTCCGTGTCACCATCCCTGAGGGTCTAAGAAGTGAAGAGATAAACTCTATTTTAGAAAAATCATTTGGCCAAGTAAAAGATAATCAATATAATTCTGCCGATTTTGCCCAGCTTACCAAGGGTCAGGATGGAAATTTATTTCCCGATACTTATGATTTTTCACCCAAGACAACAGCTAGTACAGTTATCAGTCGAATGCAGTCACGTTTTCATGACGTAATTGTCGATTTGGGCATTATGGAGGATCAGCTTTCCAAAACAATGATAATTGCTTCACTTCTCGAGAGGGAGGCTGCCAATTCATCAGAAATGCCACTGGTTGCCGGTGTTATAAAAAACCGTCTCGAAATCGGGATGGGTTTGCAAATAGACGCCACTGTTCAATATGCTTTGGGCAGTCAGCAGTGCAAAAAACTCGATTGTGAGTGGTGGAAAAAGAATTTGACCAGGGAAGATTTAAAGTTGAACTCTCCATTTAATACATATCTGCATGTAGGACTTCCCCCGGCACCCATTTCAAACCCCGGTAAGGATGCTTTATCTGCTGCCAAAAATCCGGCCAAAACCACTGCAATTTACTACTTGCACGATACCAGTGGCAAGATTCATCTAGCCGATACTCTCGAACAGCACAACCAGAACGTCTGCACCTACCTCAAAAAAGACTGCAAATAAAAAAATAAGCAGCACAATGCTGCTTATTATTTATGACTTCTTTGAAGCTTCTCGCGTGCAAATTCCACAAAATCAGGTGTACATATTAGCAGCGTCAATACAATTAAAGCTGCTATTGGATCAATACCCTTGGCTACAAAAAAAAGGACAACACTGGTTTGTCAAAGACAAACATCAGCACCATCCCGGTTCTAAGGATAATTGATAACCAAAAACGATGTTTTTTACTCAAAGTAACCTCCTATGGTCCAATCGTCCGATTATACCAAACTCCGAGTTGACACACGCGTAATCAGCCATTATACTTACAGAACTGCTTGAAACTTGGCTGGGCCTTTTGCCAGTCAGGTTTTTGTATGTTGTCCATTGTTATTTACTCCTGCCTAAAAATTCAAAAAAACCGGATGATTAAACAAAAAAAACGCGAAGATTGGGGTAACATTACCTCAAAGTTACCAGAATCTAACTTAGCCAAAACTCAGCTAGACTCATACAAACAATTTCTCGAAGAAGGCATCCGTGAATCACTACTAGAACTTAACCCCATCAGAGACTTTACCGGTAAGGTTTTTGAATTCGAATTTTTAAGTAATCGTGTTGGACTTCCTAAGTTCTCCCCCAAGCTCGCCATCGAAAAAGGTGTTACTTTTGAAGCTCCTCTTTGGGCTACCGTCAAACTTACCAACCTCCACACCAAAGCCACTCAACAGCAAGAAATTTTCCTTGGGGATATTCCCATGATGACCTCCATTGGTACTTTTATCATCAATGGTGTTGAGCGCGTCGTCGTCAACCAGCTCGTCCGTTCTCCGGGAGCCTACTTTACCCGTGAAGTCGATCCGCACTCCGGTCGAGCTCTTCACCAGGCCGAAGTTCGTCCCATGCGAGGTTCCTGGCTCGAATTTATCGTTAGTCGCAATGACTATATTTCCGTCCGCATCGACCGTCACCGCAAAGTTTCCGCTACCACCCTTATCCGCGCCCTCGGCTACTCGACCAACGAAGAGATTTTGGCTTTATTTGCCGATGTTGATACCGACAAAGAACACCGATACATCGCTTCTACTTTACTAAAAGACAACAGTACTACTACCGAAGAAGCTATTCTCGATTTCTACCAGAAAGTTCGTCCGGGAGAGCCTGCTGTTTTAGATAACGCCAAAGCTCTGCTTCATCAGATGTTTTTTGATGCCCGTCGCTACAATTTAGGCTTAGTCGGTCGCTACAAGATGAACCGCAAGCTCAGTATCTCTACTCCGATAGACAAACAGCACATCACTTTAAGTAACGATGACTTCATTGGTTCTATCAAATATTTAATTGGTTTACAAAATGGATTGGGAAAAGTCGACGATATTGATCACTTGGCCAACCGCCGTCTTCGCTGTGTTGGTGAGCTGGTAAATCAGACCTCATTCAAAGCCGGGCTTCTACGTTTAGAGCGCTCTATCAAGGAAAAAATGTCATTGGCTAAGCCGGACGAGCTTCCAACGCCCGCCGCTTTCGTAAATCCTAGACCTATTATTTCTGCCATTACTGAATTCTTCCGCCGAAATAGACTTTCTTCCATCTTGGATCAAGTCAATCCTCTCTCTGAGGTCGACAACTTAAGACGTATTTCCGTTATGGGACCTGGTGGCATTACTCGAGAGCGCGCCAGTTTCTCCATGCGTGATATTCATTCTTCTCAATACTCCCGTATCTGTCCGGTTAGAAGTCCTGAGGGTCCAAACATTGGTTTGGTTACTTATCTGGCTCTCTATTCTCAAATTAATCCTTACGGTTTCTTGGAAGCTCCTTATCTCAGAGTCACCAAAGTCGAAAAAGGTGGCAAGACTACCTTTAAGATCGGTGATGAAGTTGTTTATCTAGCCGCTGATGATGAAGAAGATGCTTACATTACCCACGCCGGTATTGGCCGAGATGGTGATGTCATTACTCAGGCCTGGGTTCCTGTCCGCTATCGTGGTAAATTCAGTGAAGTTGATATTGATAAAGTTCAATACATCGACGTAATTCCAAGACAGGTCATTGGTACTTCTGCAGCCTTAATTCCTTTTGTTCAGCAAGACGAAGGTACTCGTGCTCTCATGGGTACCCACCATCTTACTCAAGCCCTTCCTTTGGTCAGACCTGAAGCTCCTATTGTTGGTACTGGTATGGAAGATGTCACAGCTCGAGGCATGGGTTGGGTTGTTAGTTCTGCTTTCGACGGAGAAGTTATCTCTGTAGACGGTAATCACATCAGTCTTAAGCTTTCAGCCAAAGACGCTGCTACCGCTGTTCACGAGATTTCCCCTTACGACTACGGTTTTGTCGAACTAAACAAAGATATTGTTACTTACAATCTACGTAAATATCACAACTCTTCCCAAGATACCTGTTACAACCAGCATCCTATGGTCGACGTCGGAGATAAAATCCACAAAGGTGATGTCATCATCAATGGACCTGCTTCCGAAAATGGCGAACTGGCACTCGGTCAAAATCTTTTAATTGCCTACGCCGCTTTTGAAGGTCTTGGTTACGAAGATGCTATCGTCGTTTCCGATCGCTGTGTCCGCGAAGATCTTTTATCTTCTGTGCATATTCATGAACACACTTGTGATGTCATGGACACCAAACTCGGTGCCGAAGAACTTACTCGAGATATCCCGAATGTTGCTGAAGCCGATCTGAGAAATCTAGGTCAAGACGGTGTTATCGCTATTGGCTCAGTCGTAGGACCCAATGATATTCTTATCGGTAAAATCGCTCCTAAGGGAGAGACAGAGCTCACTGCCGAAGAAAGACTCTTGAGAGCTATCTTTGGAGAGAAAGCCCGCGAAGTTCGAGATACCTCACTACGTATGCCTCATGGTGACCAAGGTGTCGTCGTTTCTGTCCGCATGCTCAGTCGAGAAGCCGGGGACGAGCTTGATGCAGGTGTCATTACCCAAATCAAGATCAAAGTCGCTCAGCTCCGCAAAATCACTGTCGGTGATAAAGTAGCCGGACGTCATGGTAACAAAGGTGTTATCTCCAAGATCGTTTCCGATGCTGACATGCCTCACTTGGCCGATGGACGCCCAATTGACATCATCATTTCCCCACTTTCGGTTCTGGCTCGTATGAACTTAGGTCAGCTCTTGGAAGCTCAGCTGGCTTTAGCCGGTGAGAAGCTAAATCGCCGCTACTCTGTTCCTGTCTTTGAAAACGTTTCCGAAGAGCAAATTGCCGCCGAGCTTACCTCAGCCGGTCTTCCTATCACAGGCAAGGCCCAGCTCTTTGATGGACGCACAGGTGAACCTTTCGACCAAGAAACTGCCGTTGGCGTCGGTTACATCATCAAGCTCAATCACATGGTTGAGGACAAGACCCATGCCCGCTCAATTGGACCTTACAGTTTAGTTACCCAGCAGCCTCTTGGAGGCAAGGCTCAAATGGGAGGTCAGCGTTTGGGAGAAATGGAAGTTTGGGCTCTCGAAGCACACAAAGCCGCCTACTCACTCCAGGAAATGCTTACGCTTAAATCAGACGACGTCGTGGGACGTTCCAAAGCTTTTGAAGCCATTGTAAAGGGTGAAACCATCCCAATGTCCTCAATTCCTGAATCTTTCAAGGTTTTGGTCAAGGAGTTAAATTCACTTTGTCTAGCCGTCGTTCCTACCGGACAAGTCATAGCCGCTGTTGAAGAGCCGATGCCGGTCAAACCCGAAATCGCCGCTGAGATTGACGCCGCTACTTCGATGTCAGACGAACTCAAAGCTTCTACTTTTGAAGAAGAAGACGAGAATGGTGAAGAAATCGTCGAAGAGATGACTGAGGAATCAGCCGAAGCAGGAGATTTAGCACCGGATTTAGAAAATCAGTAATCATATTAACCACTGTCATTCCCGACCTGATCGGGAACCTATACAAATAACCTAACAACACCCAAACATGAACAACATTGTCGATTTCTCAGGTTTGCAGATCAGACTCGCCAGTCCCGAGGATATTCGTAGCTGGTCATATGGTCTGGTAACCAAGCCGGAAACTATTAACTACCGTACACAGAAACCTGAAAAAGATGGTTTGTTCTGCGAGCGCATTTTCGGACCTACCAAGGACTGGGAATGTTACTGCGGCAAATACAAACGAGTCCGTTTCAAAGGTATTGTTTGTGACAAGTGTGGAGTCGAAGTTACCCTTAGTCGTGTCCGCCGAGAACGCATGGGTCACATCGAACTTTCTGCTCCGGTTGCTCATGTTTGGTTCTTTAAAGGTGCTCCGAGCAAGCTTTCTCTTCTCTTGGATATTTCTCCCAAAGCTCTTACCTCAGTCATTTACTTCAGTAAATACTTAGTCATGGGTGTCAACGAAGAAGGTCGCGAAGTTGCCTTGGAAAACGTCAAGACTCAAATGGAAACCAAGATGAATGATGTTCGTACCAATTTTGACAAACAAATTGAGGACATTAAGTCTCAAGGAGAAAAAGAAGTTGCTGACATCAAAAAGAAAGTTAAAGTCAAAGATGAGCTAGAACTAAAAACAGAAGATATTAAAGTTCAATATAAACAAAAAGTCGCTTCACTCCGTGAACAAATGGTTGTTGAGTTGGCTTTTACCGAAGAAATCTACGGCAAGCTCGGTACCTTGGTAGAAAAAATTCAAGTGAACTCTCTCGTCTCCGATTCCGAATTTGCCAAGTTGGAGGAATACAGACTTACCGATTGGATTGAAGCCGGCATGGGCTCCGAAGCTTTACTAGAGGCCCTTGGAAAAGTTAATCTCGAAGAGTTGGCAGCCAAGCTCAAAGTTGATCTTAATAGTCCCTCTGAAGCCAAGAAGCTTCGTGCTACCAAACGACTTCAAGTCGTCCGTGGTTTAGCCGATTCCAAAATTAAACCTGAATGGATGATTGTGAAGACTCTTCCTGTAATCCCCCCAGATCTCCGTCCTATGGT
Source organism: Patescibacteria group bacterium (assembly GCA_943355005.1). Taxonomy (GTDB): domain Bacteria; phylum Patescibacteriota; class Microgenomatia; order UBA1400; family MFAQ01; genus UBA10133. The sequence continues at coordinate 52,112 of CALRDV010000001.1, forward strand.
TCAGCTTTCCGGTGGCCGTTTCGCCGCCTCTGACCTAAATGATCTTTATCGCCGTGTCATCAACCGCAACAATCGTCTAAAACATCTTATCGATCTTGGTGCTCCTGAGATTATTTTGAGAAATGAAAAACGCATGCTTCAAGAAGCTGTCGATTCTTTGATCGATTCTTCCCAAGCCCGTTCCACTCGCAGATCCAGAACCGGTAAAACTCTTAAATCTCTCTCGGACATGCTTCGAGGCAAACAAGGACGTTTCCGCCAAAATCTTCTTGGAAAACGCGTTGACTACTCCGGTCGTTCCGTTATCGTCGTCGGACCCGAGCTTAAACTTAATCAATGTGGTCTTCCGAAAGATATGGCTCTTGAAATGTTCAAACCATTCGTTCTTCACGAGCTTATAAAGCAGGACATGGCTCCCAATGTTAAAGCCGCCAAAGCTTTAATTGAAAAGAGACAGCCCGAAGTTTTCGATATTCTCGAAAAAATCACCAAGAAGCATCCTGTTCTTCTAAACCGCGCTCCGACCCTACACAAACTTTCTATTCAAGCTTTCTGGCCAGTTCTTGTCGACGGCGCTGCTATTAGATTGCATCCGGTTGTCTGTGGAGGTTTCAATGCTGACTTCGATGGAGATCAGATGGCTGTTCACGTCCCGCTTACCAAGAAAGCCATTATGGAAGCCAAGAAACACATGCTTCCTATGTACAACTTGGTCAAGCCTTCAGCCGGTAATCCTGTCTCCATTCCGGATTCCAAAGAAATGGCTATCGGTGTTTACTACTTAACTTCCATCGACACCAAGCTATCCATGTACCCGAGTCCATTCTCTTCACCCACCGAAGCCATTACGGCTCATGGTGCCGGTCTTTTGAATGCTCGTCAGCCCATCATGGTTCGCATGCTCCCAACCGATACCAAATTATTCGAAACGACTGTTGGTCGTATTATCTTCAATAAAATCCTTCCTAAGAAGTGGGGTTTTGTGAACCACAATCTTCCTCGTAAAGAAATCTCCGCCATGTTCCATCGCGCTATTAAAGAGCTCGATTTACGACGTGTTGTTAGATTAATCGACGCTGTCAAAGATATTGGTTTTGATTACTCCACTACTTCCGGTCTGTCTTTCGCTATCTCCGATAACGAAATGTATTCAGGCAAAGATGCTTTCATCGAAGCAGGAAACGTCAAGGCAAAAGAAATCGAAGAAAACTACAACTCAGGTCTAATCACCAACGAAGAAAGACGTAAGCTGACTATCCAAATGTGGATGGACACTGCCGATGAGCTCGCTGAACTAACCTGGCAAGAATTCTCCGAAGATAATCCGGTCCGCTTGATTATCGACACAGGCATGGGACGTATTACGAAGAACACCATCAAACAGCTCTCTGCTATGAGAGGTATCGGTGTGGATCCTCTCGGTAACATGGTCGAATTACCTACCAAAGGAAACTTCCGCCAAGGACTTTCTATCTTCGAATATGTAAACTCAATTCGAGGTTCCAGAAAAGGTCTTACTGATACTGCTCTTCGTACCGCTGATGCGGGTTACCTTACTCGTCGCTTAGTCGATGTCAGTCATGATGCTATTTTGAGAGCCGAAGACTGCGGAACCGACGAATTTGTAACCATCGCTGTCGATGATAGTCGTGGCAAAATCTTCGAAAAGAGAATTAATTCTCGCTACGCCGCCAAGAAAGTCATGAATCCTGAAACTCACAAGATGATTGTCGATGCCGGTGAAGTAATTACCGAAGAAATCGCCGCCGAAATCACCAAAGTAGGTGTCAAAGAAGTCGAAGTCCGCTCACCTCTTACTTGTAAGATGAGATTTGGTCTTTGTATCAAGTGTTACGGCAACAGTATGGCCTCAAACGCTCCCGCTGTTATCGGAGACCCTGTTGGTGTTACCGCCGCTCAATCCATTGGAGAGCCTGGTACACAGCTAACCATGCGTACCAAACACTCTGGAGGTGTCGCCGGTGTTGACGTTACTCAAGGTCTGCCTCGTGTTACCGAACTTTTCGAAGTTCGTCAGCCGAAGCTTGTTGCTCCTATAGCCGAGATTTCAGGCAAGGTTAAAGTTGTCGAAACCGACAATGGAAACTTAGTCACCATTACTCCTACAGGCAAGAAAGAAGATCGCAAAGAGTATCTAATTGCTCTGGCTATGCCTCTCAAGGTCGAAGATGGCGATGTTATCGCTGTTGGAACTCAATTAGCTGCCGGTGGAGTCGATATCAAGGAACTTCTCAAGATCAAAGGCTTAAGAGCTGCTCAGAACTACCTCATTGGAGAGATTCAGGCCATCTACGAGTCCCAAGGTATTGGTATTCACGACAAACACTTTGAAGTCATCGTCCGCAAGATGTGTGACTACGTCCGCATTGACTCTCTCGGAGACTCTAGTTTGGTCGCCGGTGATGTCATTAGTCGAGGCAGTTACGAAATGGCTAACGAAGGTGTTATTGCTCAAGGAGGCGAACCTGCTACCGCTACAAACCTCATCTTGGGTACCATCCGTGCCGCTTTGCACACTGATTCGTGGCTCTCTGCTGCATCCTTCCAAGATACCACCAGTGTCCTCACCGACGCTGCTACACAAGGTAAGATCGATCACTTGGTAGGCATGAAAGAGAACGTTATTATTGGTCGCTTGGTTCCTACTAGTAAGTTGCGTGCCAGAATAGAGAATATCTGATAAAATACACGAGCTAACTATGCCTACAACTAACCAACTAATCAAAAACGGCCGACACAACAGTGTTCGCAAAATTAAAACTACAGCTTTACGCAAAAGTTTTAACTCCGTCAAACGTCACATGGTCGCTACCATGAGTCCACAAAAAGCCGGTGTCTGTCTTCAAGTAAAGACTATGACTCCCAAGAAGCCTAACTCCGCTCTGCGTAAGATTGCCCGTGTGCGTCTTTCTAACAAGCAGGAAGTTACCGCTTACATCATGGGTGAAGGTCACAATCTTGCTGAGCACAGCATCGTCATGATTCGTGGCGGTCGTGTCCGAGATCTTCCTGGTGTTAAGTATCACATTGTTCGAGGTAAGCTCGATACCGGTGGTATCGATAAACGCCGCACTTCCAGAAGTAAATACGGTACCAAACGTCCTTCAAAAGCTAAAAAGTAAAGAAAAAAACAACCTAACATGTCATTCCCGACCTGATCGGGAATCCATAAAAATAAAACAATATGAGATCAAAGAAAACCCCAGCCAAAACTATTAAACTCGACGCAGTCTTCGGTGACGCTCTTGTTCACAAGATGATCACTGGTGTTATGCAAGACGGACGCAAGTCGGTCGCTGCCAAACAAGTTTACAAAGCAATTGATCTCGTTGCAGAGCAATCCAAGAAAGACGGTATTGAATTCTTAAACGAAGCTTTGAATAACATTAAGCCAACCATCGAAGTCCGTTCCCGCCGAGTCGGAGGTGCCTCTTACCAGGTTCCTACCCCTATCCGTCCGGAAAGACGTGATTCCCTCGCTATCCGTTGGCTCATCAATGCCGCCAAGGCTCGAGGCTCCAATCCTTACCGAACTTTAGCTGACAAGCTCGCTGCCGAAATCATGGAAGCTCATGAAAATGCCGGAAATGCCATCAAAAAGAAACTAGACACTCACAAAATGGCCGAAGCCAATAAAGCCTTTGCACACTTCCGCTGGTAGTCCCTCCCAGAGGAGTCTCCTTGTAGGTAATCCTGCGAGGAGACTCCTCACATTGGTCCCTATCCCAAAAACTCCCGCTTCAGGCGGGATTTTTGGTATTATAAGACAATATGTGATATAATATCTCCAAAGCACATTATCTTAATCTCGATTGGAGGCTATTTTGGAAAATAAATTGATTCTTATGCTGGACGAGGGCACTATTGGTCTTATTCTGCCCGGAGATAAGTTGTTGGTAATCGAATGCAACACAGTTGCCAGCATGGGAAGAATTCCTGAAGATAAGTACTTTATTCACCCCAAAGATTTGGCAAGTCTCCCTGCGGAAGTTAAAATAGCCATCAACGCCGTATGTGTATCGCATGGCATAACTTCACCTTTTGAGAGGTTTGTCGCAGAATCTTCCGTCAGAAGTCCAGGATCCTACGATTGATAAAATAGCACCCTCATCTAGAGGGTGTTTTTATTGGTATAATATCCCATATAAGTATTGCACGTTCATTCTAAAACCAAGGAGGTTTCCATGGGAATATTTCAAGGTCATCAAGTTTTGGCTCTTGTTGTTGATATTTTTTGGCCGCTCATTACGGCCATTTCAATTAGGTTTTTAACGAAAGCTCATACAAGACCAAATCGTAGATTGATGTATTGGGAGCTACCCATTATTTACATTATCATTTTGTTTCTTCCCAACTCGGTATACGCCATGTTGGAATTGAAACATTTGTTGATGGTAGATACGGTAGCGGATATTCCAAACATCTGGTCCTTTATTGTTTTTGGCGGAATCTCTCTATTTGGATATCTGGTGACTCTTTATCAGAATATTCTAATTGCGAATTTTTTTACCAAAACTAAAACAGGCCACATGAAAGCATTTGCTCTTCTATCGATTGTCGGTGGTTTTGGTGGTGTTGCGGGTCTGTTAAATTTTAATAGTTACGAGGGAATTCTGACCCCACAGGTTTTGTATCTCATTACTAAGATGATTTTTCACCACCCGGTACTGATCGTTCTTGGAATTGGTGTTTCGGTGTTTATCTTTTTATCTACAGTTTTAGTGCGTCGCATTCAAAAGCCTTCCTCTTAACAGGAAGGTTTTTTTATTCCAAGATATATCTATACTACAAATAAAATAGGTAGTATATTAATGTCTCTGGAGGAAAAATATAGAATCTACTTGTGTAGTTAAACTTTGTTTCCAAATGTTCTTTAAAAAGGAGATTAATGAAAAAGACATTTTCTTTTGTGATGATTTCTGTATGTGCAACTCTGCTCATTTCCTGTACCGCAGTATTTTCTTCACTTGGCTACGTTCCCAGAGCAGATCTGGACGCCGCCACTAAGCAAGTTAGTGATTTAAATACCAAGCTGACTACGGCAAATACCGAGATCGAGAAGTTGAAGACCGGTAATGCCGAGAAAGATGTAAAACTCACGGACTATCAAAGCCAAATAACCGAAGCCCAGTCCGACCTTACCAAGATTAAAAATCAGCTTTCTCAATCGGACCTCACGCTCGAAGATTGGAAATCACTTCAGTGCGAACAAGACTGGGATATGCTTTGGTACAAAGCCATTTTCAGCTGGCCTCTCACGGATTATTCCAACCTGCCGGACTACTTTCATTACTATATTGCAGTGACTCAGTGGTCCACCGATCCAAAATGGCAATTGGACGATTCGAAGGCTTTTTCGGTTGTCCTTTTCGATCGGGATAACGATCAATCCATGGCGATTGACACGGTCAATGACTGTGTGATCTTGAATCCGGATGTGTTCGATTTTTTAGAAAAATAGACACGGTGCAAGCCAAAGCTCCTTCACCCTAATCCATTATCGGCCGCTCACGCGGCCGGTTTTTTATATGAGATAATCACCCCAGTACTTTGACTAAATCTTTTTGTTTAAGGAGATCTCATGAAACCCAGTCTCAAATTGCTAGATCACGATCTTGTATTGCGGGTTGTTCGCGAAGCCTTTTCGTTGCTTATGAAGCCGGGAATTAAAGTTCAGAACTTGGAAGCCCGCCAATTACTTACCTCTGCCGGTGCCACAGTAAACGAAGAAACTCAGGTTGTTCAAATTCCTGAATATGTCGTTCGTCTGGCGCTGAACTCGGTTCCTTCAGAATTTTGGCTTTATGATCTGGCCGGGAAACCTACTGTTCACTACGGTGGAGACTCAGTCCACTTTGATCCGGGTTCTTCCGGCATCAATATTCTGGATCCGGAAACTCTTGAACATCGTGAAGCTACAACTGCTGACTTGATTCGAATTATCAAAGTCGCCGAAGGTATTCCTCAGTACGACGCCCAGTCCACTGCCGTCGTCTGTAGCGATGTCCCCCAGGAGATTCAGGATTTGTATCGACTTTATCTCGTCCTTCTTCACTCATCCAAGCCAATTGTTACCGGCGCATTTTCTAACAAGAACATCGGCAACATGATTGAGATGCTCGCTATCATGTCCGGCAGTGCCGGAAATCTTCGGCGTTATCCTCGAGCTGTCTTTGATGTTTGTCCGTCTCCTCCTCTCATCTGGTCAAACTTTGGTGCCGGCAATCTCATGGCTCTCGCTCGAGCCGGTGTTCCGGCCGAAATGATTTCGATGCCCATCGCCGGTGCCGCTGCTCCCGTAACCCTTATCGGTTCCGTTGTTCAGCACACGGCCGAGTCGCTCGCCGGCATCGTCATTCATCAGCTGGCCTATCCCGGTTCTCCCATTGTCTGGGGCGGAGCTCCTGCCATTATGGACATGCGCAAGGGTAGCACTCCCATGGGTGCCATCGAGACTGCCATGATCGATTGTTCATACGCCCAGGTTGGTAAATATCTTGGTGTTCCTACCCACACTTATTTGGGAGGAAGTGACGCCAAGTCGGTCGACGCTCAAGCCGGGCTCGAAGGAGCCATGTCCATTCTCATCGGCGCCCTCAGTGGTGTCAATATGATTTCCGGCGCCGGCATGATCGACTCACTTCTTTGCATGAGTCCGGAAAAGCTGGTTATTGATGCCGAATCCATTGCTATGGCTCGTCGCATGCTAGTAGGAATGAAAACACCCACAGACACTTTGGCTACCGGATTTTACGAAGGAGTCAATTTTAAAGGCGGAGATTTCCTTAAGCAGCGCATCACCATGCAACTTTTCCAGCAGGAGCAAAATCTTCCCGGTCGCGTCATCGATCGAGGCTCCACTCGCGAATGGAAAAATTCGGGTAAATTGGACACATTTGGCCGGGCCAAGCTCGAAGTCAAAAAGCTTGTGGCTTCGTACCAATATCCAGACCTAAATCTCGCTCGCGAAGCTGCCTTGCACCACTTTGTCCGCAATCTGGCCAAAAAAGCCGGCGTGACCAATCTCCCGACTCTCGAATAATCATCTGTCATTGCGAGCGCTGCGCGGCAATCTACCTGCTATAAAACTTCTCCCTCCACCCCGTCTAAACAGCGGGGTTTTTATTGGCCTATAGTTGATTTACACCCCAGTTTTTGATAGAATACCCCAAAGTTTAACTCTTTAATAACTAAATGGAGGTGACCCGTGTGGCACTCGATTATGCGCTTTTTTAAGTCTTTCGGGAAAAAACCGGTTCAAAAAAAAGATAACGTAGTTCTTGTGAACATCGATTATCAGCCGGATTTTTTCTTCCTTCCCACTCATTTTTCCGGCAACGACCCGATCAGACAAATTTCAGAACGGGATCTGGATCTTTTGCTCAGATGGTACTCAGGTGTTCCCTCAACTCCCGATCCGATTTGGGATGCAATTATGCGAGGTGATGAGGAGCGCCCTTTACCGGCAGTTACCGACCTGAACCAAGCTATACAAGACATGGAGACAATGTGGCTGAACAAGGGAAATCTCCCTGACGCAGAAATATTCAAAGCCTTCAAACCGGAGATCTAAAATGGATACCGAAGATGTTCTTATACTTCTGGCATTATTATTACTGCTCGTTATCGTTTTCTTGGTAATTGGATTGGGGACCCAAAGTTCCCCCGGTGTAGAAAAGCTTCCTAATGGACAAATTTTTGTCCCTGACGGTGCAACTCTTCGAGAGTATAACTCCCTGTCAAAAATGTTTTACTCAATCACCCCTCAAGGGGACACTGTCACTATCAATCTTATAGTTGATATGAAAGTTAAGCTCTGTGACCCCAATTGCACTAAAGAAGTTTGGACAGGCTTTATTAGTTGGACCTTCGAAAAAGTCCCGGGAGGCATAAACGTCACCCCTCCATTTGCTTCTGTTCCCTAGCTTTAGCCTCGCCTTCACCATCCGTCATTGCGAATCTCGTACTCGAGCTGTGGCAATCTCACTCCACCCACCCCGTCTAACCAACGGGGTTTTATTTTATTAACACATATCGGCCACCATCGGCATCACCTCAATGCACGGCGTTCCCCAGCTATGATTCTTCAGAATAAATTCATGTATATCTGTCAATTTAATTTTGGTCGTCTTCAAACTAATCAAAACCACTTCTTCCCCCGAAGCCCCCTTCGGTCCCGGATACATAAGGAATGTGGGTGTAATCTTCGCCGTGCCACACAGTTCTTTATCCAGCATCTCTTTACAAAGTTTCTCTGCCTCTTTCTTGGTCGGGCAGGGGATATTGATAACCACCGGATCCATATCACTTATATTCATACCTGTATTTTTTCACCAAGGTCTTTAATAAGCAATCTTTTTATACATGGCGTCATTCGAGTGATTATGGTAAAATTAGCCTCGTGAATAACTCTCCTTCAGTGGGGAGGTTTAATTCGTCAAAATAATTAATCAATAACCAATAACCAAAAATGGCCGCTCCTACAGGAAAAAAAGTCCCTCTAGACCGTGTTAGAAACACCGGTATTATCGCTCATATCGACGCAGGTAAAACCACAACCACAGAACGAATTCTTTTTTACACCGGTAAGTCCTACAAAATTGGTGATATTGACGAAGGCAACACCCAGATGGACTGGATGGAGCAAGAGAAGGAACGCGGCATAACCATCGTTTCCGCTGCTACCACCGCTTTCTGGACTCCTGTACTTCCTAATGCCCGCTTCAAAGAAGAGCACCGCTTCAACATCATCGATACTCCGGGTCACGTCGACTTTACCGCCGAAGTTGAGCGCTCTCTCCGCGTTCTAGATGGGGGAGTCATCGTCTTGGATGCCGGTTCAGGTGTTCAGTCTCAAACTGAAACTGTCTGGCGCCAAGCAGACAAGTACAAAGTTCCTCGTATTGCTTTCATCAATAAAATGGACGTTTTGGGTGCCGACTACATGGCTACCATCAATGACGTTCATGAGAAGCTAGGTGCCAAGACTGCTGTCATGGCTCTACCTCTCGGTGTCGAAAACACTTTCCGTGGCATTATTATGCTTTTGGAAAGACAGACCATCATTTGGAAAGGTGATGAGACAGGCGCTCTCTACGAAGTTACCGAAGGCTTCCCTGAAGACATGAAAGACGAATGCGAGCTCGAGCGCGCTAAGCTCATCGAGTCCATCGTTGAATTTGACGAAGTTCTGATGGGTGAGTACCTCGAAGGCAAAGAGCCTTCTATGGACGCTCTCAAAGCCGCTCTCCGCGTCGCTACCTGTGCCAATCAAATCGTGCCTGTCTTCCCTGGTTCCTCACTCCGCAACAAAGGTGTTCAGCCTCTTCTTGATGCTGTCGTCGACTTCCTCCCTTCACCTCTCGACAAGCCAACCATCACCGGTACCGATCCTGAAACCAACGAAGAAGTCACCCGCAAGGCTGATCCTTCTGAGCCTTTTTCAGGCTTAGCTTTCAAAATTCAAGCCGATCCTCATGTGGGTAAGCTCACCTACGTCCGTGTATACTCCGGCAAAATTGCTTCAGGCTCATTTGTCTACAACGCCAGTAAAGGCGAAAGAGAGCGTTTGGGACGCCTCATGCTTATGCATGCGAACACCCGAGAAGAAGTCGCCGAGGCTACCGCGGGTGAAATCGTCGGTGTCGTAGGTTTAAAAATGACCAAAACAGGTGATACTCTCTGTGACGAAAACCATCAGCTGGTTCTCGAATCCATCAACTTCCCTGATCCTGTTATCTCTCTGGCTATCGAGCCGAAGACCAAAGCCGATCAAGAAAAGCTTGATCTCGCTCTAAGTCGTTTAGCCGAAGAAGATCCTACCTTCAGAATCAAAACCGACCACGAAACCGGTCAAACTGTCATCTCAGGCATGGGTGAGCTTCACCTTGAAATCTTGGTTGATCGTTTACGCCGTGAATTCAAAGTCGATGCTTCTACCGGTGCTCCTCAGGTCGCTTACCGTGAAACCGTTACCAAAACCGCTCAAGGCGAAGGTAAATTCATCCGTCAGTCGGGTGGACGCGGTCAATACGGTCACTGTATTCTTATTGTTACTCCCAAGTCTAGAGGCGAAGGGTTTACCTTCACCAACAAGGTCGTTGGAGGCTCTATTCCTAAAGAATTCATCGGACCTATCGAAAAAGGTGTCCGCGAAGCTTTGGACAATGGCTTAATTGCCGGTTTCCCCATGGTTGATCTCGATGTCGCTGTTATAGATGGAAGTTACCACGACGTTGACTCTTCCGAAATGTCCTTCAAGATTGCCGGTTCTATGGCTCTTCAAGACGCCGTCAAGAATGCTTCACCTGTCATCCTCGAGCCCATTATGAAGGTTGAAGTCACTACTCCTGAAGCCAACATGGGTGACATCATTGGTGATCTTTCCAGTCGCAGAGCTCAAATTGGTGGCACCGCCCAGCGTGGAAATGCCCGCGTTATAACTGCTACAGTGCCCCTTTCCGAGCTTTCCGCTTACTCGACTGCTATCCGTTCTCTCACCGCGGGACGTGCCAACTACTATATGGAGCCTTCCCATTATCAAGACCTTCCTGCTAGCTTGGCCGCAAAGCTATTGAAATCTCCGACGAACTAGCGTAAAATCTGCTAAAATAAATAGTCCCAAAAAAGCAATTACAAAATAATTATAAAAATAAAATAAAATGGCAACATTCCAAAGAACCAAGCCCCACGTTAATATTGGCACCATCGGTCACGTCGATCACGGCAAGACCACATTAACCGCCGCTATTACCACCACTTTAGCTGGACAAGGTCTAGCCGAAGCTCTTCCTTTTGATCAAATCGATAAATCTCCTGAAGAGAGAGAGCGCGGAGTTACAATTCAAATTTCCCACGTTCCTTACGAAACCAAGAAACGTCACTACGCTCACATCGACTGTCCGGGTCACCGCGATTACATCAAGAACATGATTACTGGTGCCGCCCAGATGGATGGTGCTATTCTAGTCGTCGCCGCTACCGATGGTCCTATGCCTCAAACCAACGAGCACTTGCTCTTGGCCAAACAGGTCAACGTTCCTCGCTTAGTCGTCGCTTTAAACAAATGTGACGCTGTTTCAGATCCTGAGCTCATTGAGCTCGTCGAGATGGAAATTCGCGAGAAATTGGTTAAATACGGTTTTGAAGAGAACACTCCTATTGTCCGCGTCTCCGCTCTAAAAGCTCTCGAAGGCGACAAAGAAGCCCAAGCTCAAATCATGACTCTCATGGACACAGTTGACGAATGGATTCCAGATCCAGTTCGCGAACTCGACAAGCCTTTCCTTATGCCTGTTGAAGATGTTTTCTCAATCAAAGGTCGCGGCACTGTCGTTACCGGACGTATTGAGACCGGAGTCATCAAGGTTGGTGAAGAAATCGAAATTGTCGGTATCAAAGACACTGCTAAATCAGTTGTCACCGGAGTCGAGATGTTCCACCAGCAGCTAGAACAAGGTCAAGCAGGCGACAACGTCGGTCTACTTCTCCGCGGAATTGAAAAAGATGACGTCCAAAGAGGACAAGTCTTAGCCAAAACCGGTTCCATCAAACCTCACACCAAGTTCGAAGCCGAAGCTTATATCTTAGGCAAAGACGAAGGTGGTCGCCACACTCCTATGTTCACTGGTTACAAACCTCAGTTCTTCATCCGAACCACTGACGTTACCGGAGAAGTGAAGCTCGCCGAAGGTGTAGAGATGATCATGCCTGGTGACAACGCCAAAATGACCGTTGAACTCATTCAACCAATTGCTATGACTGAAGGCCAGAAATTCGCTATCCGCGAAGGTGGACTCACAGTTGGAGCAGGTGTTATTACCAAGATTATCGCTTAAAGTTTCAATAGAAATTAGCACCTTTATTCTTCTTAACAATATATGACAGACCAACCACGCATTCGCGTCAAGCTAAAATCATTTGACCATCGTGTCATTGACGAGGCCGCCAAGAAAATTATTCAGGCCGCATTGGTCTCAGGCGCCCAGGTGGTTGGTCCTGTCCCATTGCCAACAAAGAAGAAGGTTATCATTGTGACGGCTTCGCCTCACACCGATAAAGATTCTCGTGAACAATTCGCCATTCTTACACACAAGAGGTTGATTGATATCGTTAATCCAACTAACAAAACCATTGACTCACTTCAGCATCTGGATCTTCCTGCCGGTGTCGGCATCGAGATTAAGATGTAATTTATGTCGAAAACTTTAAATTATTAAAAAACTGCCCTACCGATTTTCGATAACTCGAATTTCGCAAGGCATTTTTTATAGGGATAAACCCCTTTATTAACAAGCGAAGCGAGAGAAGTGAAAAAACAAATTTTCATTTCCGAGCAAGCGAAGTAAATACAAAGTATTAAAAAACAACATGTTAAATCAAGTATACGCAAACAAAAAGAGCATGACTCAAGCCTTCGTCCAAGGCAAGCGGATCCCCTTGACCGTCCTCACGGTTTCTCCTCACGTGGTCGTTACCAACAAAACCGTCGATAGAGATGGCTACTCCGCTGTAGTACTTTCTGTTGGCCCCAAAAAACTTCACGAGGTTCTTACCGAAGAAGTTTTAGATCCAAAATCAGAAATAAATCTTTCCGAACTTTTGGTTCCAGGCACCATCATTGACGCCATGTCCAAATCCAAAGGTAAAGGTACGTCCGGTGTTATGAAACGCTGGGGTTTCTCAGGTGGTCCTCGTACTCATGGTCAGTCCGACAGAGGCCGTGCTCCTGGTTCCATTGGTAGAGGTACTACTCCGGGTCGTGTTCTTCCCGGTAAACACATGGCAGGTCGCATGGGAAACGCCAACACTTACATCAAAAATCTTAAAGTTCATTCCTACGATCCAGCTACCGGCATTCTTCAAATCACCGGATGCATCCCTGGTGGACGCAATGCTGTTACTTTGATTACCATCAGTAAGCTCAATAAATAATATGGCTACCAAAAAAGTAACAACCACTACCACTCAGGATCTCTCCGTCTTCAATATCGAAGTCAGTCCTTCTTTAATTGCTCAAGCTATTCATGTCTATCAGGAAAACGCCCACCGTGGAGTTTCCAAAGTTAAGACTCGAGGCGAGATCAACAAGACCAAGAAAAAAGTTTACAAACAAAAAGGTACCGGTGGCGCCCGCCACGGTGCTCGCTCCGCCCCGATTTACGTTGGTGGAGGTGTTGTGTTTGGACCATCCGGTATCAAATCTGCTCCTAAATCCTTAAATCAAAAGATGAAAGTGAAAGCTTTAATCGGCACTCTTTCTCTCTATCAGAAAGAAAATCGTTTGGCCATGGTCGACACTTCCGAGATCAAAGACATGTCCACTAAATCTGCTTTGAAAGTTCTAGGAAAAGAAAACTCCGCCTTTGTTTACTACTCCGAGTCCCCAGACTTCTTAAAAGCTATCAGCAATCTTGAAAATGTTATCTTACTTTCTGCCAGAAGACTCAATGCCTTCAGTGTAGCCAGTTCACCAAAGCTTTTCTTGACTTCATCTGCTTACGAACATTTAGTAAGTCGCCTAAAACTCAAATAACATGTCTACACCATTAATCCACCAAAACACCATCATCAAGCCGGTCGTCACCGAAAAAAGTTATGCCTTGGCTGCTATGGATAAATATGTTTTTCAAGTTGCTCCTTCGGCCAGCAAATATCAAATCAAGAAGGCTATCCAAGATCTTTTTAAAGTTGACGTCCTTTCTATCAACACTATCAAGCATGCCGCACGTAAGATTCGTTCGACCAAGACTGGTCGTCACATCACTTTACCTGTCAGCAAAAAAGCGATCGTTCACATCAAAAAGGGTCAAAAAATTGAAATTTTTAACGCTCTGAAAGCATAATCACTATGAAAACTACACCTAAACGACTCTTATCTCACAATCCAAAGTCCTCAGGACGCAACTTTTCTGGTAAAATAACGGTTCGACATCAAGGTGGCCGCGAGAAGAGATTTCTCCGTCACATCGATTGGAAACGTAGCTCAGCTCTCACTGCCAAGGTTGACTCTATTCAGTACGATCCCAATCGTACCGCCGATATTGCCCTTTTAGTCTACGCCAATGGAGTCAAGGATTTTATCCTCGCCCCACAAAATTTGAAAGTTGGAGATGTTATTGTTTCTTCGGAAACTGCCGAAATTAAAATCGGTAACTGTCTTCCTCTCAAAAATATTCCTATCGGCATTGAAATTCACAACTTGGAAATCACTCCCGGAAAAGGAGCTCAGATGGTTCGCAGTGCCGGCAATACCGCTACTGTCCAAAGTAAAGAAGGTAACGTTGTTATCGTCAAGCTTCCATCCGGCGAAATCCGTCAGTTCGACGGCAAATGCCGAGCCACCATTGGTGCCTTGAGTAATCCTCATCACAAAGAAGAAATTCTAGGAAAAGCAGGCCGCGCCCGTCACAAAGGTATTCGACCCACTGTTCGAGGTGTCGCTCAGGATCCACGTTCACACCCACACGGTGGTGGAGAAGGTCGTTCCGGTATTGGTATGAAATCACCGAAATCTCCTTGGGGTAAACGCACTCTCGGTAAGCGTACTCGAGATCGCAAAAAATACAGTAATAAAACTATTATCAAACACCGTTACGCAAAATAATTTAATTAAATCATCATGTCCAGAAGTTCAATCAAAGGACCATACGTCTACGAGAAGCTCATCGCTAAGATCGAGAAGCTCAAGGCTGCCGGTAAAAAAGAACCCATCAAAACTTGGGCTCGTAACAGTCAAATTCCCCCGGAATTTGTTGGCTACACTTTCGCTATTCACAATGGCAAAGTCTTTAAAGAAGTTTTTATTACCGAAGACATGGTTGGTCACCGCTTGGGAGAGTTTTCCCTTACCCGCACCTTCCGTGGACATGGACGTATCGTTAAGAGAACTCTAACCAAAACCTAAAGCACTATGGCCACTAAAAACACAAAACAACTCGTCATCGCCAAAGCTCAACACGTTCTTTCTTCACCGAGAAAAACGAACTTGGTTCTCAAAGCCATTGTTGGCCGTAATGCTCAATTGGCCATCAAACAGCTCACTGTTACTTCCAAAAGAGCTGCCAAGCCTATCATTCAATTGATTAAGCAAGCCATTGGTAATGCTGTTTCACAGTTCCAAGCTTCACCCGACAAACTAATTATTGATTCCGCTTTTGCTACCAAAGGTCGTGTTCTCAAACGCGCTCACATCGGAGGTCGAGGCAAAACCAAACCTTACGAAAGAACCACTTCTCATTTAACCCTCACTGTCCGCATTCCAGCTGCTAAGGTCGTCGCTCTCCCGAAACCTGCTGAGGCCAAAGTTGAAGAAGTCGCTAAAAAAGTTGTCAAAACTACCAAAAAATCTAAATAATCATGGGAAAAAAAGTCAATCCAATAGCCTTCAGAACCGGTTACATCTTCCCAACCAAGTCAATCTGGTTTGCGAATTTCAGAACCTACGCTAAGTTTGTCCTCGAGGACAATACTATTCGACGTTTCTTGGAGAACAAGCTAAAACTTGCCGGTATTACCAGTATTGAGATCAAACGCTCCATCAATTCTGTTGATATCTTTATGAACGTTTCCCGTCCCGGTGTTGTCATCGGTCGAGGTGGTTCTTCACTTGAAATACTCAAAAAAGATCTTGAAAAATTACTCAAAATTAATCCTAAGGCCAAAAACGCCGTCAAGATTAATCTTCACCCCCTAGAAATCAAGAATCCCGAAATGAACTCCGCCATTATCGCCGATCGTCTCGCCGGTCAGCTCGAACACCGTTATCCTTTCCGCCGCGCTGCCAACCAGGCTATCGAAAAAGTCATGGCTGCCGGAGCCAAGGGTGTCAAACTCGTCTTCGCCGGTCGTATTGATGGAGCCGAAATTGCCAGAGTTGAAAAATTCAAACAAGGTCGAATCCCTACTCAAACATTACGCGCCAACATTGACTACGTCGAGAAGAGAGCTCTTACTCGCTCAGGCTATGTCGGTATTAAAGTTTGGATTTATTCAGGCGATATCATCAGTTAATCCAAAAAATACAAAAAGAATATGTTACAACCAGCTAGACGCAAATATAGAAAAGAATTTAGAGGTAGTATGGGTGGAGTTGCTACTCGCACCAACGAGCTTTCTTATGGAGAATTCGGCATCAAAACCCTAGAGAGTGGTTGGCTTTCCGCCAACGAAATTGAATCCGCCCGTCGTACTATTACTCACCACACGAAACGTGTCGGAAAATTCTTCTTAAGAGTCTTCCCTCACAAGCCAATTGGTCACAAGACCCCTGGTGCTCGTATGGGTTCGGGCAAATCCGACGTCAGTGGTTACGTAGCGGTTGCCAAACCGGGTCAAATTCTCATGGAGCTCTCAGGAGTTACTAGAGAAGTCGCCATGGAAGCCATTCGTTTAGCTGGACACAAACTCTCTGTTAAAACTAAGTTTATCGAAAAAGAAAATGCCTAAAACAAAAACCACCGAAAACACCTTGACTCTTGATGAGTTAAAAATTAAATTGTCCAACATAAAGTTAAATATCCGTTCCGGACAAGAAAAAAATACCAACGCTCATAAGCAGACCAAAGTTCAAATTGCTCAATTGTTAAGCAAAACCAAATAATATGAAACACCTACTCGGAACAGTCAAAAGTGACAAAAATCTAAAAACAGCGATCGTCGATGTCATTAGTTTTAAAGTTCACCCTAAATATCTCAAGAGAACCAAGGTCAACAAATCTTTTGCTGCTCACAACGAACTAGGTGCCAAAGTTGGTAACCGCGTCCGCATCGAAGAAACCCGACCAATTAGCAAAACCAAACGCTGGATAATCACAAAAATAATATGATACAACTACGATCCGTCCTAAAAGTAGCCGATAATTCCGGTGCCAAATTGATCAAAGTCATTCTTGTTCATGGTGGTTCACGCCGCCGTTTTGGATACATCGGTGACATCGTCACTGCCGCCGTTGAAGGTTCAGATGCCAGTGGTGCTGTAAAAGACAAGCAAGTTGTCAAAGCTGTCATCGTCCGTACTCGCAAAGAAACCCGCCGCGACGATGGTACCTACGTCCGTTTCGATGACAATGCTGCCGTTATTATTGATTCCATCGCTGGTAAGCAGCCTTTGGGTACTCGTATCTTCGGACCTGTCGCTCGTGAGGTCAAAGATGCCGGGTTTGCCAAAATCGCTTCATTAGCACCAGAAGTGGTATAACAACAACCTTGTCATTCCCGACCTGATCGGGAATCTATATAAATAAAAAAGACCATGTTTAAATTTAAAACCAACGACACAGTTCAAATCACCGCCGGCAAAGACAAAGGTCGTACAGGTAAGGTCATCAAAGTCCTTCCAGCCGATCAAAAAGTCTTAGTCGAAGGTATTAACCTGTACAAAAAACACATCAAGCCCAAAGGCAATGAGCCCGGCACCATTTTGACTCTCCCCAGAGCCATTTCCGTCGCCTCCATCGCTCTCGTTTGCCCCTCATGTGGCAAGCCCACCCGCGTCGGCTTTGATGCATCCCAGACCCCTAAAGTTAGAGTCTGTCACAAATGTCGCCAGATTATCAGTTCTGTATCCACAAAATGACACAAACTCTTAAAGAAAAATATCTAAAAGAAATTCGACCTACTCTTCAAAAAGAGTTGAAGATCGATTCTGTAATGGCCGTTCCAAAAATTGAAAAAATTACGGTGAACACCAGTTCCCGAGATTTCAAAACCGATAAGGAACTATTAGCGAAGACTAAGGCCTGGTTAGCTACCATCACCGGTCAAGCTCCTTTAGAGACCAAGTCTCGTTCCAGTATCGCCGCTTTTAATCTTCGAGAAGGTGAAGTTGTCGGTCTCAAAGTCACTTTGAGAGGCAATCGTATGTACGATTTTCTTCAGAAATTAACCTCTATCGTCTTACCTCGTCTTAAAGATTTTCAGGGCGTCTCCCGCACTACTTTCGATAAGAATGGTAATTACACCCTCGGTTTCCCCGAACAAATAGTGTTTCCTGAAGTGGAATATGATAAAATCGGGAGGATTCAAGGGCTGGAGATAACTATTTCTACGAGCGCGAAGGATCCTCAAACATCGTTTAAACTTCTCTTGGCTCTAGGCATGCCTTTTACCAAAGAAGAAACCAAGTAACAACTAATGGCCAAAAAAAGCAAAATCGCTAAATCATTAAAACTCAAAGGTCACTCGACCAGAGATCATCGTCGATGCCAGTTATGTGGCCGCCCTCGTGGCGTCATCCGCATTTTTGGACTCTGTCGTCTCTGCTTCCGGGAAATGGCTCACAGGGGAGAACTCCCAGGTGTATTTAAAATGTCAAAATAATATGGATACTACAGCAGACTTTCTAACCATCATCAGAAACGGCTACATGGCCAAAAAAGATACCGTTACCGTTGATTCTTCCAAGATGAGACTTGAATTGGTTAAGATTTTAAAATCCGAAGCCTTCATCCAAGATTACACTATCGAAGAAGCCAAGCCGGTCAACAAAATCACGATTACTCTTCGTTATTTCGAAAAAGGTCTCGCTGCTGTCACCGGCATCAAGAAAGTCAGTAAATCCAGTGTCCGCATTTATTCTGCACACAACGAAATCCCTAAGGTTCTATCCGGAGCCGGTACGACAATTATTTCTACTTCCGCTGGTCTTATGACCGGCAAAGCCGCTCGAGAGAAACATCTCGGAGGCGAAGTTATCTGCCAAATTTGGTAAAAAACATATGAGCCGCATTGGACGCAAACCGCTACATCTACCAACTTCCGTAACTTTCGAGAAAACGGAAACCACTTTGAAGTTCACTGGACCTAAGGGTACTTTGGAATCAGTTCTTCCTAAAGGAATTGAGATTGAAGTCAAAGACAATGTCATCAGCTTTACCCGAACCAGCGACGTTCCCTCTGTTCGAGCTCTTCATGGTCTCGCTCGACGCTTGGCACAGAACGCCATTACCGGTGTCACTGAAGGCTTTACCAAAGATTTACAGCTTGTAGGTACCGGTTATCGCGTGGCTCCACATGCCGACGGTCTTTCACTTTCGGTTGGCTATTCTCACCCCGTCATCTTCAAAAAAGTTCCCGGAGTAACCATTACCACTGAAGGTCAAGATAAAATCAAAATCACAGGTATAGACAAACAGCTCGTCGGCCAAGTTTCCGCCAACATCCGCGCCGTCAGAAAACCTGAACCTTACAAAGGCAAAGGTATCCGCTATTCAGACGAAGTCATCCTTAAGAAACAAGGTAAGACTGCTACTAAGACTGCCGCCTAAAACATATGAACAAATTTTTAACCGCCCAACAATCCAGAGCCAATCGCATTCGTGCTAAGCTTCTTGCTACCACGACAAGACCACGCTTAACTGTCGATCGTTCCAACTCCAACATCTTTGCTCAAATCCTTGATCAAAGTGGCAAGGTCATTGTCGCTCTTGGTTCTCAAGGGATGAAAGATTTCAAAGGCACCAAAACTGAAATGGCAAGTGTCGTTGGTAAAAAGCTTGGCGAAATGGCAAAAGATAAAAAAGTTTCCACTGTCGTTTTCGATCGTGGTTCCTACCGTTTCCATGGCCGCGTCAAAGCTTTAGCTGAAGGCGTTCGCGAATCAGGCATTAAATTCTAATCACTAAACAAAAAACAAAAAACATGGCATACGCAGGTAACACAAATAATTCTAATAGAGGCGGCGGTCGACCGGCTCCCGAAGGTTTCGAGCAAGTTCTCGAGATTCGACGTGTGAGTAAGAAGACCCAAGGTGGTACAAATGTGTCATTCTCGGCTCTAGTTGTTACCGGAGACAAAAAAGGTAAAGTCGGTCTTGGTTTGGCCAAAGCCCCGAACGTTGCCGATGCTATCAAAAAAGCTATCCGTCTTAGTAATCGCGATCTGGTCCAGGTTCCTTTAGTTGACGGTACCATTCCTTACGAAACTAAATCCAAATACGGCGCTTCCAAAGTTCTTTTCCGACCCGCTCCCAAAGGCACAGGCATCATTGCCGGTTCCTCAGTCCGAGCCGTCGTCGAAGCTGCCGGAGTTACCGACATTGTTTGTAAGGTTCTAGGAACCAACAATAAGACCAGTAACGCCCGTGCTACTTTCAAAGCCCTTAAACAAATCGAAGTTCTAGCCAAGAAATATCAAATGCTTAAAGCCGCCCGCGCTTAAAACCAATAAAACCTATGATGTTACTTTCAAACCTCCCCAAGCTTTCCAAAACCCCCAAGAAGAGACTCGGTCGTGGCTTCGGCTCCGGCGTCGGTGGTCACACTGTCGGTCGTGGTCAAAAAGGTCAAAAGACCCGTGGCGTCATGCCTCTTTGGTTCGAAGGTGGACAGCTCCCTTTGGTTCGACGTACTCCTTTCATCAAAGGTAAACACCGCTTCCAGGTCATCAAGCTCCAGCCCATTACCGTCAACTTCGATCGTTTGGACAAGTTTGAAGCCAATTCCGTCATTGATCCTCTTTTCTTAGCTACAGCCCTCAAGGTCAGCGAGAAAGAAGCCAAACGTGGCTTCAAGATCATCGCGACAGGTAAGCTCACCAAAGCCCTTCAGGTGGCCGTTCCAGCCTCTGCAGGCGCCATCAAAGCCATAGAAGCAGCCGGCGGCAAAGTCCTCACCTCCAAGTAATTCTAAAAGGCTAGTTGAGCCTGTTTATAGTATTGAACTATAGGAAATTTTGTGATATAATCCACGCATCGTTTAGAACGCCCACATTCACAAAAAAGGAGGGCATCATGCCCAGTTATGTCGAAAAATTTCGCTTAGACCATCTAATATCCATGCTCAGACAGGCTCGTGGAGATATTTTTGCCATCATCTCGGCAATCGCCGAGTATGAGCTTTGGCACCAGGACTACCTTGAGCGCAATGCTCAGGCCGCTTCCGTACGGAAGCAGTATCTTCAAGGTTTCGAAGAAGATATGGCTCAGTTGACCCGTGCCGACTTTCAGCACCCCACGGCGGGGACTCACGCCGTAGATGGCCAATTGGCTGTTGGTGGAGAGTCTGAACTTGATGGGTTTGATCTTCTCCAGCCAATTAAGGGTGATCGTGTTCCGAATCCAGATTACCCGGAATCCTGCAGTATTGGGTCAGATGGATGGACGGCAGCTGCGTTTTCGGGGCGGACTCCTCGTATCGTCCCATTCGATTCCGAGAACGATGATGTGTGGGAGATGGAGGAGCCAGCTGAAGATGTAGATTGGGACGAGCTTGCCTTTGTCTTTAGGCAGGTTGGTTTCGACACAAGACAGCTGTACGGCATCACCAACATCTCTGATATCCATATCGATTATCATCGGCGCGGTCTCGCTGTACTCCCAAAGGGCGCACGTCACAATTCACCTCTCGGTCGCGAAACCTGGGAAGATCGGTTTGTCGCTGAGATACGTGAAAGCGCATCGAAAAACAACTGGCACCCCTGGCTGATCGGCACCAACTTGTTCGAATGATCCCAAACCACACCCTAACCGGTGTGGTTTTTATTTTAGTAGTATAATATCCTAGAACATTGTAATTCTATCTATTGCTTAGGAGGCAACTTATGTTTAGTTTAAGTCTGTTGGGAACGGCCACAGACAATCATTCGGCTTACCTGGTTCGACCAGGAATGATGAACGGCGCCTTACATTTCTTTCATGAAATTAAGTGGGTCGAGTTCGAAGGGCTGAGGGTGAACGGAGATTGGGGACAAGCCAGGTTTGTTTCTTCGAATATTGTCGGCAGTCATATCTATCAGCTGACCGAATTAACATCCGAAGATCCGGAGAAGCTCGAGATGACCGAGTTCCACATCGCCATCCACTTCTCATCCGCCACCCCCCAAGAAGCCTCTGAGGCTATATTGGACTGGGCAATTCACTCTGGCGCCAGTGAAGGCGCCACCATTGAACCGGCCAACGCAGAAGGAACCAAATGGTTCATATGTTTACCGGCATTGTTCAAGTTCAGTCTCGAGATCGTCTAATTCAAATCCACTCTATATAGGGTGGATTTTTATTTTCTGATGTATAATACCCCAGAACGTTTCTAGAAAAACAACACTTTGAAATCGGAGGAAATATGAGCTTTACACCCCAAAATGCTTTAGGGAAAGCAAATTCTAATTTACAGGGAACCGAATTTTTTCTTGGAGCCAAAAGAGCACTCGGTGAAAAATTTACTAAAGCCGATGTCTTTATCCTCCTTATTGCACGAATTAAGGAAATTTTAAGCTTTAAGGATGGTCGGGATGAAAAATGGCTGGGCATGTTAAAAGATGCAATCAATCAAAACATGACCTCGGCGCTGAAGGAATATTTATCAAATCAGATAGAATATCTTCGAACATCCAATCCTGATTACGAAATATTGATCTTGACTCCTGCACTTGTAAGCCTTTCTTTTAGTTCAAATTTAGATCCATATCTTCTTCTCGGACTAGAAGAGTTCTACAAAACCCTCTAGGCACTCGCCCACCTTCACCGGTGGGTTTTTTATTATGGGTGTTATAATATCCCAGAACATTAAATTAAGGAGGTTAGATAATGGAAACCATAGAAACGATCCAATTTGTTATTGAGCTCATTGGCAGTGTATTTAAGATTGTTCAGATGGCAATTCATCTGGTTTTTGTCGGCATCGTTACTCTATTCCGTCCCGGTTCCGATAAAGAGTGGCGCCAGGCATGGATGTGGGTTGTCTTCCCGGTATTTTTTGTGGGAGGCTTCGGCATCCTCGTCTCATGGTTAATCCACTACATATTTGCTTTGCTGGGATTTACTCTTCTGGGTTGGATTCTGATATTGATCTGGCTATTTTACTTTTGGGTTGGTGAGCCATTTATGTATATTACCTACCCGGAGTATGAAATTAACCGCGAGGAGAAATCTCATTGGATCGACACCGGCGAATAAATCTCTGGAGGTAAAAATGTTCAAATCTCTTAGTGAACAGATCGACGATGCACTTGCAAACCTTACGATACTTGAACTTCGTATCGGTCACGCACGTCAATCTGGGACAATGCTTACGAAAGAAAAATTGTTTGAGTACTTGATGGCCTGGGCTAATTATCGTAATTTCTTTGCTCTTTCGCATTACCGCCATGAATCAAAATGGAGTGGCATTATTCTCGATTGCCAAGCAAAGATCATGACCCAACAGTTAAAGGACTTTCTCAAAGAAATCAAAGATAATCTCGAAGCTCGCATCCCACCTACCGAAAGAATCGTTTTGGGGTACAAACCAATCGATGTTCTTCACCCTCTCCCGGCCGCCATTTCCGTTAGCAACATACTAGTTGAAAACGAAAAGCTATTTACGACTTTGCCACTCCTACTGTTGGCACTTATCGAAATATCTGACTCCAACACATAGCCCACCACCCGGTGGGTTTTTTTGTTACAATTTCAGTGAACTTTCAAATTTAGATTGGAGACACATGATTACTCATGTCAAAATTAGAGCACCTTTCGACCACGTTGACGGACAGACTTTTTATGTCACACCGGAATTAAAAGAAAAAATATTTATTCTTGGTGCAACTCTCGTGCTTGATCACAACAATTTTTGTATGATTACGCCTGAGGGTGAAGTGGTAAGAACAAAGTGGACCGTAGTCGAAGTTATTTCCGACAGACCTACCGGCTACAATGATCGCAAAATGGTTCGAGATATCGTAGGTGGCTTAATAGCTGTTAGTTCCATCGGACGAGCTTCTTGGGGACAAATATCTATAAAATTCTTTGAAGGGTTGGTTTTTTTCAACGAAGAAGAGGTTGTTTAGTGAGATTACAAACCCACAATTATCTGTGGGTTTTTTTATATAATATCGCCTGGTGTTCAAAAACGAAACTATTTTTACCAAAGCGGTACTAACTGCCAAAAATCATATTGCCCGGTCAGAGGAGGGATTTCTTCTCTTGTCTAAAGATCGGTCATTGTCTGAAATGTCCACTCCCATCACAGGTCTTACATCTGAGGAAACCTTGGAAAGAAGAACTGACTTTTTAGAATTTATTAATCAAATGAATGAAGATGGTCTCAGAAATCATTTAGCTATGGTTGAACACCAAATAGACGTTGCCCTTAGTCGGCCAATTCAAGGAACTTCCGAACTGTATTGGCAGAGAATTGTTATACTGGATAGACTAGCCTCTTAAAGGAAAACTTCTAAAGTAAGTTTGAACTGATAGAATAGTACTCACGATATGAATAATATATTAGCTCCTCTGCGTGCCTTGTTCAAAATTAAAGACCTCCGTAACCGTATTCTTTTTACAGCCGGAGTTATTTTATTATTCCGTTTGGTCGCCCACATTCCTACACCTGGCATAAATTTAGACGCTCTCAAGAATCTTTTTAATAGTTCTGCTTTTCTTTCTCTTTTGGACGTATTCTCAGGCGGAACCTTGACGAATTTTTCCGTCATGGCTCTCGGACTGAACCCTTATATCAACGCCTCCATTATCATGCAAATGCTTGGCATGGTAGTTCCGTCTTTGGAAGCGCTCCAGAAAGAAGGGGACTATGGTCGCCAAAAAATTAATCAATACACACGTCTACTTACCATTCCCCTAAGTTTCCTTCAGGGCATCGCTCTAATTTTTCTACTTCGCAACCAGGGGCTTACGACCACAGCAGACCCTCTTAAGCTGGCCTCAATTGTCTTCACTCTAGCCGCCGGCACCTCATTCCTCATTTGGCTTGGCGAACAGCTAAATGAATACGGTGTTGGAAATGGAATTAGTCTGATTATCTTTGTCGGTATCGTTAGTCGTCTCCCGGTCGCCGCCGCACAGACAATTGCCACCATCGATCCTTCCAAAATATTTGTATACCTCATCTTCTTATTCTTTGCCATTGCTTCGATCTACGCTATCGTTCGCGTTGGTGAAGCTGTCCGCGAAGTTCCCATTCAGTCCGCCCGCCGTGGAGCTTCCTTTACCTCTACTGTCGGCAATCATTTGCCACTCAAGCTCAATCAAGCCGGCGTCATCCCAATCATCTTTGCCGTTTCCTTTATGTTAATTCCAAATTTACTAGGTCGGGTCTTTGCCTCATCCACTCAACCATTTTTATCCGGTTTTTCTCACACAGTAACTACTTATTTGGCGCCCGATACCATTCTATATAATGCCCTCTATTTTGGCCTTGTTGTTGCCTTCTGTTATTTTTATACCGCCGTTGTCTTCAATCCGGAAAAAATCGCCAAAGATCTTCGTTCTTCCGGTTCCTTTATTCCCGGAGTCCGTCCTGGTCCCAATACTGTCGACTACTTAAACTTTGTTTTAAATCGCATTACTTTAGTCGGAGCTTCCTTCTTAGGTTTAGTCGCCATCTTCCCTTCAATCGTTTCAGGTATGACAGGGATTGCTGGACTAGCTATTGGTGGTACAGGCATTCTCATCGTCGTCTCGGTCGTTCTGGAAATTTTGAAAACAGTGAACTCTCAGCTCTACATGTACAGTTACGACAAATTTTTAGATTAACTTTCGTCATTCCGACCGTAGTGGAGGAATCTCACTCCAAATATTAAAATTTTAATTAAGTGTCATTCCCGACCTGATCGGGAATCTATATAAATTAATTCACTATGAACATAATCATTCTCGGACCCCAAGGGTCAGGCAAAGGCACACAGGCAAAGTTATTAGCCGAAAAATACGGCTTAACGAATATTTCTTCAGGTAAACTCCTCCGTGAATTTGCCAAAGGCGACTCTGAGAAAGCCAAGCTGATTGCCGATCTTCTCACTACCGGGGCACTTCTTCCTTTCGACACTGTCATGGAAGTCATTGAACCCGCTATGGTTGGATCCAAATCTGGCTTTATTCTGGACGGTAGTCCAAGAGATCTTATGCAAGCCGAATATCTTGATTGGTTTTTGGGCGAGCGCCACATTACTATTGATAAAGTCATTCATATCGATATTCCTCGTGAGGAAAGTTTAAATCGGCTGGCCAAAAGAGCCATCACTGAAAATCGTTCCGACGATACCCCGGATGCTATTCACGAAAGATTGGATATTTACGAGAAAGATACTATGCCTGTCATAGACTACTATCGCAAGCAAGGCAAAATGATCGATGTCGACGGCGTTGGTGAAGTCCCAGAGATTTTTAACGCCATCATCTCCAAGCTCGAAGTGTCATCCCGAGCGTAGTTCCATAGATACCCCGAAGAGGGTACGAGGGATCTCACGCTATTGTCATTCCGGGCTTGACCCGGAATCCAGTCATTAATTATCCGTCATTGCGAATGTACTCATGTGGCAATCTAGGCAATTTAAGCATAAAATATCGTCAATGACAAAACTTCAAGCCATGACCGAAGGCGGTGCCCGTTTGGGGTGGATCAAAGGCCAGTTGGAAAAAATGGTTCAGGCCGGAGTTACTCCCTTGGAAATTGACGCCGAATGTTTCCGATTAATTAAAGAAGGCGGAGACAAGCCTAATTTCTCTATGGAGCCGGGCTATAAACACTCGACTTGTATAAATGTAAACGAAGGTATGGTTCACGGCATCCCGGGTAAAACCCCCTTCAAAAAAGGCGACGTCGTCAAGGTCGATCTAGGTCTCATGCACGAAGGTTTTCACTTGGACTCTTCTATTACCGTCGCAATCCCACCCGTTAAACCTGAAGTAGCCAGATTCCTCGAAGTCAGCCAACGCTCCCTCGCCGCCGCCATTTTTATGGCGAACCCTGGGAACACCGTCTATGACCTTGGTCTAGCTATGCAGACCGTTGTCGAAGCTGAAGGCTACAATGTGGTCCGCGATCTCACCGGCCACGGCATCGGCCGCAAGCTTCACATGGAGCCATATATTCCTTGTTTTGCGGATAAATCAAGCAAAAAGGATATCTTAGCTGTCGATCAAACCGTAGCTATCGAAGCCATGGTCTCCATGGGCGATTATCATCTAGTCGAAGACACCGATGGCTGGACGCTCTCTACCCAAGACGGTTCTATCACCGCCATGTACGAGGAAACCGTCTATATCACCGCCCAAGGCCCCAAAATCCTCACAGCCACAAATAAAAGAAAGTTATAGTACTTGCCCACCGACCACGGCATCGTCCGAAAGTGAAAAGTGCTAGAATATTGCGAATCATTCCTTAAAAATCCAACAATTTTCTCATTGGAGGAGAAATGCTCAAAAATATTAATCTTCGACCCGGAATCTGCGGCAATTGTGGCGCCAAAACAGAAGGGAGTAATTTAGGCACCCTTTGCGGAAAATGTTCTGATTTTCATCTTTTCAGTCTGGAGAATGTTAAGCTTGTCTACAAACTCCTTCCTAAAAACAGCCCCCTTGAAGAACAATCAATCGACTTTACAGGCACCCAGGTTCTGGTTAACAACTCCTTGGGTACAATTCACACCATTCAGGGTGATTATAGTTTTGCTGCCTTTTCTTGGGCAGGATACGAAGTCCTTCAAGGTTTGGGTTACTACGAACTGTGTCGTCTATACGATCAGCTTTCCAAGTCAGAGCCTGAGCCTGAGTTAGTAGGACTAAAGAAGTTGTTGCGTCTTCTTGGAATTTCCTGAACCCAAAGCCTATCGACTGATAGGCTTTTTTATGCCTAAATGAGCCTAGACTTGACAAAGACCTATAATAGTGGTATACTATACCCATACTTTGAAATTCAGACCGATGGTCACCAGTCAGGGGATGCTAACCCGTCTCCTTACTCGTGACCATTAAATTTGGAAGACTTTTTTCCGGGGGCAAGCCAAAAATTTTTTTATTCAAGTCGAACAGTCGTAACACCCAATGTTGAGGGGGGAATATTTTTTTAATTAGTCAAAAATCAGGTTCTCCTGATCTAGACTCCTGGAGCAAGACCGGGGATTTACTAATCCTCGCGGACGAAAGTCAGACTCATGGGACCACCCAAAATGGTCACACTGAGGCGATGCCTTCCAAATAGGGTTTATACCCAAAAGGTCTGACCGATGAAAAGTACTATAAAAAAAGCCTCGTGCAATGCATGAGGCTCTTTGCTTTTTACAGCTCCTCGGGGAGCTTTTTTAATGCTAGAATTCCTTCATTCACATCCTTTGAAATTTAGGAGGCAATATTTGGCATCTCCAATTCTTATTTTGAACGGTTCAGACGCCGAAACTGAAGCTATTTTCTTATTTACTAAGCTTCACTACGCTGGTTTTAAAGCCACCACTTATAAATATTACGCAGGTAAAGACTCAAGGAGAACTCTAGACGAGCGTAAGTGGACCTTAATCGAGGACAGTTTTGCCATAGTGGTCATCGCG
The DNA here is from genome assembly GCA_943355005.1 of Patescibacteria group bacterium. Classification (GTDB taxonomy): domain Bacteria; phylum Patescibacteriota; class Microgenomatia; order UBA1400; family MFAQ01; genus UBA10133. The sequence continues at coordinate 80,387 of CALRDV010000001.1, forward strand.
AGTCCTGAGCTGTTCAAAAGCGATACTTTGGTAGAAATCGCCAGACATGCCAAAGAAGAAAAGATCATGATCCCTGTCCTTCTGGGTAAGCCTGTAGATTTGCCGGCTTGGTTTATTAATCCCATAGATTTAAATTCTATTAAAAGGAAAAGTTCCCCGAACTGGAACCTGTTGTATGAGAATCTGGCCCGGAGACTGGCTAATCTCTTCTGGAAATTCCCCGAGCCCCCTCCCCCCACCATTCACTAATCGCCGCCCACCACTCAAAAGGTGGGCTTTTTTGTACCCACCCACCCGTGGCTATTCTGTGTTACAATTGGCAAACAAAGTGGTGTTGTTTTCGGTCCTAGCAAATTGTGGCTAGGTTTGATACAATACCGTTTGCACATCTTTATGCCAAAAAATCAGATGACAGAGGTAAACGGAGTCGTCTCCGAGGCGCTACCCAATATGCAGTTCCGGGTAACCCTTGATGACGGCAGAGAAATCTTAGCTCATCTTGCTGGACGAATGCGATTACATCGTATTCGCGTAATGCCCGGGGACAAAGTAAAGCTCGAAATGAGCCAATACGACCTGGACAAAGGCAGGATAGTTTATAGATCGAACTAATTTCCGTTTCACCCCTACAACAATTATTTAAATAAACTAAAAAAAGAATGCGGGTTCAATCGTCCGTCAGACCTCGTTGCAAAAATTGCAAAATTATTAAACGCCATGGTAAGGTGTTGGTCATTTGTATCACTCCCCGCCATAAGCAACGCCAAGGATAAAACACATAAAATATGCCTAGACTATCTGGTATCGACATTCCAAACGAAAAAAAGATTAACATCTCCCTTACCTACATTTTTGGTATAGGACCCAAAGTTGCTCTTGATATTCTTAAGAAAGCAAAAGTCGACCCAAACATCCGCACCAAGAATCTTACCGGTGAAGAATTAAAAAGTATTCAGGCCGCCATCGAGACCAATCCTACCGAAGGAGAACTTCGAAAAATTATCCGCGATAACATTGAAACCTTAAAACGCATCCAAGCCTATCGAGGTGTCAGACATTCCATGGGTCTTCCTGTCCGAGGACAAAGAACCAAGACCAATGCCCGCACTCGTAAAGGAAAGAGAAAAACCATCGGAGCCGTCGCCAAAGAAGCCGCCCCAGCCGCCGCACCAGCTGCCGCCAAAGCACCAGCCAAAAAGAAATAATACTCAAACATGCCAGAAAAAAAATCAACCACCAAACCAGCCGCTAACGTTACAAAAGTTAACAAAGTTAAAAAGGCTTCCGCTATCCACTTCAAGAGTGGACAGGGCAAAATGTTTGTCAAATCAACTTTTAATACTACCTACGTCACCTTTACCGATGCCGGTGGCAATACCATTTGTTGGAGCTCAGCCGGAACTTGTGGTTTTAAAGGTGCCAAACGTTCAACTCCTTTTGCTGCTACCACCATCATCGAAGAAGGACTACGCAAAGCCAAAACCCTTGGTATGACTTCTGTCGATGCTTATCTCAAAGGACCTGGCCCTGGCAAAGACGCCGCTCTTCGTGTTTTGAAAACCTCCGGTGTAGAAATTAATATGCTGGCCGACACCACTCCAATTCCCCACAATGGTTGCCGCCCAAGAAAGCACCGCAGAGTCTAATAATCACTAAACAATACATAACATGGCAAAATATATCGATCCAAAATGCAGACTATGTCGAAGAGAAGGCGTCAAGCTTTATCTCAAAGGCGCACGCTGTCTTTCACCTAAATGTCCTATCGAAAAACGTGGTGCTCAGCTCCCTGGCCAGCACGGCAAGAAAAGAGCTCGCGGTCGTATTTCCGGTTACGGCATTCAACTTCGAGAGAAGCAGAAGGCTAAACGCACTTATGCAGTGCTCGAAAGTCAATTCCGCAACTACTACGATCTCGCTATCAAATCAAAGGACAACACTGCTGAAGTTTTAATTCGTCTTTTGGAGTCCCGCTTAGATAATGTTTGTTACCGCATGGGTTTTGTCTCCTCCAGATCTCTCGCCAGACAGCTTGTTGCTCACGGCAACATACTCGTGAACGGAAAAAAGGTCGACGTCCCATCCTTCCAAACCAAGCCCGGCATGATTATTTCTTTACCCGAAAAAGCCGCCAAGTTTGACTTTGTTGCTCCAAATCTAATCGAGAAGAATGCTCCCGCCAAATGGCTTAGTCGCGTCGGCACCCAAGGCAAGATTGATCGTATGCCTACCAAGGATGAAATTGGCTCAGATATCAAAACCAATCTTATTATTGAGTACTACTCAAGATAATCATTTAATAATTATTTAACAAAAATGATAGAACCGAACTTCAAAATCACAGTTAAGGATCTGAAAGAAATTAATTCCGCTCAAGTTGTTATTGAACCACTTCCACAAAATTTTGGTCACACCATGGGCAATGCCCTCCGACGTGTACTTCTTACCTCTCTTGAGGGTGGAGCCGCTATTCGTGTCAAGATTGATGGAGTCTCACACCAGTTTTCTACCCTTACCGGGCTTCAGGAAGATATTCTTGAATTTATTTTGAATCTAAAAACTTTAGATTTCTACGTCGACTCCGACGAGCCGGTTGAAATCAAATTAAAAGTTTCCGGTGTCAAAGAAGTTAAAGCTTCAGACTTAGACCTTCCAAGTAATGTCACAGTCGCCAACCCGGACACCATCCTGGCCCACCTTACTTCTGCCAAATCAAAGATTAATGCCGTCATTACCGTCGCCAAAGGTCGTGGATACGTTTCCGCCGAAGAGAACTCCACCAACGAAATTGGTGTCATCCCTCTAGATGCTTCATTCTCACCTGTCGTCAAAGCCAACTACATCATCGAAGCTGCTCGTGTTGGTCGTTCCAGTAATTTTGACAAAGTAGTTTTAACTCTAACTACCGATGGCACCATCACCCCGGGTGAAGCTGTCAGAAGTGCTGCTCGAATCTTGACCGGTTTCTACGATTATGTAAACTCTGCCGAAGCCTATGTTGTCGAGAAAAAATCTGCAAGTGAAGTCACCACCGCCGGTTTCGTCGACGATCTTGATCTTCCTACCAGAGTTCTAAATGCTTTAAAGAAATCCGGAATTAATAAATTAGCCGATCTAAAAGCCCTCTCCTTGGCCGACCTTAAAAAAGTCAAAAACCTAGGTGAAAAATCCGCCATGCAAGTGGTAGAAAAGGCTGCAGAAAAAGGCGTAATCATTCAATAACCTATGGGCCGACGTCATCACTCAATCATTGCCAAGTTAAACCGCAATACTAAACAGAGGAAGTCTCTTTTTAGAATTCAGCTAAGACAGCTTATCGAACTTGGTTCTATCACCACCACGGTGGCTAAAGCCAAAGTCATTAAGCGTTTATTTGACAAGCTCGCTGCTAAGGCATCCAATGGCACTTTGGCATCCAGACGTCTAGTCGCTGCCGATCTTGGTAATCCCAAGATAGCCAATAGGTTAGTCGATTTGATTATCCCTACCATGGGTGGACGTCGCAGTGGTTTTACTTCAATCCAAAAAGTTGGTATCCGCAAAGGTGACTCTACTTCCACTGCTTCCTTAACTTTAGTTGCCCCTCTGCCTGCTACTCCGGTGAAAGCCGCCAAAGTTGTCAAAGAAGTTGCCAAGAAAGAATCAGTCATTGAAAAAGTTAAGAAAGTAATCAAGAAATAATATGAAAACACCAACTCTTAAACTCTCAGACGTTACTCACAAATGGCATCTTATTGATCTAGATGGTCAAATCCTAGGCCGAGCCGCAGTCCAAATTGCTACTCTTTTGACAGGCAAAGGCAAAGTCTTATCAGGCGATCACTTGGATAATGGTGATTTTGTCGTCGCTATCAACGCAGACAAATTCAAAGTTACCGGCAACAAGCTTACCGACAAGATTTACTACTCACACTCCGGTTTCCCTGGTGGTTTCAAAGAAGTCTCCCTCCAACAGCTCAAGGATAGAGATGTCCGCAAGGTCATCGAAAAAGCTGTCAAAGGTATGCTTCCCAAAGATAAGAACCAACAGACTCGTATGCGTCGTCTGAAAGTTTACTCCGATGCCAAGCACCCCTACGCTGTAGAATTGGGTCTCGTTAAAAAAGAAGAAAAGAAAGCAGAAAAATAAAAACTATGGCACAAAAACTTTCCAAAAAATCAAAAATCGCCGTCAAACCGGTCAAGACAGTTCCTGTCAAAAAAGGTGTCTTTGCTATGCCTAAAGAATTCTTTTCTGCAGTAGGTAGACGTAAGACCGCTATCGCTAGAGTCAGAATCTGGCCCGGCAAGCAAGAGATGGTTGTCAATGGTAAGCCAATCACTTCATATTTCAAAGGTGAAACTCTAAAAAAGATTTACTCGGCTCCATTTCTCGCCACCGAAACTCTTGGTCAATTCACCGGTAGTATCAAAATCTCCGGTTCAGGACTTATGGGTCAAGCCAACGCCATTGTCCACGGTATCGCCCGCGCTCTTGGTAAAGTCGACGAGAACAACAAAAAAGTTCTTAGAGACAAAGGTTTCCTTACTCGTGATTCCAGAATGAAAGAAACTCGAAAACCAGGTCAAGGTGGCAAGGCCCGTTCCAAGAAACAAAGTCCAAAACGCTAATTGTCATTGCGAGGTACTCCGTGGCAATCCAGGAGTATTTTCCAAACAAGCAAAAACTCCGCTTCGGCGGTTTTTTTGTAGCAAACTCACCTCAACCACGATATAATTCCTCATCTTTTACCAAGGAGGTAAAAATGCACCTTGTTATTAAGTTTGAAAATCTTTCTCCCGAGATCCGAACAGACTGGACCACCCTTAAGCAAATAATCTCCACTATCCAAACCTTTTACCCAAAAGAACACGTTCAGGTGGACGTAGAGTACTCCTATGCTACCGTCTTTTCTGTTATCTCGCCCACTCGAAGCATTTTTCCCAAAGAGCCAATTTTGGTTCATGTTAGTCCGATCGCGGGTCCATTAAACACCAGCAGGCTGATCAATCCACAATATCCGGCGATTCTAAAATCTTTGGTATCTTTGATCGTTACCTTCCTGTCAAACTCTGATCCGGCCAACGATCCTTCCATCCAACCTGAATACGTTATTTCCTCCATCATCAAGATTTCAAACGGAATGAACCAATTTACATATGTGAATGGTGAATTCACCCCTCATCTTTAATCTAATCGACCCTGTCATCCAGGGTCTTTTTATGTTAAATTTTGCTCCATCTCCTCATTCAACTTTTCACTCGTCACCCCATCTCTTTCCGCATCAAAATACCCACCCATTATCCTGCTCGCTAACACAGGAGCAAATGCTTTTTCATATTCCTCGCTCCACTTATAAATTTCTTTAAATTTAGTCAAAAATTTTTCCGCCAGATCGGGTCGCTTTAATTTCGTATACACTCGATGATAGAAGTACGCCACATCATAAAACTTAACTCCTGCCACTTGCCCGTGTTCTCCATCTACTAAATAATATTTGTTATTCTTTGTTTTTATAATATGCCAGGGCACGAAGTCTCCGTGACTGGAACCAATCTCAATATTGTTTTTTCTTTCTTCAATATATCGAAGTAGTTTTTTTGTATTATATTTTGTGATTTTTGACCATTCTTTTGCAACATCAAAAATTCTTGTATTCCATATTACTTTAAAATGCTCTGCATCCTTCGGTAAAAGTCCAAGTTCGGATATCTTCAAAATATTTTTAGCTATTTCCGCCGACCTTTCCAAATCATTATCAGAAATATCGGAATTTTTACCATCCACTTCTGCCAAAGGCTTTCCAAAGACATACTCACCTATAAACCAGTATTTATCTTGAAAGTACCCCTCATCAAACAACTTTGGCGTCTTAAAAGTAGTAATATATTTTTTCAATACTGAATTCGTATTCCTATTCCAAGCCGCTTCATTTATCGTCCTATCTCCAATCCCTGGAGTACTGGCCATTTTCACAAACAGTTTTTCGTTTTCAAATTTTACCAAGCCCACCACATGTCTCCACGGTTGCTCCAATTTTTGCACTTTATAGCCTTTGGATTCCAAGTATCTACCCACTTCCTCCAAATTCATTTTTATTTCGGTTACATGATCCATCATTGATTAAGTATACCTGCCTAAGACCCCTATGCTATAATATCCCATAACCATAAAGGAGGTATTTGTGAACATTAAGATAACTGTAAGTAACGTCTCGAGGGATTGGATTCCTGATGGAACAGTACTACGCTCTCTTCTGAGGTTGGTGGAGACAAGTTACAAGTCTAAAGTAACCTTCGTATTCGAAATTGCCACCGAATTCACTTGTGACGACAGACAGAGGGTTGTTCCTGTTGGTAGGATAGTGGTCACTGTCAAAGATGAAATTCCCGCAGCATCCTTTGGTGAACATCGGTCAAATAATTTCGCCGCCAAAGCGGAGGAAATCAAGAACAGAATTCAAACTCTGCTTTTGGCTTCCCATCCGGAAACCTTAAATCTACCCGCAATAGTTACTATTTTTGCTTATGGTAGCCACTATGATTTTGAAAATGTTGCGCTGTGGAAAAGGTTACCCTCCAGATAATATTTTACCGCCCCTCTCACGAGGGGCTTTTGTTATAAAATGCACCCATGAAAATTTGCGGACTCGATGAGTGTGGTAGGGGAGCTTTCGCTGGACCCCTAGTAGCTGCTGCTGTCGTAATTAACTACGATTTGGAGGCTTTTCAAACCTTACTTCCCGCAAAACTAAGAGAGAGTAAAAAGCTTACCGAGATTCAAAGAAACAAAATTTACGAAATCAAAAACAAGTTGCCTATTATTTACAAAATTGAAGAAGTTTCAGTAGACGAAATAAATGAATACGGTATGGGCTGGGCAAACAAGATTATTTTCGAAAGACTCATGGCCAAAGTTAAAGCTACTGTTTATATCGTCGATGGCAATCTAAAATTCTCAAATCCCGCGGTCCGAACTTTGATAAAAGGGGATGATAAGTGTTACACGGTAATGTTGGCCAGTATTATAGCCAAAGTTTACAGGGACAATCTCCTCTGCAAGCTGCACACGGAATACCCAGAATATGACTGGCATTTAAACTCCGGCTACGGCACTAAGACTCATCTCACTAAAATTTCTGAGCTTGGTGTTACTCCGTTTCACAGACTAAAATACGTCGAGACTTATCTTTCTCACAAGTTAAATTGATTATTTAGCCTGGAAGACTTATCATTATTTTAGGTATTTATTAAGTTCAAAAGTGTGTTAAAAACTATCTACAGGGTTTCTATTGTTGCATCCTTTTTTTGTTTGAGTTTTTTATTGGTCAACTTGTTTGGATTACAGCAGGTCTATGCCACGGATGTATCAGCCAACATCACAACCAACACAACTTGGAACGCCGCGGGCAGTCCATACAATGTGACTGGTGGCATATCAGTCACATCTGGTGCTACCCTGACAATAGATGCTAGTGCTGGAGCGATTGATGTTACTTTTTGCAACGGATGTTATATTGTTGCAACTTCTGGAACAACCATCAATGCAACGGGTACAGGGGCAAACATTATTACCTTTAAGCATGTTAGTTCAACTTCAGCTGGTGCATGGAATGGTATTTATGCTGATGCTGGCTCCACAATCACAATTGACTATGCTGCCTTTAAATATGCCGATTACGGATTAGCGTGTAGAGGTGGAACATGTACTGTTAGCAATACATTATTTGATACGAACAATTATGGGATAACAGCTTATGATAACTCCTCACTAACAACTTCAACTAATACATTTAACAAAAATACTAATACTCCCATCTCTATTGAACCTGAAATTGGCTCTGTAAGTTTAGGTTCCGGTGGGACAGCAGATATTCTTGGAACTGGGGCAAATAAGAATGGTTACAATGCTATTGGAATAGGTATTGGTAGTAATAATGCGACCGCATGCGCAGCAGACGTCTGCACTATTCCTTCGAGGAATTTTGCCGGAATATCGAATATTCCATATTATGTAATGTCTGGATATAACTTTAACGGAAGCAATGACACTTTAGTTATCGACGCTGGAGTAATCCTAAAATTCTGGGGTACTGGCCTTTCTATATATGGCGGAGCCAAACTAGATATTAATGGCAGTAGTGGCAACGAAGTCGTGTTTACATCAATAAGAGATGATACGGTAGGAGGTGACACAAATAACGATTCGTCTGGAACAAGTCCTTCTAGAGGGAATGTTGGCGGCATCTATCTTGGCACAGGAGCCAATACTATTGATTTTCTCAAATTGTACTATGCAGACTTGGCAATGAGGGTCACTGCATCTGGAACATCATTAACAATAAATGATTCAACTATAGAGAATAACAATAATGGGATAGGACTATATGACCTTGCCTCTATGACCACGGCCAGGAATACATTTAATAAAAACGCAGGCTTTCCAATAGACATTGATATAAACTACACGTCACTGACCTTAGGAACTGGTGGTAATGCAGATATACTCGGTACGGGTGGTAATTTGAATGGATACAATGCCATAGGTATTGGCATAGAGTTTGTTGATGGTACTGCAAACGATTGTGTAGCCGATGTATGTACTCTCAGTCAGCGATCTTTTGGAGGTATCTCCAATATCCCTTACGTATTCACTTCTAATACATTTAACTTTAATGGTTCAAATGACACACTAGTTATTGATGCTGGGGTAATAGTTAAATTCATTGGAGGATATTCATTATTAAATGTCTACAATGGTGCAAAAATTGATATTAACGGTACGCTTGCCGAGCCTGTAATATTTACATCATGGAGAGATGATACTTACGGAGGCGATTCTAACAATGATGGTGCAGGCTCAACTCCTGCAGTAGGGAACTGGAACCATTTTTGGATGGGTTCTGGAGCTAATACAATAGATTATTTGAAGATGTACTACTCAGCATACGGTATGTATTTTAGTAATTCTGGAACTTCTCTCACTATCAATGATTCTACATACGAATCCAATTCAAATGGAATAGGTGTGTTTAATGCTGCAACGTTAACTACCGCAAGGAATACTTTTAACAAAAATAGTAGTGCTCCAATAATTATAGACATGGATCAAGTAGGTCTCAATTTTGGAACAGGTGGGAATGCAGATATCTTAGGTACGGGTGGGAATCTAAACGGATATAACGCAATTCAAGTAGGTGCAGAATTTGTAGAAGGAACAGCAAATAATTGTCCTTCAAATATATGCTCGCTTTCTCAGAGAACATTTGCCGGGATATCAAATATTCCATATCTTTTTGCACCATTTACTTTTCAGGTGAATGGAAGTGATGATACTTTGGTCGTAGATGCTGGCGTTGTTGTTAAATTCTGGAATTTCTACTCAATCTTAAATATTTCTAATGGTGCCAAGATTGATGTAAACGGTACTCTTGGAAATGAGGCCATATTCACTAGTGCAGCAGATGATAATTATGGCGGTGATACAAATAACGATGGTGGGGCTACGAACGGTAATGGAAGACGATGGGCACAGCTTGCTCTCTCAACAAGTGGAAATACTATTGATTATCTTAAGTCATATTTTTCCTCGAATGGTATTTATGTAGCGGGATCAGGTGCCAATCTTGTAATGAATGATTCCACTTATGAGTCACATGGAGCTGGACTAGGTGCGTATAGTAACGGAACTCTCACAACAGCAAGAAACATATTTAATAAGAATACGTATTCACCAGTAGCTATTTCCCTAGACTCTACTCTAAATTTTGGGACGGGTGCTAATGCGGATATCCTAGGAACTGGCGCAAATATAAATACATATAATGGCATCGGAATCGGTGTTACCTATTTAAGTACAACTACCAATAACTGTCCGGCAAATACATGTACGATGACCCAAAGAACATTCGCAGGTATTTCCAATATCCCTTATGTCATGGTAGGTGATCAATATCAATTCAATGGTAGTGATGATACCTTGGCTATAGATCCAGGGGTAATTGTTAAAGCTTTTGGAGGCGGTTATGCCTATTTAAATGTCTACAATGGAGCAAAACTTGATATAAATGGTACTCTTGGCAATCCGGTAATATTCACTTCGACCAAGGATGATAGCGTTGGAGGGGACACAAATAACGATGCATCAGCTACCTCTCCGGCTCAAAATGATTGGAATACAGTCCTAGTACAAGGAAGCGCTGCTCATACTATAGATTTTGCAAAATTCAAATATGCAATAACTGGAATGAACGATAGTGGTACGAATGTGACAATTAATGATTCAGATTTTATCAATAATGCCACCGGTCTCTATTTTGGTGTCACCACTTCCCCAACTATGGCTAGACTCAACATCGAGAACAATGGAGCTCTAGGTGGAGGAGAATATCGTTGGGGAGCATACAACAATACAGGCACTGCCATCAGCGCCCTCAATCTATTCTGGGGTGCCACTCTTGGGCCAAACGATGCTGATGCAGCAGGTTCTTGCAGTCTAAATACAACATCAACTGGCAATGCTGTAAGAGATACTGCAGCTAACCCAATCAATTGGTGCACATTCTCAGCCGTTCGTTTCAACTCTATATTTAGTCCTCTGCAATACAAATCCGATGGTTCAACTGCCGTAGCCACAGGTGGAGTAAATGATAGTTCAACGGCTGTGGTAAAAATGACGATCGACAGTTTTAGTTCAACTGGTACTTTGACCATGGAAGTCGAAGCACGACCTGTTGCTACCTCATTTACCAACTCGTCCACTCATACAAATACTGTTTCATATACTGGAACACCTGTTCAAGGCACGGTCACGCTCTCCGGGCTATCTGACAACTTATACCACTGGCAGTCAAGAATCTGTAATGCATCATCACTCTGTTCTGCGTGGCTTAGTTATGGAGGGAATTTAGAGTCAGCTACCGACTTCCAAGTTCTCACTAATCAAGCTCCAAATGTTCCATCAAGCTTGGGTGCAGCATCATACGTTAATGGTAGTTATGGCGCTGACAATACTCCAACATTAACGTTCACACTATCAGATCCGGATGGAGCAGATACCATAAAATATGTTATCGATATCGATGATACGGCAGGATTTGGCTCACCACTAGTCACATACACTTCAGCACTTGCCGCTCAAGGTGCAACCTCATTCACGGTAGGACAGGTGGCGGGGGGTGGAAGCTATGGTGTAGGTAGTGGAGGCCAAACTTTAAGTGACGGTAATTATTATTGGCGAGTCAAAGCCATCGACAGTAGTGCAGCTGAAAGTTCATATACAACAGCCAATTCAGGTTCAGTTGCCTTCATAGTAGACGGAACAAATCCAACTACTCCGGGCACTCCCATTACCATTACCCCCACTACAGGCCTAACACCATCTTGGAGTTGGACTGCCTCCATTGATTCCGGTTCTGGTTTAGCCACCCCTGCCTACGGTGTTCTCTGGTGCCAAAGCGCTCTCTTTGTCGGTTGCGATCTAAACGTTGCTCTTTCGACCTCGAACTCCTACACCCACACCTCAAATCTCTCAGATGCTATCTGGTATCTCAAAGTAAAAGCTTACGACACAGTAAACAATCAGTCGGATTACTCTTCTGCGGGGTCAGTCACTATTGATACCGCGGGTCCTTCAACCCCAGAGGACGTCACCCCCTCCGACAATATCTACATCAACACCGGTCGCCCCACTTTTAGATGGAGAACGACCACAGATGCCACCACCTTCATTTCCAAATACACCTTAGAAGTAGACAATCCTTCTTTGGGAGTCGGATATCCCCAAGGTGACTTTAGTATCGACAATATTCCTACTTCCGGTACCTCCGACTATATCACGGACAAATATGTTGTCCATTTTGAAAACTTTAGTGACAGTGACGCTAACAACAACTACATCAGCGTTTACACCAAGTCTTCTTCCGCCTGGAGTAGCGACAGTAACGGTGGTGAAAATGACGGTGAGTTAAGAGTTGGAAAGGTTAAATGGAAACTACACACTATTGACGCCGTAGGTAACGAAAATGTCGTTTCTCGTAATCTTTATGTCGACCGAACCGGCCCGACATTTAGTAATTTAAAAGTAAACAACTCGGCTCAAACTTCCACTGTCAAAATCACTACCAAAACTCTTACTCTTTCCGGTAGACTCACCGACCGCTTGAGTGGTGGTGATCCTAAAGAGAAACAAACAATTGACGGCCCCAAGATTGCCTCCGGCCCCAAAACAATCAATGTAACGCTAAAAAAATATTCCGGCGGAGTATATTCTTTTTACTCCACAACCTCATACCAGTTCACCAAGATTCTGTACACTTGTAATGGAAAAACCATAACGGACAATTTGCAACAGCTTTGCGACAAGTACAACACTTTCTCTTTGATTGCTGCTTCCAAGCTCGCCGACGCCGTCTATCAAGTTTCTGTTGAAGGCCTTGATGAAGTTGGTAACTCCTCACCTATCAGCTTCACCTTGGTTGTAGGTAAGAATACTCCTAAACCTACACCCACTCCTAAACCTACACCCACTTCTAAACCAACTCCTACCCCCACTCCTACCCCAACTCCAACTCCTACCCCCACTCCCACTGTTACAAGTACCCCAGCAGATACTCCTACTCCTACCCCCACTCCCACTCAAACCATTACCATTCAAGTAAACGACGTCAACGGTCAGCCTGTCAGTGGTGTCGGTGTCATGGTCACCCCCGTTGCTCCGACTACTCTCACCGATTCCCCACCCATCACTATTCAAACCGTAACTCTCACCGCTACCGAGCCGTCTGCTACTAATACAGCTTCTTCGGGGACACAGGAAAATCTATCCATATTCGAACAATTCAAAATTGCTTTAAACAATATTATCGGAGAAAAGACGAATGAAAATGGTCAAATCACTTTAGAGATTCCTCCCGGTGACTATCGGGTCAGAGTCAATGCTGCCACCGAATCCTTTATATTTCCCTCGGTTCTTGCCGCGGAAACCTCGGTCACTAAGGTAGAACTACCCGTAGCTAAGAATTCTATCCAAATTGCCCCTGAGCCATTACCGGTCATCATCAAGAGTTCGGAGAAAGTCTCGGAAGCGGTTGTTCAAGTCTCGGCTACTTCTGTCGCCGCCGTCACCACCTATGGGACACTCACTTCTATCATTGTTGCTATCAAATCCCTTCTCCCCATCTATGCCGAAACTGGTCGGAGTTTGGCCAGTCTTCCTCTGGACTTTCTAAACGCTTTGTCCAAGCTCGGTCTAAACTACTTTGGTACTGGACTTACTTTTATCACCGGCAGGGTCTTTCTGAAGAGGAAGAGAGACGGGTTTGTTTTTGACAGTATTTCTCACAAGCCCATCTTCGGTGCCTATGTCCTCCTATATTCCCAGTCTGGTAATCTAGCCACGGATTTTACTGACATTGAAGGCAGATACTCCGTCAGTCCTCAGCCGGACACCTATCGTCTAAAAACTCAATCCACCGGTTTTATTTTCCCCTCAACAATTATCAGCAATGGTCAAGACATTGTTTATTCAAACGTCTACATTCCCGGTGAAGAAGTAGAAGTTGTCAATCCCGTAGTACAGCCTGTAAGATATTCGGTAGCCATGGATCCCAAGATCTCCGGACCTATTTCAAAAGGTACAAGCTTCATACGTAGTTTACTGAAGAAACTAAAGTATCCTCTCTACATCCTCACTTTTGTCTCCCTGTTCTTCACCTCACTCTCTCCGACTGCCGGCTACTACCGTTCCATCTTCATCATCTTCTGCATCCACATCATCTTGAACATTTATCACAGCATTACCGCCAAGGCTTGAGTTGATTGAATTTAAATTGACACATCAACTACAAAAGTCTAAAATTCCTTATCCATGGAAAAAATCAAATCTGGGCTACGTTCTTTTGGTGTTAGGAATGCCATTTTGTCCCTGATAGGAATAGCTGTTATCGTCTTTGGTGTTATTTTTGCGTCCAATTATCTTCGAAGTTCTGCCCGTTCGAGGCTAGGTTCTGATGCCGGCTTGGTGCTTACAGCCGACAGAGAAGATACCCTGGGAGCCTTCACAGACACTACCTTCACCCTGAAGTCAGACAAAGACCTGTCGGTTTCAGATGTCAAAAAGAACATCATCTTCTTCCCCGAAATCGATTTTGATGTTAGAGAAGTTGGCTCACGCCAATTTAGCATTAAGCCCAAAAACAATCTAAATGATAACAGCCTTTATCGCATCAAGATTCTTTCACAAGCCAAAACCTTTTCCTGGGCATTTCAAACGAAGAACGATTTTCGGGTTGTTCAGTCTCTTCCCAGAGACAAAGGCACCTACGTTCCCCTCAATTCCGGTATCGAAGTCACCTTTAGCCATGACAATTGGGAAGACATAAATTTCAAAACGAATAACTTCGAAATCACCCCAAATGTTGAAGGCCGATTTGAGAGACATTCCAGAACCTTATCTTTCGTGCCCAAATCGCTGGCTCCGGACACCTTGTATACAGTCAAAGTTAAGAAAGGTGTCGTATTAAAGGGTAGTACCGACTCGCTTAAGGAAGATTATATTTTTCAGTTCGAAACCCAGCCGGCCAGTAGGGACCAAGTCCAATTAAATCTTTCCAGAAGTTTCTACGAATTTTCTCAGGCCGAAACACCGGCCCTTGATTTGTACAGTTCGTCGCAAGGCGGTGCCGATGTCACAGTGAAAGTCTACCAGGATCCCCCTCAAGGTTTTCTGTCGGATTTAATTACCAAACTTTCCATTCCTTCGTGGGCCAACAACTCTCTTCGAAACAATCGCCGTCCGGTTTCGGGTCTCACCAAAGTACTCGAGTTTAATACTCCTATCCAGAAGCAAACTTATACCTCCTACGTGATGTTTCCTCAGACCTTGCCAAAAGGTTATTACATTGTCGAACTTAATATTGGTAATGTCACTACCCAAGCCCTAATACAAATTACCGACATCTCGGCCTATCTCTCGGTCAGTGGTACCAAAACAGTCGTCTGGGTAAACGATTTGAAGACTGCCGGTCCCATTTCAGGAGCCGAGGTTGTTCTTGGTGAGGTCAAGGGTACTTCAGTCGCCGACGGTACAGTTTCTTTTGATACTCCTCTGGATAAATTATCAGATATAAAATATGCCACTGTTTCCAAGGGTGATAGTAAATTATTCCTACCTCTTCAAAACTCCCGTTATTACTACGATGCTTCATACCAAAATTCTCGCCGACAGACGGATAAATACTGGAATTATTTCTATACCGATCGTCCCGCTTATCTTCCTACAGACACTCTAAAGTTCTGGGGTTTACTTAGAGATCGCGATAATCTAAGCCAGAAACAAAAATTCACCCTCGAGGTTACCAGGACAGATTACTCAAATTGGGATTTTAACCCGGTTGTTTTATTTTCCAGAGAAATTGAGACGAGTGACTTGGGTACTTTTATCGGAGATATACCTCTGACCAATTTCAATCCTGGCTACTACGGTGTAAATCTCAAGCTCGGCAGCAACATTATTTCCAGTTCTTCTTTCTCCGTAGAGACCTACACCAAGCCGGCATACAAGATTTCTCTGAATTCACCGAAAAAGGCCTACATTATCGGTGACACTGTCACTTTTTCCGGCCAGGCAACTTTCTTCGAGGGCTCTCCGGTTCCCGGCATGAATCTCAAGTACAGCATAGGGGGAGATGAAGGAAAAATGTCCACCGACTCAATGGGGAAATACAGCTTCAATTACACTGCTGGTGTCTCGAATAACACCTACAGTTATTCTCCGGAATCTAAATATATCAATGTCTATTCTGCTCTTCAGGAAGAAGGGGAAATAAACACTAACACCTCTATTTCAGTATTTGACTCTTCATTGGTATTTGGAAATTCCAAGTCTTCTACCAAGGACCAAGCAGGCAATGTCGAGGTAGATTTGAGGCTAGTTGATACTGATAAATATGTTCAAGGTACTCCAATTGAAGAACTTTTTGCCCCCGCTCCATCCAGACAAATTACAGGTGACCTCATGGAAAACCAATATGTAAAGAAAGAAGTTGGCACCTATTACGATTTTATTAATAAAATTACTACTCCCAGATACGAGTACAGCACAGTCCAGAATAAAATCGCTGACATCACACTGAC
The DNA here is from genome assembly GCA_943355005.1 of Patescibacteria group bacterium. Taxonomy (GTDB): domain Bacteria; phylum Patescibacteriota; class Microgenomatia; order UBA1400; family MFAQ01; genus UBA10133. The sequence continues at coordinate 96,500 of CALRDV010000001.1, forward strand.
TACCGATTCAAACGGGAAAGCTGTTTATTCATTCCCTGCTACCAAAGGCAAGTCCTACAACGTAAGGCTAAAAGCATCAGACGATCAAGGAAGAGTTACCTCTCGGGATATTTATGTTTCCGGTTACGCTAGTGACAACTACCTAAATAGTTACCTGTATCTAAAAACGAACAAAACAGGTGAAATCCAAAATAGGTATTCGGTAGGAGAACAAGTGAGTCTTACTTTGATGAAAGGTGAGTCGGAATTAGTTACCAATTCCTCAGATAAATTCCTTTATCTCTTTGCCCAACGAGGCATCAAGTCTTATCAGATTACCTCAGGTAACAGTATTAGTTTCAAATATTCTGATATTTTTGTGCCAAATATCAATATTACTGCGGTTCGTTTCACCGGTAAGACTTATGAGGTTGCAGAAAATATGAGTTTGTATTTCGACACAAGTTCCAAAAAACTCTCCTTGGATGTGACCAAAGATAAAGCAACTTACCTTCCGGGGGATACTGCGAAGATTTCTGTTTTGGCCAAGGATTTTTCCGGGAGTCCTGCCCAGGCAGAAGTAAATCTTAGTTTTGTGGATGAAGCTTACTACGCGCTTTACAGCCAGTATTTGGACCCACTTTCCCGAATTTATTCTCAGCTCGATTCGGACATCATTGCAAGTTATCAATCTCATCGTTATCCCCTTGATAGTGGTGGTGCTGAAGGTGGTGGGTGTTTCTTGCCTGGGACTCAGATTCTCATGTCGGATGGAAAAACCAAGAATATTGAAGATGTTAAAGTCGGAGATAAAGTCAAAACTCTTACTTCTTCCGATTCAGATAAATTGGTAAGCGCCAAAGTTATCAAGACATTTGTTCACAAATTAGCTGGCTATCTTGTAATAAACAATCACCTTAGAGTGACCGGTGAACACAACTTATTTATCAACGGCCGATGGATGACTGCTTTGGAAGCCAAGGTAGGGGATTCTTATCTGGACGTAAATGGTAAATATCAGGATATTTATTCCATCGAAAATTATTCGGGAATTAATACTGTCTACAACTTTACGGTCGAGAAACTCAGCACTTATTTTGCTGATGGATTCTATGTTCACAACGACAAGGGCCGTGAACTCTTTGTAGACAATGCCTTCTTTGGTAGTGTCAGGACCGGTGCCGATGGTCGCGCCTCAGTAGACGTGAAGCTTCCCGACAATCTTACTTCCTGGAGAATCACATCTCAGGGAATCACGGGAGATCTGAAGGTGGGTGTCGCTCAAACTCCACTTATCGTCAAACAACCTCTCTTTGTCGATGCCGTCATGAATACTGAATATGTCATCGGAGATCATCCACAGATTTTAGTTCGTGTCTATGGTGAAGGATTGTCTACTGGGGAAAACGTAAATGTCGTGGTTCAGTCGGATAGTTTAGGAATCTCCAAAACATTCTCAGTTAAAGCTTTTGAATCTTCCAAAATTGATCTTGGAGTGCTAAAGGAAGGTATCCATAAAATTTCTTTCACCGGGAACTCCGGAAGTTTGTCTGACAAACTTATTCGTAGCCTTACCGTTATCCCATCCAGATTGCAGGTTGCTAAAACGGAAAGTTCGGCTCTTACTGCTGAGACTAAGCCTGTCGGATCCTCAAATTCTCCTACCGGAATATTTATTTCAGACCTAAGTTTGGGGCGTTTCTACCCTCCACTACTGAATCTGTCATATACATGGGGAGATCGTTTGGATCAAAGAATTGCCCGTACTCTTTCTCAAGAAATTATCAAAAAAAGTTTTGATGATACTGTTATTCCGGAAAAATTGGACCTAACTTCCTTTCAGACTGGTGAAGGTGGCTACGCTCTCTTTCCATACTCCGGTTCAGATTTAGAACTATCCGCCTTTGTGGCTGCTTTGGCTGGTGATAAAGTTGATAGAGTAGGTCTTGCCAATTATTTCTATAGAAATCTTTCAAAAATTCAGGACTCGGAAGGCTTTGCCAAATCTCTATACGGTCTAGCTTCTCTGGATGAGCCGGTTCTTCTTTTAATAAACCGTCTCGATGAGACCAAAAATCTTTCGCCTATGGCTAGGATTTATATTGGCTTAGCTCAAGCCGCCATTGGAGATACCGAGAATGCGGCTGATACCTATCGTTCACTAATATCTGAGTTTGCCATCCCACAAGATAATCTTACTTACATGAAGGTGGGAAATGATAAGGATAGCTTTTTAAGAGCCACCGCTCTTACTTCTGCCTTAGCTTCAGTTCTAAGTGAGAAAGAAGCTGATAGTCTTTTGGCTTATACCTTAAGTAATAGGGCCAAAGATATTCTATTAGTTTCGCCGGAATTAATATCCATCAAGAATCAAGTTAACAATTCTGTTCCTCAGCCTGTCTCTTTTGCTTACACTTTGGGTGGTAAAAAAGTCACTAAGAGTTTAGAAAAAGGAAAAGTATTTAAGCTGGAACTTTCACCCAAAGACTTGGCGGATATCACTTTCTCTGATATTGTAGGCAGTGTGGGGATAACTTCTGCTTACTTCACTCCCTTGGATCCCAAAACAGCAACTGTAGACCCGTCGGTAAAAGTTAGTCGAAATTATTCTGTCAAAGGTAAAGATACAACCGTGTTCTCTGAGTCTGATCTTGTCAAAGTCACTCTTCCGGTTACTTATGCCGCCATTACTCAGGATGGTTGTTATCAGGTCACAGACATCCTTCCGTCGGGTCTGAAACCTGTTACATCCATGTCATCCATGATTAGCAATGCCTATCTATACCCCTATGATATCAATGGTCAGAAGGTCAGCTTCTGTGTCTCCAAGGGCGATACGAGGAGTAGTGTGTCCTATTATGCTCGAGTGATATCGGCAGGGGATTACAGGTCGGAGAACGCAATTATTCAGTCACTCAAGGCTCCGTCAATCTTCAATTTCTCACCTGCCGGAACCGTGAGTATCAAATGAAGCATCTTAAGAAGCATCTTGTCATTCCGGGCCCTGCCTTGCTAGTAGGCAGGTTGACCCGGAATCCATCTGGATTTGTAATTGGTCTTCTGTTGTCCTTATTACTTATCGTACTTGGAATAAACATTTTACTTTCTTATAAGCCCAGAAAAACAATTTCTCTAAAGCCAACCTTCTCCACAGACTTTGCCTATGACAATCGTACTTTTCTCCACGCCGTAGCCGAAAACAAAAGTATTGGAGGTTCTATTCCGAGTGTCGTTATCCTACCCCACCATCTACTTGCTTCCACCATTATTGCAGAAGGCATTTCGATGTTGGCGAGGCAGTCACCTAAAACTATTATTATTCTTTCTCCAAATCATGCGAATACCGGCCAGTGTGACATTGTTACTTCACGAAATAGTTGGGAGACTCCCTTTGGTCAAATGGATGTTGATCTAGATATTCAAAAGATATTTTTGGATTCCAAGATTATATGTACAGACGACACCGCTATGCAGGTGGAGCACGGTGTAGCCGGTCTTTTGCCATTTATTAAATATTATCTACCGAACACTAAAGTTGTTCCTTTGGCACTAAAGAAAGAAATTGATCCTAATTCGTTCAAAATATTTACTCAAAAATTAATTGAAGTTTCCAAAAACTCTACCATTTTAGCCTCCATCGACTTCTCTCATGGTCTGTCTCAGAAGGAATCATTAAAGCGGGACAGCCAAACAAAAAGTTTAATTGCCAATCTTAATTATTCGGAATTAGAAAAATTATCTTCTGAGTACATAGACTCCCCAATATCTCTCATTTCTGCACTAAGTGTAATTAATTCCTATGGTTCCAAGCCCGAATTTCTCGTTCACTCCGACTCGTCAGCATTCAATAGAGACACCAAAGATGTCACCTCATATTTTTTGATTTCCGACACACCGTCATTGCGAGGTACTCCGCGGCAATCTACCGGCTCGAACGACTCCTTCACCCTTGTCTTCGGCGGAGACGTCATGCTTGGTCGTTCTGTGAACACTCGCATGCTCAAATATTCAGATTTCACTTGGCCTTTTTTAAAAATATCAACTTTACTTTCCCAAGCAGATTTAACTCTGGTGAATCTGGAGTCGCCCTTTCGCTCTGGATGCAAAGAGTCTGATTCTGGAATGGTTTTCTGTGCGGATCCACGGTCCATCGAAGGTTTACTCGCCGCAGGAGTGGATGTTGTGAATCTGGCCAACAACCATATTGATAACCAGGGAAAAGAGGGGATAACTGAGACTTTGGAGATTTTAAATAAGAATAATATTGTCTCTGTGGGGGTGGACCCCCGCGACCACCCAACTCCGTCAAATATTTTCACCATCAAAAACACCAAAATCGCCTTCCTCGGCTTTGACGATATTCGACCCGTCTCATCGGAAGTTACTTCTGCCACTCCGGAAAATATCAAGACTCAAATCGCTGAAGCCAAAAAGATGTCTGATCTTGTTGTAGCCACCTTTCACTGGGGAAGCGAATACAGTTCTCACAATTCCGGACAAGAATATTTGGCTCATCTAGCTATTGATTCCGGTGCCGACTTGGTCATTGGTCATCACCCCCACTGGGTTCAGGAGTTTGAAGAATACAAAAGCAAGCCCATCTATTATTCTTTGGGAAACTTGGTCTTCGATCAAATGTGGTCCGACAAGACCAGAAATGGACTAGTTGTCAGATTCACTTACACTGGTTCCGATTTGCTCAACAGAGAAGAATTCCCCATCAAGATTTTTGACTACGGCCAACCGGCTCTGCTATACAATAAGTAGTATGAAAAACATCTGCCGCACTCTGGCTATCTTCCTTTCCTCATTAACATTTATTTTTCTCTTTTCCTTCCCTGCCCACGCTGTATTTATTCAGTCAGGCAACGTTTTAGATCTACCTAAAGACAAGAAAATTGACGAATCCGTCCTAATTAGTGGTGGTACCCTCACTGTTGATTCGGACATAAATGGTGATTTGTTGTGTGCAGGCAAGGATGTGGTGGTAAATGGAAATATCAAAGGAGATATCCTTTGTGCAGCTCAGTCAATTAAGGTCAATGGCAACGTCGACGGCAATATAAGAGTTGTAGCTCAAAATATCGAGATAACAGGTACGATTACTCGTAATTTATATTCACTGGCTCAAAATCTATCTTTATCAAAGCTTTCTTCGGTAAAAGGTGATATTTTCTTTGGAGTGCAGAATGTAGACTTGCGCGGTTCCCTTGGCAGAGATATGTTGGGAGCCGGTGACAAGATTGATATTACCGGTTCGCTCTTACGGAACGCCAAAGTTACAGCCACCAAAATATCTGTTTCGGATCCGGCCAGGATAGGTGGTAATTTTGAGTACTATATTGATAATGCCGGTATTGCTTCTGTAAGTGCTGCAAATGTAAAAGGCGAGATTCTCAAACATGAAATTGTAAGACAAACTCCGGAGAAGAAAAATCGAGAACCAAAACCTTTCGTAATGTTTTTTGGAAAAATTTATTCAGTCATAACTTACATCGTCTTGGGATTAGTCCTTTTATATTTCCTCAAAAAAGGTATTGAGGATCGTACAGCAATTCTTGTTTCCAAACCGCTTGTGACAGGTTTAATAGGCTTAGCGGTACTTATGTTGACGCCTATTGTGTTTATTCTTCTTCTTATGACTTTCATCGGGGTACCTTTAGCTTTTGTCCTGATCATTGAGTATGTTTTGGCCATAATTACCGGGACAATCTATTCCACCATTGCCCTTGGCTGGTGGATCATGAAGAACTTGGCAAAGAGTAAAAAAGAAAGTGATGTCTGGTCCTTAGTGGTTGGAGCCATCGCCATGGGTCTACTTACAAGTATCCCTGTTCTGGGTTTCTTTGTCGGTCTTATTGCTTTATGTTTGGGTATGGGAGCCATATTTACTTCATACCTTCCCAAGAAATAATTTTCACAAAAAAATCCGGCCGCGTTTTTGCGGTCGGATTGGTTATTATTCTTCTTTTGAAGCACCTTCGGCGTTTACCATTAGTTCATTTAGTTTAGATAAGACCTCTTGGTCGACTTCTCCAACGTTATACTCACCGACTAAATATCCAATTGGTGAGTAATCGTGATTTTCATACCAGGGGACATATTCAGAAGGTAATTCTGTACCATTTGTTCTGACTTTAATAATCTCAACAATTTCACCGTGCAATATAGCATCTACAAAGTCCGGACACGGTACATATCCGTGATTTGAGATATAGTGACAAGTCATTTTGTATACCAGATATTTATACAAACGCTCATGTACTTGAATAACAATCTCTACATCGGCAGCTTCCTCTTCCTTCAATCCCTTACACAGTCCGCAAGCTCTAAAAGCCATTTGTGCACCTCTTTCCTGTTTTTAAGGATTTTCTATCTGCTTGATTCTACACCCTCCTATTTTGTTAGGGCAGACCGAAGTGATAGAAATACAGTCCCGACATAGGGTGGAAATTTTGCCGAAGCGGTGCTAGCTTCCTCAGAAGCCGGCATAAAGATGTGAACAATACCATTTTGGACATACAAGAATCGAGTTGTTACCAGCCCACTCATATCTTTAACTTTTAGCTTTAAATATGAGGTTGAGCCTGTGGATATCTCAGAAGCACTTAGGATATCCCCACGTTTCTTCTGGTATTCATCACTCATGGCAAACTCACCATCAAGTTTTCTGCGATACCAATCTCTCCTAGATGTACCATCATAGTAGTTTTTGGTGCCGGCATTTCCAGCAAAGACGGAACTTGAATAATCCCAAAGTTCAGTCGCAGTAGAATCATTTTGAATGGTAAACTCTGACCCGGTGAATCTAAAAGAGAATCCTGGTGGTAAAGATAGCGTGGTTTTGAAGCCAAACTGAGGGTCGGTATCTGTAAAAGATTTCCAATCGGCAGGTATAGTTGGTGCTTTTACAATTGATGTACTAGGCTTTGGTTGATTTGGAGAAGTGTCTCGGGTCTGAATTTGTTCAGGCAGATCTTTTTCATCTAGCATGTCTAAATCACTTTTTCGATTATTCTGGGAGACATAATACCCCACAAGCCCAAAAAACACTCCCAAAACGAAAATGGTGGTGAAAACAGGGAAATTTTTTGCTGACAACATTTTTGACAAGCTCTTCATAGAAAACAATGTTTCTTTCTTCATAGAACCATTATATTACCAAGCATATTGTCGGGGTACTCAGAATTGAACTGAGATCGCGCGCACCCCATGCGCGCATACTACCGTTATACTATACCCCGAATCGAACCTGTCAATTTTACCACTTATTCGTCATTGCGAGTTTCGTTATTTAGAACTTTGTTCATTCAGGGAATTATGTATCTTGCGAAAATAACCCAAATAGTTATAATGGCTTTAGTTAACAAAATACCCGAAGAAAATGCCAAAGAAATCCAAGAAAGATAAAGAAGCCAAGTCCGTCGGTGAACACGTAGATAACTCAGCCCGTCTTACTGCAGTCAAAATCGCCATGCAGCAAATTACCAAGCAGTTCGGCGAAGGTGCCATTATGCATATGGGTTCCGATAAGGTTGGTGAAAAAATTCCCGTCATTTCTTCCGGCTCTATTAGTTTGGACTTGGCTCTTGGTATCGGCGGCTTTCCACGCGGTCGTATAGTCGAGATTTACGGCCCGGAAGCTTCCGGTAAGACGACAGTCGCACTCCACGTCATCGCTGAAGCCCAGAAGGCCGGTGGCATTGCTGCCTTTATCGACGCTGAGCATGCTGTGGATCCGAATCGAGCCAAATCTATCGGAGTAAATTTGGACGAACTTCTTTTATCACAGCCGGATAACGGGGAACAAGCCCTGGAAATTGCCGAAACCCTAATTCGCTCAGGCGGAGTAGACGTGGTAGTCATTGACTCTGTTGCCGCTTTGGTACCCAAATCCGAAATCGAAGGCGAAATGGGAGACTCCTCCATGGGTCTTCAGGCCAGACTTATGAGTCAAGCTCTTCGAAAAATCACTGGTGCCATTGCCAAAAGTAAATGTATTGTCATTTTTACGAACCAGCTTAGAGAAAAGATTGGTGTGATGTTTGGCAATCCGGAAGTCACTACCGGAGGTAAAGCTCTTAAATTCTATGCATCCATCCGTATCGACATGCGCAAAATCGGCAATATTCAGGAAGGCGATGAAATTATTGGCTCTCGTCACAGAGCCAAGATAGTGAAAAACAAAGTTGCTTCGCCCTTTAGAACCGCCGAGTTCGATGTTCTAAATGTTGGAGGTATAAGTAAACTAGGGGATCTTATCGATACTGCTATTGCCTACAATGTACTTGAGAAAGCCGGCTCCTTCATCAAATACGAAGGTGAGACACTTGCCCAAGGACGAGAATCGGCCAAAACCACCCTGGCAGAGAGACCGGAAATGATTGAGAAAATCAAAGTTCAAGTCATGGAAAAGGTAAATGCAGGAATTCAGCCGGAAAAGTGATTTTAGGCAGTCTCTAGTTAGCTACGCAGCCAAGATATTAGTAGCTAGGCCCTATTTTCGGGCTAAGCTAAGGGATAAGCTTTTCTTGAGGGCTGAGAAATTCAATTTCTTAGATCCTTCAGGGGTTATAGATTCAATTTTGGACGATTTGTCCAAAAGTGGTTATCTAAACGATAAATACCTTGCCGAAGCTTTTGTTCGTAGACAGCTTTCCAAGGGTTATGGTCCCAAGATTATCTCCTTAAAGTTAAAATTTCTTGGATTAGATCGGGAAATTATCTCTGAAGTCTTAAAATCTCAAGCTTATGAAGAGCTGGAAGTTGACTCAATTAGCCGATATTGCCGAAAATATCCCCGAGTAGACCCGAGGAAACTGATCTCCAAGCTCTACCAACGAGGCTACAATAGCCAGGCAATCAAAAAAGTATTTGACTCAGACTGGTTAGAAGACTAAAATACAGATACTAATCAAGTTGGTCAATCAAAATTACGCAATGTACGAACTCAAATTAAACAAAAAAATACCCTTTTCTCCTGCTAAGTGGCAGTTTGGTCGCTAAAGCGACTTGTTTTTGCGTGTTTGGTGGTTCAACTACGGTTAGATTTAATCATTAATCTAAACCATGTCCATACTCTCAATTTTTAGGTCAAATATTTTCAAGAATTACTCCTCCAAGGATAAAACAAAACCTGTAGCCTCAGTTTCCGCACCTGAGCCAAAAGCTCTGGTTCAAGAACCGGCAAAAGTAGCTCCTGCGGTAGTTCAAGCCCCTTCGGTAGATACAGCCGCCATCATCGCCGCCGCTCAAGCAACCGCTCAGTCCCAGGCTCGAGAGATTATCATTTCAGCCAAGGATGAAGCTTTTAAGCTCAAAGATCAGGCTATCAAAGACGCCCGTATTCAGCTGGAAGAAATCGAGGTCAGAGCCAAGAATTTAGCCACCAAACAACAGAGTATTACAGCTATAGAAGATCAGCTTAAGAGAGAAAAGACCAACATTGATACCCAGACTAAGCAAGTCGAAGAGCTTAAGGCTAAAATCGCTACCCAAGCCGATTCCATGGTCGAAAAGCTGGAAAAGATAGCTTCTCTTACCACCGAACAAGCCAAAAAGGAGCTTATCTCCATGGTCGAGAAAAGAGCAGCTGTTGAAGCTGCCAGAGCGATCAAAGAGTCTGAGGAAAGAGCCAAGATAGTTGCAGAGGACCAAGCTAGAGAAATCCTTGTAGATGCCATGAAATCGGGTGCCACCGACTACGTTGCCGAATATACTATTTCTACCGTTCCAATCCCGGACGAAGAAACCAAAGGTCGTATTATTGGTAAAGATGGACGAAATATTCGCATTTTCGAAAAAGTTTCCGGCTGTGACGTTTCCATGGACGACGGTCCCGACGAAGTTAAGCTGAGCAGTTTTGATCCGGTCCGGAGAGAGATTGCTCGCTTAACATTAATTCATTTAATTAAAGATGGCCGTATTCATCCAGCTCGTATCGAAGAATACTTCGAAAGATCAAAGAAAGATGTTGAACAAATTATGTTTCAAGAAGGTCAGAAGCTTTGTCACGCTGTCGGTGTTTACAATATGAATAGAGAAATTATCCAAATGTTGGGTCGTTTCAAATTCCGAACGTCTTACGGCCAAAACATGATTAGTCATACCTTGGAGGAGACAAGAATCGGTATCAAGATAGCAAGCGAGGTTGGAGCCAATGTTGACACTGTTCGCATGGGGTGTCTCTTACACGACATCGGAAAAATTATCGAAGGCGACGGAAATCACGTTGAGCTTGGAGTTGCCTATCTTAAGAAATTTAATATTCCACAGACCATTATTGACTGTGTGGCTCAACATCACGAAGATGAAGAGTTCACTTCAAATGAATCTGTCATTGTTTACATTTCCGATGCTATCTCAGGTAGTCGCCCCGGCGCTCGTCATGAAAATACCGAAGAATACGGTAAACGCATTCGACATCTGGAGGAAATTGCCCGCAAACACCCTGAGGTCGATGATGCTTATGCCATCTCAGCCGGACGCGAGATTAGAGTCATTGTTAATCCTAGTAAAGCAGGAGACGAGCAATTAATTATCTTGGCTCAAGCCATTAGGGATGAAATCAGGGACACTATGACCTTCCCAGGCACCGTCAAGGTGAACGTTATCCGCGAAACTCGTGCCAGCGAAATCGCCAGCTAAATCGTCATTGCGAGGAACGAAGTGACGTGGCAATCCAGGAATTGTCATCCTCGCGAAAGCGGGGATCCATCTGGATAAGTAATTGATAAACTTGCACGAGACGTATTTAGATGGTAACATCAGTTAAATTATTATTAAAGTTTCTGCCCGGAAAGAGGAATTAATGACCAAACAGACCCTTATTAACATCGTCAGTAAGAAGGTTCACTTGACCAAGAAAGCCGTCAAGGAGACAGTCGACTCATTCTTTGAAGAATCCATTGCCGCCTTGGGCAAAGGTGAAAAAGTCGTCATCTCAGGTTTCGGAACTTTTTACATCGGTAAAGTCGAAGATAAGCAAGTAGTTCCTTTTGGAAACGAAAACAAACGTCAAGTTGTCAAAGGTCATAAGGTTATCAACTTTCATGTTGGAAAACCTTTGAAGAAGAAAGTTGCCTAATGCCTTCAGTTTTCATAAATACTTTTGGTTGCCAAGCCAACAAATCAGATTCAGAAAGACTTCTGGGTGATTATCTTGCCCGCGGTTACTCAGAAACTTCCAATTGGCGGGAAGCAGACGAAATCGTCATCAATACCTGTTCTGTTCGACAATCAGCGGAAGACCGTGTTACCGGCTTCCTCCTAAATGTTGATAAATATTTCCTTGGCCTCCCCGCCGTGGAGGGCAAACCCAAACCAAAAATTATACTTACCGGCTGCATGCTCCATTTTAACGAAAAGGAGATCAAAGCTCTTTTGCCTCAGATAGATGAAATTCTTCCGATAAGTGAAGTAGGTTTCAATCAAAAGGCAATCCGTAAGGATAAAGATAAAGCTTTTATTCCCATTTCTTCGGGCTGCAATTCCTTCTGCACCTTCTGTATCGTTCCTTTTTCTAGAGGTAGAGAGAGGTCTCGACCATTAGAAGACATAGTTAAAGAAGTCGAAGAGCTGGCAGCTAATGGTTACTCCGAAATAACACTTCTGGGTCAGAATGTAAATTCTTACGGCCTTGAAAAGGTGGGTGTTGCTCTTCGAAAAATGTTTATGGACAAGGATAAATTTTCTCCCGATATTATTCCCTCAAACCAGTCACAATACTTTAAGCCGGAAGACACTCCGCCATTTGTTACCTTACTAAAAGCTGTAAGCAAGATAGACGGTATAAACAAAATTAGTTTCTTCACCAGCAACCCTTGGGATTTCTGGGATGAGTTAATAGACGAAATAGCTATCAATCCCAAGATTGATCGATTTATTCATTTGCCGGTCCAGTCAGGTAGTAATCGTATTTTAAAGCTGATGAATAGGGGATACACAAGAGAGTCATATCTAACTTTAATTAATCAAATTAAAGCCAAGGTCTCTGATGCGGTTTTTGGCACCGACATTATCGTGGGATTCCCTGGTGAAACAGATGAGGACTTCGAAGAGACTAAGAATCTTATTATGGAAGTTGACTTCAAAGTTGCTTTTGTAGCTAGATATTCACCCAGACCCGGAACTGCTTCGTCCAGGCTTTACCCTGACGATATCCCTGCCAAAGTAAAGAAACAGCGTTGGGAAATTCTCGATCAAATCGCCAATAAGGATAACTTAAAATCCCGCCCCATAGTCCCATAAATAAATTTAACAACAACGTGTCATTCCGAGCGAAGTCTAGGAACCTGCCTGCCGGCAGGCAGGTCTCCCTCCACCCGTCATTGCGATGAGCGAAGCGTGGTGGCAATCCAGGAAGTATAAAATCAATAATATCTGTCATTCCGGGCTTGACCCGGAATCCATCCGGGAAATATAAAATGGTAAATATTAAATGAAAAACATACTCGTCATCTGCGGTCCAACGGCCTCAGGCAAAACCTCCCTCGCCCTCTCCATCGCCAAAGAAATTTTTTTCCCTCGCTCAAGTGTCATTCCCGACCCGCTTCGACGTAGCTTCAGCGAGGCGAGCCTGATCGGGAATCCATCTGGTAAATCAGTCCACATCCTCTCCGCCGACTCCCGCCAAATCTACAAAGGTCTCGACATTATCACGGGCAAAGATATCCCGGCAGACTTGCCGTCTAATATAAAGTTCTTTGGCCTAGACCTAGTGAGTCCAAATCAAGTTTTCAATGTGTCTGATTTTGTTGCATATTCCCAAAAAATAATTACAGATTCAGCCGAGCAAAACATCCCCTTAATCATTGTTGGAGGTACAGGTTTGTATCTAAAAGCTATCACATCAAATCTTTTAGATGTTCACGTTCCGCCTGATAAGGAGCTCCGCTCAGAGCTGGAAAAATTAACCCTTTCAGATCTAAAAAAAAGACTGGAAGAACTAAATCCAAGCAAATATTCTTCTCTTAACAATTCCGATCTAAACAATCCCCGTCGCCTCATCCGTGCCATCGAAATCTCATATTCCTTCAAGCAAACTAACGTCATTCCGGGCTTGACCCGGAATCCAGAACAATTTCACGACCAAAATCAAAACTTCCTCTGGCTCGGTCTAAAAGTCGATAAGCAAATCCAGGAAAACAAAATCCACCAACGGGTACTGGACCGTTTAGAAAACGGCGCCATTGACGAAGTCAAAAAGCTCATACCACACTATCCGGATACCTCGCTACCCATTCACTCTAGTCTTGGAGTAAAGCAAATCAAAGAATATTTAGCGGGGAATATATCCAAGGAACAGTTAACAGATTTGTGGACCAAAGTCGAAGTTGATTATGCTCGTCGCCAAATGGTCTGGTTCAATAAACAAAGTGGGATAGTTTGGTATGATAAAGATAGTATTAATCAGGAGTTGGTTGCATCTCTAGCAGAACAATTAAAATAAAATGCTTAAAAAGAAACACATCACTTTCGATATCTCTATTGGCAGTATTTTTTGGATCCTTTTTTCTCTAGCTCTTGTATACATACTTATCAAGCTTACAGGGGTCATCATCCTTCTCTTTACAGCCATTCTCATTACCCTTGCTATATGCCCTTTAGTTGACTGGTTAGATAAATACAAAATAAAAAGAGGAATATCTGCAATATTAATTTTATTATTGATTTTTGGTTCCATTATTACAATTACAATTTCCATAGCGGCTCCTTTAGTAGAGCAAACGCAGCTATTCTCTCAAAGACTTCCTGAAATTATTGATAGAGTTAGTCCCTTAAAGTTCGTAGATGGTTCATTTAGTACACAGTTTGCAGCAGTTCCAGGCAAAGTCTTAAACATTGCACTCGACACCTTCTCGGGATTTATCACGGCTTTCACAGTAATAGTTTTAAGCTATTACATGATTCAAGAGATGCACAATCTCAAAAAGTATCTTACTTATTGGTTTGGAGAAAAAGGACTTACTTACAATACCATCGCCGAGAAACTCGAGGTCCAAATTGGTAACTGGGTTAGAGGTCAACTTCTACTCATGCTTATCGTTGGCTTCTTAAGTTATCTTGGCTACCTCATTATTGGTATTCCCTTCGCTCTGCCGTTAGCGTTTTTTGCCGGTCTATTGGAGCTTGTACCAAATATCGGGCCTACAATCGCGGCTATTCCTGCTATCTTGGTTGGATTTTCAATCTCCACTAACCATGGAATAGCAGCTCTGATTGTTTGTTTGGTCGTTCAGCAATTAGAAAACAATCTAATTGTGCCGAAAATCATGCAACAGGTGACCGGTCTAAATCCAATAATTACCATTATCGCTATCATGATTGGCTTCCAGGTCGGTGGTCCGCTTATGGCAGTTCTTGCTTTGCCGGTTGTCCTCTCAGCAAGAGTAATTTTCAGTCACATTAGCTTAAACAAAGACACCACCATCCCCGAAATAGACTAAAAATGAAATCGCTTTCTTGTATTTGCTTGTTGGATAACGCGTCCGAAGAGAAAATTTCATCACTAACAAAAACTCTTTCTAGTGAAACTAATTCAAAAAAGATGCTATCTTATCCACCACATCTTACTCTTCGTGGTGACTTTGAAATTAAAGATGAAAATATTCCTATTTTGATTTCTGATCTTTCAGACGTAGCTTCACTTCAAAAAAAGATTGTTGTTCAAACCTCTAAATTCGAATTCTATCCTTGGAAAATGGTTTCTCTGGAAGTAATAAGCAATTCTGCTCTGGATAATTTACACATCATGGCTATGGACACAATTCAAAAATATCGAACTGCTTGGATTCCACAAGTGCTAATAGATAACACTTCCGATTACACAGAAAAACAGAAAGAATATATCCACGAGTTTGGATACCAATTTGCGTATGAGTATTTTTCTCCACACTTTGGTTTGGCAGGCAATGATATGACTCAGGAAATTTTTGACACCATCAAAGTCAAATATCATAATCGGGAAGAAAAAATAAATGTATCTTTAGAAAAAATTGCCTTAATCGATAGGGAAAAGAATAATCAGCCAATCGCCACTTTTTCACTTACATAAAACCAAAAAGAACCCTTTCGGGTTCCCTAGGACAATAAGCCGGATTCTGTCGTGGAGGAATATCTATCTATGCTCGAGACTTTAGGGACGGAAAAGACACCTTAATCCCAATTCGTCGATTGCAGCAGGGCGGGTTACCACTCCTCTAGGATTTCTCCTAGCGGATCTCCACCTAGCGGTGGAACGTTTCACCTTTAATCGTCTCTGTGGCCCTATCGTGCCCTGTAGGTCGCCCCACAAGGAGCCGGGTTTCCCCGGCCACCCTTTCTTTTAGCTGTCCGGACTTTCCTCCCCACTCTTGCGAGTAGGGCATTCCTCTCGTCCTAGGGAAGCCTAATTTTACCACAATTTTGCTGATAAAACCCATAGTAAGTCCTAGATAGTGTATAATATACAAGTAGGCACATTAAGTTCAAGGAGTATGCGATGGCTCATTTTTTCAATCCAAACGAATTCCCTGCCGGTTATAAGTTCATAGTGCAAATTTTCTCAACGACATATATCCACCACGAGGCTGATCGACGCTCAATAGAAGCTCCAGGTCACGGATATCCTGCTCATGACGAACCAATCCATCAAGTAGAACAGATTGCTCTCAAGGATGAAAAAGAGCTTCAAGAGGAGTTGCAAAGACTGTACACCAAGGACAAAAACCGAAAAGATATCTTGGTTTTGGAAATTAATCGGGTTGTTCCGGTCGGAGTCTCGGTTCAGGTTGATTTCTAAAAATTAAGCCAGGTATAAAGCCTGGCTTTTTTACACTATGAAATCACTCATAGTATTTATTTGATATGATAAGAGCATATGCAACCAAACGTACTCTTATCTTTCCAAAGCTCGTTCTCTTTAGCCGCCAACCAAGTCCTGGTCGGCATTATTAGTTTCTTGCCAAACATCTTAGGTGCCTTAGTTCTTTTCCTTGTGGGTTGGATAATTGCCGATTGGCTAAAATCTCTCACAACCAAAGTCGTAAATATCACCAAATTAGATGCTTTGATAAATAATCCGGCCGTTAAAGATTTTCTGAAGAATGCTCAAGTTTCACAAAAATTGGAAGTAATCATCGGAGAAGTTGTGAAGTGGCTAGTCATCACTTTATTCTTTGTCGCCAGTATCAATCTTCTCGGCATCACCTCCATTAGTTTGTTTTTAAATGGAATTATCGCCGGCATTCCCACACTTATCGCCGCCGTCTTAACACTCGTCATCGGCGTCGTCGTTGCCGGCTTCTTGGAGAAGATGGTAAAGGGTTCCTACGGTTCCAAAGATGCTTCCACCGGTCGCTTTATCGGTAAAGCTGTCAGTTACGCCGTCATGACTTTCTTCGTCCTAGCCGCCCTCTCACAGCTTGGCATTGCCAGCTTCTTCATCAACACTGTCTTTATTGGCTTTATCATGGCCATTGCCTTAGCACTCGGGATTGGTCTGGGTCTTGGCTCCAAAGATCTCATCAAAAAAATATTAGAAGACTGGTACAAGAAAATCGAGAAATAATGATCAAATTTTCTGAGTTTAAAAAGTTTTTCATTTTTAACCTAATTGGTAGTCTGGTCATATCGGCAATCGTTGCTGTAATTACAGTTCTATTGGGGAACTTTAACGAAGTAGCTTTTAAAGTTTTAATCACTTTGACCATGGTGGTTTCTCATTCTCTAGTCAGTCTAGGTTTCATTTGGGATGACGAAAGACAAAACACTTTCGATAGATTGGCTTATTTTTCCGATGTTCTTTTTGTTTTAATTGTTTCCAGTTTTGTTACTTCTATCTTTGGCGTATGGAGTTTAATATCCAGTGAGCTGGTTTGGCATTTATATCAAACATTCTTTGTTATTGGATTTGCCTCGCTTCACGGAGACATTTTATCTAAAGTACTTGGTAAGGAAACCTATATAGATACTATTGTTTACATCAATTATTTCTTCATGGCCGTTCTAGTCTTATTGTTATTGCCTGCTATTTTTATCACCGATTCAGCCAAGATTTTAGGTGAAATGTATTTTAGAATAATGGGTGCAGTTGGAATCATTGACGGAACTCTAAGTGTCCTCACAATTATTTTCTACAAGCTTTATATACTTAAGCATCCACAGACTCAAAACTTGCTTTCTGGGGCAGCAGAATCAGCTCCAGTGGCTCAAAAGAGGGGACTCTCAGTCTGGGTGTGGATTTTAATATTCTATCTGGCCATTCAAATAATTTCCTCGCTAATGTTTGGTGTCTTCTCTCGGCTCAGTCTTTAATATACTAGCCACCAAAAAACCCGGGGTCGATTTCTCTCGCTCGGGTTTTTTGAACGTGACAAGTAGTTTACTTGGCGCCGATTTTAAACATCTTTGTTCCACAGGTGGGGCAAACAGCTTTAACGGCTGGTTTACCATTCTTCATGGTGACTCTCTCGAATTCGGTTACGTCTTTTTTGGCTCTACATTTTACACAATAGATCTGCATTTACTTGGTTCACCCCCTTTCCTATTTTTTAGTGCCTGGATAAATAATTCCAAATTGCAAGCTCCAAGGCTAGGACAAGCATAGTCAGGAGTAATGTCTTTGTCAAGTCTGTTTTGAAAAACTTCTTTTCTCCTGGCAGAAGTTCTGGAATAGAATATGGCTTTTTTGCGCCCACTCCCAGCCATTCATCTTTAATTACAAAGCCTTCGGTTCTCTGTTTTCTTTCTTGACTGTGAACTTTTTCTTTTTTGGTTTTTCTCTGTCTGCTCATGGTTAATATTATATCCACAAGCTGTCCGTCATTGCGAGGAGGTATTCCGACTGTTTACCCCGGCCAGCAGGCGGGGTGGCAATCCAGGTTTTTAGATAAGGATTTATAGTAAAATAAATTCACTCTATGGTGTTTACCTATATTTTTTACGGAATTATTCTAATCTGGATTTCCACTCTAACCTATTTAGTTATTCGTCTGATGCGTCACTATAGTCGCCTTACGGCCGATGTTTCCAAGAAGGATCTTATCTCAGCCTTAAATCACTTAATCTCCACTTCCGGACAGAACACGGACGACATTCGTACCCTTCAGGAGAAGTTGGATAGGGAAATAACAAATAACAAAAAACACCTCCAGAGATTAGGCTTCCGCCGCTATAATCCCTTTACGGATACCGGCGGAGATCAGAGCTTCTCAGCTGCCTTTTTAGATGATAATGGTGACGGCATTATGATAAGCTCTTTACATAGTCGGGAAAATACCCGGCTTTATGCTAAGAAGGTCGATGGAGGAAAAGTTACCACCCAGGCCTTATCCAAAGAGGAACAAGAAGTTATCAATGAAGCAATAAAAAATTAAATATCTTATGAAATTCACACCTAAAATCATTATTTCATTGGTCTTAACTTTTTTTGTTTCTGCCGGTATGGCCTACGCTGTTGTTCCAGCAAGTGGGGGAGGTTTGCTTTCTCCAAGCGCCGAAGGACCTGTTACCGAGAAAAAATCTGCCGGTTTTGGTCAGTTTGCTGACGAGCCAAAGACTCAAGCTTGTCCCATCAATGGCAAACTTTACACCAAATCGGAAGAAAAGCTTTGGCAAACCAAACGCCCCATTCTTGCCATGATTGAAAATGATATTCACGCCCGTCCCCAGTCGGGACTTTCTTCGGCCGATGTTGTTTACGAAGCGGTCGCCGAAGGTGGCATTACACGTTTCATGGGAGTTTTTTACTGCGGAGCTCAAAGTGATGCAGCTAAAGTTGGCCCGGTCAGAAGCGCCAGAATTTATTTCGTAAACATCGCTGCCGAATACAACACTCCTGTTTATTTACACGTCGGTGGTGGTAACTGTAGTCGTGACGAAGCTAGTGGCCAGTGCACATCCAATAAGAAAGCTTGGGCCATTGAAGAACTTTCTAAATTGGGCTGGAGAAAAGCCGGCGGTAATGATTTTGACACTACCGGAGACACTGGCGCACCTGTACTTTTCAGAGATTACAATCGTTTAGGCGCCGATGTCACCTTGGACACGGAACACACTATGGTAGGTTCCCTTCCTGCCGCCTGGAGGCAAGCTGAGAAACGTGGTTATGGTAGTTTGATGGTCGATGGTAAGACTCCCTGGCTCACGGGCTTCAAGCCTTGGAAAAATGGCACTGTTGAAATCAAAGGCAAACCCGCTGTAGATATCGCTTATGATTTTTGGAGCAACTACAAAGATTTTACTGTCACCTGGAAATACGATGCGGTCACCAAAGAATATATCCGCACTCAAGGTGGTAAGCCACAGATGGATTTAGAAGTTAACAAACAAATTTCTTCACCAAATGTTGTCATTCAATTTGCCAAAGAAGAAGGTCCTCTAGACGAACACAAACATATGTTCTATACCGTTATTGGTAGCGGGACAGGAATTTTCTTCAACGGCGGACAAGCTATCGATATCAAATGGAGTAAAGCCACTCAAACAGGTCGAACCATATTTACAGATCTTGCCGGAAAAGAAATTACTTATACACCCGGTGCCATCTGGATAAGTATTTTACCCATTGCGAACAAAGTCGTATACAATTAGGGGGTGGCAAAGCTATCCGATTTAATCATTTCTAAGGTTCGCGTCAAGCTTCTAAAACTTTTTCTTTCTCAGACAAAGGAAATGTTTTATGTGCGTCAGCTCACTAGAATCACAAAAGAAGAAATTAACGCTATCAGAAGAGAGCTTGATCATCTGCAGAAAGCCGGACTTCTAAAAAGTGAGAAAAGAGGTAATCGTCTTTATTATTCCGTTAGGCCCACCTTCACACTTTATCCGGAAATTACCAACTTAGTTATGAAATCCACCGGCTTTGGCCGTCTAATTATCAAAAACCGCAGCAAACTTGGTTTTGTGAAATACGCCTTCGCCTCCCAAAAGTTAGCCCGAGGCCTAGCTAGAGACCCCGAAGAGGTAGATCTTATGATAATAGGAAAAGTTATTATGCCCCAACTTGCACTTCTAATTAAACAGATAGAAAAAATGCTAAATACCGAGCTGAACTATTCTTGTATGACGGAGGAAGAATTTAATTATCGAAAGTCCCACAAAGATCCTTTTATTGTCAAAGTACTTCTTCAATCTCGAATTACTTTGATAGGGGATGAAATTCAATTACTAAGCTAATGCCAATTCAAAAAATTTTAAAGGTAGGTAACTCACTTGGAGTTACTCTCCCGTCAAACTTGGTCAAAAATCTATCTCTCAAGCCGGGGGATCAAGTAGAAGTTGTTTATGATTTGAACAATACATTGACTTTTAATTTTATCGATAGTCATCAGCTTAGTTTGGGCCTATCTTCCGGCAGAAAATCAGCCAAAAAATAATATAATCCTTAATATGACACTCTCAAAGCCACAAAAAACTTCTATTGGTGTTTTTATTCTTACGATCATCTCGCTCTACATAATTCTTCCTGCCAAATTAGGCAACTTCAATGTTCCGAGAATCAATTTCAAGCTTGGCAACTTTGATTTCTCCAAAGAAATCGAACTTAAGCAAGGCTTGGATATTAAAGGTGGTCTACAAGTAGTTCTTAACGCAGACATGAAAGACATTGCTCAGGGAGACCGTCCATCAGCTTTAGAATCTCTAAAAAATGTTATCGGCAGAAGAGTAGATCTTTTTGGTGTTTCCGAATCGGGTGTCAAGACAGCCATGTCCGGCAATGACTACAGACTTATTCTAGAACTACCCGGAGTCACCGATCCCCAGCAAGCTTTATCCCTCATTGGTCAAACCGCCAAGATGGTTTTTGCCCTTCCGATATACACTCCAGGGAAAACCGCCTCTGATTCAGCCACTCTTACCGGCTTTAGCCCCACAGATCTCACGGGTGCCGACTTGGCCAGAGCTCAAGTTACTTTTGAGTCACAAGATAGATCTCCGGCTGTTTCCATTACTTTCAAAGACACCGGAAAAACCAAGTTCGCCAAGCTAACCAAAGAAAATATCGGCAAACCTGTAGCAATTCTATTGGATGGATATCCCATTACCATGCCCACAGTTCAAGCCGAAATCGATAGCGGAAGTGCTGTCATTACCGGCAAATTTTCAACCGACGAAGCCAAAGCTTTATCCGTTCAGTTAAATGCAGGAGCACTCCCTGTTCCTGTTTCTATCCTAAGTCAGAAAAATATTCCCGCGACTTTAGGTGCCGACTCCATCAAGAAAAGTATTACCGCCGGAGCTATCGGATTATTCATGGTTATCTTTTTTATGATTGCATACTATGGTTGGATGGGTGTCATCGCCTCCGTTGGTTTGATACTCTATGGTGTTTTTACTTTAGCTCTCTACAAATTAATTCCCGTGGTTCTTAGTCTACCCGGTATTGCCGGTTTCCTCTTGTCCGTCGGTATGGCTGTAGATAGTAACATTCTGGTATTTGAAAGATACAAAGAAGAAATTCGCGCCGGTCGGGATTGGCGAGTTGGCTTAGAGCTAGCCTTTGGTCGAGCTTGGGACTCAATCAAAGACGCCAACACGGCTACTATTATTACCGGTTTAATTCTCTTTAATCCTCTTGAATGGAGTTTTTTAAATACCTCAGGCTCTGTCCGAGGTTTTGCCCTGACACTAATTTTGGGAATTTTTATCTCTCTCTTCACGGGCATTGTCGTCACCAGAAATCTCCTCCGCATCTTCTTCAAGGGCAAATCCTCTTCGTCATTGCGAGGAACAAAGTGACGCGGCAATCTATATTCGTCATTCCTGCGAAGGCAGGAATCCATAAAAACAAACACAAATTAATATTAAATCGTAATAATCTGTCATTCCCGACCTGATCGGGAATCTATAAAAATAAATTCAACTAAAAAAACATGAACTGGATGAAACATCTCTCCCTCTACTTTCTTCTTTCTGCACTGGTAATCGTTCCAGGTATTTATTCTTTGGTTCGCTATGGCTTTAAACCCTCTATCGAATTCACTGGTGGTTCTAGGTTTACCTTAGTTTCCGTCAAGTCCTCATCTGCCGATACCTTAGCAGTATTTAAAGACTACACCCCAGCCTTGGAATCAGCGGACAATGGCACTATTACGATTAAATCAAAAGAGGTCTCCCAGGAATCAGTTCAAAAAATTCTAGACAGCGCTAAACCATATAATCCGGACATTAAGCTAACCAACTTTGAAACCATTGGACCTGCTCTAGGCAAAGAAACTATCAAGAAAACTCTAAATGCTTTAATAATCTCTTCACTTCTTTTACTAGCCTACATAAGTCTGGCCTTTAAACAGCTCAAGTATGGCATCTGTGCCGTTCTAGCTATGTTCCACGATACAATAGTGCTTTTAGGTTCGTTTTCGCTTCTCGGACATTTCTGGGGGGTCGAAGTAGATTTGCTTTTTGTCACTGCAGTTCTGACTATTTTGTCCTTCTCAGTCCACGACACTATTGTGGTTTACGATCGCATTCGGGAGCTCTCACACAAAAATAAAAATGCGGATTATGTTTCTCTCATCAATCAAGCGGTCACGGAGACCATGGCCAGATCACTCAACAATTCCCTGACCATTATCTTTATGCTATTTGCCATGTTCCTCATGGGAGGGGAGACTACCAAATTCTTCGCACTGGCACTTCTAATTGGAACTATCACCGGCACTTATTCCAGCACCTTCACCGCCGCGCCTCTTTTAGTTGTCTGGGACAAATTCACCAAGAAAAAATAATATCGCAAATATATATTTCGTCCTAATCCAAAGGTCTTAATAGTTCCAGTGACATGTTTGTTGCCGATGTTTTATTAAACATGGTACTTATTCTATAAGATTCAATTGCGCCATTCTCTGACGGCATTATTTTATTAAATATTTTCTCCAGATTAGCGTTTTTATCCAGCCAATCTTCTTCATCCTCTTTTTTCAGTAGCATTGGCATCCTGTCGTGAAACTCTCTCATTTTGTCATTTGGTTCAGTCGTAATTATGGTGCATGACTCAATTTTTATGCCATCCTTACCCATCCAAGTTTCATATAATCCGGCAATAGAGAAAAATTCGTTCGTTGTTGGTTTCACTAGATAAGGAATTTTCTCAACCCTATTTTCTAAATTAGTTAACGGCTTCCATTCCACAAAATAACCAGCTGGGATGATACACCGTTGGGAATTTTTCCACGCATTCGCATAAGTTGGTTTTTCTCTAATAGTTTCAGCTCTAGCATTAAAAGTCGGATATTTAGCGTCTTTAGGGTCTTTAATCCAGCTTGGGATTAGCCACCAAACCCTTGGAACCAAAGCAGGTAATTCACCACTAATAGTCATTATTTCCGACCTAGGGGTATTTTTCATACCAAGCAATTTTTCATAATTTGACGCTTTACTATCTAGGTTAAATTCCTCGATGATTTTGTTTTTTGCCGATGGAAAAAATCCAATTACTCCACACATTGTTTGTTTTTTTCTAATTCTATAATCCTATTTTTCTCGATCTATCTTAACATTTTGTTGACCTAGTCACCTCTGAGGCTATAATATTAGATCTGTCTAGTGGGGTTCATTGACAAATTTTAAAAGAAAGAAGGTTTTTGTGAAAATAACACATATTTTTCTTTTGCTGGTAATTCTTCTCACTGCTTGTAATATCCCTGGTGTAAGTCAACCTCCGGCAACTTCTACACCTACATTAACTTCCACCCCCGTAGCCACAGTGTCTCCTTTCCCGTCTCAGACTCCCACCAACTTTGCTCCGGCGACCGCAACTTCAACTCCGCCGCCTTCCCTTACTCCTACTCCCGGTTTCCCAACTTTTACCATTACCACTCCCGCCAACTGCAGACAAGGACCTGGCACTGAGTACCCAATCTGGACCGGCATTTATAAAGGTCAATCTGTCAGAATCATCGGTATTACTACACCGGACAGACCTACTTGGTGGCTCGTCGAGAAAGACGGTATCAGATGCTGGGTCTCCGGAATCTTAGGAGAAACATCCGGTAATTTGTTCGGTATTCCCGTCGTATTTGCACCACCCGTTCCGACTCCGACCAAAGTGACCATTGACGTGCTTTTTGAAAATAACACCAGTAGCTACATTTGCCAGATGAATTTCTACGATGGTATCGACCTTGTTGCTACCTTTAATTGGAAGAAGGGAGAATTTGACAACAACGGTTCAGACAAAATTCTCGCTTTACCGATAGGGGGGTATGATCTCATCGAAGTTTACGACTGTTCCTCGGCTTTGGTTGTCACGCTGAAAAATATCGTGATTAATCAGGACAACCACGCCTTTCCACTTCCTCCAGTACCTTAGCAAATAGTAACAATAGTAAGTAGTAACAATCCTCCCCACAAGACAATCTTGTGGGGATTTTTTATTCTGCCTAATAGCCTCTATCAATGAGTGACACAAACGTTTGACTCGCATGTGCAGAAAACATTTTCTCTAGATGGTGCCTCACCATTGCGCCTTCCTACCGATTCAGCCTCCTTTTGTATTTTTGCTACATATTCAGGGGTATGACACCCTCCGGTGAACCATATGTATTTACAATCATCATTCTGATTACACGAATCTTCATTCTTTTTAACATTGTCTACGTTTTGTTCCGTTCGGGTGATATTTACTCTAGATTTCGCAAGCGAAATAACGAGTCGAATAATTAATGGGCTATTCCATCCGATATCACCTTCATTAGGACAGTAACGAGCTGGTTTTCCTGGCGGAGTTTCACAAAAAATTATGCCATAACGGAAAGGTATGGGGGTGAATAAAAATATGATTATTATGAGAACAAGTGCTAGCGATATTTTCTTAAGCATAATCTCAGCATATCAGAAATGGGTATATCAAATACCAACTAGCTCGCTGGGTTGGACGACTATCGAACCATTGCCGAAATAGAATTAAGCTCTGAAGACGCCACTAATGATATAATATAATTATGAAAACAATGACATGTAGCCAACTCGCTGGAGCTTGCGAAATGAAGTTTAGTGCGGAAACATTTGGTGAAATTGCACAGCTTAGTCAGCAGCACGGCACAGAGATGTTTAAAGCAGGCGACGCACAACATCTATCTGCACAGCAAGAAATGATGAAACTAATGTCCGACCCATCTGCAATGCAAAAATGGATGGATCAAAAACAACAAGAGTTCGACTCGCTCCCGGAAGATTAGTTAATTTATTTGCTATCCGGGTGGGACGATTTTCGAACTATTTCAGAACAAAGTTTTGCTTATCTTGTCTGTGAGTAAATCTCCGTTTCAGTCCAATTCCATGCATACCAGACAATATACAAGGTACACGCAATTTCTATAGCAGAGAAAAACGCGTAATACATTGTTGGCGTTCCGATAAATAACGTCAATGTTTGGACAGCAGTCATTATTATGCCTGAGATAATGTTTGCCTTGCGATTTGCCTTATTCTTCAATATTCGAGATAAAAGAACCATACCAATCGGAATCTCCAATAGAAATGCTGCTCCCAATAAAAACCCTGGTGTTAGCTGAATTGTCACATCTTTTATAGGATCCATTACCGTAATAACATCGCAATAAAGATAATTGAGAAGTGCAAACAACCATAATGTTGAAAGCATTACTTTCTTGTCCATAGATTTTTTACTTGTAATCATTTTTTCTTTCATAAAGAATGCTAACACAAACAGCAGAAGTCAATTTCGAGTCCAAATTGCTCGCTAGAAGGGACGATTTTCGAACTATTTCAGCACAAAATCTTTAAATACTTCAGCTGTGTCTGAAGAGATAAACTTATCGGACAAACACAATTTAACATTACATAATTTTACCTCCCCCCTATGTTCTGGAATATTCAATAAAATTTCTCTTTCTTTTAAGACCAATCTCTCCGTAAATCTACCCAAAAAGCTGTAAGGGAAATTCCAATACTCTTCTTTGATGACTGGTACAAATCCATTCTTGACCCAAATGTCCGTTAAATTTTTTCTTAAGTTATAGATTTCAACTTCTTGGTCACAGACTCCAATGATTCCCGACTGAGCAAATAACGGATAAATGAATTTGCATGTCAGTCTTCTGTGGGTCAAAAAAAATGATTCTAAGTCAACAGTCAAACTCGCAAGCCTAGTCTCATCTACAAACTCATTTTCCAACAAAGAAGACTGAAGTGTAATGTGTAATGACTCCGAAGATTGCCAATATATTTTATTAATCAAAGATTTAGTAATTGCCAATTTTACTTCTCTGAAGATATCTCTAGCAATTCTATTGTCAATAAAAATTTGTAACCCAAGAAATCGCTGTTTCCTACCTTTTTCAATATTTAAAACATCCACCCCATCAAGCATCGCTCTATGCTGGTAGTCGACCACTCTTTCCCTCCATTTATTTTCCACGGTAACCAATTCTACCAAAATTAGATTCCTGTCTTCTACCCACTTAATTATGTTAAAATAATCTTATAATAAAAAAGGAGGCACATGCCTACAATACTCATTGAAATCGTCGGTTGGGCAGGAATGATCGCTATTCTGGCAGCTTACTGGCTAGTGGCAGCCGGGAAAGTCAAGTCGGACTCGAAGTTTTATCAGCTTCTTAATCTTCTTGGTGCTTTGTTTGTCATCATAAATGTAGGTTATCATGGTGCAATTCCTTCTGTAGCACTAAACGTAGTCTGGCTTCTAATTGCTCTTTGGAGTCTCATCAGGAAACAGTAAACTTTAATCCCCAAGATTTATGGGGATTATTTTTAGCATTTATCTTTCTATATAATATATTTATGACCGAAAATATCCCTCCTGCTCCAACAGAGAAGAATATGGATGAGCTAGACTTGGATCGAGCCTCAAATGAAGGCATGACAGAAACGGAGTGGATAGACGCGGATCTGCTTGCCATTTTAATCGAAGACCTTCGAAACGGCCTTACTCCGGGCTAACAGCTACTTACTGTTACTAACAGTTACAGACCCTGACTCCATGGCATCTTCGGCCATTTGCACCTCTATTACTTCCAGCCCAGGGAGCAATTTTAGGCACGGTCCACATCTACATCGTGATACCATTAGACTATGATAATAATACTTACTTCTCCTCAAAAAGAAGACTGGGTCCCAGTGCTGGATTCTCTTCTTCGACGTGTCCATTCTGCAAAGATAGACGGAAACACAATATACTTCGGAAATAAAAAAGTTGGTACTTACCATTTATCGGATCAAGAATTCCAAGTTGAAGGAGATTGGGAAAGAGGTGTAAAGTGTGCTGCTTCGGTAATTGCCGGAACAACTTTGGTTGGGTTTAGCGGATCAATCACCGTGGACGGCCGGCTCGTAGAACTTCAAGATTTGCAAACAGCTGTGGGAGACTTAATAGCCGAAGAAAACTTTAATTTAGCAAATATAAGCTCCAAAAACTAATATGGGAGAAGCCGACATGGAAAAATATGCAGTTGCAGAAACAGACAGGCCTCAGGGGAAAAAGGCAGATAATCTCGCAGCCATGTCCGCCGAAAGTATGATGCGTAAGAGAGCAAGAGATGAAGCGACCCAGGGGAAAGCAGCCGCTATTCCAGCTGCAGAAAAAGCTACACCATTTCAATCGGAAGCGGTGAGTCTAATGTTCCCAGAACGGACCCCTGACGAGTGGGGCAAGCTCCTTAACAAACATGTCAACCAGAATGTTTCGGCTGCTAATGGGGTTCTAATCCCAGAAGAGAGTCCGGCAGCAATAGCAATGGTACTAAAAGAGATGCCGAATAATATGAGAGCCGTGGCCACAGCTCAAACTCTTGATTACCTTGAGAAGTACGCTCCTTCTGTTGCCGTTGAAGTGAAAACTTCTCTTTCTAAAGCAGGGGAGCAATCAATATCTTTATCAGCATCGAAAAATGAAGTTGAAACTCCGGGTCCCAATAGTCCGGAAAAAACCATTATAAAACATGAAGAATCATTATTCCCCGGTGTTAACTGGCAATTTATGACTTCTTCCGAATGGAAAGAAGTTTCTGATGAAGAAGATATTTTTAGAGTGTACATCGATGTCCCACCTGTTGAACATCTCTCTGCAGCACGCTTAACAAAAGCAGTTGCTGAAAAGTTTGATAAACCCATTGATTGGAAATTTATTCAAAGTGGAGACAATGCAGAAACATACCTTGCTCAGAAAAACGAAAGCAAAATTGTAGTTCGATGTGCCACGGAAGAGGACGCAAAGCGATTTGCTGAAACATTTGCCAATGCACCTGAAGCAAAAAAATTACACAGTTTTGGGTCAGATTTTGCAAGCAACTCTGTGGGAGAAAATGGTGTTGTGTCTTACGGTAGGGGTTCAAAGGAAAAGAGATCGTCATACCGAGAAATTGCACGGTCTTCTTATGATGACTACATTTCTAGAAATCCAAGAAGGGCTGGGGTTTCAAGGGAAAATTTTAATCGGTGGGTGCAGGAAGCCAAAAAATACGGGTTTTAAGTTAATTCACCTGACTAATATCCACAATCCTTTTCAGCAAGTACTCTCGGTTATTTTTGCTGGTATCCTCCAGAACTTCATCAAACAACTCTTTGAGAACTTTGCCGATTATTGGTCCTGGTTTAACATTCAAGACCTCCATCACATCAAGTCCGTTTACCACAATATCATTAATTTCCATTGGTTCAAAGAGTTGTTCGCCAATTCTTTTTTGCAACTCCATAAATCTCCAGCTTGTAGTCTTAGCCCCACTGCCCTTACGGTCGGCTATTCTTAGTAGTACAAGATCACTGATATTTTCTTTCCCCACTTTTCTAATCAGTCTTCGGATGGCTGCATCAGTCATCTCCGGCTGATATGCAAACATATGCCAGCGGACCAAAGTTACAATTTTATCAATTTCCTTTCTACTAAATTTTAGTCTCTCGACGATTTCTTTTACCATTTTTGCCCCAATTACTTCATGTCCATAAAAAGTTACCATCCCTCTGGTAGGTTGCATGAAACCGCAGTTGGCACACGTCGTCAAATCATCAGAAAGATCCCTGTACATTTTTCCGCACTTTCGGCATTTAAAGCGCTGACTTCTGGGTTTTCCAATATCGTGAACAAGTGTAGCAAGTCGTATTATTGGATCAGGGGATGGACACTCTTGAAGAGCTTCCAGCATGTGCTCCAGAGCTGTTAATTTGTGATGCCCTCCTTGGATAATCCCTTTACCCTCCATAATTTCGGGCATAAAATGATTAATTAAGCCGGTCGATATTAACATTCGCATGCCGTCAGCCGGATAATTTGACCCCAAGATTTTCATGAATTCTTCCCGAATTCTTTCCTTACTAATTTTCTCCAGCAGTTCTGCTCTTTCCGATATTGCCGCTAAGGTTTTTTCTTCTATAACAAATCCCATTTTTGCCGCAAATCTTATGGCCCTCAACATTCTCAAAGCATCTTCATTAAATCGAATTCTTGGCTCTCCAACAGCCCTAATCAACCCTTTCTCAAAGTCTTCCAACCCACCCACCATATCAATCAACTCAAATTCCTGCTTAATACTGTCACTTTCACTCTTGTCATTCCGGGCTTGACCCGGAATCCATCCGGATAATTTATTTTTTTCATTTTTTATTCCCACCACCATCGCATTTATCGTAAAGTCCCTTCTGGTTACATCTTCTTCCAGTGTTTGTCCCCAAGAAACATTGTCTGGTCTTCGATAGTCGGAGTATTCTTTTTCAGATCTAAAAGTCGTAATCTCATAAAGTTCTTCCTTTTCTCCAACCATTACATTATAAGAAACAGTTCCAAAGTCGTTATTGTAGAAAGGACTATGCATCTTAAGTACTTCCAAACTTTGCTCCGGAGTAGCATTAGTTGTCAAATCGCAATTTTCCGGAACTCTACCCATTATCAGATTTCTGACTCCTCCTCCAACCAAATATATTTCAAATCCGGCTTCAAGATACTCTTTCATTACCCCTTTTAAAGGAGTCGGCAAAAGTGATTTTTCATCCGGTAAAAGTAGTCTGGTATACACGTCTAAATCTTACCACTCAATTCACGGTAGAATAAGCATGTGGATTTAACTATTAAAGACATCTTGGAAGAAGCAAGAACTCATCGCAATGATATAGACGAAAAGCGTCTATTGAAAGTTTTTGAGTATGCCTCACTCAATCACAATGGCCAATTGCGGAAAACTGGCGATCCTTACATCACCCATTCCATCAACATTGCCCATACTTTAGCTAGTTGGAGGTTGGATCAGTTATGTATTGAAGCGGGTCTTCTTCATGATTTGCCGGAGATGAGTGGCACTACTATTGAGGATCTAGAAAAAGAATTTGGGCTAGAAGTGGCTCATTTGGTTGATGGTGTTAACTTGGTTGGGCAAGTTAGGCTAAGGGGCAGCCAAGAAGTAGAGTTTCTCGAGAACTTAAGAAAGATGTTTGTTTTTATGGCCAAAGATCTTAGGGCTGTGCTGGTGAGATTAGCCGACAGACGTCACAACATCATGACTCTACACGGTTTACCTTTGGTTAAACAAAGGCCGATAGCTCTTGAAACTTTAGAAATCTATGTTCCTTTGGCAGAGAGGATTGGTATGGGAAAGTTGAAAAGTGAGCTAGAAGACTTGACCTTTCCTTATGTCTATCCTGAAGAATATAAATGGGTCATGGAGATTGCCAAGCCTCACTTTAAGCATTCAGTTGAAAATGCTCCCGATGTCATTAATAGGATAAGACTACAGTTAGCCAAACATAATATCGAAGCCAGTACCGATGGTAGGCCAAAACATAAATATAGCCTTTACCGTAAACTGATGCGACCGGAAATAAATATGGATATTGGGAAAATTCATGATCTGGTAGCAATCAGAATAATTACTAAAGATAGTGCTTCATGTTATTCGGCGCTTGGGGTGATACACCAATACTGGAAGCCGGTTCCATTCTTGGGGATTTCAGATTTTATTTCCCAACCCAAACCAAACGGCTATCAGTCCATTCACACTAAGGTATTCGACAGTCACGGCAATATTATAGAGATACAGATTCGGTCGGAAGAAATGCATTTGCAAGCAGAGTATGGTGCAGCGGCTCATTTTGCATATTCTCAATCTAAGAACAAAGGTATTAGTGATGAAAAGCTGGAAGGTGGCACAGCTTTTAAGATAGGAAATAAATTTGATTGGGTCAAGCAGCTCGTCGGCTGGAAAGATCAAATGTTTTCAGAGAAAGATAGTCTAAAAGATTTTAGGCTGGACGCACTCGCACATCATATATATGTATACTCACCATTGGGTGATGTTTACGATCTGCCGGAAGACGCTACTCCTGTTGATTACGCCTTTTCTGTGCACTCAGGCTTGGGTTTTCAAATTCAAACTGTAAAAATAAACGATAAAATCGCCACGATTGATTCTAAATTAAGAAGCGGTGATGTCATTCAGATTATCAAAACGAAGAATCCGAAGAAACCCAACAGAAATTGGCTTAGATTCGTCAAAACTCATAAAGCCAAAATCGAAATACGGAAAGCTTTAGAGAAGAGTGGGGTATAAAATGTATAAGCCCCATGAAAACCACTAAGTCTCATCGCCCCAAAATTGATAGAGTTCTAAGTCCAAGCCGCAGGAGCTATTCTTTCGCAGCCAAATTCATCTTTATGACTCGTTTTTTTGCTTGGTGTTTGAAGCATTACAACTCCCATCGAGTCATTTTAAATACTGCCTCTCTGGTTGGCATTTCACTCTTCTTTGTCCTTTCTCCAGTCATTGGCAAGTTACCTGGTCCGTCCATACCTTTGGTAAAAGCCGCTTATGTCTCAGAGCCATTGCTTCCCACATCACTTGGCGTTTCACCTCCAGAGTTAACTGCTCACGGTGTCTTTGTTATGGATCTTGATTCCGGCTTAATACTTTACGACAAGAATCCTCACCTTCGCCTCAAGCCTGCCTCTCTGACCAAAATTATGACTTCCATGGTTGCTCTAGACTATTTTCAGGAGGACGATATCCTAAAAGTTAAAAACGGTCAAAATTCCATCGGAAACACAGCCAAACTTCTTAAGGGCGATCAATTAAATGCCTCAGACATGCTCTATGCCTTATTGGTACCTTCGGGCAATGATGCGGCAGTTACCTTAGCCGAAAATTATCCCGGTGGATATATTGCATTTCTAAAAAGGATGAATGAAAAAGTTACCGAGCTTGGACTCAAAGATACTCATTTTGTAAATGTTTCAGGCATTGAAAGCCCCAATCATTACACTTCAGCCTACGATATTGCCATGATTTCCAGAAGTGCTCTCACCAGGCTTTCCTTTTCCAATATCGTTTCAACCAAAAGTATTACTCTAAACAGTCTTAAGGGTCATAAATACCCTCTGGCCTCTACAAACATCTTGTTAGGCAGGCCAGATGTTCTTGGGGTCAAGACGGGCTGGACACCTGAAGCAGGTGAGTGTTTAGTCATTCTTGTTGAGCGGGACAATCACAAGGTCCTTATCAGCCTTCTAAATAGCACTGATCGTTTTGGGGAAGGGAAGCGTTTAATCGACTGGACCTATAAAAACTTCACCTGGCAGTAAGCATCTTGTGCGTAGTAATAATATAAGATATAATTGCCCCTTAAGCCGGCTCAGATAAGACTTTTTCCCGAAAGATTTTCTTTGCGTTCCACTTAATCATTTTCTATGAACAAATTAATTACATTTGATGTACTCGTTGTATATACCAAGTCCTTGGCCAAAAGTGCCTCTGATAACCGCCTTGGTAATACCTCTCCTTTTGTCGTAGGCTCCACTTCCGAATCTTATAGTCAAGTATATGGTTATTTCTTGGAAACATGCCGGGAGCACGGATTAAGAGCCGCCTTTACCACTTCCGCAGACATTATTGGAGCAGGTCTGTGTCGTAGTTACTGGATTTACAAAAATAAAAGGTGGCACAAGTACAACAGTCCCTGCTTTTCGAGTCTAATCTTCGATAAATTTTCTCCAACCAAGAAGAAAATAAGAATGAGTAGAGATTTGCTTTTTTCTTCAAACAGAATCAAATCTTTTAATGATCCGGAGTTATTTGGCAAGTTTTTTGATAAGCAGCAAACTTACAATGAGTTGTCTGAGTTTGCGATTCCGACTGTCTCATTGGAAGAAAAGACTTTGGAAGGTGCCAAGACTGCCTGCCAAAAACTTGCTAAATTAGTTAAAAAATGTCCTTATTCCGAAGACTATGGTACAGACTTGGTCTTGAAGGACAGGTATGGCGCAGGAGGAAGACGAGTATATAAAGTAGGGGGGAAGAAATACTCTGAAATTTTAAGAAAAATTAAACACAATTCAAAGGCATCTTTTGTTGTTCAGCCCATGGTTAAGTTTGATCTGGGATTTACATACGAAAATTACTCAGTTCCGACCGATATCCGCTTAATTTATCTTGGAGGGAAAGTGGTTCAGTCATACATTAGGAGAGCTTGTCCTGGAGATTTCCGCTGCAATGAGCACCTTGGTGGCTCACTAACATATCTACCCTTGAGCATATTGCCCTCAAAATTAATTGAAAAAGCAGATATTATCTCTCAAAAGCTAAACCAGTCAGGCTCTTTGTACGCCTTGGATTTTATTATCAGTAATAACGGCAACATTTTCTTGTTGGAAGGTAATACTGGCCCGGGACTTGATTGGAACGTCACAGAGCAGGAGAACGAAAGAGAAGCTAAGCACCTCATTCAGCTAATCGTCAAAGAACTTTGTCTTGTCTCCGGCATTAGCAAATTCTCTTACAGCGGGTGGTCTTTTACTTCGTTATCCACTCTTCTCTCACCGCTGAGACGTAGGCAGTAAATCCTTGGTCACCTAGGAAGACATAAATCGGCATTGCGTACTTCTGGTTTGTGTTTGAATCGTAGTAACCTAGAAATATTCTTCTGATTTTTATCTCACCGGTTTTTGGACCGGTGCCTGTTACAAATCCATCACCTTTAGAAAGTTCATCCCAAGCTTCTTCTCCGGTTTTTACGGGGTAAGTTCCGCTTTTGGTGTAATCAATGTCCGTGTATTCATAGTCCATGGAAATAATTTTTTCACTCTGAATTTTCGAGCCACTTATTACACTTCGGATAAGGCCTTTGGTTGGATCGGTTCTGTAAAACGGATAGCTGGCTTTAATCTCCTTTGATTTGCTGGCAGGATCGATTTCATCGATATTTTTTCTAAATAAATCTAATTGAATAAAGTCTGCATCGTTCAGAGATAATGCCTTTACCAGTTTGCCGACGTCATTTCTGAGATAGGACACCTTTTCA
Source organism: Patescibacteria group bacterium (assembly GCA_943355005.1). Lineage (GTDB taxonomy): Bacteria > Patescibacteriota > Microgenomatia > UBA1400 > MFAQ01 > UBA10133. The sequence goes on from CALRDV010000001.1 coordinate 130,718, forward strand.
ACTCCCACAGCATCATCATTCATAAGACCCACTCTCTTTAAGTAATTTTCAGTTTCGGCTATGACCTGTTTATCGGACTGGAAATTTGCCAAGGTCGCCAGAGTAGGATTGTTTTGCCACTGTCTGGTCAGTTTAAAGTGGCCGGTAATAATGTTCATTTCTAGTCTAGATCCCAGCTGGTCTTGATTAGTCCATACGTAATCAGTTTCGGTTGGCTGGTCAGGTTTAAAAAGAAATCCAAGAGCTGTAGCAGTATCAATCGCTCTACTGGCGTCTGCAAACCCACTTCTTCGTGTCGGAGCATAGTAAACTCTCATCCTATCCGGAAATGCAGGAATTCTCCCGGTCGGCAGTTCGAGTGACATTTTTGGTCTCTCTTTACTTTCTGGAAAATTGAGACTTGGTATCTTGTTAAAATCCACAGTCGCCGGTGGTGATGGGGGCGGGTTCAAAAATTTGTAGTAATCTAAGGCGGCGACACCAATATACCAAAATATCGTAATTCCTACGAATCCAAGTCCTCCCCATTTAATTGCGTTCCTCGCCACCACTGAAGCTTCGGTTAGTGTAGCCATAGTCTTTATAAAGTATACTATCCATATGGCAGATACGCACGTCAGAACTAGAAATGCACCCTCGCCGACCGGTACTCCCCACATAGGAAATACAAGGACGGCACTTTACGATTATTTAATCGCCAAAAAATACGGCGGTGAATTCCTTTTACGTATCGAAGATACCGATGCTAAAAGATTTGTCGAAGGCTCGATAGAAAAAATTTATGCTATTCACGAATTTTTGGGTTTGACCAGAGACGAAGATCCCCTCATCGGAGGACCTTACGGTCCCTATATTCAGTCAGAAAGGCTTAAATACTACCAAGAGTACGCTCAACTTCTATTGGATATGGGTGCCGCCTATTACTGTTTTTGTTCCGAAGAAAGATTAAAGAAACTCCACGAAGATAATCAATTTGCCAAGTACGATCGCCATTGTCGCCATTTGACCAAAGGAGAAGTCCAAGATCAGTTAGACTCCGGCGCGCCTTATGTAATCAGAACCAAGCTCCCGGAAACCGGTTTTACCGTCTGGCACGATTTAGTTCAAGGCAAACTCAGCCTGCCGAATACGGAGTGTGATGACAAAGTACTTATAAAGACGAACGGGGTGCCTACTTATCATCTTGCCGTCGTAGTCGATGATCATCTTATGAAGGTTAGTCATGTTCTGAGAGGGGTTGAGTGGATGGCTTCTACTCCAATACATTTATTTTTATACGAATCTTTAGGATGGAAACCGCCGATTTTGGCCCACGTACCTCTATTATTGGGGACAGATAGATCAAAGCTAGCCAAAAGGCATGGTGCCAAAAACGTTCTTCAGTTTGCTGAAGAGGGTTATTTGCCGGAAGCCATCAACAACTTCCTTTTTTACCTTGGCTTCTCCTACAAGGATAATTCCGAACTACTAACTTTATCTCAAATGGCCGAAATCTTTGATGAAACCAAGATTCAAAGACAAAATGCCATTTTTGATGTCAAGCGTTTAGATTATTTAAATGGTCAATGGATCAAAAGACTCTCTTCTGAAGATTTACTTTCAAGATTAAAGACCTTTATCTCTGCAGATTGGCTAGCCCAAAAAGAAAAAGTTATTCAGGTTTTAAATCTCACCAAAGAAAGAATGTTGACCTTGGCTGAGTTTGCTCCCGCCGCCGATTATTTCTTTAATATTCCCATTCTTTCGCAAGAACTTGTTTTGGCTCAATCAAATCACACTCAGGAAGAAACTAAAGCCTGGTTCGACACAGCAATCACTGTAATCAATAAAATGACCGTCATCCTCGCGAATGCGGGGATCCATCCGGAAAATTCATTCACCTCCGAAAATCTCCACACCGAACTAGCCAAAGCTCAGGTGGATTCAGGATTTACGCCCAAAGAAGCCTTTATGTCCCTTCGTGTAGGAATTTCAGGTAGGACGGTGACACCACCACTATTCGATTGCATGGTAATCTTAGGTAAAGACGAAACTCTGAAAAGGTTATCTTCTGTCTTTCCCTAATATGCCAAGTCAAAATCTTCTAAAATCGATAGCTCGTCTCGAAAAAAGGTCAAATAGTTTACGCAATAAACTCCTTAAGAATTCCTCAGCCAAGAAATTCTTTTTAAAGACACATTTAATTGCCAGTGATTTAAGAGCTCGATCGAGCCAGCTTCTGGCCGGTGCCGGACTAGTTGGTGCAATTCTCACCATGCCGGCACCTCAAAGTATGGTTCTTACTCCACCTCAGGTCCAAACTCAGCCGATAGAAAATAAATTCACTGTCCGGCAAAAACTTATGACAGGCCTTCAGGAAATACTTCCTCATCAACCCACCAAGCTTGGGCCGGAGGTTGCTGCCAAAGTTGAGCAGATTATTTACGAAACCACAGATGTAAAAGCCAAAGTTGTTTTGGAAGATCAGTCTCTCAATCACACTCTTGGTTATATCGGTTTTGAACAACATCTGACTCGGTTTCCTGGAGATTCTTTAGCCGGCCACGACGAAATTCAGGAAGCAGGCATTGCCCCGGGTAGGGGAGCTTTTGGTTTTTTTGCCAGAGATTCGGGAAGTTTTACTACTCGCGAATACATGAGGGAAAAGTATTATTGTGTGGTTCAAACTCTTTATTTAGATAATTGGAACCAAGACCACCGGTTTCTTAAAGATTGGTATGCATTTAGAAAAATGATTGTCATTAATCCTGTAAATGGTCTGGCGGTAATTTGTGACATTGGCGATGCCGGTCCCGCAGAGTGGACGGGCAAGCAGTTTGGCGGTTCACCGGAAACCATGCAATACTTAGATTTAAACAAGGGTCCTAGGAAGGGCTTAGTCTTAATGCTCTTTGTAGATGATCCAGATAACAAAATTCCACTCGGACCCATTATCCAATAATTACATACCATGTCCATTCTCTTTTACGATCACCTAATTAGCAAAGCCGAAATCCATAATCATATTAATTGTCTAGAGGAAGCAGATAATCATAAAGGTAAGGCTCTCCAGCTAATCGACGATATTATTTTTCAAGCTATTATCTCTATGATTCTGGAAAAATTGGAGCCTCATCATCACCCTGTTTTTCTTACTACAATCCATGAAAGGCCCTACGACCCGGAGATTCTGGGATATCTAAGAGACCATATCGGCGAAAATATTGAGGAAGATATTCGCAGTGAAGCCGACAAAGTCGTCAAGATGATTCTCAAAGATCTTCAGTCCGAAGATTAATTATTCGTCCATCTTTCATTTCTCTTCCCAAAGTGTTACCCTAGTATCTATGCAAGATGAAAAATGTCCCAAATGTGGTGCGCCATTAGGTGAAGTTGTTGAAACAGCTACAGGTAAACGTCTTCAGCGTTGTACAGCAGGCAGTTGGAACAAAGAAACCAAGAAGTCCGAAGGCTGTGATTACGTCAAGTGGCTCGAGGTGGAGCCTCAAACTCTTGATGAGAAATGTCCCAAGTGTGGCAACCCTTTAGTTCTCAATGTCACTCGTTTTGGCAAGAAGATGAAAAAGTGCAGTACCAATGTGTGGAACAAAGAAACCAAATTGTCAGAAGGTTGTGATTACATTGAGTGGATCAATGGCACTACCGAAAAGTTGGACGAGAAGTGTCCCCAGTGTGGAGAACCATTAGTTTTATTTACCACTGCCGCAGGCAAAAGAATGAAAAAATGTTCTACCTCAGGCTGGGATAGAGAAGCCAAGCAAGCCACGGGCTGTACTTATGTCCAGTGGCTCAAAGGTAATTTTGCTTCTGCTCCTGCCAACGGCGAAGAATTCCTTCCTCCCGAAGACATTTTCTAAGCTATTACTCCACAATTAATGGCTTGTCATTCCGGGCTTGACCCGGAATCCATCTGGAAATTGTCATATAATTGATTTATATCTATTCCTGTTATCATGAAAAAGAAAAAACTCTCCGGTCTAGATAAGTTGTCCCAAAAATTCACGTACTATATCGGCACCAACACTTCAATTCTGATTCATACAATTCTATTTGCCGGGATTTTTTCCCTCCGATTCTTTGGTACTACCACGGAAGAAATTTTACTTATCCTTACCACTGCCGTTTCTCTCGAAGCCATTTATTTGGCCATCTTCATTCAGATGACCGTCAACCGCACCACCGAAAGTCTTGCCAGCGTAGAGGAAGACATCGATGACATTCAAGAGAATATTGATGACATCCAGGAGGATTACAGTGAAGATTCTACCGACGACGTCGATATGATCAAAATTCTTAAGGATATGGAGCTCAGACTCAAAGAGCTCCAAACAGACATTTCGGCGCTCCAGAAGAAAAAAGTCTAATCTTTTCTATCTTCGAAAACCGTCAAATATTAACTACCTTTGCTTCGTCTTTCTATTTTTTGCTTCCTCGTAAGAAGATTTCACAGCGCCGCCGGTGGTGCCGATAAGTTTCCCTACAAAGGTGGCAATTGTGTCTGCTCCGGCACCCGCCATGGCTGGTAGCCACTCTAGAATTGCGTCTCTGGTTTTCTCTTGAGACATTAAGTTAAGAGCAAGCACTCTTCTCTGAGCATCCATTGTTTCCTCACTAATTCCGGCATGTTGAGACGCTAAAGCACTTATCGATGGTAGTTGAAATAAGATTACTTGCTTAAACTCCTTTGGTAATGCGTTGTATCGAACCTTGTTCCCTTTAAAAACTTCGTATGTTATTTGAATAATTTCATCCGCCACTTGCTGAGCGGCCGAGGCAATTTGTTCCTTTCCTAGTTCTCGATAAGTAATTAGTTCTTCTTTTGCTCTCTCAATCATTTCACTTGTCGTTTTTGGAATCTGATCTTCGGGGGTTCCCAGAGCCACCAGTCTTTTTCTGTACTCCTCCGCTACATACGATGGAATTAGTGCATCAAATGCTTCTTGGTCAATATCTACTTCACCCTGTGTCAGAGAGGTCAAACGTGCTGCGATTAGATCTTGTCCTTGTTGCTTTGACAATGCAAACTTAATTTCTTTTCCATTTTCTTTAATTAGCATCACATCGTATCCATCAATGTTTTTACCATTCATTCTGGGAATAATAGTTGCGTCACCACCAAGCAATGTCTCGACAATTCTTTCTTCATCCATCTTTACAATTGCAGACCCTGTTACCTCGACTTCTTCATTCACTAAGGGCTTTATTTCTGGTATCATGATATTTTCCTATAACAGTAAAATAATCAGTTATAAGTTATGTGAATAGTACGCTTCTGATTTTTTTCTGTCAACCCTCAATTTATCCGTCATTGCGAGCCATGTACTCATGGTGTGGCAATCTCACTCCACCTTACCTCACCATTTCTCCCTCAGATGACTCATCGCAAATTTCAAATCTCCTCTTACTTTCTTTCTGGGATTAAAAATTCCTTCGGGGTCAAAAATATTTTTAACTTGTTCGAATAGCGCCACCATCTTTTCCCCAAACATATCTTTTAAGTAAGGCGTACGTATCAATCCATCGTTATGTTCTCCTGTAGTTGACCCTCCATTGTCGATAATTATTTTATAGACTTTTTGGGCTATCTCCGGAATCGCAGCTCGCACCTTTGGATCCTTAATGTTAACTATTGGGATAATGTGAAAGTTCCCATCACCCACATGTCCAGCTACAGTAAAAATAAATTCCGGGTGCTCAGACAATATTTGAGTTACTTGAGGCAAGACATTTTGAATTTTTTGCGGATCTATCACAAAATCATCAATAAAAGGCACTGTGTGTTTTTCTCGTATTTTGCTTCTGAGTAAGTTGAAACTTTCTCTCCGAACCAGCCAGTATTTTTCCTCTTGGTTTTCCACCGCCACCTTTGTTTTTACTTTTAGTGGCTTGAGCATTTCGAGTAGTTCAGATACCTTTCCACTCAATTCATTCACATCATTCCCCGTAAAATCGACTTGAAGGACCAGCTTTGGTAGTCGTCCCATAAACATCATCATAAAGGCAGGTAAGAATGCCAGGCCAGCCTGAATCATGCCAAAAATACCCAGTTGCTTGGCAAACTCAGGTAGATATCTCAGAGCCAGTTTCAAAGTGTTGTCGTCATAAGACTCGAAACTTTCGGGACCAAGAGGCAGTATTTTTTTAATAATATCACCCAAATTATCCATGTTCGGAAGGAAGACCACTACCATCTGCCTATGTTTCTGTATTGGTACTAGTCCAATTTCAGCGCTGGTCATTAATCCCAATGTTCCTTGAGCACCCACCCACAATTTAGTCAGGTCAAATATTCCTGTCTCTTCGTTCCATATATCCCAAAGGTTATAGCCTGCCGAATTCTTGAGGACTGTTGGCCGTGCGTTTTGGATAACTTCTTTATTTTCAGTCACAATCTTGAACATACTTCGATATAAATTTCCCTCAAAATCATTTTGACCCATCTTAGCGTCCAATTCTATCTTACTTATAGGTTTTATTTCATATGTTTTTCCGTCTGCTAGAACCGCTTCTATTTTACGGACGAATTTATCTGTTTTACCGTATTTAAGACTTTTTTCTCCTCCGGAATTATTATTTACAATACCTCCAATACCGCAAATTGATTTAGATGCTGGATAAGAAGGGAATAATAGTCCTTTTTTTAAGGTCTCGGCTTCAAAGTCTCGGTAAAAAACTCCAGGTTCAGTTACTGCACTACTTTCACCAACCACCGGCAGATGATTAAAATATTTTGAAAATTCCACGATTATCGAATCATTCAGCGGTCCGCCACTCATATCTGTTCCTGCAGATCTGCTGGTAATAGATATTCTTGGATTAGATTTCTTGTATTTGTTTACAAAATTCACTAATTTTTGAATATCTTCTGTGTCTTTCGGAAAAACTACAACTTCTGGTTTTACCTCGAAGATACTTGCGTCGTGACTGTAGAGTTCAATCGTTTCCTGATTTATCTCTATATCTCCGGACAAAAGACTTTTAAGCTCTATTATTAGATTATTATCCATTTATTTTCTTGTTATTACTTTTTTAACTGCCTCCATAATCGCTGTTTTTCCCATACCGTATTTTTCAATAATATCTTTAGGACTTCCGGACTCGGCAAAAGTATTTTGAAGTCCAATAAATTCCATGGGGATTGGTTTTTTAGCTACAAAAAGTTCAGCCAAAGCTCCACCAAGCCCACCCGCCACTTGGTGATCCTCGACACTGATTGCGGCTCCGGTTTTGTTTACGAGCTCCAAGATTCCGATTTCATCTAGTGGCTTTATCGAAGCTACATTGACTACGTTTACCATAATTCCTGCCGACTCCAGCTCTTTAGCTGCCAGTAAACCGTAATAAAGTTCGTGGCCGGTTGCAAAGATTGTCACTTGTGGGTTTTCTGAAATCCAAAATTCCTGCACTTTTCCGTCATACGGCGTTTCCTCCGTGGTCATTACTACTGATTTGTCTCTGCTATATCTTAAGTACACTGGACCTTTGTATTCACCTGCCCACGTAGTTATCTTTTGAGATTCAATACTGTCACAAGGGACCAGCACAGTCATCTTGGGCCAGCAGCGGGTAATGGCAATATCTTCAGTCGCTTGGTGTGTGCATCCATCAGGACCTGTCATTATGCCACTATGGTGACCGGCTACTTTGACGTTTGCTTGGTTGTAGACTGCGGTGGTTCGAATCGTTTCCCAGTTTTTACCGGGAGAAAAAGTTGCATAAGAAGAAATAAACGGCACCTTACCGGCGATTGCCAGTCCTGCTGCAATTGCAGCCATGTTTTGTTCTGCTACTCCGCATTCAAAAAATCTATCGGGGAATTTTTGCGCAAATTCTTCGGTTCTGGTGGACTCAGATAAATCTGCCGTCAGCACCACTACATTTTGGTCTTTCTCACCCAAGCTGACGATAGCCTTTCCAAAGCCTTCTCTGGTTGCTTTTTTTTCGACATCCTCATCGAAAATTTTACTGTTTAGTTTTAGATTTGGGTTAAGCATTTTATTGGTGTTCGCTTTCTATTTTGCCTTGTAATGTTCTTAATTCGGCTAAAGCAATTTTGGCTTGATCGCCTTTGGCAGGGGATCCCGGAACTTCGACAACGTCGGGTGGGTTGCCGTGCCAAAGGTAATTTCTTTCCATAAAATCGACCCCTTTCCCTGGTATGGTGTGAGCGATAATCACTGTTGGCTTATTGAAAATTGCTCTAGCTTCTCGAACAGTCTCCTCAAAAGCATGAATATTATTTCCGTCTACTTCCAAAACGTACCAGCCAAAAGATTCATATTTGTCCTTAAAAGGCTCAAGTGGCATTATATCTTCCGTAAAGCCATCAATCTGTATATTATTGCGGTCCACAATTACCGTCAGATTATTTATTTTATTTTTCCCTGCGTACATTATGGCCTCCCAAGTATTTCCCTCCTGATGTTCACCATCTGAAGCAATGCAATAAATATATTGCTTATTCTTGTCTAGTTTAGCCGCCAGGGCCAGCCCAATAGCTTGAGAAATTCCTTCACCAAGGGGTCCCGATGAAGTTTCCAATCCAGGTAAATAATGTCTGGAGGGATGTCCTTGAAGTCTGGAATTAATTTTTCTTAAGGTTTTCAGTTCTTCAATGGGGAAATAACCGGCCATCGCCATCGTTACGTACTGTATTGGGCAAATATGCCCATTAGAAAGGACCAGTTTATCTCTATCATTCCACTCCGGGTTTTTTGGATCATGTTTGAGGATGTGGAAGTAAAAGGCTACAAAAATATCTGCCATTCCGAGAGGTCCTGCACTATGTCCGGATCCGGCTTCTACCAAAGTTTCAATTACCAGTTGTCTGGCTTTTACAGCCAAGTCGTTTAATTCAAATAGTTTTGCCTCGGTTAGTTCTGTATCCATATTTTTATATTTTTAGAATCATAATTAAATCGGCCACGTTCGATCCTAGTTTTTCGGTGAAGATTCCGTCACCGGTTTTTTCGAAGAACGCTGAGCTGTCATCGTTGTCCAAAAACTTCTGAGGATCCAGCTTCAATTTTTCCGATTTTTCCCAAGTGTCTTTGTCTCCTAGAGCACCTCCAAATTTGTAATAATCTACCCCATCGGAATCAAAAGATAATATCAGTGTATCATCCGGCAGGGGTAATGAAGCCAGAACTAGAGTTTGGTTTCTTCCCCCGTTTCCTTTACCAGTCACTTTTATTGTTGTTTCACCTCCGGCCAGCAAAATTTTTCCTGGAGGTGTTTGTTCTATCAGTTTCTTTCCCAATTTCTTAGCTTCTCCTTCAATTCTGTCGGAGAAAATAGCTGCTTTGTAGCCTAGATTTTTTGCTTCTTCTTGCATGGCAGTCAGAGCTGTCATGTTGCTAAGTATCATAATATTTAAGACATTCTCAAAATATTTTTCGTCCTTTGGCAGCTCAGTCAGTGCACTATCCGGCACTAGTGAAGCCGAAATTTTATATTTATTCAAGATAGACAGAGCTTTTTTGGATGTGGATCTATCTCTTACTGTTGGTCCAGACGCGATGACAGACAAGTCATTCCCAGGTACATCAGAAAATATTAGATTTACGATTTTAGCCGGATAAAGATGTTTGGCTAACCCTCCACCTTTTACTTTGGATAAATGCTTCCGTACGATATTCATCTCGGTAATATTTGCTCCGGAATTGAGAAGTTTGGAGAAGGTGGCTGTTAGTTTGGGAAGATTCAGTTTATAAGGCGCTTCAAAAAGAGCCGACCCTCCACCGCAGACCACGATAAGTACCAAATCTTTACTATTCAAATCCTTTATTTCTTTCAGCACCCTCTCGGTAAAATCAACATTATCCTTTGAGGGTAGTGGATGAGTTCCTAAGGTAAACGAAACTTTTTTGAATTTTGTCGGGGTAGTATCAATCACAAAGCCCTGAGTCAGCTTCTCGCCTAACAATTTTTCCAAATAGAGCGAAATTCCTCCCGACCCCTTCCCAAAGCCAATCAAGAAAACCCTTTCAAATTTATTCAGATGAATCTTTTTGCTTTTTATGAAGAGTGTCTCCCCGTCGACGGACAAGGATTCGGCCAGTACCTTATTGGGTTGAATTGCTTCAAGTCCGGCGTTTAAGATTTTTAACGCGACTGTCCTACGGTCAGATGTTTTTAAACTTGGTAAGTTTTTGATTATGCTCACAAATTCAGTTTATCATCTCTGGCTCGTGTCATTCTGAGCGAGTACTCGAGTCGAAGAATCTCCCTCGCCGGCAGGCGAATCTCCCTCCACCCACCCTCGTCATTCCGGGCTTGACCCGGAATCCAGTCCGCCCACCGTCATTTCGACCGAGTGAAACGAGTGGAGAAAACTCCTTCCACCAAGCATTCGTCATTGCGGGGTTTGAGATATTTTAGGTTTAACAATAGATCCCTAGTGGATTTATTGTTATACAAAACAAAATAAAATATCACAAACATGCCATAGCCTGTTTCGTAACGAACCTGGCTAGGCCGGGTTTACAATGCGCGGCAATCTAGCTTATCAACCACCTCACCCGTTCGATTTTCTCAGTTCCCTCCACTTCAGTCTAATATCTTCCTCTTCATCTCCTCATACCCCCTAGTTAAGTAAACTCCATTTTGAGCTTCTCTGAGGTCAAACCCAAAGGCTCTGCGGCTAACGGCAATTATTGGAGGAGCCTGAATTCTCTTAAAGATATTTATTTTGTATTGTTTCCATTTATGTTCCAAATCAGCTACAAAAGCTTCGGCAGTCGGGAAATATTTATCTACCAGTCCTGTTTCAATTTTTAGTTCATTCTCCAGTTCACCTTTGGTATACAAGTTCAAGATATATTCAGGGTCCCGTCTAAATTCTACGAACGATCGGAAAAGTCTGTCGTGATATGGGTAAAGGATTGGGTCTCCTAGTCCTTTAGTCACATCTTGCTTCTCGGAAAGTTCGGCTGAGGGAATCACATTCAATATTTCAGCCGGAATTATTTCTTTCCCTGCCAATTTATTCATATATCTGGCCAGTTGGTACACTTCACTCTTATAAATATCGGCAATAGGTGCTATGGCTCCATTTACATCTCCATAAAGTGTGCACCAGCCAATAGTTGTCTCGGTCTTGTTTCCGTTATTGGTGAATACGGCCCCCAGACAAGCAGCAATACCGGCCAGTACCCTGCTACCCCTATCTCTTGCTTGGATATTTTCCAAACTGTACTCACTCACTTCGACATCCGTTATTTGTTTTTCCTCATCTTGTCTTTCAAATTTCAGCGCCTTCAGTTCTTTCACGGTTAAATCTACCGATTCTTGAATAGGGAAGACTCCGTAATTTATTCCAAGATTTTGAGCTAGTACTAAGGCCGCATTTTTTGTCAGATCAGAATTAAATCTGGATGGCATATTTACGGCATATACATTTTCTTTACCGATTGCCGCCACCAGTAGACATGCACTCACTGCCGAGTCTACTCCACCGGACAGTCCCAATACTGCCTTGCTCATTCTGTTTCCTTCGAAAAATCTCTTCATTCCGTAAACCAGTCCGTTGTACAGCTCCTCCACATCCCTTTCATCTGTTAGCTCGTCATTCCTGGCTTGACCAGGAATCCATCCAATTAACTCCTTAGAGTTAAGATCGATATCTACCTCCACTGTTTCCTCTACATAATCTCTCGCTTGTTTGACTACGTTTCCCGATTTGTCATATGCTGTAGAGTTCCCGTCAAAAAGGAAAATATTTTTGCCGTTATTCTGAATCCCAGTATTATTACAATATAAGAATGGTACGGAGACTTTTTCCAAAAGTGATTTTATGACTCTATGTCTCTTGTTATTTTTTCTCCAAGTCCAAGGAGAGCAAGACAAATTCACAATTACATCAGCTCCATTTTCCGCTAATATCTTTGTCGGATTATCGGCGTAATCATCGCTCCACATATCCTCACAGAGAATAGCACCAATATTAATTTCCTCACCTCGGACAGTTACCTTGAAGGGCTTCAGAAATTCATTTAGTGGTTTTCCCATTTCGTTTGCGAGTCTTAGCATGGAGTAGAAGTGCCTCTCATCATCAAACTCTCTATACTTTGGCATCAAGGTCTTAAAAGTGTGTCCTTCAAAAGCCCCATTGCTTAGCCATTCACCGTTTTGGGCCAAATACACCGCATTATATTTACGAATACGGCCATCCTCACCCTTTTTATTTTTGTCTACAAACACATTACCCCAGATTACAGCAATTCCTTGGCTGGCCTCCAATACATCCTGGTTATAATCCATCAAGTCATTTACAAACGACTCATTTTCCCACTCATCACCCAGAAGATAGCCCGGTACTACCATTTCCGAAAATAGAATCACATCTACGTTTCTTCTCTTGGCTACTTCAATTTCTCTAATCATCTTGGCTACGTTCAGATCAGGTCTTCCGGCGACCACTTCAATCTGTGCCAAAGCAAACTTCACTGTTTTATTCATTATTCTTTTTAAATTCCTGATAATATTTTTTCGCTAATGGAATCACTCTCTGATCCAGCAATTTTTCGAGCATTTCTTGGTCATTCTTATCAAGTGCGCTTCTGACATTTGTTGCTGTTATCTCCGGGCTTTTTTTTCTGTCTACCAAAACTACAGTTTCAAAACGCTGTGCCAATATCTCCAAATCTTCTTTAGATCCACCATAAAAGACAAACTTGGTCTGTTGCTCCTTCTGGATTTTTTCTATGTTATCCAGCCATTCTTCATTTGTACTGCCGTCAAAGTATACCAGTCCTGGCTTCCCATCAGGTAAAGGGATTGTTTTTATCTCGGGGAAAACCGCCTTAACCATCTCGGCTCTTTGCTCGTAGGTATAAGGTGTTCGTTCATTCAGAGTATTTGATGAGCCTATCATTATCAGACAATTTTCCATCCCATTTACACGAATCATTTCCTCAACAATAGAGGCATGACCCCTTTGAAAAGGGGAGAATCGGCCTAAAAATACAGCAGTATCATTCATAAATCAGTCAATTAGTAAAGATAGTGTATATAATACACCTACGACACATCCCGTGTCAAGACCCCAGAAATCTGTGAATATACAACCTCTTCCTCAGGCATTGCATCAAGCAGAACAAGCTCCCATCCAGGCTGATTTTTGATTACATTCAGTCTTTCTTCGAGAAGTAGGTTAAATTTCTCCAAACGGCTTGCTACTCCTTCTTCTGTGTCATCTGCTCGTTTCCTGGCGTTTTTTCCTCGAACTAGTCGATCGTAAGTTTCTTCCTCAGGAATATTTAGATAAATTACCGTCATTGGCAGATCAAGCCCCGCTTGTTCCAGCATGGCTTGAAATTCTATGGTTTCTTCCAATGTTCTGAGTCCACCATCCAATATCAGCCCGTCTTGCACATCAGGCCGACTAAATCTCTCGACCAGAATTCTAAGTAACGTCTCTCCGGCCAGGTATCTACCTTCGGCGAACATGGCTCTGCATTCATCACCAAGTTCTCCAGGATCATTAGCTGCCAAGTCTCTTATAGTATCGCCGGTAGTTACATACGGGAGTCCCGTGTCTTCAGCCAGAAGAAGAGCGTGGGTGGTTTTACCTGAGCCTTCGGGTCCGATAAAAGTAATAATCCTTTTTCCAACAAACTCACACTCTTTACTTTTTAATTTTTCAGTCATAGAAAAATACTATGTCTAGGTAAGTCAAAACACAACCCTCAATTACCATCCGTCATTGCGAGGTACTCCGTGGCAATCTAGCCTATCAGCCACCTGTCATTCCTCACACTATCTCTGTCATTCCAGCGAAGGCTGGAATCCATCAAATAACTCAACTTTTGTCATTCCGGGCTTGACCCGGAATCCAGTCTTTTAAAAGTAATTCTTTTTTTGTCTTCGCCCAAGTCCGTATTTCCCTTTCTCTCCTCATGGCATCCCCTCTGGTCGGCTGTTCCTCCGAATACACCAGCTCTACATTGTCAAAACATCTTACATATCTGGCCGACCTAACAGTCTTACTTAGATGTTCCTTCAAACGCCTTTCCAAGTTATTTGTCTGACCGACATACAAAGTGTTCGATGAAGTCCGCAAAATATATACCACAAAGCTCATAGCTGAAGCAGTTGCATTTGAGAATTGATTTGCTGATTCACTGTATCTATCAGAGATTTAGAGATCCAAATCCCAATAACAAGTGAAAGTATTGTAAGTATCAAAGATATCCATCCATATAGTTTTGATTTTTCATCTTCGGTTTTTATATATCTAAAAGTAAGCAAAATTCCAAGTGGTGGTAGAAGAGTACTCAAAATAAATAACCATAGCAGGGAACCAAAAGTGTTGGATACCGTTTTATCTTTAATTTTTCTTCCACAGCTTGGACAGAAGAAATCTTGACTAGATATTGGCTGAGAACAATTTTTACAAACCAACTGGTTGATTATTTGAGGCTCCATTTCTTCATTTTAACATTCATGGCAAAAAACACCCCCATCCTGCAATGGGGGTGTTTTTGAGATATCCAATTACTTCCAATCAAATTTACGGTCAGCCGCTCTTGGTCCAAACTTTCCTCGTTCTAGTCCAAGCCCCATCTTAATGTATTTGGGGTCAATACCATGGGCCTTTGCCCACACTCCGATTTCTGATTTTTCGGCATCAAATATTTTTTTCCTCTCTTCGGGCGTCATTTCTTTAAATGAACCGGCCGGATGAAGCTTCTCAAGCCTAGCCTGTTCCTCCAGAATAAGCTTCTTCTGCTCTTCCGTTATTTTGCCAAGGCTGACAAGTGTGTCCAGTCTTTTTAGTCTAGCCTCATTCATTTTTTGTTGCCTTGTGACAAACTTTGTCTGGCGGAAGTCATCGATTGCTGATTGCACTTGGCTTTTATCCAAGCCAAATTTTTGGGCGATTGTCTGAGCCAAAGCTCCCGATGAGTTGCCCTGTGCTCGAACCTGTCCTACTGTAATTGAAGCCACTAGCACCATCGCTCCAATTGTCGGCAATATATATTTTTTCTTGCTCATATATTTTTTTAATTATTAACTCCTTTCATAAGCGTTTATAAAACATGAAACTGAAAAGAAGCTTAAGAAGTGGGATAATAGAGTCATGAAAAAACTCTTGATTGGTTTACTGGTTCTTGTAGTTTTAGTAGTTATTGGACTTAGTTACATTGGCTTCATGCCTGTTCTCTCCGGGCTTATAGCCAAGCAGGTCGATCTGGGGGTAAAAGTTGATCCCACTTTTGTTTCCGCATTTGAGTCCAAATATGGCACATCCAGTGCTACGGGTAAGGTGGATTTAAATGTTGAATTGTCCAGTCAAGAAGTTACTTCCATTTTTGCTACTTGGGAAGCCAGGGACAAATTCTTTCCTTTACACAATGTCCAAATTAGATTCAATCCCGATGGTACCGGCGAGGCATCTGGCTTTCTAAAAGTCTCTACTGCAGTTTCTCTCGCCAAGAATCTTGGCTACTCAGACTCCGATATAGAAAAAGGTAAAAAGTATGTCCAGTTTGTCGCAGGGGATCTACCTTTCTATGTCAAAGGTAAGGGTGGCATGAATAACAATGTCCTGTCGATTGACCCTTCCACTTTTCAGCTAGGACGAGTTACGGTCCCTGACTCCATCACCAAGCCGGCTGCCTCAGCCGTGTCAGACATGATTGAACGTCGGATAAATCAAATTGGGGGTGCCGATATCAAAGAGGCAGATTTTAAGTCCGGTGCTCTCAAATTAGTTGGTACCGTCCCGGCCACGATAAAATACTAGAAAAAGTAAAATTACTTTCTATTTTTGCAACATCTCGATCATTGGTCCAATATAGTAATCTTTCCAGCCTTGACTGATGTCTTTTACTTCTTCGTTCGGTACATCTGTTTGAATTAGATCCAGCTCGGTCACTCCTTCTTTTCCTATCAGGATCAACGTAAGTATCGAAGGTTTCTCCCATTTACCACCAAACCATTCCTGGACCAATTTTTTCTCTTTTACCACTTCAATATTCTTCCCATAAATATCCCCGCCCCAAAGCGAAAATTTGGTCCCCACCTTTTCGTTCATTTTTGCCGGTCCGGCTCCCAAATCTGCAATTATTTTGGGGTTCACCAACGCTTGCCAAACTTCCGAGACCGGTGCTTTAATTTCGTATTTTTGGTTTATGGACTTCATATGAATATTATATTCAAAAAAATCAAAAATTAATTTCAACTAAATATTTTTAGAATCACATCATTGAAGAAAGAGTGGACAATTAAACTTTTAGTTTTTTTATCCGCTCTACCGGGGATCTCAGGCAGAAGATACTCAGGAGAAATACGTCTATTTAGTACCCAAGCAGAAATAGTGCCATCATCTTTTTCATTCCCCGGGAATATCATCTTGTTGTAGCCGTCAACAAACTCAAAACCTAGACTTGTGTCCTCGATGTCATCAATCCCGGTAAGTAAAGTAACTCCATTTTTTTTCAGTATTTCATTATGAGCCAGCGCTAGTTCATGTCTATCTTTTCTATAGCCTACATCATATATGTAATAGTCATTTAGCTCCGGGTCTTCGTGGAAGGAAACAAACAAATCGAATTTTTGGTCCTTAATCACTTCAATATTGGCTTGCACTTCCGGGTCCTTTGAGTCGGAAAAAAACATTCGGTTCATGTCGTGACCCATATTATTTATTCTGGTTTTTTGGTCCACTGCAGTAGGGGATACTTCAGGGACAAAAATAAATGATGGAAGTTCTGCTTCATATTTATACAAGCATTCCATCACGAAATCAGTCACTTCAAATTCATCCCCATGAGTTCCTGAATGTATTAATAATTTTGGATTCTCCCCGGAGACAAAATATGCGAATTTTCCACCGTCAATGACTATTTTTTTCACTCCTATATTCTACCAGCCTCATCACTTAACTATAAAATTTTGTATCAATTTACCTCTTTAGATCCTTCCAGATTTTTTCTAGCTGTTATTGCCTCTTCAACAATCGCACCCATTTCACCCCTGAACCATCTTTGTTGAGGCTTACCTGTAGATGGTAACACTGGGGGGTTGACTTGATGAAATCTAGAAAGAGTTTTCTGTTCGTCCAATATCATGGATCCAAGCTGAAACTCTACAGTATCTTGACCTTTTGCACTATGTGATGGGTGTATGGTAATTTTCATTGCTTGTACCCGACCTTTTTTTATGGTTGGAATAGCGGCATAGAAATCTCCTTCTTCTCTAAGAAGGTTGCTAAAAATAGTATATTGTGGAAATTCTGCTAAAAATACTTTTACTGCAGCTTCAGCAATCATTGCATTTGATTCGTTAATTATTTTTTTTCTTTCTAGTTCGTCAGTAAATAAGTTAGTCAAATATTCAAAATAACCCAACCTATCTGCTTGTTGAATAATTTCTACCACTTTAGCATAGCCTTTCTTTCGCATATCTATTTTTTTGATTCTTCCTTTTTCTATCGAATCTTCCAGTTTCTTGATTTCCTCTTTCAGAACAGCGTCACCACCATTTTCAACAAACCAATCCAAAAAAGTATCCGAGAGAACATTGTTTTCCATACTCCAATTTTCCGATGATTCTTTAGCTCGAACTCCAACGTGAACCTCTTCAAGTGTTCCATCATGAAAATCCTCAGAATGAAGTATTGTTTCAATAGGGAGAAAATCAGCTCCACTATCTCTTGAGTAATATCTTTCCCGTCCGCGACTTATTGGGTCTGGAATAAATCTCAATGCTTTAGCCATTTCGATAGGAGAATTAATCTTTTTGGGTGTTCGTTCGTCTTCTGCTGCAGGATATTCGTCGTGTTCTTTCATAATGCTCAATTATATCCCTATCAGACCATCTACTCGCCCCACCCGCTGGCCGAGAAAGCCACTCCATTTTTGTAATTATTCAAAACCTCATGAATGTAAGGCAAAATGTTATCCGGCAAATTATCCAAATAGAACCATGTCAGAGAGTCGCATTTATCGGGTTCCCCGATAACGATTTCTCCATCCCATTTTGTAATTATAAAAAAGAAATCTATGTACTCGGCATCAGGCGACTTACGGTGCAATACTGTAACGGGCATTAAGTCCTCTTTTTTGACCACAATTACGGCTTCCTCATAAGCTTCTCTAATCATGGCGTCATTCACGGATTCGTTTCCATCCAAGTGTCCGGAAATTAAACTGTACATCCCATCCATCCAACCGGTATTAAATCTGCGAGAAAGCAAAATTTGATTATCTTTCAGTGGGATTAAATATGTGGCCGATTTGACGGTAAATCTTTCCGTTTGACTCATTGCCAAAGTATATCAAGAAAACTTCCAATAGCATCAATCAAGCACTAAAATAAAAATCAGTTAGATGTCGGGCTGTTTTCTGTTCTAGTGTAAAAGAATAAAATGAAGATAATAATCAGGGCGGGGATTAATGCAAATAAGTAACTGACCTTCAAAATGATTAAAGATAAGGGGACTAAAATTGCAGCGCCCAATCCGGAGATAAAACTACTACTTGAAAGGCTCAAAGCCCGATCTTTTGATGAAAAGAATTCGTTTAGTATTGTGGGTACGATGTGATTCCTCGCGGTCCATGAAAGATCAAAGACTATGCCAAAAGCAATTGCAAAGATTAGGGAGTTGGTTAATCCAAATAAGATAAAAGCAATTATTGGTAGCAAAGAATAAAGTATTAAGCTGTAACTTTTGTTCTTAAACACAATTTTTGGCAAGATCGCAAGGAGGGCAGACATCAATCCAAGGTTGATAGTATCCAAAACTCCCAGATATTTGATATCTAATCCCAAGCTATTAATTTTTGGTGCGTATAAAGTCTGATAAAAAATGATAACGATAGTCAGCAATAAGATATCCATTAATAGCAGCATTCTCACATTCTTATTTTTGACAATAGATTTGACACCATCAAATATTTCAATTGCATTACCCACTTCACTTGGTTTCTTTTGCTCATCAAAACGTAATATATAGAATGCTAGAAATAAATGGGGGATAGCGGTCAAGAGGAAAGGAATACCTGTATTTATCACGTATAAAAGTGGACCAACAAATGAAGCTAATCCTCCTGCAATAGTTCCTAGTGTTGATCCTCTGGAAGATACTTTTAAATATTCAGATTCACTGGCTGACTGTTTTAGGTCATCGTAGATTAAAGATTCTGTCGCGCCACTCTTAAGTGCCTGAGCCAAACCCATCAAAAATGAAATTAGTAGCAAATTGTAGAAGTTGCTAACAAATATAAGTCCTAAAAATGCCAGTGAACTAACGAAAAAACCGATTGACACGGATACTCTTCTGGAAAACTTGTCAGCAACATATCCGGTGGGAATTTCCATGATAGTTGCACATATGGAAGTTGCACTCGCAAAAATACCCAGTTGAATTGGCGTAATTCCCTTGCTCAGCAAATAAATCGCTTGTAGGGCATAAATAAAATAAAAGCCATTAATAAATCTCCAAATATAATATTTAAAAATATTTGGAGAAAGATTCTTCATAAGTAATTCTATCCCTCTTGTGAAACTTTTATATTCCAGTTTCTTTAAGAATTTTTCTTATTGTTGTCTGGAGACTACTTGTCTCTCTGATTATCTTTTCTCCTTCTACTCTCAACAAGTCGTTCTTTCTATACCAGCTTCGAATTTCCTTCTCACCAAACTCATGTGAGTCGGGTTTAGTCTTGTGCCTGCGCAGTGTTTCCTCAAGCGAGACATCAAAGTAATATACAAAATGGTTTGGTGTCATTTTAAGCAAGTTTTTAATCATCGAGCCATATCTCGGAGAATATAAAATTCCCTCAAGGATCACATCATAGCCGTGGAATAACGAGAATTTCACAACTTCTTTTATTAGTCGAATGTTGTCTCCACCTGATTTTTCCTTTTCTTTAAGGACTATTCTTCTCAAATAATCTTGTTCCACAAGTGCAATTTTGTTCTCTTTGTCTGAATTCTCCCGTAACTCTCTCGCTAGAGTGCTTTTCCCTGATCCGGAATTTCCTCTCAAAACAATTAGCTTATTGGCATATTTCTTTACCATGACTCAATTTACCACGAGTAACTTTTTCAATGTTGCCGAGCCTGGACTCCTTTCGATAAAGTTCTGCTGAACTTTTCTCAAGACCTGGCTTCCCAAGATCGTTACGAGCTTGGGTCCGCCCTTCGAGTCCAGTCATAATTAACATTAAAAAACTCCCGCTATGGGAAAATAGCAAGATTTTTATCATCAAGGCGAAATTAAAAGTCAAATCTTAAAAAGGCTCTTTGTCGCCAATTAAGATACTTTCAATTAGATTACTATCAGTGTTAATTTGAAGCGAAATCGCGTTCTGGTTATTAGTAGTACCTTTTTGGTTGAAGAACATGATATCGACCAAGCTCTTATCAGTGTTGTTGATAAAACCAAAATAGCGATAATTGTTTTCTAAAATTAGAAATGATAAAAATTCAAAAAAATCTTTTTCTGAAATATATCGGTATTCACTTGCAGGTTGTCCTATCTTGTAATAACTGTCGACACTCTCGTCTTCCGTTGGTAATACAATATTGTCACAATTATATACATCAGGATCACAATTGTTATTTGTAAGATGTGACTCGTCATAAGAGAATGATTTTGTATGGCTAATAATCGCTGTTAGATCATCCGAATTCAGCACTTGATCATCTAGAACAGTTCTTAATTCCTGTGATTTGATGAACTGACTCGCGATGATCCATGAACGATTTGTTTTCACTATCGAATACAGGCTAGAAGCAAAGAAACCTACCAAAATTATTGAAAGAACTAAATAAAAATATTTTTTACCACCTTGCTTTTTGTGGACATTTGTGGGCATATTATTTAGTCTAGCATGGATTTTGTTTGCGACTGGGAATAGAACCCAGCTCGTCAAAATCGTTACGAGTTTGGCTCCGTCCTTCGAGTCCTACTCGATATTAAATAAAAAATCACTCCACAAGGGAGTGATCTTTCATTTGTTGCCGAGCTAGGACTCGAACCTAGAATATTCGCCTCCAGAGGGCGACGTCCTACCATTAGACGACTCGGCAAAATTCAACCTACGAGCTATATTTTACCCCATCTTAGGCTTATTTATTCCTTTCGTTACGGACAAATATGAGTGTTCCGGCCACAATCATCACTACTGCCATGCCCAAAACCACCATCAGGTTCGTGCCCATGCTGTTTATGACTACTTTGTCGTATGCCGGGTTCCCTATATAGTAGATGCTTCGAACTAGGTCTACAGCGTATGTCATGGGAGAAATTCTGGAAAGCACAAGCAGATAGATTGGAAGCTCTTTGATAGGCGAAAACACACCGGAAAGAAAAAACTGGGGGAATATCAAGAAGGGGAATATTTGGTTAGCTTGTTTCTGGTTTGAAAGATTTGCCATCACTAGAACACCGAAGGCGCCACCAAGAAGTGTAATTAGCGGAACGACGGCTAGAATCCCTAGTAGTTGAGGCCAAGTAAATGGTATTCGGAAAATAAATGCCATCAGTCCAATTCCCAAAAGTTGCACTGTCGCCACCATAGACTCACCAATTATTTTACCGAGGATTATGATATATCGAGACACCGGAGCGATAAACATACTCTGAGAAAAATCATTTTCCCGGTCTTCAATTAATGAAATTAACCCCGAGGCGGTAGACTGAAACAAGTTTTGGCCTATGACTCCAAGATAAACAAAAGTCAGGAAGCTATATCCGACGTCGGCAGACAAATTAGAATTCAAACTGTTCCCCAGCACTCCAACAAATACCAGAGGAAATATCAAGGAAGCCAAAATTCGGCCACGATCTCTTAATAGTTTTGTCAAATCTCGAACAGCAATTACCAGTAGGGCATTAAACGTTTTCATTTTTCGGTTCGTTGTTGATTATTTCCAGATAAGCTTCTTCAAGGGTGGGAGTGTGGAGTTTTATGTTGGTTATCTTAGTTTTCAAGTCGCTGAGTACGCCTTGTACTTGATTATTTTTAAGCCTAATTTTAAAACTCTCATGTTCCTCGAAGCTTAGCTTCATTTTTTGAAGCTCTTTCCTTAGCGATTCTTTGTCTTGGGTCTCTACTTCCAGATAATCATCGACTAGATCTTTTTTAATCTCATTTGGTGTTCCCAGTGAGACTACTTTTCCTTCATCGATAATGCAAATTCTGTCAGATCCTTCAGCCTCCTCAAGGTAATGAGTAGTTAAGAATAGTGTTAGTTCACCTTTTTTTCTAACCTCAGATAAGTACTGCCATAAGTTTTTACGCGAAAGTGGATCAAGTCCTGTTGTGGGCTCATCAAGAAATAAAAGTTTTGGTCTGTGGACCAGTCCCTTTACAATTTCCAATTTTCGCTTCATTCCACCAGAAAATGTCTTAATCGGATTGTGAATTTCTTTCCCGATACCTAGTACCTCAGAAAGCTCTTCTACTTTATCCCGGTATGCTTTCGGCATCATGGAAAAAAGTGGATAGTATGAATAAAGTCCATATAGCACGGCGTGGAATCTCACATTTTCTTCCGCAGTTAAGTTTTGGTCCAAGCTTTGATTCTGAAATATTACACCAATTTTGCGTCTTACTTGATCAGCATTTTCTTCTATCTCAAGACCATCCACTTTCACACTCCCGGCTGTTTTTGAGAGAGTAGTGTTCAAAACCGAAATCGTCGTCGTCTTCCCGGCTCCATTTGGTCCGAGTAAAGTAAAGAATTCTCCTTCTTTTACGTCAAAGCTTACTCCGTCCACCGCGTTTTGAGTCGCTTTCTTATATTTTTTTACTAGATTTCTAACTTCAATAATGTTATTTTTCACTCAAATCATTATAAGTGATGTGTAGGTTTCATACCATCCGCAAAAAAGCCTGCCGTATGGCAGGCTTTGCTCTACTTAATTTCGAAAACAGCTTCCCATCCTTTATCCACTAAGTCTTTTCGAATTTTAGTCACGGTTTCGATTACATCGACGCCGTAAACTTCCTCCCACATTTCAAGCATCTCGTCCGGTACAAAGTCGGTCGGCAAGACTATGTTTCCGCAAGAATACTCGTATATATTGCTGAACTCTACGCATAATAATGCCGTCCAACGAAGTCTTTCGACAGGACTTTTTGGTAGTAGTATGCATCCACTTACGTATAGGTCATGAAATAATGCCATGAGGGGCATATCTTCCCACCACGGATATCCAGGGTCATTTTCTTCAAGCCACTTGAGTCTCTCAATTACTTCATCGCCCAGCTGTTGAATTTCCAGAGCCTCTTCAAGCACAAGTTTATTTTTTTTGTCGGGGAGTATTTGAGTAAAAAAGTCATCTACTATCTCAGTCTTCACGCAAGCCTCCTTCTTACATTGATTAAAGTACCTTCATATTTTACTAGATGCAATAGCTACAGACGATTCAGCTTTTGAGTCTGCCTTCTTAATTATTTCCACCATACCTTCAAATCTCTTTGCTCTGGAAGTACAGAAAAATTCACCGCAAACCTTGGGCCGTCCCTCATGAATGCTGCATTTGTTATCCACGAGGTAGACACAGCTGCCATCCTCTTTTTTGGCCAGTAGGTTAGCTCCGACTTCTTTAGCCAATTTAAAGTTGGATATTTTTCCATGTTCCTCGAGAATCGTTTTGTATTTTCCTGACTCGTATTCATTTTTGGTCAGATTTATATAGAACAGACGGCAACACAATCCGCAAGCGTTACAAGAGTTAGCCATATACGTATTCTACTTTCTAGCCACTATTATCCCGGTAGACCTGAGGCTCTCCAGCTCATCATCGGTAAAAGCAAAGTCGGTCTGCCATTTATTTTTTAAGTAGGGGATTGTCGATGATCTTTGAAACAGTACTTTCATTCCTAGCAAATTAAAAATCTGGTCGTACTCTTCGAAGCTTACCGGCACATAATTTTCCCTACATTCTCTATCCCAGTTGTCAGCATACATATATTTAAGCAGGAAGTGGTTCAGTCTCTTTACATTAACCACTTCTTTAAATATTTTTTCAAAATCAAAGAATAATATCTTTACATCATTTTTGCCTTTTACTTTTTCAATCATCTCCGTTAACCAAAGTTGGGATTGACTGGCATAGTTGTACAAGATCATATCTCGAATGATAAGTGTCCCCTTAGCCTTCAATATTTCATGAGCATCGGCCAGCGCCTTGACTACAGTCGAGATTCCTTCACCATATGTATAAAATTCATGTAACACGGAACAAAACAAAACCACGTCAAATCTATCCTTACCGGAAAGTCTTTCTCTTAGATATACATTCTCAAAGCTTACATTTTTCAGGCGTTCGCCTTTCTTTTTGGCCAAT
The DNA here is from genome assembly GCA_943355005.1 of Patescibacteria group bacterium. Lineage (GTDB taxonomy): Bacteria > Patescibacteriota > Microgenomatia > UBA1400 > MFAQ01 > UBA10133. The sequence goes on from CALRDV010000001.1 coordinate 155,028, forward strand.
TCTATGAAATCTCTATTCAGGTCTATTCCCACAAATTTTATCTCAGGAAACATCTCCGCCAGTGCTATAGTTATTGTCCCATCCGCACACCCGACGTCAAGTACAGTCTTAGCACCCCGGGGGATATACTTGGCAACCTTCAATTTTTCCTGAAGAGGTTTACTCATCCTGCTCAAATATAGATCTTCGTTAGCAATTTCTTCCATGTGGTTATTTTACTCCATAGCCATAAGTGTTGACAATACACTAAGTCTGGTATATAACTTACACCATGATATTACAAAACTTCTTTAGCGTAGACACGATCTTCTTCACTATTTTGAACTACCCCATGAGTTATCTTGAATTTTTTGGCACCATATTTACCGGATGGTCGGTTTATCTGGCCGCCAAAAACAAAGTCATCACTTGGCCTGTAGGCTTGGTAGGCATCATTCTATACGGCTTTCTTTTCTACCAAATACACTTATATTCAGATCTTCTTGAGCAGTTTTACTACTTTATTACTACCTTCTGGGGCTGGTCTCTGTGGCTAAAGCCCAAAAATTCCAGTGACACCGATGCTGACAATCTGGAGTTGAAAATTGGAACCTTAAACAAAAGCCAAATAATACCATGGGGGATCGCTGTCTTGGTTCTCACGTACATCTTAGGCTTACTCATGTCGAATATTCACCTCTTGCTTCCTGCTTATTTCCCCGTTGCAGCCTCATTTGCTTATCTCGATAGCTTTACCACGATTCTAAGTTTTGTCGCGACTATTTTCTTAGCTCAGAGAAAGTTCGAAAACTGGCATCTTTGGATCATCGTCGACGTTATCGGTATCTGGCTTTATTACCAAAAAGGCGTTGCATTCCTCTCTCTCTTGTATCTCGCCTTCTTAATCAACGCCTTCTATGGTCTGTCTAAGTGGAAAAAAATATTACACCGCTATGTCCAAGAAATATAATCGAGGTTTGGTCATCGGCAAATTTTATCCCTTTCACAACGGTCATAAGCTTCTGATAGAGACTGGGTTAAAACATTCCAATTCTCTCACTGTCATCGTTTGTCAGACAGAGCGTTACAAAATCCCGGCTGAGATCAGAGCCGGCTGGATCAAGTCCACTTTTCCACATGTAGAAGTTAAAATTCTTAATCATTCCGCGAGTCTAGATTCCGACTCACCGGACATCTCAAAAATCTGGGCAGAACTAACTATAAAATTCTTAGGCTATTCTCCTGACATTGTCTTCAGCTCGGAACTATACGGAAAGCCATACGCACTTGGCATGGGAAGTAAGCATTTGTTAGTGGATTTGAAAAGAATAAATATACCCATTAGCGCCACCAAGATTCGCTCGGATATAGATAAATATTGGAAGTATTTACCCGCTTCTACCAAAGAATATTTCACCCAAAAAATCGTAATAGTAGGTGCCGAATCCACTGGTACCACTACTCTCTCTCAGGATCTAGCCAGACATTACAATACTGTTTGGATACCTGAATATGGCCGTCTATATTACGAAGGTAAGATGTTTTCCAAAGATTTAGATATATGGACTACGGATGAATTTGTCCACATAGCTCATTCTCAAAATCAGTTAGAAGACGCTTTGATAAGGAGGGCAAATAATCATTTGTTAATTTGCGATACCGATGCTTTTGCCACCACCTTATGGCACGAAAGATATTTAAGGCGAGTAAGCTCTGAGGTAGAAAAAATTGTAAAAAAAGATAAACCTTTGTTGTATATTTTGACTGATATTGATATCCCTTTTGTTCAAGACGGCACCAGAGATGGAGAGAGTATTCGTTCCCAAATGCATCATAGATTCATAGAAAAATTAAATCAAAACCATCTGAAATATATCATTATCAGTGGAAGCAGAGAAAAGAGGTTAAAGGAGGCAGTTAATAAGATTGATAAGGAGGTGGCTACTTTTTTACAGCCAATATCGCCATAAACATCGGAAACTCTTCTCTGGCTCTGTTTTCCATTTTGGCGGCTTTTCCTTCACTCTTTTTCTCCGAAGTCCATTCTTCAATTTTTTCTATCAAAAAGCCATTTCCAAACAAATAATTAGAATAATCCTCGACGGGGTGGTGAAATGACCAAGTTACTTCCGAATTTACATCACCGGGATGAGCATTGATGGGAATCTCCAGGGGAGTCATGTATCTATTTATTCTCCGGTACTGCATCTTATTCGTCTTATCATCTTCCCAGCTGCTTTGCCTGGGGATTCTAAAACAGGGGTGATTAAGAACAATAATTAGTTTTCCGTTTTTTTCCATAACTTCGGAAATGTGTTGAATAGTTTTTTCGGGTTCTTTGATGTTTTGAAGAGCCAGGATTATAGCTGCCTTATTAAAGGTTTCCGTAAACCCAAAGCTCTTTGTCGCGTCTTTGACAAAATATTTATGAGCTTTGTTAATATCTAGATTTTTGGCTTCATCGATCAGGTTCTTGGACGCGTCGATCCCGACATACTTTACTGTCTCAAAAAGTCTCCTTGAGAGTACTCCTTGGCCACAAGCCACATCCAGTAGTCTGTCTCCGGCTTTCATTCCCAATAGTTTTAGGGTTTGAGGGATAATTAGGGATTGGTGGTAGAAATGACCCTTTTCACCCACAAGAGAACCATACCACTTACTTACCTTGTTCCACGATGTATTTTTCTTTTCCATTGTTCATATTTTCTCACACATCTGGTATTATTAGTTTAACCCAAACAAAAACCGAACATGACCAACTCAACAGAACCTCTCGCTTCCAAGATTAGACCCCATAAGCTCGAAGAGTTTATTGGTCAAGAGCATCTCACCGGTGAGGGGAAACCCCTCAGACTGGCTATTGAGAACAAACTTATTTTTTCCTATATTCTCTGGGGCACCCCGGGCACAGGCAAGACTACCATAGCCAGAATCTACGCCGATGCCATCGACGCCGATTTTTACGAGCTTTCTGCTGTATCTGCAGGTAAGGATGATATTCGTCAGATTGCTTCGGAGAAAAATAAAAGTCTCAAGCCCATTGTTTTATTTCTGGATGAGATTCACAGGTTCAACAAGGCTCAGCAAGATTTTCTCTTACCCTTTGTCGAATCCGGTCGCCTTACTCTTATTGGAGCAACCACTGAGAATCCCAGTTTTGAGATAATTTCTCCTCTTCTCTCCCGTTGCAGAGTCTTTGTTCTCAAGGAACATTCTCCGGAGGATATTGCCAAGATTATCGATCGAGCCACCAAGTCCCTAAAAGCCAAGATGGATGGTGATGTTAGAGAGTGGCTTTCCGAGTTTGCCAATGGCGATGCTCGGCAGGCTATCGGTTTAATCGAGTCCACCTACAATCTCTATAAATCTCTCACGATAGAGAATTTTAAAAATGCAATCCAAAATAAATTTTTGAGATTCGACAAAAAAGGAGAAGAGCATTACAACATTATTTCCGCCTTTATCAAGTCCATGCGTGCTAGCAATGCCGACTCTGCCATCTACTATTTGGCTCGTATGGTCGACAGTGGCGAAGATCCTCTTTTTATTGCCCGTCGTATGGTCATTTTTGCCAGCGAAGATATAGGTTTAGCTCAGCCCACGGCTCTTGTCGTCGCTAATGCTGTATTTCAAGCTTGCCAGCAAATCGGTTATCCTGAGTGTGCTATCAATCTTGCCCATGGTGTGGCCTATCTCGCAAACGCTCCCAAAAGTCGCGCCAGCCACGATGCTCTTCGCTCCGCTCAAGCCGATGTCAGTCAGTTCGGCAATTTACCCATTCCCATGAATCTCCGAAATGCACCCACCAAACTAATGAAAAATCTAGGCTATGGTTCCGGCTACGAAATGTATTCTGATTCCGACCTGCTTCCGGACAAATTAAAAGGAAAAAAGTATCTCAAAAAGTAATCTCTATTCGGCTCAGTCTTTGATGAGACCAATCAGTCCGTTTATTTCACTAAAGTGTCTTTTAATTGTTTCCTGGTCTCTAAATGATGCGGAAAATTTAGCCAGCCAAGGTAAAATGGCTAAAAGTGACAGTTTTGTTGGATTATTGATATCCCCATTGGTTTCCGAAAAAGCTTTCGTAACTATATCAAAGCAGTAATTCTTTGTGTCTGGGCTAGATGCCTCAGACATCTCGGTTTGTGCACAATGTGCATCGTAGAAACATTCTATGACTGCGTCTCTTGCCATCTCTGCAGTAACCACTTTTTCTGTATCAACTCCGTAAATAATGCTCATATATGTAAGAATATCACAATTAAAAAGATTTGAAAGTCTAATTTATTCCACAAAAAACCCGCCTCCAGGCGGGTATATGGTTAGAATAGAATTCCTTTTGCCATAACAAATATCATAAGTACCATCAAAACATTAAGACTCATCCTTGTTATATTATCACCGGCTTTTACATATTTTTCACCGAACAGGCTTCCAAGTACACTGGTGAAGCCTGCCATCATAATGTGTCCTCCATCTAAAGCTGGAACAGGAAGGATATTGGTAACTGCCAGTCCAATGTTTATCATCAACCAAACTAACAACCAGCCGTGAGAATATGTAGTAGCCATGATAGAAAAACTTGAAACCATAGATACAACACCCGACAGAGCGGTAAAAGGCACAGCTCCAGTAATAAGAAGTCCAATTGATTCTAGGAAAGTATTAACAAGAAAAATCGTAACCGACCATCCGGAAGATATTCCCAAAATAAGTATCATTGGAATCAGAGCAAAGAGAAAGTTTGACAGTGGACCTGCCACCGCTATCAATGACATTTTCCAAAAAGGTACTCTACCAGAATCGTCAAAATCTACCATACCGCCTAAAATTAACCAAGAGATACCTACTTCCACACCACGAATGTAAGTTTTGTATAAAATTGGGCTTCTGATTTTACCAAAAATTTTGACCTCTAAGGGAATACCAAAATATATTTTTTTAACTTTGTATCCTAGTGCCGACGCCACCAAAGCGTGGGCCAGTTCGTGACCAAAAGTCACAAGTAACAGTATCACTATCACTGTAATTTGGCTCATTATGACTCCTTTCTATATTTAAAGAACAGTTATCCTATACGTTACACCTCCCTAATCTTAAAGTCCATAACCGGCCATCAAGCTATTTCCAATCCGGATTCTGGGTAAACTTAATCTTTTCTGTTTACACTGAATTCTCCCATGAACTTCAGTAAACGCCAGTTTATATCCCAAGTCCTTGAGAACCTTTTCCCCGTAAGCTGTATCTAGTCCGTAAGGATAGACAAAAGTCTTTACGGAATTTAGTCCCCGGTCTGCTAGCTGTTCGTCAGCCGTAGAAATTTCCTTCAGGACCACATCATGAGCTCCGCCAACATTTTTATGGGACCAGGTGTGATTACCGAACGAGACAAATCCGGAGGTCTTCATTTCATCTATTTTTGCCCAGGTTAAGTAGTTAAAGTTTTCCATTAGTCCGGTTGCCAGATATATAGTTACTTTCAACCCCAATTGTCTCAAGATGGGAAACATTAGATCTCCGTTATCCACATAACCATCATCCAAGGTTATCATTACCGGTTTACTTGGAAGTGGAGTTCCTGAATCAAAAAAATTCGCAAGATCTGAGGGAAACACAGTGCTGTATCCTTTACTTACCAAATACTCCATTTGTTTTTTGAACATTTCGGGTGGCACATTCAGCCCGGTTCTCTTGTTCAGTTTTGCGTTTTCCTCCGGCTCTACATGGTGATACATTAATACTGGTAAGTTTGTACATGGTCCATACAGCTTATTCATCTCAGCAAAAGTCAGTGGTCTGGGTGTCGCAGAAAAGGAAGTTGTGGGAGTAGCACTTGGAGAAGCTGAGGGAGTTGTAAATTCCTGCTTCCCGGTTTTTTTGATTCCTATTATCCTAAAAGCCAATATTGGGACTACTACGAAGATAGCAAGCCCAGCTAGTAATACCCAAATAAATCGCTTATTTTTTTCCACAGGTTATTATATATAATTACTCATCTCATGAAATCTCCTAAAACTATATTTTTTGTCGCATCTTTTGTAATATTCCTATCTCTGGTCTATTTTAACTATTCAAAAGCTCAGACTGCCATCCGTCAGACTCAACCCTCACCATTATCCATCAGTCTTGTTTCTATTCCCGAAAGGGTCAAAGAGGGGAACTCTGGTAGCTTTATTTGGTCTATAAACGCCTCCACAGATCTCAACACCTCATTTACCACTATATACTGGGGCTATGTTTCTACTCCTAGTGCCTTGACCAAGACGGACTCACCTTTGGCGGTTGGTTACTCAAACTATATCCCGGATTACACCAAAGGTGTCTTTAAACTTCCCGGCAGTTTTGATTTAAGCCTTCCATTTACCAAAGCCGGCAGAGTATTTTTTAGAGCTTACGCCCATGTTAAGAATAATCATCTCTGGACCGAGGAAAAATACATCGACATCATCAAATAATATGGCGGAAAAACAAAAATTTTCAGTTTCATTCTTCCTAATTATTGCCGTTCTAACCATTTTGGCTACCCTTTTATTAGGCTTGAGATTCATCACTTTCTGACGGGTTAGCAATTTATCCATCTATCTGCTAAAATCTTAAACTATGGCTGAAAACGAAGCAAAACAAGACTTTTCTCATACCAGTTTGGTTCCCTTTATCGGGCTTAGAGAGGGTGTAATCTTCCCTGATACTGAAGCGGTTCTTACTTTTGGTAGACCGGCATCCATCTCCGGTATTAGCGAAGCATATTCCAACGATCAAGAAGTGTGTTTTGTTTCCCAAAAGGATCCAAAATCAAATTCCGAAACCCTCGAAGATTACTACTCAATTGGTACTGTTTGCAAAATAACCAAAACTTTGCCGGTAAACGATGAGCTCCACGCTATCGTCAAAGGTCTCTTTAGAGTCAAGATAATTCAGCTGGAAAGTCGTGATGGTCGCATGTGGGTAGTGGTAGAAAACATAGAAGAAGAAAATCCCACCGCAAGAGAAATTATTGCCTTAGGAAATAGGGCAGTCGCAGAAATCAAAAGAGCCCAGGAGCTAGGTAAAGCCAATATCGACCCCGGTGTGTTGACCAAACTAATTGCAAGTGCGGACCCACTCTTGGTAGCCAATCAAATCTCAGCCATCTTGGAGATAAAGAATGAAGATAAACAAAAGCTTTTAGAAAATAACTCAGTCGAAAGCAGATTGAATATTATCTGCAATAGATTAAACGAAGAAATAAAAATATTGGAGCTTGAGAAAAAAATTGAAAACAAAACTCAAAAACGGTTCGATGAAAGTATGAAAGAGGCGGTTCTTAGAGAGAGGATGAAAGCAATCCAAAAAGAGTTGGGAGAGGGTGGTGAAGAGGAGGAAATTGGTGAACTAAAATCAAAACTGAAGAAGGCCAAGCTTCCCAAAGAAGTACATACCAAAGTTGCAAAAGAGCTAGATAGATTAGCCAAGCTCTCCCTGCATAATCCGGAAACCTCATATCTCAGGACCTGGATAGAAACCGTTTTGGAGCTTCCTTGGGGTGAATACACCAAGAGTAGTTATTCACTTGCCAAGGCTGAAAAAATCTTAAATCTTGATCATTATGGTTTAGAAAAGGTAAAAGAAAGAATTCTGGAATACATTGCCGTCCTCAAGCTTAAATCTGATCAAACCAAAAGTACCAAGAAACATTCCCCGGTACCACCTACCATTCTTTGTTTTGTTGGTCCTCCGGGTGTAGGAAAAACTTCAGTTGGTCGTTCCATCGCCAAAGCCATTGGTCGCAAGTTCGTCAAGATGTCACTCGGTGGTGTAAAAGATGAGGCCGAGATTAGAGGTCATCGTCGTACATATGTAGGTGCTATGACAGGTAGGATAATTCAATCAATTAAAGACAGTGGAGTGAACAATCCGGTCTTTATGCTGGACGAGATAGACAAAATCGGTGCCGATTTCCGAGGTGACCCGAGCTCCGCTCTATTGGAAGCGCTCGATCCGGAACAAAATTTTGCTTTCCAGGATCACTATTTGGACATTCCTTACGACTTATCTCAAGTGCTCTTTATTACCACGGCGAACGTCATGGATACCATTCCACCTGCACTCCGGGACCGTTTGGAAGTCATAGAGTTCTCAGGCTACACCGAAGAAGAGAAGTTTAACATTGCCAAAAAATATTTATTAAAGAAACAAGCTGAAGTAAATGCTTTAGAACCAAAGGATGTCGAACTAAGTTCTCCAATGCTTCGTTACATTGTACGTTTTTACACTAGAGAAGCCGGTGTCCGTAATCTAGAGCGCCAGATTGCCTCCATCATGAGAAAAGCGGCTAAGGTAAAAGCCTCAGATCTGGCTTTACCAATCATCCTCACGAAAGAGTTAATCCATAAATATCTTGGACCCATTATGTACAGTCACACCTTAGCCGAGGATACTGATCAGATTGGGTTAGTCACCGGTTTAGCCTATACCAAAGTTGGTGGAGACATTCTATTTATCGAAGTCGCCCTTATGCCGGGTGTCGGAAAAGTAACGCTTACAGGCCAGCTAGGGGACGTTATGAAAGAGTCGGCCAAAGCTGCGTATTCTTATGTCCGCTCACACTGTCACGAGCTCGGTATTCCGGAACAGAAAATCGCCAAATCAGATATTCACATCCACGTTCCCGAAGGTGCTGTCCCCAAAGATGGTCCCAGCGCAGGACTCGCGATTACCACTGCTATCATTTCTGCATTCACCAAGAAGACTGTGCCCAAGGACTTAGCCATGACCGGTGAAGTCACCCTTAGAGGGCGGGCTTTGGAAATTGGCGGTGTCAGAGAAAAAGTTGTTGCGGCCCACCGTGCGGGAATCAAGCATGTCATTCTGCCAAAAGAGAACGAAAAGAATATGGTCGATCTTCCGGATAAAGTAAAGAAAGACGTCAAATTCGACTTCGTCAAAAACATGGACGACGTGGTCAAAATCGTTTTTTCTTAACTCGTCATTACGAACGAAGTGAAGCAATATAGCTGTAAATCGCCTAGTCATTCCCGACCCGCTTCGCCTGAGCTTCAGCGAGGCGAGCCTGAGTGGGCCGCTGGTACCCGAAGGGGTGAATCCATTAAGTTCTTTCCTGTTAATTTGATAGAATCAATTTATGAAGCGAAATGTTGTTCCTAATCAGCAGAAATATTTAAGAATTTTAATCTTAATCTTTTCTGTAATTGCTATAACTTCATTATTTTTTGTTCAGTTTGTGGGAAAAATATATCTAAACATACAGTATGGATATATTTTTATTTATCCAAAGGAAGCGCAAATATCTTTTATTAGCTCCGAAAACAATAGTGTTTCACTTTATAGCGCAGATACAATATCTGTAAGATTTGATGGCTCAGAGTCAATGAGAATACAATCTTATGCCCCAGGGCAAATACTTAGCAATGATTCATCTAAAATTTTTTCCGTACTTGGAAAGAATAAGGTTTATCAAATACATAATCAGTTTTACCCCTGTAACTATTTAGTTGAAGGTAAAAAGTCAGAGTTATGTTTAAATATTAATCGACCATCTGGGTACTGGAAAATTGATGATACAAAATCCTCATTTATACTTAAGACCTTAAAATTCTTTTAGTACTAGATATAATCCTATTAGTCCCGATATCGCTCCAAAAATAATAGCCGTGGGGATACCACCAATCCGCCAGATTATGTTATCCGGTCTAATTCCTTCCAGGAGAATCCTTATGACACCGTATCCTATTAAATAAACTCCAATTAATCTACCGTCATTGCGAACCCGTCCTGGCGGGTGTGGCAATCTATCTATGTAAACCAGGAAAATAAAGAGCAAAATATTTAGTCCCGCTTCGTATGCAAACAGCGGCTGGCCATTCCTTCCTACCAGTTCACCATTCACCCAGTTCCCAATCCTACCCACAGCTTGAGCTATCGGAGCTCCAATGACAAAGGCATCCATCAGAGGGAAAATATTTTTATTTTTTAGTTTGCTGTAAACCCCAAGTCCCAGAATGGCACCGACTATCGCGCCCCAAATTCCCAATCCTCCCTCCCAAACAGCAAATATTTTCCAAAAATTAGCAGAATAATACCGATTCCAATAATCGACTACATGATAGAGTCTAGCCCCGACCACTCCTGTCAAGAGTGCCCACACAAAAGATTCCTCCAGTTCTTTAGTAAGTTTTGGTCTGGAAACCAGCGCAATTTCTAATCCAATCCAAACCCCCAAACCAATCAATATTCCGTAGAGATGTATGGATATTCCCAGGATGTTAATCACTGTTCAAGTTCCCGATAAACTTTTCCAAATTCATCATCTCCGGCTCGTCACTTTGTCTACCTTTAACTTCTATCTCATTGTTTGCCATACTTTTCTCGGATACCACTACCCTCCATGGACATCCAATGAGATCGGCATCGGAGAATTTGCCTCCCACATTAATATCTCGGTCATCCCACAGCACCTCAATACCTTTGGATTTAAACGTGTCATAGATTTCTTGAGCTTTCTCCGGCTGTTTGATATCTATCAAGTGGACAGTAAAAGGAGCAATATTTTTTGGCCATATAATTCCTTTATCGTCATGGAATTTTTCCACGATTACCCCCATGGTCCTGCTAATTCCGATTCCGTAGCAACCCATTATTGGAAATATTTGTTCTCCAGTCGATGTCGCTACTTTGAGATCAAACGCTTTAGAATATTTTTGTCCCAGATCAAAAACATTTCCGACCTCAGCTGCCACAGAAGACATTAATTTTGATTTGTCGCATTTAGGGCATGCATCTCCTTCTTTGTACTGGCTAAGATCATCCACATTGGCACAAAATTCACAAGCATCGCAATACAAAATATTTACCTCTCCTGCATCGGTCAACACTTCAAATTCATAAGAAATCTTTTCGGAAAAGTCTCCTCCTGAAGCTTCGGTAACTTTGGCGTCCAGACCAAGCCTTGCAAATATTTTAAGGTAAGCAGATTTTGCAATTTCATAAAATCTATCAAAATCTGCCTGATCCAGGTGAAATGAATACATGTCCTTCATTAAGAACTCTCTGCCTCTCATAATTCCGGACTTAGATCTTAGTTCATCTCTAAATTTCCATTGAATATGATATGGCATTCTGGGTAAATCTCTGTAAGACTTTATAAACTCCTTCATGGTGGGCGTCACCACTTCTTCTTGTGATGAACCCAATGCGTAGTCCCTATCAGTCCTGCTTTTGAGCTTAAACAAAATATCTATTGAATCCCAGCCACCTGTTTTTTTCCAAATCTCGGCCGGGTGAAGCATTGGCATCAAGATCTCCTCACCTCCAATAGCATCCATTTCCTCACGAATAACATTCTGAATATTTCTCAATACTTTTAAGCCAAAAGGAAGGTAGGTGTAAACACCGGCCATCAGCTGTCTTACAAAGCCGGCTTGAACTAAAAGCTTATGATTTATCGTTTCGGCATCTTTAGGTGCCATTTTTTCGGGCTTCACGCCCATTCTGCTCATTTTCATACTGTTATTTTAGCATTACCCATTGTCATTCCGGGCTTGACCCGGAATCCAGATCTTAAGCTCTCTATTTCTGCTTCACCTCGGTCATTGCGGGGTTTGGATGTTTTTACGTTTAACGATTTATCCATCTTGGATTAATTGTTAAACAAAGTTATAAAAAATATTCAAACATGACGTAGACAATTTCGTAACGAACTTGGCTAGGCCGGGTATACAACATCGTGGCAATATCACTCCACTACCTGTAATATAAATTCAGTGATAACACTCAGCCCAATAACCATTACCAAAGCTTCCGGAGAACAAGAACATTTTGACGAGTCAAAACTGGTCAAGTCACTAGCTACTACCGGTGTTTCCATGGATGTAGCTTCTCAAACCGTCGACTATCTAAAGAGACATCTAAAAACAGGTATTACTACCAAGGATATCCACGACCACGTTGCAGAATATCTCAAAGAAAACGCTCCAGTCAATAATTATTACAACTACGGTTTAAAAAGAGCCATCATGGATCTTGGTCCATCCGGACATCCTTTTGAAACTATTGTTGCCGACGTGCTAACAGAATATGGCTACAAAACAGAGGTGGGGGTAATTGTTCTCGGGAAGTGTGTTACTCACGAAATAGATGTCGTCGCAAAGAAAGAATACAAGGAATTTTTTATAGAATGTAAGTTTCACAATAGTGCGGGTGTGAAAACCGATGTTCAGGTGGCACTTTATACGTACGCAAGGTACCTAGACATTAAGTCTGCTATGGAGCAAAATCACGGTATTAAAATTTCCTATTACCCTTGGTTAATTACCAACACCAAGGTTACTTCAGAAGTCGTTGATTATGCCAAATGTGTTGGTTTAGAGATTACATCCTGGCTTACTCCGGACAGGCATGGTATGTCGGACCTAATCATGGCTGCAGGTTTGCATCCAATCACTTTGGCCTATCATATTCCTAGATTCAAGATGAATCAGCTACTGGAAAGAGGAATTGTCTCTTGTGCCAGACTAAAAAAGGCTATAGATGATAATTTAGTTTCTGATATTCTTACAAAGAACGAAATTTCACAGACTCGTCAAAACATACAAGCAATTTGCAAAGTGTAATTTAATGAACAATATATTTGTCCGCATCACCATAATCGCGCTCGCATTAATCGGAGTGTACAAAATATTTCCTCAAGTTTCGACGCCCGTAGACTATTACATCAAGAATCCTAGATTCCAAAGTGGAGTAGTTTTGCCGGCCGTCAATCTAGCCAACAAGGTTCTCCCGGACAAAATCCAAATACCTACCCCGGACGTCATGGGTGTCGCCACTGAATACGTTGGTGACTCGCCACTCAAATCTATTACAGATGAGATCACAAGACAAACTGCTTCCTTAGCCGCCTACCAAATTGAACAAATCAAGAAAACTGCCTCAGACCAATTCTGCAACGCCCTCCTGGAAAAAATCAAAACCGAATGCGGTAAATAATTACCCCATTACTACCCCGATCATATCTAATTTCGGCAAATATCTTTTTATCTCTCCTCTAAATTTCTCCGCCAAGTTAGCAGAGTAAGTTGAGTTTTTTGTATTTTCCATCTTTCCACAAAGCCTATCTTCATACTCTCTTACAATATCCATGATTTTTCCACCCTCACTATTAAATTCAGACTGCCACTTTTTTGGATCTTGTTCGTACTTATCATGCAGGATTTGGAATTCGTCAAATTCCTTTTCGTATTTAGTTACCATTTCCTGAAACACTTCTTTAAATTTTGTAGCCATAAAAAAGATTCTATCATTTCACCCCTTTACTTTCACCCACTTTACACTACACTAAGTTTATGAAACGAACTGTTATTGGCCTTGTCGGCTCACTATGTTCCGGTAAGGGAGAAGTTGTTAAACACCTAAAGTTGCTTGGCTTCACTGGGATTAGTCTCTCTGACATTGTCCGCGAGGAAGCAGATTCAAGGGGGATTCCTAGGATAAGAGAAAATCTCCAGAATATTGGCGATGATCTGAGAATCACGTACGGAGGACAAGTCCTCGCCGAAAGAGCCGCCGAAAGACTGGCTGACAATAGAGGGAATATCGTCATCGACGCTATCAGAAACCCCGCCGAAATTGAATTTCTAAGAGAAACTTTCGATATCAAAATTTTTGCCGTCGACGCGCCCATTGACCTTAGATATCGTTGGTACATGCAAAGAGCCGTCGATAGGGGAGAGGATTCACTAGATCCGACCGTTTTTTTTGCCGATAATAGTCGCGATCTTGGCATTGATCAGCCGGAAAATGGCCAGCACGTAAAACGCTGTCTAGAAATGGCAGACGTTACTCTTATGAATGAAGGTTCCAAAAAACATTTGTTTGAAGAGCTTGAGTATCACCTCATTTTAGATTGTGGCTTCAGTCCCGAAGGTGCCCGTCGAGCTCAAGAGAAAAAATAAATAAAAAAAGACCCCCTGTTGTGGGGGTCTGGGTCTAGATATCACAGGTTAAGGTCGCATGCATCGTAATATGAAGTTCTCTGCGCTTTAATTGTGCAAAATTCGCCACCTCGATACCCATCGACTCGATAATATTCTTAGCTTTCAACGCTGATAAGTTTCCAAAATCGGTCATAACCAATGAAATGCCGGAAGATGCTACTACGCTGGATATCGTCACGCTTGGCTCAATTCCGCTATCACGCTTGATCGCTTGTTTAATTACAGCCACGATCCCACCATATAACGTCTGAGGAATACTTTCGGAAAGATAAACGGTAACCATGCTCATTTCAGCCTCCAAAGATAGAATTAGTTCAAGAACCTCTATATTGTATCAAACTCACATTTCTTATTCCTCAGGAGAAAACTTTGGCTCAAATTTATACCTCCATGTCACATTTGCATCTTCCTCTTCAGAGTATAAGAAATCTAAATTGTGTCTTTCCATAATGGCAAAAAACTCATCCCAAGTAATATCTTTCGTTACTTCTCTTCCGGAACTAAGCATAGCTTCATCTTTTTCACCGGGCCAATCAATTCTCAGACCCGGTTCATCCATACGTACATCCGGGTCGTCTATGATGGCCGGTTTCCCGCCGTGCAACACTACCCAATTCCTAATTTCCTCATTACTTTCCGCTTTCTTATATACTACTTCCATAACTCTATACTAGCATTATTTCATACAAAACCCACAATCTACAATCACCATTCGTCATTGCGAAGTACGTAGTACTGTGGCAATCCAGGCAATCAAATTAATCTAATATAAGATTTTCCTGCCTGTTCTTCTCAAAAAGTACCAGTGCGGTTGCTACACTCACATTAAGTGAAGCCACTTCTTTGTTCATTGGTATATTTACAAACAAATCACATTCTTTTTGCAACGGCTCCGACAATCCTTCCGATTCCCCTCCCATCATAAAGGCTATTGGTCCGGTCAATTTAGTTTCATAGCACGTTTTACCCATATCTACCTCTACTCCTACTACCGGTACAGCATAATCATGTAGAAGTTTCATGGCTTGAAATAAGCTCATGGAAATAAGTGGCACGTAGGCGGCTCCGCCCATTGAGATTCTGGCAACTAGTGGTGTGAGCTCATGAACACCGTTAGGAGATACTACGATAGCGTCAACGCCTGCTGCCCAAGCGGTCCGGATTATCGCTCCCAGGTTTTGTTCGTAGTCAATATGATTGAGTAGCAAAATAAATACATTTCTTTTGTTTTCCAATACTTGCTTAAGAGAAATAACCTCAGGGAGTTCCATTGTCGCCACCACTCCTTGAGGATTTTTCGATTCGGACATCTTAATCATTTCTTCGGATGGCATTATTTGAATGGCTACTCCTTTTGAGCGCGCCAATTGTTCGATTTCTTTTACTTTAGGGTCTCCCATAGAGCCGGAACCAATAATAAGTGAGGTAATCTTTTGCTCGGAATTCAGAGCATCTCGCACCATATTCCTGCCTTCAAGAGTAATAAAATCAGCTGTTTTTGCCATATTTGTAATTATACTCAATCTCACACCACGCAAACTTTCAGCTGTTTTTCAGTCTGACAGGTATAATTCATTTTGTGAGAATTCTAATTGTTGAGGACGAACATCGGATTGCAACAAGCCTGAAAAAAGGTCTGGAACAGGAGCATTTTGTTGTGGATTTAGCCTTTGACGGAATTTCGGGATTAGACATGGCATCAGAAGGTAATTATGACCTCTTTGTTTTTGATTTGATGCTTCCAGGCAAAGACGGACTAACTATTATCAAGGAGCTTAGAGCCAAGCAAATCCACACTCCGGTACTTATCCTCACTGCCAGGGGACAAGTAGAAGATAAAGTCACAGGTCTAAACGCCGGTGCGGACGATTATCTGATTAAACCCTTTTCCTTTGAAGAGCTTCTGGCCAGAATCAGGGCTATCTCCAGACGCCCCCAAAACTTAATTTCCGCTTCTATCACGGTCGGTGACCTCTCTTTAAACAATCAAACTTTCGAGGTCAGTCGGGGTAATATCATCATAAATCTTTCCAATAAAGAGTTTGTGTTGTTGAATTTTTTGATGGAGCATCAAGGAAAAATATTATCGAAAGACCAAATCATTTCACACGTTTGGGATTACGACGCCGACATCTTACCAAATACTGTCGAAGTATATATTCGTACCCTGCGCAGAAAAGTAGATCTTCCCTTCAAAAACAAACCCTCACTAATAAAAACAGTTAGGGGGTTCGGCTACAAAATTAGCGCCTAAATATGTTCAATAAAGCCAGATTGAAACTAACTGCTTGGTATTTGATCATTCTGATGGTGGTCCTAGTCTTTTTTAGTCTGACAATTCACAACATGCTTATCCGTCAAGTGACTACTTTTGTCTCCGATAACAGAGCCAGAGTTGAAAAGAGATTTGGTCCTATGCAGTCGGTGGGAAACTGGGATAAAGAATTTATCGAAGACGCTAATCATCGGATTATCATTACTCTGGCAGTCATCAATGGCATTATTATTTTGGTGTCTGGAGGACTAAGTTTCTTCCTGGCAGGGAAAACTCTCAAGCCCATTAGGAAAATGGTAGAAGACCAAAATCGGTTCATTACCGACTCCTCTCACGAATTAAGGACCCCTTTAGCGTCGCTCAAGATTGCCATGGAGGTAGCTCTCAGAGATAAAGAAATGACTCTAAAAGAAGCTAGGGAATTAATCTCAGATAATATCCTGGAAGTTAATCGGCTTCAGGAATTGTCAAACAGGTTGCTGAGTTTAGCTTCCAAACAAGATTTAAATAAGCAAAAGATTACTGAAAAATTTTCCCTTGGAGAGGTAATTAAAGAATCTGTAAAAAATATTTCGGCTTTAGCCAAAAACAAAGAAATTGTTGTCGTAAATGGCGTAAAAACAAATACCGAGATGTTTGGTAATATTTTGGAAATCAAAGAACTTTTCAACATTCTTCTCGACAACGCAGTCAAATACAGTAAGGAAAAAAGTAAAATAAATATTTCGCTGAAGGAAAGTTCCAAGTACTTAGAAATTCACATCAAAGACCAAGGTATTGGCATTAGTTACAAGGATATCCCACGTATTTTTGACCGTTTTTTTAGAAGCGATTTGGCCAGGTCTTCCGAGCAAACCCATGGCTTTGGATTAGGATTATCGATTGCCAAGAAAATTGTGGCAGATCATGACGGTTTTATTACAGTTAAGAGTAAAATAGGGAATGGAAGTACTTTTATCGTTCAACTGCCTCGATAACTTCAGCTATTATTCAGAAACCAAGACTAACATACGCCTCGTATGAACATTATTGCCTCTCTAAAAGGCTTATCTCCTTCCAAGAAAATTATTTTGATTTTACTTCTCCTGGGCACTGGCTGGTTCGGCTACTCCAAGCTAGTCTCAAGTAAAACTTCGAAGCCCACCTACCAAACAGCTATGGTTGAACGTGGCATGCTTGTCTCTTCCATTTCTGCTTCCGGCACTATCACTTCAGGGGACACGACATATGTCACTACGGGTTCAACAGGCACTATTACTCGGGTATATGTCAAAAACGGAGACGTAGTAAAAAAGGATCAAAGATTGGCAGAGATAAATCTTGACGATGATGGCAGATTAAATCAGATAACTGCCTGGAACAATTACCAGACTTCTTTGGTAACAGCTAAGAACGCCATTACTGGCAAGCAAACCGCCGAAATTACTATGCTCCAGAAGAAGCAAGCTTTGGTAGACGCGGAAACTGCCCAGCGTGATTCCGTTTCCGGAGGCTGGAATCCTGATACCAAACGTCCATATACTCAAAACGAGCTTGATATTGTTGCTAAGGAATATCCTCAAGCCAAGCAAGCTTACGATGCGGCTGTAAAAGCGTTTCAAATAGCTGACTCAGGCATCGCAGTTGCTCAGGCCAAATCTATGGCAGCCTACCGCAACTACCAAAAAGTTTCGAGTACTATTTATTCACCGGCAGATGGCATTGTAAACAATTTAGTTCTAGCTCCGGGAGTTGTCTTTTCAAATTCCTCGAGTACTTCAATCACTGTTAGTACCGGTACGGATGCCAGCACCAATTCCTCCTCGGTTTCATCTCAAAAGATCGGTGCTATCAAAAATCCCGAAGGTAAATATCAGGCCACTATTAGTCTTTCTGAAGTTGATGTTACCAAAGTTCAATCAGGCCAAAAAGTTAGCTTAACTCTAGATGCTTTTCCGGATGCTTCTCTTACCGGCACAGTCCTAGCTATAAACACTAGTGGTTCTGTCAGTTCCGGTGTCACATCTTATTCTGCCACCATTCTTCTGGATAAGACTTCCTTAAATATTTATACAAATATGGCTGTAAACGCCAAAATTATTACTTCCGTCAAAGACAATGTTCTACTTGTGCCCTCAATATCGGTCCAGACAGTTTCGGGTCAAAAATCTATTAGGCTGTTAACCGGCGGCGTCATGACTAGCATCAATGTGGAAGTTGGTTCCTCAAACGATACTCAGACCGAAATAATCTCCGGTGTTAAAGAGGGTGATACTGTTGTAACTAGTATTATTACGGCCGCCAAGACCACCACTACCACTACAGCCTCACCGTTTGGGAGCATGGGTGGAGGCGCTCGAAATTTTAGTGGAGGAGTCCCGGGTAGATAATATGAACACTCCAATTATCATCGTCGAACATCTTTCTAAAGTTTACAAAAGCGATCTCTTTGAAACAGTTGCTCTGGCTGATATTTCATTTGAAGTTAAAAAGGGAGAGTTCCTCGCGATTATGGGACCCTCTGGTTCGGGTAAATCTACCCTTATGCACATACTTGGGGGATTGGACCAGCCATCTTCAGGAAAATATATCTTAGATGGTAAAAATGTAGAAAGTTTATCTGATGATGATTTAGCGGATATCCGCAATCGTAAGATAGGTTTTGTCTTTCAAGCCTTCAATCTTCTACCAAGAACGACCACCTTAAAGAATGTTATGTTGCCCATGACCTATGCAGGAATCCCAAGAGAAAAACGAGAAGCTATAGCCCAAAAATATCTGGAAATGGTTGGCTTGGGAGATCGATTGTCACATACCACCAATCAAATTTCCGGAGGTCAGCAACAGCGCGTAGCCATCGCCAGAGCTCTTTCTTTGGATCCTGCCATTATTCTGGCCGATGAACCAACAGGTAATATTGCCTCTGCTCAGGCGGAAGAAATCATGGAAATTTTTAAAGATATTAATGAGAAGGGTCACACCATAATTATGATTACACACGAGCCGGACATAGCTTCTCATGCCAAACGCATCATTACCATGAAAGATGGCAAAATTGTCAACGATGTTCAAAACAACAAAGAAATAAGATATCAACATAAGCATTAGTTTCTCCCGCCATGGCGGGACTATATAAATAGATTCAAAAAAATAAATGGAATTATCTGAAATAATTAGCGAAAGTTTTAGCAGTCTCACCTTAAATAAGTTGCGGACCGGCTTGGCCATGCTTGGGATAGTGATTGGCATTGGCAGTGTCATTGCCCTAATTTCCCTTGGACAGGCCACTCAAGCTTCGATTTCTTCCAGGATAGAATCTCTTGGTTCAAATCTTCTTACGGTAAACCCCGGGTCTTCCAATCAGGGAGCGGTAAGAGGTGCATCCGGAAGTAGAACCACTCTAACTCTGGAAGATGCCAGCGCTATCCTTGTTGCCCCGGAAATAACCTCGGTAAAAACAGTTTCTCCGGAATTTTCCCGCCGGATCCAAATTGTCACCGGTTCAAAAAACACGAATACCCAAGTTGTGGGATCATCTCCTTCGTATTCAGAAGTTCACAAATTAGAAATCGCCACCGGAAATTTTGTTACTCAAAGCGATGTTGAGGGAATGTCCAAAGTTGCCGTACTTGGGCCTCAAGTCGTGACAGATCTTTTTGGTGAGGGTGCAGATCCACTCGGCCAAACGATTCGTATTTCCGGAAAGACATTTACTGTTGTTGGTGTTACGGTTTCCAAAGGTGGTTCCGGTTTTGGTAATCTCGACGATATTGTTTACGTCCCCATTAGTACTGCCCAGAAACAATTGTTTGGTGTCAATTATTTAAGTTCCATTGCTCTGGAAGCCAAGACTGCCGATTTGATGACCACTGCTCAGAACGAAGTCGGTTATTTTCTACTCGCACGCCACAAATTGAGTGATCCAGCCGAAGCAGACTTTTCAATTTTTTCTCAGCAAGATATTCTTAATACCGCTTCAGCTACCACAAGCACCTTTACCACCCTTCTGTCTGGAGTGGCGGCCATTTCCTTGCTTGTGGGCGGAATCGGTATTATGAATATTATGTTAGTCACGGTTACGGAAAGAATTCGTGAGATCGGGCTTAGAAAAGCTCTGGGAGCCAAGAAAAAAACCATTATTGCTCAGTTTCTTACCGAAGCCATCATTCTTACTTTTATTGGCGGAATAATCGGCATCATATTAGGAATTTTGACTTCGTATGTTATTTCTAAGCTCACTGGCTCGTTGTTTGTAGTCTCTCCCGGCTCAGTTATACTGGCCTTTGCTGTATCTGTAGTTATCGGAATTGTCTTCGGCTGGTACCCTGCCAAGAAGGCTTCAGATCTACAGCCCATCGAAGCTCTCCGCTACGAATAGCTGCCCCGTCATTGCGAGGAGTGAAACGACGAAGCAATCTAGATTTATAAATTAAAAAATAAATAAAAAAAATGAAAAACAATAATCTCATTGTCGGCACAGTAATAATCTCTCTATCTGGTCTTTCATTCTTCGGCGGAATCAAGTATCAGCAGTCCAAGTCTCCCGCCACCGGATTCAATCGCGGTCAGTTTCCTCAAGGTGGAAATCGCACCGGAGGTACAAATGGCATCAATCGTGTAGGAGGTCAAATCATTGGAGAAATAATCAGTGCGGATGATAAATCGATTACCGTCAAACTCACAGACGGCGGCTCAAAAATTATTTTAATTGGATCGAATACTTCAATCATTAAGTCTACTCAAACCACATCGGCAGATTTAGTGATCGGAACCAAAGTCGGAGTCTTTGGCCAAACTAACACCGATGGAAGTGTTACGGCTCAAAATATTCAGTTAAATCCACAAGTCCGCCAAGCTTCACCAAGTGGCCAACTATCTAAATAGTTTTAATGACATTTTTGGAAACCAGTGAAAGTTGTACACTAGTTGCAGGTTTGATTCCCAACATTTGCTAATGTAGTACATTCTGAATGTGTATTATTGTCCTTGGAACATGTCACACCGTTATCAGTACAGCCCTCATCAAGCCCCATTGATGCTCCACAGGTTGCACCGGGGGAACCACAAGTCGTGACAGTTGTATTGTAAAAATTATGATTCACATAGTTTCCGCAAAAACGACCTCCCGATGGTCCAACACATGACACTGTATAGCCGGATCCGGCGACTGACTGGCTGTAATTCAATGTCAAACATCCGGTTTTAGATCCGGAACCGTTGCAGTTATAGTCGTAGCTACCGTCTCCTCTGCTGGTCGCACTGCAATATGTCGACCCAACATAGGCATTAGCATTTGCATCGTAACAGTCTGTACTGGCGCTCGCTGAGTTAAGCAGTCGCCCCGCTGTATAAGTAGTCACCGCCGCTACATGTGTTGAGGCACTTGCCTTTGTTGCAGTTGCACAACTACCGGTGTTAAGACAAGTAGTGTTAGCTGCCAGTCCCACAGTTTGAGTATCTCCATCGGCATCGGCGTAGCACTGGGCGTGAGACAGCCAGACAAGTGCACTTCCATCATTGCAATCGGTGTTGTCAGCCACATATCCAACGGGCTGAGAACATGCACCTGAGGAGACTGATGAATTGCCCTTAGTGTCACCGTCAGCATCCTGGTAAAAAGTACCTGACACATTTGCGACATCATAGTGCCCCGGTGTGTCATCACAGTCGACCACAGTTTTTGATTTCATCAGTCCGAGCCTTCTTCTCCCGGCAGCTGTTGCGGTGTATATCGTGAAGTTTGCAGCCCAACCATCACCATCTGCATCCACTACATAGAGAGGTCTGCCGGATACTATTTGTCCTCCGGAGGCGATCACAATTGTTACATTCTTTCGAATGGTAATCACCCCGGTAGCCATCGATCCTCCAGAATTTATAGTAATGTTTATAGCTGAAGATGGGCTAGACACTAAGTTGCCCAAAACAAGTGGAGCCCTGTTCAGAGTTGAAGTTTCGGTGTTAAGCGGGTCGTCGAGTCCCATAGTGCCGGTAATCACGCATGTCGAGTTTGATAGAGTTGCATTGGTATCTGTAAAGCCTGAGCAAGTGACAGCCTGAGCATTTTTCGGCATAAAAAGGAAAACAAAAACCATCAAAGAAACAACTATTGTATTTAAAGATATTTTTCTTATAGTTTTCATTTTACCTAGGGGTTACTTTTATAGTATTTACGCCATTTTTACTTGTTGCATTGATTGTCAGAGTATAAATGTAGAAAACCGAATCTGTAAGCTTTACTTCCGTTTTCCAACTTCCACTCCTCAAAGTTCCAGCCTCCTTCTTGAATACGAGGTCTACTTTTGATGAATCCATCTCAAGCGATCCTGTTACGGCAGTGACATCTGAATCGTCATTTACATCTGCAATCACTGTCAGGGTTTGTCCTTTTAGCACGTCGAGTGGGTCCATAGTTACTGTTGTTATCGCAGGACCGGTTCTAGTGCTTTGACTTACGGAGTACACCTCGGACCCTGCTTTTAGAGGGATAGGTGAAGGTGATAGCTTCGCAGTAGTAGGTACTGACTCTGTTGTGGGTGAAGGGGCTTTAGCTGTAAGTGATTTCTTAAACCAAATAGTTCCAAGAATACCTAGCACAAGTAGTAGAACAATTTCAGCAATTATTAGAATTTTTGGTTCACTTTTTGGAGTTTCTACTGGGACTATTGGAGTTACGGTCTCAGGACTGGTTGGCTCAGATGTCTGAGTGGTTTTTAAGGTCTTGTTTAGTTCCATTTTTTTTGTCGAAGTCTTACTCTTACGTTTCATGATTTATTATGTCTATCTTTAAGTATAAAGTCAAATATTGTCTTAAAAACCCCGCCTACGGCGGGGTTTGCGTAATAGATTAGTGATTAATCTTCATACTTATCAAGGATTTGTAATGCTTGTTTCAAGAAATTGTTCGCGAAGGTGTGATGTTCATCTATGGTGTAGACTCGATAAAAGTTTTGAGCAAGTTCAGTGTTTATGGCTACCGAAAAGTAATCATGTTTTACGCTGGCAAAATTGAGGACTGCCAGCGATATCAATTCAGCCACGACTTGTCTATATGTTTCCACTGTGAAAGTCATTTGAATTCTTTGATCTTTTTGGTTTTGGAATTTATTTGTCTTCATTATCACTACTGTCATGTTAAAAATTCCAAACTTGGCGGCTAATAGTTCCAGGTCAATCATTGCATCATCATCCGGATCAATTTCGGAAATTTTATCAATCAGCATTATTTTCTCCTTTAAGGTACGGCTATTGGAGATTCTATCACGAAGAAATCACTAGTAGAGGAGTATCCAGAGAGCGTGAAGTTGACCGGGAACGTATCCAAGAACCGTCAGCAATATATTTACCCAGAATTGCGTGGTAAACCCTACTTTTAATAGCACAGCAATTGGTGGCATAATCACGGCCAGTATCACCAAGGCTACGCCTCCACCCGACAAATGACTTAGTTTGGAAATGAAGTCGACTACAAACGATTTAATGCCGGAAAAATCGATATTTATATTGATACTGTTCTGATTAGCCATACCTAATTATATCTCAGCTGAAAATCTATTTACCTTTACGGTTTGTTTTCTTTGTTACCGCTTTTGGGGTACGGTTAAAGACGATATCTTTCTGGAGGACAAAATAGATTATCGGTAGGATACCCATGCTGTTAATAAGGAGTAAAGCAACAAACCAAATATTCTGACCTTTTCTGGCGCTTTTATATAAAGCTATTCCTCTGAGAGCCAGATCCGCCGCCCAAACAATAAAGAGAAAAGGTCTGATACTTGGCGACATAAGGAAAAAAGAAGAATTGTTCATAGTTTAATTATATACATTTTTTGGTCGTATACTAAATTATGAATCTCTTTTTGGTTCCCATTAGTCTTTTATTATTGTTCTTTTCCAAAAGATGGTTGACAGTCGAAATAAGTCGCTTTATCCGAAAGTTTGGTGGAGGACATCGTGCCACAATTATCGTTTGGAGCATTATTTTTTTACCCGGTACCGTGATTCACGAACTATCCCATTTCTTTTTTGCGATTTTGACAGGGGCTCGGACGGGCAAGATAGAAATTTTTCCGGAGTTTCTCGAAGAAGAGTGGGAAGAAGAAGGAAAAGGTCAAAATGTCACTTTGGGCTATGTTCAGACTCAGCGCTTAAATCCACTTCAGGGATTTCTGGTAGGTACCGCCCCGTTTTTGGTCGGGATAGTCTTGATGGCTTGGCTGGCACAATTACTCCGGGCAAATTACGACCTAGGTCAATATTTAAATGTTTTTATTTTAGGTTATCTCTTTTTTACCATCACCAACTCCTTTTTCCCCAGTTGGTCGGATATAAAGCAAACCATTCCTCTAGTCATTATTTGCGGGGTCATAATTCTCATTTTTTGGATTCTCGGTTTTCAAATATTTTTACAGCCAAACGCCGGGTTTATTTCCCTGATGGATACCGTTAGCACTACAGTTCTTATCAGCGTAATTATCAATCTCTTAATCATCGCTATTTTCTTCCTCTTGAATAAGACATTCCGTGTTTAGGTGGTCATGCTAACATTGCTTATGAACTTTCTTCACGCCATAGTCTTGGGAATTATCGAAGGTGCTACTGAATTTCTCCCCATATCCTCTACATTTCATCTCATCTGGTCCGCCAAACTTCTTGGTCTGGTTCCGACCGATTTTTCCCGGCTTTTCGAAGTTTTTATTCAGGCTGGGGCAGTCGGAGCAGTCGTTTTTCTATATTTTAGGACCATTATTTCTGACAAGAAATTGATGTTAAAAGTTTTTGCTTCGTTTATTCCTACCGCGGTAGTAGGTCTTTTGCTTTACAAAGTAATCAAACAGTTTTTCTTCAACAACGATTTTTTACAGTTAGCTGTCTTTCTAATTGTCGGTTTAATTTTTATTCTTTACGAAAAGTTCGGGTCACACAAAGATAACAAGAAGGGTTTGGAAATGCTTACCTATACGGACGCCATTGTGGTGGGGTTAGTACAGGCTCTGGCTGTCATCCCGGGTGTCTCCCGCGCAGGAGCCGTTATTCTCGGTTTGATGTTTCTGAAGGTTCGCAGGGAGGAAGCCGCCAAATATTCTTTTTTACTGGCCATTCCTACCATTTTTGCCGCCAGTGCTCTCGATCTATTTAAGATGAGAGATTTATTAATAAACAATTCGGGCAATATTTCACTTTTGTTGGTCGGGACAATAGCCGCCTTTATCTCAGCAATGCTTGTAGTCAAATGGCTTATCAAATATCTCCAGGGTCATTCATTAGCCAATTTTGGCTGGTACCGCATTGCTGTATTTACCGCCCTCATTTTCCTCTTTGTCCTTTAATTCCACAATAAAATCCCGCCTTTAGGCGGGACTAACTATCTATAACTTCACTGCAGCGAAGTGCCATCCGGGTGGCCAAGGTGAATCTATAGTCACAAGATGCATCCGTTTCTCTTCACCGGAAAGCCGGATGTGGGGGATTTGAGTCATCTCGTGTGATCTCCACTTGGAGCCAAGAACAGCCACACTTACATAGCTCCAGGCAGGCATTGGCACATCTTTATTTATTAGAGAAGCCAAACACTCTTTTAAGTAAGCTGGCCTCAGACCCATGTGGTGAAGCATCCGCCTTACTTCGCCCGTGGTCATCCATCTATCGATTCTGACCAGGGTTGATTCAATCTCTTCCACGCCTTGGCGCAGACTAGGGAAGTTTCTAGAATTAAAGTCTAAATCGAAGTACTGGAATTTGGCTTCCAGTATCATTTCAATTAGGGTCTTTTCATAATTCACTATTTCTTTGGCCAGTTTGAGGCCCGGTTTCTTAGTAGTTGTAGCCATTACAGACCTCCTTTTCTTTTTTTGGATTATATCTCAGGGTACAGCCACATTATATACCTATATATATGGAAAATCCATCTATGGGCTAGGATTAACGACCAAAGAAATGTATAATGATTCAACGAGTAAATTCATATCCTTCGAGATTCTTTTACGACTCACCTTTAAAATTCACAAATCTTACCCAATTTGGAGGCTCTTGTGCCTAAAAATATTTCAAAGTTGCTTTGGTGTACAGCCCTGTTGGGCATCGGTATTCATGTTATTGCGCACCTCCGGCATAAAAAAGCCAAACTTCTGGAAGATACAGCCCAAACAAATTACGGGCATCGGCTCAGAGAAGACGCTCTCCATGAAGCCGCCGACTTTCAAAAAACCTTTTTGCCCCAAAACCCTTTAGAAATCGGTCAATTCCAAGTCTCAGGCCTCACGCGCCCTTCCGATATAGTCAATGGGGATTTCTACAGCTTTTTTGGTGTTCACCGAAGAGGTACTATTGGTATGGCTATCGGGGACATTACCGGCCACGGAGTCCAAGCTGCCATTTTCTATACCTGGATGCAACATCTATTTCGAGAAAAATCTGAATTTGCCACTTCTGCCTCAGAAACTATGTACCTAGTCGAAAATTCCATGGACAAGACAGTCTTAAAGGAAAATCGCGGAAGAAACAGAATGCTGGTACCCGCCACGTGGATCGAAGTAAACGTCAACACAAGTCTTGCCAAAGTTGTTCGTGCTGGTCATACCTTTCCTGTACTTATTGATCCAGAGGGAAATTGTCAGAAAATCACTTCAGGAAGAGGCATGCTTCTCAACTCCGGTTATTATGATGATATGTATTCTGAAACTTCTCCGGACTCCCCTTGGTTGGACTTGGATGAAACCGAAATACAAATTCCATCGGGCTGGACCCTCCTTAATTTTACTGACGGTCTCATCGAGACTCACGATTGTGCCAACAATCTCTTAGGCGAAGCATGTGTCTTTAACGCTATCAAAGATTTTGTCCTATTTAAATCTAACATTTACACCTCAGAAGAGCTCTGCGCCATGCTCATGACTTTAGCCATGAACCACAAAGGCAAAGCCAAGCAGCACGACGACATTACAGTAGTAGCTATTCGAAATCTTTCAGCTTAACTCTAGACCCCTCCCAGCGAGGGGTTTTTATTTACCCCTTATAATTAGTAAAAAGCTAATTTATATGAAAAATTCATTTAATTCCTCATTCGTCGGACGTATTATAATATTTTTCGCTATCATGCTCACTGGCTTTTTAGTCTGTACACGTGTGGTTTCTGCAGAAGAAATCAATCAAAAAGAAATATTTACCAAGGCGCAAGTTCTCGAAGTTTCTGAAGACAGTACCCACTTAATTGAAAGTTTTGGAGAGACGTATGTCACCCCATATCAAAAATTAAAATTACTGATTATTGATGGCACGGATACGGGTAAAACAGTTGTTGTAGAGTATGCGGGTATGACTGAGACATCCTTCCAAAAAGTTAAAGTTGGACAATTTTTGGTACTAAACCAAGTGGAAGTTGCTGGCGGTTCAACTCAATATCAAGTGGTGGACAAACTAAGGATTAACGAACTTTTCATGATTATTTTACTGTTTTTAGTTCTTGTCGTTTTGCTTTCTAAGTGGAAGGGGATTGGTTCCATTCTTGGCATGCTTTTTAGTTTGATCGTCATCTTGAAGTTTATTATTCCTCAAATATTGGCCGGTCGGGATCCTCTATTGATAAGTATTCTTGGATCAATTGCAATTTTGGTAACCAGTATCTATTTGGCTCACGGCTTTTCCAAGCAGACCACTGTTGCGGTTATTTCTACCTCAATTACACTGGTTATTACCGGACTTCTTTCCGTCCTTTTTGTAAGACTGACAAATTTAAGCGGCATCTCAAATGAAGATACTTCGTCTTTACTTTTTGGGGGACCTACCGCCACTATCAATTACAAAGGTCTGTTACTTGGAGGCATGATTATTGGTTTTCTTGGAGTCCTGGACGACGTTACTACCGGCATGTCGGCAACTGTATTTGAGCTGAAAAAAGTAAATTCAAAACTATCTTTTTCTGAATTAATTTCAAGTTCTTTAAACGTAGGTGTGGAGCACATTTCTTCTTTGGTTAATACTTTGGTGCTTGCTTACGCTGGTTCATCCCTACCTGTCTTTTTGTATTTAGTATTAAATCCCCAAGGTTACCCTGTTTGGTTCATGATAAATTCAGAGTTCATCGCCGAAGAAATCGTCAGAACTTTGGTCGGAAGCATTGGCTTACTCTTTGCTGTTCCCATCAC
This sequence comes from Patescibacteria group bacterium, assembly GCA_943355005.1. GTDB lineage: Bacteria > Patescibacteriota > Microgenomatia > UBA1400 > MFAQ01 > UBA10133. The sequence continues at coordinate 183,395 of CALRDV010000001.1, forward strand.
TACCGCAATTGCCGCCTGGATAGTAACTAGAAACAGAAGGAAGTCGATTTAAGGCTCTGTTTTCTGAATCTGGGAAATATATTTCTTTTTCTCCTCCTCGGATATAAAAGAGGATGTAAAAGAATTTTTCGCCAGCATAATTAAATCATTTTTTGTTAAGTTCAGAGCTTCGGCTACCGACACAAAATTTTCATTCATATAGCCTCCAAAATACGCAGGGTCATCAGAATTAATTGATACCACCAGACCAAAGTCCAACATCTTTTTTAGTGGGTGATTCTTCATGTCGTTTATCACTTTCAGTTTTAGATTGGATAGGGGACAGACGGTCAAAGGAATCTTTTTATCTACTAAGTACTCGATAAGTTTGGGGTCATCCAGACTGTGATTACCATGGTCTACTCTTTCTATTTTTAGTTCATACAGTGCCTCCCAGACATACTCGGCCGGACCTTCTTCTCCGGCGTGTGCCACCGCCTTAAATCCTTCTTCCCGTGCCATTTTGTATACTTCCCTAAAAATTGCCGGGGGAAAATTTTTCTCCGACGAATCAAGCCCAACTGCTTGAATTAAGTGTTTGTAAGGTAGCGCTTGTTTAAATGTTTCTATTGCTGAAGCTTCGGGTAAGTGGCGCAGGAAGCACATTATCAAGCTAGCTGTCATTCCCAGATTTTTCTCCGCGTCTTTTATGGCTCTATCAAGTCCCGTAATTACGGTCTCAAAGCTCACGCCTCTTTCCGTGTGGGTTTGAGGGTCAAAGAATATTTCGGCATGTAATACATTTTGTGCTCTGGCTTTCTTGAGATATGCATAAGCCAGCTCGTAGAAATCAAGTTCATTTATGAGAACAGCTGCATTATCATAATAAATATCCAAGAAATCCTGCAGATTATTAAAGTTATACGCCGCTTTCAATTCCTCGACTGAGCCATATTTCAGCTTTACACCATTTCTCTTGGCCATCTCGAAAGCCATCTCAGGCTCAAAAGACCCCTCAATATGAATATGTAGTTCTGCCTTCGGCAACCCCTTTATAAATTCTTGATTTGTCTCCATATCTATTTTTACCACACACTTGACTTTTTAGCCTCATAGGCCTATAATAAGCGAAATGGAATTACTCAGGAACGAATTTGAGCGTATCGAGGCTCAAGAGAAAGCCGAAAACTTGCTTGTAGATTTTCGTGGGAATTTGTCATTAGTGGAGTTAAGTTCGGATGTGTCCGAAAGATCTAGACAAATCGAGAAAATATGCCAAGAGTTTGATGATTTAGCCTTAAAACTTTTTCCTGTCGAGCTTGGCCATTTTACGGTCAAAGATCAAAAGACAATCTCTTCCAGGTACAAAAATGCTTCGTTTGAACAAAAACGCACTCTCAGATCCATGCTTGCTGTGTTGGTTTTGGCTCCTGACAGACCCGAGAACATCATAGTCTCGGAATCAAGTCCTTTTTATCAGATATTCACCCATTCTCAGGAAATATCTCCCGTAATCAATAAAACAAAGCTAAGTATTGAGAGTTTTAATCAAATGCGCGAAGAAATGTTTATGGCTTGTCCGGATAAACAAGATCTACTTACACTAGAAACGGTTCTCTCCTTGCACGATACAACTAAACTAAAGACTGTAGCTGCCAAAGTTGAAAGCTTGTCTGGGGTAACTAGTATTAATCATGATCTATTACTTTCTTTCATGACCCAGAATCCAAGACTAATAAATGAATTGGTTCCTAGTCTTAATCGCTTGTCTAGGGAACAAAAAGAGCTTGCAATTCAAGTCATGAATTTACAATACAATCGTGGCCAGCATGCCCAAGCCGAAGCATCTGCTGCCCATCTAATTTTTGTGGGCCAGGATTACGCCGATCAAAGGCTTGTTCGTATGCAAAGACAAGAAAGTAATGCAGATCTTGCCGGATTAGATGGCACTTTAGGTGGTAAGTATTTTGAAGAAATGTTTCAGCATTATAAAATTGCAGATTTGTCTATCGATTTAATGCGCACTGGTGATTTAAACATTAAACAAGCTTACCTTTTTACTCTCCAAAACAGAGCTGCCATGATGGGCGTAGAAATTGATTTGGATGAATGGGATTTTGAAACCAGAGCTGGTCTAGAAAAAATAACACTTCTCAGGTTTGCCTGCCAATATCAGATGAGTACTTATGATGAATTTATGCTTTTAAACCATTGTTTTGCCGGATTAGCACCACTAAACAGAGATGCCTTGGTAGAAACATTTGGAAGAAGTGGGTTGGATGACAAGGTTGGCATATTGTTCTATTACTCACCCGCGCTGATGTGTAGCATTAGAGACTTAGAAATCGAAGAAGACAAAATTGATGGTGCTCGATTCGGTATCGAGAGAGGCCTTAAACTAATGTCCAGAATCGCCAAAGAAACTCTTAGATTTTTCGAAAAACCGGAAATCCAAGCTTTTCCACTGTATACACTATTACGAACAGGTAAGTTAGTCATGTTGGAAGATGTTCTAGAGATTAGAGGTGTCAATCGGGATAAGTCCGGAAGAGTAATAGAATATGTCGTAGCTTTGACCGAAATCCTTAAAGATTATTCCAAAAAATTAAGTGTTTCAGAAGCCGGTCTGGGTGAAGCCGACTTTACTTTGGTAGATTAAATCACTTCCCTCGCCAGCACATCGGACTCTTGGTTGTGTTTTTCTGATACTTTAGTCTTGTAAAGTATTCCCAGTGCCAGGAGGCTAAACATTGAAGCAATCATGTATGGCAAATTTTCTCGATATTGGAAAGCCAAACCAGACCCAATTGGAGCTAGGATGTTTGCGGCTGAAGATATTCCGGACAGGACACCTACTGCTTCTCCTCTTTCTTTGACGTCGGCTTCTCCCACAATCTCACTTGTCATAGCTACTCCTAGATTAGATTGTCCAAAGGCGGTAAAAATCATTCCGAGGACAAATATCCAAATTGAGTGAATAGACATAAGGAGAAATCCAAAAGCAAAGAAACTAATCATCAATAAAATTAACTGTTTCTCTTTAAATTTCTGTAACCAGAAGTTCTTCAGCAAATATCCTTGATTAAGCGCCAGAATTACCCCAATGCCGGTAAAGAATAAGCCGGTCATGATTGGCGGAAAGCCGTAGGCTTTACCTAAGAAAAGTGCAAACACAGTATTGGATCCTACAGCTATGACGTTAAACATAAACCATACGATATATAGTGAGCGGAGTTTAATATTTTTGAAAGCTGCGACAATTGGCTTCAGGGGATTCCAGGTAATTACCTTATCCTTATCAATATGTTTGTTGGTTTCAGGTAAGAAGAAGTAAGCCAAAATTACATTGATTAGAGCCATTCCTCCTACAAAGAAAAATGGAAAAGAGTGAGATACTTGCCCCAGCAGTCCACCAATCAGTGGTCCTACAATAAATCCGAGTCCAAATATCATTCCAATTATTCCCAAATTACCGGCTCTTTCTTTTGGGTCTTTAGCAATATCAGACATAGCCGATTGCGCAGTCGAAATATTCCCCGCCGCCAAACCATCTATGATTCTGCCGAGTAGTAGCAGAGGCATACTGTGACCAAGTGCAAAGATAAACCAGCCAATCGAAGTACTGGCAATGCTGGTGATTAATACGGGTCGGCGTCCGACTTTATCTGATAACACTCCCAAAAAAGGAGCACTTAGGAAAGAAAAAAGCGAGTAAACAGAGAAAAGTAGCGCCACGGAAAAAGCCGAAAGTCCAAAAGATTGTACGTATACAGGCAGTACCGGGATGATTATCCCCAGCCCAATCACGTCAATTGCCGCCGTAAAAATAATTATTGCTTTTTCTTTTGACATGACCATCCATTTTACCCCACTCCAGGTTCATTTCCCATCCACCTACCCCATAACATTGACAAAAGCCCTCTCTTGTGGGATAATATTCATATTCTAGTAGCACATTCAGGCCAAAGGAGGCAAATATGATCACTTCCGTCTTCTGAATGAGGTAAACCCTCATAAGGAGAATAAATGAATCTTTATATCCGCACCATGTGGGTCTACGAGATCCACCGCAAGGTTCAGGAAATACACCACACTTACCAGGAAGTTTGCCCCAACTGCGCTTATTTTCTCGAGAAAAGTAATTTCTCCCGCGAAACTATACGCAACTTATCCTGGGGCTTGTGCGACGAGCATCTCGAAATCATCCGTCAGCTTCTCGCTGAGTCTGAAGGATATCATTTCGAACTCGAGCGTGACCTCGGTATTAGTGTGGATGGTTTCTTCCGCAATCTTCCCGACGGCCGCCCTTGCTCCATTCGCACCACTATCTGGCGCGACTACCTCCTGTCCTTGTGCACGACCCCCACCTAGCTAGGTGGGGTTTTTATTTTGTCTCTCAAATTTTTTACCCTCTCAAAACCTCTACTGTATTTCCTAGCAAAGAAATCAGCTTCGAAGGCGACGAAATCTTTTCTCCGGCGTCTATATAGATCACTTCATCATTTCCGAAATAGCCAATTGCCATATCAATATCTCTTGCCGGCTCGAGCCCTTCCGGATTCGCACTTGGTGCTATTAGCGGTCCTGACTCCTTTAGTAGTTTGCAAAGTAGCTCATCATCCGGAAATCTAAACGATAAAGATTCTGTTCCTCTCATTAAATAATCATATTTTTTGGTTCGGCAGGGGAGCTCTACACTTACTTTTCCCGGCCAATATTTTTCCAAGTTTTCTTTCTGTTCTGGATTAAGTTCAATATCAAACAAATTCAAATCCTCCATGTCACCAATCAGCAGAATGCATTTTTTCTCAGGATTTCTGGATTTCAGCGAGTAAACTTTCTCCATCGCGGATTTATCTTTCGCCACTGCCACCAGTCCATAAATCGTATCGGTCGGCAGCACAGCCACTCCACCACCGAGCAAGTACTCGGCAACCTCCTCAACAAGTGACTCCTTCCACTCCACAATTTTCATACCATATTATAAAACACAAACCCACCATCATATCTCTAAATCTGCTATATTTATATTAGTTAAGCGTTACATCAACTTTATTTTAAATCAGGGAGATTGTGAAAATAAAGCCGAAATGTAATCCACAAGTGGAATTATTAATAAAATTGTCGAGTATCATGAAAAATAATAAACCTAAAATTAATTCGACATTAGCGGTTGTGGGTTTGTCTTTTCTTCTTTCCGGCGGTCTCTATTTCTATCAAAATAATATCCTAAAAACCGACAATACTTCGGGAACAACTCAAGAAGTTCCTACCGGAGATGTGAACGGTACTACTGTAACTCAACTGTTTCAAACATACCAATTTAGTGCTTGGTCAATATATTCTCCTTACAAAACAGATATTGTTAGGCTGGAGCCCCAAGGTGTCTACATCTCACCCAATTCTACAATTTACTCATACCCCAGTTACTGGTCTGCTACTACAAATCCAAATCCTGAACTTGGTGATCCTGGGTATACATATTTAAAATCTTTTGACTTTTCTACCTCAGGACCAAAGCTAAACAGTAAGCTCGGATATAACGCAACAACTCATTTGTATACAGGAGCGTTTAAGAGTGTCAATTTTGAATACAATGTTACGTGGAAGCCTTGCTGGGTATTTGAATTTACTCCAGATCAGCTCGCGACAGCCGGAACTTATACCGCAACTTACGACAATACTGTAGGTTTTAATTTTTATAAACTGAAGCCTACTCAAGTTAAACCCATGTTACCCGTAGCCTTAACAAGTGCTACCGGCACATTTCTCCAGACTTATGCTCCTGCTACCAAAACGAACAAGCCAAACCTATCAAAGACAGCTTCATTTCCTGTAACTAAATCTATCACCATAGATCCACGATATTCACCTGAGTGCATGTTGCCTGGCAGTGAAATCACACACACTTACAAGGTTTCCTTGACTAAAACTGAGCTAAATAAATTTGCTCCTTTAAGCACAGTCGTGATTATGCCTTCAGTTGATAGAAATCCGGTACGCTATCCAGACAATTCAGGCTCATTTGCAAACCCTTCAGCCATGGCAGACATTCATGTTAACTTCGTAAAAGTATCTGTCGTAAAGTAAACACTCGAGTCTAAGGCAAGCCCTTACTGAGATTGACAATATTATTTTTCTCTATCATACTGATAAGTAATATGAGTAAAATTAAGAAAAGCAGGTTTACATCAGCTACAAAATATTTTGCTTTGATTGGTGTATTAATTGTCAGCGTGTTTGCAGTTCAGTACAAACAAAATATTGTAGGGCAAGCATCCAGAGTGTTAGGTGATCAGACTATCGCTGCACCAAATCTTATACAGCTTACAAGTCCACTAAATTATCACGGTCACTATATGGTCGATACTGATTTAGAAACAAGGTTTGATTGGACAGACACAGTCCCAAATGCACCAGTGACATATCAAATTGAAAAGTTTTTTCTAGGGAACGATGGTCGGGTTAATTCTAATCCGGAATACGTGGCAACAAATTATTGCTCCCCTGCATGTACAGGAGCGGGCTGTTCTACTTGTTGGTTAGATAAATCACTTCTGACACAAACTGTATTTAGTGACAAACACCCAATCAATACAGGCGATGATTTACATACTCTATGGAGGGTAAATGCTAAAGATAGTCTTGGAAATGTGTATTCTTCAAATTGGAATACAGTCTTTTTGTTAGGTGAAGTCAGACCGATTATACCGGCGTGGAGACCTAATATTCTGGCCCCAAGTGATAGGGCAGTATTTATTAGAAAGCCATTTAAGTTTGCTTGGACAGGCGCTTTGTGGGCAACTGGTTCTAAAATAAAGATAGCGACAGATATAAATTTTACTAATTTATTGGTAAACCAGGTGACAACTCTCTCAGAGTACAGTGATGTGGCAAATTTACCGGTGGGTGTGAAACTGTATTGGCATGCTACCACAACCGATGGGGGTGGAGAATTGTATGATTCTCCTACCGGAAGTTTTATAATTTCAAATCCTCCATCAATTCCCGTGCAAACAGCTCCTGTTAATAATTTTTTAAGCAGTTCAGTATTACCGACCTTTAAATGGAATGTATCCACAGGCAGTCCATCTGGCTATCAATTTAAATTGTCCCTTGACTCTAGTTTTAATACTTCGGTTACATCGATTGATATTGTTCATCCAAATGCTAGCTATGTTCCAACTACAGCATTAGTTAGAGGAAAAACTTATTACTGGAAAGTTCGCTCGATTATTTATAACGGAAACTTGATGGATTATAGTGACTGGTCTAGTACAAGAACTGTAAAAATTGCTCCTGCTGTTCCGGTTCTTAAGTTACCGGCAAACAATTCAACGGGGATAATACGCAAACCTAAGCTAACTTGGGCAAATGCCGTTGGTGCTAGTTCCTATAAAGTTCAGGTGTCGAAAAATGCAGATATGACATTACCATTAATAAATAAAACAATTACCACTCCATATTTTACGCTCACAGTATCCCTTCCCTCCAAAACAAAATTATATTGGAGAGTTATGTCAGTATCACCAGTTGGTTCATCATTATGGTCAGCCAAGTGGAATTTTACAACAGCTTTATAGTGTGCTAGTTTACATCCATTCGCACAGACGAGACTACTAGGACGTCCTACTCCATGTCACATAGCTCCTTATGCTAGGATTGATTAGCCATGAAAAAGTTTTTTGGTAAATATCTCCATCGCATATTTTTGATCACCATTGGATTGGTTGCGATTGTGATACTAAACCTCACCTTGTTCAAGATTCTATTAAAGTACCAAGATGCTCAGAAAACAAACACCGAGCTACGTCAGAGTATTTCAGGTAACGAGGAAAGTATCAGGAATCTTCAATCGGAAACGGCGCAGCTAAAAGGCGAAGATTTGAGGAAAACAAATGATGGTTTAAAGCTGGAAATTGACAATATCAAGAAAAGTTTCAAATCGGCCGTAGGTCTTTACGAACAAATTTTAATTCTAAAGGAAGGTGGCTCCACCGGCACTAGTATGGAAAGTAAGCTTTCCTCGATACTCAATTTCCTGTCCCAAGACAATCTTCCTTCAGCACAGAAGACCGGTGACACATTACTGGCAGAGATAAACAAAGAAAAAGCCAAGCAGGCTTCTCAGAAAGTCGCAGCCATTCCCGCCAATGTCCCTGAGATTTCCGGAGCGCCGGCATCGGGCTACCGCAGACAAAAAGTTACCGTTGGAGATGCTTCGTTTTTAGTCGATATTATTTCTGCAGATTTAAATAGTACCAAAGTAATTGTTGACACCGCTTCGGACAGCACCTGTGGCAATAATTGTCCTGTCTTACCTCTCGCCACTTATGTCAGTAGAAGTAATGCTTACGCGGGGATAAACGGTACCTATTTTTGTCCTGAGACTTATCCCTCCTGTGTAGATAAGAAAAACGCTTTCGACATCCTGGTCATGAACAAAAATAAAGTCTATTTCAACTCCGATAACAATGTCTACAGTTCGGTACCCGCCGCTATTTTTTCCGGAAACTCCGCGAGGTTTGTTGGGAAATCTTCCGAGTGGGGGAGAGATACTGGGGTAGACGCCGTAATTGCAAACAGACCTCTGCTAATGTTGGATGGGAACTTGATGTTTGGGGCGGGTGGCGAAGACAAAGAAACTATTAAGAGTAATAGAAGTTTCCTTGGTGCTTCCGGCAGTACAGCCTACATCGGTGTAGTACACAGCGCGACCGTCGCCGAGTCTGCCAAGGTCTTACAAGCCATGGGCATAAGAAGTGCCATCAATCTCGATTCTGGTGGCTCAACCGCTCTCTGGAGCGGCGGCTACAAAGTCGGCCCCGGCCGAAACCTCCCCAACGTCGTCCTCTTCGTACGGAGATAAACCCTCTTGCTTATTATTCCTCGAAAAATCATTTAGCCAAAAACTTCTCTGTAGTTGGATATTTCTCAGAAATACTCTTTTTCCATCCCTCTACTACCTTTTTTCTCTCATCTCTTGTTCTTCCGGCATTAGACCTAAATACCTCTTTTAGCATGCGTCCATTATCAAATATTGGAAAATGATGAATATTTACTACTTTATTTTCAAAATCATATTCTCTGTTATTTTCTGCCGCTCTAAACTCGTTTTCGATCTGTCTGGTTGCGATAAGAGATATCTCTTGCACTACTTGAGCTAACTGTCGCGGATAGTCACCACCTTCGTTTTTCAGCATTAATTTTGCTTTACGATATGTTTCAATCTTGTTTTCAACAAGTTCACCATCAGCTAAAGACGGGTGTCCTCCACCTCTTTCCTTTTTGTAGTTGGTCCAGTAGGCCAATCCTCTGTCGCAGAAATCATCTATACTATCGGCAAGATTTTCTTTATTTGTCACCATCTCTCTCACTCCATCCTCAAATTTTATTCTTGTCACATGTCTAGTCTCTTGTGGAAAGAGTTCTCCCGTTGTCACATGCTCACCCATTAGTTGTTCAGGTAAAAAAGCTATATCATTTAATTCCATGCCATCATTATACTCAAAATTACCTATTCTGGCGGCTCTAGGCCTTGGTGAATAGATCTATGTCTAGTAGGTGTAAAGCCATTCGACCATCAGCATCTATTTCTGCCAAGAATTGATTTGATTGTAAATCATGGGGGATAATATTTTTATCTGTAATTATTACCTCCAGTCTTCGAATCGTACTAAACATTCTTTTCAATAGATCTGGGTTTTTTAAAAGATGTTTCTTTAGACTGATTCCCTCAGCGTATTTATATATAATATTTTTTTCCCCGGTCTCCTTATTTATGATTCCTATCAAAGGTTCTATATAATCAATCGACGTTACTCCGGAATTGCGAAAAATTTCCTGTACTTCTTTAGAACCCACTATCTTTCGAATACTGGTAGCCAACGACATCTCGTTCATTATGCTTGCAGAAGCATAAATCATCTTTCGGAATTCCAGATCGGAGCTTAGACTGCTATTTTCAAGTTCTTCTTCTTTTCCAAAGTCATAATTTTCTGGACGTATCCATTTTTGTTTAATAACAAAGCTTGGAGAGGCGCGATCGTCAACCCTTACTCTATAATCCTCACCCTGCTTCCAAGAAATTAGCAGATTTCCATTCTGACTGTCTTTTAAATCTTCAGCAACCGTATTTTTTAGAGCCTCTAGTTCTTTTTCTGATATGGAAGACTGTAGTCTGTTAACCAATAAATCAAATTTGCCAAAATGAAGAATTTCAATCTTTGTCCTATTATTTTCCGATTCCATAAAGTGATATTACCACTCAAAACTATTTTATTGGAAATTGGTGTAAAACAATTTTTTAATGCCAGATTCTATCTGGTCAGGTTGACAAAAGGAACTGTCGACCCCGGAATCATCTGTACAGGCAAAACACCATTCCATTTTTGAATAGCCTGGAGTGCCACATAGTCCGCTCCACCTTGCGAGTTTATTGCTTCAGCTTGAATACGAATAGTTTCAGCTTGAGCTTTGGCACTGACAATTTGTTGTTCAGCCTCGTACTTGATCTGTTCCAATTTGTTTTTACTGGCCAAGGCATTCTGTTCTGCTACTACCTTAGCTTCGATAGATTTATCAAACGATTCTGAAAAATCAAAATTGACAATATTCACCGCCTCGATGACGAAACCTCTTGCTTGCAGTCTTTCTTTGATATGAGATTCCATAAGTTCACGAACAATAGCTCTCTTGGTAACAAGTTCTTCGGCGGTGAATTGAGCCGTCGAGGCCTTAATTGATTCTTGAACAGCAGGATCTATTACCCTGGCTTCGAAACTCCTACCCACAGTCTTATAAATATCCCCGACCAGAAGAGGGTTGAGACTAAAGTTTACCGCCACAGTTGCATTTATTGTTTGTAGATCTTTACTGGCTGAATTTGCTTTTGCTTCATGCTTCTGTGTTTTTACGTCCATTTGAATAACATTTTCAATCAGTGGAATCTTAAAGTTTAGTCCCTCATCCATAACCCGAACAACTCTTCCCAGTTGTACAACCACCCCTCTTTGTCCAGCTTGGATTATCGAGATAGGGTTAAGTACCATAATCGCTAAAATGACGATTAGAGGGATTAAATATTTACCGACCACTCCCTTCACTTCATTCATGTCTTTGTTCATACCTATATGTTATCACTATGCGGACACAATCTTCTTTTCCCAGTAGCTAGGGATATTCTCTTTTCCGATTTCGACCGTTGCTTGCATTACCTCACCCGTATCTCCAGCTCGCTCTTCTTATCCTTATATATCTCCTCAAACATCTTCATCGTAAAAAGAGCCGCCTCCGGAGCCATCTTATGGAATCGCCCGGAAATAGTTTTCGTCCCTCCACTGTATTCCATTTTGTATGTATGATACGGCTTAGTTTTTACAAAAAATACTTGCTCGGGCACAAAAGTATTACTCACAAAGTCCATCTCGGCCAGCAACCCCAGCACCGAATAGTAGTACTTTTTATTTCCATTCTTTTTGTCGATAGAGAAAGTAAACTCAAGCTTGCCTCGATAAGCCCAAAACTCGACACTTTTTTTGCCTCTCAAAAACACTATATATATGCATCCGGTCAACGCTTTCTCCAGAGCATACGTGATGTACTTCATTTCATCCTTTTTATCCTTAAAGTTATCTATCCGGTTCTGAACCCCTTCCGCAAACTCATCATGATTTTTGATCACCAGTCTAATACTGTTCCCATCCTTCCGAAACCAAAAATGCTTCCTCATCAGCTCCCCCCGAAAGATAAAGTTCTCCAGCCAATTGACCGCATACGCAATCAGATAGACTCCCTTATAAAAAATTTTTGTAACCCACTCCATACCCATATCTTACACTTATAGTGCTAGAATCTGCATATGGCCAATATCAGAAAAATTCTTTCTTTTCTTGGTCAATATCTGTGGAACAAGTATGTTCTGATTTTTTCGTTTCTCGCTATCCACCTTCTGGCCTTTCAGCGTGGTTATCAGGACATATACGTCATTCTCAGGTGCATTTTTTTGCTTTATTTCTTCTTGTTTTTTCTAAACGGCTTCTATAAATTTTTCCATTCACTTTCCGGATTTGCCCACAAAATCAACTTCTACTTTTCTTTCTTGTTAGCCTTCTATTTCTTACAGGCATTTTTGGCCGGTGCCTCCCGCGAGGTAGTCAACACTTTCTGGTTACTAATTTGGGTAGCCATAGCTTCCTTGTTTATTCTTCCTTTTTACTCTTTTATTCGGCATTGGAGAACACACGAGAGAATTACCAAGAATCTGGTGCGAAACCCCAAACGCTTTCGTTTTTTTAAATTCATTTTTTCTTGGCGGGTATTCCTCTTGGTTTACGTGGCTTTTTGGTACGCCTTTTTCAAATTCCAATTTAATATCCATCTTCCAGACAATCCCTTGGTAATCATCATTTTGTTTTATCTTCCTATTTCCGTCTATGTTCTCAGTTTGGTTTCTCTCCACAGGATCTCTCGATTCTATTCCGTGCCTTTAAGCATTTTGGGGGTTATTGCCACCCCGATAACTATTTTCTATTTCTCACCGGATATAAATGCGGATGCAACCTTTGATGAACTCTATCGATACTTTATTAGTCTAGCGTTTCCAATTGGGGCAGCTTCGGTTTCCACTATCATTCTGGCTATTCCGGGGTACTTCCGTCTTCTTCTCAGAAAACCCCAATACTTCATGTTCTCGGTTTTTACTCTCCTTCTCTTTGGTTACATTTTCATGGTTGAGTATCGCCTGTTCGTTCATATGGAGAGTTACGAAAAGTTCTTCTGCTCCTACCAAGAAACCAAGAAGATTAATTCTCCCAAAGTTGTTCGCATCATGGGCTCTCGCTCGGAAGGCTCCGGTTTCTTTATCACAGATACGATGGTAGTCACCAATCGTCATGTGGTCAAAGGAGAAGACTATCCCAAAGTAGTTTTGCCTTCGGGAGAGTTCCTTACACCGACAAAAGTAGAGATGTCCGTAGACTACGACGTTGCTTTCCTGACAGTCGGTACACCCAAGCCGGACTATGCAATAAATCTACGCGAAGCAAAATTACTTTCCGGAGAAGAAGCCCTTTCTTTTGGCTACGCCCTCGGCTCAGATATCAAAGGAGCACCCACTATTCTCCCCATCCGCTATGAAGACTTGCGAGAGATGCCCAATGATCCAGCCAAATATCTTCAGTTTTCCTCCTCTATTGTCTCCGGCATGAGTGGTGGGCCGGTATTTGATAAGTGCGGTGATTTTGTAGGGATAAATGTTATGTCCACTTCAGGAACATCTCTCATTATTTCTAAGTCCACCATGGCGGTTGCCGAGCAATCAAATAGAGAGGAGCCAAAGAAAATAAAACTGGAAGCAGGAGCAACTCCGGAAGATACCGTTTACGCTTACTACTATCTACTAAAGGCCAGAGAGACCCGGAAGTGTTATGACCTTCTTAGTACAAGTTACAAAACCCGGTCCACCTACGAGGAGTGGACAGCGCGGTTTCCACAGGTCATCAATGTTGTTGTTTTCACTGTAAAAGAACTCAAGCCAAACCTGGTCTACGTCATGTTCGGCATGGAAGAGTGGGTAAATGGCGAAAGAATATCTCAACTCTACGAAGGCACCTGGGAAACCATCAGAGAAGGAGAGTTCTACTTTTTAAACAGATCTTACATTCTGGAACTGGACAGCTTTTACGATTCCCAAGGCCCAGAATTCTTCCTAAATCCAGAAGCAAAAAAGTAGTATTTATATTTACCTATTGATTTCGGGTAATTTATGGTATTTAATAAATACATTGTTGATGTTTATAACGGCAGAAATGCTCGACAAAATACCCGATGACAAAACAAATTAAATCAAAAATTAAGGCCGACATTGAGAGTGTTTCGGGACCTAAACCATTCGTAAAATGGGTCGGTGGAAAAGGAAAATTAATTCCTGAGATGATGAAATTCATGCCATCTAAGTTCGAGCATTATTTTGAGCCATTTGTTGGCGGAGGAGCGCTATTCTTTTCAATTATTCAATCGAGAGATATTTCTTTTTCATGCATAAATGATATCAACAGTAAACTTACTAATTCCTACAAGCAAATAAAGCTGAACCCTGGGAGTTTAGTTTCTCAGTTAACTGTAATAGATTCAGGATACAAAAAACTGTCTCCCGAAGAAAGAAAAGAATATTTTTACGAAAAAAGAAGAATATACAATGAAGACAATCTCGATGAGTTAACACTTGCCAGTTATCTTATTTTTCTAAACAAAACTTGTTTTAATGGTATGTATAGGGAAAACTCTAAAGGTCATTACAACATACCATTTGGAGATCAGAAAAATCCCAAAATCTGCGATGAAGAAAATATTTATGCTGTATCTAAACACTTACAGAATACAGAAATATGCAATTTATCATTCGAAAAATCAGTAGAAAACTGTCGGCAGGGTGATTTCATCTATTTCGACCCACCATATTATCCAATCAACAAGACATCAAGCTTTACCTCCTATTCAAAAAAATCTTTTGGTTCTCAGCAACAAGAAGAGTTGAGGGATGTTTTTGCCGCTCTTGCAAAAAAAGGCTGTTATGTAATGTTAAGTAATTCTCATACTCCAGAAGTTGAAAAACTCTATAAAGACTTCAACATTAACTATATATATGCGGCGAGATCGATAAACAGTGATGGAAGAAAAAGAGGAAAAATTAAGGAAGTGATAGTAACCAATTTTAAACACTGACTGACTCAGACAATTTTATACCTACCAGAGTCAACAAGCTTAATGCTATTGTAATTCTCAGAATCTTCAAATTCAAACCGCCAAATGGAGTAGATGTCCCCCCCAATCTCTTTATCAAAGAATAATGTGGTTACCTTTTTTGTTGTACGACTCTGCCACTGCCTGTACGGATAATAGAGCTGTCGAATAATTATGTTTGAGGCATTAAAGTTTTTGGCTTCAATTAAAACTATTTGGTTCTTCCCTTCATATCCCGCATCTACTTCTGTTTGCACACTTGAAGTCGAAATTTTATGTTTACCAATATAAAAATCAAAATCTGGTGTATACTTCCGACCTCTTATTGTTAATACAAGTGTAGGATCGTCTGTAATTGTTCTAATCAGGCTTGCGGCATAAGCATAATCAAGATGTTGCATTTCGGAATCTCCAATGGATGTTGTTTCTAAATGGAAGTCTAATTTTGATCTATATTCAATTACATCAGTGTTAATTTCTGGAACGTCGACATAACCTTCCCCCTTAATAATATTATAAAAGCCATTCTTAACTGGGAGTATAAATAGGTTGTGATTTTTGAAGACTTCAGGTCTATCGTGTTTACAGTCCTGTTTGCACAGTATTCTTGGTTCCTTTTCGCCTGTCTCTGTAAAGTTTTGGCAGGCAATCTTTATCTGGTTAGCCGAAATTGGGTAGGGTGAATCATCAAAATTATGTTCAAGGATATTGTATACATCAAATATTTTTTTCCATGAAGCACTGTTTGCCATTTGAGGAATTATATACTTGAATCTACAGATGTGGAAGTTAATCTTTTATATCTTTTTATCGACAAGTCTAGATATTCTTTTTCTAGGTCAAAACCTAAAAATTTGCGATTGTAGATGGTTGCTGCTATGCCGGTGGTAGAGCTACCTGTAAATGGGTCTAGCACACGATCACCTTCATTTGTGCATGCCATAATAATTCTTTTTAATAGATCAAGAGATTTTTGTGTAGGGTGTTTTCCGAAGGTTTTTTCATCTCTCTTTGGTGTCCCGATAGCCCAGACCGACCTCATTTGTAATCCTTGCTTTTTAATAGAGTCAGAGGGCCATTCACCATTTTTTAGAATGTCATAATTAAAGGTGTGAACTCCTTTTTGTTCTTTTCGTGCCCATATTAGGGTCTCATGACTGGCAGTAAAAAATCTACAACTTAAATTTGGTGAGGCGTTTGGCTTATACCAGACAATTTCATTTAAGATACGATAGTTGTTTAGCTGTAGTGCGTAGCCACATTGATAAATGGAGTGGTATGTACCACTAATCCATATTGTTCCTCCTGGTTTTAGCACTCTCTTGCATTCCTTAATCCAGGATTTATGAAACTTTAGGTTTTCCTCTAACCCATAACCCATATCCCATTCTCCTTTTTTTACACTAACCATTTTTCCATTCTGACAAGTAAATGTACCATTGGACAAAAAATATGGTGGATCTGCGAATATCATATCGACAGAATTCTCCTTTACTTTTTTTAAGAGATCTAAACAATTCCCCTGATATAGCCTAAAATTTTTATCCTCAAAATATGGAGACATAAATAAATACTAACCCAAACAAAACCAGAAGACAACGCATCATAAGGTATCATAATTTTTACAAAACAATAAATTTCACAAAAAACTAAAAAATACTCCCATATTAACAATATACAGATATATTCTGGTAATATTGCCTTATCATGTTAAAAGAACTTACTCTTAAAAAGACTTACGACTCTGAAACTGACGATCTGCTAGGTCAGTTTTATATTCCAGCTCTTCAAAACAGTAAGTTTTATAATAGAATAACTGGATATTTTTCGGCTCAGGCGTTAGTATCCGCGGCCAAAGGTCTGTCTAATTTTTTCGTCAACAATGGACACTATAAACTAATTACTGGAATTATTACCTCTGAAAAAGATTTTGACGCTATAAAGAGTGGATTGGCAAAGGCTGAAGATGTCGTTCCGGAAAACCTTTTTTTAGACGAAGATGTCTTATACGATGAAATACAGCATGATTATCTTAAAATACTGGCATATTTAATTAGGGAGAACCGACTAGATATAAAGATTGCTGTATTACCAGAGTCACAAAGAGGAATATTTCATGAAAAAATAGGGATATTCGAGGACGAGGAGGGTGATAAAGTTTCTTTCAGTGGATCAATTAACGAAACTGGCAAGGGTTGGGGAAATAATAAAGAGGAGTTTAAAGTTTTTAGAAGTTGGGATGAGGGGCAAAATGAATATTTGAATACTGATTGTGACAAATTCGATAAATATTGGAACAATAGAGTATTTAGTTTTAACGTTATAGATATTCCGACCGCAATCAAACGTAATTTGATCAATATTGGATCAGATGAGAACATTGAGAGTGTATTAAAAAGAATTAGCTCTCGAGAAACTAAAGAGTCAGAACAAATAAAACTACACCCATTTCAAAATGAGGCTATAAAGTGCTGGATTGAAAACGGGAGCAGGGGTATTTTGGAAATGGCAACTGGAACCGGAAAAACATATACAGCTCTAGGAGCAGCAAAAATAATAATTAATAAATTCGAGAAAATTTGTCTAATAATCTCAGTTCCATATACTCATTTAGCCACACAATGGTCAAAGGATGTAAGTAGGTTCTTCCCAAAAATGATAGTAATTGCAGCACATAGTCAGTCTATTGGATGGGAAAAAAAGGTAAGTGAATTTCTGTCCGACTTCAGAGATGGAAATAGTGGTAGTTTCGCTATTATCGTTACTTACGACACACTTGCCTCGGAAAAGTTTATTCATCTTTTCTCAAAAAAAATGAATAAAAACAACGCTTATATGTTGATCTCAGATGAGGTTCACAATATGGGGTCTTCTAGGAGAAAAAGTGGCATGATTGACGGAATCAATTTTAGGTTAGGACTGAGTGCAACACCAATGAGATGGCGTGATGAAGAGGGTACAGAAGAAATTAAAAAATATTTTGATAAATCTGTTTTTAAATACGATTTGAAACAAGCCATTGAAGATGGATTTTTGTCTCACTATACATATCATCCAATTTTTGTAAAGATGTCAGAGGATGAGATGGAAAAATACGAAGAGTTTACTTTAAAGATAAGTAAAAGTTTTAGGGGGGGAGACATTAATATAAATAATAGTTATATGAGTTTGTTGTTAATTCAGCGTAGTAAGGTATTAAAAAATATTAAGTCCAAAATAAATAGATTTGAAGAATTAATTACAACCATGCGGTCTAATAATAAGACCGATCATCTGCTTGTTTACTGTGACGCAAGCGACCAGTTAAAAATTACCCAAGAGATTATAAATAAATATGGAATAATTAATCATCAGTTTACTCAAGAAGAATCGAATGAAGAAAGAGAAAAAATTCTAAAAAATTTTGATACTGGCGTGTATGACTGCTTGGTAGCCATAAAGTGTTTGGATGAGGGTGTGAATGTACCTTCAACAAAAAGAGCAATAATATTAGCTAGTACAACAAATCCTCGTGAATATATACAAAGGCGAGGCAGAGTACTTAGAAAAATAGATGGACAAGAGAAAATTGCAGAAATATATGACTTTACTGTTCTTCCACCAGACGATAAAGGAAAAGAGGTAATCTCAGAAACTGAAAGAAAGATTTTTAAGAACGAACTCACCAGAATTGAAGAGTTTTTAGACACAGCCGACAATAAAGCTGAGGTGTTGATTGAAATTAATCAATATATGTTAAAATACGAAGTATACCTATAATAGTCAATTAAGGTAATACACTATGCCTACCATAAATGAAAATGTACTGAGTGAAATAAATTGTCTTCCCAATACTACAGATGAAATGAAAAGTTTTTTGAAATGGATTCTAGGCTATGAAAGGGACCATGCGGAACAGAGAGCTTTCTATAAGGTTGATATTGAAAAAAAACTTGATCAAACATTAATTATTAATAAAGCCAACAATTAATGTTAAGTATAAGACGTATTCAAATTAAGAACTTTAGACAGTATCAGAATGTTGAACTATTTTTTGATGACTCTAGAGATATGCACTTATTTATTGGTAAAAATGGCATGGGTAAGTCAAATTTTCTAAATGCAATTTATTGGTGTCTTTATGCACACCAGCCTTTTAAATTTCACGAGGAAGATAAACAACTATTAAATGAAGAGACTTCAAAAAAAGAACCAAATGGTGAAATAAAAGTTGAATTAGAAATAGAAATGGACGATGGTAGAACAACACTATTCAGAAGACAACTTAGTGAAGCTTGGGACAATTCAAAATTTACTGTAATGGAAAAGACACCCAGAGGATGGGAGCCTGTTGATGACCCCACCTCAATTCGCAACGCCTTTCTTCCAGAGAGTATAAGTAAATTCTTTTTGTTTGATGGAGAAGCTGTTCAAAAACTATATAAAGGTGATTACGCAAAAAATCTAAAGGAGGGTATTCTTCGCGTTTCTGATATAACTGTACTTGATTCTAGCCTTGAACATGTCGCAAATACTTATGAAGATATTAGAAAAAGGGTCAGTAAGGATAATCCGGACACAAATAATCAAGAAAAAATATTAGAAGTATTACAGGTCCAAAAAACAAAACTTGAATCACAATATCAGTTAAATGAGTCAAATATAAAAAATCTCAAAGCTGGCATTCAACAACTTGAAACAAAACTAGATGGGTATAGAGAATATGAACACTTTCAAAAAGAAAAAAGGCAACTTGAATCAGACATAACTGATTCTGAAATCCAAATTACAGCATATCGTGAACAGGTAAATAATATAATAACTGAGTACGCACCATTTTGGTTTATCAAAGAAGCGCTGGTTGAGATTGCTATACAAATCAACCAAGCAGAAAAAAGGGGTGAAATTCCTCCTGATATTAATCCCGACTATGTTAACCAGCTGATTAAAAACAAACAGTGCATTTGCGGCACACATATTAATGATGGTGATTCTGCATATAAATATCTGAATGACCTTATCACAAAAATATCTCCACTTAGTGATCGTACATATCTAATAAAGGACAATGTTAAAGTCGGCTCCTTAATCGTAAAAGTTTCCCGCGAAATTCCGAATATTCTCAAAGAAATACGCAACAAGAGAGCACAGATTAGACAAAGGAGTATCACTCTTAAAAAGCAACTTGACGAGATCAAAGAAAAGCTTATACACGCACCGGAACGAGAGGTGGGCAGTATTCAAATAACATTAAATAATAATAAAAATGAAATAGAATCTAGGCTTAAGGATAAGGGCCAGTTAGAACTCGAGATAAAACAGACAACTTCACAAATTCAAGAAATCCTTGAAAAACTCGAAAAGATGAACAGGGGAAAAGAAAGATTTCAAATGGAAAACAATAAAGCTAATTTTCTGGAGGAAGCTAGGGATAAACTTGAATTGATAAGAGAAAAGATAATTCGTCAAGTTAGGGAAAGTGTGTCGGCGCACACAGACAGATATTTTAAGGAACTAATATGGAAGAAGGAGGATTTTGATAGAATCAGCTTCACAGAGGACTATAGTGTTGAAGTTCTAAAAAGGAATTCATCATCGAATAGTTTTAAGGACCTGTCTACAGGAGAGATGAAAGTTCTAAGCTTGGCGACAATAAAAGCACTTGATATATTAAGCGGATATTCAAATGTGCCTTTATTTGTTGACGGTCCTCTTGAAAACCTGGACGAAGAGGTACAGGAAAACTTCTTAAAGTTTCTTCCAAAATTTATGGAAAATAAACATGTGTTTATCTTTTCACTCGACAAACCAGTTATGTTATCTTTTGGAAATAAGGTAGTAGCGCCAGAGAATTTTTACAAATTAACACGAATTAACAGCTCCCATTCTACAAGTATTCAAAAATATGATTGACATAGACGAAGGATATCCCCAGACGATTAAAATGGACCGGAGTGTAAAGGCCACATATCTTGAACCATTAATAAATACTACTTCTTCTCAGTTTTATAAAAAAGAACAAGGTGAAGTTTATTTCATAGCTGCTGCAATTGGATACAAAAACAATGTGAGTCAGGAAACGAGCGACACCACAGACATCAGACTTTATAGTAGTCTCAGAGACGAATCCAAGCTTCTTATCAGGCTTATCGCGCTAGCTCACAGTAAATACGATTATGAACTCCTAAGGGATGGAAAAAAAGTATGTAAAATTATCGAAGAATATGCTAACGGTGGAATGAAATTATTACATGACAAGATATTTAAAGGTTCGGATTTTTCTCTTGAAGATGAAGTTTTTGTGACAGAGGAATAATGACTCTTTGATAACAAAATTCATCATAACTGTTAGATTTTCTATAAAAAAGATTGGGCTGCAGACGTTTCTCAACAACAACGCTGCATATAGATCCACTATCATAGTAGAATGTAGACTTTTCCTGGGGAGTATTACGAATACCAGAGGTGCGGACGAGCGTGATATGTGTTTGGCGGTATAATAAGGCACCTTGTTAGTCGAACGAAGATTAAATTAAAAGAAACTACACAGTGGCGCAGTTTATGGAAAAGAATAAGTGTTCGGAGTGTAATTCCCCAACAAATGATAGGGGCGATATTCATTGCCGTAAAATATTTAAAGTAAAGGTAGAAGTACATATATCAAATGGTGATTTATTACTAGCTAGGGACTTGTGCAGGACAACAAATTTTATTAATCCAGATGCAAATATTTGGAAAGATGCAGAGAAAAAAATAATCGAGAAATTAATTAGGGTTGAAGCAATCGAGGAGATTAAAAATATTGAAGTTAAAATTCAACATGAGGAGGCACTTGGTGATTATGAAAAAGAGCTACTAGTTATGAGTCATAAATATGAATTGTTAGGGGATTACCACAGAAACCGCTTCCAAATAAATAAAGATCCGTGGGAATTAAGTAAATCATGTAAAAATTATAGACTTGCCGGTATGCCGGAACTCGGCATTAAAGTTGCAGATCAATTAAGCAATGAGAGCTCCGACATCATAGCGAGTAGCGCGGTCCTTGTTAGTAAGGGCGCTGCATTTAAAGATCTTCGGGAACTTGAAGAAGCCAAGAGGTGTGCATATAAAGCTATTGAATATAATCGCACCTTTTACCCCTTTACACTATTGGGTGCGATAGAGATATTGGAGGAAAACTTCGAAATGGCCGATCGATCATTTCAAGAGGCTACTAGGCTTGGTGCACCCATGAAGGCTGTAGCAAGAGAAATAAAGAACGCTTCAGAAAATCTTAGTGAAGAAGCTAAAGAAAAAATGGAAAAAATATTTTACGGAAGACAAGTCGTGAAATAGATAATAATCTATTGTAACCACGACGGAAACGTATAATTAATCTCTAAATAGTCGGAATCTTTACAGTCTATTTTGGCGTAAATTATCTATGAAATCCACTGATCGTCCGTCACGCATTTAGATACTTTGTCATCCTTATCAAACGAAACTGTCCATTCACCACCGTCTCCTGCAGTCATATCAACTTGGCATCCGAATTCAATTTTGCATTTAGCTCCGGATAAGTTTGCTATTTTCAGAGAGTATCCATAACCGTTGTGTTTTTTCAAAAGACTATCCAATGAATCACCCTTTTTAAGCGATTCAAGCATGAATTCTGCCGCCAGGAGTCCACTATTTTTTTTAATATATCGTAAAAAACTTAAAAATCTTTCGTAGCTTAAGTCACCTAGATGATTCATACGTCATTATAATACGTCAACCTTTGAGAGGAGTAGAATTAGCCAATGAAATCACTTTTTCAGATACTCAAAAAATGGTTGTTGAAATCCCGTACTTCAGAAAAGGAGATACTGCTTCATAGTGATGGCGCAACCAAATATAAAATCCGAGCGTGCATCCCCGCAGTAGAAGAAGACTTGGAAGTAATCTGTTGCCCAGGAATGAGGATAAATAAAGACTCCAGAGATACACCGGCAGCTGATGCCTGCCGGCAGCCAAAAGTTTTATAGAGATTAGCCATTTACTACTCCACCCTATCCCCAAGTTCACCCATATTTACCAGTTAGCATGCTCAGTCGTGCCTGGGACTTCCCAAGATAACTAATATCTAACATATCCAACAAGTACTTGACAGATATCTATCAATGCACTAGAATATCCAAAGTTAGATAATAAATATAGAAAAACAACAAAATGATGGAAACAACCAAGGATTCCCGAGATCGCATAGCCACCAGAGTATTTGAAGTGCTTAAGCGCCGAGGTGATGCTCTCACGAATAGGGAGATTTATGAGCGAATTGCCGATGAATTGAACCTTACGGAGGCAGACATGATGGATAAGTACGACTCCGGTCTATTTAAATACCGAAACATGATCCAATTTGGCCTTCTTGGCCTAAAGAAAATGGGACTCGTTACTAATGAAGAGAGAGGACTCTGGTCCTTGACCAATCAGGGTAGGGACAAGGATAGGCTTAGTATCGATGAATATACCGATTTCCAACGAAAGTTTTGGAATGAAGAGGTGTCCAAAAAGAGAAGGGGATTGTCCCAGGATGGTCTATCTGGAGACAGAGCTTTTAATATTGACTCCTCCCACGGAAGAAGTCCTAAAGAAAGAATACTTCTCGAAATACTTGAACAGAACAAACGCATCTTGGACTATTTACTCCCGAGATCTCGATTTAATGCTTCTCCGAAGCATCGTTCCTTTGATGAGAGACTTGTCACGGATGAACCTTATTATTTGAGAGGTAACGGATACAACGCTCAAGGAGTAATGCAAAAAAATGGGGAATTCTTAATTATAAAGAACTCTCTAGCAAAAATCGAAGAATCCGAGAATCTTGCGGGAACTTTGGCGCACAAGGAAAGACAAAGACTGGTTATGGAAAGAAAATTATTAAAATTTCCCACTAATATGTATAGTTTTGAGGATGAAATTATTTTCAAAAATCCAACCATAGCTGGAGGTGTGATTGTGGGTAGAAGGATAAATGGCTGGACTGCTTGGAGAAGTTCGATTAGCGGTAAGACACTCGACGAAATTGTTAGAAGATAAATAAAATAATGAGAACAATCAAAATAATTAATGAGCCGTTTTTCAGACTTGACTCTTACCAAGAGGAGTCGTATGTTTGGGCAAAAATGGTCACAAAAAGAATTGATTCGAGCTTTTTTAACGAGAAGGACCCATTAATTATTTCAGCCTCGTTTGCCTACATTCACGGTAGTTTTACACATTTTACAGTCAATAATTTCATGGACGGTTTTAGATATTACGTTCAGGATGATCTCGGGGAAATTATTCGCGACGCATGGAACAGAATGCTTAATTGTGTTGGTGAAATCTATTCGGCTATGAAGGTGGAGTATGAGGACGATTATCAAATATTTTTATCATTAAGAGAATCAATTCTTTTTGAAGATTACTACTACTACGGAGATCATAGAAAAATCGAACCATTTAATTTTGACGGCGCAGTTCGTGGGTTAAGCTTTGTCAATAATCAATTTAGCTATTAACAAGAAGGATATTCAATAACATGTACAACTACAAATACCAAGATGGCATAATTATTGCCGACATAGACGGAAAACAGTGTCTGATAGATACCGGTGCACCAAATAGTATGGGTGTGGGAGAAATAAGAGTCGATGGAATAGCTCACAGACTGGGAGGAGACACCTTTATGGGAGCAAGTCTGGAGAGTATCTCTGAACAGGTGGGTACCCCTCTTGATGCTCTGATCGGAGGTGATATCCTATCTGCCCATGAAGGTTTGTATGTGTGGCTGAGAAAAAACGAAATATCTTTTACTAACAATGTGGGTGGTGAAGGAATACCGCTAGAACTATTTATGACTATACCAATAATTCCAATTACTATCCAAGGTCAAGAAGTGCAAGCATTTGTTGATACGGGCGCAAAGCAGTCATATCTGGATACCTCAATTGCCAGAGACCTTCCTTCGGAAGAAACGGGGACTGATTATTATCCCGGGGTAGGAACATTCGATGTACCGCTCGTATCTGCCGAATATAAAGATCCAACAGGTACTGGTACAGCTGTCTTAAAGTTTGGAATTCTCCCTGACGCATTGGCACCATTGATTGCCATGGCCGGCTGTAAAGCTATACTGGGTATGGATTGGCTTATAAATAACGGAAAGAATCACTTTCAAGTAAACTATTCCGATCGAAAGTTTACAAACTATTAATAAAGAAATAAAAGATATCGCAACACCAGGTTTTAGTCAGAATAGTCATTGGGCCTTCTCTAATCATAATCTCACCCAAGAACAACCTACCCAAATCGATGGATTTTTAGTCGTATATTATCAAGCAGATTGATAACACTTGATGTTCTGGGATACACTAGAGATAGTGAATAAAACAATTATTTCCTTGTTTTTTGTGGCTTTAACGTTTTGGGGTTTTGGTTTCGTAATGGGAAAAAATATGCAAAACGTTAAATTTGTTCCAATTAAATCAAAGGTAGAAACTGTTCCTGTAGAATCGGCAATTGATAGGTATGGAAAATATTTGGAAAAGTATCCATTTTTAAATTTGTCAAAAGACTACTTTGAAAAAGATGATCTTTATCAATATGATATTGTTAAGAATCCTTCGTTCCAATCATATCCTTCAATAGTAATCACTTCTGGAGGGTGGAAAATCTTTCCTGATACAAAACCTTCAAGTCTTGAAGAAGTGCTGGGTGATTATAGATCGCAAAAAGAACAGAGGAGAGATTCGGATATGAAAATATGGGATGATTCTGAACTAGTATCTGAGTTTAGAAAGTATCCTTATTTTGCTGGATATTTTTTACCAGACTTAACTGTTGATTTTGTTGACAAGTTTGATGTAAACAAGGATGGGCTTGATGAGTATGTTGTTTATGGAAGTTCTGTTACTATGATGGCTAAAGACATTAGAAGGGTAATTATTGTTGATTCAAAAGGGAAAATATTATTTGAATATTACGATAGATCTCTCGAAATTGTTTCCATAAAGGATGGGAATGGTTTTTATTTATTGTCTGCTCACGAGGAAGACATGGAAGTGCCTTGTTGTGCAAGAGTCAAAATTAAAACAAGATTTGTTTATAGCAATAATACTTTCACTCCTGTTTATGAACAGAAGGTCGTTTACGTAAGGATTGGTAATATCGAAGACTACCCTTAAATCTATAAAAGTTCACCAGACCTATCAGATTGGAACCAAATTTGGGAGGAATATAGGCTCATCTACCATTTAATTAGAAGCCTCATTACAGGGCTGGGAGCTGGATGGGCTACTATACCAATTCAACGATGAATTCGTCTCGGAATTGCTGAAGGTTTAGTATATTACGTGGCAAATCACTGTCTCAGATACTTAAGGGACTAGATAAGCCTCAATTGCAATTACTGTTGTCGGGCTGTCAATGTACTGGATTATGTATTTTTTCCCTGAACAGCTTGTGGGAGAAGTAACCCGAGTTGACCTAACACGGGATGTAAAAATACCAGAAAGTGGGGAAAAAGGTCAAGATGATATATGGTGATTTGGTTCGCTGATTGTCTTTAATAACTTCTACGACATCCTCTACTGGCTCGATTTCTCCCACCTACCCCTTCGTCTTCCTGTCCTCGATGATATTTCCGTCAGACAAAGTTATGACTCTGTCGGCTCTGCGGGAGTACTCTTCCTCGTGAGTGACCATGATAATTGTTAGTCCCGCGCCGTTTAATTTTTCAAACACTTCCAGCACTTGCTCGGATGATTCCAAATCTAGATTTGCTGTGGGCTCATCCGCAAACAAAATCTTTGGCTTCGTCACAATCCCTCTGGCGATACTTACTCTTTGCTGTTGTCCTCCGGAGAGTTTCGCCGGCACATTTTCTGCTTTGTCCAGTAGCCCCACAGACTCCAGCGCTTCCTCTGCCATCGCAAAAGCGGTCTTCATCTTTAAGCCTTTCATAATTAGTGGTACAGCTACATTTTCGAGTGCCGTCAGAGTTGGGATGAGAGCATAGTCCTGGAACACATATCCCAAATTATTTAGTCGGAACAAAGTTCTTTCGTCACTTGGCATCCCGGTAGTTTCATTTTTATCAATCAAGATTGAGCCCTCCGTCGGCCTGTCCAATAAACTCATTTGATAGAGCAGAGTACTCTTTCCGGAGCCGGATCTGCCGACGATAGCCAAGAACTGGCCGGAAGGCACCGAGAAAGATAAATTCTTCAGTGCCGCAAAATCACCGGCGGGTGTTTTGAAAACTTTGGATAATTTTTTGACTTCAATCATTTTATCTTCCTAAAATCGCATCTAAAGTATTTTGTTTCACGATTATTCTCGCAGGTAGGTAGCCGGCTATGGCCGTGGAAGCCATCAGCAGAGCCGCCCTCTGCAACACGTCTTTCATGCTGGCGACAAGTATGCCATCGGAGAATGGAAAGTTAATCGGGTTGGCATCGAAATATGGTTTGATGAGTAGAAATACAATTAGCATGCCTACTCCAATACCTGTAATCGCATAAAACAAAGCCTGAAAGACATACGAAATTTCTATCGCCGTCGCATTGATGCCGATTCCTTTCAGGATTCCAATGTACTTTCTTCTGGTAATCGCATTTACGAAAATGACGATAAAAATAGTAATGGTTGCCACCGCCAGTCCAATCGAGCCGATTAGGTCGCCCAAAAGAGAAAATGTCGTGGCAATATCTTTTACAAATTTTGGTAAGGCTTCGGTACTGGTCTGAATCACGGCAAAGCGGTCAAAGCCCTGGTTTAATATTAGAGATTTTACGTAGTCCTCATCCGACCCGGGAGCAATCTTGATAGAAATTTCGGAAGCATTCAAATCACTTCGGCCAATCATCTGCCTTAGTTGTCTATCCATCATGATAATTCTGTTATCGATGGAGCTGATTTTTCCTTTTAGCACTCCCTTTATCGTCACCTCTATCGTCTTGTTCCCGACGGTCAGACGAATCTTGTCTCCGACATCAGCGTCTTTTAGCGGAGAAGATCCTGCCTGCTCGACAGCCGTGTATTTAAATAGTAGGGAAGAGCCGACCAGGACTTTGTCGTCATCTGTGTCATTTAGATACTGACCGTTGATGACATACTGGGACAAGCCGGTTACGGCATTTTCTTTATCCGGGTCGATTCCGGCCACTTGGCCCACGGCAAAGTTCGGAATATCGTTTGGACCAATTTTTGTTTTGTAGCCTGATTCTATTTTTCCACTGGACAGATATCTGGCGCTAATACTGTCGACTTGTGGCAGACTCTCCAGATACTTTACGATTTGAGTCGAATCTTCGATGTAATCCTTATCCCTCAGCTCGGTCAAGAAAATATTGCTACTGTATCTGAATTTGTTGGCATCAACCGAGCCTTGAGTCAGACCGACGAGGACCCCTCTCACCACTACCAAATTCAAGAAAGTCAAAGTCATCACAAACGAAATCAAAACGGTCGTCCAGATATTCGATCTCCGGATATCGCGCAGGGCCAAGAAGAACCCCATGTTTAGTGAAACAAGGATTTTATAAAAAAACTTATTCATGTTACAGAAGAAACACTTTCTTGATTTGATCTTCTTTGTTTAGTCCGGACTCGATCTCTACTTTGTCGGCTCCCATGACTCCCACTTTCACCTCGGTCTCCGTCGCTCTTCCGTTATTAAGTTTAACGACGGTAGATTTGCCATTGCTGAGTTTCAAAGCGGATCTGGGAATTGTCAGTACATTTTCTTTAAAATCTGTCGTAATCGCCAAGTTCGCCGTCATCGCCGGTCTGATTTTGGCTAGCTCATCCATGGTTGGTTTTAGTCGAATCACTACACCATACTTCACCGTTCCCAAGTTCGAGTTACCAAGAGTATCAACTCCTTCGACTACACCCTTAATTGTCGAGCCGGGTAGGGCATCAAAGGTAATCGTGGTTTCTTGTCCGGTGGAAATCTTCCCGATATTAAATTCAGAAACTTGAAAAGAGATAGTCAGCTGATCTAGATTTGCGAGTACCAGTACCGGCTCGCCGTCAGCCAAAACTCCTACAGCGTCTCCCGTATTTTTCTTGAGATTAAAGATGGTTCCGGCAATCGGGCTCTTGGTTACCGAGTCGCGTGTGTTTCTATAATTTACACTTGCTTCCGATAGTGCGGATTTGGCAGACTGGATAGAGTCATCGGCCGCCAAGTACTGTCCCTCAATGGACTTAAAGCTACTGGTGGCACTTATCAAAGTTGATCGGATGGATAATTTTTCGGCATCGGTGTACGACTCGTTAGTGGCCGGATTATTTTTTTGGTTACTCAAATTATCATTCAATTTATTTGAAGCATTTGTGGCATCGATAATTGCTTTTCTGGCGGCTTCCAGCTGAGACTGCAAACTAACTTTGGCATTCTCGGCGGTTTTGACGGCTACTTTGGCTGCCAGTAGTCCGGCATAGGAGGTGGCCTTTTCTTGTTCGGTGGCCGAAGATGTCACTTCAAACAAAATCTCATTTGGTTTTACATTCTGACCATTGGCGACAAAAATCTTTTTTACAATTCCTTTGGTAGGGGAGTAGACCGCGGTTACTCCGGCAGCTGTCAGAGAGCCGGTTCCCTCAATTACTTCTTTCACGCTTCCCATTTCCGGATTTGCATACTCGGAGATTGTCACCTTTTTAGGTTTAAAAGCAAAAGCCAAAAATGCCACCAAAACCACTCCCAAGACAAGCCAAGTTTTATATCTAGATATCCATTCCATCTGTGGTTTCATATATTCCTCAGGTAATTGTAGTTTACGAGCCTCCAGACTTCAATTCTTCTTGAAATAATTACCAAGTGCTTCAATCATCCCTGTTGCTCTTGTGGTGATGCTGGCATCTACCGGCTCTCCGTTTTCATCAAAGGCAGCCCAGACATTTTGAATCGTCACATCTTCCTTTAGAGGTATCATTCGAAGCTCAATTACTACTTGTCTAAGTTGTTCGATAGCTCTTATTCCTCCGGAAACCGCTCCATATCCTACAAATGTTACCGGTTTATAATTCCACTCTTTGTAAATTACATCAAGAGCATTTTTTAGTACGGCAGTATATCCGTGGTTATATTCGGGGGAGATGATGATGTATCCATCAGCCTCTTCCATTTTCTTAGCCCAATCGGTAGTGATTCCAGCGGGATATGTACCCATAGAAGGCGGCATGGCACTTTCTATAAATGGAATATTCCATTCAGACAAATCTACCAGCTCGAAAGAAAGGTCACTGTCTTTTGTGGCTTTCGCTAGATTCATAAACCAATTAGCAACTTTGATACCGTTTCTACCATCTCTGGTACTTCCTAGAATTACATTTATTTTTTTCATATTGTGATAATAACAAGTACATTACAAAATACATAGTACGTACTATATAGTTTCTTAGTTACTCATGGTATACTATCAATAATGAATACCTGTACTAGCTGTTCACCAGTCAATGTAACTCTTGGTGTTTTGGGTGGCAAATGGCGCCCGGAAATCCTGTGGCATTTAAATTCCCAAACACTCAGATTTAGCGAGTTAAAAAAACTCACATCCGGCATTACCCAAAAAATGCTGACTCAAGAGCTAAGACAATTAGAGCTTCAGGGCATCATCGTCAGGAAAATTTACCCGGTAGTTCCTCCCAAGGTTGAGTACTCACTTAGCGTCTACGGCCACACCCTGGAACCCATTCTCAAAGCCATGGCCGACTGGGGCAGAAACCACAAACCGGCATAAAAACTTCTTAAGATTTTGTCATTCTCAGTCACAAAAAACCGCACTTAAAAAAGTGCGGTTAAAATCCTAGTACCCCATGAGCTTGAGAGTCAGTTCGTAATTATGAGACAGGTCTTGTGCTCTCATTACCTGTTTACCGGTGTCCACCTCTACTCGATAAAACTGGATGTCACAAGTTTGGAGTTCAGGATTTCCATCTTTCCAAACAATTTCAGGTTCTCCCACAAAACAGTATGCATTAGCTTGCGGGGGCGCAAATTCCCGTACCCGGCTGATTTCATATTTAAATAAGCCGTGGTATCCAAGTATTGGAGTTGTAAATTTTCTGACTTCTGCAACAGGTTGGATTGATTTGACTACAAACTGTGGTTCGCTCGAATCCATGATCTCATCTTTTGTCCGATATTCCGTAAACCATTGATTACCCCGTTTCATCAAGGTGAACATATTCGAAACAAATTCGGTGGTTGTTTCTGCCATTAGATCTTGCCAGTGTTTTTCGATCAATTCTCGTGCATCCGGACCTTCAATTACCTGGTCGAGTTTTGCTCCCAAAGGAATCATCAAAAGTCTGGTCCCATCGTTCCAGCCATGGCAGGAAATTTCCATTGCTATTGATGGGTACTTATCTTCACTATATTGAATTCCACCAAGGCTACCGATGGATAAAAGGTGTGCGAATGCCAATTCACCTTCGGGGTGAAACTTGTCGTAAGCGAAATAAGGCAAATTGCTCTGATCCCGGTTTTCTAGAATGGTTGGGTTAGTATATTGTTGATGCATCCTCACCCGTTGTATCTCAGTCCGGCATTGAAAAACTTGAGAAGAATTGTTTGGATCGAGCCCGGGGAGCATGATTTCCATCAATCTTGCACGGTTGAGTCCAACCATCTTTTCTCTGTATTGTTTCTGGTTTTCCATTCCGCCCAGTCTGGCCCATGCAAGTTGGTCAGTTAAAAAGCCATGAGCTTTAGTTGACTCAATAAAAGGATACTCAAAACGACGTACATAATCTGCGTAATCGACAACAAATACCTTGCCGAATTCGCCGGCTTCAAGTTTTAGAAACTCTTTTCTGGTAATTCGGCCCCCTCGGCGATTCCTGTCGCTCGACTTATACGAGTAGGAATATGCCTGCTTAATTCCCTCGAGCGTGGAAAGCGGTCCAGCGCGGTGAGCGACGATAATCTTCAGGCGTCCGTCGGCGCCAATTCCAAGGTACTCCGCAGACATGGTCGTAAAATAACGATTCCAAACATATGATCCTGTTGGCGAAGCCAAACGAGCCTGGATGATCTCGGGAATGGTAGCTATCTTCCCTCCTTCGTTTGCGTATGCCATTGCGTTTGCCCAAGCAGGAACCAGACCGTCCAAATGAAAAAATCCCATAGCAAGTCTTTGCATGTATTGCTCCTTTCCCTTTTCGGGGGTTTTAGGATGGAAATGTGCTTCTGGAAAACCCAGAGCGTCTGTATTATCACATTTTTATCTCAAAATCTCAATCCCATAAGTCTTTCTGGACGGTCCTTCAACTTAATTCCCCTTAGCCCCAAAACTACCAAAAATATTATAAGAACTTTTAAGCCGTAACTCCCTTGTGCATTCATAAAGTTCTTGACCATCAAAGTATTTGTCCCTACAAGCAGATGCACCAAAATTCCCAGAGGAAGTGTCAGGTATAGCCAATTTTCTTTTGGAATCACGACTCCAATTTTCAAAAACAACTTACTTAGCCACGGCGCCAGCAGATACATTCCCAAGAAAGAAGCAGCCAGATCAAAAATCGCATATCCTCCCACCCGGAACGACCTTAAATATTCAATTGTCATATCTTCATATTACTCTAGTGGTAATCTGATCGTGGATAATAAATAGCTTGTGTTGGTTATCTTTCCTGCCTCAAACTTTGATGGCGTTCACAACCTGTGTCGCAGGTGTAAATACCCTGACTCCCCCTGATCCTTGAAAATAGGCTACGAACGAAGTGGGGACACCCTTCTCGTTTAGTACACCAATTACTGTTACTCTAAAGTTGTAATCATCTTTGAGTACCACTTCACCTTTCTTCCTCTGTGATGCCTCCCTAACTGTGTCTTTACCAAAGTAATCAACAGTAATTGCACCACCAAGTCGTTCACCATGAGCCAATAATTCTTTTATTTTATTGTTTCCCACCAATCTTGTTAATGGCTCTACATTTCTACCGTTAAAAAAATTAGCAATATGTTGCATAAATATCGGGGTTAATTCCGTTTTAGTCAAGAAACCTTCTTCTTTAAGATATTCAATTTGTTGAACTGTCGGGCGGGTGGTAGAGAATAGAGTTGCAATTTCGTCAATTTTTTCCATGATTCTGGGCTGAGTAGGTAATTTGACACCAGGAAACATCGTGCCCCATGCAATCTCAAAATCAGTCTGAATATTTATATTTTCCTCGCTTCCTACCATATGAGCATATTATAGTAATCTATTGCTAATCTCTACAATAATCTTTGTAGCTGGCAAAAGTGGTAACATCTTTTTATAGAAGAAAATAGTTAATGGGTAATACAGAAGTTAGCGTCTAACCTAATAAACGATAAAATATGTCTGAATCTAGCACAGAATACGATGGTCGGTTGACCGATGTCATGAATTATCCTCCATCAGGAGAACGTGAAGGTAATGATAAAAATTTTGAAGTAATTGGAATTCCGGCTTTTGTTGCTGAGTTCAATGCTAAGGCATCAGTCGCCCAAAAAAGAGCTTTAATGCAGACGATGTATCTCTTACCTTCTCACTTTAGTGATTTACTGGTAAATTCTCTCGTAAAAGCCTCTAAGAGGGGAGTTGAGGCTTCTATCGTTACGGATGGCATTGTCAAAATTTCTCGAGCCAGAGACAAGGCAACTGCGGCAATTCTTGGTAGCAACTCTACCAGGGAATTTGACGTATATGCTACTAAAAAAATGGATGAAAAACTGAAAGACAGTGGAGTAAAAGTAGTAGAAAGTCGACCTTTTACCAAGCTTAACCTGCTTTTATTCGCTTTCAAAAGAAATCACTTCAAAATGGCAGTAGTAGATAATACAGCCTGGATTGGAGGACTCAACGCAGGCAAAGAATCTGATTTTAATCGGATAGATTTTATGATGAGGGTTACGGACCAAGAACTGGTTGACGAATTGGCATCAATTATTCAGGCACCGGAAAAAATAAATAAGGATTATTCAAAAACAGTTGGCAATGTAGATTTGATTGTTGATGGTGGTGTTCCAGGTCAATCTATTATTATGGAAAAAGTTAACCAGGCAATTGAGTCTATTGAGCATCCTGAGGATGCAGAAATTACAATTCTCTCCCCGTGGGTTCCGGATGGTAAATTGCTTGATGTCTTACATGAAGCAGGGTTGAAGGGTACAAAAATTACCGTTGTTACGAGTTATCACCCTTTTGAATTCGCCTTCGAAGGGGTTTACGCATTGGTAAAAAATTACAACATTCTAATGATGAATCTAAAAGGTAAAAGACTCACAACCTTATACACGCCTTTAGAGGTCCATGGAAAGATGTTATTTATCAGAGACGGCTCAAAGAAAACTGCCATGATTACAACTCACAACTTTACAGACAAGGGTGTAAAGATGGGAACGGCAGAGATCGCTCTCATGTCTCAAAACGAAACTTTTGCAGATTCTTGTAACACTTTTATAGAAAAAGTAAAATCTGTCTCAAAAACCACAAAATAAAACCATTAAGTTGCAAAATCTGATGTTGGGCACTGGAAGAATCGGGATAGAACCAAAGCTGGGAGGAGTTTAAGTTTTTCTCTGGTACAAAATAGATTTATATTGCTAAAAAAAATCCAATAATCACGACTATGATACTCCAGATCTGTGTTTTCCAGCCTTTATGGCGACGAAAAGCGCTATCTGGTAAAGCAAAAATCGACGCAGGAAAAACGCTGACTAAAGAACTATTCTTCAGTGAAGGTTTGAGAGTGTATGATTCCTTCTTAAAAAAATAATATATACCACCAATTATTAGCAAGATACCAAACAGACGAGTTGATTTACCATCTAGAATAAAAGTCATAAAATTCGGAAATAAAACAGCAATCATTAAGAATAGAAACGTAAGAATAGCTGATCCGAAAACACCGTATTTATAGTTCTTAGCTACATCCTTTTGCTTCATAAAATAACTCTAACACAAGAGTTGTTTTGTGGTACTTTACTTATCTTACGAAAGTTATTCTATAATCCACCCATGGAAACTTACTCAAGAAAAAGAACTCCTGAAATGGCGCTTGCTTTGGTAGACTACATCCCTGTAGCTAATTTAAGAGGAGAAATAAGACAAGAGCTCAGAGAACATCCAAATTTTGTTCTAATCGGGGAGACGGGGTCGGGAAAGACTACCTGCCTGGGTCCACTACTTATAGAACTAAGAGACGAACTAAAGCTCAAAGGTAAGGTCGGTATCACTCAACCAAGAAGAATTGCTACCACTTCAGTTTCTGACAGAGTTTCCGACATGATGGATAGTGATGTAGGTGGTCGCATTGGTTACCATGTTCGTTATGACGACAACACTTCAAGCGAGACAGATCTGACATTTATGACCGACGGTATTTTGCTAAAAAAGATTCAATACGATCCACTACTGGAAGAATTCGCAATTATCATGATCGACGAAGCTCACGAAAGAAGCTTAAATATAGATCTTTGCCTGGGACTACTCAAATTGGTGAACGAATCCCGTGCTCGTCTAGGTATAAACCCAATTAGAATAATTGTTTCTTCAGCCACCATAGATCGTAACCTCTTTGCAGACTACATTGGTTATGGTGATAAAACAAACTCAGTTGAGATTCAGGGTCAAATGTTCCCAGTCAAGGTTTTCTACGAAAAAGAAGAACTGCAAATATCCGACTACCCTATGGCAGCAGCCAAGAAAATCGAACAAATATTGAATTCTGGCTCCCAGGGTGACATTCTCATTTTTATGCCAGGAAAAAAAGAGATCGATCAAACAACTGAAAGCATCCTAAATGAAGTTGATTGCTCTGATATAGAAATTCTTCAGCTACACTCCGAGTTATCTCCGGAAGAACAAAACAAAATTTTCTTACCTTCGCAAAAAAGAAAGATCATCGTTTCTACAAATATAGCCGAAACTTCAGTTACTATCGACGGTATCATTCATGTTATTGACTCCGGTTTGGTTAAACAAATCCAGTTTGACCCCAGAACCGGTATTGATCAGCTGGTCTTAGTTGAGCATGCTATCAGTGGTATCAGCCAAAGAATGGGCAGAGCCGGTAGAACAGCACCGGGATTTTGTCACCGTCTTTTTACAGAAAAAAGTCTTAGCAGAAGACAAGAATTCCAAACCCCGGAAATTCAAAGGTCAAATTTATCTCAAGTAATTCTTGCTATGAAAAAGGTTGGTATAGAAGACATTGAGAGTTTTGACTTTATACAGCAACCTGATCGTGAATCTATCGACCATGCCATCGATCTCCTGACTAAACTAGGTGCTCTAGATGAACATGGTGATATAACGGAAATTGGAGAATTTATGGTCGAGCTTAGTATAGAGCCAAAGCTGGCTCGGATGATTATCGAAGCTTCTGATCCTAGTAGTAACTGTTTAAATGAAATCTGTATTCTGGCTTCCTTCTTGGACGGTAAAAACGTGTTTGTCCGTCCTAGTGATCCATTTTTAGCCAATATAGTAGACAATATCCACGCTCGGTTCAAAACCAACAAAGAGTCAGACTTCCTTACCTATCTAAATGTATGGCAAGGCTACGTCCAAAGTGGTTACAGCGAAAGTTGGGCTCAAGCAAACTATCTCAACGAAAAAGTACTGGAAGAAGCCGTAAGAGTAAGAGAAGAACTTTTAAACGTTCTCTCGCTCAAGGGAATCAGCATTGATTCAAGAGCTAGACCAAAGATGAACGTTGATGCTATCGGCAGAGTTCTTGCTGTAGGTATGATAGATAGCATTCTTCGCAACACCAAAAGTGGTTTTAAGAAAATCGATAACACCAAAAGTGAAATTTTTATTCATCCATCTTCTGTTTTGGGTAGAGTAAATTTTAGAGAGGGTGACTATATTTTATCGGCAGATATCTTCATGGATGCTTATGGAAAAACTCACGCTTCAAGCTGTATGTATCTCAAACAGGAGTGGATTAGAGATTTAATTCCGCAATCAAACAGATACTCCGAAAAAAGCCACAAACACGCTCATAAAAAGTCGCGTAATATCTACAGGAATTCCAGAAAACGAAGATAAAAATAAGACTGGATTATTATCCAAAACCTCAGTCACATCTAGCCACCATCTAATTTACTTTTACGAAACCAACATACCCCGGTATATGTGTTTTGCCAGAGAGTGCCGCAGCAATACTTCGATGAGAACCATCATCAGAGTCAACTGGAAGAACCTGGAGAGATAAGTCTTTGCGAATTTCTCCTCCCTGATACACTATTGGTGGAAAGTAACTAGTAATAATATCGGGGTATCGAGAAATGACCTTAATGCGCCTGATAGAGTCAGAGTCAACATTGGGGTTACATTTTATCTTCGACGCAACATCGACTACTGACATCGAGCACCATTCTTCTGGTAAATCACCTGTAGCGTACCAGGGGGCAAGGTACTTTAGTTCTATAGATTTGAAAACCCATGAGTGTTTTTGGTACAACTCAAATCTCCACATCTCAGTAGGCAAGAGTGTATACAGTTGATCCAAAGTCAAATGATCAATTTTTGATTTTTGAATTTCAAACTTCTTAACCAAGTCGTCAGTAGAATCGTCCAAAGATATCTCATCTTTTATCAAATTAGATTTTACAAAAGAACAAATTACCTCAATTGGATCTACAATTTGATCAAAATTCTGCATAGCAATTCCAAGTATACAAAACCTACACTAGTTTAGGTAATCACATTCGCTGCTGACCTGGGGTCGCTGATATAGAATCAATATATACTGACAAAAGAACAAAATGGAAGTAAAACCGGAAACCGAAAAACCAGAAACAATTAGAGAAAAAGTCGATAGGATAATAAATAATCCGATGTCGGAAGCTGATTTCAATCAGCAAGCCAAGTTAGGAAAAACGGCCGAAAGAGGAACTGTTGTGTTCATGAATAAAAATGAATTTGTCGATGCCTTAAAGTATGCCCAAATAAGATTACCGTGGTTGTCAAATGAGTGGGTGGACTACACTATAGAGCACGAAGATGAGCATATTGATGAGGCGAGAAAAAGACTTGGAGACAGGGCAGTATACAAATACAAACTTCAAGCCATACTAATGAATAATGGAAATCTAGGTATAGCAGGAGGGTTCGAAGTCGTGGCTAAATTTATACTTCAGTCAACAATGGACGAACATGCAGTAAAAATTGTAAAAGCACCAAAAGAATTATCAGAGTCAGATAAAATAGCAACGGGCGTTGTCATATATGATTAGTAATAAAAGCTTGTGAGCCATCTGGGACTGGCACACTTTCGTCGCTATAACTGTCTCATACTTGAGGCTAAATAAGACAAATGAGACAGTATAAAAGGGCAAGGCGAATCGAGAACAATGATATAGATTGATATAGTAAAAAGGTTTACTCTAATTCCTTAGTTGCAGATTTTAGCTCATTCGCCAGATCCTCGATAGTTACTTGATATTCATATTTGAAATGTCTCTGGTACTCATCTGCAACAAGAATTATCATGTTTACAGCAGATACTAAAGCAAGACCGGCATGTTCGGCATTAGGACCGTGATTTGTAATTATCTTGCCGCCGATATCCTTAAAATATCTATTCATTGACCTCGGAGTACTGTGTATAAGTTGAGATTGTAGGTCAAAGGCAGTCTTATAATAATGGTCTAATTTTAACGACCCAAGATACTCAGATTGTTTATTCTTATCGAACCAATTATCCTTAAACCACTTTCCATATCTCTCAACCAGTTCATTGGCTGAGTTAATTATCTTATCAATATCTTCATCGCCTTCTTTAGGATTAGCGATTCTGTCTTTAAACACTTCACTAAAGTTTTGGTTGTCTTTTACTTTTTTATACAGTTTAGATCTCTGCACCTCATCAAAATTAAAATACTGGAGAGCCATTTCTTCACTGTCATCCTTGGTACATAGTTTGACCAACAAACATATATCAAACAAGGTTCTCGCTAGCATTTCCGCGTCTTCAATAAGCCCTTTGTTTATAAGCAAGAGAATTGCTCCATGTGTTTTGTAAGCTTTTATCAGTGAAAACAATACAACTCCGTCTCTCGGTGTGTTTACATCCGGATGCATATTTATCAGTTCGAGCGACACCCTCCTTAATCTCTCATTAAGTCTAATTAGTTTTATGCTGTTTAGCCTGATTGATGTTCCTATTTTCATTGCAATAAGTTTCTACCCAACCTTAATTTCTAATTTTCCCTTCTTCTCCTTATATATCTCCTCGAACATTTTCATAGTTAACTCAGTTGCCTCCGGAACCATCTTGTTAAAATAACCAGTTACAGTTTTCATCTTGCCATCATCTTCAATTCTGTATGTATGGTTAGGTTTGATTCTGGTAAAAGTCGGGTATTGTGTCGGAACAAATGTGTCTCGAACAAAGTCCATGGTCGCCAGAAGCCCAACTACTTGATAATAGTGCTTGGAATTACCGTTTCCCTTCTTAATCGGAAAATCAAAATCTAGCCGGCCATGATTAGTCCAAAACTGGACAAATTTCTCTCCTTTGGAAATAACAATATACATACATCCTCTCAATGCTTGTTCCAGGGCATACTTTATATATTTCTTCTCGTCCTTTTTCCTTTTATATCCATCTATCTTGTTCTGGATATTTTCTACAAAATCATCATGATCTTGAAGGAGAATCCTAATTTGACTGCCTTCCTTTTGAAACAAGAAGTGTTTCCTCTCAAATTCTCCCCAGAATACATAGTTTTTCACCCTGTAGTACTGGTTTAATAGCCAATAGGCACCTCTATAGAAATACTTCTTAAAATTATCCATTATCTGCTTCATATCTTACTCTCAGCTTCAACAAACCTCTAGTATTTTTATCTATAAACAGATAGTTTTTCCACTTTCCCGTATGCAGGTATGAAAATAAATTCATCTTCATTGGATAGTTCAAACGCGTCGTCAGTTCCCAATAAATCAGCTTGTGAAGTAGAAAACGTCTTGAAAATGATTTTGGTAGGAAATGAGGTAAGCAATTTAGAATATTTTCTTTCCATAGTCAGGGGAGAACTTACTATTAAGTGAATCCCAGCCAAGTGGCCAGAAGACATTAATCTCTCCATGCGATAAAAAACGGCGTCATCAATAGAGAAAATTTTATTTATTCCACTCACCACACATACAATTTCAGGTAAGGAGGCTCCATCAAGCTCATTATATTTTTTCAAGCTATTAACACTGCATTCTTGAAACATCTTAAGTCTTCTTTCGATTTCCATTATTACCCAACCCAAAGCGTTTTCGACCTTCGACTGATCCAGGATAACTGGAGTAAGTAAATGCTCGCTTCCATTGAAGTCAGCAAGTAATCTAGTGTCATCACTCACGATCAGCTTTAACCTATCCGGACTATATGTATTTACCAAAAAGTCGAGTTGGGATCTAAGTAGTCCAATAGAGTTACTTAGGGGACTGTTAAACACATAGATATGTCCAAGCTCTTCGATTGAAGCAGAAACCATTCTCCTCTTATCAATACCAATTGGAACCCGGACCTCATTCAAATCAGCAACTTCTTTCTGAAGTTCGGACAACAACAGGTTTGACAGTTTCTTTGGCTGCCATTCTTTTTTGATATCTTCTGGATAAACCTCCTCTGGTCCGACATCCACACCCTTATTTTTCATGTAATCTTCAAATGAATTTATAATTACTTCTCTAGGTTTATTTCCTTCGGAAGCAGAGATAATCCCTGCCTGTTCTAGTTGGTCTAGCATTCGGGCAGCTCTGGCATAACCAACCTCCAATCGTCTTTGAATTAGAGAGGCTGATCCAATTCTGTTTTCTATTACTAGTCTTGCTGCCTGCTCAAACAGCTCATCTACATCCACCATATCCGACATTTCATGCTTAACATGGAACTTTCCATCGTTTGCAAGAATATATTTAGTCATATCCATATCTTACACTTCAAGCTCAACAAACCTCTAGTATTTTATTAAATATTGTTTCACAATAGCCTTAATGGCTAACACTATAAATAAAGACAAAGATACTATTGAGTCATCAAGAAAATTTTTTGCTCAATTATGGGTAAAGATCATTCGATGGTTGTTTGGAATCATCTTCATTGGATCCTCAATCGCCACATACGAAACCTTTATTCCTGGATCAATTATCTATCTCGCTCTTGGTATTCTTTGTATTCCTCCACTTTGGAACATCTTTAGGCCAAAAATCATCCAACTTTGGAAGGTCATTAAGTCATTACCGTTTTCAAGTATTGCTAATCCAATAACAAAACCGCTATCCAGCATTTCCCCCAATCTGATATTTATCGGTGCAATTGTTCTGGCAAGCACGATTATTTGGTCGACTGCATTCTCCAAAAAAGAAATAAAGACATTTAAAAACTCCGTGTCAGTCACCGGTGTCGCAACAAAGAACGTCACCTCAGACAAAGCTCTCTGGAGAATAGGCATATCCAGAAAGAGCTTAGATCGATCAAAGAATCTTCAGTTACTAAAATCAGACGAGCAAGACTTACGTGAATATGTTGCTGGACTTGGGTTTGAGAAAAATGAGATATCAGAATCACAATTCAATGTCGCTACGGTATATAAGGAGAAAGAAAGTGGCTATGGTACAACCAACGTGATTGAAAACTACACCTCAACCGTCAGTATCTTCGTTACCACCAACAAAGTGTATAAAGTAGGTGAGGGTGTAAATAAACTTAGGTTATTTGTCGAGGACAAAGGAATTGATCTTTCTGATAATAGAGCGGAATATACATACTCTGCCTTTGAAACGGAGAAAATTCCATTACTTGAAAAAGCAGTCGCAGATGCCCAGCTAAGAGCCAACGCTCTGGTAAGTTCGACCACGGGGGTGTCAAAGACATCAATCGGTAAAGTTTTAAGTGCACAGCAAGGGGTGTTCCAGGTTAATAGCGCCAACGACCTAAGCGTGTCGGATTATGGTGATTTTGATCTAACTTCAATTGATAAAACCATCAGGGCTACCGTAAAAGTTGAGTTTGGGACTGAATAGCACAACTAGTCAACTGGTCTCTTTTTTAAATCAAGATAAAACACCACGAATTTGTCAGGTCTCTTTCCGTTTTTGAATGGCCTATTTTCTTGGGTGATTATTTTCTTCTGGTCTTTGATTAGTTGCTTTTTTGAGAATTTGTATTTCTCCAATACTCCATTAAGTTCAAAAAGTTTGCGGGATGCTGCATCGTTATCATTGAGTACACATCTGATCATGGACAATAGAGATAGAGATAGTTCGTCAGCTTTACGACAAGAATCCCTTAAGATTGGTAAAAATGTTAAGTAAGTTGAAATACCACTAAAATTAATTTGTCCTTGTTTCGCTTCGCTCTTTATACTTTCTGTAATTCCTTCAAGATAGTGAAGGTCACTATTTATGCTTTCCACCAAGGTATAAAGCTCAGAATACTTATTGATGAAATTTATATCAAGCATATTGATGCCCAAATTAGAACTTAAATCTAATTTGTAAGTTCTAAGAATGACTCTTGTTGTGTTTTCATCACATCCAGAAATAGTTTCATCGAGAGTCTTAAGATCACGTCCAATATTAAGCCTAAGAGGGATTATTTCGTGTTCAACTTGAACTAAAGTGTTTCGATGTAAAAGATATCTCTCTGTTCTTTTCTCTCTGGTTCTGCCTTGAGAATCAAGATAATAAGTGACAAGGGCTGCAGCAATTCCTCCAAAAGAGGATATCAAAACATTAGCTACGTTATTTAATGCTGGCTCGGGAGGTTGAAATGGTTGAAGTTGATATAGTATTTCGTGCACGTCACCGTATTATATTGCAATTACAAATAACAATATTTATATTATGACCAATCGAGGGTAACATTAGAGTAAAATTAACTAAATGTCCATCATAGATAATCAATCTCAAACAATGCTAGAAGCTCTTAGGAATGCCCTGTCGATATCCGATAGGGTAGACATTCAGGTTGGATATTTTTATTTTTCCGGGTTTGAGCTCCTTGCTGAAGAACTAAAAGACAAAAAGGTCAGGATTTTGGTTGGTAAACAAATTGATCCGAATGCGGTTCCAAAAATTATCGCCATGCAACAAAAGACAGGGAAACCTGTGGATCTAGATAGATTTCAACCACAAGAATCACATTCGTCTCGATCAGCTCAAAAAGCTGATTATTTCGAAGGATTTACCAGACTCTTTAATGAAACATCCGTATTTGATGAGCCAAGATCGCAGGACGCCTATAAAACCTTTGAACAGAAAATTATAGACGGATCCCTTGAAATTAAACTAACCAACACTGATGAACACGGAAAAATGTATTTAGTTCATAACAAAAGTGAAACCAATCAAGGAGGAGATGCACCCGGAACTATATTTATTGGGTCAAGCAACCTGACATACAATGGACTCTTGGATCAAGGAGAACTGAATAGTGTAAACAGAGAAAAGTCACAATTTTTAGAAGGTCTCCAAAAATTTGAGGCTATGTGGTCTGACTCTGACAATATTGATGTTGCGACCATAGATAATCAGTCTGAATTCAAGGATGTTATTAGGAAACTATGGATTAATGCTGTGGAGCGTCCCTACTTAATGTATATTAGAGTTCTTCACGAGCTATTTGGACAAGACAAAGACACCGAGATAAAAACCCCATCAAAGATCACTGGAGAATCATTTATAGATTTGGAGTATCAACTTGATGCCATTAAAATGGGCATAAATAAAATTGAACAGTACGGTGGTGTGATAATCGCCGATGTTGTTGGACTGGGAAAAAGTATTATTGCGTCCACAATTGCCTACAATATTGCTCACAAAGATAACATCAATGTCATCATCATTTGTCCACCGCATTTGATATCACAATGGGAAGATTATCAAGCAAACTTCCACTTACCA
Organism: Patescibacteria group bacterium; assembly: GCA_943355005.1. Taxonomy (GTDB): domain Bacteria; phylum Patescibacteriota; class Microgenomatia; order UBA1400; family MFAQ01; genus UBA10133. Next base: position 226,996 of record CALRDV010000001.1, read on the forward strand.
GGAACAAAGATATTCAGCTCAGGAAAAATTGAAGAAGCTTACAACTGGTGTTTTAATCAGCAGTCTGGTCCAGCAATAATTGTCATTGATGAGGCGCACAGATACAGAAATGAGTTAACCGATGACTACATGCTTCTTCACCAGCTTGTAAGAAGTAATAAGGATAACAAGGTTGTTGTTTTGACGGCTACGCCATTCAACAATGATCCTAAGGATGTTTTTGCCTTAGTCAAACTTTTTCAAACTCCAGGGCAGTCAACGATCAAATCTGTTGACAACCTTTCAATCAGATTCAGAGAATTAATACAAAGATACAAGGAGCTAAGAAATGCCATGAGGGGTAACAAGCTGTCTGAAGAAGAAGTTGAGGTAGAGGCAAAAGATATTTCAAGGGAGTTAAAAAGATTAATAGAGCCAATCATTATTCGTCGTTCAAGACTTGATCTCAAGAGAATTTCAAGATATCGAAACAACTTAATCAAACAAGGCATAGAATTCGCAGAAATTGACGGTCCTACTCTACTTGAGTATGACCTTGAGGATTTGTTCGGATTGTATGTAACAACTCTTGAAAAAATTACCGACGAAGAAAATGGGTTTATAGGTGCGCGTTACAAACCAGTCACATATCTGTCAGAAGAAAGCAGAGAAGAATTTGTGAAAAAATATGGAAATCAAATAGACGTCGACCTTGTAACAGCACAAACTAACCTTGCAAAGTTCATGAAACGATTGCTTGTGATGCGGTTCGAAAGTTCCAAACAAGCCTTTGGAATTACCCTTCAGAATATGATCGATTCCAACCTCTTCATTTCCAAGTGGTATCACGAAAAAGGCCAAATTCCGGTATTGAAAAAAGGTCGGATTCCAGATCCGGATTCATATGAAATAGACACCGATGACAATATCTCAGAAGAGCTTACAGAACAGCTCGAAGACCAACCAACATCAAAACATAAATTGATCTTTGTCGACAGAAATTGGATTAGCCCATCTTTTATTAAGGAGGTTGAGGCAGATACTCAGTTACTTCAACAAATTAAATCAGATTGGTTCGAAGATCCAAAAGTAAAAGACTTTGATCCCAAGCTCGACAATCTAACAGAGAAAATAAAGGACTTGCTTAATGAAAATCCGGATAAAAAAATAATCATTTTCTCTGCATACGCAGATACCGTGGACTATGTTGGAGAGCAACTGAAGAAGAAAGGATTCATGAGAACATTTAAATATACGGCCGCAGATGCCTCAAAGAGTTATCGTGAAGAGTTAAAACATAATTTCGACGCAGGAATTAGGGAAGAGTTGCAAAAAAATGACTACGACATATTGGTGGCCACGGATGCTCTTAGTGAAGGATACAATTTGCATCGGGCCGGAATTATCTTTAATTATGATATTCCATTCAATCCAACAAGAGTCATTCAAAGAATTGGACGTATCAATCGTATCAACAAGAAGGTCTTTGATAGATTGCATATATATAATTTCTTCCCGACCAGTATCGGTGAAGATGTGACCAGAATAAAACAAATTTCTATGTTGAAAATGAGTTTAATTAATTCGGTTGTGGGAAGTGACACGAAAACATTGACTGACACCGAAGAATTAAAAACATTCCAAGAAGACAAGGATGTAGAAAAACTGCTAAAGGCACAATTAAAACAGGCAACAGACGAAGCAGAAGAAGAGTCTTGGGATGCAATTCACAGGGATAGATATGATCAAACACCAGATGACGTTATAGATAAAGCAAAAACTGTTAGACCAAGAAGCAGAGTTATTCGCAAAGGCCAAACAGAGGAAATTGCGATAGCATACGGTAAAAGAGGAGATCATTCAGTATTTGCGATCAAGCATGACACCGAAGATCCGATTATTGTTTCAGCAGAACAAGTTCTGCCTTTTTTTGTTGCCAGAGAGGATGAGGAGGGCTATGCACCAGACAGTGAATACAATAAATTATTTGTTACAGTCAGAGATAAATTATTTGAAAGATCAAAGTTGCCAAAGATCCAAGGCAACAGAGCTGAAGCAATTCAAAGACTTACAGTTCTCTCTGATAACCTGCCCCTAGCAAAGGATTATGCTCTTGACCTAATAAAAGTAATAAAAGAATATGACGATTTGAGCGATGGACAATACAAAGATATTGCTAGAGTCAAATTAGATAATCTTGATGAAGCATATAAAAAGATTCAAGGGATTGCTCCCGTACAGGTTATTAAGGTTAGTTTGAATAAGGCTGACCAGCTTCAAGGTCAATCTGAGCTGATTGTACTTAGTCAAGAGTTAAGAGTATGAAATTAAACGAAAAGTACAACAAAGAACAATTTCTTGATTGGTTAGAGGAGTTACTTCCAGATTTTGAGAGAGACATTAAAAAAGTTGACGTCCCAAGTTCATTTGGTGATGTCAATCTAATTGAGTCGCTCGGCAAAACATCGATAGGCGTCATGGTGTTTGCAATTCAAATGGAATTTGATCCTACGCGACGTAGAATATCAATCACAAAGGACAGTTTTAATATCTTAAAGAATTATTCAGTTCAAAATGCAATCATTGCATACTTTTGTCCAGACTTCGGTCAATGGAGGTTATCTCTACTTACCAGTACCGCTACCTGGGAAGATGGTAGGGTTATTTCAAAATTATCTAACCTTAAGAGGCAGTCATTTGTACTCGGTGTCGGAGCCAAAACTAAAACTCCTACAAAATATCTTGCTGGTAGGGTTAATAGCTTGGCAGATCTTAAAAAGAGATTCTCAATAGAAGTTGTCAATAAAGATTTCTACAAAGAAATATCTACTGCGTTCAATTCTTTGCAGTCAGTACTACAGGTTCCAAGCAAGGAAGCAAAGAGTCAAACAAATCTTGAATTTTCGGTAAGACTAATTGGAAGAATTATATTCTGTTGGTTCCTTAGAGAAAAGAGGAGTGAGGCGGGAATTTCCTTGATATCAGATAAGGTACTTTCACTTCAAGCAGTAAAAAGTAGCAAAGACTATTATCACAAGTTGCTTGAACCATTATTTTTTGAGGTTCTCAACAAACCTTTAGAAAGTAGAAACTTTGATGAGTTCGACAAAGAACCCTTTACCCAAACTCCTTATCTCAATGGTGGTCTTTTTTCCGCCCAATACGATGATTACTACGAACGAGGCAGAAACGATTTTCAGTCCAAATATCACAATACACTAGTTATCCCAAATAACTGGATCGAGTCGTTATTCGATATACTTGAAACCTACCATTTTACAATCGACGAGAATACTAGTTATGATGAAGAGCTTTCAATAGACCCTGAAATGCTAGGTCGAATATTTGAAAATCTCTTAGCAGAAATTAACCCTGACACAGGTGAATCGGCAAGAAAAAGTACTGGTAGTTATTACACTCCAAGAGTAATTGTCGATTATATGGTAGATGAAAGTCTGGCTTTATATCTTAAGAACAAAACAAACATTGATGAAGATAAAATCAGGGCTGTAATTAGTTATGACCTTGATGACGATCAGACAAAACCCCTAACAGAAGAAGAAAAAGTAAAAATAATTGACTCCCTAGGTAAACTAAAGATTCTAGACCCTGCCTGTGGGTCAGGAGCTTTTCCAATGGGTGTTCTTCAAAAAATTGTCTTCATTCTTCAGCAGATAGATCCAAACGCAGAAGTCATGCATTCAATGGACTTAAAACAAACTCCTCCAGAATTTAGAAGGCACATACAGGAAGAATTTAGTGCCGGAAACTATGATTATCTGCGGAAATTAAGAGTAATTAGAGAATGTATTTATGGGGTAGACATCCAACCGATTGCTACTGAAATCTCGAGACTAAGATGTTTCCTAACGCTTGTTGTTGATCAGGCAATAAAAGACGATAGGCCAGATAGGGGGATTAAACCCCTTCCAAACCTAGATTTTAAGTTTGTTACAGCAAATACATTAATCGGATTACCAAAAGTTGATAGCACCTCTCCCTCACTTTTTGATGACTTTAAGCTCATAGATGAGCTTAAACAAGTTCGTGATGATTATTTCAATTCATATGGGATCGAAAGAGAAAAACTAAAAAACGACTTTTCAGAAAAACAAAACGATTTAATCAACGAATTAATTGAAAAGCATGATTATGTAGGTTACTCAAAAGCTGATCTAACAAGAAGTTTAACAAGCTGGAAACCGTTTAAACATATAACGACAGAATGGTTCGATGCTGAGTGGATGTTTGGTGTAAAAGACGGTTTTGACATGATAATTGCAAACCCACCATATGTTGGAGAAAAAAGTCATAAGGAATTGTTTGATGTTTTGAGAAAATCACCACTAGGAAAACAGTTTGGTAAGGGAAAGATGGACCTTTTTTACTATTTTTTTCATCACGGGATTAATAATCTAAAAGATGGAGGCACACTTTCTTTTATTACCACGAATTATTATCCGACAGCGGATGGAGCAATCAGCCTTCGTAGAGATTTTTATAATAGGACTAACGTTGTTGAGCTAATCAACTTCAACGAGTACAAAATATTTGAATCAGCATTAGGTCAGCACAACATGATTACTTTGCTGCAAAAAGAAGGTCCAAAAGATAACTTTCTTACAAGTGAAACTTTTGTAACAATCACGGGAGGGCCAAATTCAGAAGAAATTGTAAAAATTCTTAACCATACTTGCGAAGAATGTGTATATGGAAATATATCTCGCTCAAAATTATATGAAGGTAACAATTATTATCTGAGATTTGTTTCAGGAAAAACTGAAACTGATCAACTACTTGAAAAACTGTATTTAAGCGGGAAGCCGCTAATTGAGTTTGCGAATACCAACGAAGGTTTACACACTGGTCTAGATTCGGTATCTGACAAAGACCTTCTGAAAACGAAAAACAAAGCCATTACAAAGGGTGAAGAAATATTTGTTGTTACCAAGGGGCGTTACGGCTTTGGCCACCTTCATCCATGGTTCAAAGGTTCCGACATCAAACACTATGTGGCAAATACAGAATCAAATTATGAGGTTATATATTACGATAACGATACGCATCCAGAGAAAGATGAGCTAAACCATTTGAGTAAATTTAGAGATCTCCTTGAAAAAAGAGTCGCCATCAAGAGGGCAAACAGGCCTTGGTATCAACTTAATTGGCCAAGAAAACAATCAATGTTCGAAGGACAAAAGATAGTAAACCCGTATAGGTCACTTAATAACTATTTTGCTCTAGTTAATACTCCATGGTATGCTTCTGCAGATGTATTTTTCACACAGACAAAAAATTCAGAATTAATATCGAATGAGGTTTTGACGGCCATCCTTAACAGTAAGTTGGTATTGTTTTGGCTAAAGCATCGAGGCAAACGGAAGGGTAAAATCTTGGAAATAAAATCGATTCCTATTGGACAAATCCCTATAGTATTACCTGAAGAAGATGATAAGAAGAAGTTGGAATCTTATGTCAAACAAATCCTAGAGGTTAAAAAAAATGATTCGGATGCAGATATTTCAATACATCAAAATCACATTGATCGTTTGGTTTATAAAGTCTATGGACTTAATGATATAGAAATCAAAATTGTGGAGAATTCATTAGCGTAAAAAAATTCAATAAAAATCTATATAATTATAGATAGGGATAGTACAAATTACTGAACCGTCAGGGCATGATAAATGATTCCGAGCGCGACAGTAGGCTCGCAAGAGCCACCTAAAAGGCAAAGGGGGATAACAGATCGCCTATGCGACCTAGATGAACAATATCTCAGTCTAGGAGTTGATTATTAACATATTTTTACGGCATAAGCCGTTCAAAACATATGGAAAAACAACTCCGACGGGATATATCCGTCAAATATATAAAAGTTAGCGAGCTAAACCCTGCGGTCTACAACCCCAGAAAGCACGACAAAAAATCAGCCGACCAGCTGAAAGAAAGTATTACCAAATTTGGATTGGTCGACCCCATTATCGTCAACGAGGCAATCGAAAGGAAAAACATCGTCATTGGTGGTCATTTCCGTTTGGAGGTTGCCAAAGAAATGGGTTTCGAAACAATTCCTGTCGTCTACGTCAAAATTCCTGATATTGAGAAAGAAAAGGAGCTAAATCTCAGGTTAAATAAAAATACTGGTGAGTGGGATTGGGAATTACTCGCTAACTACGATTCAGCCTTTTTGGACTGCGTTGGTTTTAGTAGTGAAGAAATCGACCAAATCTTCGACATCGAAGATACTCCAGAGCAATTCGACCTTCAGAAAGAACTTGAAAAGCTCAATATCACTGAGATAAATATCAAGAAAGGTGATATTTACGATCTAGGTGGAAGTAGATTGATGTGTGGAGACTCTACAAATGAAGATGAATGGCTGAAGTTAATGGACGGTGAAAAGGCGGATATGTGTTTTACCGATCCACCTTACATTCTTGACTATTTAAAAACAAAGCGACACGGTAAGGCAGTCACAGGATTTGGATCCAAGCGAGATAGACGCTACCTAGAAACTGAAAGCCTTCCAATTGACTTCACAGAAAAGTGGATGAAGAGTATTGCCAATATCCAAAAAGAGCATTTCTCCATAATAGTTTATGAAAATTGGAAAAACTTAAGAACCATTTGGGGCGAGATGGAGAAACATTGGAAAGTGAAAAACATGATCGTTTGGCATTTACCAAATCGTCACCAAGGTTTTTCATCTAAATATAAGTTCTTTAGTAAACACGATATTGCCATGGTGGGTGCATCCAAAAATGTTGATATCGAGTACAACAACGAGGAGGAGATTGATGGTCTTCAAGAAGAATACGAAACAGCTCTCTATGCCATCTCTGGTAAACCACAATGGGAAGGTTACGAGAAAGGGAAGAAAACCCAACCAACAGATTTCATCGAGTTCAATGCCTCTGACGAAAAACATTCCGGTCAGGGTGTTGTGTTTGGTACAAAGCCAACTGAGATACTGATTCCCTATATCAAAGTTCTCACTAAACGAGGCGACTTAATTGTCGAACCTTTTGGTGGCAGTGGCTCAACCTTAATTGCGGCAACCAAGATGAAGCGCCGTTGCTACTTAATGGAGAAGTCACCTGTCTATGCAGAAGTTATTAAAAGTCGTTGGGAAAAACTAACTGGGCTAAAAGCAAAGCTCTATGAAAAGCAAGATTGATGTCCTTAAACATCTAAAATCTACGCCGATAGTGCAGGTGGCTTGTCAAAAGGCAGGTGTTAGTCGAGCCACCTACTATCGATGGCGTGAAGAAGATCCAGATTTTAAGAAAAAGTCAGATATCGCTATGGGGGAAGGGATAGAGATGGTAAATGATTTGTGTGAATCTCAATTATTAAAAAATATTAGAGATGGGCATCCGACCTCTACTTTTTACTGGCTAAACAATCACCATCCCAGTTACTCCCAAAGAAGAATCTTGCTGCCGTATTAGGAAAAGTCAGACATTGGAGAAAGTATTGCAGGGTTTAAGAGAGATAATCTGATGATAACGCTACTAAACATGGTGTTTGAAGGTCAATTACCAATAAGTGTGGCTGGTTCACTAATGAACTCAGTTACTAAACACCAAAAACATAAAGACAGCCAGGAAATGGATGAAAGTGTGGAGCAGTTGAGACAGTTAATAAATGCTGTTTCAACAGAGTCCAGAGCTGAAACAAAAAGGAAACTTTCGGGCTAGACTTCCACAGACCTTGCGGTACATTGATTAGTAATGGATACATCCACAAAAACACAAGAAATAAACTACTGTCTCTACGCTCGCAAGTCTTCCGAAAGTGACGAAAGACAAATTATGTCGATTGATTCTCAAATCGACGAAATGAAGGTACTTGCCAAGAGAGAAAACATAAAAGTAAAAGAAATAAAAATAGAAAGTCACTCCGCAAAAGAGTCAGGAGCCAGACCAGTATTTGTCGAGTTGATAAAAGGAATACGCTCCGGAAAGTTTAACGGAATACTCACGTGGGCACCAGATCGTTTAAGCCGTAACGCAGGTGATCTAGGTACACTAGTGGACCTCATGGACCAGAAGAAACTACTCCGCATCCAAACATATAGCCAATCATTTACCAATAGTCCAAATGAAAAATTTCTGCTGATGATCCTCTGCTCTCAGGCAAAGCTAGAAAATGATAACAAAGGAGTAAATGTCGAAAGGGGGCTGAGAAATAAATGTAGTTTGGGATGGAAACCCAGTCTCGCTCCCATGGGATATCTCAATCAAAAAGGAGATGGTCGAACCGACGAGTTAGTAGTCCTTGATCCGGTAAGAGCACAATTTGTAAAACAAATGTTTGAAAGAGTGGGTGTCCAAGGACAAAGCGGCAGAGCGGTAAAAAGATGGTTAGATAGAATTGGCTTTGAAACAAGACAGGGTGTTATGTGTCCCCTGAGTAAGGTTCATACAATTCTCCGAAACCCTTTCTACTACGGAGAGTTTGAATTCCCGGCCGGAAGTGGCATCTGGTACAAGGGAAAGCACAAACCACTAATATCCAAAGAGCTGTTTGAAAAAGTCCAAAAACAGTTGGAAACAGTCCCTAAGACCTGGAATAAAAATATCTTTGCATTTAAGACCCTCATGAAGTGTGGCTCATGCGGTAGTAGTGTGACCGCTGAGGAAAGATACAGAAGATTAAAGAGTGGTGGGTATCATAAGCATATCTATTACCATTGCAGAAGATATTTGAATTACGAATGCAAAGAGCCATACATCGACGAGGATGATTTAATTAAGCAGATAATCGCCAATCTTGACAAGATCTCCTTCAACCAAGCAGGAATATCCCGGAAAATCCAAGAGGACATCGAGAGATACCATCGACTAAAAACCGATGTGCTTCGCCAAGAGTATATGTTGGGAAAATTTGACGGAGATAACGGCATTATTCCCGGGAAACTTGAATTCAAAGCAATGGCAAAAAATTATCTGATCCATATTCTCAGGGGAGGAACGTCGGAAGAAAGACTAGAAGTATTATCCTTGATAAAGACACGATTCATTCTCCATGATAAAAAAGTTAGTATTAATGCTTGAAATTGGCTACTTTACCGTATTCTTCTTTGTCCCTCATTTTTGATGCTAAAAAATTTATCCACGCTTGGGAGTATCTGTAATCGTTCTCGGCAGATTTATATTCAACAATCTCTGATTTATAGTTAAGCCTCTTTTCTTGTGGGCGAACTTTATAAAATTTCCATGCTTTGGTGTGCATACCAGTTCCAAAATCAATTTTGGCTATTCTAGCTACTTCAGACGCTACATGAGATGGTCGATATATGTAAATATCTTCACCCACCAAGATCTTTTGTCTTTTAACTGCTGAAACTGGCACCGCCTGTAATTCTCCTACTAACTTAAGAGTCGGAGATCCGTTTTTTTCAGTAAAGTCACCTTCTCGTATGAATTTAAGTTTGGGAATTAGTTCTTCACCAATCACTACAGTTCCACCATTTCCAGAAATTTCCCCATTCAGAGTATTCATTACAGCAACATTTATGGGGTTAATTTGTGCAGATTTTGTAATTACTCTTCTCCACGCGTCGTTCTGCTTTTCAATTTGTTTATCGAGCAATTTTCTGAGTTCTGGGAAATGTATTTTTTCCGATCTCGCACGATATCTAAAATAGATCTCTCCCTCTTTAATGTCTCCGTCATTTTTTGTTGCAATTATTGGCTTTGTTTCTGACTCAGATGTATATATCAAACCAAATGTTTTTCCATCCAAATCATAAACATCTACCTCCCATTCAATAGCTGGTTGAAAAATATCGTTAAGTTCAGCAGTGAATCTTTCTTGGCTGAATGTATCAAAATTCGATCTATCAATTCCGATAATTTCTCTTGGGTCATCCTTTATACCAAATACGATATAGCCACCTTTGTTGTTGGCAAAAGCCGCCATCGTTTTGGCGTACTCACCAACACTTCCAATAGAAAATGTCTCTTTAAATTCAAGAGTTAAAGATTCTCTAGACCCAATTAAACTTGGATTTTGAGAGTTTTTATAGAATATATCTGATAGCTTTTCGCTTGAAAAGTTGTTCAATTTAGGGCAATTATAACAACCAATAACAACCCTTACGGGACTCGAACACGATTTTCAATCAATTTAGAAAAAATTTAGTCGGATACATCAATACAACGAAGCGACCCTTGCGGATCGCCTCGGAACAAACTGAACTTAGTGAGCGTAGTTGCCCGTAGGTGGAACTTTATTCTTCCCAGTCTTCTAGGTACTTTCATAAAGCTTCAAAAACTAGGTTTTACCTACGAGAACAATACAGGTGTTATTTTACCCCATTTATCTGGGAAAAAGGAGGACCATGAATAATCTTCTGGTTTTTTGTATCAAAAAATGGCTACACCTATCACCTGATCTGGTTGAGTCCCGACTATTTGATGAAGAGAGTTTCTACAAACAGTTCAGAGACGACTTACGCCACGCCAAGAAAGAAGTCATCATTGAGAGCCCATTTATCTCAACCAACCGCATGTATTCCCTCCTAGCGCCATTTGAAGAGCTAGTTCGTAGGAAGGTTAAGGTTTATGTATTTACTCGTCATCCTGACGAACACGATCTGGGCATGAAACAGCAGGCGGAATCGGCAATTCGGAGATTTGAAGCTATGGGAGTGCAAGTACTCATAACGACTGATTACCACCACCGAAAGATTGCTATCTTGGATAGGAATGTCTTATGGGAAGGAAGTCTAAATATACTATCTCAGACTTGTAGCCGTGAAATTATGCGCCGGATAGACAGCGATAGCCTATCAAAAGAAATGTTTGAATATTTGAAGCTAAATAGATTTATATACTAAAAATATGGACAAAATTGATGAAATTCGCGAACTAATACTGAAAAATAATATTGAAATGAACGATGATGAAATTCAGACAACCGTCGCGGAATTACAGTATTTGATTGATCTCTGGCTCAACAACATCGAACAGCAAGTATTTGAAGGTAAAACGCTGGATGAACTACTTATAGATATGAATCTATGAAACAGACACAAAAGAACGCAATTCTCTACCTTCGAGTATCTACCGAAGAGCAGGTAGATAATTACTCGCTAGGTACGCAAGAAGAAGTGTGTCGGCGAGAAATGGATCGACTGGGATATATCGTTACCCAAGTATTTCGCGAGGAAGGCAAATCTGCCAAAACCATCACTGGGCGTGTTGAGTTGATTAGGCTTCTGGAGTATTGCAGGCGACACTCTAAAGATGTCCAAGCCGTCGTATTCTATAAAACAGATCGATTATCGAGACAGATGACTGATTACCTTGTTATCAAAGAGAAATTGAGTCTCATGGGAATTAAGCTTATTTCAGCAACCGAACCATTTGACGATTCCCCTATGGGCAAATTTATCGGTAATTTCTATGCTGGGATTGCACAACTGGATAACGAAATGAAAAGTGAACGAGCGAGAAATGGGATGCATGCTCGATTTCAGTCTGGTCTGGTTTGTTCCGGCAGAGCTCAGTTGGGATATGTCCGGCACGAAGGACACGTGTTTAAGGATACCAAGACTTGGGATAAAGTCAAAAAGGCATGGGATCTCATGGCTACGGGGACAATGTCTATACGAGAGATGATGAATATTATGAATGACTGGGGTTTGCGAGTATCTATCAATCAACAAGAATATCTCCTACGTAAGCAAACTGTGCATAGAATATTTCGATCAAAATTCTATACAGGTATTCTCGTATCCAAGCGGTACAACGAAGAAGTTCGTGGTCAACATGAGGCGATGATATCGAAAGAATTGTTTGAAAAAGTCCAAGTAATACTCGATGGCAGGCACAATAAATCATCACTCGTTATTCGCAATAAACCGAACGGAAATTTTCCGTTTCGACGGTTGGTAAAGTGTGGTAAATGCGGATATGGATTTACCTCTGGATGGTGCAATGGTCATGCCAAGAAGTTTGCTTATTATTGGTGTTACAAATCTCAGTTATGCCGTTCTCGGTACGTACAAGCTAAATTTCTTCACTTTGATTTAGATATAATATTAAAGAAGACAAAGCTCTCTACATTGGGTCGCGAAATCATACAAATATTACTAGAAGAAGAATATGGCAAACGATATTCTAAAATCAGACTTCAGAGGGCAAAACGAGAACAATTAATAGGCAAGCTTACTGCAATGCGGACTAATCTCGTCCAAAAACATTTATCTGGTCTTTATACTGATGAGATATTTTCTGAACAGAATACGTTGCTATCAGCGAATATCGATCGTCTCAAGATATCGACGAACATTACAGCGCTAAAGGAATATACTCTGTCAGTCTGCAAGGAATATGTGGATTCACGACTAGACAATATCTTTGTCACCTATACTAATTTGGCAGTCGATAATCAGAAAGCTATTCTAAGCACCATATTCCCACTCGGTTTCGTATGGCAATATCCCGGATTAACATATCCTAAAATAAATCCTTTGTTTGAGGTATAATTATCCCGATGAGAGCAAAAGCAGGCAATTATCAGATCACGGAAAAAGATATTGACGTGGTTCTGCGCTTTCTTAAAGCCACCGATCCAGAACACGCTACGCCTGAAATGGCGATTGAAATACTCGAACATCTCCATACTACGTTTCACACCATGAGCCACACCGATCCAGATGCTTTAGCGAAAATTTACGAAGATCTCAAAAAACAAAAAGAACTGAGTCGAAATTAAAAGGTAAGTACCTCGGAAGATTTAATCCCTAGCGCTCCTAATACTTTTTTTAGCGTTATCACAGAAGGAATAGCCTCACCACGTTCCACCTTAGAGTAATAGTTGCTATTTAGTCCTGCTTTGTTGGCCACATCCGACTGCTTCATCCCCTTTTGCAGGCGGTATTGCTTGAGCTTTGAAGCTATTTCGAGACGTGTTTTATTATCTTTGTCGGTATGCATATCTGGGGATAGTATAACATTATGAGGGACCAGACCAAAATGCTTTGATCTCATTTCATTCGAGTGAGTAGAAGACTATTCTCTTGGGGAGCAAAGCAAAATAGAAATCAGATCTAATAATTAACTCGAGAAAAGAGTAAAATACGTTCATGCTGATTATTGAGCTCTGGCTTAGCCTGTTCCGCAAAAGATTGGCGTATGTTATTAAAAATTCAATGGTGGGGATATGAATGTATATTGAGGATACGTATGCGCATTATTCTTTTCGCCACAAAAAACAAAGTAGAATATACTTATGAAAATTAAGCAGAGTCCGCCTTATGCACCCCTACTCATAGAATCAATGCGTTCACTAGGTTACTCTTTCGACACTGCTATTGCCGATCTTATTGACAATAGCGTAAGTGCACAAGCTAAGAGTATAAATATTTTACTCGATCCGTCTGATAATCCACAACTAATCATTTTCGATGACGGTAACGGCATGGACGCTATTACACTAGAAGAAGCTCTCAGATTTGGTAGTAGAGGACCGCTTGAAAAACGCAATGAGTTTGATCTTGGTCGATTCGGTCTTGGATTAAAGTCTGCGTCACTTTCCCAGTGCAGACGGTTGGTGGTGGCGAGTAAGCACGACGGTGCTTTAAGTTGCTTCTCTTGGGATTTGGATGAAGTTGAAAAGACTGGTGACTGGTCAGTGCTAGAATATTCACAAGAGGAGATTAGCAAGCTTCCATCGATCGATCTTTTTGATTCTGTTGAATCCGGTACATACGTATTGCTACAAAATTTTGACCGAATTTCAGCTTCATCACACGACGTAAAAAAGACATTGGATACGCTAATTGAGATTGCCGAAGACCACTTATCATTAGTATTTCATCGAATAATTGCTGAAGATCGAGTTACAATAGCCATCAATGGTAGACCAATCGCATCCAAAGACCCTTTCTTAGAAAATCATAAATCTACTCAACGTCTCCGAGAGCAAAGCATCAACATCGACGACAAAAAGATCACACTTCAACCTTACATCCTGCCACACAGAAGCAAACTTTCTAGGGAAGATTTGCGTAAAGTAGGAGGTGCTGAAGATCTGCGCACAAATCAGGGTTTTTATATCTACCGTTGCAAGAGACTAATTATTTGGGGCACTTGGTTCAGATTGCTAAGTAAAGAAGAATTGAACAAGCTTGCGCGAGTAAAAGTAGATATTCCAAATTCGCTTGATGAAATTTGGAGCATTGACGTTAAGAAAAGCACTGCGAACTTACCTGATAAAATTAGAAAAAATCTCTACGGCAGTATTAAAGAATCCATATTTGGAAGTAAAAAAGTAATTGAATATCGTGGCAAGCTCAATCGGGACGAAGACATTACCTATATTTGGCAACGACTAACTGAAAGAGACGGAAGTGTAACGTATTCAATCAATCGTGACTTGCCTCAAATCCAGATTCTAACGAACAGCTTTGATCAAACGGGACAACGTGTTTTAGAAACACTACTAGAAAATATTGAAGATAATTTTCCTGCAAGTAGTGTTTATCTAGATGTTGCAGATGGTGAGATTAGTACAGTCTTAAAAGACAACCAGAAGATTGTAGATGATTTTGAAGAGCAACTTACTTTTGCAGATAAATTAGGCATATCTCGAGATGAATTGATCAATATGCTTTTGAAAACAGAACCGTACGCAAGTAATGATGACCTTAAAGAAATGTATAATAATCATCAGGTAGACTTATGACAGAAGACGTAAAGACATTCAAAAGAATCGTTCAAGACCTGCTAGACAAACATAGCGCCAAGGATTCGATAAGTGATACTTTGATTGACGAACAGGTGGAGAAGACATTCGCTGCAAAAGATGTCCTTGGGATGGTTATATCCGAAGATGAGAAAAAGTTTGTTCGCAATGAGTTGCTTGCTGACAACAAAATCCGTCTTGAGCCAGGCGTTGCGATTGTTCCTCGAACTCACAAAAAATGGTTTGCTGAACGGAAGCCAGTGATAGATTTGGATTATTGGAATCGATTCAAAGAGCTCCTTGTTAAGGATAAGGGATTCCCCCTCAATGTTGTTGCCGAAATGGACAATGTTTCTGATGAGATCGTTGATTTATTGGGTGATCCTACACGCACAGAAGAGCGGGAACAACGCCGCGGACTAATCATTGGCGATGTTCAATCTGGGAAGACAGTGAATTACAGCGGTACAATTTGTAAAGCCGTAGATGCTGGATTCAGAGCAGTAATTATTATGACTGGAACAACTAATGACTTGCGTAAGCAGACTCAAATTCGTCTTGATGAAGCATTTACTGGTATTGATACAGGAAGTGAAACCTTAAATTTTATCGGAGTAGGACAATATAATAAGAAATTACGCCCAATTTCGTTTACTACTGTAGACAAGGACTTCAGTAAGAGTGCTGCCAAGCAATTGAGTAGTGCGTTATCACAAAGCGACGGCGACAGACCTATGCTGTTCGTAATCAAGAAGAATGTTTCAGTGCTTCGTAGCTTGCTTGACTGGATCAAGACACACAACCAGTACGGCGAAAATAAAATTGACGGCTCTGTACTCATGATAGATGATGAGGCAGACTACGCCTCGGTCAACACAAGAGCCGCCGGAGAAGATCGTAGCAAGACCAATGCTTATATTGAAGATTTATTAAATGTGTTTCGATTCGCAAGTTATGTCGGATTCACCGCTACACCTTATGCCAATGTCTTTATAGACCCTGAAACTGATGAGGCTATGGAGAAAGAAGGCCTTTTTCCCAAAGACTACATTTATGCTCTGAGTTCACCGAGCAACTACATTGGTGCTAGAAATATTTTTCCCGAACACAGCGAGTACCATAACATGCTTAGACCGATTAGTGACGGAGAAGAATACTATCCATTGCGTCACAGAAAAGATGATGATCTGGACAAGCTATCCCCCAGTTTGAAGGATGCTGTAAATACATTCCTTTTAGCAAATGTTATCCGAGACTTGCGTGATAATGTAAATACACACAGATCAATGATGATAAATGTGACGCGCTTCGTAAATACGCAACAGCTTGTCCGTAAAGCAGTTAGGAGCTATGTCGATGATGTAAAGCGGTCAATTAAGAACTATGCCTCACTTCCAACTAGACGCGCACTCCAAGATTCGAATATCAATTTACTCTTTGAAACATTCAAACAAGAATACTCTGATAATGAGTTTAGCTGGGAAGAGGTACAAGCAACACTATTCAAGTCAGTGCTCCCTATTCAGGTACTCGCGGCACACGGTGGAGGTGATGATTTGAATTACGAGGAGTACGAAAATGGTCTACGCACGATTGTTGTCGGGGGACAGCGTTTATCACGAGGCTTAACGCTCGAAGGCTTAATAGTAAGTTACCTTTACCGCAATTCGATGGCATACGACACCTTGATGCAAATGGGGCGTTGGTTTGGCTATCGTAGTAAGTATGATGATATTTGTAGACTTTGGATGGATAAAACTAGCCAGGATTGGTATGAATATATTTCCGATGCAACAGACGAATTACGCGCAGAGGTTAAACGCATGCGGGATATTGAAGCAACACCTCTAGATTTTGGCTTAAAGGTTCGTAATGATACCGACATGAGGCTTACAATTACAGCTAGAAACAAGATGCGAACTGCTAAAGAGAAATCAATTAACGTATCTCTAAGCAAGGTTTATATCGAAACGGCATTTATGTATAACGACGCCCGAAAGAATAAAGCAAACCTGGCGGCGGTAAGTGAATTAACTAATAGTGTTACATTTGAAAAATCCGAAAAACTATATGTTGCCAAGCAAGTTGATAAGAACTTAATAATTAGGTTATTTGAGGCTATAGATATGCCAGCTACTAACGTACAATTCGATCCTCAATCCATAGCGAAATTCATTGACCAGTATGCAGGAAACGAGCTCATTGATTGGGATGTAGCCATCAAGTCTGGTGAGCACGAGGATAGTTTCATTTTACCAAATGGAATATCAATTAATCCGAATGATCGAAAATTTGAGCTAGTTAGAGAGGATCGAGTTATCAGAATGAATCGACGCAGGTTAGGTAGTCAAGGAGATGCTAAATTTGGGCTTAGTGAATCACAATTGGCACTAGTCAAAGAAACTATCTCAAGTAACCCGGAGCGGAATTCATCAAACATTAACGACACCGATTACTTTGCAATCAGTCGCAAGCCATTATTGCTTATTTACTTTGTTGAACCACGTAAAGAGGTCGAAGATTATGATCGACTTGTCGATTTTGATTCGATTCCGCTAATTGGTTTTAGTGTCGGAATTCCACCACTTGGCGACATCAGGACCAGAAGTATTAGATACCAGATAAACAGAATTCATCAAGACTTTGGTGGCATAGAGGAGTTCGAAGATGAGTGATTTAATTGACCGTATCAAAAAGCTTCTGGAAGACCGACCTAATGAATCGTATCAGCGATTCGACGCCGAGCATCCGTTCGATGTTTACCTAGGAACAGATCAGGCTGGCAGGAAAAGTTTATCACTCGTAATGAACGCGCGACGCGAACGTATTACATCAACCAAAACCATTAATGCACAATTCTACAAGCGAGATGACGGCAAGCTAATGCTCAGCTTCTCTCTTGAGGACGACCAGCTTAAAGACATCTTTTATAAGTTTTGTGAAGACATCATTGAGAGCACCCGTCTGAATCGTGAGGAAGATGGTTTTGCATCCGCAGTAGAACGTTGGAATACTTGGATTAAGTTCTTCTCGAAAACATCATTACCACTTTCTGAGAATGAGATTTTAGGGCTTATAGGAGAAATTTATTTCCTGAAAAATGTCATGATTCTGAAGTATGGTCAAGACGTTGCTCTTGAATCTTATATTGGTATAGATCGGGCTCATAAGGATTTTGAAGTACACGATACTTGGTATGAAGTGAAGTCTATTCATAACGGAGTACGAACAGTTAAAATCAGCTCAATTGAACAACTCGATTCCAGTCAAGTCGGACATTTAGAGATACTTACCTTTGATCAGAGTACACCAACATACGAGGACAATATTACTCTTAATAACGTTGTCGCTGGTTTCAGAGGCTCGCTTGAAGGTAAATGGCAGTTAAAGTTTGACGAGAAGATGCGTAAATCGGGTTATATTGAAGATGAGAGATATGATGAGTACAATTATCTATTTGTTCGTGTCGAGGAATATTCAGTTGGGAACAGCTTTCCTAAGATATCTAAAGCTGAGCTACCTAATGGAATTACAAAAGCCAGTTACGAAATTGATATATCTGCATTACAAGGATTTAAGGAATAGGTATGAATATAGAAGAATTTCGTTCGGATTGGATTGGTGACTTACGGGTCGCAGCTGAGGCGAATCAAAGTGACCCTCACAGTGAATTTGTTATAGATGCAGTTAACCAGTTGCAAGATGCCGAAGAAGTGGAAAATGTTGAATTAGGCTACTTTGAGGGTATTGGACCAAATAGAACCAAGTTAATTGTCGACGGCTATGCTTTTGATGCAGTTGATAAATCATGTGTCTTACTTCTCAGTGATTACTCTAACAGTGATGAGGTTCAAACGCTTACCCGAACTGATATTGATCGTTTATATAACAACATGCGCAATCTTTTAGAAGCAGCAATTAGCGGCTACATTGTTTCTAACAAATTTGAAGAGAGTAGTATTGGCTATACTTTTGCAGTTGAGGCTAAACGACTCTTCGACATTGGTGAAATATCTAAATTCAGGTTTTACATTCTCACTGATAAAAAGCTCAGCGAAACTGTAAAGAATATCCGAAAAGATCCAATTAATGGCAAAACAGTAGACTTAAATGCATGGGATATAAATCGATTTTATCAGCTGTTTACCTCTACACAGGGCAAGGAAGAGATAGAAATAGATGTTTCAACATTACCAGGTGGTGGTATCCCATACGTCAGTGCTGCTAAGGGAGAAGATTACTCTGCTCACCTCGCTGTTGTTCCCGGGCAGTTTCTCGCAGATATTTACCTCCAATATGGCTCTAGACTACTTGAAGGAAATGTACGGTCATTTTTAAGTATACGCGGTAAGGTTAATAAAGCTATACGAGGTACGATCTTACAGCACCCTGACCTATTCTTTGCGTACAATAACGGAATAGCAGCGACAGCAACGTCCATTGAAACCGCTATTGAAAATGGTGTTCATCTCATCACCAAGATTAACGATATGCAGATAATAAATGGTGGTCAGACTACTGCCTCGATAGCCAATGCAGTAATTCAGGATAAAGCTTCGCTTGAAGAAATATTTATTCCAATGAAGCTATCTGTCTTAAATCACGATAAAGCAAAAGATATGATTCCGAATATTTCTCGTAGTGCCAACAGCCAGAACAAAGTAGATGAAGCGGACTTCTTCTCTAACCATCCTTATCATGTGCGCATTGAGGAGTATTCACGAAGAATACTGGCTCCTCCCGTAGACGGGAATCAATATCAAACAGCTTGGTTCTACGAACGAGCGCGCGGCCAGTATGTCCAAGAGCAGATGAAGCTTACACGTTCAGAACGAAAACGATACCAACTTAAGAACCCTAAGACGCAATTATTACGCAAGGTGGATGTTGCTAAGTTCATTAATTCGTATGAGCAAAAACCACAAATCGTAAGCCGCGGCGCTCAATTTAATATGAGAATCTTTGCGGAAGAAATAAGTTCGCGGTGGCATCCAACAGATCAGAACATTAGCTTTAATGAATATTACTATAAAAAGTTGATATCACTCGCCATTCTATTCAAATCTACTGAAAAGCTCGTAACTTCACAACAATGGTATCAGGAAGTTAAAGCATATCGTGCAAACATAGTTACTTACAGCATTGCTGTCATTATGCATAATATAGAGAAGAAATACTCCGGAAAAACCATTAATTTTTTACGTATATGGAATACCCAATCGATAAGTTCAGAACTTGAAGCTCAGATCTTAAAGACTACCCGTGAGGTATTTGATTTCATTACCCGTGATGATAGAACAACATTGAATGTTACTCAGTGGTGCAAGCAAGAAGACTGCTGGAAGCGTGCTCAGAGTTTTGATTTTACGTTGCTCGAAAAGTTTACAGATACTCTTATAAGTACAGGTGATGAACAAGAGGAAAAAATTATTGCACAAAAAGAGCAGAAAGTAATTAACCAGATTAGCGCAGAGATTGAGCTTGTTAAATTAGGCGCTGATTACTGGAAGAAAGTACTTTACTTTGGCAGGAATGACAGATTACTAAGCGAAATGGAGGATGGATTGCTGAGTGTAGCTGCAAATTTTGATACTACAAGCAGAATTCCGTCTGACAAACAGGCGAAATTAATTATGCAGATACGCAAACGCTTATTCGACGAAGGGCTGTCAAGGGATTTATCATGAGCAGCGCAAAGTAATCCCTTATGCTATTATTTATCTATGCTCAAGGTAGTTGAAACATTTAGCGGTATCGGTGCTCAATCAAAAGCCCTTAAGAATATTGGCTGTGATTTTGAGATTATCGGTACGGCAGATTGGGACATTCACGCAATTATTGCATACGATTTGATTCATAATGGTAAACAAGACCTTTCAAAGTATAAAAACAATTCTCGCAAAGAGTTGCTAAAAAATTTAGAGAGGTTCACGCTAAGTATGGATGGTAAAGCCCCAACTGACTGGAAGAACATAAAAAAATTGAATGTAGAAGTGTTAAGAAGGCTTTGTGCTGCAATCGATAGAACCAACAACTACGTTAGTGTTACTGATATAGACGGGGCACTTTTACCAACCGAAATGAATACTTTGACCTATTCTTTTCCTTGTCAGGACCTATCAGTTGCTCATCAATGGCATGGAAAGACGGATGGTATAGACCGAAGCGCAGCTAACCGTTCTAGTCAGCTTTGGGAGATTGAACGCATTTTGAAGGAACGTAAAGCAAGCCCAAAGCCAATGCCTAAGTTCTTGTTAATGGAAAATGTTCCGAATATTATTTCCCGGTCGCACAGCAAGAACTTTGATGACTGGAAACAATCTCTCAAAGATTTGGGGTACTATAATCGTTTTATGGTAATTAATTCAGTCAATTTTGGTACACCGCAGGTTCGCAAAAGAGCCTATCTAATGAGTTTCTATACAGGGGGTGTCCAAAAACTCGAAGCAAAACTAGATAAGTATTTTTCTGATAATAATCTAGAGGAAGTACGTAAAAAGTCCGTAAAACTATCTAAGTTTTTGAGGATTAATTACGAAAAAGGCACTTTTAGGCAAGAGGCTGACGAGTCAGTGCCTAACGATACTCCTTCACGGAGAGACATTTTTATGAAGAGTGTTAAATTATATGACGGCGAGAGATATTCTGATTACGTGCCTACGATCACTACAAAACAAGACCGAAGGCCATGCTCAGGTGTCATTGTATACAACAATAAGCGTATTGGTAAAAGCGCGTATAGATATCTTACGGCAAGAGAATGTCTTTTATTGATGGGATTCGTAGATAGTGATTATGAAGCACTAATTGATGGTAACTTTAAGAAGAACATATCTACAAATTTTTTCACCACGAGAAAGATCGTTAAGATGGCTGGCAATAGCATCGTCGTTTCAGTGCTGGAAGAGGTATTCAAACAAATGATATTTGTGGACGAACACATACTTTCTAAGGCAGCTATTGAGTTGCCAGTCGAAGAGTTGCAATCAGTTGGAGAGTTTAACTTCGCTTTAGCCTAGCGATACGCTACATCACCAATGAAAGTTTACGAATACAATGACCTAGACATAGCTCCTCTCATTATCGATGCTGTGTATAAAAGCAAAAGTACTCTATTTGGAGATGGGCCGCTTGGGAAATTATTGCCGAAGATTGGCAATCAAGGTGGCTTTAGGTGTGTTAAGAGACAAGATAGTAGCGGTCAAATTGCGTACATAGTTTTGTACACCTCAGGTACTGAAATAGACTGGCCAGATTCACTTGATGTAGAGACGGGTATATGGCGTTATTTTGGTGACAACCGAACCCCAGGAAAGTCATTATATGATACTCCTGCTAAAGGGAATCGTTACTTGAGTGATATTTTTGCTAGGATCGATACACCAGCAGAAAGAGCTAACATACCTCCATTTCTAATTTTTCAGTGGGCTGGGAATCAATTTGACGCAAAATTCCTCGGCGTGGCTGTTCCAGGCAACCCAAATATTCCTCCCGATAAAGAATTAAATGCGATATGGAGATCAAAGAATGGAAATAGATTCCAAAATTATGAAGCTTACTTCTCAGTTATCGATACGGGCCGAGAAGAAATATCGAAAGAATGGCTAAAGCTTTTGATTAGCGATCATAAAACCAGTATTTCGTTTGCCCCAACAGCGTGGAAGCAATTTATTAAATTTGGAAGACAAGGCATAAAACCTCTTTTATCTCCAAAGGGCTCTGAAATTCCCAATAAAGTGCAACAATTACCTCAAGATTCCAGTGGTAAAAAATTATTGCAAAAGATTCGTGACTACTACAATGACAATCCCTTTGGTTTTGAATTATGCTCCACAAAGATAGTTCAAATGATGGATAATAATTTTGAATTATTTGAGTTAACACGTCCTTGGCGTGACGGCGGGAGAGACGCAATCGGCAAATACAAAATTGGGAATAGCCATAATCCGTTATTAGTAGAATTTGCGTTGGAAGCTAAATGTTACTCTACAGAAATTTCTGTTGGCGTCAAATCAATGTCAAGGCTAATTTCTAGGTTGAAGTATCGTCAATTCGGCGTTCTTATTACTACAAGCTATGTCCATTCACAGGCTTATAAAGAAATCGTGGAAGACGGACATCCAATCCTCGTAATAAACGCTTCAGACATTGCAAACATACTAAGGGCACATGGAACCAATTATCAAAATGTTGATACATGGTTAAGTCAGATTGATCAGGAAAACATCGAGGCTTGAGCCTTTGTTTAGTCGTACCCGCTAGAATACATGATTTAAAACTCTGAACTTCTAAAGGTTTTCAACGCATAAGTACGCAAATTGTGCACTAGGCAATAATTTCTTTCAACTTTTCCCAAATTTTCACCATTGCCAGAGTGTCTAACCCACAGTATTTGAGCAGTGATTCAGTAGTTTTCTGTTTTGCCTCCGCATCTGTACTATGTATCATCTCCCACCACGCAATCATGGCCATATCTCCCTTATTGATATCAAGATCGTTATAGCTTAGCTCTGGTACCATGACGGGCAAAACATTTTTAATCGACCATCGTCCCTTAAAGTCTGGGTGAAGATAATATCCCTTAGACACGATTTCCATGAGATCGAACATTCGATTGTTAATATCGACTAAAAATTCTTTGTATTCAGGGTATAACTCTCCCATTTCCTTATTTTGTCCTCCCTCAAACCCTTTATTCCAGACAATGATTGATCCTGTATCGCAAATACGGCTTCTCAGATGCTTGAGTAGGTCTTTTGCTGGATCGCCTTGCTCTCTGGCAAGATACTCTTCATGTTGAATTTCATCGTTATTATTACTGACTATATGAAGGGAATACTGGAATACCATCTTTTGGTACGGTTTATGCCCTCGATAGAGTGGCATGGCTTCGTCATAGGTTTCGTAGTCTAAGAAATATAGTGGGTATATAAGGCCCTGTAGTAGCCCTCTGACCGTAGGTTTATCCAAAAAGGGAGTCCTGCTTTGCAATACATCCACAATCTTCTGTTGTTTTGGCGTGAAGGTGAAATTTAGGTCTACGTCATTGATTGCGATGGTTTTGGCATCTTCAAGCTCACGACGTTTCTTGGGCGTAAGGTTTGGGACATTGTAGATCGAATATGGTGGCAAATCAGGGTGACATAAATCAATGCATGGGCAACTCTTGGGACTTAGACAGTTTAGGACTGATGAATATTCATCTAACTTGATTATTCTGAGCGCATCCCTCATTTGTGCAAGTACGTTTACGGTCATTTCCTCAACATCTGTTGTAATGTCCGGTACTTTGAATAATTGTTCGATATCAAGAGAATCACCTCGAACATACTCGTCATTTAGTAGTACGAGGTGGATCTTATCCACGTTGAGTGAGTCGCCGATTACAATTGACTGGACGGTGGCATCTGGTAGATGATCCTTTTTCTCTGATGTAGAGCTTTTTATTTCGTAGATATCATAGGTATCTGTGTCTAGGTTATGGATAATTCCATCAGCCCTAGATTGATACTCGCCTGACACGTATGTTTGTTGCCACAGTAGTTCGGCATGTTTGTATTTTGGAAGTACATATTGCGTGAGGTAGTCATGTGCAACCTTTTCAACCTGATAGCCTTGCTTCATGAGGTGCTGGTCATACGTAGATGGAGCAGTTATTTGTAGTTTGCCGTGATCCTTTGCCCATAAATGCATGGGTGCCTCGAGATATAGGAGAAAATCTGATTTCGTTAGCATATAATGGCATTATAGCCCATAAGTAGCATAAGGAGGATTTTAGTGAATAGATTGCCAAAAACTGCTAAATTATTACTTGAAAAGGCGCGTGATTCTGCTACACAAGCTATTTCAACATACAACGATCCTCGAAGCTGTTTTAGAACAGGAAATTTTACCATTTTAATGATTGTTGCTTGGACGGCATTGCTTCATAGTAATTTTGAAAAAAACAAAACTAGATATTATTACAAATTGCCAAATGGCAGATATCAAATGATAGATGGTGAGCGAAAAGCATGGGATTTATTAGAATCAGCGAACCATATATTTCAGGCCAATGATCCGGTATTAAAAAATTTAGAACTGTTTATAAGACTCAGGAATAAAATAGAGCATCGGAATTTACCAGCGCTCGATCCAGAATTAGTTGGAGAATGTCAGGCTCTCGTTCTTAATTTTGAAGAATGGTTGTTTTTGAAATATGGTAAGGATTACTCTTTAATTAACACTATATTTATTCCCATACAACTAACTTCTTCTAGAAGATCGCTACCTAAAACAAAAATTGAAGATAATATAATTGATTTTATACAAGGTTATCGCAATGTTCTTCAACCAGACGTAATTAACTCCCAGCAGTTTTCTTTTAAAGCATATCTTGTTCCCAAAATTGGAAATCATAGATCTTCATCTGATATGGCTATCGAATTTGTGAAATATGATGAGAGTAATCCAAGGGAGATGGCTAAATATGATAAAGCCATTATAGCTATAAAAGAAAAGCACATTTCTGTCGCCAATCAAAACTTATATAAACCAAGTGATGTAATTAAACAATTATCTAAGCGTGGAGTTGTTATTACTATGAATTGGCATACTAATATATGGAAAAAATATAGTGTTCGACCAAATAAAATTGACAGTAATAAAACTAATTGTAAAAGTGAATATTGTGTCTACGATAGTGCACATAACGATTATCTATACACAGATAAATGGTTAGATTTATTAGTAAAAGAGCACAAATAATTAAGTATTTGAAACAAATCAGAACCAGGGTAAATGTCAATGAGTTAGAGCGTTGAGACAGCGTGCTTGCACTAAAAAGTCAAAACTTTGTCGCTATCGGAAACTAAATTATAGAGATCTTCTAGTCCACCTGCCGGACATTCTTTGGCACTATTTTGCTTACGAATCATCATGCAGGTACCACAGGCAATAATTTTTCCGTTTGATTCAAGAAAATTTAGCACCTGCTTAGAGACATTAAATTGATCAGAGCTATTCTTTTCGTATTCAACACCTTCACCAACTAAAAAGATTGAAACACTGTCACCTTTACTAAGTGACAGATTCGCTAATCTAAGCGCGTTCCAATTAGTTTCCGCAATGCTACTAGAAATAATTATTCCTAATTTCATAATGATCCTTCCTCAAGCCAAGAACGCATTTGATCAATTTCCTTTTCCTGAGCTGTAATAATATTTTGACCAAGCGTCTTCATTTCCGAGCGATTTGTTCCAGAGAGAAGCATTTGTGCCATCATTACAGCCATTTGATGGTGAGGAATCATTTCTTGTAAGAAAGCTTCATCAAAGTTGGTAGAATTTTTTAATGATGTAATATCAGATGTACTACCTCCCATCATGCCGCCTTGCATCATACCTCGTCCCATTCCCATGCCGACTGCAGAGTCTACTGGTACTTCTGCTTTATACCAGTCTTTGTACCAACCTTTCATCTGAGTAATTTCTTCAGATTGGCTTTTAATAATCGCGTTAGCAAGATTGAGTATATTAGTATTTTTGGAGCGTACCTGAGCGAGCTTTGCCATTTCAATAGCGCCTTCATGGTGTGGAATCATCTGTTCAATAAAATGTTTATCTATAGCACTATTGATTGAAGAGGTGTTATTTCCTAGCCGGATACCCATCATTTGCATCATCCCGTAATTATTGTTATTCACTACACTTGTTGTTAGCACAAAAGTTAATAGACTGCCTGCTAACAAACCTATGACTAGATAAAGAATTGATTGATTTTTCATATATTCATCATATCAGTTTTGGCTTAACAAGCATAACAATAATTCTATTTTTGCAAGGGTTTACTCTCCAAATATTTTTTAAGATTCTGTCCCTCCTCTTGAATATGTTTCCTCATTGCTTCGGTTTTTACAAATAGTTGAAAGATTTTATCCAATAAAGCAAAGTGGTTTCCGTATTCTACGCGGGCAGTGAGTTTGGATAACTTATCTGATATACGCTCTATGGCAAAAGATCCCATTCCCAAGTTAAATATTGAAAGAGGAAATATTGGTTTATATTCAATAAATTCATTCTTCTTTAATTTTGAGACCGTAAGGATTAAGTAAAGCGGAAAACCACCGATTATTTCCAAAAAATGAAAAATACAACCTCGTTCATTTAAATCTTTATATAGAGTTTTACAAAAAATATGGTCTTTGGGATGCCAGACTTTATAAAGAGAATCTATTCTAGAAAGAAAATTGAATATATTCTCAGGATTTGCTTCAATAATTGTTTCTTCTTTAATGGAGATCATATTACCAAAACCTCC
Source organism: Patescibacteria group bacterium (assembly GCA_943355005.1). GTDB lineage: Bacteria > Patescibacteriota > Microgenomatia > UBA1400 > MFAQ01 > UBA10133. The sequence continues at coordinate 253,975 of CALRDV010000001.1, forward strand.
AACCTTTAAGGATCCTCTCATAGACGCGGTATGGTTTTGGACCCACTAACCCCTTGCCATTAATAAAGACGAGTGGAGTACCGTAGACGCTAGTTTTTTCGAGTTGAATACGTCTATCGACAACTGCTGAATTCGTTTCTGGGGAGGTACTACAGGAGTTGATTGCCTCAACATCATATCCAATGTCCTTGAGGATGGTATCAACGAATTCTTTTTTCGCAATATCGCTTTTCTCACTAGCAAAAAGCTTGTCATTCAATTGCCAGAATTTATCTGGATCTTGTTTGTAGGCACAGTAACCAATGGGGAGAAGATAGAGTGTTTCCTCTTTAACTGGGTAGTGAGCAAAGGTGTAATTGACTTTGTTTTCACTGATGAGTTGTTTTACGAGCGGATAGGCTTTTCTTGTATAATCACAGCTATAGCAACCGATTAAAACTACTTCATCTTTTGAATCAGTTTTTTGAGACGGGAAAAGACTAAGGTCAACACCTTTAAGGGTAACCTTGCTTTCATCTCCCTCACCTGTCCCACAACTGCCACCAGTTTGAGAGACTTTGTTGTTTTCACCCTTAGGGTCAAGCGCACAAAAGCCTGATTTATTGAGGCCGTTGCAACTACCATACATGTAGAAGTTAAAGAGGCCTTTACCAGTCCAAAAAATACTGGCCACTGTGGTGATAAAAAGTAGCCATGCTAACAGTTCAAAATGTTTATTGAGAAATCTAGCTGCAGCAACTGACTTGGTGAGAAGTTTACCTACGAGCTTGGCTTGCATCTTCTCTTTAAATCCTGTGTTGCAAGGACGAAAGGTGATGCGACGAAAAACACATTCATAGGCTTCCTTGGCTAATTCTCTGTAGGAAACGTTAAAGATGCCGATAATTGAGAGAACAATAAAAGCGATAATGCAAAACATATATTTATAATATACTCACTACTTTTTTTAACTCACGAATAAAAACCTCTGCTTCGTTCATAGTATTGTAAAAATAAACCGAAGCCCGTACTGACCCAGGGATTTGATGGGCGTAAAACCAGGAATGGACACAATGTTGGCCAGAGCGAATCATAATTTTTGATGTTTCGTCAAGCATAAGTGCAATCTGGTGATGGTCTTTTCCGGGAATATAAAAAGAACAGATTCCACCACGCTCTTTTGGATCGGATGGCCCAATGATTTTTAGTCCAGAGATGGTTTTTAGTTCTGTGGTTATATACTTGTTTAACATTTGTTCTTGTTGTTCTATAAATTCGAATCCAATTGTATTCAGATAATTGACAGCGGCACCAAGACCAATGATGCCGGCATAGTCTTGCAATCCTGCCTCAAATTTTTCAGGGGGTGGTAAAAACTCATGAGTTTCGTAGGTTGAAGAGGCTACCGTGTCTCCTCCAACCATGAACGGATCTAGTTTCGTAAGGAGTGAATATTTCCCGTACAAAACTCCAGTGCCAGATGGGCCAAGCATTTTGTGTCCCGAGAAAGCGAGAAAATCTACATCAAGGTCTTGTACATCGATTTTTCGGTGAGGGACAGCTTGAGCGCCATCAAGGAGCACTAACGCGCCTGCTTTATGTGCTAACGTTATAATCTCATTGGCAGGGATCGTTACTCCATCTAGGTTCGAAGTAAATCCCAGCGACACCAATTTCACCCGGTTGTTTAGTGCCTGTTTATATGCCTCAAGATCAAAAGTGTTGTCTTCTTTGGAATAGATGATTTTGTACTCAATGCCAATTTTATCTCGCAAGACTTGCCAGGGGATAAGATTGGAATTATGTTCTTTGTCAGAGATAATCACAATATCTCCCGCTTTAAGTCCAAGCGAGTGTGCGACTAAATTGATCCCCTCGGTGGTATTTCTGGTAAACACGATCTCTTCTTTTCGCTTAGCGTGCAAAAATGTAGAAATAATCGAGCGCGCCTCTTCACATTTGTGAGTTACTTTAGCAGCCAGGTGATGCATGCTACGCCCTCCACATGCAGGGTAGTCTTGGTAATACTCATTTATAGCCTCAATCACCTGCTTAGGTCGCAAAGTTTGACAGGCATTGTCAAAATACACGACTTTGCAGTCGCGGAGTAATGGAAAATCCTGTCTGTGAGTATTCATATTTTTCATATATTCTTAGTTTGATCAAAAGAAAATAACCGTAATCCGTTAGCAACAACTAATACGGTTACCCCCACGTCAGCAAAAATAGCTAAAGCCAGGCTACTTTTACCTAAGAGAGCTAGAGCAAGAAAAATGAACTTAACACCAATAGCTGCAGCAACATTTACTTTAATAGTTTGATTAGCGTTACGTCCTAACTTTATCAAGAAAGGAATAAGAGTCAGATTGTTATTCATGAGAGCAATATCGGCGTTTTCTACAGCGACCTCAGACCCGATGGCTCCCATAGCTATGCCAACTGAAGCAGTTGAGAGTGAGGGAGCATCGTTAACACCATCACCGACCATCGCAACGTTTTTGTATTTTTTAACCAAGTTTTTGAGCTGAATTACTTTTTCGTCAGGCAAGAGTCTGGCATGAACCTCATCAATGCCAACTTCTTTGGCAACATAGCCAGCAGCCGAAGGATTGTCACCGGTTAGGATGACCGCTTTCACTCCATTTCTATGTAATTGTTTTATTGTTTGAGCACTCTCTGGTCTGATTTCATCAACAATTCCCAAAACGCCTTCAATCTTGTTATCGTCGGTGACAACAATAGCAGTTTTCCCTTCCTTTTCAAATTGCTCGACAATTTTAATTACACGCTCGTCAACTTTGTGTTCTTCCATGACAAACTGAAGAGTGCCGATACAGTGATGCTTATCGACACAAACGAGACACTCACCACTAATACCTTTCCCCATAATCGCTTTGAAATTTGCATACTCATGGTCTTTTTCTGGAAACAGTTTTGAATTCTCGATGATACTTTTGGCGATAGGGTGTTCGGAAAATGCCTCTGCGCCCGCCACGCAAGCCAGTAGTTCGCCCTTAGTGTAACCGTTAAGTGGTATGACATCAGACACCATCGGCTCTCCTTTGGTGAGCGTACGGGTTTTGTCGAAAGCAACTGCTCTGATTCGACCCATTTCTTCCAAAAATTGGCCACCCTTAATTAAAACGCCTCTCTTGGTAGCATTTCCAATGGCAGAAAAAATCGTAATGGGGGTGGAGATAACTAAGGCACAAGGACAAGCAATTAAGAGAAGGGTTAGACTTTGAGGAAACCAAGCATTGAAAGGCTGCCCAAGGATAACAACAGGTATGGCAGTAAGAAAAATGGATGCAATAAATACAACCGGGGTGTAATAAGACGCGAATTTTTCAATGAATCTAGCGGCTTGAGATTTGTGTTCCGCTGCTTGGAAAGTCAAATCTATAATCTTGGCAAGCGTTGTGTCTTTGGAAGTCTTTGTTATTTTAATCTCCAGGTATCCCTGGCTGTTTAGTGTACCGGCATAAACCAACTCACCTTCATATTTATTTTTTGGAAGTGGTTCGCCGGTAATAGTACTCTCATCAACCAACGACTCGCCTTTGACGACTACACCGTCAAGGGGGATATAGTCACCCGGTTTTACCACCACAATGTCATCAATCGCAATATTTTCGATTGGAGTTTTGATTTCCTGTCCCTTAATGAGTGCCGTTTTTGGAGTTTTATCAACCAATTCCTCAAGAGCGTTTTGACTGCGGGTAATGCCAAATTCTTCCAGCGCTTCGCTAACGGCAAACAAAACTATGATAATTACCGCTTCTTCAAGCTCACCTAAGTAGATAGCTCCGAAGGTAGCTACTGTCATCAGTAAGTTGATATTAGAAAACTTAAGCCGGATTAAGCCCTGCAAACCACCAAATATGACGTCTTTCCCGAAGAAATAGATAATGCTTCCAAAAAGGGGGTACTCTATAAACCATGGCAGGTGGTAGGAAAAAAGCGACAACAACTCCAGGGGAACTATTAAACCAAGCGCTGCAAATAGACGCTTGAATTTTGTTTCTTTAAATAATTCCGATATAAGCATAATTCGATTGTAGTCCTATGACGAGAAATCATATAGCTTTATAAACTTAAATCTCCAATATACAGATCCTTTAATTTCTCGAGCGCCTGGGTTAGTAATTAACGAAATACTTGATTTTTGCGTTCGTTTTCAAATCTGTAACCCATTTTTGAGCTTCGGTCTGAAACTTTTGCTGTTTGAGTTGATCGCTTAATTGCTTTCTATAATCCTCTATTTTTACATCCTTTGGGGGGCTTGTCTTATTTTCTTTAATATATGCATCAATCTCTGCATCAGAGACAGTCACTTTATCAGCTAACAATTTCTCCAATTTTTTCTGAACGGTAATTTGTTCTCGGAGCTTTTCTTCAGTCATGTTTTGTTGAGCAAGCGCGTCTTTAAGTGTACCGCCTTGACTTGTTACTTGTGCTTCAATCTGTTTTATTTGCTCGTCTACTTCTTCTTTTGTCAAGGTAATATTTTGTTTCGCAAGTTCAGTATCGATGAGTTTCTGAGTAATAATGCCTTCCAAAGTCTGCTTGCCACCTTGTTTTTCAAGATCTGTGATAACGGACAAACGGCTGATAGGGCTGCCGTTTACAATTGCTGCAACGAAAAATCCTTTGGCAAAAAATAGTCCGGTAAGGACTATGATGAGAAGTATTGCAACCATGCCGACAATCACCAATCGTTTTGGTTTTCTCACAGTTAGAGTTAAATCGTTTGGTTCACTTACTATTCGTGGTGTCTGAATATCTGATTTTTGTATTTTTTTCATAGGTAATATTTATACTATTTATATTTTTATATGCAGTCTGTTCCCAATCCTCCCACACAATTCTCAGTTGGTGGTTTACCACGCTCTGGGCATTTTTCTGAATAAATACAGGCCCTGTCGGTCACTGCCGAAAGAGTAGTGGGTGAAAGTTTAAAATTGCCGTCACTAAAGCTCAAGGTTATCCTATCTAAGTCTTTAAACTCATATTGCCTAAAGTCTGTCGTTTGTTTATTTGCGCCCAAATACCACTCCACATTCGTCGGTAATTCTATCTTCCACGAATCTACGAGTGTCCCAAGTGTTACACCAGTCTTATGTTTATGAATTACTTCCTCGGTATCTGCATGTGAATGAATATCGGGATCTTTTTCAAAGAACTCAGGTTTAGATTGCAATAGTGTTTTCTTGCCGTTTATATACAATGCTAAATCGGCATGCTCATGCACTTTATCTCCAACTCCCTCTGCTGCAGGTTTAGGTGCTTTCAGAATCGCGGCCTGAATGAAAGTTTTAAAGTCCTCGATAGTTTTGGGATTAGGGATTTTTTCGCCATTTAAGAAAAAGGTTGGAGTGCCGTTAACGCCTAATTGTGTACCGGATGTTTTATCTCGATTGACTCGTTCACTAACCTCTTTTGATTTTATGTCTTTCTTGTATTGATCCATATTGAGACTAATCTTTTTAGCGTACTCCTCGAAAATAGCCGGATCAGGCTGTTGTTTCTCACCCCAAGACTGCTGGTTTTCATAGAGAATATCGTGCATTTCCCAGTATTTTCCTTGCCTACCCGCCGCTTCTACAGCAAGGGCAGCAGGTAAACCATTTTTATGTCCTGGGAGAGGAAAATAACGGTTAACAAATCGAACTTCTGTTTTAAATTCATCTGCCAATTGTTTAACTAGAGGATAATATGCTCGACATGCTTCACATTCAAAATCAAGATATTCAACAAGGGTAACAGTGGCATCTTTATTGCCTTTGATGTAATCATCAGCGACTACTTCAAGAAGTTTTTGCTTTTCTTCCGAAACAGGAGTTGTCCCATTGGGATTTGCGGCAGTAGAAGAATCGAATTTACTAAAATAGACAACAGCTACAGCTATGATTAAAATCGTGATCCCTATGATACTGAGTACAAATTTATCTTTTAACATATGACTATATGTAATAGCATTATATTATTACATTCTCCTAGTATAAATAATTTTTCTATATTCATTAACGTACATTAACAGTAAAGTCCTTCTTTTCGCTACTTCCATCGGTCATTTTAACCGTAATACTAACTTTCCATGGACCCAGCATAGTCATCTTTGCAGAAATCGAGTATCGCCCATTACCCTGAGAAGTCGCGTTGCCATTTTGTTCACCCATATCCATAGTTGTCATATTGATGTTGTATGAAACCTTCGCGTCATTAACCACTTTTCCATTTTTATCCTTTAAATCAATCAAAAATGTAGCCGGACCAGGTTTTAGGGGGTTGGGATTTGTGGAGAGTGAAATTAATCCACTGCCATTTGTACTCGTGCCAAGCACTGAGGATGAATTGACCTTTAAACTTAAATATCCAATTGCGCCAAACATAAGTATCAAAAGTATTAATAGTATTTTAGTGTTCATATTATCTTCCTAAATTATTCCACTTTGCAGAGAAATGGTTGATTAATTTTTTTCATCGTGTAAATAATAGCCATAAGTAATATTGCAATGCCAAGAAAACCGAACTCCTGACCTCTAAAAGGCAATATCCCCAGAACTGTAGAGGCAGAACTAAGTCCTATCAGAGAAGTTAGGACAACTGAACCACAGGACGCACAACCAACTCCTAGTAAGCTCGTAGCTACACCAAGAAGAGATACTCCCATTTCTCGCTGAACCATGATAGTTTGACGTAAATAGTAGATGAGCAAACTGGTTTGAATACCAGTAAGAGTGGCACTGATTATGGTGACCGTTCGGGATAGCGGAGAAAAGTTAGTTTGGATCGATCCCAACAAACTAGTTACTAGGTTTGTTTTTTGCCAGACAGTCATGGTTTTGGAGGTCATGGTTTTAGTAATAAGATGAATATTTGGCAACCACGCGGCCAGTGCGATCACAGTCAAGGTTACGATTGCTATAACTAGCAAATACTTAGGTTGCTGGATTATTCTAAGTAAAGTTGTCATATATTACTGGAGAAGAGGATCAATGACAGCTTGGAAAGCAGCAAATGGTTGTGCTCCAATAAGTAAGTCGCCGTCAATCTTTCCATCACTGGTTGATTTACCGATTAAGAAAGTTGGTGTACCAGATGCTCCGGCTGCAGAACCATCAGCTATATCTTTCTTCACCTCATCTTCCATCGCTTTGTTGGATAGACAGCTAGTAAATGAGTTTGTATTTAATCCCAAATCACTTGCAATAGTTTTGATTTTGGCGTCATCTAGTCCGTTTCCGTTAGATGTGGTTCGCTTAAAGATTTCGCCATGGAATTCAAAGTATTTTTTGTCTCCACCTTGTTCTTTAGCACAATTTGCCGCCACCGCTTCCTTTGTGGCCATGGGATCATGAAAGGATAAGGGAAAGTCTCTAAACACTAGCTTGGCTTTACCAGTGTCGATATATTCCTTGATCAGTTTTGGATAGGTATCAGTAAAATGACGCTTACAGAAAGGACATTCATAATCTGAAAATTCAATAATGGTGATTGGAGCGTTTTTATCACCTAATATAGGATCATCATCGATACTAGCGACACCTTTAGTTGGTTGTTGTGGTTGCGCGGGAGCTGCTTTCGCCTGATCATTGGTGGGAGCTTGAGCTCCTGCGGTAACACCGCCCTCTTCTAACAATTTAACTTTAGTGGTAAGTGAACCAAGGAAGAAAGATCCAATAATTAGTAAAATTACGAGAACTGGTGTGAGAATGGGATTGAATTTATTTTCTGTCATATTACTACAAAGTGTAGTAGATATTAAGACAGTCGTCAACACTATCTAACTACATCAATATTGGGAACTAAAATTTCTGAGAGATTGTTTCGACATGTGGCTTTGCATATCTAAGAGAGCCCTCTGACGGCACACTAGGGCGCAATTGTCGCTATTATCAGCACATAGCACAACTGCGTCACCACCTGATTCATGAAGCTCTATCGCTTTGACTGGAGTGACCATCAAGCCTACGAGAATTAGAAGCGAAATAATACTCAAGCTTAAATTTTTATAACCGATTTTATTGTAGGTAGTCTTCTGTGAATAAAGTGATTGAATCCTAGCTTCAAGGCTATCTTCAGAAATAATATCAGGGATAAAAGCAAAGTGTGGCATCGGTTCATATCTTAAAAGTTTTTTTAAGACCTCTCCGATCGACTTATTTTCACTCATTCCATATACCGCTTCAGAATCCGCATGGATTTCCCTACCGGTACGATAAACTCTGACAAAATCTGAGATAACTGGGAAAAATGGAAATAATGATTCAATCATGCTGGCTATAAAAAGGGTTAATGAGTCTCTATGCTCCAAATGAGACTTTTCATGCCTAAGTATTACCTCAAGCTCATTCATACTCATGAGTTCAATCATCCCTGTTGATACATAAATCTTGGGGCTCGTGATGCCAAAGCAGAAAGCTTGAGGCTTATTTTGATTAATAACCGATACATGGTTAGTTAGCCCAACTTTATCCAAAAGATCCGCAAGACCTTCGTATTTATTTACCGCCTGCTTTTTAAGTCTTAGTTTAAGAGAATATATTGCGATGATAGTTTTGAGTATTTTAAACAGAGTAAATAATGCTCCAAAGAAGAGGACTCCAACAATTATTTTTCCCAAATCACCAGGGAGATGTAGATTCAACGCATTAACCATTTCTTGACAATAATAGATACTGTGGTGAATCAGTATTTGAAAGTATTTAAATACGACAAAAAAATAACTTATCATCAAAAACGATAATAGACCGACAAAGCCTATCAAGTAATTATTTATTTTCATTATGTTTCTCCAAGAGTTCTAAAAAGTATTTTTTCTTTTCTTTGGGCAGCTCTTCAATTGATTCAGCAAATGAAGCGATCGCTGTATCTCCAAATGACTGAAAAAACTTATTAAAGAAGGAGCCAGCTATTGATTTGCTGTAATCCTCTTTAGAAATTTTTGGCGAGTAAAGAATGGCAAAGTCTTTATCGTTTCTTTTGAGTAAACCCTTCTCTTGAAGTCTTGAAAGTACGGTTGCAACGGTTGTGTATGCTAATTCTTTTGTTTCAGATATCTTTTTTAGTACATCACGGACTGAACATGAGTCGTTATCCCAAACGATGTTCATTACTTCTTGTTCGAGTTCGCTCAAAGCTTTTATCTTCATATGTCTACTACAGATTGTAGAGACTACCATGAAACATATCAATAGATATTTGATAGCAGAGATTAATATCAACAAGATGGCCCGTCCAGTCGCGATTAATTATTTATAATCGCCGTAACGGGCTATCTTGCCGTATTTTTTACGAATTATTTTGCTTCGCTAATTTTGAATCCTTCTTTAACAAAGTGGTAGTTATCAGCCACTGAGTTAGATTTTGCCAAGACTCCTGAAATGATCACGTCATTCCCGAAGAATCCGGAAATAGTGTCGCCTTCTTTGGTGAAAAGCTTTTCCTTCATCATCAATTGGGCTTCATCGTAGCCGATATACACTGGTGTGTATTTCTTGCCACCAATATAGACAGTATTAAATCCATCGCTTGGGAGTTTACTAGCTAACTCCTTGGAGGAGGTGCCGTTGATCATATAAAACTGCTTTTCCATGCCTTCCGCAGTTTTGGCTAGGACTACGTTTTTATCGACCTGTACTTGACCGGTCTTTTCCTTATTTTCCATATTTGTAGGTGCGGCCATAGTAGAGCTGAACCTGGCAAACTCGATAAACAAGAAAGTGAACGCTATCATCATGACAGCTGGTGCAAACATTGAGATATAGTTCTTCTTTCCTGGCTTGTAACGGCGCAAGAGTAGTGAATTCCCTACAACTGACACAGAACTTAAAGCCATGGCAAGGCCTGCAAGCTCTGGCTTTAATACCAATCCGACGAACGAGAATATGCGTGCGGCAATTGGAATTCCGATGACGTTATAGAAGAGCGCAAAGAACATGTTTTGCTGTATCTTCTGTACGGTCGTTTTGGAAAGTTCCAATGCGTGCACAACATCCCGGAGATCATTTTTGATAATCACGATGCCACCAGTTTCCATGGCCACATCCGTGCCAGATCCCATGGCAATACCCAAATCAGCTTGAGCAAGTGCGGGTGCATCATTAATACCATCTCCAACCATTGCTACTTTCTTACCAGCATCTTGAAGTTTTTTGACTTCATTAGCTTTGTCCTGAGGCAATACCTCTGCCAGAATGTTTGTTATGCCAACCTGAGAGGCAATGGCTTTGGCAGTTTTTGTATTGTCACCAGTAATCATCCAGACCTCGATACCCATTTTGGTAAGCATTTCAACGGCTTCTCGAGAAGTCTCCTTGACGGTATCGGCTACTCCAATGAATCCAAGAACTCCCTTTTTGGTCGCCAGAATCATGGCAGTTTTACCTTGTTCTTCCAGACGAGTGAGCTTTCGGTCGAATTTGGCTATGTCTAAGCCCAACGTATCAGTAATGAGCTTACGGTTGCCAAAGAAATACTCAACTTTTCCAATCGTTCCTTTTACACCATGCCCTGGAATGGCTGAGAATTTATCCACTTCTTTGAGAACAACCCCTTCTTCCTGTGCATAAGAATATATGGCTTCAGCTAGTGGATGTTCAGATTGCTTTTCGAGACTAGCCGAAATCATGAGCACTTCTTCCTCGTCAAGTTCCCCTAAGTCCTCTACATCCGTCACTTCGGGCTTGCCCTTGGTGATCGTGCCTGTTTTATCAAAAACAATAGTATTGATCTTGCTGGCACTCTCAAGAGGCTCTCCACCTTTGATGAGGATCCCATGCTCAGCACCAACCCCAGTACCTACCATAATGGCCGTAGGGGTAGCTAGACCAAGCGCACACGGGCAAGCAATAACAATCACGGCAGTGAATGCCATAAGGGCAAATGAGAGTGGTGCCCCCAAGAAGAAGTACCAGACCACAAATGTGAGCGCAGCTATCGCGATAACGCCTGGTACAAAGTATGCAGAAATACGATCTGCTACTGCCTGAATAGGTGCTTTAGACCCCTGCGCATCCTCAACGAGGCGAATGATCTGGGATAAAGTGGTTTCCGATCCAATACGGGTTGCCATAAACTCGAAGCTACCTACTTTATTAATAGTTCCGCCGATAACCATATCATCAACATGTTTTTCAACCGGCATACTTTCTCCCGTGATCATTGATTCATCGACTGAGGAGGAACCTTTCATAATTACGCCGTCTACTGGAACCTTTTCTCCGGGACGAACCACAATAATGTCATTTTTCACAACCTGATCAGTTGGGATATCTAGAGTTTCACCATTTCGTATTACTCTGGCAGTTTTTGCCTGAAGTCCCATGAGTTTTTTAATTGCCTCACCAGTTCTTCCTTTTGCTTTTGCCTCGAGATATTTACCCAAGATGACAAAGGTGATTAAGAACGCTGCTGTTTCAAAATATAGCTCTGGAATCTTCGCTCCAGCCAATCCAATAAGAGAATTGGTGGTCGCGTAGTACTGAATAAAATTGACAGCACTGTAAAAATACGCCACTGATGTACCTATGGCTATCAGGCTATCCATGTTAAAGGTACGCATCTTTAGAGCTGAAATCATACCTTTATAGAAGCTCGAGCCGGTAATAAATTGAACCGGAGTAGCTAAAATAAACGACACTATGCCTATATAAGGAAGAAGTGTTTTACCACCAGGCAAGAAACTAAAGAAATCAAGGAACATGAAATATATCATTGGGAAAGATAAGATCAGGGCAAACAAGAACTTTTTCCATTGCCCTTTGATTTCTGATAATTGACGCTTGGCTTGAGCTTGTGAATCTTCTGAGCTGGCTAGCATTCCCTTATATCCAGCTTTTTCCACTGCTTTTATTAGATCATCAGTTTTTGCTGATCCAGTGTTATAGAGAATCGAAGCTTTTTCTGAGGCAAAATTAACTTTTGCTTCTGCAACTCCCGGAACTTTCTTTAATTGACGTTCGATAATAGATGCACACGATGAGCAGTGCATGCCTGAAATAACTAGGCTAGTCCGTTCTGTTTTACCTGTTAGGGCAACTTGTGATACAACGCCTTCAGATGTTATGGATTGTCCAGATTCTGTTCTTTGTGCTGATCCGAAACGCAAGATTCCTTTAATTGTCCAGTGTCCATCCTCGTCTTGGCCTACTTTACCGTCAATTTCAATTTCTGGAGGAAGTGTAAATAATGGCGTTGCTTGCTGTGCAAGGTTCATGCCTGTTTTTCCCACGATGAGACTCTGATACCCGGCACTTTTTACCGCGTCTATAATCGCCTGATCGGTTACCTGGCCATTGGTAGTGATAATTGTTGCTTTTCCAGCTTTGTGATCGACACTCACATCTTTGATCCCCGGAAGGGAAATAAGTTCGTCTTTAATCAGCATTTCGCATGATTGGCAGTGCATTCCTTTAATATCTAAGTTGATTGTTCTTTTCATATGTTTTTTGTTTTAAATGGTTTTATATGGTGTATCTTTCAATACGTTATTAATTTCTTGGGCAGAAATTTCTCGATTTGCCTCGATTGCTACCAGTCCGGTTTCAATCGTAGTTTCAACATTTGTAACGCCATCCAGCCCTCCTATTCTTTTTTCAGTAATTTTTTTACAGGCTGGGCAGGTAAGGCCTGATAATTTAATGGTTTGTTTTTTCATAATTTCCTCCTTTAAATAACTTGTATTTGACCTCTTTGCATCCCCATACCACAGGTAATGTTGTATGTTCCTTTACTCGTTGGGGTAAATTCAAAGACTACTTTTTCTCCTTTGGTTAATATTTCAATCTTTTGAGTGAGCGTGGGTACCGTAATGCTTCCCATGCACCCCTGACCATCTTCCTTGGCATCAATTTCAAATCGTACAGGTTGGTTTGCCTTGACGGTAAAGGTGTTTGGCTGGATGTCACTGCTTGCGGTGTATGTCGTTTTGATAAGTTGGACATTTCCTTGGTTGACCGTTTCGCCCGCAGGTAAATTGTTATTTTGTGCAATAACCTGCTTTTTGGCACCGCAACCACACCCTCCGCCACTAGCACTGCACGAACCCGCCGCCTGTGTATTTTGTGTTTGTGTCGTACTGGCTATTTGGGTGGTAGATGGGGCACTGCCAGTTTCATCAACTACTGTGAACGATCCGGTATACATCCCCATGAGACATGAGAAACGAATGGTGCCTGTTTCTTTGGGAGTGAACTCAAAGACATTTTCTCCGAGCTCTAAGCTTTTACGAATACCAAGCTGTTGGGAAACAATGCTGCTGGCACAGGAATAGATATCCTTTGATGTTACTATCCATTTAACGGGAATACCTTTTTTAATCGTGAATTTATTCGGTGAATAGCCAGATGATGCTTGAGTCATACGGACAACTTGCACCCCATTTACCATAGTGACATTTGGATCAGACTTTGCAGTCGCCTTTGAAGTAACTGCACCAAGTACCTGTGGAACACCCAGGAGATTTAATCCATTTCCGACATTAAAAAATGCAAGCATAATGACGACCACTCCAGCTGTTTTGAAGAATAATCTCGCGCCATTTCCCTTGACGACTGATGTTAATCCGCCAACTCCCAAGAGACCAGGTGCTGTACCGAGGGCAAACACACCCATCGTTAAAGCTCCTTGTATGGGACTACCAGTACTCATAGCAAAGAGTTGCATTGCTTGGGTAAAGCCACAGGGGAGAAAGAAAGTAGTAGCTCCCATGATAGCTGCGTTTTTATTGCTATATTCAAGTTGCGTTTTCTCAGCAATACCAAGCATCCTGGATAATCCCTTGGGAAGAGTAAAGGATACTTTTTTCAAGATAGGAAAGATGTCGATTAACTGGCCTCCAAGAAGAAGCATAACTAATCCAACGGCTACCGTTAATAAACCAAGAACTGACGTGGATAATTGAAAGAATGATCCGGCTAACCCGATAACGCCACCAAGAATGGTATATGAAATGATTCTTCCAAGATTGAAAAACAAATGCGGCTTGAACTTTTCCATACCTGTTGCATTGGGGAATTGCTCAGAAAACCGAGATGAGGCACCAAGAACTAAGCCTCCAACGAGCGCCATACACGTAGAGACGCCAGCAGTTAAACCGACCAAGAAAACAATGGGAAGGCTAGAGTAACTACCTGAGATCGACTTACTTAGATCGAAAAGTCCGACGGATTTTGCAATTAGAAATAATGCAGTGGTGATAAAGAAAGCTATACCGACATCAATGTAGTCTCTGTGATTGCGGGAAAAGAAATGAATTTTGCCGTCTTCGCCAATCGTATAACCAGCTTTTTCAATAGCTTGCTTAACTTCGTTACCATCTAACTCACAGTCGCAGTTCACATCAGCAATTCCTGTTTTATGATTCACATAAACAGACTGGACGCCACGAACTTTTTTAAGTTCATCTTCAATTAATATCTCGCATGATCGGCAATGCATTCCTTTGATTTGGATTTTTTGTTTGCTCATTGTTAGAGCATACAAGAGCCGGTATTAAGATTTTATGAAGATTTGTGAGGAAGATTTAAAACTTTCAGACAGTTATCAAGTCTTTTTCAGCTCGTTTCAGGAGTACTGCGTTTGTAGCCACGATAATTGAAGAAATACTCATAAGAAGCGCGGAAAATTCTGGGCGTAAAGTGATACCATAGCGTGGATAGAGTACCCCAGCAGCGATTGGGATTGCCAAGATATTGTAAATACTTGCCCAGACTAGGTTTTCCTTCATTTTTCTGACTGTGGCTTTAGAAAGTCGGATTGCTCGTAATATATCGGCAGGATCTGATTTCATGAGGACCACCTTGGCCGTTTCTATGGCTACATCGGTTCCTGCACCAATTGCAATCCCAATATCGGCCTGAGCCAAAGCTGGGGCATCATTTACCCCGTCGCCAACCATGGCAGTAAATTTACCCTCTGATTGGAGTTTCTTTACATACGAGGCTTTGTCTTCCGGTAATACTTCAGCAAAAATTCTATCTATACCCAGTTCTTTCCCAATCGCTTCAGCAGTTTTTTTATTGTCTCCGGTAATCATGGCAACTTCGAGTCCCATTTCCTTCATGCGGGTAACAGCTATTTTGGCGTTTGCCTTAATTGGATCAGAGGCAGCGGCGACACCTGCGATTTTTTTATCTACTGCAAGTATCATGATCGTTTTTCCTTCTGAGAGCAGGCGGTCAATATCAGTTTGTAAGGTTGTCGTGTCTACTTTCCAGTCATTCATGAGCCTTGTTGTACCAACAAGCACATGTTTGCCATTTACTATAGCCTCAACGCCATGACCGGCAAGGTTATTGAATTTTTCTACCTTTGATGGAACAACAATCTTTCTTCGCTTCGCTTCCTCAAGGATAGCCATGCTTAATGGGTGAGAAGATTTGGCCTCAGCAGCACTGTCCAGCTCAATTATTTGATCCTCTGTGAAGCCTTTGGCTGCCACTACGTCGGTTATGCGAGGCTTTCCTTCGGTGAGTGTGCCGGTTTTATCCAGTACTACCGATTGTATCTTTGATACCTGTTCAAGAGTTGGTGCATCTTTGATGAGAATGTTATGTTTCGCACCAAGTCCCGTACCTACAGCTACCGCAGTTGGGGTGGCCAACCCAAGCGCATCTGGGCAAGCAATGACGACGGTCGAGATTGCAAAAGTAAGTGCTAATAGGAGAGGTTGCCCAAGTACAAAAAACCAGACGGTAAAAGTCAAGAGTCCACCACCAACAGCCACAATTACTAAATACTTTGCAAACTGATCAGCAATTTTTTGTCCGGGGGCTTTGGAGTTTTGAGCGGTTTCTACCATCTTCACAATTTGGGCGAGCGCTGTATCTTCTCCAACCTTAGTCGCCTTAAACTTTACAGAACCCGAGGTGTTAATTGATCCGCCAATGACAGAATCTCCAATCGACTTGGAAACAGGTAGCGATTCGCCTGTGACGAGCGATTCGTCGATGGCAGTCTCTCCCTCGATAATCTCACCATCAACAGGCACTTTATCACCAGGTTTTAAGATCAATATGTCACCAAGCACAATACTCGCTGTTGGAACCATTGATTCCACTCCATTTTTCCATAATCTGGCTTGCGGGGGAACAAGGTTAAATAAGGCCTGAAGTGCATCGGTGGTGCCACGACGTGACTTCATTTCCATCCAATGGCCAAAGAGGACGAAAGTGATAAGCATCGCAGCAGCTTCATAATATGAGTCACTACTTCCAAGGAGCGTTAAAACAACACTAAATCCGTAGGCAGCCGTAATACCCACAGCGATAAGAACCGACATGCCGAGGCGAAGCGTCTTGAGCTCAAAATAGGATGAATATAAGAATAACCAACCGCTATAGAAGAATACTGGCGTGGTAAGAATAAAAAGTAACCAAGGAATAGGTAGCGGGGATGGTAAATTCCAGCCAAACATCGTTCGACCCATTGAATAAGCAAGAATTGGGATCGTAAGAAGTAGTGCGAAGAAGAATTTGTTTCTGATATCTTCTTCCATCAGTTTCGCCATTTCTCGTCCGGCGAGTCCCGTATGATCCATACCCATGGTCATAGTCATACTCATTTTGAGTTTTTCCCAAATGGACATCTCGGACGTTAGTTTCATCGTATGAGCTTTATGTTCCGAATGACCCATCTCTTCATGGTTCATTTCAACAGGAACGAGCGTCATGCCACACTTGGGACACTTCCCTGGCTTTTCTTTCCTGATTTCTGGATGCATCGTGCAGGTATACATGGTCATTTCCATAGGTTTCATACTTACTTCATTATGCATGCATTTGTTTTATTGCACAAACTTACAATGTCCACGAATTTTTTGTTCAAATTTCTGAGGGTCAGCGAGGTTTGAAAGCAGGATTTGATCGAGATAATCGCCAGGAGCACTTATTTCTATGACAATATCTCCGAAATTAAAGATTTTCCCCAATATACCCTGATTAATTGTAATTGAGCGAATATTGTCTAGATCAAATGTCTTTTCAATCACACTCATAATGCCATCTCGTTTGACAAGGTGGGCGTCGTCGATAAAGTAAGAGCTACCGATCCATTTCATAACAAATTTCAACACAAATATGACCTGAAAGATGCTCTTTCCAATATGAAGCATCGCTAAGATAAAGATGATATATCTATGGGTATCAAAAGGTAAAACTCCTTGCAAAAAATACACTTTCATCAAAAAGAAGTTAATTATGCTGTAGATAAGGTCGGTAAAAACAAGCAGACTGACGAGCTGTATGGCTAACGTTGCTACACTCGCCCTAATTGGTTCCCTGTTTGACATAGTGTTTGTTTCTTGATTCATAAGTTACCTAATTAGATATTCGCAGAGGCAGGTTTGATTATTAATCTCTGTAGTACCTGCTGGGGCGATGGGATAAATGCAGATGTACGTTTTAAGTATCGTGTATAGGAAATGCCAAACTGCTTGTACATCTCCAGTTCTTCAGTCTTTGCAAGGCGGAAGTATCTCCATATAAGAACCGGCGCCATGAGTAACGTGATAAGTGTCGGCCACTGCACAAGAAATCCAAGGATGATGAGGATGAAAGCTAAATACTGAGGGTGTCGAATATATGTATAAATTCCGGACGTTGCTAGTTTTTGTCTTTTTTGAGCTTTGTACAATATCTCCCACGCATTAGCCAGGAGAGAGAATCCGCCAATAATAAGGGCATAACTGATGATATGAAGGATGCTAAAGTGTGGATCACCCTTGATTCCTAAAAGCGTATTGAGGATGTGACCATTATCATGGGTGAAATCTAAACCAAGTTTTTTACCAAAAAATGATGTTAATAAATATATTGTGAGCGGGAAGCCATACATTTCTGCAAATAAGGCAACGATAAATGCCCCGAAGGTATGATATGTTCGCCAATCTGTTTTTGTTCTTGGCTTAAACGAACTTTTTAAGAAATAGAGAAATATACCGATATTGAGAAAAACGAGTAACCAGTTTCCATAGTCATACATATATCCGCAGTCTAGCAACACATGTATGAAGAAATCGTGAGCTTAGGATTAATTCCGGGTGAAGAAATTACTTTCCATTTTCTTCAAGAACTAAATCCATGCCACATTTTGGGCACTTACCCGGCTCATCTTCTCTCACTTCCGGATGCATTGAGCAGGTATACATATTTATTTATTCCAATTGGCAAGCCATGATCTCATCATTTCTATTTCACGAGTTTGAGCAGTGACAATATCGTCTGCTAGTTTTTTCATTTCAGGACGAGTCGTGCCATCCTTTAACATGCTTGCCATCATCACGGCCATTTGATGGTGTGGAATCATGTCTTCAACAAAAGCGCGGTCAAAATCTTGAGCATCTTCTAGTCGTGTTGCGTCTGAGTCGTTGCCCATCATTCCCATATGCATGGAGGACGTGCTACCCATCATGCCGTGCTGGTTCATGACTGCTCTGCCTGTAGGTAGGTCTTTCCCAAACCAAGATTTGTACCAAGATTTCATCTGGTCGATTTCTTTGCCTTGAGAATCAATTATGTTCTCTGCCAGCTGTTTTACTTCCGGAGTCTTAGCCTTTGTTTGAGCGAGCTTAGCCATGGTAATGGCATCCTCGTGATGAGGGATCATTTGCTCGATAAAGTGGGCGTCAAGCTGGGAAGATTGCGTATTATTTGACTGATTAAAAGAAGAGAATCCCATCATTCGCATCATGCCGTAATTATTTGACCGGACACCTGAAGATATACTCAACCAGACCAGTACACCGCCGATAATCACACCTACAAATCCATACGTTATGTTATTATTTTTCATGTTCACCCTCCTTAAGTTTCCAGATATAACAAGTCTTATCCCATCATACTACACGGGAGGAAATATGTTTCAAAGAGCTATTTAACAATGAGCGTGCCATTACCCATATTATTTGCACAGTGCATCCTAAATTGTCCTGGTTTATCTGCAATAAATTCCAGCACATTACTTTCCGGGGTTATGTCTTTGCTTAATTCATAACCATCAATAATAAGTCTACCCATGGATCCGGTGAGTGTGTTTGAATCTGCTTCGATTCTCACTTTTGTACCTAATTTTACCTTGACTGTTTTTGGTGTGTAATCGCCGTTTTGTAGGCTGGACAGTTTAATAGTTGTTAATTCATCTGTTTGAACAACATTATTTTGAGTATCTGTTTTCAGGTCAACTGGACTTGTCTGTTTCCATATAATGAAGCCGGAAATAATTAGTACTACTACGATGATGAGCGGTTTATTTATTTTCATATAATTAATTTTACCGATTTAGTTATTAAGAATTTATGAAGATAGAGCTAGTGCTTATGTCCGCCATTTCGCATCATTAATATATGCATGAGTGGGCATGCTAGTATTGCTCCAAAGTACACCACATTTGTTAGTGGTACTGCGAATACTTTAACTGCTATTAATATCACCACAGCTACTCCTAGGCATATAAGCAGCCATTTTGTCTTTTTTTGAGTATTCTCATTGGTTGAATGATCCATTTTTGAATGATCCATATCTAACCTCCTTACCATGATTATAGAAAAGACCAGATTAAGAAAGTATGAAGATTAGGACTTGGCTTTCAGAGGAAGCGATATGGTGACGTGTGTTCCCTTACCGACTTTGCTTGCTATTGAAATAGTGCCACCGTGGGACTCTATGATTCCTTGAGCAATTGCGAGTCCAAGACCTGAGCCAAGTGTTTTAGCAGTTTTTGACCCACGATAGAAACGGTCGAATATATGGGGTAGGTCTTTTTCTAGAATGCCATTGCCTGAATCAATAACTTCAACCACCGCCTCACTGTTTTTGGTACGCAGAAAAATAGAAATTGTCTCATTCTTCGGCGTATATTTCACTGCGTTATCGAGGATATTAAGAATTGCGCGGGAAAGTTTGTCTTCTGATCCGGTAACCTGAATGCCTTCGGCAATATGACTTTTGACCGTGATATGTTTTTGAGCGGCTAGTTTGACGGCAATATCTTTCAGTTCCACAAGTACAGCCGTAAGATCAGTTTGTTGATTCGTACTTATTGCCTTGTCGGCGCCGAT
Source organism: Patescibacteria group bacterium (assembly GCA_943355005.1). Lineage (GTDB taxonomy): Bacteria > Patescibacteriota > Microgenomatia > UBA1400 > MFAQ01 > UBA10133. The sequence goes on from CALRDV010000001.1 coordinate 274,013, forward strand.
CCACGCTAAATCGAGAATGTTTCTGATCGTAGTAGACAATCGATTGACATCGATAAGTGTTTCTCCAAACGCATTTTTATATTCCTCATTCGTGCGTTTTTTTGACAACGCTAACTCAATTTCTCCTTTTAACGTAGCTACTGGTGTTTTCAGTTCATGGGCAACGTCACCGATAAATTGACGTTCTCTTTTAAAAGATTCGTGAAGTCTTTGGAGTAATTCGTTAAACGTTACTGCAAGTTCTGACACTTCATCTTCGGTATTGGGAACAGCTACGTGTCGATTCAAATCTTGGCTAGTAATTGATTGGAGGTCTGAAGATATCTTCTGAATCGGTTGTAAGGCGCTTTTTGCCAGTAAATAGCTCCCGATTATTGCAGGGATTGCGATAAGGAGATAAACCGCGGTCAGAGTCAAAATCAGGCTTTTGAAGGAGTCGTAGATTGCATCAACCGGATCACCCATAAAAATAAGACCGTTCGATTCACCATTTTGTATTATGGGGAATACGCCAATCCGGAGTGTTGTTGTGCCAATACGGCGTTCTACAAAGGTAGGTTTTATGATATTACTGGACTTTTCAATAAGGTCTTTAAGTATAGTATTTTCGTCCGCTCCGACTTGAGAACTGCCCGTAATTTTCCCGGATTTGTCGGTAATAAGGACGAGCATTCCCGGCATTTCCATAAATTGCTGACTAATAATTCCTTGGTTAAAAACTCCTTGAGCCATGCTCGGCTGTTCATCTCCCACCATCTTCGTTAGCGTTTCTGCATGGGCAATGATCGAACGGTCTGTTTGGTTAAGAAGTGTCTGCTTGGTGATGTAGAAAAATACGGCAAAAACAATAGCTGTACTGACAAAGAAAGCAATTGAATACCAAAGTGTTAGACGAAATCGGATTGATTTTTTATTCATGTTATCCAATCTTATACCCCACGCCGTGAACGGTCTGGATAAGCTTAACCTTTGCACCGGTATCTACTTTTTTCCTGAGAGTGCCGACAAACACATCAACCACGTTACTCATACCATCAAAATTGTAATCCCAGACATGCTCGATAATCATCGTACGTGATACGACTTCTCCCTTATGGCGCATAAGGAGCTCAAGAACCGCAAATTCTTTCGGGGTGAGGGTGATAGCCTTATTCGCTCTTTGCACACTGTGTTTTAGTGGATCGAGAATAAGATCATTTTCAGACAAAATCGGTGATATATCCTGATGACTGCGGCGAATGAGGGCGTGTACTCGTGAGCGAAACTCAACGAAAGAGAATGGCTTGGTTATATAGTCGTCAGCACCGCTATCAAGTCCGGCGACTTTATCTTCTAATGTAGATTTAGCGGTGAGCATAAGCACAGGGGTCTTAATACTCTTTTTACGCAGTTCTTTACACACTTGTAGACCGTCAAGTTTGGGAAGCATGATATCGAGCACAATAAGGTCGTACTGCTCACTTTCGGCCAAATATTGACCTTCTTCACCGTCAAATGCTTGATCAACAGCAAAGCCGTCCTCGATAAAACCCTTTTTGATGATATTGGAGAGACGACGTTCGTCTTCGACAATTAAGACTCTCATGAATCTATTATATTAAAAATTCATGAAGAAATCATTAAGACTCGGTTTTAGGTCTACTTTTTTAGAAAGCTGTTATAGCTTGCGGCAAAGAGATAACCAGCAACCCACGCGGACGCGACCGCCGATATTAGCCCCACGATAAAGTTCCCTGTTGATATGCTCCAAGAGCCAATCGTGAGCCCATGGAACCAGGATTGTGCAATAGACATCATAAGATCAGGAAATAGACCGACCAACAGTCTACATACTACGTAGATAATACCGACCGTTGTTGCGGCTGCGTTTGCTGTGGTCATAGGATTATGTTTCATGATGTTCACCTCCCTCTATACGAATAAAATATTTTTGCGTTCCGTAGAGCATTTGTTGGACACACCATTTGGCATACCATCCGCTTAACAGCTTGCCAAGCCAGACGAAAGATTTTGGCAATTCATAGTCAATGGATACGGTAAGCTTAGAGCCCGAGCCATCAGGTTCAATTTCTACTTTCATCTGATACTGACCGATGATGAGAAGCTTTGGAGTGCCGACTGTTTTCCAAACCTTACGGTGTGGTGGAACATGCTCAGTTACCACTTCGTCCAGCGATATATAGATTCCAAACACTTTGCCGTCCATTTTGATATGAGATCCTACAGCCTTCCCTTTAAGCTCATCAACATAGGTGTTCATTTTGCCGCCACCCATCATTGGACTTGCGGTATTCATGTGGGAGGAAAATTTATTATGGTCGTCGATATAATCAAATACTTCAGAAGGGGCAGCTAAAATCTTTGCGCTTTCACTATATGTGCGAACCTTCGATTGTGATGTCATAGGTTAGGACTTATCTAGTTCTTTAATCATAATATCAGGAATTTCCCCAATAGTGGATGTTGATAGTCGGTAATACATATTTTTCCCATCCCGTCTTGACGTTACTATGCCTACATTTTTTAATACCATGAGATGTTGTGAAATATTTGATTGTCGATACTTCATGAAACTAACGAGCTCGTGCACATTTAATTCTTGCTTTCTCAGTAGCGACACTATGTTAAGACGCTTAGCATTAGCAAAGGCCTTAAAGATTTGCAATTCCTTTGTAAACATTACTGAAGTCATATGACTTAGACTCCACATCCACCACCTTGTTTAGGTGGTTGTTGTATAAGGCCTTTATCAGCTAACCATTGCTTGGCACTTTGCCAACCGGAAGCAGAAGAATAGTCTTTGCTTAATAAGGTTTTCGCATCAATATCTTTGAATGACTTACCCTCTTTGTTCTGAAAGTAGAGCGCCAAATCGTAATAATTGCCAGGGAACCAGAATGCATTCACATATTTAGCAGCTTCATACATTTCTTTTTCGGTTGCGCCATTACTGGCCATGAGTTGCAGTACTCCTAAAAGTGCCATCCCGTGATTGCAGTCTGGAAATGCGGTCGAATTATTACAGCACGGTCTATAGATGTTTGAGGCCACCTGCTCAACTAATGCTTCCTGTTCTTTTGTAAGCGGAATGAGGGTAGATTTAGAGTAATAGTTCATGGCATTTCCCTTTGAGAGACTCCAACCACCGGTTGAAGCAAAGTTGCCGGCACCCTCTTTGCCACCATATTTGATCATTTCTCCTTCATCTAAAATCTTAGATTTGTTAGCCAGCCCTACCGCCCAGAAGTAATTAAGGAGAAAATATGAATTCTCTCGAGTAATGGATATTGTCTCATCTGAACCTTTTGAGAGTATCAGCTCTTGCTCTGGAGTGAGTGGTTGATTGGACTTTTCATAAGTGTTTTTAAACTTGTCCGGATCGATAACTCCCATTGCAATCATTTTCGGACCGAGCTGGCCATAACTAGCATTAATTTTGAAGCCTGAAACAGGATTTACTTCGTCAAATACGTTGTCTTTATTTGCAGTCGATACTTGTGTTGTAGTTGATTTACTCACTGACTTAAACCCATTTGCTCTCCATATTGATAACTTTGGGGCAAGTAAGACGGCTGCAAGAACAGTATTGGCTACGACACTGACGAGAAGGATTGGGAATAATTTATTTTTCACCTTGGCCTCCTTTGTAGCGCAGCAGTTTATAAAAGGCATACAGGACTATTCCAAACACTGCCAGGTCAACCAGTGGGTTTTGGAAATATTTGGCGATCTCAAAAACAATCATTCGGATTTTTATGCTGTAGGGCTCCATCTGATTCATTTGAATCTTGCCAAGGTAATTAAAAATAGCAATCAGTATGCCTGTCAGGAAAAAGATTCCGGCTCCCAGATTTTTTAGTACCGTGTAGATTTTCTGCCTATTGGCCCCCGTGACTTTTCCAGTAGCTTTCTCATAGCACATCGACATGATAAAGAGGGGCATCACGATACCAACGACATAGGCAAGAGATACTATTAATGCCTGGAATAGCGAAGGTGAAAGCGACGTTAACGTTACTGCGGCAAAAAGGACAGGCGCACAGCAGGCTGAGGTAAGGCCAGACATAAGGCCTAATCCAAACACACTTGCTGTATTTACTTTCTTGCCCTGTAATCCAGAGACGTGGAAAAACTGTGGCAAGTGAAAGACGGGTTTTAAGGTCATAACACCCATGAGTATCATGATGAGGGCTCCTAGATAGTAGATGGGTGTGTGATATGCATCTAAGAAAAATATAGCTGAACGAATGCCTAGCGCGATGGGAACGAGCACGAATGCGAGACCAAGCGCAAAGATAAGCGTGTAGTACATGATCCGTCCTCGTTCTTTAAAGATTGTGCCTAGATATGAGGGCAGTAGGAACGTAATACAGCATGGGGCAAATAATGCCAAAACTCCCGCGAGGAACGAGGCCGTTAACGAGATGCCGAAGAGAAAGTTTGTATCCATAGTTATTTGACCTTTGCCGTAATGCTAAATATCAATTTCGAGTTTGCAGGATCATTGGTCTCTACATATACTTCGCGTTCAACTAGCCCGTACACCGGCATTGAGGCTGGCCTGTAGGTTAGACGAATGGTGGCGGTATCACCTGGGGCAATTTCGGTGACAAACCCGCTCTGGGTATGCATGCTGTACTCTTTACTGGTTTTACCTTGGTAGATAATCTGTCCGGCAGTACAGCCGCAACTTGAATTAACATTCAGGATTTGTAGTGGCTTGGTACCAGCGTTCTTAACTGTGTAGTCTTCAACTTTAACATCAGACACTTTTATCTCACCAAGATTTCTTGAAGTATTACTCGTTTCAGCCTTAGGGCGATCGGTGTCTTGCGTTGCAAATGAAGCTGTTGCAGGAGTAGGTGTCTGACCGGCAGTCAAAAGAAAAGCAATTCCAACAACCGAGGCTATAAAGACGAGCATCCAGATAATTAACGTTTTTGGTGACATATTAGTTTATATAATTAAATGTTTTTATAAATTCAGTAATATTTTGTTGCGATTCGTCTGGTTTATGTTGTTTCTTTAATCTATTTGCTATGCAAACCACAAGGTGATGAATGGCTAATCGGCGGTTCACATACCTCAATTGCGTCATGGCAACTACTAATTGCGTGTGTGCTAATTCCCAATCAATTCCGGCTTCCATTTGATCAATTAATTTACTGACAATATCCTTTACCAAACGTAATCTTCGGATCAATTCCTGCTTATCTAGGTCTTGAGACTTGATATTCATAGTCAAATCGTACTCCTGCCGATATTAAGATTTTATGAAGATTACTAAGGCAGTTAAGAAGGGGTCTTACCCCTCTTTTTGCAAGGGTTTTCGCTTCGCTTCAATAAACTTCGTTTCACTACGCCCTTGCAAAATTTCACCCTGCTTTGGGTTCCCCTGGTATGGGAAGCATGGGCATGCTTCCCAACTATTAATTTTCGGGAAGAAGCCAAAAGGAGGTGAGAAATTATGAAACTACTTACAAAAGGACTACTAGAGAGGTTTGCCAAGCTAGGCAGACAAGAAGACAGCAGCGATCCTGTTGTGGTTGCGAAATTCTTTAACCCAACAGGCGCGGGTACATGGTACGCGACCGAATACGACCCAGAAGAGAAAATATTCTTCGGTTATGTCTCGATTTTTGGAGACTGGAACGACGAATGGGGTTCTTTTTCTCTGGATGAGCTGGAAAGCTATCGCGGCCAGTTAGGTTTAGGGATAGAGCGAGATCTCTACTTTGGGGAAAAGAGAATTAGTGAGGTTATGCCAAAAGCAAAATTATAAATATTGGATCCACCGCGGGGCCCCAACCCCGCGGATGGGTATTCAAGAAAGGAAAAATATGATCAGAATATTACCAGTTTTTAAAGGTTACACTGTGGATATGCGGTTGCAGGAGTTTCGTAAAATTGAAATGGATAAATTGCCCGAGTTTATTCCATTCCTTAGTGATAAAGGGGCCGAATTATTTTATGAGTTCCGCCAGACGGAAGAAGGACGTAAAGAGCTGAATAGGTTCCTCGGACGAAGTGAAGATTACTAGCTTAAAAGGTCTATAATAAAGGCATGATTAAGAAAATAAGCCTATTGATCGTACTTTTATTGTTGGTATCTGGTGGATATAATTTCTTCACCAAACCCAACGAAGAAAATTTTAAAGCTCCTGGGAAAGACTGGGAATCAGCCAAAAAGGTAGAAGATTATTTCATTGAGCGCCTTAATATGTCCGTAGCCGAGGCAGAGCAAATTAGATCGAAGCCAGGAGTAGACGGAACAGCAGATTTAAGGATTAGTACAGAGGTTACACTCGACGCTCTTATAGGGAATCTTTTCTATTACGGCTTTGTACGAGACGAAAAAGCATTCAGATACGCTTTGGAACACACAAAAGACACCACGCCAAGCGATAAAGCAATTAAAGTGGGCAAGGATGGCACAATAGATACCAACGCAGAATATAGAATTTCAGAAAACATGACTGCCTGGGAAATGGCTGATCTACTCTTGAACAAACCCGCCGGACACTTTCCATTTGATGAATATAACTATTTCTTCATGCCGTAGTTAGTCATTTTCTACTTTAACTTTGTATAACACTTCTCTTAATAAGCCTTTGGATTTTATATCCGATCTTAACGAGAGATAAAACGATAATTCAGGACTTTGCTCTAGCTGCTTTTGAATTTGAAGGTTTGTATAGTTATATGATCTTGTATCCGGACATGCAAGGATAATTGCCGGAAAGGCATTTTTGTTATGATCCTGCCAGTAGGCATTTTCAAAGTATTGAAAATATTGGCGGATACGTTTTCTTATCACCATTCTGGCTGGGAGTTCATCAAATACATCGAGAAAGTAACTTTTTTTGTTCCCGTTCGGTTCTTCTATAGAAAAATAGGCATCTGGATGAGGCAATATCAGATACTTTAAACCCAGTAGATCAGTCTTAGTGTAGAAATGTAACTTTGCCCCAGTAGTTTTGACGAGCTTTACAAGGGATAAATAGCAATCTGCTATAAACAGGCAATGTTCGCGAAATTGATTTGATAAGGTATGCTCTCTCCAGACTCTATCAAGAACCGTTAATTTAATCTGTTTAAGCTCTGGATTATCTTTTAAATATTTTCTTCCTTTAAGTCCTAGTGAATATACTGCGGGTAAAGTAACAGTTTTAGGGTTGTAGTAACGTCGGATATGTTCAGATGCGGTAAGTTGATCGAGCCAGATAATAATGCGATTAAATTGTTTATGATTAAGTAATTGTTGAATATGGTTTCTATTTAAGAATCGGAATTTGTAGAGATGTAGTAGTATGTGATCTTGTTGTGTGTTCATGGTTGTTAGATAGTATTAATTATTCCATTCTCTTCCTTATATATAAGGAATATAGATGTAGGGATTTTGATTGTATTTAGCCTTAAGATATCGCATTTTCAGTGTAAACACGCTTACACTCATAGCAATGACCCCACATCGTCGGTTGATTCAATCTTTTTAGATGATTTTTTAGTTTTTAGCTCTGATTGAACAGTTTTGCGAAGAGTTTTTTTATATACTGATGCATAGTTTTTTCTAGACTCAACAATGAGTCGTTCCACCCTGTCTTCATCCTTAATAAGCACCATTGGTAGTGTTTCTCCTGAAAACGGTTCTTCGGGCTCAACGGCTGAGAGCTTGAGATAAAATTTATACCGAGGGAGATTGACGATGTCATGCTGATCTACATACGGAGCAAATTGAGCGATCATTAACTGTTCATCGATTGGACTTGCTGTCCTAAAACAGATTACCGTCCCTGTATTGGCCAAGATCACGTTTGTGATATTTCGATCTTCCTGCTGAGAAGTTGATTGCTCGGCAATGGTAAGGCGAAGACCAAATTTTCTCCCGCCAGATAAGAGCCTGGTGAATGAGGTGGTCGCGAAGTTCTGGAATTCATCGATAAAGAGATAAAAGGGTTTTCGCTCATTCTTGTTTGTCCTCACACGACGCATAGCCGCTTGTTGGAGTTTGGCAATGATCGTTGTGCCAAGTAACTGAGAGGTATCTTCTCCCAACTTTCCTTCGGCCAGATTACAAATTAAAATCTTACCTGAGTTGAGTATCTCGTCAAAATTAATCGTTGAGTTTGGTTGCTCAAGAATGCGTTTGGCCGTTGGAGAAAAGAGAAATCTTCCTACTCTCGCCGTCACTCCTGAAACCATTTTGACGATCTGGTAGTTGCCTGCCCTGCCAAACTCATTTTTCCAGAAGTTCTCGAGATTTTCGTCTTCAAGATTCTTTGTGACGCTTTTTTGAAATTTAGGATCATTGAGAAGGTCATAGACTGTGAATATGGTGGCATCCTTAATCGTAAAGGCCGTGTAGATGGTGTTTCTAAGGATGTATTCAATTCGGTGGGCATCGGTGTTTTCATCTTTTGAGAAAACTCGACGAAACACTGAGATTACGCTTTCACAGACTAATTCTTTTTCCTGCTCTAGGTCGTCTTCCTTAAGCCCAGGTGTTAGCTCAAGCAGATTAACTCCAACGGGATAGCGTAAATCGAACGGATTGAAGTAAATACAATCTCCTATGCGACTATCAGGCACCGTGGTTAACAAATCCTCTGCTAGATCGCCATGTGGATCGATAATCGCCACACCACGACCTTTATTGATATCGTCTTTGGCCATATGGAACATGATCGTAGACTTACCCGAGCCCGTTTGACCGATGATATAGACATGGCGCGATCGATCATCATCTGTTAGACCTATGTCGGAGTCACTATTGCCGTAGGTATTCTTGCCAAAGATCACATCGAAAGCCGTATTGTTTTTAATTGATAACGGAGCCGGCAGCTCTCGACTATGAACTTTGACCATGTCTTCGATTTTCGACCCATCGGTATTAGGAAAATGATAAATGTCCGATACTTCTGAGGTTGAGAGAATTGGGTTTGCATTCAGAGATGTACTTAATGACAACTGCCGAAGCTTAAATTGCTTCAAAGCATGACTGTGACTCGATAATATCGAGTGTTTTACTACAAAGGTTTGATAAGGGCTTCCAAGCTGACCAAATGCCGCCAGAAGCCCGTTAAGCCTTGTACTGGCCTCGTCACCATTTGCCGAGACAACCAACACCCGAATCGATGTCTCAAAGAGTTTTTGATCTATTTTCTCCTTGATAATCTGGGATAGCTCTTTTTCATAGGGATTAAGTATATCCATGGGGAGAGTAATCCTTGGTGCCATTAAAAATGGCACAGACTTACCACTGGTATCGAATAGTCCAATAAACATACTGAAAACAAACATGGCGACAAACGACAATACCTTCCAAGTTGCTTGTATAAGAAACCAAATGAGAGAAATTCCTGGTAAAGACACAAACTTCTGGAATGCACTCTTTTGAACAGCTTCCGTTAATGGTTGGCCATTATAGATACGAGAACGCAGGGATAGAATCTCAGCTATCACGTCCTTCTGGATTGATGTCAGTACTGGACTGATAACAACTTGGCAGGAGATTAGCTCACCTGGAAGTAATTTTGTCATGTTGCCGGTTAGATACGAGATAGGATCACTTTCTATGATTGTTGTTTGGGATTGAAGAGGTAGGGCAAAATGACTCGATAACTTTAATTCGATAATACCGACAGACTTTTTATCTGCATTCTCGACCAAGGATCCAAGATAGTCGTTCATTTCACTTACCTTGATACCAGGTAGATAGGATCGAAGATTACGACTAATCGTCTCAATAAATTTTGGTGAGGCTGCCAATACGTAGCGAATGCCTTCTTTCTTGGTGGAGACAATTTCTAGCGAATATTCGTTCTTTTGTTGAACAACGCTTTCCCAGAAGGAATGTTGTTTTGAGAGTGTGTGAAGAAGTGAGTACAGCTGCTCTGTCGCAAAAGCAGATTTATCCGTATCTGCGGGAAAGGTTAATTGGAGTAGCTTTTTTTCAGTCGCTCGTTTACCAAATTGTGACAGTATCCAGGGAATGACCACTCTCATTATCCACAGCAACAGAGATATAAGAGCAAATATAGCTATGATGACCATAACTGGCCCTATAGTTATTAGAAGTGTGAGTTGTATTGGCGATACTTCTGGAAGTGGTAAAGATGTAAGCCAATGGTATATTTCGAGCTTCTTTGAAGTTGAAACCGGAAGCGCCATAGAAATGGAAAGTAAATACGCGTGGATATTAGAGATCTGATGATTTTGAACCTGTTGAATCAACTGCTGTAACTGAGAGTCCTGAGTGGTCATATTAACCCTCCCAGTGGCCACCAGTGGCAATATATGTGGATCGCTTGATTGTTTGTCATACCTGCCGTTACCTTCATAACTTGGGCAGGGAATTAACAAAGATTATATCGAACTATATCAAGTATTGAAAGAGAAGAAAAGCGCTCAATATGAGGGTAAATAAAGCGCTTGACATTATCCCTAGAGGGATAGTATATTATCTCTATAGGCATAATGATAATTTAAGAGAATACAGATATGGGACGAATAAAAGGTTCAACAAATAAGACTTCTACAAGCAGAGTAATAGCTTCAACCTTATCACCTTCCGAGCGCGTTCAATTTATTGCTAATTTAATCATTGATCGAATTATTAAAGATCAAAATAACGGCAAACCACTGCTCAAGAAATTATCTATAGAACAATTATGAATACAAATTTTAAACTTGATAACGCCGTCGCAGCGATTCGCATATCATCCGTTAAACAGAGTGTAGAAGGAGATTCTCCAGAAGCTCAAAAAGAACAGATCGAGCGATACGCTCAAGCTCACAACATTCACATTAAAAAGATTTTTATATTTTTAGAGTCAGCCTCCAAAGAGCAACAACCTGTACAAGAGGCTATTGATTACTGTAAAAACCCTAAAAACGACATCCAGTTATTCGTCATTAAATCTATCGACCGATTCACCCGAGGAGGATCATTTTTCTATGAAGAATTAAAAATGCAGCTTGATAAATGCAAAGTTAGGTTAATCGATATATACGGAGTTATCGGACAGCAACAAGTAAATACGCTTGAGCACTTAGGGCTCTCATTTAAATGGAGCGTGTACTCACCGACCAAGAAATCTGAAATGCTTGAGGCCGAACGTGCTAAAGACGAGATGCGTGACATCATGAGTCGTATGATAGGGGCCGAAATCCGCTATTCTCGAATGGGTTACTGGGTGCGGAATGCGCCATTTGGATTTGTAAATGAAAAAATAGAAACGCCAAATGGTAAACGAGTCATATTAAAGCCACATCCCGTAGAATCTGCTTGGATTATAAAAATGTTTGAGCTACGCTGTCGTGGGACGCTAGGCGATTATCAGATCGTTGACGAGATAAATAATCTAGGCTTCAAAACAAGAATTATGCACTTCCGAGACCCTCGTGACCGCACAAAGATTATTAAGGAAAAAGGTAGTAAAAAACTTAACATTAAGGGGTTTTGGAGATATATCAAAAACCCACTCTATGCAGGTATAAACCTCACGAGCTGGACTAAAGAAAATCCTCAAAAAGGTCATTTTGACGGCTTGGTCTCAATTGAAACATTTAATAAAGCCAATCGAGGCAAAATATCTATTATCGAAGAAAATAATGGCATAAAGATCTACAAGAAGCGACCGCCTGAATACTTAATTAATAAAGGTGCAAGAAATCCTGATTTTCCATACAAACGCATCGTCTTATGTCCACATTGTGAGAAACCACTCTTTGGGAGTGCCTCACGGGGTCATTTGGGTAAGTATTACCCGGCATATCACTGCAACAAACGTGGCCATTACTTTAGAGTCCGTAAAAAGGACTTTGACGAGACTATTACGAAGTTTGTGAAAAACATACACCTAGCTGATGGATACTCTGATGCGTTGGTCAAAGCAGTGATTGATGAATGGGAGAAACGCCAGAAAGAGTCGAGTACAGATAATGTAAATATTGACGCCAAAATCACAGATCTAAAAGCCCAAGCGAAGCTTACGGCTGACAAAATAAAGTATGTAACGTCTGAGGTTGCTATGAAATACATCGAAGAAGAATTAGTGAAAAATGATCAAGAGATTTCAGGACTTTTGGCTGAAAAACAAAAAGCTATACAAGAAAAACCATCAGATATACACGTTGTCATGGCCTACATAAAATATTTTCTGGAACACCTAGAAGATTTGTTGATACATAGCACTGATCCTGTTGCTAAGGCATCACATTTCGGGGTACTTTTCGACCGAGCGCCGACATATCAAGAAATAGTTTCTGGAACCGGTGAATTTGCCCAATGTATCGCACTAAACGAGGTCTTTGCACTTTCAAAAACCAACTTAGTGACCCCGGCGGGAGTCGAACCCGCGATCTTTTGGATGAGAACCAAATGTCCTGGACCACTAGACGACGGGGCCGTCAGTCTACGCTCCTATTTTATCATCCCGAAGCGGGTGGACTAAGGCAAAATGAGCTTAACGGCTTAAATTGGCCAAGGAATCAATTTTTGGGCAGGAATTTAATGTATATTAGTATTTATCACTCATAAGACTAATTAATGAAAAAAACCCAGCTTTCCCCGGCCACCTATATTTTTGAGGGAAAAATCAAGACTAACTCTGGACTATTTATCATCAAAGATGAATCTCAAGAATTCGAAGAAGATACCCCATTAGAGGGAAAATTGTTTTCCCTTATTCACTCTGGGAAAATTTTCGCCTTTATGGCGAGCCAACCAACAACCTTTGGCTTAAAAGTCAAATATGCAGGAAACAATCTATCCATCGATGGTATTAAGTTTGACGAGCACCTAGGTAGAACAAATAGGGCAGTAATTGAAGTAAAATCCGGATTATTATCTATAGCTGATGTGTCTTATATATCTTCACCGGGAACTCACCAAATCACTTTCACCGAAAAGATTGCATCTAGGTTGTTAGCTCTTTCAGTTTTGACAAAGCTAGTTCTTTTTGGAATCAGATTGGTAAAAAGAATAGACCCTTCACTTTTCTCAGACCATTTAGAACAAAAAAAGATAACTTTACCTGTCCCTCCTGGAAATTACAGTGTGACAGTACATTTTATAAAGGATGCCGAGTTCTTAGGGTTTATTGTTAATATCAAGAAAACCTTAGAGTCTCCACTGGCAAACAAGGTAATTTCGTCAATTAAAAAATTTGATTAACATTTACAAAAACTATGGATAAACATAAAACCAAGTATCTTGATTCGAAAGAAACCTTACTGAGGGTGCTCGATGAAATCAAGGAAATACTTGTAAAGTCGGGAACAGAACCTATTTCTGGAGAAATGCGCACTACTCTCATGGATAAATTTTCTCTTATAGATCACAGGCTTCTTGACCAATTAGACGTGGCTTCTTACGAGTATTACGAAGAAAAGCTCAAAGAGGTTAACTAGAAAAAACTAATCACGGTGGTAACCCTATAAATTAAAAAACCCACGGATTATCCGTGGGTATAAATTTTGTCTACTTTCTGGATTTTTTGGTGGATTCACTCGCAGCAAAACCTAATGCTCCAAGCCCAAGTAGAAATCCAAAATTGTAGTTGTTCCCATCATTATGGACTTCGTATATGCCATTCTCTTCATCCATGAATACGTTGGAAAAAAGAGCCCAACCTGATAAGGCTCCATCTTCTAAACCTTCCAAAAAACCGGAAACCTTACCGGTAGATTCCAATGGCACGTTGGTAAAGGGGTTCTGGGAGGCACAAGAAGTGAGCAGTAATAGTAGTACCACAAGAGCAATTATTGTCAAAATCGGATTTTTCAAAGTCTTCTCCTTCGTCCTAATGGACACTTTTAAGGTATAAACCGACACTTTAGCTTGTCAGCTCTGGTATTTTACCACCACATTCGATTCATGCCTATAAGGGTATATAATATGCCATCAGTACTTTAGCTTATTAGGAGGTCGCAATGAAACGTATTTTCAGCATTCTCTGGCTTTTCTTGACTTTGGTATACAGCTTGGCACCATTCTGGGCCATGGTATTTGGCATCGGCGCTCTCATCTTTCTGGTAATTCTGTTTTCTGTGCCCGCAACCCCTCTTTTTTGGCCGATTGCCTTTGTCATTCTATTCCTGATTTCCCTGATTGCCTCAAACGCCCAATATGGCGGGCGATCGCATACAACTCTTGTAGCTCCCGCTCCGGTTACAAAAAAATAATTGACATTACTCTTCACCTAATCCCGCTCTCAGTAGCGGGTTTTTTGTGCCTAAATAGCCACTTACAAGACCGACCAAACTTGACAAGAACCACCTTTTCGTCTAAAATACAGATACATCTAAAGAGTTAGTTGCCTTCCGGTTTCCAGAACCCCCAGGAGCTGGTTTTTTTTGACCCTAAATTGGTCTTGACTTCCAGTCTGCAACCTCTATATTAGAACGATAGTTAAATAAAATATAAAGCAAATGACACAAGCTACACAAAGAGTTCAGATGACACCTTTAGGCTACAGAGCCTTGGTCGAAGAGCTAAAAACACTAGAGACAGTCGGCCGACCCGAAGGCATTGAACGCGTGGCCAAAGCCCGCGAATTCGGTGATCTCTCCGAGAATGCCGAGTATCATTCTGCCAGAGAAGATCTCGCCGCCTTAGAAGGACGCATCGAAGAGCTCAAGGATATCATCAATAGAGTCAACGTTGTGGACTTAAAGAAAGCCGGCGAAGAAGAAGTTGGCATTGGCAGTGTCGTCATGGTTTCTATTAATGGTAGCCAGCACGAATTCACCATCGTTGGTGAATGGGAAGCCGACCCGGCCGCCAAAAAGATTTCTCACGAATCTCCTTTAGGAAAAGCACTTCTTGGTAAAAAAGTTGGTGACAATGTCGAAGTCGATGCTCCCGTAGGTAAAGTCACCTACGCCATTAAAGCCGTCAAATAAAATATTTAAAAAAGTATTTAGAAAACCCGCTCTTAGGCGGGTTTTCTTTTACCAACTACCACCTCCACCTCCGCCACCTCCACCACCCGAAGAACCTCCTGAAAATCCCGAACCGCCCATTGAGGATGACGAAGAGTTGTAAGAAAGTCCAGAGGCTGCTGAGGTACTAAAGTCAGACATCGATCTGGACCAATCATTCATATTAGTCCCAAGTCCCACCGCCATATACTTTGGCGGTTCCAGATTTAATATCGCCATGTCTTTGGCCAACTTATCTATGACCCCGAGTGAAATCGCAAAAGGCAGTACTTCTTCGATAAACAAATGTTTTTCTTTAATTTCTTCTCGCCATTTACCAAGTCGGATTGTGTCCCGCAGTCCTTTAGCTTGAAGCGACAAATTCGTACCCACTGCCGTTTTCTGGGGCATATTCCAAGCAAAGATTACAGATGAAACATAGGAAATCACAAAAAGTATCACCGGCCACGCCTCTCCAAGAAAGCCAATCGTACTTACTGTAGTTGCAAAGATTAAACAACAAACCAAAATAGTTCCCACGAACCAATACCCACGAACATTGTTTGGATTCCCCGTGTAGAGTTTTTTATCCCGTAGCCCTTCGTTTATCATCGCTTTTACCTTCGTCATGTGCGAATAAAAATTTCCTTTGAGATTACTAAGTTTTACGGTATCGCCGGTCTCAAATATCTTTTCCATCAAATACGTCTGGGTATTGGGAATATTACTCGGTTCTTTTAGTTTAGAAAATAAATAATCGCTTCCAAACTTCAGAAATCCTTTAGCTTCCACCTTCTCAATCTTCAGATATTTCCTTCTGGCCAAATCAATAATCTCCGATACTACATCCTGGTTATCCACTTTTTCGTCCAGCAGTGCTCCCGCCTCACCGGGTGTTAGATTTTTGAATGGTTCATAGACCATGGGAATATTTATTGGTTCGAATACAGGTCTCATTCTCTGAAGTTGGTCGGGATCCATATTAAAGACGTTGGGAGAATCAAATCGGAAATCTCTGCCTTTCTTATACCAGAAGAAAAACATCCCCAATCCCGGTAGGAAGAGTAAAGCAAAGGGGTAATTATTATAGATAAAGCTTGATATTCTCTCTGAAGTTGTCGGGAATACTAAGGAATTATTTTTATCCAGCTTTACAGCGACTGTAAAATTTTCACCATTATTTGTAGGCGATGTCGTAAAAGCCGTAACGGCTCCTCCTACCCCGAAGACACAGTCCGAGGCCTCACCACCTACAGGACCGGTAAAGCACTTAGACTCGATTGTGGTAGCAAAAGGGGAAGTAATAAATACTCTCGCTTTAGAAATCGGGAACTGCCACCCCTCGCCGGTGATATCCCAATATAGTTCGTCAAATTCTTTTTGTCTGCTGATAGCTTTCGAAATCCGATAAGAAATTGTGTAAGCTCTAAGTCCTGTGAAGGTCGTATCTGGATCGCCAATTTTTATGGTTACATTGCCATCACCTCTGCTAGTTTGAAAAGGGATAGTCTCCCCTTTGTCGTTTTTGACGGAAATATCTGAAACCTTTTTACTCTCGATTATCCCGTTTTTCTTGTATTTCTCGGGAATATATCGATATATTCCATGTTTATCTATGGGGGTGAAATAATCGATGTTTTCGATGATAGAGAGTGAAGTATCCTGATTAATCGTAATATACGAATCAAATTTTTCTATTTCTTCGATACTGTAAGCGACGGGAATCTCTGCAGCCATTATCTGACGAGTAAAAAGCATTCCTGCACAGAGAAACGCAATCAAAATAATTATTCTCTTCATAAAGTTAGTATAATCGAGTCTTATGAACGACGACTACCGAAAGGCCCTAAAAACTCAATTAGACGAAAAAATCTATACTCACTCTCTAGCTCTTGAGGCTTGTATGGGTGGACTTTACGATTATTTTCAGTCAAACGGATTACTTAATGAAGATGAACCTCCCAAAGATGATTGGCTTCTCGCCGGCTTAATTCATGACATTGATTACTCGGCCGAATACAAAGAGGAACATCCGGCGCATACCAAAGAAGTTCTTGCCAAATATGGCTTAGAGCTTTCTAATACTGTGCATCACATCGTTCTTTCCCACGCTCCGGATCTCACCGGCGTCAAGCCAGTTACCAAAGCCGACTGGTCAATTTTTTGTGCCGACTCTCTTACCGGTTTAATTATGGCGGTTGCCTACGTATATCCCAGTCGCAAGCTGTCCGATGTCAAAGTCAGCTCCGTCTTAAAAAGATTTCTGAAAGAGCCAAAATTCGCCGCCGGCACTCGCCGTGATGAAGTCGCACTTTGTGCCAATCCGAATACTCTAGACCTTTCTCTCGAAAAATTCATCGAAATTTGCTTGGTTTCCATGCAAGGGGTTGCTTCAGACCTGGGTCTGTAAGACAATATGGAAAACCTCCAAAATGGAAAAAACAAAACCGAGCGATAGAAATAATTTTCCGGAACTATTTTCGGTTGATGCTCTAAAGCAGAAACTTCCCTCTCTTCGTGCCGAATTAATGGAAATAAGTACCAATAGTTATATCCAATCTTTCATAGCTTCACTTACAGACAACGATTTTCTTCTTATGTATTCTGAATGGTTTTTCCGGAAAAAGACTCAGGATGAAATTATGCAAAACGGTTTTATTTTCGAAATCTTAAGTCAGAGATATGTAAAGTCTGTAGAACAAACTTCTGAAATTGGTGAATTTGTTAGGGAATCTATTATGTTTCTGAATCAATCTCAGAACAATCATAAGATGTGGAATGCGGAGAGAAGTAATCCTGATGATATCGGAATTTTGGAAACCGAGGATACTATTTTTGTTAATCGAGTTTACGAAAGTAAGATGTCGCTTAAGGCTATGCGTCGCAGCACCTCCCAGCGTGCAGAATCTATGATTACTGTGAGGTTTATCGTGAATGCGCTAAACGGGTCGGACAACAAGATCAAGACTCGAGCCGGTTGGAAGGTCTTGGTTCAGTCGATGGAAAATATTTTTGGCCGGTGCGATCTCCCCATCGAGTTATCTACCGATTGTGCCTACTGTTATATTTTGCCGGCGGATCAAAAATATATTCAAAGTCCTTACGAGCCGATAGAGTTCCAAACCCTAAACATCCCCCTAAGCACTTCACACATCGAAAGGTTACGGTCACTTACTATTGGCTGTTTCGGGAAAAATTTCGGTATATAATGTAGTTACAGGCAATGGGTGGCTTCCAACCATCCTGCCCCGCCAAGTCGGGGCATGCTTCCCGAGGTCACAATCGGGACGGTTCGGCCCGTCAAAGCTAAATTGAGTATTTGTTATATGGTGGCAACTATCCCGCCGAGGCGGGGTCCGATAACGCGCAATTCCTTGCGTGTTTTTTTGTAGATAAAGGGAATATTATTAATAAGTAGTAATAAAAATAAATAAAAATGTTAGACATCAACTATATCCGTGAAAACGCAGACCTTGTAAAACTAGCTGCAAAAAATAAAAACCGCAATCCCAACGCTGTCGATCAAGCAATTGCCGCCGACACTGAGCGCCGTAAACTCATTGTCACTGTTGAGAGTATTCGCGCCGAAAGAAATAAGCTAAATGAGCAGTTAAAGAAAGGTCGTAGTCCTGAATTGATCCAAGAATCAACCAAGCTTAAAGCGCAGCTACAAGATCTTGAACCTCAATTACGTAAAATAGAAAAGGATTTTGAGGATTTTATGCTTCAAATACCCAATGTCCCATTTGAAGAAGTCCCTGTAGGAAAAGACGAATCAGGAAATCAAACCATTAGAACTTGGGGAGAAATCAAAAAATATGATTTCGAACCCAAAAGTCACATCGAAATCGCCAAGAGTTTAGACATCATTGATTTCGATAGGGGTTCTAAGGTTGCCGGTTTCCGAGGCTACTTCCTCAAAGGGGATGCTGTAATGTTGCAGTTTGCTCTTATGAATTACACATTGCAAAAATTTATATCCAAAGGTTTCACACCCTTCGTTCCCCCGGTAATCCTCAAAAGACGTAACTTTGTGAATAGTGCACATTTCCCCTGGAGTGAGCAGGATGTCTACAAATTTGTAACCGAAGAAGGTGAGGATGAATACTTCCTTACAGGTACCGCCGAGGTCCCTCTGGTTTCGTACTATCAGGACGAAGTATTAAACGAAAAAGATTTTCCCATCAAGATGATAGGCTTTTCTCCTTGTTATCGAAAAGAAGCCGGTAGTTATGGTAGAGATACTCAGGGAGTCTATCGGGTACATGAATTTGTCAAAACGGAGCAGGTAGTTATCTGTAAAAACGATGCTGAAGAGTCTCGTCGACTTCATGAGGAAATGTTGTCTTACACCGAAGAGATAGCTCAGGAACTCGGTCTTCCTTATCGCATCCTCCTCATGTGTACCGGAGACATGGGAGAACCGCAGACCAAAAAATACGACCTTGAAGCCTGGATGCCGGGGCGAAATAATTGGGGTGAGTTAGCTTCCGATTCAATCGTTACAGATTTTCAATCGCGCCGCGCCAACATTCGCTATCGAGATGCTAATAACGAAATGCAATATGTTTACATGCTAAACAATACCGCCAGCAACTCTCCTAGATGGCTAGTGGCTATATTGGAAAATTATCAGCAGGCCGATGGCTCTGTGAAAGTTCCTGCGGTATTAGTTCCATTTATGGGTAAAGATGTCATTAAGCTTGCTTAAAAAATTATTAATCCTCCTCCCCATAACTCTCTTGGTTGCCGGAGGGGCGGTGTTTGCCTTGTATAAACGTCCAACTCTTTCGTTAATCTCTCCCTTTTCCAAAGGAAAGGACCAGTCGGAAAAAATCTCGGCAAAAGTCTCTACTTTTAATCTCGATTTTTCCAAATCAAAGACCCTTACAGCACTGGAAAATGTTCCCAGATATCTGGTCTACAATCAAGAAACCGGCTTGGTCTACTACAGTAAAGGTACGGAGATAAAGATGTCGCCGGCTTCATTTACTAAGTTGCTTTCCGCTCAAATTGCCTTAGATTTAATTCCCTTGGACACTCCCATTACCGTTACTGCCAAATCAATTGAGAAAGTTCCAACAGTCCTGGGTTTGAAGGCAGGGGAGATTCTTTCTGCTGCAGATCTTTTGCGTGGTGCAATTGCAACGAGTGCCAACGATTCTGCTCAAGCACTTGCAGATGGAGCAGCCGAAAAAGCCGGTATTTATTCTTCGGAGTTTGTTTATTATATGAATAAGAAAGCCGAGCTTTTGGGCATGACTCACTCGCATTTTGCCAATCCGGATGGTTTGGATGAACAAAATCAGTACTCAACACTGGTAGACATTTCCAGACTGGTTAATAATGTACAAAGAAATTACCCGGATATTTTAGCCGCGGGTAAATCGGACAATCAAGATATTGGTCTGGCTTCCGAACATGGTAAATATTATTTACCAAACTGGAACGGTCTACTGGGCATCTATCCGGGTGTTGATGGTTTAAAAATTGCATACACAGAGGAGGCGGGCTACTCTACTATTGTTACAGCTCTTAGAGATGGTATGAAAGTGGTAGCTATTGTTTCGGGAACAGATTCTTATCTGGAGAGGGATAGAGCGGCCGCAGATTTATTGGATGCCGCATTTTTGACCAAGGGTCTGCCTCCGGTCCGGGTTAGTACTTTGATGTTAAATAGACGCTATCAAGTCTGGGGAGATCTGGCGCGGAAAATTAGAAGCGAAATCAAGTCTCTACAGTCAGTCAATTAGTATGCCATTACAGCATTTATTCTTCCCCCAAACTCTCAAATTTCCGGACACAAAATATAACAAAAATATTTCCATGCGTCGGTATTTTCTTCAGCCAACTCTTTATGTAGATGGGCTCATTGAGTCGGGGGATATCCTTACTCGTATCTGGAAAACTGGTATAAAACGATTAATTCCAAGAACTTTTATTCCGAAAAAAATATTGCTGTTGGGTCTGGGTGGTGGCTCAAATACCTTATTGGTCAGCAAGCTTTATCCCAAAGCAGAAATCACCGCCGTCGAGATAGATCCTTTTATGAAGGAAGTTGGCGAAAAGTATTTCGGCCTAAAAAAAGTAAAACATCTTCAAATAGTCATCGCCGACGCGCTTGATTATGTCAACAAGTTTACAGACAAGGATCAATACGATCTTGTACTGGTGGATTGTTTCGAGGGTAAATATATTCCCAAGAAGTTAGAAAACTTAGATTTTATGGATAAGTTAAAAAATCATTCGCGCTACACCTTAATCAATCGTATTCATTGGTACGATCATCACGAATCAACCATGAACTTCATTAGACATTTAAACACTCGTTTTTTCTTCGTCAATGCCTACACTTTATCCAATGTCCTCATTTCCCTCGTATAATTAATGTATGCCTATCAAACGTGTCATTCCCGACCTGATCGGGAATCCATCTGGTAATATGTCATATTAGTCATTAATCATTTCATTTAGCTATATAATCAATTGACATGTTTTCTTTTCTAGATTCAATCCTAAATCCCAATAAAATCGAAGTTGAAAAACTGAAGACGATTGTTGCGTCCATCAACTCACTTGAAGACTGGGCCAAAGGGCTCAAGGACGACGAGTTCAAGCCGGAAATTGCTCAAATCAAAGAAGAGCTGAAAGGTGAAAAAACTCTTGACGATGTTCTTCCTCAAGTTTTCGCCCTTACTCGTGAAGCCTCTGCCCGAACACTCGGTAAGCGGCTCTATGATGTACAGCTCATGGCCGCCACTGTTTTTCATCAGGGCAAGATCGCCGAACAAAAAACCGGTGAAGGAAAAACTTTATCCGCGGTTCCCGCCATGGTTCTAAATGCACTCACGGATGAAGGAGCACACTTGGTCACGGTCAACGATTACTTGGCTCGACGTGATGCTGGCTGGAATGGACCGATATATCATTTTCTTGGTTTAACTGTCGGCTGTATTTTTTCCGGTCAAGGAGATTTACCGGCCGTCATCTATGACCCCGAATATACCGACTCTTCCCATTCCGACTCTCGTCTTCAGCACATGAGGCCTGCTACCCGTGCCGAAGCTTATCTCTGCGACATTACCTACGGTACCAATAATGAATTTGGTTTTGATTATCTTCGCGACAATATGGCGAAGTCTCCGGAGCAGCTTTCTCAGCGTCCTCATCACTTTGCAATTGTCGATGAGGTCGACTCCATTCTTATAGACGAAGCTCGCACCCCTCTTATCATTTCTTCACCGGACTCCGAAGCTACCGATCAGTACTACCGTTTTTCGGAGCTTATCAAAGCACTTTCCGGAGATACTGATTTCGAAGTCGATGAGAAACAGCGTACCGCCAATCTTACCGATCATGGTTTAAGAAAGTTGGAGAAAACTTTAAATGTCGAAAATCTTTATCAGCAGGATTATCAAACTCTTCATCATTTGGAGCAGGCTTTAAAGGCTAAAACTCTTTTTATCAAAGACAGAGATTATGTGGTGAAAGATGATCAAGTAATTATTGTGGACGATCACACAGGTCGTCTTATGTTTGGTCGTCGTTATTCCGACGGCTTACATCAAGCCATCGAAGCCAAAGAAGGTGTGAAGATTCAGCAAGAAAGTCGAACTCTAGCCACCATTTCACTCCAAAACTATTTCCGTCTTTACAAAAAATTAGCCGGCATGACAGGTACTGCCTCCACCGAAGCCGAAGAATTCAAAAAGATTTACAACCTTGATGTCATCATTATCCCCACGAATAAGCCAAATGTCCGCGAAGACTTTACTGACATTGTTTACAAGACTCAGTCCGCCAAATACACCGCCTTGGTCGCCGAAGTAGCCGAGCTTCATGCCAAGGGTCAGCCCATTCTTATTGGTACCAAATCTATTGAGCAGAATGATGTTGTGGGTCAGTATCTGAAGAAGAAAAGAATTCCACACCAAGTTCTAAACGCCAAGAACCATGAGAATGAAGCCATGATTATTTCCGAGGCCGGTCGTCTCGGAGCAGTTACTGTTGCTACCAATATCGCCGGTCGTGGAGTTGATATTGTTCTTGGTGGTGAGACTACCGGACGAGATCTGAAAGAGTGGAAAGCGGAAGCCGATAAAGTTCGCGAAGCTGGCGGTCTCCATATCATTGGTGCCGTCCGTCACGAATCTCGTCGCATAGACAATCAGCTCCGAGGTCGTTCCGGTCGTCAAGGAGATCCTGGCTCTTCTCGCTTCTATATTTCTTTGGAGGACGATATCATGCGCATCTTTGGAGGAGAACAGGTTGGTAAATTGATGGATTTCTTAAAAGTTCCGGACGATCAGCCGCTTGAAGCCGGCATGGTAAATAGAGCCATCGAAACAGCCCAGACAAAAGTTGAGTCCTTTTACTTTGATCAGCGAAAGCATTTAGTGGATTACGACGATGTCATGAACAAGCAGCGTAAGATTTTTTACGCCAGACGTCACAATATCCTTGCTGGTGATGCCTCAGTGCCCACTGCCCAAGTTGAGCAAGGTCTCCAAAAAGAAGTTGAATATTTATCCGGGATTTATGCCGCCTCCGGCATAGATAAAGTCGAAGCCGACGAGATTATGAAAGGTTTCCAGAGCATTCTTCCTCTAGACCCACGTTCTGCCGATGCTTTGGAGAAAAATTTAGTCGGGAAGACAGGAGAAGAAGTCCAAGAAATATTGAATAATATTGTTTCTCAAGCCAGAACTTCTCAAAAGGAGCATTTTGGAAAAGATGTTGTTCCTCAAGTGGAAAGATACATTCTTTTAGAAACTTACGATGAACTTTGGATGAATCACCTCGATTCTATAGATAATCTAAGAGATGGTATAGGTCTTCGTGGTTATGCTCAGAAAGATCCGTTGGTGGAATACAAGCAAGAATCTTTCTCCATGTTCGAGAGCTTACTTAATCGGATTGACTCCACAGTCGCTCATCGCATCTTCCGGGTTCAGCTCAACGCCCCGGAGACTGCTTCCAGACCCAGACGGACAGTCGAGCAATCATCTTCCAATTCTGCACTTCCCGGTTCGCCAAACAATCCACCCCAGACCACCATCGTAAAGGGCAATAAAATTGGCCGAAACGATCCTTGTTGGTGCGGCTCCGGCAAGAAATTCAAATCCTGCCACTACCCCAAGCTAGGTTAAATATATGTCTGGAGAAACACTAGATTACTTAACTCTCGAAGAAAAGTTCAATCTACAGGAGTCAGTTTTTGTGTTTTCTGTGCCTGAACTGGTAAAAGGCTCAAAAGAAGAATTCAGAGATCCCGGAATCGATTTAATTACAAAATTAAAAAAGAGTGGGGTCAAAGTTCTCACCCCTAGAGACATAGATTTTTCAAAATTAAAGTCAGATGCGGAGAGAGTTAAGCTCAGGGAAAAACTGGGTGGCATTTTTATCATCCCCTCTGCTGAAATGATGAAAGAAAACGAAGACCTGGTCAAATTTTTGTTCGAGGTAAATATTGGGAATATCGGTGGTGTGGACAGAACCATATTTTTTCTAACCGAACATTCGCAAGCAAAACCACTTGGGTATCTGTCTGAATACAGAGAGTCAATCGTTGTTATGTCTTTAGTGGGTGATGAGGACTATGATTCATATCCGAGAGTTAGAATTGCGGGTCAAGAAAAATTCACCAAATTTGTAAACTTTTACAAAGAAAAATGCCTCCAGAATAGGTAATTATTTTTCTAAAATCTTCCTAACTCCCTCCAAGAAACTTTTCCCTGAATTTATGTCTCCAATTTTGTGAACTCCACCTTTTGCTTTTAAATAATCCTCACTAATTTTGACATGGTCACCAATAACAACTGTTTTATCTCTAATAAATTTTAGTGGCTTTGCAAGTGTACCCGGAAGTCTGTCAGTATTGTAATCAAATTCGTAAGGTGTATTTTGTAGATTGTAAGCAATATTTATTGGTGCCCCGTACAAGCTAACATCTTTGTCGTCAGGAAGTACTATTAAAATATCAGCATCCATAATATCTTCTCTTAATAGGTTTAATGGTTTGTTCTTCCTAACATCATCCGCGTACTCAAGAAAACAAACATCTTCAAGTTTTTGTGGTAAAAAATAAAACAGCTTGTCATTTTGTCTTCCGGAAAATATTATCACTACCTTTTTATCCTCAAGTAACTTTTCAAGCCCTTTAGCTTCAGCCCAAAAAGACACAATTTCTTTATCATTCAATGTTTCCATTATCCCTCTATTTTATCACAACCTATAGCTTTGTAAATAGAAAGGCTCATGTGGTTGGGCGTATAATTCGACCCATGGGAAATTCAAGATTTGAAACAGATTGTCGTGTAGCAAGAGAAGATTATTTATCTTCTCTGAAGATTCCCACCTTCAAAGACTCCGGGATGTCCCACATTGGATATCATGAGCTACTAAGAGATCCGGCTCAAAACAGACAAGCTCTAGAGAAAATCATCGAAAATTATCTCATGTCATTTGCCATGAATGATTCTTTGGATTTATTACTTGGTCCGGATCCGGACGCCAAAAAGGGTTCCAATTTCCCCGGGGCAGAGTGGAGAGACAGAACCATAGTCGAAGAACTAATTTATGGATCCAAAAAATTACTGGAAGGAGAATATACACCGTACAATCTTCGTTCGGCTTCTTGCCTAATATCCGCTTATTACGATGTGTGTCAGAGAGGTATAGACGAAGCTCTGAGAAACATCGAAGACTCCAGCGTAGATGCCAAGAAGATAAGAAACAGTATCAGAAGACTAAATGTAGAGTCGAAGGAGCCGGAAACTTTAGAAGAAATTTCGGACAAAATTAGAGAAGTTGAAGGTTGTCTAACTATCGTAGATTTTAATCACTTCAGATTACTGGAAGATATAGGGAATCTTAAATTGTGTCTTCAAGCATCTCGATTCACCACGACATTGTGCAAGTAGCTGTAAATCCTCAAGGTAATATGAACTATTAAAGCTACTAGGATGACTCGATAAAAGGCTCCGGTGGCTGAGGCTGATGCCAGGAACAGGACTGTAAACACAAAAGCGTAAAAGAGTGGTGAGAGCATGGACAAGAAAGATTCAAACGCTCGAATAGATTTATTAATTCCCGTTGGTATCTTCGGATCCATAGGGAGAGACATTCTTGCTACTTTCCTTTCCGGTTCCGTCACCGATACTTCCAGACCGGGAATATAAATATTTGAATAGACGGAATCTTCACTAATGGTAATTATTTTTGATGGGAAGTCATAGCTAAGTGCATCCGCCCTAATTCTGTATGTGTCCGGTTCCGGCTTTACATAATATCTTCCGGCGTTATCTGTAAAGTCTGTTGCTAGGTTTCCCGAGGGTGAGTAGAGGATTACATATGCTCCGGATATAGGTCTGTGATTGAGAGAATCAAAAACCAAACCATCACTACGGGGCTGGATAAACATATCTCCGGCAAATAAAGCCAGTCCATTCGTCGCTAGTCTCTTTCCCCATTTACCCAAACCCTTCAAAAAGTTCAGAGGAAGACTCGCCAGACCTTTCCCCATCTCAGAATAAATAGCCAGAAAAGTTTTTAAAATCACAAAACCGGAAGTAGTTAAGCCAAAAGCAATATAAGCCAATAAAGAAATTCCGGAAACTTTGACTCCGGTCTCAGAAATTTTCTCGGCTTTAAGAATCATCTTTGGTAGGGGGTTAGAAGCCATAAGAGTTCTCCAATCCACAGGAAGTCTGAGTTGTATCGTTTGTCCAGCCTTGACTTCTATCGAAGAGAAAGTAAAGGTGCTTACTCCGGTCGAAATTGTTATCTGGTAATTTCCATCAGCCAGATTTACCGAAAGTTGGCCGTTACTATTAGTTATTTCTCCAAAGATGTTATTAATTAAATTTGAGATTTGCTCAATCGGGTTTGCAGCCCGAATCTCCGATGTTGTGTCGGCTGAGACACTCGTAATTAGCTCCGGAGCGCCCACTGTATTTACTTGAGTAGATGGAGGCAAGTTTGTAGTATCAAACGTAAGGCCTACTCCGCTTACAGGATTTCCATTTATATCCACAATCACTATATTAGTTCCGGATGGTAATGTGTTCGAATTTGTAGTGTCTGTGGGATCTATTGTTCCTGTGGTAGAAGGCACACTTGTTACCACCGGAACGTCTTGATCGGGAGTGGCAGTACCTGTTGGAGTAGTGATGTATGTTGGAGTAGGTGTCGAAGGGGAACTCGTAACGACAATGTTTCCGGATACAAACTTACTGTTAGACCATGGTCCCGGTACACAATCATTCATCGCCCTTACTCGAAAATAGTACTGGGTGTAAGGATCTAGACTATTTATAGTATAGGAAATTGCTGTGCTGGACGAGCTTACGGGATGGATGACACTAAATATTTCCTGATTTTCCAAATAGCCGTAAGAAATATTGTATCCGGTGTAACTTCCTGCGATAGGGGAGAAGCTTAGTGCCACGCTTGTTCCATTTCTTGTCGCGCTATACAATTCCGGCGAGGAAATGGGAGTACTGGCGGTGCACCCGGGAGGTGGGGGGACAATGTCTGTTGGGATCTCCGTGCTTGTCGTAATGTCTGCTGTCGGAGTCGCAGTCGCTGTGGGTACGGCAGTGACAGTGAAGGAATAGCTGGGCAAAGTTCCTCCGGAATTTGTATTCGATTTGCTGTCTGTCGCCCGTATAGTCACGCTATGAGAAGCTAGTGTAAGTGGTGTTCCTACTGTACAAGTGAAAGTTTCGGACAGTTCATCAAAAGCTCCATCGTCGGCCACACAAGCGCTGTATGACCCACCATCTATCGCGTATTCTACATTTGTAAGTGTAGAGGTTGCATCAGTCGCTGTACCGGAGAATGTCGGCGTCGTATCTGTCGTAGTATTTCCGGACAGGGGGTTTATCGTTACGGCAGCGTCTGTGGCATCAAAAGTTATTTTCAGAATTCTGGAATTATCTCCGACATACAGTGTGCCTGTGCCATAAAAACCCATGCCGTTAAAATAAGAATATGTAGGTGCGGAGGCATTGATATCTGCACTTGTAATATTTTGTTGGAATGTTCCGCTTGCATTAAATATTTGAATCCGATTATTTCCTGAATCTGCTACAAAAATATTGCCCGTACTGTCTACCGCCATAGCCTCCGGATAATTAAAAGCCCCACCATTTCCGGTTACCGTCATTATAAAAGTACCCGTGGGGCCAAACTTCTGGACTCTATTATTGCCGGAATCTAATATGTATACATTGTCGCTTCCGTCTGTAGTTACAAACTGTGGTTGATTAAAGCTACCACCGGAACCCGTAATCGTATATTGGAAGGCTCCCGCAGAATTGTATTTCCATATATCATCAGCATCACCATTTCCATGAATATCAGCAACGTAAACATTTCCTGAAGTATCTACCGCGATAGTATATGCAGACGCAAACACCTTATCTCCCAAATTTGTACCTGTAATGGAAATTGGAGTTCCGGTATTGGTGTACTTAAATATCTTTCCTGTCGATTGATAATCCGCCACCAAAATATTTCCATCAAGGTCAACTGCCACTCCTAGTGCGCCCCATGGTCCAAAACTGGTTTGGAATGCTCCGGACGAGTTGTACTTTGCAATTCCATTTCCTCCGAAGCCTTGATATGCTCCTGCGTATACATTTCCACTCCCATCAGTATCAATCTGAACCACATAGTTAAGACCTGTGGTAAACGAGCTAATCGACAGAGGAGACCCAGCCCCACCCCAAGCAAAAACCTTGCTAATTGCATGCCCAAATACGAAAGTAAAAATAATTAATCCGACAAAAATCTTTTTCCAATGGCAGGTCACAATTCAGTTTAGCAATTACACTCCCTCTTGTATACTGTAACTATGAGGAAAATTACTTGGTTGATCCTGCTTTTTATCTTGATTACTTGGCTATCAATCTCTGCATACTGGACCGGCACCGGGAGCTCACAAAAAATACCTCAGGAAAATCAAATCACAAGTACTCCGGCTCCCGAACCATCCGTTACTACACCGGAACTTCCAATCTCCCCCTCGGCTACACCTTCATCAATTCCTACCGTCACTCCATCTGCCGGATCCAAACTAAAGTTTTAAATATTTCGGAAAAAAGAAATACGAAGTATACTGAATTGTGAATGCAAAGAGTGGGCTAATAGGTTTATTTGTTTTAACTTTTTTTCTATCCGGTATTGGCATGGCTCTTTTGGTAGAGGATGACCGCAATGATCTCTCTAGTCGCGCATCTATCGGTCTGGTAAGCAATTTATTGCCGGCCATGCCAGAAGAGAGATATCTTTCTTCGGGGAATTCCGTCGACATTAAATACGGAGAAAAAGCAACTATCAACGTGAAGTTCAATCCCGTTTTGTGGGCACCTCCCAAGCAAGGAGATATGATTTTTTATCATCTCGGTCAGCCTGTCACTTTTAGGATTATTCCCGGACGCGTCGATTTGATAAAACTTTCCAACATTCTTGGTCCGGACTTTACTTCTCCCAAATTCAACGAAAGTATCAAAACTCAAATTGGTCAATGGGTAATTCAGAGTTATTCCTACTCTTTTTTTGGTGCCACCAAGTTTGTAGATGTGTGGTCCGATTCTTTGGGCATTTCTCTCATTGCCGTTATGCCGGAAAAATCAGCCAGGAAGGATATTGAGGAGCTGGCAGCAGGGATTTCCATTAGTGAAACTCAAGTTAAGGGTCTGAGTACTATGGATGATTCCGCTCGCCTGGCTGCACAGGTAAGACCTTCCGTGGTTATGATTGTTGATAACTACTGTGCCGTCATCAAAACTCTAGAAAAGACTTATCCTTTTTGCCTTGCCCAAGCCGGTAGTGGTTTCTTTATAAACAAAAATGGCTATATAGCTACCAACGGGCATGTCGTTTCCAATCTTCCCGATACCACCATTCTCTTCGCTGTCGAATCTGGTTCTTTAGATAATTTTTTAATCGATTATTTTCAAGTATATTTAACTGTTATGACGGGAGCTCCGGTAGATCGTTCTGTGGTGGAGCAGAAAGTTAAGGATGCCCACAAAAACAAGGAGACTATTTATCAAATGGCTGCTTTGGTCCAGGATTTGTATAAGAAGAATCTCTTGACTATCGCGAACGCGGAGAGTCACTACTTTGTTCAGCTGGGGAATACTCCAATTCAAATTTCCAAGTCCGGAGTAAATATTGGAAAAGATATTTTGGTTGCCACCTTTATTGATGCCGATTATGCAGCACCGGACCCCATTAAGGGTTTTAATAGTTCCGACGTAGCCATATTAAAAGTCGAAGGCACTAACTACCCGGTTCTTCCTCTGGGTAAAATTGATGATGTTAGCGTTGGCTCCGATGTCTTGGTAGTTGGTTATCCGGGCATAGTTATGGGAAGTAACAGCATGCTTTTGGATACATCGGCAAACGCGGAGCCTACTTTTACCAAAGGTGTTGTAAGTAGTTTTAAACAAGCCAAAGGAAATAAGAAGAATTTAATTCAGACAGACGCATCTATCAATCACGGAAATAGTGGGGGACCCGCCATATCCTCAAACGGTACCGTCATCGGCATTGCCACTTATGGATTAATACCGGAACAGGGAGTAGGCAATTACAACTTTCTTCGTGATATTGCAGATCTCAAAGAACTTATGTCCAAAAATAAAATCTCTGAGACGGATAGTGAAACCTATACTGCCTGGAAAAATGGCCTCAACAATTATTGGGTTGCGTACTTTAAATACGCCAAAGGCGACTTTGATACTGTTTCCTCTCTTTACCCCACCCACCCCACTGTCGGCAAATACCTAAAAGAGACAACTGCCAAGACTGATTCAGTAGAAGATCAGACACCGGCTCTCTCTCGTACCCAGAGAAGACTCTATATCAATCTGTCCGGCGGAACCATGATTTTCTCCATCTTAATGGTAATTATTATTTCCATTTTTAGTTTCATCGATTCCAAAAGGAGAAATGCTCCCATTAGTATCCCACCTCGTCCCATCCAAACCTTCTAAATATGAAAAACATTTTAATCTCAGGTGGCAGCGACGGGTTAGGGAAAGAAATAGCCAAGAAACTCTCTCCGGACAACAAGGTCATCATTCTTTCGCACAATCGGGAAAAATTGCTGTCGGTTTCCCAAGAACTTAAGTGTGATTTTGTCGAAGCCGATGTCACTGATTATTCTTCCGTAAGCACAGCCATAGAAACTGTTCTGAAAAAATATTCCAATATCGATGTTTTGGTAAACAATGCAGGAATTTGGACGGAAGGTGGATTGGAAGAAAATGAACCGGAAAAGATTAAAGAAATCCTTAATGTAAATACACTTGGAACTATTTTTCTTTCCAAGGCAGTGATTCCGGCTATGAAGGCAAATAAGGGTGGACGGATAATAAATATCATTTCTCAAGACGGATTGAAATCCAAGAAGAATCGTTCTGTTTATTCGGCTTCCAAGTGGGCCATTACCGGCTTTACCAAATGCCTACAGGAAGATTTATCCGGCTTTCATATCGGAGTCACTGGTATCCATCCAGGCTTGATGAACACGACTCTCTTTGCTAAGCAGGGGATAAAAAGGGATTTAAGTAACTCACTTGAGCTGTCGGAGGTCGCTTCTCTCGTAGAATATGTTATAAACTTATCACCAGATACTTTCTTACCTGAAATTAGTATTAAAAATATAAACAATACAAACACTATGGATGACACATCAGCACCCAAAACAAATTTAGATTTAAATCCGGATATGATGACGACTCAGACCAGTATTCCGGTGATAGATCCTCTTACTACGGTCGCCTCCAAATCTAGTGGGGTTATCGATATTACTCCAGGAGTCTCAGACGCGAGTCATCCTTCAAAGGTTGAGGACATCACTCCCAAAGATTTTGGTCTAGGAGCTCCTAAGACTGAACCGGTTGTTTCCGCCCCCGCTCCAATTACTACAATTTCGGATGTCATCACTGATACAGCTGAGCCGGCAGGAATTATCGACATTACTCCCGGTGCTTCTAATACTACTACTCAGGTAGTGACTCCGGTTGTTGGTACCGCAACAGCCGTTCCGGAAAATACCATTTCGGACACGGGAACTCACTTAGCCGACTTTGTTCCCTCAACTCCTACTCCAACACCAACCACAGCTATCGCACCCGCAGCCGAAGTATCTCAGCCCACCACGCCTGTAATTACAGCTCCCACTGTCACAGAAACTCCAGTGATTTCTACAACGACCACAACCGAAACTGTTATTACTCCGGCACAATCCGAAATGCCGATGATGGCAGCCACACCTGTCGCAACGCCTGCCCCAGTTGAAGTTGTTCAGCCTCAGATTGCTCCGGCGAGTCCCTTTGCCGAAGACCCGGATCAAGTTAAGACAAATCAGTAATGGGAAAAGTAATCTGGACTACCCATCTCAGAGAAAGAATCAAGCAGCGCGGTCTGAGTCCTGATTGGGTAGATACAGCAGTTAGATTTCCTGATGAAGTCCAAAAAAGTTCCACTACGGATTCCAATAAACACATCAAAATTATTCACGGCTACAAAATAGTTGCTGCGGTCAAGCGCCAGGGAAGTGATTGGATTATTACCTCTGCTTGGTGGAACCCTGTTTATGGTTATCAAGGTCCCAGCAAGGACAATCGGTTCTTTTTGGAGAGGTGGGTCGACAAAGCTCTCCGTTCTTTAGAAAAATTCTTCACCAAAAAATAATATCCATATTCGTCATTGCGAATTTTGGTACTCCAAACTGAAGCAATCTCAAACTATCAATGTCATTCCCGACCTGATCGGGAATCTATACAAGGCTTAAACTTTAATTAACCACCTCAGTTTTCACTTCTTTACTCGCAAATATTTTATCGGTCCCGGCCTTAATCTTGAAATATTCCTCGCACCTAAGCCCTGCCATAATTCCTACTCTTTCTTCATTTGGACATTCATTTATCAGGGCCATAACGAAGAAGGTTGTCCCTACGACAAAAATCGACAAACAAGTTACTCCAAATATTCTGTAGCCATAGAAAGCATCATCCACCACGATTTGACCCCACCCCTGTACCATGTGATAAAACCACTCCGAAAAAGCAATCAAAAAAATTAAAGCAATTATAATTCCTACGGCTACCGGCATATGCATACTAGACCCATGTTATCATAGACCCATGGATACCATCATGGAAAAAAGACTATCCGAAGCGAACGATTTAAGAGAATCTGAGCACTTTTCAGAATCACTTAAATCCTATACCGATTGCTTGATAGATCTGGTGAATACCAAAGATTTCACTGGTCTCATCCACTGTCTAGGTGGCCAAAGCCTTATCTACAAGAATTTACTGACCAGAAATAATTCTCCTGTTTATCACCATTTTGTGATGTCATTAGCGGAAGAAACTTTAGAAGTTGCCGAGGCCAACAAAGATAGCTTAGACGCTCGGACTCTCTCGATAGCTTACAGTATTTATGGAGACGCCATGATAGATAGTGGAGAGATTTCGGAGGCTCTTTCATATTTTGAAAAATCCTTCGCTGTTTCTACCGCCGGTCTTCCGGAAAAAGGCAGATTAAAGGCTCACATGGGGATGCTTAAATATATGCTTGGAGATAAGAAAGATGGTATTTCCACTGTCGAAAGTGCACTCAAAGATATTCGTACCGGAGAAATGGACACCTACGCCGTCAGGGTCTGGGAAACTGGTGCTCTAAACGGTTTAGCCAAAATATATGCCAAAGAAGGGGACAAGGCGAAAGCCCTTGAGATAGCGGATGAATCTCTAAATATTGCCACCTCCCACAATCTTTCCATCCGCAAAAGAGAAGTCGAAATAATAATCGACAAAATCAACTCCGGCGACTCCAACTTCATTTTGTAAAAATATACCTAATGTTAATTCTTGCACAAAAAAACCAAGGGATTTACCCTTGGTTTTGATAAGAATATAAATTTATAGATCCTACTGTTTGCGATTAACCCAGATATCACCCTTTGTCTGAGTAACATCACCTTCGCCCATAATTGTCACGGGCATACCGGAGGAATTAATAGCGACCATATCGTAATCTCCGTAGGGCATTCCAAATCCGGCAGTAGTCTTGTAGGTCGCACCACTAGCTGAATCGGAAACTTTAGTGTCTGAGCTCCAGGTAATACCGTCTAGTGATTCTCTTTCCCACACATTCCAAGCACCGCCTCTTTTATCCATCCAAGTGATGACAAATAATCCTGGCTTCCCGGCGGCAGCAACCGATGTTGCATCGGCACCACTTGCTGATGTAGTCATCTCTGTTCGATCGCTCCAGGTGACTCCGGAATCGGTTGAGCGACGGACAAATACCTTACCGTTTGCGCCGACGGTCAATGAGCCACTGTAAACCAGTAATAAGTTGGTACCATCAGAGGCAATTGTTGTGACTGAACCGGTCTCAAATGAAGCCCCGGTATTTAGTGTGTCGACAACAGTTCGAGTCCAGGAAGTTCCGCCATTATTCGTGCGGAAGGCAACAATTGGTATGGCACCGGTTATCTTGGTGCTATTACCCTTCAAAGGATATTCTGATGCCACAATGACAGCTGTACCGTTAGCTAATACTGTTGCCCCATTTGGGTAGTAATAGATACCGGTTTCATTTGTAACCTGTAATGGCTTAGAAAAACTGTTACCTCCATTGTGAGAGGCTATGGTAAAGATATTGCCACGCGAAGACCAAAAGATGTAAACATCGTTGCCATTTGGGCTGACACCCATCCAGGGTTTATCGGCCCAACTAGTGCTGGAGACTGTGATTGCCGGCGACCAGGTTACAGC
Organism: Patescibacteria group bacterium; assembly: GCA_943355005.1. Taxonomy (GTDB): domain Bacteria; phylum Patescibacteriota; class Microgenomatia; order UBA1400; family MFAQ01; genus UBA10133. The sequence goes on from CALRDV010000001.1 coordinate 308,746, forward strand.
ATGATTACTAGACTTTGTAAAACTAATTTTATTGCTCTGCATATACGTGGCGAATACTGTGCCGTTCGAGGAAGTCGCCAGAACAATGTCGTATTGACCTGTGCCGGTGGAACACGTCGGACAGATTGTCTGTGCCGGTCCAAAAGTGGTACCACCATCACTGGAAGTTGCAATCTTAATCTGAATCTTGGATCCTACATATTGCATCCAGCCCGCGTACACGTAAGGAGCAGAGGGGTCAGCCGCAATTGCCGGCTCCCAGCTATTTCCAGAAGATACTACCGAAATAATATGCTCACCATCCCATCCAATGGATGGAGCTGCCAAACTGCGTCCGGTAAAGAATAAGTTCGCACCAATAACACTAATCACCGCGAGAAGGGAATACATAAAAACTTTTAAAGTACGATTGGAATTTAACATTTTTCTCCTTATCTGATAATTTACTTCCTCTGAGATGATATCACGAAACCTTGTAGGCGCGCCACAGGCTCAATATTACTTTATATTTTTCCCAATTTTCTCGCAAGATTTTCCGTCTCAGCTAGCAAATCATCTACTTCTTTTATTCCCGCCTCCCAGAAACCACCATCGGTAATATCAATTCCCATTTTGGCAAAAATATATTTAGGTGAAGAGCTGGATCCGGAAGATAAAAACTGCTTTACCTTCTCTACAAATTTATGATCTTTCTTTACCGAGTTCTGCAGAGATTTACTTATTAGCAGTCCACTGGCATAAGAATAAACATAGAAGAAATTCCGAATATGGCCCCAATAGACCCACCAATTTTCCGAACCCTTAGACATTTCTACAGCCGGTCCCATATATGCCCCCATATTTTTCTGAAATATTTCTCCAATTTCTTTTTTGGACAGATATCCTTTCTCCCGGAAATTCTTATGAAGTTCTTGTTCGAAAAGGTAGCAAGCGGTTTGCCGGAAAATAGTAGCCACATCATCGTCCAATTTCTTCACTAGTATAGCCAGCTTCATTTCATCATCGGCAGTTTTCACTACTTCAGCAGTCACAAAATCTTCCATAAATGTACTGGCGACTTCCGCTGTAGATAGGGGAGAGCCAAAGTTTAGTGCATCCAAGTTAGCTTTCATCAATTCATCGTTTACGCCATGTCCTGCTTCGTGAGCTAGAGTACTGACATCTTGGAATTTATCCGCATGATTAAGAAGAATGTAGGTCGGTAGTGTTTTCGCGCCGGCCGCACAAAAAGCCCCTCCGGTTTTTCCTTTTTTTGGATATACATCCATCTGGTTATTCTTTACAAAGCCGTCAAAAATCTTTCCAAAATCGCCATCCAAGTCATTGAAAACTTTTGAAACCAATCGACACGAATCATCATATGAATATTTCTGAGTTAAGTGTCCATATTCCACCATTCTTTCGTGGTAAGCCAGCTTTGGCACACCCATGAGTTTTGCCTTTAGCTGGTACCATTTACGCGAAATCTCGAATTTTTCCGATACTTTTTTTACCAAAGCATCCACCACTTCAGAATCGATATCGTCTGCCAAATGTCTATCGGAGTCCGGTCTTTCGAATTTTCTAAGCTCATCATCCACCTTTTTATTCCCCATTACGGAATTCATTTCTTGTTCTGCCAGCATCGCATGTTCTGCCAGCACTTCGTTAATTGCTTTTGCTGCACTATCTCTGACTTTCTTGTTCTGACTCATGGTAAGTGAGAGGAAATCGGAAAAGCTTTTTATTGCCTTGGTCCCGTCTTCCAGTAATACCTTACGCTCTTCTTTAGAAATAAAGCTATTTACCATGTGTACCCAGTTCTCGTGAGCACTTTGCTCCTTAAGATTCATTATTTTTTCTTCCGCTTCCGAAAGCTGATACTTTGCTTGCTCAAAAAGCCTTTCCAGATAGTGTTCATACTTTTTTAGTCCAGGATAATTGAGAAAAGTTTTCTGTAACTCTACAGAAATTTTGGCAACTCGCATCGGGAAGAACTGAATATTGTTTTGCATCTTTCGGGCTCGGTCTAGAGCCTGATTGAGAGAGGCTTTCAATTCTGTGTTAAGGAGATCTTGTTGGGTCCGTAATGAGAAATAATAAACTTCGCTATTAAAAGGTCCATTCACTCTCGCCCAAGTCTCGTATTCGTCCAGCGCCTCCACTAGTACAGCCGGGCTCTCCAGATAATCGCTTCGATCCTTCCATTTATTTACAAAGGTATCACCAGCTTTTTGGTCTATCCCTCTTTTCTCAATAATCATTGGGTCTTTATCTCCGGAAAATATCGGACTAAAATCCCAAGTATTTTTTTCGTTTTTCACATCATTTTTCATTATTGTCAATTATATCAATCTTATAACCTCTACTCTTGTCATTCCGGGCTTGACCCGGAATCCATCCCCTCCGTCATTGCGAGGCTCGACTTAAGGTCGGCCGTGGCAATCCAGGAAATATCTTGTCATTCCGGGCTTGACCCGGAATCCAGTGAAGTCCATATTGTTGACTTGAATATTCCTATGGTGTTAAGCTGGCAATCATGCCACATAAATACGAAATTGGGATCAAGGCGGTTATTTTAAACGATGAAAGAGATAAAGTTTTGTTTCTAACTTCCAAAGATCATCACGGGGATGAAATATTGACTTTTCCGGGGGGAAGAATGGAGGAAGGAGAAATCATTATTACCACCCTTAAACGAGAACTAAGTGAAGAGTTAAATTTTGTTGGTGAAGTTAAAATAGAAAAAATTCTCAGTGCAAATCCGCGTAGTTTCAATCAAGAAAACGGTAATGGGTTGATGTTAATAACCGTTTTGGTTTCAATTAAAATTGATAAACCAAAAATAGAAAATGAGCATTTACGATGGTTTTGGCTTGGTTTAGATGAACTAAAGGGCAATCTTCCAATTAAAGTTGATGGTGCTATTCTTGACAATGAAGGATATCTCGAAGCAGCGAAAGTCGTTCTCTCATAGCAATCCAGGAAATATCTTGTCATTCCGGGCTTGACCCGGAATCCATCCCCTCTGTCATTGCGAATCTCGTAGTCGAGCTGTGGCAATCCAGGTCCCCAAAAATAATTTTTTATATATAATAAACACTATGAAAAAATCTTTATTCATTTTAGGATTTGCTATTCTCTTAGCCGGCTGTTCATTAAACCCTGCCGCACCTACCCCACCCACATCCATGCAGCTGACCAATTCCAAAATTGCCGTCATTACTCCGTCTCCCGAAATTACTAATACTATAACCACACCACCTATGGCCGAAAATATCACCGCCACCATTCATACCTCCGAAGGAGATATGAAAGTTAATTTATTTCCCAAGCAAGCCCCAAACACCGTCGCCAACTTTGTTGGTCTAGCCAAAGGCACAATTGATTGGACAGATCCTAAAACAGGGTCAAAAGTTACCGGCAAATCACTTTATAGTAATGTCATCTTCCATCGTGTCATTGAAGACTTCATGATTCAAGGTGGAGATCCTACTGGCACCGGTATGGGTGGACCCGGTTACAAATTTGCAGACGAGCCTGTCACAGAAAAATATTTAAGAGGCACTCTAGCCATGGCAAATTCAGGAAAGAATACCAATGGTAGCCAATTCTTCATTGTTCACAAAGATTATCCACTTCCACCTCTCTACACTATCTTTGGTCGCATCGATGCATCCGACTCTGCCAGTCTAGCCGTCTTAGACAAGATTGCTACCACTCCAACAGCATCAGGAGACAAACCGGTCAAAGACATGGTCATCAAGAGTATCGATATCCTTGAGCAATAAAATGCGCTTCATTGGTGGTCATGTTTCCATCGCCGGCAGTATCGCTAATTCGATTGAGAATACTCTGAAAATTGGCGGTAATTGCATGCAGATTTTTGCCGGCTCACCCCGTTTGTGGTTCCGCAAAGCATTCGATGATTCAGAGGTCCAAAAATACTTAAACGGAATCAAGGAAAACAATCTTGGTCCGGTTTTTATTCACGCCCTCTATCTCGTAAATTTAGCCACTCCAAATCCTGAAATGCTTGAGAAGTCTATAAATTCTCTGGTTATGGACCTTCAGAATGGCGCCAGGATCGGCTCAAGTGGGGTCATTATTCATATTGGCTCTCACCTCGGCACGGGCTTCGATTCGGTGAAGGATCAAGTTGTCGCCTCCATAGAAAGAATTATTGGTTTGACGGAGAACTGTGATTTGATTTTAGAAAATGCAGCGGGCCAAAAAGGTAAAATCGGTTCTTTGGAAGAACTTTCATTTTTGATAAAAAAAGTAAATAATCCTCGATTAAAAATTTGTTTGGACACTGCTCATCTTTTTGCTGGTGGGGCTGATCTTCGAAGCGAAGAGAAAATTGAAAAATTAATTAAAGAATTAAAAGATTTTGATCTGTTGGACAGATTAGCATGTCTTCATCTGAATGACTGTGCCTCGGAGCTCGGTTCGCACCGGGACATTCATGCCAACATTGGCGAAGGCAAAATAGGTCTCGATGGATTAAGAAGTTTTATCAATCAAAGTGAGTTCCTACACCTCCCTCTCATCCTCGAAGTCCCCGGCGAAGACAAAGAAGGCCCAGATCTCAAAAACATCACCCTGGTCAAAGGTCTAGTTTAAACCTACTCATATCTAATCGCTTCCATAGGTGATAAATCTGCTGCTTTCTTGGCAGGGAAGACTCCGAAGAAAATTCCAATTCCACTGGAGACACCGATAGCTAGAATTACAGCAAAGAGGTTTAATGCTACAGGGAACCAGTTCCGAACAATAAGTACGATTATCCACGCCACTATTAGCCCTACAATTCCTCCAAACAAGGAAAGCATGGTGGATTCAGTTAAGAACTGTAAGAGAATATCTCTGGTAGTCGCTCCCAGAGCTCTACGGATACCTACCTCGCGAGTTCTCTCTGTCACTGTGGCGTACATAATATTCATGATTCCTATCCCTCCGACCATCAGGGAAATAGAGCCGATAGCTACCAGGAAAATATTTAAAATTCCAAATATCTGGTCGACAGTGGAAAGAATTTCAGATTGCTCAGTGACAGAAAATCTATCCTTGTCGTATCTCTTTAATAAAGTTTTTTCTACTTCAGATTTAACTGTGGTTACCGATTCTTTATCCGCAATTCCCAAATAAATAGCAAAGAAAGTTTTCTTGGGATTCATAGATCCAAAGGTGGTAGTGTAGGGAATAAAGGCCGCTCCATCTCTTTCTTGATTTCCGATTTTATTGGCTATTCCGATGACTTTAATTCTCATTCCACCGACTCGAATCGTTTTTCCTAGTGCATCACTAGGATTTCCATAGAGATCTTGCGCCAATGTATTTCCAAGCACTGCTACCTTAGCTTTTTTCTCTACATCAGTTTTCTTCCAAAGTTCACCTGTTTGAACGTCAATGTTTATCAGAGAGAAAATTTCCTCGTTTGCCCCCATGATACTTCCCGAAATTTCCTTGTCTGCTGTGGTTATAACCGATGAGTGAATGTACACAGGGACGACATATTTAATGTTAGGGACCTTCTCTACGCTTCGCACATCTTTTTCGTCAAACTCTGCTCCTCCGGCGAGCCCCGCCGGTCCGCGTCCTCCGGAAAATCCGGACCCAGGAAGAATCATCACTAGATTGGCTCCCAAACTCTCAAACTGATTTTGAATATAATTTTTCAGACCCAGCCCCAAAGCAATTAAAAGGACAACGGAAAGAACTCCAATCATAATTCCGAGAGATGTAAGAGCTGTTCGAACTTTATCTCTTTTGAAGTCTGCAAAAGATGACGTAAACAGGGTAGACACTCCTTGAAGTTTCATTTCTTTTTATCGCTAATTACTTCTCCATCAAGCACTCTTATCTGTCTTCTGGTCCGCTCCGCTAATTCTCTTTCGTGAGTCACCATTATCAGAGTAATTCCTTCGGATTTATTGAGCTCTTCAAACAAATCAATTATTTCATTTCCTGTCTTATGGTCCAGATTTCCGGTGGGTTCATCCGCCAGTATTAGCTGAGGTTTCATAATGAGAGCTCTAGCTACAGCCACTCTCTGCTGCTGACCTCCGGAAATTCTGTTTGGGTATGAATCCTTCTTGGAGATAATGCCAAATTTTTCCATCAGCATCTCAGATCTGGCAATCGGATCAAAATCCAGATTTCTTCTGGAGTAGGTCGCCGGAAGCAGAATATTTTCTTGCACTGTTAGCTTGTTTAATAAATTAAACTGCTGAAAAACAAAGCCTACATATGAGTTTCGAAGAGTAGATGTTTGATTGTCGTCTATGGTAGAGACGTCTCTGCTGTTTATGATAATCTCACCTCGTGAAGGTTTATCCAGCAGTCCAATCATGTGCATTAGTGTAGATTTACCGGAACCGGAAGGCCCCACAATAGCCGAGAATTCTCCTTCATGAATATCTAGGTTTATATCTCTAAGTGCGGTAAATACAGAACCATCTCCGAGCTGATATTCCTTATATAAGTGCTTAAGGCTGATTATAGATGACATCGTTTTCATTTAGCCCTTCTTTGATTTCCACCATTCCGTCGATAATCGCGCCTTGGGTTATTTCACTTTCGGTCAATTTTCCCTGAATCATCTTATTTACAAAATATTTTCCATTTACTTTCTTGATATAAGCTTCAGGTACCGCCAATACATCTTTAATTTCTCTCAAGATAAAGCTGACGTCTCCTGTCATACCCATCTTCATACTGGCGGAGGCTTCAGTTGGGTCAAAATTAATTTTTATTTCATAGACAGTTCCGGATTCACCGGCCTTTGGGATAAAACCGATGGTATCCACAGTGGCAGGAAACTCTTTTTCCGGGAATGAGTCCAAAGCTATTTTTCCGGTCATACCTTGTTTGAAAGAGGGGACTTCCGTTTGGTCGGCAGTCGCCGAAAAGAATAATGATTTAGGATTTACAATGCTAAAGGTAGCTCCGGCCGGAGTGATATTTGTACCCGGTACCGGCACATCAATTTTAGTAATGATTCCTTCAAACGGTGCAAAGATAGTCGCAAATTTCATCGCCAAATCTTTCGATTCCACGGTAAGCACTGAGTTGTTTAAATCAAACTGATTTTTTTGTAGAGTTCTTTTTACGGCATCTCTGGCGGCGTCAGTCATTCCTCTTGTTTCCCAATCTCTGTTATCATCCACACCCTGCTCAAAGTCCCATCTTTCCTTCATATAATTATTTAGATATTGAGCCATGGAGTTTTGCAATTCTCTTTTGTCCAGTGCTGCCAGAGATTGATATTTTTTTACAGAGTCACCTTCTTTGACTCCTACCCATGTCAGTAGTCCGGAGGTTTGAAATTTTACATCGGCTTTTTGTTTGGCATCTATTTCACCGGACAGAGATAAAGCCTCAGTCAAATTCTGTCGTTTTACAGTGTAGGATTTTCCTTCTTTTGCTTTGGCTTGAGCACTTCTATATCTCCAAAAACCACCACCCACAATTAATACAAGAAGAATAATCCACCAAAAACGTTTCAGGAACTTCATTGAGTCATTTTATCCCACCTTCGCACATTTAGCTATGATATCGTCATTGCGAGGAGCGAAGTGATGTGGCAATCTAGCTCATCAACCACCCACGTCATTGCGAAACCCGCCAACGGCGGCGGTGTGGCAATCCAGGCAATTATTGTAGAATGTTTCATGTCCACATTTAATTTAGAAAGGGGACGATTCAGTCCCGAATTAGAAAAGTACAAAAACGAACTGGGTGAACCGACCAAATACGGTGAAGCTCTCACTATCGTCGGTCATCCTTTTGCTGAGCCGGTTGCCAATCAGGATTTGATAAACATCGCTCTTTCTTTGGGCTTGGAAGAATCAAAGCTTGAGTCCGTCAAGAAAGCCGTCGCTGCCACCGGTTTCACTACCAGATATTTTTCATATCTCCCTGGTCAAGAGTTTGATTTAAATAAATCGTTGGATAGAGTCACTGACATCGGAGCTCTTTTGCTTTCTGAAACGCTCAAAGCCAAAGGTTGGGAAGATGGCTTTGATCTTTTTATTGACACTTCGGCCTTTCTTCCTACCTCCGTCAATAAGGAAGTTTTGAGAAAAATTGGAGCCAAAGACGGCACTGTTTCTTCCCGTTCATATCGCTATGCTTGTGCCGGAGCAGTCGGCGCTTTTATAGATTGTCTTTCGGATCCTTCGCTTGCAGATGCCCGCATTGTAATTGGTGCTCTAGAGCCTCTAAGCTGGCTTTTGGATGAGAGTCAGTTTATGGCGCCGGAAACAATTGCCTTTCCAAGTATCTTTGGAGATGCCAATACTTTTATGGCTTTCGAACCTTCCAGATTTATTCTGGATGAGAAAAAAATTGTTGTTCGACCGGATGGGGGAGTCATCAAACTGAAAACTATGTACCAACATGATCAGTTCACTTCTCGTTCTACTTCCATACCCGATTATTACGAATTCGCCGATCACGGAGAAGAAATTTTTAATTATTCACCGGAAGGCGCATTTTTAAACATTCCTACTCCGGAAAATGGTTCCGCGGTATCCATGGACGGCATGGCGACCGGCTTCTTCTTTGGGGATAAGACTACCGAAGTGATTACCGACTTACTCAATAGCTATGGCAACAAAAATTTACTAAATCAATTGGCAGGTAAGAATGTCATCATGCATCCCGCCAGCAAGCCGGTCGTGGATCGCATCGCCAAACTTCTTTATCGTAATGGCCGATATTTAGAAAAGCCTGAGCTACCGTTTCTCATGGACAAGGCGCGTTATTCCAATGGCAGTTCTGCCACCACTATAAATAGATGGCGCTATATGATCCAGAATAATATGCTCGATCATCATCAGCCCATGCTCTGGATAGCCCCCGGCATTGGCTCCGCCATTGCCGGCGCCATCGGCTGGATAAATCCATAATCAGATTTTCTTAAGCTATTTTTCAGAATAGTTTAATATATAGGTAGTATGAAAATAAATCCTACATTCAATTCTTCCGGACTTGGACAAAAGTTAGCTATCTTTCTCGTAGCCGGCACCGCTCTGATTACTACAGGCACAGCTATAGCCAAGATTTCTTCTACACCACGGACTACGCAGGCAGTTGCTGGAGAGATAGAGCCTAGGTCAACTGCTCCAATTGATGCTCTCATAACTCCCACACCAATTATTACCGATATCGAACCATCTCCGACAGAAATTATTACTCCGGCAGTCACTGCCACTCCGACTCTTGCTCCCACAGCTTCCCCCACCACTCTTACACCTTCCCCCACCATCCTGACACCTACTCCCACAGCCAAGCCGAAGGTCACCCTTCCTCCGGAAAAAGAGGACGAAGAGGATGAAGAGGAATTCGAAGATTAAGAAAATTAGTCAGCTTAGATGAAACCAAATAATAAATCTTGGTTGTACATTGCCATCGCCGTTTCTTGTTCTCTTACAGCCATTATCACTACCCTCATTTTGGTAACTAGACCACGAGTAGATATTGCTCCCGTCGTAGGTGGTAAAATCTTTACTTCCGAAGATTTAAAAAAATATGATGGATCTTCATCAGAGCGACCCATCTATATCGCTATGAATGGCTTGGTCTATGATGTTTCTGCCGGTAAAGAGTATTATTTAGTTGGTGGACCGTATCATTATTTAGCCGGCAAAGATTCATCCAAGGAGTTAAATCTTTTTGGAGGAGCCATCATCAAAAGAAAATATCCGGTGATAGGAAAGTTAAATTAAACGATGAAAAGAAAATTCGGCAATCTACTACTATGGTTTTCTTTGGCAATTACGCTAAGTTTATTTGTATTGGCCAAATTTTCCGGTGGTGGATCTTTCAGTTTTGGTTGGCTCACACTTTCACAGCTACTTTCACTTCTGGGGACGACCTTACTTGCTTTCTCATTTTTACTTTCCTCTAGATTTAGTTTTTTGGAAGATTGGTTCGGGGGGCTCGATAAAGTTTATCGTCTTCATCACATTACCGGGGGACTGTCTTTTGTTCTTCTCTTGCACCACCCACTTTTCTTATTGATTGATGTTTTGCCGGACATCGGCTTTGGTTGGAAGTATTTATGGTTTTCCAATTTACTACCTTACGACTGGGGAGTAGCCAGCCTGTATTTTATGTTGCTTATGATTCTGCTCACTTTATTTATTCGCTTGCCTTACTCAGTCTGGAAAAAAACCCACGAACTTATGGGCATAGCTCTGATTTTTGCTGTTTTGCACATCCTTACTATATCCAGCGATGTTAGTCGATACATGCCACTTAGATACTGGATAATTTTTCTTCTTATCGTCTCAATTGCCTCTGCTTTTTATCGGCGTTTCCTCTATCGTATTCTCGGCCCAAAGTTTCTCTTTACTATCAAGACCCTCGAGCGCCGAGGGGATGTTCTCGTTGTCGGTCTTCAATCTTCCGGTCGGCAGATGAATCCTTGGCCAGGTCAATTTATTTTCATTCGTTTTGATGGGATGGGGAACGAAACACACCCTTTTTCAATTGCTTCTATCGGTCTTGATGGGTCTATCAGAATTGGCATCAAAATACTCGGAGATCATACTTTACAGATGGTAAATCTTAAGGTGGGAGATAAAGCTACTTCTTGGGGGCCATACGGAAAGTTCTGGGAAAGTTATATGTCCAAGAAAGATCTGATTATGATTGCCGGTGGTATTGGTATTACACCTTTTATCTCGATGGTAGAGAAAGAATCTCAAAGTGCCTCAAGTAGGAAAATTGATCTCATTTACTGTGTCAAAACAGAAGATGAAGCCGTCTTCGATCTGGATCTAAAGGCTTTAAGTGTAAACATTGATAGGATAAATTACAGTCTTTACACCTCCGAGAAGCTTGGCCATATTGACGCAGAAAAAATAATTGGTATAGTTGGGCCGGTGGAAAACAAGAAAATCATGATTTGTGGTCCCGATATTATGATGAATTCACTTGCAGAACAGTTTTTGTCTCTAGGGGTGAAAAACAAAGATATTATTTTTGAAGATTTTAATTTCAAATGAACTGGATCAAGAATATAACCTTTATTGCCTTGTTAAATTTCTTAACTATAGTTGTAATTGTAAACATTTCGTCATTTGTTCAAGCGAAGAACTCCCCGGTATCCGGAACACCATCAGTGATAGACCCTGTTAGTGTTCCAAGTTTAAATGATACAAATTCAAACAAGACCGGTTCTTTTGGAGAATTATCGACTCCAACACCAACTCAAAATCCAACCTCCACACCCACTCTCACCCCCAAGCCCACCGTCAAGATAACAGCCAAGCCCACAGCTATCGTCACGGCAAAACCAACCGCCACTGCTACCAAAGCTCCCACCGCCGCTCCAACTGTAGCCCCCACAGCAGCTCCTACCGCAGCACCGACCGCAACTCCGGATCCATTAGCCGGTAAATGTATCATTACTCTGGACGGTTCCCGCTACGACATCACCGTTTTTCAGAATAACCACAGTGGAGGCAACGTCTTTGCTTGCGGCTCAGACCAAAGTGCTCTCTTTCATGGCCAGCATCCGGACTCGTTTTTATCCAAAATGGCCAAGTACAAAATCTGATAGGTTAAAATCATCACATGACCATCGATACTTCAATAAATCTTCCGGAACTAAAAAAACGCATTTCAGATATCGTCAGTAAATTTAACCTTGATAATCTAAAACAAGAACTGATTGGTCTTACTGAGAAATCGGTTTCTCCCGATCTTTGGTCAAACGAAGCAAATGCCAAGGAAGTGATGTCCAAGATGGCCGGTATCAGAGACAGTATTGAGCTAGCAGAAAAACTTACTCAAGATGAAAAAAATCTTGAAGATCTGGTGGAGATGTCGAAAACTGCCGGGGATGAAAGCTTGGATCAAGAAATAAAAATTCTTTACGAAACTTTATCCAAGTCGGTAGAGAAAACGGAGCTGGTTACTTTTTTATCCGGCAAATACGATTCCTCGGAAGCTATCTTTGCCATCAAAGCCGGTCAGGGTGGTACTGAGGCCATGGACTGGTCCGCCATGCTTTCCAGAATGTACACTCGCTTCTTTGAGAAACGTGGCTGGACTTATGAAACTGTCGAGTACTCACCGGGTGAAGAAGCAGGTATCAAATTTGTTTCTTATATTGTTCACGGTCGATTCGCTTATGGTTTTTTGAAGAACGAAAAGGGGACTCATCGCTTAGTTCGGCTATCACCATACAATGCCGACAAGCTAAGACAAACATCATTTGCCGGGGTCGAAGTCTCCCCATTACTTCCTGAAGAAGTCGAAGTTGAGATTCGAGATGAAGATATCGAGTTTGAGGCCAGTCGCTCCAGTGGTGCTGGAGGTCAGAATGTAAACAAGGTTAGTACGGCTGTTCGCATCAAACATTTGCCTTCGGGTATCGTCGTCGAGTGTCAGACACAGCGCTATCAGGATGCAAACAGAAAAATCGCCATGCAAGTTCTTAAATCTAAATTATGGGAAATCCAAGAAGCTAAGCGTCAGGAAGAATTAAATCAAATAAAAGGTGGTGCCACTATCGCCAGTTGGGGGCATCAAATTCGTTCTTACGTTCTCCATCCATATAAATTAGTCAAAGATTTACGCACCGATTACGAGGAGACCAATCCAGATTCTGTCTTGGATGGAAATCTAGATGGCTTTATCGAATCAGAACTAAAATTCTTTTCCTCTAAAGTTTGATAAACTAAATACATGGAAATAAAGACAATCAATCTAGACAAGGTGGATCCGAATACCCCCAAGGTTCAAAGTCCTCGTGTCGAACCACCAAAAATAATTAAACAAGATATGCCGCCCAAATCAAATTTAGCCACGATCATCATTTTTTTGGTCGCTGCCCTTGCCGGTTTTTATTCCGGTGCCACCCTAAAAACTTCTGCCGGAGGTAAGTTGGTCGGTGGATCATCGTCTTCTTTGGGAAACATTCAAGCCAACATTCCTACTACGGGTGTAAAAGTAGGCGATATCTACGGCTCTGCCTCCGAAAAAATATTTAAAGATAGTGCTACCGGGGTCATCGATAAAGGTGGTTTCAATGGCGAAGGTACCCACAAGTTAGTTCGTCCGGGTGGCGTTTCTCAAACCGTCTATCTCACGAGTTCAGTGGTTGATCTCGATACTTTAGTTGGTGACCAGGTCACTATCTGGGGTGAAACTTTCAAAGGTCAGAAAGTCGGCTGGCTTATGGATGTGGGACGTGTCAAAGTCGAAAACTTAAACATGCCCCTTCCGAAATAGTGTTATCTCACAATTAACAAATAGTAGAATTAAACCTTGATTGATTTTTCTCATGTAACCAAGACCTACCCAAATGGAGATATTGTCCTAGACGATGTCAACTTTTCTGTATCTCCCGGAGAATTTGTCATTATCACTGGCAAGTCAGGCGCAGGTAAAACCACTTTAGGCAGGCTCTTAATCCGAGACCTTCTACCTACCAAAGGTAAAATCGTTATTGATGGCGAGGATCTGACTAAAATCAAAACCAAGAATGTTTCTCTCATTCGACGCAAGGTGGGATTTGTATTTCAAGATTACAAAATCATCCCGGACAAGACAGTCAACGAAAACATCACGATAGCTCTAGAGATTGCCGGCTACAATCGCAAGAAAATAGCCGAAAAAATAAAAAATCTCTTAGACATGGTTGGTATCCCCGGCAAAGGCGACCTCTTCCCAGGTCAACTTTCTGGTGGAGAAGTCCAGAGAGCTGCTATTGCCAGGGCAATCGCGGCAGACCCGCCCATTCTTTTTGCCGACGAGCCCACCGGTAATCTAGACCAGGAAACTTCTATCGAGATTTTTAAACTACTCCAAAAAATAAATTCAGACGGCACCACAATAATCATGGCTACACATGATGTCACCTTGATAAATCTAAATCCGGACAGAAACATCCATCTCGATAAAGGTAAGATTATTTCAGACCTCGACGGCAAACCAGACCACACGAAACAGTCTGAGCCTCGTCATTCCGGGCTTGACCCGGAATCCAGTAAAGAGGAATCTCAAACTACCCAGACTATCCCTCCCAAACCTAAACTCAAAAAGTACAAGCGCAAAATAAATAAAACCAAATGAACACCGCCCTCAAAAACATCCGTCGTTCACCCTTTCAGGCTTTAGCTGCAGTCTTTGTCATCTCTATTACTATCTTCGTCGTCGGTATCTTCACTCTCGTCACTTTTGCTTCTCAAACTATTCTCCGGGACTTCGAAACCAAGCCCCAGATCATCGCCTACCTTAAGGATGGCCACACGACGGATCAGGTAACCGGCATGATAAGCATGCTTACCTCCACTCAAGGTGTAAAGAATGCGATCTACATAAGTAAACAAGACGCTCTTCAAATTTACAAAAAAAGCGTTGGCAACGATCCTGTCTTGCTCGGCACTGTTACCGATTGGGGTATCGTGACGGCAGACATTCTTCCCGCCAGCGTAGAGATTACCGCCTCGGACCCGTCATCCTTTAACACTATCGTCGCTATTTTAGAAAAATCGGAAATTGTAAGCACTACCCCTCAAGGCAAAAAAGAAATCGATTTTCCGGAAGATGTAATTTCTGAGCTTACTAAATGGACCAACGCCATTCGTGGCGCCGGTCTCATTCTCATCATTGCGCTCACCATAGTTTGTATTCTAACCATCATGATTATCATCTCGATGAAGATTACCGGTCGTAGACAAGAGATAGGTACTCTGAAGCTCCTTGGTGCCAGTAATGGCTACATCACCAAGCCATATATTCTCGAGTCGCTTGTCTATGGAGTCACCGGAGGTTTTTTTGGCTGGGTAACTACATATATCGCCCTCCTTTACTCCACCCCATTCTTGGCTCCCAGACTAACTGGAGTTATTACTTTTCCCATTCCATTTGTTGAATTACTACTACTTCTAGGCGTTCTATTAGTCTTTGGTCTAGTTTTGTCTCTCGTTTCTAGCCTCTTTGCGACCGCTAGATTTGTTAAGAGATCAAAATGAAATTAGTTTTTTCAATTATTTTTTTCTTCCTAGTCATTTTGTTACCACCTTCAGCGATGGCGGTAAATTGTGAAGATAAGCCGGCATCCGGCCTCGACCCAAGTCAGCTCATTACTTTCTGGGGAGACGTCAGTAATGCTTGTAAGCAGCAAATCTCAAACAGTAAGAACGATCAGACTACTCTTAAGCAAGCCATCGGAACGATAAATTCAAAAATTAATTTAACTCAGGGACAAATCAATCAAACAGACGCTCAAATCACTGCACTGGAGAAAGATATTACTGTTTTAAGCGGAGTTCTTGACACGGTCAAAGACTCCATGACTATCCTTACCAAAATATATCTGGCCAGAGTCCAAGAAAGTTATCGCCGGTCTAGAGTTACTTCTGTAGATCTCATCTTCTCAACTGCGTCCATGGGAGATTATTTTACGAAGGTCAAATACCTAAATTCCGTCAAAGCCAAAGATCAACTCATTTTAAATGAGCTGGAAAATTCCCGTCAAGACTATGACCTCCGCAAACAAACCCAGATAAATAAACAGCAGGAGATAGAAAAACTTCAGGCCAAGCTGGAATCTCAGAAAAAACTTCTGGTTGGTCAGCAAAAAGACAAACAAAATCTTTTATCTCTTACTCAGAACGATGAAAAGAAGTTTGAAACCATTATGAAGCAGGCCAACGCTCAGATTACTGCTATGAAAGGCTTTACTTCCGGAGCCACCCCTTTGAAAGATCAGACTCGTTGCGACGGCTGGGGCTGTTATTACAGTCAGCGTGACTCCCTGTGGTTCTATGACAATATTGGTAATTCCACTGAAGTACTTGGTCGAGTTGGCTGTCTAATCACCTCATGGGCGATGGTAATTTCTCACTACGGGAAGACGGTGAAGCCTTCCGACATTGCCGGCAGCACTTCTCCATTTTATTTAGACACCGCCTACATGGTTTTCTCCGGTTGGAATGTAAATGGTGTTACTGTCAGTCGAACCAGCATAGGTAAGGACAAAATTGATGAAGAGCTAAATGCCGGCAGACCACTCATTGTCGGCCTAAATACTAGTGCCGGCACCCACTTTATCGTTTTGAAAGGGAAAAACGGTGACGAATACATCATGAACGATCCCTATATGGAGAATGGTTTTGATAAACCTTTCCTGAAGACTTACAGCTTCGGTCAAGTCTTCCGTTTCGACAAAGTGAGCGTAAATTAACCCAATACCTCCCAAAATTAGGCATACTTATCCCATAGCCGTGTTATAATTGCCTGTCATTTGACAATCAAATCAACGTCGGAGGTTAGATATGGTATTCATGTTATGTGTGGTGCGTGAATTTTTCGTCAAAGGTGTCCTCGATCTTAAGCAGACAAGTGTTGATGTCTGCGAAACTGAGGGCGGTAAAGAGGCAGCGTTCGGGCTTGCCCGCATCGAAGTCATCAATGGTCAGCTGGCGTTCCGAATGACTACGGACATCAGTACCAAAATCCAGATGACTGAACATACTGCACTGTCCCATGTAGTTCTGAACGGCAAAACCGTCGACGAAGCCTGTATTGGTCCTTTTGGCTACGGGGACGTGTTGAAAGTTCGCGTCGGGTACGAAGATCCTGATTTAATTTCTCAGGATACAATCGTGCTGGTCCCGGAAACAACCCCCACAACAATGCTCTTTCAGTAATCTCAAAACTCGCCCTTCGGGCGAGTTTTTTTGTTTAGGTTAAATCATGTAAAATCAATCCATCTTGCACTTTACAAGGAGGCTTAACAATGTTGTTTTTCTTCATTCTCATCGGAATCCTGATTTTCGTTGTTGGCTTTCATTTTTCGTCTTGGTATTACTGTCCTGTCTGCAAACAATGGTTTTGGTTGGGAGATGGTGCAATCTTGTTGGAACAGCCGGATGGGCACCTGGTACTCTCACATGGTCGAGAAGCGCACAAGCACACCCGTGGCTATCACGGCCTCGGAAGCAAACCAATTTGCTAATTTTTCCGCCCTCGTCAGATACGAGGGCTTTTTTTACCTCGGAGTCATGGATCCAATTGCTTGCTGAAGCACAGCCCCCAGCCATTCCCCAATAACAGGAACCAAATTAACCTTTCCCAATAGGTAGACCAATAAAGCAAAGACGATGGAAGCGCCTACTACATATCCCAGCCCGGAAAAAACCCCGGACATAAATGAATGCCACAAAGAATTTCTTCTATAGAGTTTTGTAATTACTTCACTTAGTCTACTAACTTCGTATGTCAGGTTCGGTGGTACGGGTTGGCTTTGTTCCGGCATGTTATTTATTTTAGTATCAAAATTAATTATATATTTTTTAAAACCAAAAATAGGTGTCTTGTGTCATTCTGAACTTGATTCAGAATCCATCCCCTAATTGCTTCCGTCATTGTGAACCCCGCCAAAGGCGTCAGTGTGGCAATCCACCCCCAAAATTACCTGTTGACAAACAAATCCTGTGAGTATATAAATAACGTTAGACAAGAACGCAAGTTTTTGTTCAGAAATACTAGCAATAGTAAATCGGAAAAAGGCTCCGCAAGGAGTTCTTTTTCTTTTAAAAGCCCTTTTGATTAGTTTTCCGTATTTTTAACTTTAGTAGTCTATAGTTAGAATACATTGAAACAAGTCCTGCCCTTGTTTGTTCTCGTATTTCTTTTGGCTCTGCCGACATCCGTATTTGCCACCATCAGCTTCACCATTTCAAATCCTGTGCGTGAAGGGGACTACTATATAGTAGATACGACTCTTTCCGGGATTTCCACAGCTTCAGCCTACGTCTTTGGTGTTTTTACAAATACGGCTTCTCCAAATTATTTCGGCTCCACCTGGGGGCAGAAAGAATCTTGGGTGGGCTATCAATCCTTTTCTAAAGATTTTATTGTTTCGAAT
>CALRDV010000002.1 GCA_943355005.1 Patescibacteria group bacterium
GGTATACCGAGTGGCTAAGTTTCAGGATTCTCATGCTACCAAGCATAGCACTGCTTCGCAGTGCAATGCCTCTCCTAATTCATCCCCGCACAGCTCTCGCTTCGCTCGCAGTTGAAGCTTTGTGCGGGGTTTCCTTAGGCACAAAAAACCTGTATACAAATACAGGCTTCTCTCACTCAACTACGGTCATCCTTGACTCTGATTGTCAAAATAATGTGCTCAGTTTCTTTTCGAGGTCGCGGTTCACTTAGAACGTTTAAGCCCTCAGTAATTACCTTGCCCAATAGAATCACGACCAGAACCAACATGGCTATAAACACAATTACAGCCGCAACTGCCCAAATATCAGGACCTATGATACCTCTCTTTCTTTTCCAATGAACATCGATTTAAATCAGTCCTATAGTTTAACGCAATTACGAACAACATAGCTAGGAGCTATTTCTCGGGCCGTAGTCGTCTCGACGACTGCCAAATAACCCCCCAATCACCGCTAAAACCGCCACAAGCGCCCCAATAATCTTAATCACCACTAAAAAATTTCCAGCAAGAATGAACATATATGCAAAATATATCGCCGTGATCAGTCCCACGATTATTAAAACGATAACCAAAACCATAACGACCATCATCATATTGAAAAATTTTTGTGCCCCCGCCTGAACGTCCAGAGCCTCCTTCGCATCAGTCGTATCGCAATCAAACGATTTGCCAATGCAATTGCGATCATTCCAGGCGCCGTTCAGCTTTGTAATATATTTACTGCTCAACGGCACATCATACCGTTGAATACCGTCGGACACAATCAAGCCATTGTCGCTACGAGCTATTATTGTCCACTTCATGTTAATCTGCCTCCTATCTAAATCTGAGTATTTGCCGAAATTATACATGAATAAACCCAAAAAGTCAATAATTATAGGCTCATTTGTAAACACCAGAACAATCTGAACACTCAGTACTCGAAGCACAAAAAACCCGCCTTTCGGCGGGTTTTTTGTTTCATTAATTCAAGTGAGCAACAGCTTTTTATCATCTAAAGAGTGGCAAGAGTCAGGTGAATTGTATTTAGACACTCATTCACCAATAGTGTGGCGATTTATCATCGGACTCGTGAAGTCCTTTACTCCTAGAAAGGAGGTGATCCATCCGCACCTTCCAGTACGGATACCTTGTTACGACTTAGCCCCCATCGCTAGTCTTACCTTAGGTGGCCCACTCCTTGCGGTTATGGGTGCCAACTTCGGGCACTACTAACTTTGTTGACTTGACGGGCAGTGTGTACAAGAATCGAGAACGTATTCACCGCGGTGTTGCTGATCCGCGATTACTATCAACTCCCCTTCATGCAGGCGAATTGCAGCCTGCAATCCGAACTGAGGACAAGTTTATAAGGATTAGCTCCGGCTCGCGCCTTGGCATCCCGTTGTCTTGCCCATTACGCCATGTGTGTAGCCCTAGATATAAGCGCCATGCTGATTTGACATCATCCCCTCCTTCCTCCACGGAAAAAACCGAGGCAGTCTGCTATGGATATTTAACATAGCACAGGGGTTGCGTTCGTTACGGCACTTAAGCCGACGCCTCACGACACGAACTGACGACAACCATGCAGCAGCTGTGTAACACTCTCGAAGAAGTCCCTGTTTCCAGGGATTTGCAGTTACATGTCAAATCTAGGTAAGGTTCAAGGTTTCGTATCCAATTAAACCACATGGCACGCTGATTGTGCGATTCCCCGTCAATTCCTTTGAGTTTTAGCCTTGCGGCCGTACTCCCCAGGCGGAACACTTAACGCGTTAGCTTACACCACTCCCCTTACGGGAAATAGCTAGTGTTCATTGTTTACGGCTAGGACTACAGGGGTCTCTAATCCCTTTCGCTCCCCTAGCTTTCGTTCATCAGCGTCTGGAATGTTCTAGTTGCCTGCCTTCGCTTTTGGTATTCTTCTTGATATCAATGGATTTCACTCCTCCACCAAGAATTCTAGCAACCCCGAACACCCACTAGTCTGTTAGTTTATCGAGCATCTCTGGAGTTGAGCTCCAGGCTTTAACCCGATACTTTACAAACCGCCTACGATACTCTTTACGCCCAATAAATCCGGACAACGCTTGCGCCCTACGTATTACCGAGGCTTCTGGCACGTAGTTAGCAGGCGCTTTCTAATAGGGTACCGTCAAAATTTCTTCCCCTATCACAGTGGTTTACGACCCGAGGGCCTTCATCCCACACGCAGTGTCACTGCATCAGACTTTCGTCCATTGTGCAAAATTCCCAGTTGCTGCCATCCGTAGATGTATGTTCCGTGTCTAAGTAACATTGT
Organism: Patescibacteria group bacterium; assembly: GCA_943355005.1. GTDB lineage: Bacteria > Patescibacteriota > Microgenomatia > UBA1400 > MFAQ01 > UBA10133. Next base: position 2,327 of record CALRDV010000002.1, read on the forward strand.
GGGGGGCCGTGCTCTCACACCCCCTAGCCGTCATAGCCTTGGTAAGCCATTACCTTACCAACTAGCTGATAGCGAACAGGCTCATCTTTCTGCGGCCGGTTAGGGCCTTTCTCCTTGCGGACTTATGCGGTATTAATTGGCCTTTCGGCCAGCTATTCCCCACAAAAAGGTAGATTCCTGTCTTTTCTCACCCGTCTGCCACTGCTCCACTCAAGGCCTTGCGGCCAAGAGCTTCACCGTTCGACTTGCATGCTTAAGGTACACTGCCAGCGTTCGTCCTGAACCAGGATCAAATTCTCAAAAAAAATTGAATAGATTTCGTCACTCTCACCACTCTTTATATGACAAAAATTGTAGAAAATATTATTCTGCTAATAAATATTCTCTGCTGTTGCTTTACTTGTTAATGAACTTGGATATTTTAACAGCCAGTTCGAGCCTCCGCAAGTATGTCTTTTTAGTGACACTTTTGAAGATCTAACCACTTTCCGAAAACCCAAATCGGTACGTTTATTTTAGCACAACTAATCTCTTACAGCATCTGTCATTCCTGGCTTGACCCGGAATCCAGTCCCAACACTTGTCATTGCGAATCTCGTACTCGAGCTGTGGCAATCCAGGCATTCTCGTCATTCCAACCGAGCACAGCGAGTGGAGGAATCTCCCTCTACCCACGCTCAAAAACCACCCCATAACTTGACTTTAGCCTCATTCTGTGCTAAACTCTGCCATCAATCGCCGCTAGGCGTGAACCTTAAAAAGAAAGGAGGTTTCCGTGAAAAGAAAAACATTTCTCTGCTGGATGAATGCAGAAGACCAGCCTTCATCGGTTATTAGTGCAAAGCTAGGCAATGCAGAAAAACCATTTTTCGTTAGATTGACCGGGGGTTGTGGCTTTATGAGCAGATCAGACGGAGAAGAATCCATAAAAGTTTTACTGGACACACTGACCGGTTTCAACGGTGTACTTCTTTACGGAGGCACGCGCGTTTACGAACCAAGCTCAAGTTCTTTGTCGGAATTTTCCGTTTTTCCAACCATTTTGGAAGTTCCTCCAATGCTTAGAAAAATTAACAGGGGCATGATGTCTTTTGGCATCATCCCTCGGCTAACCAACGTTGAGTTCGATGCTGACCTGGGGCTGATCATCAGTAAAAACGATGAAAACGGCTTTCTAACAGTCATCCACCCCAATCAAGATATCTGCCTCGTCTTACAAAGAGACGTGGATCGAGGTTTCCCTGGAGATAAATATTGGGATATCGAGTGGCGTTTTTGTCTGGAAGTCGTTAAGTCATTCCTGGAAAATCGAAATAATTCTGGGACGGTTTTGATTTCATATAACGGAGGTGTTTCCACCGGAAAAGAAATCGAAGCCTGGGCCAACAACAATTGGCCGGTTATTCTTTTTGAAAACAGTGGCAGAGTCACTACCGAGTTCTGTAGAAATACAGAATGGTTGGCGGCTCACCCATCAGTTTTTGTCGCGAAATCTTCAGAAGATGCTCGCGAACAACTCACATTGTTAGGAGGTCTATCTTGAACCATAATTCACTTCTTGTAACAGTTCCTGGACCGGGCGTACATCTTCGCGTCTCAGACGCAGGTTTCCCGGCAGACATGGTCTATGTTGCCCAAAATGTCGCCGACACTTGCCGCAAACTTGGCATCATACCCAGCGTTCATCGCATTGTTGGTGGCATGAACGTTCCAAACCCAGATGCGATGTATGATTACTTTTTGAATGCCTTTGGTGGACTTAACGGAGCACTCATCATGAGTGGCGCCACACGTTGCCTAACAGAGTCAGGTTTCACTCCTTCTGTAGCAGAAGTTGTACCATTTGTGAAGAAGTTCTTACCCAACTCTGTTACCGCTGGTTCTTTTCCCCGCACTGAAGGCATGACTTTGTCAGGTCATGGAACCCTTTTTGTTGGGTCAGAACACACTGTCATCCCGAATCCCGAGACCGAACATGTTGTGATCATCCAGAAAGATGGTAATGATGACTCTCTGCATGATCAGTGGAATGCGGATCTTCAGTTCTATCTCGATTACATGCAACTGCTTCGAGACGAAATGGGGTTCGTGCCGGTTCTAACAGTTTGGGAAGGTGGCGGTGTTTCAGTCAAAGAAGCCACACAGGGAAATGACCGTGGTTTCCGTGTTTGCGTGGCAGAGGGATCAGGTCGTGCTTGTAACAACCAGCTCTCACCTGCCAACTTCAATGGCAAAAATATACACCATGTTCCCTACAAAAATGGCACCCTGCAGCGGACTTTAATGCAGGCATGGAAAATCAGCAAATAAAACAAAAGACCCCCGCAATCGCGTGGGTCTTTTTTATTGATTTACCCCATTCATCCTGCTAAAATCCACGTATCGCAATTTAAAATTAAGAAAGGAGTCACCAATGGCTCTAATTATCGATATGCCGAAACTACTGGAGATTCAAGCCTCTGGCTTAGCAACCAGGGTTTGGAAGTACGCACCAACCTATTGGCGATATTCGACAAGAGAAGATGTTGAATATGGTCTTGTCAGTCGCGGTCTCAATATCAGTCCAAGATCAGTAATTGTCCAAACCCTCGAAGGACCCAAGGAAATGGATGAAATTATTTGCATGGGTCTGGATGGAGAACTCTGGCCAACAAGTATAAAAGATTTTTGCCTTTCAAAAGTTATTTCAGATAAACCCTCCGATATTCCAGGTTGGAGACTAAGTTACAACAAGCCCGACGATCTCTGCTGGGCCATCCAGGTGGATGAAGATTTTACCGTCACGGCAGGTCACTCAAAACCCCTTTCTCAAAAAGCAGGAGCCTACCTCCTCTTCAAAGAAAAATGGGCATGGCCCGTCGCAGAACTGCTGTTCCCCCTATACTACAGACCCGTCTAAAACCAACCCTCTCACGAGGGTCTTTTTTTATCAATTTGACTACCACCCCAAAAATACGATATATTGGTATATATGGCCAAAAAAGCTGCCCGAAAAACAACCAAGAAGGTTACCAAATCCACCAATGGCGCAAAACCAGTGATGAAAGCAAAGAAAGAAGAAAGCTACCTGGCTCTTCTTCTCATCATCCTAGCCGCCTCCCTCTTCTTCTTCTGGCTTGTAGTCAGCACCCAGGGAGTTTAAATAAGCATCTATTAGATATTAAAAAGCCCGGGCATCTGCCCGGGCTTTTTGTTACTCACTTCTAACAAAAGTGTGCTTGAGTGATTCCATAAAACTAATTGTTTCTTCAAAATTCAGGACTAAATAGTTTCTTGAAAACTCCAGCGTATTAAACCTTACGAGAACATCCCCCACCCAAAACTCAGACTGACCTTCATCATCCCCACCCAGCAGATCGATCAAGTCAGCCTCGTACCCCCCACCACCTTTGCCTGGACCAGCCAAAAAATTTATCTTTACTATACCCTCGATTTCCATAACCTCCACAGAACAGTTATATCCAGCATGTTTCATTTTGGGCACAAAAAGCGCCCTTTTCACCTCATTCATCACAGTTCTCCTTTCAACGAACAAATTTTATGATTTAAATATATCATATCACAAATAACCCTATAATACAATTCTTTTAGCCTCATCCTCATTTTTTAGCCTGAAAATCTACCTCGCGATTCATTGTACTACCCAAAGTTATATAATCTAGCTTCACCCACTTTGAAATTCAAAGGAGATTACCCATGACATTCATTTTTCATTCCGATTGCACCTGCCCCAGCTGTGGTTTCACCGGCGCAAATATCAAGATCCAAGACTCGTATTCCAACTTCCCAAATCCCGAGGGTGTTTTTAAACTAGGGATATTTAGTCATGATGATTGTGGCTACAGCGAAGATCTAGGAAAATTTATAAAAAGAATTATCTCCGAACAGCGCGTAGGAAGTTATTCCGACAATCTTCTAAAATTAATCTACCAGAGGGAGCTTTTCCTCTCCACCACCCAGGATCACTACAAGCAGCTTGCCAAAGCGATCCAAAAAATAAATTCCCTGGTCAATGGATTTTTCTACACTACAGTCCTTACTGTCAACGACATCCCACTTGACACCACTTGCCCGCTTTGCGACGAAGTCCAACTTCAGGCAGCTGAGGATGAGATGGTCTGTAGCCATGGTCATTACAAAGTACCGGTTAAGTATTATCTCGAAGCCAAGTTAACTGCCTTGGGCTGTGAAGTCAAATCGGTTTTGGGAGATACAGAATCCACTTACGAAGTTTCCCAAGAAATATCTTTTACGCCAATAGCCAGTAGCTTCATATTACCCATATTTAGTACCGGAAAAGCCAAACTGACTAATAAGAAGATCGGCAATATTGTCTATCGTTTTCACGATGGTGAAAGAAAACTTGTCATCAGCACAGGAGAACTTGCCGGTGCCTCTTACCTAATTTTTGTTGACTTGATCAAGTATCACTTCCAAGGTCAATTTAAAATCATTATCAAAAACGAGTCTGACTCGTAACTCTCCAAACAAACAAACCTTCCCAACCAGGAAGGTTTTTTTACAAAAAATTCCCCCGGCTAGCGGGGGTCTTAAAACCAAGGTAATCCAAACAAAGGTCCTCGATATTCCAAATATTGGTTCTCAAACATATGGACACCGTTATCATAAACCTTCAAAAATGCATACAGAATCAGGTATTGCTCCAAGAACTGAGTCACTTCTTCGGTTTTATCACAGCAAAACACCGGCTGATCCAGATATGTGACCAAAAACCTTTTTTCTTTATCTATCTCAATCACCTTAGGAGTATCAGACATTTTTACCTCCAATTCAGAGTACGCTCAAATCAAATTATACAATTACCCCGCCACCCAAACACTCTCCGCCTTCTGTGTAGAATACTGCACTCTGTCCGGCCGCGATTCCTCGAATATCTTTATCCAGGATTATCGTCAGCCCATCTCCCATTTCCATCCCCCTTGCGCCAATTAATTCCCCACCATGACGAATTCTCACCAAGAGATCATCCATATTCCATTTAGTTTTCGATATTTTATTTATCTCCCCCACCTCAAACTGATCCTCCATGGCGTCATCGGATTCTCCCACCACCAATTCATTTTTTTTCGCATCTTTGGAAATCACATAAAATATTGGCGTCTCATTGTCATTGCGAGTTTCGTACTCGAACCGTGGCAATCCAGGAATTATTTTATCCTTAGATAATTTTTTTTGAGCCGTTGGATTCATTACCCATCCACCTCTTTGTCCAATGGTATAGAACCACACTCCATCATGAGTTCCCACCTCATTTCCCTCGGTATCCAACACTTTTCCAACTTGCTTCTTTAATCTTCTGGCCAGAAATTCTTTCACTTCCACATTCCCTACGAAGCAAATTCCCTGACTATCTTTGCGGTCGGCCACACTAAGCTTTGCTTCTTTAGCCAATTCTCGCACTTTACCCTTTTCAAAGTCTCCAAGGGGAAAAAGCACACGAGCCAGCTCTTTCTGAGTCAATTTCCATAGAAAATATGTTTGATCTTTATGTTTATCTTTCGGTATCAGAAGACGTCCCCCGGCCAGTTTTGCATAATGTCCTGTCGCAATAAAGTCAAAGCCATTCTCCATCGCCCAGTCAAGGAAAAGTCCAAACTTAATCTCACTGTTACACAATACATCCGGGTTCGGAGTTCTCCCGGCTTCATACTCCTCATAAAAATATTTAATCACTCTTTGGTTATATTCTTCGGAGAAATCCAAAACCTTAAAGGGAATTCCCAATTCCAAGCAAGTTTGCAAAGCCATCTGTCTATCCTCATCGGCTCTACAGCCATTTTTCTTTATCCATTCTTCCCTTGTAATACCATCTTTTTCAATCTCACTTTTCGGTGGCCAGCAATACAAGTGAACTCCAGTCACGTCATAACCCGCCTTTTTCAAAAGCAACGCACTTACGGCGCTATCCACGCCTCCGGAAATCCCTACAGCCACTTTTAATTGATTCACAGGCTATATTTTACGCTAAAAACACGTTCACGTTATATTATAAATTTTCAAATATCACACCTAGCCCACCTTTTGGCAAAAATCTCAAATCATCAGTCATGAACCTTGGCATATCGGCATTAATAATGTCACCGGCGGCTTCACAGCCTAAAACCGTTCTTTCTCTTAGATGTTTCCCAATTCCATTTGTACCCTGTCTTCGAACGCCCTCTTGTTGATCTTCGGCCGCCATTATCCACATTAGTTTATTCACAACAGAAAAAATTGCCTCCATCCTCACAATAGTCTCCTTTTTCCAATCGCCACCTGGCGTCTTCCCATCACCACAATATTTGTTGGGAACAAAACCAAATCCTATTTTGGGTAATCGCTTCACATAACTTTCAATAAAGTCTTGTATCTCGGAATCTTCAACCAAGGGTTTAACCCCCTCACCAAAAATACTTCCACCTGGCACTTTATTAAGCTCCAAGACTACTTTTTTCATCAACTCTACAATCCTTTCTTCACCAAATTTTTCAAAAACAGTTTTAGCCTGTTCACTTAGATTTGCCTTTCCTTCAATATTAGTAAAATCAATCCCTGTTTTTTTAAGTAGTTCTCTTTTCCAAACCCTCTCTGGTTCACCCAAGAAAACAACTTCACCAGTCTTTATTTTTTCCTCCACCAGGTTTCCAATGAACCTCAGTTGCTCCTTAAGCTCAGTAGGTTGTTTTTCCATCATGCCAATATTATATCCCTATCAGAATCAAAACAAAAAAATCTTACAAATTTTAATTCTTCCCTAATACTTTTACCAAAGCCTCTAAGCCCTTATCAGAAATTCCTCTAATATGCTCTCTGTATTCAGGTGTGCCATACCTTTTAGAATTTTCAGGAAAAGTCGCTCCACCGCTCTCTAGTCCTTTAATGATTTGAGACCTCAGATTGTCTGTAGCTGAAGATTCATTTTGACGAATTTTTGCCTCAAGTTCATCTGAAGATGCCATAATATAAGTCAATTCATTTAAAATTGACATTATCATCTCAATATTTTTAGTGGTATTTTCCTGCCAATTTCCCTCATTTTCCGCTGATAAATATTTCTGTGTCGAAAAATCAAAAACAAACTTATCCGATTGTTCTGACATAAACTGTCTAGTGAAGTCTTCAATCCCTGGCAATTTGACATCACTATAAACCTGTTTAATAACATCAATCACCATTTCAGATGTTTTGTCTTTTCCAAATACTCTTACCAGATTTGCTGCATCCTCAGCTGCACTTCCAAAAATAATTGCCGATTCCAACTTTGCTCCATTATCCACCATTGCAGCCCTTAAACTATTTCTTTCTGGCTCTTTTATTATTATGTCATCAGCAGCCGCAACAGCTTTCTCCATATTTTGAGCAATAAATCCTAAAGCTTCGGGTGATAACTCAACTTTTGGTTCTTGATTCATATCGCAATTGTATATCCTTCATTTAAAAATTTCCATATTTCTCTCACACAGCTCATACCCCGGCCTCTGCACCAGGCACTCTTCAAACTTTTTCTTCGCCTCTTCCTTTTTTCCCGTCCAAGAATAATAAAGTCCCCAGTTATTTAGTAGCTCTGGATATTTCGGATATATTTCATCCGCTTTCTCCATAAATTTTTTGGCATTCTCCAAATCATTCTTCATCAGATATATCGCCGCCTTATTACTCTGCGCCATCACACTTCCTGTCGCCACCCCACCATCATGCAAAAACAGTCTCTCTTGAGACAACCAGTCCAAATTCCTGACAAATGTCCTCCCCGCCAACAAAAATAATATTGCAATAAATATCGGTGCAGAAGAATAGCCAAACAACCGCACGGACCATGTACATGAGAGCCGAAGGGGATCCCGCTTTTCAGCGGGACGAAACAGTAACGCGGGAGTACGGTTTTTGGCGGTCTTCGAACCGATTAACATTGCAATCATCACCACCCCCAAACTAGGCAAAAACCAAAGTCTCTCTCCAAATATAGTTCCAATCGGAAACAAAATATTCCCGGTAATCAATATCGGACCCCAAAACATCACCATCCCCACCATCGTCATTCCGAGCGACCTGCCCGCTGTGGCGGGAGTCGAGGAATCCCCCTCCACCCCATCAGTCATTCCGGGCTTGACCCGGAATCTATATAAATAAATACAACTTAATGCAATCATCACCAGCCCCACCACCACCCTCCAATCAGTCCAGCTCTCCACCAACTTAATTTGGTTATACGAATAGTCATAGCTAAGATTTATTGGAAAGAGAACTTTCCCGACTCCAAAAGGAATCAAAGCTATCCCGTTTATCATTCTTTTTTCCGCACTAACAAACTTAAGAGGATTCTCCACCATCGTCGCTCTTGTTTCCATTCCACCTCCACCCAGCACCAGTAGCCTCATCATCCCAAATCCCAACATTGCCATTATCACCAGTATCATCGCCGCTGTCTTTTCACTTGCGGAAGTTCCATTCGATGACTTGTCATTCCCGACCTGATCGGGAATCCATCCGGAGACTCCACCACCTCTAATAAATATCAAATACATTAATATCACCACTCCCACCACCGCCGTCTCTTTCGACAGCATCGCCAAAAACAAAAATAACGCACTCACATCCCATCTATTCTTAAAGTTTTCCAGAATAGCCAAAAGCATAAATCCAAGTGAAAGCATCTCCGCCCTTCCCACGATATTATTCACCACCTCGGTATGAATCGGCATCACCACAAACACCAACGCCCCCCAAAACGCCAACTTCTCTCGCCATTTGTCATTGCGAATCTCGTAGTCGAGCCCTGCCTGCCGGCAGGCAGGTGTGGCAATCCAGGAACCATCAAGAAACTTTCTCATCACCCCATACACCAGCCAACACACCCACGAATATAGCAGCACATTACCAAGCCGAAATCCCCAAGCCCCCTTACCGGTTATTAAAGAATTCAAATAGAAACTAAAGCTCGTCATCGGTCTATACAGAGATTTCTCCTGATCCAAATAGTAGTACGGTCTCGTCCACACTTTTATCAAGCTTTCCACTCTTCCCATCCCCGGATCTCCCGCAATCACTTTTAGGTCGTCCTGCACAAATCCACCAAAAATACTCACAAAATACAAAGCAAACGCAGATAAGAAAATTACCCAACCCTTCATCTCTTAATTGTAATCTGAAACAATCTACTTAAGGTTTCTGTTTCCTCGTCGCCATCCTCACCTGCTCTCCAAACTCGTTACTTTACTCTTATGCAACATACCCCAATGTAACATGAATTACATATTTGCTACTTAAAAATTATTTTTTCAATTCCATTACCAAAAAGTTTGTCAACCGCCTCAATCCCCTCTGCTCTTATTCTACTTTCGGCTGTTTCAGTACCAAACTTAACCTCTTTAATTGCTAATTGAAATGCATCTGTATACACACTCATTAATCGCCTAAATTCATCTTCACCATATAATGCTTTTTTTTGCTTACCCCACTCTTGATCTACAACACACGTTTCAGCATCGGTGAAATCTCCTTTAAAAAGCAATTCAGAGGCCTTATTAGCCTTATCAACTATTTGTTTACGAGTTTCGTCTTGCGGAAAAGAATCTGGGTGCATTATTCCAATACCTGCAAAAAACGCCTCTCTCACATCTCTTTTGCTACTAAAGTCGGGTGACGCAACAATTTCATCTTGAATCTGTTCCGCAATCCCTTTATTTTCTACAACTGCATCTAAAGCCATACAAAAATTCTACAACAAATTACATCAATAAACAATTTTATTTATCTTCTACCTTCCGGACTGAATCCAGGTATAGCCTCAACACTGACACTTTTACCTTCTCTTCTAAGTTGTGCATCAACGCCTATTTGATTTTCTCTATCTAGCGCCCGTCTTTCTCGCACAGCAGCAGCATCTTCCCTTAATTTTTTCTCCCAAGGGCTTAAATCATTTAACGACGCCATTCTTTCTGCATATTCCTTACGCAATTGAATAGGTCCTTTTACAGTCATACAAAAATTCTACAACAAATTACATCACTTACCTAATCAGATATCTGTCATCTGAGACCTACCTCACCATCTCCCTCGCCACATTTATTTCCGGGAATGCTTTTTCAAACCACTTGAATTGTGCAGTTCTATTCACTTCAAAGATTCTCCACTGCTTAGCCTCTTCATCCCAAGCCACATCCAGCCCTGCAAAATCAGCCTTAAGAACTTTCGTTGCCTCGACACTTAGTCTTTGCAATTCTGCCATCTGCTCTTTACTAAACTTCGGTTTAATTTTCGATAGCTCTTCCTGCTGAGATAGCACTTGGAACTTATCTTTTTGTCTGTGTTTCATCATCCCCAATATCTCTCCATTTAGCACCAACACTCTATACCATCTTCGTACTTTCAAAACAGGCTGAATCAAGACGTCTCCCTCACTATATTTCTGAGAAAGTTTTACCAGGCGGGTCAGTGATTCTGCTAGTTTCACATTTTTTCCATGAGATCCAAATCTCGCCTTGACCATTACCGGCACAAATTCTCCTTTCCGTTTAGATAGTATTTCCAAATATCTTTTCCATCCTCTAGCCCCACGGAAAGATACAAACGGAATTACCGGTAGTCCCGCTTCAGCCAGCAATATTCCTTGTTCAAGTTTCCCCATAAGTGGAAACATCTTAAAGCTTTCCCCATTGATCACAGAAATATCTCTCTCTGAATTTTTCGTTTGCTCCAAGAACTCCAAAATCACCGACTTCACCCCTAGCATACTTTCCCCACCTCTTTTAGTCGCGGCTCTCGGGATAATCAAATCATATTCACTCAGTTTTTTTCCGGTTCCCAAATCTACAATTGGCTTACCCATCTTGCTTACACCAATTCGCACATGTTCATAGTTCACCTTATCCACGGAATATCCCAAATTACTCGCCTCTTCGGCTAATCTCTTGGGTTCATACTCCCCTCTAAATCTAGTCAATATTAATATCTTTTTCATTACTTTTCTTGATGTCGTCTTAATATCTGTCATTCCCGACCTGATCGGGAATCTATATAAATAATTCCTTAATTTGATTTTTAATTTTTTGGCGCGGTTCGAACCGATAAAATATTTTGAATATCATTTTGAAAATTTCTTCACACAATACTCAAGTATTAATCTCGCTGCATTGGTTTTAGTCCTCTTCTCAAACACTTTAAATTGCGGCGCCTCATTCACTTCAATTATGTAAACTTTTCCGGTTTTGGAGTCTCTCACCAAATCTGTTCCCGCCACTTCTACCCCCAGCACTTGAGCCGCTCTCTCTGCCGTCTCCACCACATCGCTTGGCAGTTCCACCACCATCGATTTACCCTGACTGCGATTCAAGATTAGCTTCTCTTCTTTTACTTGTCTCTTAAAACCTCCAATGCATTTATAGCCCACTGTCATCAACCTAAAGTCTCCATCATTTCGAATATATTCCTGAATCAAAAATCCCCTAAAAATTGGCATTTTCTTATTTTCTGCTTTTGCCTTTTCTTTTCTGTTTTCCAATACATGTTTTAGTTTTTCCAGATCACTCAGTTCTCTCACCCAAAAAGTGCCCATGCCATGCCTTCCCCCGGCCGAAAGTTTAACAATCGCTGGAAGTTCCCAATTTTTAAGTTCCCTTTCCAGATCCTTAAAGGTTTCTACGTAAGCAGATTTAGGATAAAGCACCCCGGCATCCAGCAGTTGCCAAGTCATCACAGATTTAAATCGTCTCAAGGGTCCTTCGGTTTTCAAATATTCATCTACCGCCGGGATATTATGTTTACGTGCATAAAGTTGCAGTAGTTTGCTCCATTCCAGTTCAGATCCCACAGACCGGAAGTACCAGCCATCGAAATCTCTCATATCGGTTTCTCCAAACATAATTCTGTCACCTACCACCCGAAGTTTTCTGTACTTTACAGGCACCAGTTCAATCCCCAAATCCACCGCCTCCTCCTGGAATCTTTTTTCACTTTCATCAAACGTCAATCTATGTAGGTATGCTATTTTCATCTCAGTTAATTAAATCATTATTAAAACATCTTTGAAGGTGCAGAAGACTAGCCAACAAACCGCACGGAAGCTGTACATAGGAGCCGAAGGGAATCCCACTATTGCGGGACGAGATAGTTACGAGTGAGTACGGTTTTTGGCGCGGTTCGAACCGATAAGAAGTTTTCATATTTTTATTTTCTAATCTTTACGAGCCCTGGATCCACCACAAACTCTCTCAGGTCACGGCGCCCAATTAATAATTGTCTTCTCAAGTTTTTACGGTCAGTCACATTAGCTCTGGTTTTGATTATTCTCCCCTTAAGTTTTATTGTTAAGGCGATCAAAGATCTTTCTTCTATCCCCAAAGAATTTTTTACTTTCTTAGTCCACAGAATATTGTCCGCAGTTAACAAACCCAGCTCTTTAGCCATCTGTGCATCAATAGAAGTACTCTTTGCCCCCGTATCAATTTTGGCCCGAATTTCTATCATCTTTTTTTTGCCATTTCTTACACTTACATTCTCAAATATCCCAATTACCGGCTTCTCTTCTCCTGTAAATTTTACCCGGCTGGCAAACTTACTAGCAAACAAAGCCTTTCCAATCTTCACACCTTTGATGGCATCATCCACTTCAAGCCCCTCAACTCTCTCCAATCTTCTCCTGAGTCCTGTCATATTAGCGAGTTGGATAGAGAGTCCAGGCTGGTCATTCAATTCCAGCACCACCGGTCCTTTTTCCTCATCAATCAGCATATCCACCGAAAGATAATTAAGCTTCGAAATCATTTGAGTTTCCACTGCCATTCTCAAAATCTGATTCCAGTAAGGTACCGAAATTCCATTCACTTTTATATTAGTGTCCGGGAAAAGTTTTACTGAAGTATTTTTGTAAACCCCATGAGTAGTAATTCCTGTAGCCATATCAATTCCCAAGCCAATAGCCCCTTGATGAAGGTTGGCTTTTCCATTGCTTTCATCGGTCGGCAGCCTTAGCATCGCCATCACCGGGATTTTGTTATAGACAATCACTCGAACATCGGGAGCACCTCCCACCGCGAGCTTCTTAAACTTCGGATGAATCTTAATCCTCTCCTCTATCATCGCCTTATCCGGCAGATTATTATGAGAGAATTTTCCCTCGGCAATATCCTGAGAATGTAATGTTAAATCATCGGCAGTGAGATATTTACCATCGACAGTCAGGAACAATCCCTTTTCTTTTGCGGGCTTTTTTATAAGAAGAATACCTTGACCACCAAATCCCTGAACCGGCTTGATAGCAAAACCATCTGTCAACTTAGTCCAATTAAAAGCTCTTGCTTCGTTAACATTATGAATAATTCCCAATAACCTAGGATGCCCAACATTAGCTTTCTTGAGCATTTTCTTAGTCAAAAGCTTATCATCGGCCTTTTGACGAGCATTCTTCTTATTAAAAGAAAGATAATCTGCCGATCTGGCGTTTAGTCCTAATATGTCATTAAATCTTGGCATTATTTTTCATTGTCATTCCCGACCTGATCGGGAATCTATACAAATAATTCATTATTTATTCAATAATTTCCGGAATCTCCAAATTTCTGATAATCTCAAACCTTTGTATTTTCCAATCAAAATATCTACCACCAGTATCAAAATTACGGAAATTTCCGGCTGTAACAATACTTGTGTCTGTATCCAAGGAGAACTTATTAGTTTGTAAGCAATAAAAGCCAAAACTACAGTTTCAAGCGTCATGGAGACAGAAGTAGCCAAACTTCTGGTAATCTGTGCTTCGACAAAAGTTTCAGCCAAAAGTACAAAGATCATAATTGGGAAAATACCGACAGTCATCAATTTATCGAGTCCTATCATTGGCGACATGATTAAAAGTGCCAAAACAGCAATGGAAATCAGCCAAATCAAAACCGCCAGTTTAGGTAAATATGGAATCTTTATCTTCTTAATAGCCATACGTCCAAACACTGCTGCCAAAAGAATAAAAGATAGCAAAACTAGTCCCACTACTCCACCGGTAGAAACAAAGGCCACCGAAAGTAAAGCTGGCACAATCATTCCAAAGCCACTCACACCTACCACCTGCCTCGAAAATGCCACCAAGGCTGCGACCAAAGGAAACAGGAATAAAAGCACCAAAGTGTTAGGAGAAACCCCGTCAGCCACAGCTTTTCTAATGGCGAGCTTCAAGGTGTTACTCACCCACCAGCCGGTAACCTTTTGAGTCTTCATCAGTTTAACCAATCTATCTCCCTCTTCTTTAGGTACGGTTAAATCAATATCTGAAGGTGTTGGAGTGGCCGAAACCAAAGCTGTTGGGGAGATTACAGGCACGACAGTTTTTTCCACAGCAAAAGTTCCGAAAGGAAGAGCTAAAAACAGGAGTATTGCCAGAAACATCGCTACTTTTTTCATGTCCCATATTTTACCTCAGAATACCCTCCACCGCCACTCGTCAAGACGGCCAAAACATTCTATAGTCATATTAGGATGAAAAAATCAATTTTCACCATAATTTTTGCCCTAGTTACGATTCCGGTGATTTTTATCATCGCAATCACTCTCACACACCTAAACTCCAAAGCTTTTCAAGTAGTAATTGAGCCTATTCCCCTCAAACCCACAGTTTTTGTTGAACCCACTCCAAATCCGACAATCTTTGTAAGAGAAACTCCCCAACCAACCAAAGATTTAACAACAATCTCTCCCATACTCCCCACCACCTCCCCCGTTTCGAATATGTCGAACATCATCAGTGTCTCACCGACTCCGACTTCTACTACCAACTCCGCCCCGACAGTTACCACAGACTCTCTCCCACCTGCAACTCTAGGAAGTTCGTATTACACCACCATCAAAGCTTCAGACAATAATCTTTCTGATACTTTAGAAATGTCTATTTCAGGTCTACCGTTTGGACTCGTCCAAGGACCATGCAGCACACCTCTTAGTGGCGGCGAAATTATTTGTACTATCACAGGAGTTCCTTTTGACTCAGGAATCTACACTATTCAACTTAAAGTTTCAGATGGTCACATCAGTAAAGTATCCAAAAATATTACTCTAATGATTAAGTCAAACTAAATCCCGCCTTTCGGCGGGATTTATTCTTACTAACTCTCGTTTCTATTATTGTGCTTGAGAGAACATATCGTCATGCATCTCCCAGAACTTACCTTGCTCTCCTGCACACAAAGCGGCTTCAGCAGCTTTTTGAGCACTGGCATGGAAGGATAAAGGGAAACTCTTGTACTCCAAGCTAATCTTTCCGGCATACTTCTGCATTATGGCAGTCATGGTCGGAAACGCTCTTTCACAGAAAGGACATTCAAAATCTGTAAACTCTACTACTTTGATTTTGGCATTCTTTTCACCAGATACATATCCTGGTGTCAAATTTAACTTAACTCTTTTTCCTGCTTCACCTAAAGCAAGTGCAGCCTTGTCCCCACTACCATCTTTTAATTCGGCATCAATTACTGCTTCAAAAGAAGATTGAGGTTGCGCACCTACCAGCATTACACCATTAATGAAGAAGGATGGAGTTCCGGAAACTCCCAAATCAGCACCCTCTTTTTGTTCTACAGATACTCTGGCTGCTGTAGTGCCACCATCCAGACACTGGTCAAATTTATTTCCATCCAAGCCGAATTTCCTTGCACGCACTTTCAAACTGGCTACATCAAGCTTTCTCTCTGGAGCAGCGTTGGGATTGGCTGCGACCGGAGCAGGAGCTGTAGTACCTTGAGCTTTTTTCAATCCTTCGACTTGCGCCGACAATCTACCTATATAGAATGATGCCACGATAAGCAGCACTATCATCATCGGAGTGTAGTATGCAGTCAGATTTTTACTACCCATTTTTGTAACTTCAGCCATCATAGTTTCGGGCATGGCCATCTGTGCCCTTGTTTTTATTTTTTTAACGGATTTTTTTACCATAGAGAAATGATACCAGACTATTCTTAAAATAAAAGTTTTTTCATAGACCAAACTATTCATTGAGCTCAACACCTTGACATGTATTAAAATTAATATCATACTGAAATCACAATGATTACAAAAAGTAGATCCTCCTTCGGTAGAATTCCGGCATCTCAGTTACGAACCATCTTAATTATTGTCGCCCTCGCCGTAGTCCTACCTCTCATAATATTAGCCGCTAAATATTCTCAAGATCTTCGCTCCAAAGCTTCTTACTCTTGTGTGGGCAAAGTCGATGATGTTGTCTACGATTCTCCTTGTCAAATTTCAGAAGAAGTTGAGGTTGGTCAGGGAGGAGGTAACCAAACTGGTGCTGAAGCAGGCTCTGGCAACTACCGTGTCACCAAGACGGGTACCGACCAGCCAAGAGTCAGTCCCATCATTGTCACCACATCACAGACAAACAGGATTGATAGAATTACCAAAGGATACAAAGTTGCCGATATTAAATGTAAGGGTGGTTATACAGAAAAAATTACGAGCACCACGTGTTTGACCACCACTGCTCTTAGTGCCAAAGCTGTAAAGATTTGTAATGACCACGCCGTCTGTGACGAACCTGCTCCTGAATCATGTGGCAAAGAAATCAAGAAATACACCATGGGAGCAACCTGTCCAAATGTTTCTGATAACGGCGAAACAAAATACAAAACCATGAGCTTCACTTGTCTTGATGGTTTTTTCATGGACAATTATTCCTTAGGATCCGGCTCTTGTTCCACCTCAGAAGCACTTCTAAACTCAGCTGTAAAAGTATGTAAAGGACATCTCTTACAAACCAAAACTTTTGGAGCAAAGTGCACTTTACCTAATACCAATAGCGCTAGAATTGAAGTTGCTGCCAAATCCATTTCTTACACTTGTACCGATGGTTACAAATCTACCTATACACCAAGCATGTGCACATCTCAGTCTGCATTACTTGCCAAAGCCAATAGCGACTGCGGCTCCAGACTTACTTGTCCCGATACGTCACCGTCCCCCACATCACTTACCCCTAGAGCTACCAGCACACCTATGCCTCCTGTCACTGCAACTCCTAGTACTACACCCACCCCCACCTCAATATCTTGCAATACAATCACTGCAACCAGATACACCATTTCCGGCCCTTGTCCCCAATACCAGGACGACAGAAGTAATCTAATTTTCTATCACTGCGGTAATGAGTCTCAATCTAGAAGCTTCGGTAGTCCAGGACTGTGTTACACCAGAAGAAGTCTTATCGACAATGCCACACTTGAGTGTCGACGAACCTGCAATGCTTCAAATCCAACACCGACACCCACTGCCACAGCTACTCCGACAGCAACTTCTACCCCACGAGTAGTAACGCTCACACCAGTAACAAATCAGTTACCGGTCTTGAAGACTGTTACGTTGTTCCACGGAAATGTAGGCAAAGCATACACAGTTAACGTTACAGCCTATGATCCAGATTCTGAGAACATGACCGTGGAATTCTCTTCATTGCCATTCGGCATTTACAATACAGGCTGTAGAGACGCTTCTGAGCCAGGGGCGATGGCAAGAATTAGCTGCAATCTCTCGGGCACACCCACAACTGAAGGCACTACCCAAATCATTGTTACACTTAAAGATGGTGTAAACGTTGTAAAAAAATCTCTTTATCTCGTAGTTGATCGATAGAGATTATTCGATAGTAAATACACAAAAAAACTCTCCCGCGGGAGAGTTTTTTGTGTATTCATGATTGCCAAACTCTTAGGTGGGGGCAGAAATCACCAATATCAGGCAACCACAAAGTTAATTGTTTTTCCTTTAATATAAATTATCTTTTTAATTTCTCCAGCCAATAAATATTTCTCCAATTTTTCAATCTTCTTAACTGTATCTACAACAGCTTCCTCAGAGGCATCATTCTCCACTTCTATTGTCTCTCTCATTTTTCCATTTATTTGGACAGAAATAGTTATCACATCGGTCATCAAATATTTTTCCTCAAATTTCGGAAATTCTTGAGCATGGACACTAAACTCTCCACCCAATAAATTCCAAAGTTCTTCTGTTACAAAAGGAGCAAACGGAGCCAGCACCTTTACGACTCTGCCCAAATCTTCACTGCTTACCTCCGCTCCACTACGAAGCAACGCGTTTGTTGTCTCCATTAGTTTCGCAATTACTGTGTTGAACTTAAATTGAGACAAATCTTCTCCAGCACCTTTTATTAATTTATGAATCAACCTGGAACTCTCCAAGTCGGTAACCACATACTTTCCGGCGTTCTCAGTCACAAGCCTAAATATTTTCTCGATAAATCTTCTAACGCCCACCAGTGATCTTTCATTCCACGCCATAGTCGAATCAAATGGTCCCATAAACATCATGTAGGTCCTCAGGACGTCCGCTCCGTAGGTTTCGGCCACTACATCGGGTACGATTACATTCCCCTTACTTTTACTCATTCTGTTGCCATCTGGTCCCAGCAGTACCCCATGAGACAGTCTCTTTTTATATGGCTCAGGATAAATTTTTGGCACCACCCCCAAGTCCCACAAGAACTGATAGATAAATCTTGAATAAAGTAAATGCAAAGTGTTATGTTCATCTCCACCCACATAGACATCCACCGGCATCCAGTACTCCATTTTTTCTTGACTGGCTAACATTTCTCTATTTTTTGGGTCACAATATCGAAGAAAATACCAGTCACTTCCGGCCCAGTTTGGCATCGTGTCGGTTTCTCTTTTTGCTTTTCCACCACAATTCGGACAAGTCGTCTCGACCCATTCTTTTATATTGGCGAGTGGTGACTCTCCTGTGTCGGTCGGCTGGTACTTCTCGACCTCCGGCAAAACCACTGGCAAATCTTTTTCTGGAACTGGTATCCACGACCCTGTCATTCCGGGCTTGACCCGGAATCCATCCCCCTCCGGTACACAATTCTCACACCAGATCATCGGAATGGGCTCCCCCCAATAATGCTGTCTAGAAAAAATCCAATCCCTTAAGTGGTATGTCACTGCTTTTTCTCCAAAGCCCTTTTCTTCTATAAGACTGATTATCAAATCATCCGGCACAAATTCAGAATCTATCGGCAAATTATATTTATCGGCAAAAGCCTTATCCCTATCATCGTGTGCTGGCACCGCCATAATCGCTCCGGTTCCGTAACCCATGAGAACATAATCACTTATCCAAATTGGAATTTCTTTATTGTTAAGCGGATTTACGGCATAAATTCCCGTAAAGACGCCTGTCTTCGCTCTGGTGTCATCAGTTCGCTCAATCTCACTCCTCCCCTTCACCTCATCAAGGTATCTTTTAATGTCATTCCTGGCTTGACCAGGAATCCATCCAATTAATTCCGAATTCTCCATCAAATGCTTCACCATCGGATGCTCCGGAGCCAATACCAAGAAAGTTGCCCCCGGTAAAGTATCCGGTCTCGAAGTAAACACCTCAAGAATATCAGTTTCACTCTTCCTCCCTGTCATTCCGGGCTTGACCCGGAATCCATCTGGAGTTTTTATTTCAAATTTTATCTTTGCCCCCTCTTTCTTCCCTATCCAATTAACCTGTGCCGCCTTAACTTTTTCGATAAAATCAGTATCTTTCAAACCTTCGAGCAATCGATCTGCATAATCCGTGATTTTCACTACCCATTGTGAGATAGTTCTCTTTTCCGTTTCAGATCCGCATCTTTCACATTTACCATCAATCACCTCTTCATTAGCCAAACCAATTTTATCTTTGGGGCACCAATTAATCGGCATCTCTTCTTTATGAGCCAATCCTTTTTCAAAAAGTTTTACAAATATCCATTGCGTCCATTTGTAGTAGTCCGGCATTGTTGAGTTCACTTCTCTATCCCAATCAAAAGAAAATCCCAGTTTCCTCATCTGCATCCGGAAATTGTCAGTCACTTCTTTGGTTATTTCTTTTGGATTTTTTCCGCTCTTTATCGCATAGTTCTCCGTTGGAAGCCCGAATGCGTCCCATCCCATGGGGAACATCACATTTTTTCCCATCATCCTTTGGTATCGGGCATAGACATCGGCTCCAGTCATAGCAAACCCATGTCCCACATGTAGCCCGCTTCCGGATGGATAAGGAAACTCGGTCAGCATATAGAATTTTTGTTTATCTGCTTCAAAGTCCAGACCTTTATAGCCGGCAAAACCGTCATACTTACCTATCCACTTCTTCTCAATTTCCTTAAAATCATAGCTTGCCATACGCATAATTTTAACACCCTCCATATCGTCATTGCGAGGAGGTACTCCGACGTGGCAATCTACCGGCTCAACACACTATAATTACCTCAATGCAAACAGTCATAGATGGAATTCTTACGAACTATGAAGTTTTCAATCCAAAGGCCAAGAGCACCCTTGTTATCCTTCATGGCTGGGGTTCATCCCTTCAGTTTTGGGTTCCCATAGCGAAAGATCTACATCCAAATTTCAAGATTGTCCTCCTCGACCTTCCCAGTTTTGGAGCTACTTCTCCTTTGCTGGGTGACCCCAATATTCCGGACTATACTAACTTTGTTCATAGTTTTATAAAAAAAATAGAAATAGTGAAGTGCACTTTGGCAGGACACTCCTTCGGTGGTCAAATTACTTTAGATTACGCACTCAAATTCCCTGACACCCTAGAGTCTATAATTCTTATTTCTCCTGCTGTTGTGAGAGAGAGGTCTAAAGAAGCTAAATTAAAGATTCAATTAGCCAAAATTCTAAGACCAATTTTTTCAATCTTGCCCAGACACAGTTTTGAAAAATTTTTAGGCTGGTACACTCCCAGAGATTACAGCGATTCCACAGAATACCAAAGAGGTGTATTAAAAAAAATCGTTATTTACGACCTAAAACCTCATTTGATACGAGTAACTGTTCCTACCGATATCATCTGGGGTAGTGAGGACTTCGTCATTCCTTACATGGGAAAATACCTCGCCGAAAATATTAAAAACAGCAAGCTTCACGTAATTTACGGCGCTAACCATCTTCTATATCTAAGTCATCCTAAAAAATTAATTGAAATACTTAACGGAATATTGGAAAGAATCTATGCTTAATCCGATAAAGTCACACATAACTATCCTTCAGCAAGAGGGTTACTCCACCACCCGCTTTCTTAAATGGTGGATTCGTCATCCCTTTACCTACATGATCTCGACCAAGAAACCCTTAGTTTACACTCCAAAAGTCAAAAGATTGATAAATCTCTCCTATATTATCTTTGGTTCTTTGTTAATATTCTCCACTCTAAACAAAATATTATTTGTTACACCAATTTCATTACTTATATTTTTAGTCGAACCTTTTATTTTTATTTTTGTCGCAATTATAGTCATCACACCGTTCGAGAAGATTCATCGTAGAAGAACTATCCGCAGAATCCGTAAGGAAATTCTTGCAAACCAAAATTTGAACGTTATTGGTATCACCGGTTCTTTTGGTAAAACTTCAGTAAAGGATTTTCTATTCACGATTCTATACAGCTATCAAGAAACCCTAAAAACTCCTGAGAGCTACAACACTATTTTTGGTATTGCCAAGGTTGTGGACTTTGAATTACTAAAGAGAACCAAAATTTTTATCTGTGAAATGGGCGCTTATATTCGTGGTGAGATCGCCGAACTTTGTCGTATCGTTCCTCCTAAGTATGCCATCCTCACTGCCATCGGTACCCAGCATCTCGAACGGTTTAAATCTCTAAAGAACACCACTCTTGCCAAATTCGAATTAATTGACTCCGTCGACCCTAGTCATGCCTTGGTCAATCTTGATAATTCGTTTATAGCCGACCGCCTTACGGACCCCAAATATCACAGCGTCAAAACTTACTCTCTTTTTAATCCCAAAGCAGATTTCTTTGTTGAGAAATACTCTCTTTCTCCTCAAGGTCTGAGTTTCACCCTGGTTCACAAAGATTTATCCTATTCCTATACCTCTACTCTCTTTGGCACCAGTAATCTTTACAATCTCGCGGCAGCCATTTCCATGGCCATGATGCTAAAAGTCCCGAAAGCAATTATTTCTAATCAGGTTGCCAAAATCTCTTCTTCCCCTCACCGTCTGGAATTAAAAAAGATAAACAAAGCTACGTTAATCGACAATGCTTTTTCCAGCAATGAAGAAGGATATGCTACTTTGATAAATGATCTCTCCAAACTCCCGGGCAAAAAAGTCCTTATTACACCGGGCATTGTCGAACTGGGTATCTGTACCGTCGAAGTTCACCAAAAGCTTGGTCAACTTTCCTCTTCGGTCTTCGATAAATTTATTCTGGTCGGCAAATCTCTCCGCACTCTCAGTTTTGAGCAAGGCCTTAACTCCTCACCAAATAAATCCGTCACCTACACCTCCAACTCCACCAATCTCTGGCCCCTCATAGAAGAATTATCCAACGACTACGACTGGATCCTCCTCGAAAACGACCTCCCCGACACCTTTTAAACCTTTCCACCTTTCAGTCCTTTATTTGCAAACCCCGACAAAATATTACTTTCAAAGGTACTAATCAGTTTCTTCTTGCTTTCTTTTTCCTCAATAGCTAGCTCCACCAGCTTTGTCACCAAGTCTTTAAACTTCACCCCACTCGCTTCCCAAAGAAAAAAGGCTAGCGATCCTGGCATGGTATTTATTTCATTAAAGTAGATCTTCCCTGTTTTAGAAACCATAAAGTCCACACGGGCAATTCCCTTTCCTCCAATAGTCCGGAAAAAATCTTCAGCCTGTTTCTGAATTTTATTTATCACGTTTTTACTTTGTTTCGCGGGGATTAATCTTTGAGCTCCTGCCATCCCCTGTTGTTTTTTTTGACCTTCATATTTATCGGAGAAAGAAAGTACTTCCCCACTCGCCACCGGCTGTTCTGTGACGGAAATTGTATAAGGACCATTCCCCATGATAGAAATATTTACCTCGGCAAAATCTTTCAAACCCTCTTCAATCATCACCCGGTTGTCATAGCAAAAAGCCACTTCGAGAGCGTCCTCCAAATCTTTTTCTTTATTTACTCTAGCTAGTCCAATACTGGATCCAAGACCAACAGGCTTGATCATCACTGGATATTTAATTTTCTTTTTATCTTCCTTAGTTATTTTTTTGTCTTTTGTCACTAGTACATCGCCGAGTACCTCAATCCCAATCGACTTCGCTATTTTCTTGGCCAAGTATTTATCAATCTTCACCCCACTTGCGGTCACCCCGCACCCAACATAAGGAATACCATTCATCTCAAGAAGCCCTTGTAAAGTTCCATCCTCACCCCCATGTCCATGAATCACCGGGAATATTACTTCAGGCTGATTACCGGCGTCTCGATACCCGAACAATCCTTTGACCATCAGTCTTCCACCCCGTTCAGGAGACAGAAAAGCTTCTTTTCCTATTAGCGTTAGTTTCTTCAAATTCTTATAGCTCTCAGGTCTCATAAATTTTGCATTCCCCAGAAACCACTTCCCTGTTTTCGCAATGTAAAGTGGCATTACTTCATAGCCGGCTTCCTTCAGGGCATTCATCACCTGCAGTGCGGTGACTACCGCCACATCATGCTCCGGACTTACTCCTCCATAGATTACTCCAATTTTTGTCATCATATTATTTTATTCTATTAACATTCCTCTGCCGGCGAAAAACCTTTTAAAGTCTTTTTCGGAGATCTCGAAGTTCTCCTGAGACTTTTTGTAGAAACCAGAAGGGTTATGTAAAAACAAAGACTTCTTTTCATCATCAAACCCGGTTATCAGCACGAGGTGTCCACCCTTCTTTTCTGTCAGTTCCTCTTTTTCCCGAATCGAGTGATGCACCGAAACAATAAAATAATTTCCTTTTTGTACTTCTTTTTTGATTTTTCCGATTGTCAAAAAACGCCTCATCACCCTTGCTTTAATTCCAAAGTCTTTATCCAAAAATTTAACAAACGGGTCATAAAATAGCCCGTCAACTTTACTTCCATTTGGTTTGTATCCACCATATTTCTCACAATCTTTTGCCAGTGCTATTGTTTTATATTCCTTTTCAAATTTATCAGCAAGAATCATTTTCAAACATGCCATACCACAGATATTCCAGCTCCACAATTCATACTCTTTCAAATTTTTCGCCCCAGACTGTTTCCATTTAGGGTCTTTCTTGGCCGATATTTTTCCTACAACGATATCCTTGACTAATTCCTGACTTTCCCATTGTGAATAATATGGAATTATTCTTAAAATCTTAGTCATCTACTCTTTCAATAATTGCCCCAAGACTGGTATAAGTTTCAAAGACGTTTGGATATCTTCTTCGAAGAATATCCACTCCATGAATCTCGGTTGTCACAGGATCAGCGAGTGCCGCAATAAAGATTGCTTTACAAGCTTGAATTACACCAGGAGAAACTACCACACCGCCTCTAAACTTCACCGGACCAGTCACAATCACTCTTTCTGGATCTGAAACAAAGATATCGGCTCCCATGGCATTTAGTTCCCTCACAAACTCCAATCCAGATTCATACATCCAGTTTTTAAGCAATAGCCTCCCTTTTGTTTTACTGGCCAATACTGCCATTACAGGGATCGCGTCCACCGGGAAACCTGGCCAAGGTCTAGGATAAAGTTTTGGTAGTCCGGGAGCAGCCAAAGGCACCCCTGAATTCACCGTATCAATTTCTAGTTCCCCGTTTCTACTAACAATTAAATCCAATCCATCTCGTTCCACTTTTACATTAAATATTTCAAACCAGTTAATCATGCCGTTTACAATTTCCGGCACATTGGCTCCCCGGATTCGAATTTTTCCATCAGTCACCGCCGCCGCTACCATGAGTCCGGCAATATCCACAAAGTCCGGACCAGGTTCATAAATCGCACCTTTTAGTTTTTTATTTCCATGAATGGTTACTTTATTCGAGCTTATTCCCTCTATTTCTGCTCCCATATTTTTTAGCATCCTCAAGAGTTCATTTACATGCGGTTCGCAAGCTGCATCGGTAATTACAAACTCAGCACCTGTCCCGGCTGCATACATCATTAAGTTTTCAGAGGCGGTAACACTAGCTTCCAGTTGCCATATATCAAATGATTTTGCCGATTTTTTAGGAGCCGTAAATTTCACAAAGCCATCGGTATATTTAAACTCAACTCCGGCTTTATTAAAAGAATCTAGGTGAGCAGAAATAGACCTCATCCCCAAATCACATCCTCCTGGCACAGGAATTTCTGCAACCCCAAATCGAGCAAGTAGTGGTCCGGCAAACATAAGAGAAGCTCGGAACTGTCCACCAAGTACTTGATCTACCTTGTGAGAATTTACTTTCGCACAAGTTATTTTTATCTCCCCCGTCACGCTCTGATCTATCTCCGCACCAAGCAATCTTAATATCTGAAGAATCTTTGTCACATCACTTGTGCCGGGGACATTTTTATAAGTCACCGTTTCATTGGTAAGAATTGAAGCAGGCAGTACTGCCACCAGTGAGTTCTTATTTGGAATTGGTGTTACGGTTCCTTCGAGCTTTCTCCCTCCGGTTATTTTAAGTACTCCATTCATAAAATTTAATTAATCAAATTAATAATTAAAGTCACCCATATAGATTATCTCGTCCGCTAATTCTACTCCTACAGTTTCTCTAGCCCGCTTTACTATCTCATTTCTCACGGCCAAGTAATCCTTTGCGGTCGCCGCACCAGTATTAACGATAAAGTTATGGTGTTCAGAGCTTATCATCGCTCCACCCACGTTGAAGCCTGTCATATTTAGAATATGCTCTACTATATATCCGGTGGCAGTCGTCGGATATCCAAGTATCTCTTTCGCCGATTCGGAAATATTTTTAAACACACACCCGGCCGAGTTTACCGGCTGGCATGACTTTCTTTTTCGCCACTCCTCTGCCACATATCTAGCCCTGTCTAAGTCTCCCTTCTTTAAAGACAAAACCACTTCCAAGACTATCTCTCCGGTTTTTTGTATTCTCGATTTATCATATTCAAATCTCATACTCTTGGCGGGAATTTTCAAAACATCTCCTTGCTTGGTAAGAACCACTACACTGGAGACTATTTCTGAGAATACATGGCTTCCTCCGTGAATATTATTAAATACAGCCCCTCCCAAGGTACCGGGGATTCGGCTATACCACTGCAATCCGGATACTCCGATATCAAACATTTGCATCATGGCCACCTGAAGATTTACCCCACTATCTATTGCCACCTCAATATCCGGATATTCACTTTCGTCATAATTTAAATCACCAAAGTCATACTTCATTGTTCCTTCCTTTGCCGCCATCCACCTCGCCTCCCCAACGACTTCGTCATTGCGAGCGTACTCGCGTGGCAATCTACCTGCATCAGACTTTATTTCTATTTTTCCCCCTTTATTTTTTATCACCAATCCTCGAATTCCCAAGTCACTTACCAGAACATTACTTCCTCCACCTATTACTGTCACCGGCACTCCGAATGTTCTAGCCAGTCTGACCGCTTTAATTAATTCTCCTGAATTGGTGGATTCGTAAAAATAATCGGCCGGCCCTCCGATTCTAAGGGTTGTGTGAGAAGACAAGGGCTCGTTCAGTCTCACCCTTTCCTCACCCAAGCTCTTGATTAGTCCGTCTACATTACTCAAGCAATCTTATTCTATCAAACCACAAGGCATGCCGCATATCTTTTCTTCAGTTCTTCTTCAATTCTCTTCTTTCCTTTATAGTCAACTCTAATCAAAACTCTGATAATAAAACTGTTTTTATCATCAACTTTTTCAGAATTACTTCGAACGTCTCCGCCATTTTTACTTATTACAGACATTACGTCTTTTGAAATTCCAATTTTGTTCTCCCCGGTAATAAGCACTGTCGTATACATTCCAATCAAAACCCCCACCTCATCTAACTTATTTTTTATAAGTTCCAAATCAAATCCATATGCAACTTTATAATATAAATCAGACAAACCATCCCAGCACCCCAAGCTCATCAAAAGTCTGTCTATAAGCTGAGTATCCAAGTCTCCCAAATTTAATACACCTCTTTCGCTCAAAACTTTTTCTATCAAAATGGTTTTCCCTTTTTGTACCTCTACTTCCTTCTCAGAAAGAGCCAGCTGCCTTTCCATCATTTTTCTTGTTTCATTATTACAAAAGCTTAGCCAGTGAGCATCCGGCACTGTTTGCTGAATATCAACTACAATTTCAACAGAACTTCCAAAGGGAACCACTACATCCAAACTCATTAACTGACCATCAATTTTAATCCCAACAGCTCTCAATCCCAGTAGAGGATTTAGTTTGTACGCTACGTCGATACCTGTGTCAGTCGGTTTCATGAACACCAATTCTTTCTTAGGGGTGAAAATAAGTTTTCGAACATATTTTTCCGGATTCTGTAGTAAATCAATTTTGTTAATACTGGCCACTCCCCAGCTATTAAAGTTTTCTTTCTTTATAGTTGTAAAACACATCTCTACATTTCCTTCATCAAATTTATAGGTATCGTGAAGTGCAGAATATCCGTTCACCGCAGGGACACCAAGATAATCATCATGTCTTCTCTTCTCAATCAAATTACCATATTTCATTCTAATAACTCCCATTGCCTTATAGCAGTTAGACAGATCTTCACTATCGACCAAGACCCTGAAACTGATTACATCTGTAATCGCTGAAAAATTACTGGACCAAGTATTTGCCTTCATCGCCAGCTTCTTCTGCTTATTCATTATTTCCCAATAACCCCCAACTTGATGCTCCACAATAGCGTCTATTCCGTATTTTGATAGTTCAGTTTTTATCTCCTGCTGAGTACGAAAAATAAACTCCGCGTTTAATCTCGGATCAGAGTCAATCGCTCTACGCACTTGCCAATATTTTGCAGGTTCGACATACTGAAACGACAAATCCTCAAGAATATTTTTAACTTGCCACAAGCCAAACGATTCCGCCAAAGGAGCATGAAATCGTAAGGTTTCCGCTGAGTTCTTCTTTTGACTCTCTGGTTTCATCCCTTCTTGCTCAAGCATGTTATGCAGTCTGTCAGCAAGTTTAATCAATGCTACGCCTGGCTCAATTATTGTTAAATTGGTAATTTTTCTAAGACTTGCAAACTCATCCCCACTCCCCTCCGCGTTCTTTAGTTTTGTCGCGCCATCCACTAGCCTTGCAACTCTTTCTCCAAACAGCTCAAGAATCATCTCAATATTAATTAAGTCTGGATGATCCTCCAAAGTGTCATGCAGTAGCCCGCCAATTACCTCATCCTCATCGGCTCCCCAACTCGACAAAATACTTGCCACAGCTACGACATGATAAACATAAGGCTCTCCACTAACTTTTCTTTTATCATCTTTATGAATTTCTATCGCCAGTTCCAAAGCACAATTGACCCTCTCACTCAAATTCTCCCCAAACTCTTCCGGACGAGATTCATACCTGATTTTAGGTCTTAAGACAAACTCACTCTCCATGTCCAGATTTTACTCCTTTAACTTACAGCTGGATACCGCCTAACGAGCCTAAGAGACTGCTATAATCATACCCATGGAACGAACACATATTAAAGACGTCCGAGATCATCTTGGACAAGTCACTATCTCGGGATTTGCTCAAACAATAAGAAAACAGGGCGGTATCGCATTTGTGATCTTAAGAGACATTACCGGTATCATTCAAACCGTTATTTTAAAGTCCAATACGGAAGCTTTTGAAATAATCCAAAACCTTTCACTCGAATCTGTAATCACCATCAGCGGTGAAGCAAAAACAAATGCTCAAGCCCCTGGAGGCATTGAAGTCTTAGTCGAGAGTATCGAGGTTCTTTCCAAAGCTGAACCCGAACTTCCCATCCCTGTTGATGAAAAAGGCGAAGGCGAAACCAATTTAGATACCAGAATGGATTGGCGATATCTTGATATTAGAAAACCGAAAAACGCTCTCGCTCTTAAGATTTGGACCACTTTGGAAAATGCTTTTATCCAATTTTGTATCGAAAACGGCTTTATCGAAATTCACTCCCCCAAAACCGTCATCACCTCTACCGAATCCGGATCAGAGCTATTTGAAATCAAATACTTTGATACCAAGGCTTTCTTGGCTCAATCTCCTCAATTCTACAAACAAATGGCCATGGCTGCCGGGTTGGAAAAAGTCTTCGAAATCGGTCCTGTTTTTAGAGCCAATCCATCTTTTACCTCCCGTCACGATACGGAATTTACCATGTATGACATCGAAATGTCTTACATCAAGTCCCACCACGAATTGATGGCTTT
Source organism: Patescibacteria group bacterium (assembly GCA_943355005.1). Taxonomy (GTDB): domain Bacteria; phylum Patescibacteriota; class Microgenomatia; order UBA1400; family MFAQ01; genus UBA10133. The sequence goes on from CALRDV010000002.1 coordinate 31,509, forward strand.
TGAAGAAAAAATGATGCATAGAATTCTCTCAGATATCAAAGATTTATATGGAGAAGAAATAAAGCAAGTTTTTGACCAAGAAGTTATTGTCCCCACACTTCCCTTCCCAAAAATTTCTTTTACAGAGGCCAAAAAAATTCTAGCCGAATTAAATATTCCAAACGAAAAGAAGGACGATTTAAGTCCGGAAGAAGAAAAAGCCATTGCCAAGTATTTTAAAGATAAGGATGATCACGATTTTGTATTTGTCTATGAATATCCTGCTTCCGGCCGAGCCTTCTATAGCATGAGAGATGAAAACAATACTACTATCTCCAAGAGTTTCGATTTACTTTACAAAGGTTTAGAGATCACAAGTGGCGCTCAAAGAGAACACCGTTACGACGTTCTCAAAAAACAGATTGAAGATAAAGGTTTTGATTTAGTTGCCTTCGAAAGCTATCTCAACTTCTTCAAATACGGCTGTCCTCCTCACGGAGGTTTTGCTCCAGGTCCGTCCAGACTTTTAATGAAGATTCTTGGTCTCACCAACGTCCGCGAAGTTACTTTCGTTTACCGAGGTGTCAAACGTCTCACCCCATAAACTTACACCAACCTATGTCATTCCTGGCTTGACCAGGAATCCATTCAATAAATACTACTAAAAAAATGCCAGACAAAACCAAAGAAGCCACACTCGAAAAAATTATTTCACTCGCCAAACGTCGAGGTTTCATTTTCCCCGGCTCCGAGATCTATGGGGGTCTGGCGAATACTTACGACTTCGGTCCCTTAGGTACAGAGCTCAAGCGCAATCTCATTAACCACTGGTGGAAAACTTTCGTCACCGATCGCTCCGACATGTACGGTTTAGACACTTCAGTCCTTATGAGTCCCAAAGTCTGGGAAGCTTCGGGTCACACCGCTAATTTTACCAATGTCATGATCGACTGTCTCACTTGTCACTACCGCACCCGAGCCGATCACCTAATTGAAGACAATGTCGAAGGTCTTGGCAATGTCGAAGGTAAACCCCTGGAAGAGCTGGATAAAATTATTGGAGATAACAATATCAAATGTCCCAAATGTGGCAACAAAACCTGGACCAAGACCAGAAACTTTAATCAGTTATTCGAAACCCAAATCGGTATTATCACCGAAGGCAAATCTACTGCATATCTTCGCGGTGAACTCGCTCAGGGCATGTTTGTCGACTTCAAACAAGTTCTTGATTCCATTCACCCCAAACTTCCTTTTGGTTTAGCACAGTCAGGCAAAGCTTTCCGCAATGAGATCACTATGGGAAAGTTCACTTTCAGGACTTTGGAATTCGACCTCGCCGAATTCGAATACTTCACCAAGCCGGAAGATTGGGAAAAACATTTCGAGTACTGGAAAAAAGAAATGTACGACTTTGCTTTATCCCTTGGTATCCCGGCCGAGAAACTTCGCTGGAGATCTCACACCAAAGAAGAGCTCAGTCACTACAGTTCCCGCACCGAAGATTTGGAGTACGAATTCCCTTGGGGTTTCAAAGAAATGTTTGGTCTCGCCTATCGCACCGATTTCGATTTGAAGAATCATATCGAAAAATCCGGAGTCGATCTTCGTTATACCGATCCTTACACCCAAGAGAAATTTATTCCCCACGTCATCGAACCCACTTTTGGTCTTTCGCGAGTTCTTACCATCATCATGATGAACGCCTATTACGAAGACGCCGAAAAGAATCGTGTCGTCATGAAATTTCCCAAAATTCTTGCCCCCCATCAAGTCGCAGTGTTCCCTCTTGTGGGCAACAAAGAAGAAATTGGTAATAAAGCTAAAGAAGTTTACGGACTTCTCAAAAAATCTTTCCGCACTGCGCTGGACGAAAGAGGCAACATCGGTAAGAGATACTTTACTCAAGATGAGATTGGTACCCCTTTCTGTGTCACCATCGACTTCGATACTTTAGAGGACAACACCGTCACCGTCCGAGGCCGGGATACTATGACTCAAGAAAGAGTTAATATCTCCGACCTCGCCGATTATCTTCAAAAGAATCTTTAGAAGTTGTCCTTTTTCTTGAGGATCTGATCAAAAAAACGGAATGTCTTTTCTAAGGACTCTGTTTTGATAAATTCCTTTGAACCGTGTGCAGTATTTCCTTCACCACCTCCAAACACAAGCGAAGTTGGTTTTCCCATTGCCTCCCATGCCATCTGAAGATCAAAATATCCGCTTTTACTTGAGTCTGCATATTCCGCAGTACCGACAATATCCAACGAAATATCCTCAAATTTTTTCAAAGAATTTTTATCTGTATCCCATGCGCCAAGGTCATGCGTTACCTGAACAATCTCAGGTTGAAATTCAATAGACCGATAAAATTCTTCCAAGACAGCAACTACAGTTCCGGCATTTATTTCCGGAGATACCGGTCTGATATCAATCACCATTTCTGCGATATCCGGGATCACATTTCCCGCTTGTCCCACCACAGATAACTTATTATTTACAAAAGATTTTTCTCCCTGATTGGCTCCACCTTGCAAATACGCCAAATTAATCGATGAAGTATTATCACCTTCATCCATGTCCTTGAGGTAATTTTTGACTTCCAAAAACCCTTCAATAGCCCCTGTTATCACGTTTAATCCGGTACTTCTGGCAGCATGTCCGGATCTGCCTTTTAAACGCACCCTAAGCTCAATTAGACCACGACAACTATTTTTGATTTGTAAATCATTACCATCAGCCGAAATTAAATATTTTGGTTTAATATCCGTGTACTTCTTCACGAAATTTTTCATCCCAAGGAAATAATATTCTTCATCGGCATACAGACAGATCCAATAATTATTGGCTAAAGTATTATTTTTTGCCATCATCATTAGTGAGGCAATTCCGGACTTCATATCCGTCGCTCCTCTGCCGTAAATTTTGTTGTCAATTTCCATACCGGTTAGTTGATTAATTTCTGCATTTATGGATGGTGCAACAGTATCCGTGTGGCCAACAAACAAAATATCGGGTTCACCATTCTTGCAGATCAGATTCATTCGCCCACCGGACAACATCTGTTTTTCCACCACCAAATTAGTGTTACAGTTCATCCAGTCACCAATAAAATCCACCAACAGATTTTCATTTTGCTTACCTGGATCCCCTTGGTAGTCCACCCACGAGGGAATGTTAATTAGATCAATGAGAAGTTTATTTAATTCTTTCATTTTATTTGTCCTTTCTTTCAATAATTCTTGATGTTTCTACAGCAAACAAAGCTTTATCGGTGTTCGCCGGATCAAAAGCAACGATTTCCATCCCTCTTTTCAGATAGTTGCCAAAGTATTGAGAAGGTGAAGTTTTAATAGTTCTTCCGACTATTACTTTAGCGCCAAGCATGTTTAATCTGTCTAATCTTAAGTCAAACAGTTTACTTCCAATACCTTTTCCCCGTGTATTCTCGGCCACGGCAAAGTCCAGAAAAACCCCATACCTATTTTCTCCATAGATATCCATTAAAACTTCGGATAAACTCATCCCCACCATATCTCCGCTAGTTAGAACTAATTCCTTATACGGAAACCTTTTGTCGGCCTGGAAAACATCACCCACCGAATACGCCGCAAAGCCTGAGCACTCCCCCGAGACATTACTTACAATTGCTATCTCTCCTCCATAACCCCCTTCCTCTCTAGGCAAAACAAACTTTGATAGCTCCTCACCCGCACTTTCACTGGTCCAATAAGGAACCAATTCTTGGCCGTCTATATCCTGCAACATACCCATTGCTGCCATACTCCATAACATATATGGCCAATTGGGGTTGCTATAGTCCACACCGTTAAATTCTAATATTTTCTTCGTCTCCTGATAAATCCTCCCGTCATTATCATAAGTTCCGAATTGGACAGGCTTGTCAGTCCGTTTAAGGAGCTCTTTCCAAGATCCTGCCCAATAGCTGGTAGCGTAACTGCGGATAAGGTCTTGAAATTTATCCATTTCCAAAATTTCTTGTCCAAAAAACTCCACCATAAAGACCTCACCAGTCTCAATTTCTATGGTATTTTTTTGCTTACTTAATTGTTCGATATTATTTTCTTTCATTTTTTAATAATATTTATTAATACAAAAAGACCCCCTGGGCGGAGGTCATATTTGCATTAATTTACGCAATAATCACCTCCGCCAATTATGGGAAAGATGATGCAAATTAATTAGAATAATATTTCTCATTTTGCTTTAAGTTTTTTAATCGCGTCCGCGACAAAGACAGTTTCTTGTTCTCCGGACTTCATATTCTTTATGGAAACTTTTTTGGCCTGAACCTCATCTGCACCAATAATTGCCACATAAGGAATCCCCTTCTTATTCGCATACTTTAGTTGCTTATCCATTTTTGAATCATCTGGATACAGCTCGGTATTTATTCCTGCAGCCCTGAAAGCTTGTGCTGTCTCCATGGCTATTACTTTCTGATCGGTGGAAAAGGCAACTACCAATACATTAGTTTTAGTCTTGGTCGTTGGTATAAGTCCCAGCATATCAGCGGCTTCCACGGTTCTATCAAAACCCATTCCAATTCCGGTTGCTGGTATTTTCAAGCCTGTTAGTCTCTCCATTAAACCATCATATCTTTCACCACCTCCGACAGAGCCGGCAGTATAGTCCTCTATCACCATTTCCCAGATTGGTCCTTGAGAATACGAAAAGGACCTAGCTAATGTCGGTTCAAACCTGTAATACTCTTTGCCAAATCCTGATTTCTCTAAATAAGAAATTATTGTATTGATGGACTCATCCGGTTTTATGTTTAGGACTTGTTCAAAATACTTTTCGGCTTGGACTTTTCCTATCCCCTTATTAATCATATCCTGTATGACTCCGTCTCTACCGATTTTTTTTAGCTTATCGATTGCCACCACTGCTTCATATGGTATCCCTTTCATCAAGTCACGACTGTTTAACATTACGACTGGCTTTTTAAAACCCAAACTTATATAAGTATCCAAATTTTCCGCCATTACTTCAGCGTCAGCCGTAGGCGAGGCAACACCAAAAATATCAATATCAAACTGTGTCGGCTCACGGTAACGCCCCTTTTGAGGATTTTCAGCCCGGAATACCGACTGACACTGATAACGCCTGAAGGGCATTGTCAACGAGTTCAGATTATTTGCCACAAAACGACAAGTCGGCACAGTTTGGTCATACCGGAGCATGACCTCACGCCCACCATTATCTATAAATTTATAGAAAAGCTTTTCATCTTCTCCGACCTCACCTTGAAAAAGTGAGAAAGATTCAAGTGTTGGAGTTTCAATTGGTTCATATCCCCACCGCTCCGCCACCTCAACCATCTTGCTTTTAACCCACTGGCGCTTCCTAGCCTCTTCAGGCATAAAATCTCGAAACCCCTTTAATGTTTGTATGTTGTTCATAATCTTTATATTAATAATACCTCCTTACCCCCCAAAAACGAAAAATCCCGCCTGAGCGGGTTTGTGACGTTTAGTTGAATAAGTACGTTAAACCAGCCCAAGTGAATGGAAAGTATGGCTACGATGAGACTTAAGTGTCACCTTATTCATAGGAGTATTCTATCATAACTGTCAAATTAGCCTCGAATTGGAAATTCTAAGCCACCAGTTCCAAATATTTTTCAATCGCGATAGAAAGTATCTCCAAACTTTCAACATCCACCCACTCGCCATTTTTTGCATGATGACTTCCGGAGACTGCGGAAGTCGCCAATACTTTAGATCCATATTTATAAAAATGCCTTCCGTCAGTTGCACCATGCATGTTTAAGAAGCCTACTTCTTTTTTTAATACTTCTTCAATGGTTTTTTTCCATAGTACGACCTGATCATCATCTCGATCGGTTAGACATCCTTCACCCATGCCATGACTAATTTTCTCACCCTCTCTCTTATTAGTCTCAGTTACTATCGTGCATTCATTATCCTCACACAGTTTTGTAAAGTCTGCGATACCTTCCTCGAAACTGAAATCTTCTAATGGCCATCTCCAGCTAAACCAAGCATCCACATCGGATGGAATTGAATTCTCTGAATTTGCACCGGTTTTAATTACAGTCAACTCGAACGTTGAATGCCAATCATTATCTTTAGTGGCAACTGAGTACTTTTTTCTCATTTCTGAATATACGTTCAAAAGTCTATTTACCGGATTCTCTATTTCAAAAGCTCTCGATGCGTGCCCACCAACTCCACTTGCCCGAACATGAAAATGGTGCGGTGCTTTCTGAGACTCGACAATATCAAAGTCATAAGTACCGTCAGGAACAAATACCAACTCAGCTCTTAACCCTTGCTCCAGAACAAATCTTGCACCATTAAAACCACCAACCTCCTCATCTCCGGTCAACAGTAGTCCCACACTCCCATCTCCACCTTTTTCAATGTAACTTCTCAGTGATACCATCATTGCTACATCATGTCCTTTCATATCTCCTGATCCACGGCCGAATATTTTCCCGTCTTCAAGTCTTGAAACAAATTGGTCTTCGTCGGCATCAACTACATCTATATGACCACTCAACAAAATTCTTACAGGACCACCTTCATTCGTCTCATTTATCCATAGTCTGGAAAATACTCCATTTTTTTCAAAATCAACTACTTTTAAACCAAGTCCATCCAAATAACTACTCACCAGATCAAGTGCCGCTAAAACCTCCTTTTGATTTTTTGACTCAGATGGTATTGAGACCAATTCTGAAGTCAATTTAACGATTAAGTCTCTTTTTTCTGTCATTTTAGTCTGTTAGCTATTTCTAATTCAAGATATCCAATTAACTCTTCCACTTCATTAAAGTCAGTCCAAGGGTGCATTGCTACAAATCTAAATGCTGATCTACCATTATCCACCTCATCGTTAGTCGAAACATAATAACCATATTTTGTATCAACTGACTGTTGCACTTCTCGTACGAGCTGATTGTATATTTCCTTACTCAAATTAATATTGCCAGACAGTCCTATTAACAAGGTATTTAACTCTGGAACATGAAGCGGTCTAAGTAATTCGGAATCAAAAACTCTTTGATAACAATAACTTGTTAACTCTAGAGTATGCTCCAACAGAGCAACAATCCCTTCTTTTCCTAGAAGTTTTTCAGTAGCCCAAGTAGCCATAACCCCTGCCGAACCCATGGTTCCTTCAACTCGCGCAGCAAATCCAAAATTCCTTTCCTCCGGATCTCCTAACAAACCTTTGTTATCTTCCGGTTGAAGATACCTTGCGCTTTTCTGAATTAAAGCATGATCTTTTCGGCTCTTAAACAAAACAGCGCCGGCTTCATATGGTACATAAAGCATTTTGTGGGGATCTATCGTAATTGAATCGGCTCTATTAATTCCCTTAAAAAGCTCAGATTTACTTGAGAGAACAAATGGCCCACCATATGCTGCATCTACATGCAAATGACTTTTAGTAATTGCTGCCAAATTTGCCAATCCTTCTAAATCATCCACTTCAGCAGTTTCAGTTTCTCCCGCCAAGGCAATTATCGCCATTACATGTTCCCCTTTTCGGTTAATTTTCCAAATTTCTTTCTGAGCTGCTTCGATATCTGTTTTATATCCTTTTCTTGGCAGTAAAGTTAAAACCACATTCTCTGTTCCTAGTATCACACAAGCTTTATCTATTGAATAATGTCGCATATCATTTACTAGCACATGCAAAATCGTTCCTGGTTTCCAGTCCTTAGATTCTTTAAGCTGTTTAATCTTTTTTTCTCTTGCCACCCACAGTGCTGCAATATTTGCCAAAGTTCCGTCGGTAACAATATTTCCACTTGCTTCTTTCCTGTCGTATCCAAACATGTCAATTAACCAGTCGACAGCTTCTAGTTCCATCTTATGTTCAGACATTGAGACCTCCTTAACAATCGTGTTGGTATTCATATATGCACCAACTAAACTTGCCAATATACCTACCTTACCTCCCTGGGGATGAATCTGACCCATAAACTTATGATCAAATTTTCTTGTTGATGATTCCAAAAACAAAAGTTCCCCCATTATCTCGGTCAACTTATCTGATTCTTGTAATCCACATAACCAGTTTTGAGTATTAAAATCCATTTTTTCCACATCTCCACCTGTAGCATATATTTGAGCCATCGCCCGTATTGTATCGGCACCTAACTCAGCCATTACTTCCGCAGACTCCGGATTTCTAGGATTTACGAAATACTCTCTAACCTCTTCAATTTTTTTCATATTTTCTGAGATTATTAATTTTTATATTCAAATTCATTACAAAAAAAGCACCCACATGGGTGCTCACTTTATAAACTAATACGCAATAATAAATCATCGGTATTCAAATACTACACCTATATTAATAATTGTCAACATATTTTACAGAATCTTGGCATAACTCCTTTTGCCCTTCTGGATTATCCCTCCGGATGGAATAACAAAGTCAAAACTATTAATTGTTTGTTCATTAACAGACACTCCTTTGTTTAAAATTAACCGTTTTGCTTCACTTCTGGAAGGTGCAAATCCAATTTTAACCAATACACTTATTACATCTCTAACTTCCACAGAAAATTCTGGCATTTCAACTGGAACATTTTTCTCGCGCACTGTCTGTGTAAAATGTTTAAGGGCTGCCACGGCAGCCTGACCACCATGATACTGGTAAGTTAGCTCAAAGGCCAATTCCATTTTTACCTCGATTGGATTAATTTTTTCTTCTCTAAGCAAATCTATTAGCTCTCTAATTCTTTCCATCGGAATTCCGGTGCAGTGAACAAAATAATCATTCATTTCCTCATCTTTCATGCTCATCATCTTCCCAAACATATCTATATTCGTATCCATAATATTTACTACATTCCCCCAACTCGAGCTCATTTTTCTACCATCTAATCCATTTATCAAATTCATAGTCATCACCGATTGAGATCTTTGTCCGTATTGTCTCTGAATTTCTCTTCCGGCCAACAAGTTGTATCTTTGATCAGTTCCACCAATTTCCACATCGGCACTAACAGCAACCGAGTCATAACCTTGCATAAGTGGGTAGAGTAACTCTCTGGCTGACACCCTTTGTCCACTTGTTAGACGGTCACGAATTATATTTCTCTGTACAAACTCTGATACTGAGAACATGTCAGCCAACCGACAAACTTCCCCAAAAGAAAGTTTACTTAACCACTCGGAATTAAAATGAACTTCTGTTTTTGATAAATCCAATATTTTTCCACACTGCTCGGCATATGTGGCCATGTTTTGAGCTATCTTCTCGGATGTTTGCATCGCCCTACCTGTGGGTTTATCACTTGTATCACCGACCTCGCCTGTAAAATCACCGATTATTAGTACTATTTGATGACCCAAATCTTGAAATTCCCTGAGCTTTCGCAGGGGCACAGCTCTTCCAATATGAATGAAAGGGCTTGTTGGATCGGTTCCAAATTTAATTCTAAGTTTTTCACCACTTAACAATCTTTCTCTCAAATCATCTCCAATCACCTCATTAACACCTCTGGTCAACAACGCATCCACTCTTCTTTCCAGTTCTTTTTTTTCATCTTCCACACAACTAGGATCAAAAAAAGCTTTTTCTTTAATCATGCGCTGATAATATTCCCTATATTTTAAAAAAGCAAGATACAAAGTACTCTTTTTGAACTATTTCGGACTACAAACATATGCTCCTACAATTAGAGCATGTCCTCTGGTCAAACAATCATTTAAGTCTGTACCATTTTTTAGTAAATATTCAATCATTTGTCTCGGAATTGTTTTTGACCAATCAATATCATCCATGTAGTTGCTTATCATATTTTCCCAAGTACTTCCATCTCCATACATCCCATACGCTCCCCAATGAATAGATGAATCTTTGGCATCAAAATGAGAATCCTTTCTATTATTTCTGGAAATGAACCCATTTGCGACCAATGCATTCACCGAATCGATCCATTCAGAACAAGGGTTAGATTCAAAAGGGTACAGACTAACTTCTTTGGGTAGGCAATTCTTCAGAGCACCCAACATCATGGGGTTTTGAGTTCTAGTTAGTATTACAGTATCCCTGTTCCAATTGTTTTTTAAAAAATTATTCAAGCATATTTCTCCCAGCTTTCCCCCTACACCACCAGATCTAACCTTATCAGCCACACCAACAATATCCACATAATATACATTTCGACCCCTCGCATCTAGACTGTATTTTTCACCCCAAAAACCGTAAAACTTTTCTCCATCAGTTATCAAATTAATTCCGGCGTTTTGAAAGTCGACTAAACTAACTCCATTCAAACTCATGGCCTTTTGAAAACACGCAGATGCCAAAAGAGCTAATCCGATTTTATGTTTTACAGTTACAAAATTTTCGGATTTCAAGAAAACCACACTTAGTCCACTCAAATTACCTACTTCTAAACCTTTTTGAGAGGCTAGCTTGACTAATTCCTCTATTTCGACCAGATTACCAAGACTATCAATATCAACCACTAATTTGCTTCTTTCCATTTGGGACTCCGAATATTCTTCCTTCACTTTATTTCAAATATTTACATTTTAGCTGATCGGATAAATTCAGGATCCATTTATCTCTCTCGTTATCCTCCAGCTTGTTTACTATTTTGTCGGCATTCATTCCCAACCAGGCTAATTCTGATATTTCCTTCATCAACACCATCGACCTTTTAGTATCATCAAAAAACATATTTCCAGTTTCGTTTAAATTCCTAACTAAGTTATTTGCTGTTTTTGTCATCAAGTGAGATTGTCTGGTTTTAAGATGATTCCTGAGTTCATTTAAGTCACTTTCACTTTCCAAGACTCTATTTTTCAGCATATTTGTTGTTTTCCATACATGTCTCACAATTCCCAGTGACCCACATTTATCAATGGCGTCGGCGTCATGCACGATCTTAGACTCCATTGAGCGGTCTGAATTTTCATATTCATGACCAGCCACAGCATCCACTATGCTATCTTTAATATTTTCCTCAATAGGATAATTATCCAAAAACTTTCTTGTCTCAATTCCAACCCTTTTACTTTCATAGTCGCTTCCGGTGGCCAGGGATACATCATGCACCCAAGCCCCAACAATTGTCACAAAGGGGTTGCCCCCTTCCTTTTTAAGCAAAAATTTTGCTATTTTATTAACTCTAAACAAATGGGTATTGCCGTAAGATTTTCCTCCGAATGCGTCTTCCCAATCCAGCCGGACAGCGTCTCTTCCAATCATATCAATTAGACCAATCTGTGCTTTAGTCATTTCTAAAAACTAGCTTAATTCCTAAGTTTAAACAAATATTCGCAAAGTGGCTTGTACGTGGAATCCTGTGGGATAAATTTATCGCAGAAATTTTATCCTTATTCCTCACCAAACATCTAAATAATTCACCTTGGAACTGATCGATATTAATTTTATCGTCCAACATTAAGCCCACAGCAGACTCTTTTATTTCGAGGGCACCTAAATCTTGAAGATTTGATACTTTAAACCATTTCTTAGGATCTTCCTTGTGAACTTCATTTCGCTCTGATTTTGAATTTAACATTCTTAGTTGCAATATGCGGCTTCCCTTCTGATTTTCCAAAAATTCCATATCTGTCCTGCCTCCCAATACATGCTCTGCCAAAACAGACAAGTCACCAAACAGCTCAATTGTATCTTGTTTCATCCATCCGTTCGTTAATTCAGCAATGATTTCACCATCGTTTTTCTCAACCATATCAAACCTCCTATGTCCTCCAACTACATTACCTGGAGTTTCCCCGGTAAAAATTGTCCAATCATCACCATTTCCTTTTGAAAAAACTACACCACCTGCACCTTGATCAAACACATGTATCAGCACTGCAAAAACCGGCTCATCGGATAGACCATGAAGATGTCTGTAACTCACTGCCTTTTCCGAGAAGAATGAACACAAAACTTTTTTTATAGCTATTCCCAAATCGGCCCTTTTCACACCAACCTCACTTTCGTAAATTCCTGCAGCAGTTCCATTTACCAAGGTATCCTCATCAAAAGAAGATGATCTTACAGCCAAGCGATCTCCGCTTACAGACATCAAAACTCGCTCAGAAATTGATTTTGGAAATTCCAACCTCTGTATCTTTTTTGTTATTTCATTGGAAATCCAAATCTTGTCTTCAATATTTACTGTCTTATTTAAAGTTGAAATCTGTTCGGCAATATTTGAATCCTTCGCCATCCAGTTATTCAAAGCCTCACTTGTAACCACCACCCCATCTCCTACCAACTCCTTTCCAAATATTTTAATAGCTTCATACAAACCGGCAGCTTTCCCTCCTACCAGGAAACGATTATTACTCTCTCCCAAGGGGATGGTCGTTTCATTTAATTCCATTTCCACCATTTTTGCCGCGATCTCAGCTACCATTCTGTTTTCTGACTCTGCCACAGTTTTTAAAAGTTGTTTTTCGATCCAATTATTTTCAAACATCCACAAAGCAAATCTACCTCTGGCTGAAGATGCATCCAAATTCGACAACTGCGGCAATATTTTTTCCAAAAACTCTTTACGGTGTCCGGGCACTATTTGGCTTGCATCGGCCAATTCTGCAATAATCTGATTTGAAGTTTCACAAACGGCTGCATATTTCCATCCGGCAGATTTATCAAAATTTTCCTGGTCTTTTTCAATTGTAGTCCAGTTTAAAAATCTAATTAAACCATTCATATCTCTGGCAATCGAAGCTAAACTCAATTCTTTTGGAAAGCCGTCGACCTTCAATAATTGATTGACTGCATCTCTCTCTTCCAAATCACCCTTTTTCCCTCCGACACTTACTGGAATCCACTCCAATGCATTTGCGGCAAAAACAACTTGTTCGATAGTAGTACCCGCTTTTCGCGCAACTCTCATAAGAATAGCCAATTTGTCCAAATCCCGAATATTTGAAGTTTCGGTCTCAATTGTGTTCCAGTTCAAATTGTTCCAATCTAATTTATTTGCATGCACCAAATCCCCAAGTGCAGACGGCAAAAGCATTCCTGCCATATCCAAGAACCCTCCTTGAGTATCTGAATCCTGGTCACCGGAAAAAGGATTACCGGGCGTCTCATTACCGTCACCCACCATCGCTTCAATATGGTAAAACGGAGCCGCAAAAGCAAAGGCTATTTTCAATCTCCAAAAAAGTTCTGTCAGTCTTTCATTTTTATCCTCAGGTAGCTTTCTTTCACTGAATATTTTAAATAATCTCCGATCACTTAGTTCGGATATATTTCGCCATTTTTCCAACTCTTCCCATGCCAATACCGGACTACCTTTCATCTTATTTTCCCACTCCTCTACCACCTCCCAATCCAATAAAGAAACTTCCTGATTAGATTCCAAAAAAGGTATTACTGGTACTGCCCACGTCTTAAAAATTCCAATTGTTTCTCCTGAACCCAAAATAACTTTAAACTCATCATCTTCATCTCCAGAAAATAAGTTTACTTTTGTCACTAATCTTTTTCCTCGCTTTAGTTCAGCAATTTTTTTTTCTACTAGACTTGAACTTCCCAATTCAATATTTTTATTTTTTTCCATTTTATTGTTTTATTTATAACAAAAAAACCCTCGTCAAACCCCAAAAATTAGGGTTGGACAAGGGCCTTTTAAAAAAGACGATACCACCTTGTATTTGTCATCGCCGGAGCGATGACCTTCTCGAACGCTCGTTTACCCATTGGGTGACACGTTCTTTCTCTATACCGGGAGAACCCGTATCTTGTTACCAAGATCAGCTCAGGAGGGTTAATTCGACAAACAAAGTACGGTTTGCTTTCACCACCCGCAAACTCTCTAGTGTCACCTTTTCGGTCTACTTTTTCTCCTTCAACGCTTTATTGATTCATTTTAAAGAATAATCAAATGTATCACATCCAAACAAAAAGTCAATAATCATGACAATACACTCATAAGCAAATTATCTCTGCGGTAGTTACGCAAATACATTGGAGAGTCTTGTTCACTTCCAAAATATGGGGGTTCCTTACCAACTCCGACACCATCCCAAATATAAGTCTCATCGTTTAATTCAATTTTCAAAAATGAGTGCCACAATCCATACTCATATTCAACCTCTACAGTTTCAAAAACCAAGTTAATTTCACTTCTAATTAACTCTTTCATGATCAAAAAACACCATTCTCTGCACTTTCCAGGTACAGATACTAATAAAAGTTCGGGGTTTTTTGATATACTTTCTCGAAAACTACAAAACTCACTTAACATACGACTATAATATCTTATGTCTGAATCCCAAAATCCAAACACTCCCCCGGCCACAGTCGAGTCCCTAGACCTCCACGTTCGCTCCTATCGATCGGCCCTTACCAGTACTCACGAGATCACCATAAACTCCCTGACCAACTCTCACCTCAAGATGGATCCAATCTTGCATCAGTTTGGTAGCGACCCAAACAAAGTGGACGTCTCAGCCATCGTCTACTCTGTTTTACGTCTACCGGAAGAGATAGATCTGATTCAAAAAGTCATCGCAGCACCAACTCCCGACGTATTCTCAAATCACGGTTTTGTTGATGTTCACCTCTGGCCAAACGTGAAAGCCCCCGCCAGAAGACGCAAATACCATTACGATGAAGTCAAAAGACTTCTTGCTTGTTTCATCATATCTATCTCCGACATTGATGACCTGGTAAACCTACTTATCGCTTTTCAAGTGGAGTGGAACAAGCTTCATCTCCTGCTCAAGAATCACACCATAGACGAGATACTTACCTCGGAAGAAATTGGCAATCTATCAAAAGCCTTTGGCTCTAACTTTCAAAAACGTTTTGAACGAATCAAAGATCATCCTTTAGATCTTCGTATTCAATTACTGGCTGGTTCTTGGGTGGATTATTGTAAAGCCACTCAAAAGTGGTGGAGAAGTATTTCCAAGATTACAGATAAAAAATTAAAACTCTCCAAGAGATCCGTCTATTTTGTCAGTTCGAATAATCACAGCATTCTCAATCTTATTTCCGGCTTTGCTCTTAAGGAAAAAGAGAGCATTTTAAAATTCCTCCAAGAGAAAAAGCCTGAGCTCTATCAAGTTTACGAAGCAATCAAAAGTGGTGAGAACCATTTGCCCGAAAATGATTTCCTCTATTTCGTCACCAAGTTCTACACTGATATCCCCGAAAACAAAGATGCGAAGAACGCTCTTGAGGAAAAAATAAAGCTTACCACTATACCTAGCTCCAAATCATTAGATATTAACACTCAAATAATCGCAGTCAAAGATCTTGCTGGTTCCAAACACCTAGATCCAAGGCTCAAAATCACCTCACCTGACAAGCTCAGTGAATCAGATGCCTTAATCTTTAACATCGACTACCCACTAGGTTTTGCCGCTTATCACATCCTTTCCGAAGTCATGGAAAATGTTCGAGAAATCAAGGGTGTCTACGTCATGGGCAAAGCTGCAGTACTCAACAGTGAAATCGGCGATATTCAAATTCCTAGATTGGTCTATGACGAACACACCGGTAATTCATATATTTTCCGAAATTGTTTCAACACTTTCTTCCCTTTTGTAAACAATCAAGGTTCCATTCTTACCAATCAGAAAGCTGTTTCTGTTTTGGGTACCTACATCGAGAACGAAGCTCTCATCAAAAAATACTCAGAGGACAACCTAACTGTCATAGAGATGGAGTCTGGTCCTTACCTTGAAGCCGTCAGTGAAGCCACCTTCGATCACCGACACACCACAGACGAAACAGTGGACCTCAGCACCGCCCCATTCGACATCGGCATTGTCGACTACACCTCAGACACACCCTACTCCAAAGCCAAGAACATGGGAGTCAAAACCCTCACTTTGGACGGCCTAGAACCCACCTACTTGGCCTCTCTAGCCATCCTCCAGCGCATCATCAACCTCGAAGAATCCCGCTAAACAATCACTCTCAGACACTCGTCATTCCTGCGAAGGCAGGAATCCATCAAATAAACTCCAATGTCATTCCCGACCTGATCGGGAATCCATATGGAACATTTTATCAATTTTAGATAGTTGGCGGGCTTCGAAACAAGTAGAAATTAAAGAGATATTATTTTATCAATTTCAAATACTTCCTCTTCCCGATTCTCACCACGTTTTCCCCTGGATTTAATTCCAAGTCGGTAGTACCATCAATTCTTTTTTCATTGAGATAAATGGCTCCCTCCTTAAGAAGTGTTTTGAATTCAGTATTACTTGTTACCATTCCATTGGCCATTGCATAAGCAACCAGCGAAGCCTCAGCACCCAAAACCGGCACGGCAAACTCCACCTTAATCACTGGTGCATCTTCACCTGCCACTTTATTTACCACTGTTTTCTGAAAATACTCTTCTGCTTGGCTAACTGCTTCTACCCCGTGAAGCTCAGACACAATAATTTTCGCAAGTTCTTTTTTGAGATTCATGGGGTTCTCTCCTTGAGCCAAACGCTTTTTGGCTTCTTCAATTACTTCAGCCGAAGCATTAGTCCCCATTTCAAAATACACAGCCAAGACATCATCGCTCGTCGACATTATTTTTCCATATATTTCTTCAGGTGAATCCTCAATCCAGATTGCATTCCCCCAACTCTTACTCATTTTTCTCCCATCGGTTCCAGGCAAGAATCCATTTGCCATGACAAAAGATTCTTTGTTTCTAAGATTTTTTTGCAGTGTTCTGCCCGCTTGCATATTGAAGGTTTGGTCCGTACCACCCAGCTGCAAATCTGTATCCATGATGTAACTATCGTAACCTTGCATCATAGGGTAGAACACTTCTGGGAGAGCAATTCTTTTCCCCTCTGTCCACCTCTTTTTGATCAGTTCACGGCCAATGAAGTCATTTAGCGAAAAATTTTGAGCAAGTTTTAGAACATCACCAAAATTTAATTTTGAAAGCCACTCACTATTGTGAACCACTTTCACCGTTTCAAAATCTAAAAACTTCGCTGCTTGCCTTTTGTATGTCTGGAAGTTTTCTTCAATTTGCTCGTCGGTCAAGATTGGTCTTTCTGCTTCTTTGTCTGAAGTATCTCCCACCTTTGCTGTAAAGTCCCCGATCAAAAAAGTCACATTGTGCCCCATGTCGGCCAAGATTTGGAGTTTTCTTAGAGGAAAAGCATGTCCCAAATGAATTCTTGTCGCCGTCGGATCGATTCCCAAATAGACATTCAATTTCTTGTCAGAATACAAAACTTTTTCCAGCTCATTTCGGCTAGGAATTATATTTTCAACCCCTCGGGTCAAAAAACTCTCAATTAATGCTTTCTTCTTATCTTCATCCATATCAATATTCTATCATCGTCATTACGAAGTAATCCGTGGCAATCCAGGTTTTGTAATTAAATAATTCTGTTATTAACCTCATTAATAACTTTCTCGGCAAACCCCTCGAGTGTCATGACACCCAAATCTTTTTGACCTCTTTGTCTCACCGATACTTGACCACTTTCGGCTTCTTTTTCACCGATGATTAGCATGTAAGGCACTTTCGACGCCTCAGCATTTCTAATCTTCTTCCCTAGAGAATCAGCGTCCATGTTCAATTCCACCCTTATCCCCTTAGATTTAAGTTCTTTTACTATTTTTTGCGAATACTCCATCGTTTTTTCCGAAATAGGCAACACAGCCACTTGGAAAGGTGATAGCCACACCGGAAGCGCCCCATTAAAGTGCTCGAGTAGAAAGGCTGCAATCCTTTCAACTGCACCAATGCTGGACCTGTGAATCACTAAAGGCAATTTTTCTTCTCCATCCTTATCCACATATTTCAGATCAAATCTCGTCGGCATGACGAAGTCATACTGAACTGTAAAGGCCGTTTCTTCTGCTCCATTAATTTTCTTCATCTGGATATCTATCTTGGGACCATAGAAAGCCGCTTCCCCTTCTGCTTCCACAAAAGCACTCTTTCTTTCATTCAAGACTTCACGCAAGATTCCCTCTGATTTATCCCAGGATTTATCATCATCAAAATATTTTTTCTTGTCATTTCTATCTCCCAAAGACAGTCTATAAGAATAATCCTCACCCATCTTAAGTCCAAATATTCCAGCCATGTACTCAATCAGTTCCAGTGCGTGAGCAATTTCCGATTTTGCCTGGACTTCATCAGCACAGATAATATGTGCGTCTGCCAAACAAAAACTTCTTACTCGAGTAAGTCCTGTAAGCACTCCGGAAAGTTCATAACGATATAGTTTCGCCATCTCAGCAATTCGCATAGGCAGTTCGCGGTAGCTTCTTGGTTTAGACAGATAAAGTTCAAAGTGATGAGGGCAAGTCATAGGACGAAGCATAAATTCTTCATCATCCACTTGTATCGGCGCATACATTGTCTCTTTGTAATAAGGATAATGTCCAGATTTCTTATATAAATCCAGTTTGGCAATATCAGGCGTATACACATGTTGGTAGCCCCACTCGATTTCCGTATCCACGACAAACCTCTCCAGTTCACGTCGGAAAGTGGCACCTTTAGCCGTCCAAAGTGGCAAACCTTTCCCCACCGTCTCTGAGAAAGTAAACAAATCCAGTTCCCGACCAATTACCCTATGATCTCTTGGATCTAGATTTTCTTCAACAATGTTTTTATTTTTATCTTCCATTTTTCTTTATATTTTAATAAAAATTTAAATCGTGATAGGTGCAGAAGACTAGCCAAAATCGAGCGCAGGGATGCCCCCGTACTCGGAGCGAGCCGAGCACTGATTTTGACGGGCTTCGAACCAAACGATTTTAATTTGCAAAACAAAAAACTACCTTAACATTTGCAGGACCCCGCCTCGTTGGCGGGGGGTTCCATCCTGCTTGCTGGTAGCCGACTTAATTAGAGCTCTGGCGCTCATTTCCTGTTCCTCCGGGTTGGTAGCCCATCACCGAAACAATTTACTTCTAATTCTATTCTACCACTATCAGTCTTTTTTCACCCTTAATGGCGGGAATAGAACACCTTCTCTACCCGAGATATCTTCCAGGAACCAGAAAAGCCTTTCTGAGTGGCCCCAGCCGGATGTCGGTGGCATACCGTACTCCAACATTTCCACAAAGTCGGCATCGAGCATCTGTGCCTCTTCATCCCCGGCTTCTCTGTGCCCTTGCTGTTCTTCAAATCTTTGCTTCTGATCTTCAGGGTCATTCAGCTCCGTGTACCCATTCCCCAGTTCACTACCGGCGATAATCACATGGAATCTTTCTGTTAGCTCCGCACTCTCAGGTTTACTTTTGGCAAGCGGAGACATAAACTTCGGCTCATTAATTAGATATGCTGGACCTGCAATTGTTTTTCTGATTACTTTCCAGCAGTTATCAATCAGTCTACTTCTATTAATCGCCCCTGTCAGCGCTACTCCGTGTTTCTTGACCACAGCTAGCATTTCGGCTTCGGTGGACTTAAAGATATCAATTCCTAGTTTCTCTTTGATAATTTCCACATAATCAATCTCCTTCCAATCATCTGCCAAGTCGTACTCCATCCCTCGGCTTACAAATTTAGTTTTTCCGTAAACTTCTAGAGCAATATACCTGTAAAGCTCTTTTACCAGCTCCATATTGTCTCGATAATCTGCATACGCCCAATACCATTCACACTGGTAGTATTCAGGCAAATGCTCATCATCCATTCCCTCATTCCGAAAATTAGGACCAATCGTATAAATTTTCTCAAAACCTGCTCCAATTAGTCTCTTCTGATAGAGTTCGGTGGATATTCTCAAGAAAAAGTCCTGGTCAATCGCATTCATATGAGTCACAAATGGTTTGGCATCAGCTCCTCCGGTCACACTTTCCAATACCGGTGTTTCCATTTCAATAAACCCTTTATCTTTCAGATATTTTCTAGTCACTTCCCAAAACTTTGACTTTCTTTCAAAACGTCTCATCTTCTCCTGATCCATCAGAAGATCCAGATATCTTTTCCTAAAGGCTTCGTCTGGATCCACAATCCCAGCCCATTTATCAGGCAAGGGTAATCTTGCTTTTGTCAGTATTTTAATTTCTTTTACTTGTAGAGAGACCTCACCTGTTCTCGTTTTTACGACAACTCCTTTCGCTTGAATAATGTCACCAATATCCAAAAGTTCCAGGTCTTCAAATCCGAGAATCTGTTTTTCATTATCAGTCGGACCCATCATGTCTTCCCGGATAAACAGCTGGATTCTCCCAGTCTGGTCTTGAATCTGACCAAAAATCAACTTTCCATGTTCCCTCCAAGCCATGATTCTTCCGGCAAGAACCATTTCTTTGCTTTCATACTTCTCGAAGTTATTTACGACCTCTTTGTTTTCGGCCTCTTTTTGAGACCTTGCAGGATA
This sequence comes from Patescibacteria group bacterium, assembly GCA_943355005.1. Classification (GTDB taxonomy): domain Bacteria; phylum Patescibacteriota; class Microgenomatia; order UBA1400; family MFAQ01; genus UBA10133. The sequence continues at coordinate 51,797 of CALRDV010000002.1, forward strand.
CAAATCAATACCCATGAGTTTCAGGGTATCTATCTTCTTTTCTCTTTCCTTTAGAATTTCTTCCAGTCTGCTTGCCATAGCCTTAATTTTAACATCACATATGCTAAACTCTAATCTAAATACTCTTTAACAACACACTGGAGGCTCAATGGAACTTTCCACGATAGATGACAAGCTACTGCTCTACTTTAGTCAATTTGACCACGGATTACTTAGCGATCCAAAGAATAATCCATTTATAAGAGTTACTTTGTACAATCTTTCCCCAATCAACCCTCACGGAAATAGTTTTTTCCGATATGTTACCAAGCCGGGAATTCCCGCCGAACACACCGAGCTTTCGACCACGAACATGGCTGCTTCTCTAACTCTCGAGTCACTCTACCTCATGCAAAAGCCCGCAAAAGTTAGACCAATCAAAGAAAATGTTGGTACTTGTCGAGGTATAGCCATAGGAAAGAATCAGGTAATTATCATTACAGTCATCTCAAACCCTGATGATTCTCAGTTCTTGTGCCAGACAATCATCAAAGAAATTCAAACTTTATCCGGACAATAACCCAAACCAACCCCGGTATCACCGGGGTTTTTTACATCTTATCCACCGTCTCAATTCCCAGAAGTTCCAATCCACTTTTAATCGCAAGCCCGGTAACCACTACCAGTAGCAGTCTCATATTTTCTTCCGGTACCCCAATCACCCTATTTCTGTCATAAAATCCATTAAACTTTTGAGCCAGTTCAAACAAAGTTTGGCAAACTAGATGTGGAGCATAATTCTTGGCCGCCGACTCCACCATCTCACCTTCGCCAATTCTTAGCACCAGCCATCTGGCTAATTTTTTTTCATCTTCATTCAACATTACTTCGCCATCTCGACCGTAGTGGAGAGATCTCACACCATCAATGCCCGCCTTTTCCAGAACCCCCTTTGTTCTAACGTAGACATACTGTAAATACGGCCCACTATTCCCTTCCATACTCAGGGCCTCTTCCCATCTAAAAACATAGTCCGATTCCGGCGATCTTCTTAATTCGTTATACTTCACCGCTCCCAGCCCAATTTTCTCCGAAATTTCTTCCGATACCCTTTCCTTGGCAATTGCTCTAGCCTCTTCACCGGCTCTATCGAGAAGTTCTTCAAGCTTTACGGTTCTGCCTTTTCTGGTGCTCATTTTTCCTTCAGGCAATGTCATCATTCCGTGCGCTACGTGCTTATATTGCACATCACCTGCTTCATTCCAAAGCTTTTTTACAATATCGAATACTTGTCGAAAGTGTAAGGTTTGTTCCGCACCCACTTCGTATATATACAAGTCGGACTTAAGCTCAGAATCATCCAGTCTTTTTCTTATGGTTGCCAGATCCCGTGTAATGTAAGTTGTTGTCCCGTTACTTTTTTGTATCATTGCGGGCGGCATATACTCTTTTCCGTCTTTTTCAAACTTCACAATTATTGCTCCTCCTTCACCCGGTTCGGCCACACCGGACTCCACAGCATCTTTTATTATCTCCGGCATCATGTGCTCATAAGAGCTTTCACCGTACTGGTGATCGAACTTCACCCCTAGTTTTTTATAAATCACTTCGAATTCTTTCATAGAAACATCAATACATTGTTTCCATATCTTTCTGGCAGATTCATCTCCCTTTTCCAGTCGCGCAAAAGCTTCTCTCGCCTTATCTTTTAGCTCCGGATCTTCTTCTATTTTCTTATTAAAATCGACATAGAGCGTTTCCAGATCAGACACCAACATGCTTGACACATCCAAAGAATAATCTTCTACGGCGGCAATGATCATCCCAAACTGTGTTCCCCAATCCCCCAAGTGGTTGTCGTTGGTCACCTCTGCTCCACAGTGCCTGTAAAGATTCATTAGCGCCTGACCAATAATCGTAGACCTTAGGTGTCCTACCGAAAATCTTTTGGCTATATTCGGTGACGAATAGTCCACCAGCACCCGTTTGCCACTCATAAATTCACTATCGGCACAGTGCCCATCTTTCTGAAGCATTTCATTTAATCCTTCAATTAACACCTCATCCTTAATCCAAAAATTAATAAATCCCGGACCAGCTACCTCTATTTTTTCAACCACCTCCATCAACCTTTCATTCTTGTTTATTTTTTCGACTACCTCGTTTGCTAACTCTCTCGGATTCTTTCCCAAAGTTTTAGCCATCACCATAGCAATATTCGTGGCATAATCTCCCATTTTTTCGTCACCCGGATGATCCACCGAAAAATTATGCCCTTCAAAAATTTCCTTAATCGCTTTTTGTATTGTTTCTTTTATCTTCATATTCGTTATTTTTCACTCACCATTCGTCATTGCGAGTTTCGGTATTCCGAACCGTGGCAATCCAGGCAAATAATAAACCCCTCACCCAAATCAAGACAATTAATCTTAACTCAAGTCAGGGGTCTTTCGACGGTACCACCCAGTCTTTAACTCTTTGTGCTATTACGGGCTACCCCGGCGGCATTTCCTCCGCAAGCTCAGAGACGCGACTCTCTTCACAGCTAGGTATATTTTACACCACAAAAAATCCCCCATTTCTGAGGGATTAAATATCCATTTACTATTTATCTTCTGGAGCAGGAATACCACCCGGAAGTGGCAATTCAAGGACACCTCTCCCTAATGCTTGAAATATTTCTTCTTTGGTCGTATAACCTTCAATCGCATTAATCAGGTCTAAAGCAACATAAAACGGAGCCTTTTCAAGATTTTGCCGACTCAAAAAGTCTAAAGATAGACCTGCCGCATGAAGAAAGGAATATCTCTCGGATACACTTCGCATCATGTGTCTAGTTAACCAATTTTTCAACAGCCTCTTGTCCATTTTTCCTCCAAAAACTCAGTTTAAGGGCAAAACAATTCCCTCAGGTAAAGGCTCGACTTTAAGAGCTTCAAAGACCACAGAACCCGCCTCTTTTCCCATCCAATCAATGATGCCATTTTGGGGACCACAAAGCTGCGAAGCAATTAACCGAGGTGAAGCATCCAAATTAAATTGCGCCAGATATCTATACTCAACTCCAACCTTCAAAAGCAACGCATATCTTTCGGATGTACTTCTCATCATGTGAGCTATCACCAACTTCTCCAAATCTTTATCCATCATACCTCCAATCAATTTTTCAGGTTCAGATTGGAATATCATATCATTATAGGTTCAACACTACAAGATGAAGTTACCACCCCGAGACTTTTCCGGTTAGGAATTTCTCTGCGTCTAGGGCAGCTTGACAGCCCATACCAGCTGCAGTAATTGCTTGCTTATACTTAAAGTCAACCACATCTCCACAGCCAAAAACTCCTTGGACTGAAGTCATTGTTGGATACCCTTCAAGCCAAACCAAATCATTTCCACAAGTAATTCCTGTCTTCAAAAATCCCTTTTCATCCAGTTCCACTTGACCTCTAAACAAATCGGTCGCCGGAAAATGTCCAATAGCCAAGAACAATCCCTCAGTCGGCATTTCTACCAACTCATTTGTTAATAGGTTTTTAATTTTTACCCCTTCAAGTTTTTTTACCCCTTTTACTTCCACAACTTCACTATTCCAAATAATTTTAATCTTCTGGTTTATCAGCACCCGATCTTGCATTATTTTGCTGGCTTTAAGCTCAGCCCGTCTGTGGACTAGATGTATTTCTTTTGCATATTTTGTCAAAGCAAGAGCGTCTTCCATGGCGGCATCCCCTCCACCAACTACCACTGTCACTTTATCCTTGAAGAAAGCCGCATCACAAACAGCACAAGTACTTACTCCACGCCCCATCAATTTCTCTTCACCTAAACCCAACATCTTAGATGATGCTCCTGTAGAAATTATCACCGCTTTTGCGTGGATTTCATTCTCCCCAACCCAAACTTTTTTTACCTCCCCTGTCAGCTCAACTTTAGTCACATCTTCATAACGGACTTCGGCACCAAACTTCTTAGCCTGCGCTTCCATGCTTTGCATCAAGTCGGGCCCCAAAACACCATCCACAAATCCCGGGAAATTTTCCACAGCTGTCGTATTCATCAGTTGCCCTCCGGCTTTAATTCCGGCCAACACCAAGACAGTCAAAGTTGCCCTGGATAAATACAAAGCCGAAGTGTATCCGCTCGGCCCACCCCCAATAATTACAGCGTCCCACAGTTTGTCTTCAACCATTTACTTTATTGCTTTATCAATCATTTGAATGTAGGCATCCTTGCCTCCAAAACCCACCTGTCGAGCCAATTCTTTTCCCTTCAAAAATAGTATGACGGTAGGAATACTCATCACTCCATAGTCCCCTGCTACCTTCGAGTTTGCATCTACATCCACCTTACCTACAATAATTTTACCTTCATAAGTTACGGAAAGCTCATCTACAATCGGCGATACGAGGCGGCATGGGCCACACCAGTCGGCATAAAAGTCCACCATTACCGGTTTGTCGGCTTTAAGGACGTCTGTGTTAAAGTTTTGGTCTGAAAATTTTTGAACCATTTTTTTATTTATAAATATTAAAAATAAATTGCATTAATAAATATTTAGAGAAATCTCTTCAATAATTTAGCATATTCTTCTTTGTTACAGCTGTCCATGGCGTCAGCCAAAAGTGCCTTGGCCACACTTTTAAGGGAGCTCATCGAAGCCACTACTTGGGTCACAACCGCTTCACACTTCTTATCATCGGCAATCATTTTTTCTATTCCACCCACTTGCCCTTGAATTCTTTTTAGTGCTACTTGGAGTTTTTTCTTTTCTTCAACAGTCATACCTCTAATATACCCCCCATGGTATGTCCATGTCAACCTAGAAATTTAAAGACAACAATCCAAAGATAATAGACACTAATATGACAAACCACCTCTTCTCTTCCGGATTCACCACCCGTTTAATTTGCCAAAACCAAAGATCAAACCTCTCGTGGTTCCAGAAATAATCAAATATCAAATCAAAAACTAAATGAATTCCTATACCCAAAATGAAACCTCTGCCAAAGCTACTCGAGACACTTGTTACCGCTAGAAGTGCCAAAACTAAATAAACCACCAAGAACAAGAAACTTCTCATTACAAGCTCCTTCTGCTCATGTCTTTCACTTAGTAGAGTCAATACCCCCTCAGAAAATTTATTTTGACCAAACAAATCTTTTAGCCTCATTCCCAGCGCCTCATTTGGCTTCATAAGAAAGCTGTATATAAATCTATCGGTAAATACGAACAGGAACCCAATTACAGCACCCAATAGCCACCACAACAAATCCAATCCAAACACAAAATTTCTTGTTATTATCTTAAAAAGAATCAAAAAAATCAAAAAACCAAACAATACCAATTGATGCAAAGTAACTTTATCTCTCATATCTCAATTAATTCTAGCACTTCAAAGTACTCCAAAGTACTGATTAGTCCCACGTCTTTATCTCCACTTGAGGCAATCTTAATTTCTTCGGAGTAACTAAAAGTAAAATTATCGCCACAATAACCATGAATACTCCCATAATTGAGAATGTCATTCTTTCTCCTACCACCTGGGCAATTCCACCTGCCAATATCGGACCCAGAATATACGCGATGCTAATTGTCGAACTAGACAAACCCACCATATGTTTACCCTCTTTACCCATTCTCTGAACAATGTCTGAATAAACAGCATCAATCATCGGCCAAGCCACTGCAAGCGCCGTACCCGTAAGCAAAGACACCGCCAACATGAACCAGTAAGAGCTAATGACCCCCATCAAACTTAGAAATATACCGGCAATCAGCATTGATATTTCAGCAATTTTCTTTTTCCCTTTATATACACCCCATCTTGCCACTACTACGCCGAAAATTACCATTGGAAGCATATAAAACGGCAGAAACATTCCACCCAACCAGTTTTGCTTTGCCAGATTGTCCGACAACACTGTTCCTGTAGTCCAAAAAGTCGCATCAATGAGACCCATGACCATACTCACCATTAGTATTGGCCATACGTGTTCCAGCAATACCCACCAAAGTTTCAGCTCGCGCAAGATATTAACTTTCTCCTCATTTTGCTCTGAAGTCGTTTTTTTTGAATTTCTACCCATTACCAGCCAAATTACGTATCCCAAGAAAACAAAGAAGGCCGCCGTCAACACTGTTTCAGTATTCCCTTTTGTTAGAGCAATATAGCTCCCAATAATCGGACCCAAGAAATATGCCAAACTTCTAAAAACCCCCATTATTGCCCAAGCACCGGATCTTGCCGTTGCTGGAACCGCCTCGGAAACAAACTGTTGTCCACCAAACCCCAAAAATTCATAATAAATCCCCCATACCGCCATAGCTATCAAGAAAAACACCACCCAAGGTAAGACGATAGACCAAAGCAAAACACCACAAAACACCAAACTTGTCCCTATTGCCATCAGCATCAGCTTCCTGGTTCGAACAAGCTTGAGAAGTTGAGGAAAAACCAAGTCTGCTCCAAATCCCACCAACGATGAAAACGAGAGAATTAATCCCATTACCAAAGAACTATGGGTAGAGTCTTGAACAAACGAAGGAACCCAATCACTCAAGATACCATCGCCCAAATATATAAAGAAAAGCATTAAGGACAAAACCAAAACTCTTCCCCAAAAACCTCCAAGCAAGTTTCCTATTTGAAATTTTCTATTCACCTTTTTATCATACTAGAATTTTTTATGCCAAATTTAGTCATTCCGGGCTTGAATCGGCCGCTGGTACCCGAAGGGGTGAATCCATCCGGATTTTTCTTTCAACTATTTCCTCTTTAATTTGTTTCAGTTTCCACATAAACATTTTTCCTTTACTTCTGGCTCCGGCATCCATCACAAAACTTTTGGCCCGTTCCACCAGCTCTCTGGGGTTGCTTTTCACGATTCTCATGTATATTGCTGTGTGAGCCACGTCATCCAAAGCCAAGGCCAGCCTGTAGGCATAGTCCTGCCATTCCCTACTTATTCTCTTTTGCTTGGTCTCGTCTATCTCGTACTTATCCAAGATCTTCGTCATCGAACTAAAACCTATTTTATTCATCTTTAACATTTTAACCTAAATACAAAACGTCCTGCGATAAATGTAAAATATCTTAAACATGCCAAAATTACAAAAATCCCTATCGAGCTTTAAACAATTCCTCGTTACCTATCGTTCAACCTTAAATCTAGTGTGGCAACTAGACCGTTCATCCTTTATCAAAATAACCATCGTCAACGCGCTCAATGGTGCATTAGTCTACCCATCTTTACTAGTCAGCAAGCTACTTATTGATTCTGTTATGGATGCCATCGTCTCTCATAATGTTGCCGGAGGTGTCAGAATGATGATATTGGCTTCGATCGGAGGACTTGTTATAGATCGCATACAGCAAGTACTTCAAGGAATCGATCGAATCCAAAGCCGAGTCCTTTCTTCGACTCTTCAAGAAAAAATTCAATTATCGATTGCTCGGAAAATTAACCAGCTACCTATTTTAGTTGCTGAAAATCCTGAGTCGAGAGATTTGATGCAAAAAGTGTTAGACAAATCAGGTAACTCTATCTGGTCATTCATCATTCCTATATCCACGCTACCAGAAATTATTTTTACCATTATCTCTACCGCCATTCCAATTTTCTCTTTCCAGCCCTGGATAGTAATTCCTTGTATTCTTCTAGCCATTCCTAACATTATTGTAAACATCGGCTCTTCCAAAGCGTGGCATGCCCTATCTGATGAATACTCTCCCCGCTGGAGAATTTATCGAGCTTTAGAAGACTTTGCTGTCAAAGGCAAATACTTATACGAGAACAAAATTCTGGGTCACATTGAGACACTACTCAACAGAAGGTTAAAAATGGCAACCGAATACTATAACACCACGAAAGTAATCGAGAAAAAATATACTATTAGAGGACAGGTTCTCTCAGTTCCCCTTTCGTTATTTCAAACCGGTTCGAGACTCTATTTATACTATCTTGCCATCATTCAAACATTAACTTTAGGTACAGCAAACATTACGAGCACTGCCATTGACCGCTTCATTGGAAACGTTAGTCGATTAATCAGACAAGCTAGCGACATTTTTCAAAACTATCTATTTATCTCCGATTATGAGCAATTTATGTCCCTTCCGGAAGAAGATCAAATCACTGGAATTAAGCTTCCAAATAATTTTTCGGAGGGCATCGAATTTAAAGATGTTTGGTTTAAATATGACCACTCACCCAATTGGATCCTTAAAGGTGTCAGTTTCAAAGTTGATCCGACGGACAATATCGCCATAGTAGGAGAAAACGGTGCCGGAAAAACTACTCTAATCAAGCTTCTCTGCCGATTTTATGAACCTCAGAAGGGTGAAATATATGTAAACGGCCAAAATATCCAAAATTACAACCTTAAAGATTATCGTCATGCCATTTCAGCTCTCTTCCAAGACTTTGCCCAATACCCTTTTTCAGTCGAAGACAATATTCGTTTTGGAGACGTAGGAAGAAAGAAAATCAAAAAAGATATTAGGCTAGCGGCTAAGCTCACAGGCATAACAGATTTTATTAAATCCCTTCCACTTCAATACAAAAATCCTCTTGATAAAGAATTCGAAGGCGGTATCGAACCCTCCAAAGGACTCTGGCAAAGAATTGCACTTTCCCGCATCCTCTACCGCAATGCCCAGATCTTGATCTTAGACGAACCAACCTCCAATGTTGATCCCAAATCTGAAGAAGAAATCTTTGCAGATGTTCTAAGAGTTGCCAAAGAAAAAATGATTTTCTTGGTCTCTCACCGCTTTAGCACGGTCAGGAAAGCCGACAAAATTTTGGTTCTGGAAAATGGTCTGGCTGTAGAATATGGGTCGCACGAACAACTAATGAAACAAAACGGTCGATACAAAGAGTTGTTCTCACTACAAGCTCAAAGTTATCAGTAGTTCTGTGATTGCTCCACCAATCACTTCATTTAATACTTTCTTTTCTTCTTTGCCAAAGTCATCCAGTACGTAATCCGCCCCCGATAGATTGGTCGGCACTTGTTTTCTGTTATCTACTCCCAGTCGAACCCGTAAGAAGTTCATCGAACCTAGATACTGCTCTACCGAATTCACTCCGTTGTGAACCTTAGGGCCCACCCCCATCTGAATTTTTCTCTCTCCAAGCGAAATATCCAAATCATCGTGGACCACGATGACATCGGACGGAAGAAGTTTATAGAAATCCACCAGTCTTCTGACGGCTCGCCCAGAATCGTTCATAAAAGTCTGAGGCTTTACCAGCAAGAAACCATCTTTTTCCATAATTTCCGCTTCAAATTTTTTACTCATAGAAAACTTTCCCTTCTCTAGCATTCTATCGACAAAAATAAAGCCGGCATTATGCCTGGTACTTTTATATTTTTCTCCGGGATTTCCCAGTCCTACTATTAATTTCATTTTTTATTATCGTTTATAATTCACTTGTGAAAATCACCCTTCTGGTTATTTTAACCTTACTTATCCTATTATATATACCACTAAACCGTCAGCAGCCCATTTACTCGTTCAAACTCAGCCTGGACGATCGTATTCCATTCCTGCCTTGGACAGTCTGGGTCTATTACCTCTACTACTTGGTGTTTCTAGTTAGTATTTTTCTCCTATGGGATTCTCTTTTTATAATTCCTTACCTCACTACTCAAACAGTCAGCACAGCCATCGCCTCGCTAATCTGGAAAATTTTTCCCAACGGTGTTGTCAGGCCAAAAATAGAAAAGCTGGAAACTTACAGCCAAATAATCCTCCACCATCATTACCAATACGACAAAGACTGCAACGGTCTACCTAGCGGACATGTCATGCAAACCTTTATAGCCTGTCTTTTCCTATCAAGCCTATATCCTCAACTTTGGATTATTTTTTATTTCATCCTCCTAGCTGTTAGTTTTTCCACTCTTACTACCAAGCAGCATTACTTTGTGGACATGATTACCACCCTTTGTCTCACTCCCGCTTTGATAGAACTAAGCAAGTTGGTATTTTAAGCATATGTGTATAATCGATTTATGTCAGACAAGCAGCCTTTTTTCTCTATTATTATCCCGGCCCTAAACGAAGAAAAGTATCTTCCCTTATTGCTTGCAGATCTGGCGAAACAATCTTCACAGGACTTTGAAGTTATTGTGGTAGACGGTCAGTCTACAGACAATACTGTCGAAAGGGTAAAAACCTTCAAAGACAAACTACCCTCCTTGAAGATTCTAACCAGCAAAATTAGAAATGTTTCCGTTCAAAGGAATTTGGGGGCTGAAAATGCTACCGGCAAATACCTACTATTCAACGACGCTGACAATGGACTCCCAGAGTACTTTCTTGAAGGTGTTAAATATCAATTACACGTCAAACCGTTCGATTTGTTTACAGCTTGGTTTAACCCAGATTCTCAAGAGACACTCGATAAAGCCACCGCCACTTACATGAACATCATTATTGAAGCAGCTATGCTCTTAAATCAGCCGGCTGCTTATGGAGCTTTAATAGGATGCAAGAGGAGTATCTACAAACACATTGGAGGCTTCAATCCGGAAGTCGGTTTTGCTGAAGATACCGAATTTGTTAACAGAGGCTACAAGAAAGGACATACCTTTGGTGTTATTCATGAACCCAGATACGTCTATTCCTTTCGAAGATTCAGAAAAATTGGCAAACTGAAGCTTATCCAAAAATACGCCATTCTAAACCTTAAATTTCTAACAAATCAGAAGGTAGATCAAAAAAAGGAGTACCCCATGGGAGGCGGATATCTTGAAGAAGAAGCCAGGATTACTACAGATCTCACTCAGCTAATCAAATCAACCTTCAACAAAAAAGGTAAACGAGGCAAAAAAACAAACACCATAGATCGCATCAGGGCACTTCTAAGCTTGGAAGAGAACCAGCCTTAAGCCAGCATAAGCTGGAGCCCCAAAAACATCACGAACACTCCTATGAGGACTGCCCCTTCCCATCTCTCCAACTTGTGCTTGGATTTAGTAAACAACCAAAACAATCCCAAGATAGTAATCAGGAAGACTCCAGCAACCCCTCTTTGTAATCGGTCGACATAAGCAATGGGATTTATTATTGCGATAATTCCCAAGATTAGGGTTGAATTAACCACCACACTTCCTAACACATTTCCCAGCACCAATGAAATCTCTCGTTTCTCTGACGCCACTATTGAGAGTACGAGCTCAGGCAAAGTTGTACCAATTGCAATTACCACCATCCCAATCCAAAAAGGACTGACATTAAGTGTTGTGCTTACTCTTAACACCAAATTAATAAGCATCCACGAACTGGCGGCGAGGATTACAAAGGCCAAAAGTAAAATCATCATGTGAGCCACCCACTCGACCTTTGTTTTAATATGGTGAACTGTTTGCTTTCTTCCGGAATGTTTCAAGTGCTTAAGAGTGTTGCTTCCTCCCTTGATCGAAATATAGGCATAAACGAAGTATAAGAAAATTAACAGGATACCATCCCATCTCGACAATGTCCCATCCGATATCAAAAGGAATGGTGCCATAACCAAACCAATCGAAATCCAAAGTTCTTTAGATAAATAGTCACCTACTACAGGAATAGAGCCAAAAACCAAAGCTGCCCCACCAATGATCCAACTTAAGTTAGCCAAATTAGCTCCAATTATATTTCCAAGTGCGATCTGAGGCTGGCCATTAATAGAGCTGGCTACACCCACGAACAACTCCGGCAATGAGGTTGAAATTGCTACCAGCAAAGTAGCCAGCATCAACTTGTTTACCTTCATTTCATAAGCAATTTTTTCAAAAACATCTACCGCCACTCCGGAAGAGACTACAAGAATAATTATCAATAAAGTCCCAGTTAAAATATCCACTAACATACCTTTATTTAACCATACTTAGGCCATTCACTCTACCGTTTTCTTCTTACGTTTCGATACTTCTATCAAAATAGGCACAACTGAAATTCCAATTATAAGAACCACCATATAATGGAAATTTTCTTTAAAAAACGGTAGATTCCCAAAAGCATACCCTCCCATTAAAAACAACGTAACCCAACTAATTCCACCAATTATGTTAAAAGATATAAAGCGTCCATAATGCATCTTACTTATACCAGCCACAAAAGGAGCAAAGGTTCTTACAATTGGCACAAATCTGGCAAAAACTATCGCCTTCCCACCATGTTTTTGATAAAACTCTTCCGCCTGATCAAGATACTCTTTTTTAAAAAACCGACTTCTTCCGTCGAACACCTTACGTTCTAGTTTATCCCCTATCCAGTAATTAACAGTGTCCCCAACCACCGCTGCGGCTACCATTAGAACATAAAGAAAGACAATATTAAAAGAACCTGAAGCCGCCAAAGCTCCTGCTGCAAATAAGAGTGAATCTCCCGGCAAAAAAGGGGTAATTACAAGTCCTGTTTCCATAAAAATTATTAAAAACAAAAGACCATAGGTTAGTGCACCATACTGAGCAATAATCACAGCCAAATTCTTATCTATATGTAAAAAAATATCTAAGAGGTTTTGCAAAATTTCCATTATTCAATTCTACCTCATCTTTTACTAAACAATGCATAATCAAAAACATACTGATACCCAACATACTTTCCTCCTTTTCCGGAAACTTCATCAATCATCTCTTTTTCACTATTAACGACTAATTGAGAATCATAAGCGTCAGTTTCGGAAAAACTATAGACAGTTTCTGGTTTTTCAAAATTATCTGGTAGTTCTACCCTTTCAAGATCGTTAAAACAGTCGAGCAATTCTTGCCATTTATGTCTATTTCCGTCAGTATTCTGGGATTCTTCTACCGCTATCAACCCACCTTTTTTCAACACTCTCATAAAGTCTTTTAGTGCTCGTCCATTTACGCGACCACCCCTTAAACAAATCCAAATTAAATCAACGCTTGAGTCGGCCAGTGGTGATTCTTCCATATCTCCCAAAAGTTTAATTCCATTACCCAGCCTCTCTAAATACTTAACTTCTTTTTCATTTTCAGGCAAAGATAGATGTATTACACTCGTCTCACCGAATACCTTTTTCGGCACCATGTCAGCACCACTGGCAGGATAGTAAACAATTAGAGGCTTATATTTTCCCTTAATATACTCCATGAAAATCATTCTTTTTTCGTCGAAAGTCATTTTTTTATATTTTGGACAATTTACCAATCTCTTCCAGTTCTTTCCAAGTGGTTGCTTGCTTTGGTCCTTTGTCCTGACGGAATTTTACCAGCCGAGGGAATCGAAGCGCCACTCCTCCTGCATGATTAGGACTCTTTGTGATTTCATCGGCCGCTACTTCCACCACAATCGCGGGCTGAACCCACACATCGGGTATTAAGGCTCCGGTTACCAAATAATCCAAAGGTTTATCTTTTACACTATTCTCATCCAAACTCTTTTTTAAATCTCTAAATTCTTCGTCTGTCAGCCCGGTACCAATTTTAGCTATTGATACCCACTTTCCTTCTTTTAGCAAGCCAACCAGAAATGCCCCAATTCCAAACCCAACTCTCTTCCCTCTACCGGAGTAATAGCCCAAAACCACCAGGTCAAAAGTGTCGGCCAGTTTTCCACTTGTCCCCTCGGCTTCTTTTATCTTTACCCAATTCCACCCCTGTCGGCCAGGCAAGTATTCCCCTCCCCACATTTTTATGACTGCTCCCTCGAAGCCTTCGCTCAGAAATTTATCATGCATCTTCTGCACCTCTTCAGAGTCACTCGTTCGAAAATATTCATCGGGAACCAAAGTATCATTTTTCTTTATTATTTTGCTTAGAATTTCCCTTCTTTCAAAATAAGGTTTCTCAATTAAACTTTTTCCGTCCAGACTCAGAATATCAAAAACAAAAAATCTCAAAGGAACTTCCTTTGCCGTTTCCGCCACCCCATGTTTTCTTTTCCTCGTGATCGTTAACTGGAATGAGAGCACTTTATTTGTTTTTAGATCATATCCGACAGCCTCACAATCCAAGATTAACTCGTCAGCTTTAACCCAATCATTCATGGATAATAGCTCAGGAAACATTGGGCTGGACTCCTCCAAGTTTCTGGTGTAAGTCTTAACGGGTTCCCCTTTTTTAAAATGAATCTGTACCCGAGTACCATCATATTTCTTTTCAACAGCCACATCCTCCATCTTCTCCACAATTTCCTGGTAATTATTCAAACGCTGACAAAGTGCGGGAACGACAGGTACACCCGTTTTCACTTTGATATTTTTAAGACCATCCATCCCCTTATCTTTAACTACCATGGCAATGTATCCGGGATCTGGATAAATCTGAAACACACCATCTAGTTCTTTTCTCAGTGTTTTTCCCCCGCTTGTCATTTGTGAGATGGCATCAAAAATGGTTTTTTCGGAAAACCCAAGACGAAGTTTACCGAGCACCATTCGCGCAATGAACTTTCTCTCCAGTTGAGTCGAAGCCAAAAAAAGTTCCGTCAGTCCGAACACTTTTTTTTCCTGACTTCCGGTTCCACCTTCATCTGCAATCAATTTCAATTTTTCATAAACCTCGGCAACGGAATAATTTACCCTTTTCTCTTTTTCAAACTCCAAGGTCTCAACCAGCAGGCCAAGGTCTCCCTTCGCTTTATATATTTTTTCCACCTTTTCGATAGACTGTCCCGTGCCGTCGGCTACGCTCCTCAGAACCATCTTAACTGCCATGTTAAACTCTTTATTATCAAAGTCAGGTCCCAGTTGTCCCAGTGTCAAATAAACCCCTTTATCTGTTTCATCCACTTCCATATTTATAATCAACTCCGCCAAAACGGCTGTGATTTCCAATCGCGACGAAATTTTCTCCAACCTCTCCAAATAATCGGCAAATTCTTTAAACTGCATATCTCCATAGTATATCAATGAGAAGTAAAAATAATCGGCAAGACCATCATCGCTTTGGGAGAACTTACACAGTCCCAAAATGCTAGGCTCTGTACTCAGAGTGCCGAAACTGAACCTGTAACAGTTTCAGTGAGGCGGGGGTGAGGGTAAAGACGCAGTCTTTAATCCCGAACACATTTATACCATAGGGATTTTGGGGCGAGTATGTAGATGATTGGCGCCCGCAGGAGGCGACAAATTATCGGTCGCAACAAAGCAATGTGGACGTTAGTCAGAATTTTTTGCGGTCTTCAAACCAAATTAATTTATTATCTATAACTTCTAATTTTCCCTATTACATAAAGAGCACCTTTGGTCTTCCCTTTCTTCCTAAGTAGCTTCTTATCAATCAAGCCTTTAAGATCTCTCAGAATCGTATCATCGGAAACCATGGGCAAGATACTCCTGATTTCTTTTATGGTCATCTCATTTTTTAAAGTCATCTCTTCCATTATTACAATTTGTCTTTCAGTCAAAGAAATTGCCTTCCCTCCATCGGATTTAAAAATAGGTGCTTCCCCCACCAAATTAAGAACTTTCGTCTGCGCTTTTTCGGCAGAGTCGGATAGACACCTGGTTAAGAATTCAAGCCATACTGTCAAAGCCCCCCCATTTCTTTCCACGGAGTCAAATGAAATCTTAAAAACATCAGCACTTTTAAGGACTTCTTCGTTAAAAGACCATATTCTTTTAAGTCCATAGCCTTCGGTAAGCAAAGTCAGTTGAAAGAAAAGTAATGCTGTCGACAAATTGTTATCTTGAAATGGGTTAATTCTCTGCAATTCGTAGAACATTACCCCTGCTTTGTTTACAGGATGAATTTCATTTTTACCAACATTTTTATACCACCCAAAGAGGTCTTCGATTTGAAATGGAACTTCGACATGATCTCGAAATTTACCCATATCTTTTGGCTCCATCAGTCTCTCACCCATTAAGAGGTGTATTTGTGACAAATCTTTTTCCCCAAAATCTCCTTGCTTGAACTTACCCGCCAGATAAGCTAACTGCTCTACTAGTCTGGTAGCATTTAACAAGTTTAATATTTGCTGTATATCTTTTTCCTTTCCAATCACACCAATTCTGGAAGCCACCACCCCGGCTTTATCATCTCTACTGGGCTCATCTTTTACTATCTTCGCCACATCGTCAATACTCAAAGCGTTCCCAACAAATCTGGCTAGACTAAAAATATTTTTTATCAAAGCTTCCTGTCTGAGTCGACCTTCCCACTCTGTCTGCAAAGGAGCCAACGAAATAACCTTTCCTGCTACTTCAATTCCAATTAAATTAGATAGAGTCTTGTTTGTAATTATATATTCCGGGGAGAACATTCCTCAATTATCGCAGTTTATGCGGTTATTGGCAACTTCTTTAATCCTGAACGCGGCCGCCTCCCTCTACCCCAAACTTTTTATCACATCCCCATACGCCTCCGGCACCGTGTCTAACAAATCATCAGCATTAAACATAAATCCATTTTTATCTGCCAGTTTCTCACCGGCCTTTTTAACCAAATACGACGCCGCGGCTACAGAGAAAAGCGAATCGTCTTTAGCTAAAAAACCCACAATCACTCCGGCGATAGTGTCTCCGACGCCACCCTTAATCAAACCATCATTCCCCCCATATATTTTGATTACCCTTTTCCCATCGCTTACCGCCGAAATTTCATCTTTAGTCAAAATAACCAAATCATATTTCTTAGCCAAATTAAATATCTGCTCGCACCTCTTATCTATTTCTGGTTCCATTTTTTCACCAAACATCATTTCGAATTCTTTTCCATTTGGTGTAATTATCGAGCCTTTAGGAAGATCACTTATGCTTACCACCTGAAGAGCACCTCCGTCCACTACCCACTTTTTATCCGGATATTTATTAAAAAAATCGACACAAATTTTCTTTGTTTTTTCGCCCTCGTCATCACATACAAAGTTTTGTTCTTTTATATGACTTCTCATCATGCCAGGACCAATTAGAACAGAATCGGACTTGGCGATATAATTTCCAATTTCATCATAAGGAACCCATACAAAGCTCGACAATAATGACTTTATTTTGTCAGCCACTCCTTTATCTTCATCTGGAGTTGAGAAATAAACCATCCCTGCAATCCTTGAAGCACCCTTAAGAGCCATTATGGGAGCCCCATGGAATAGTTTACTCCCACCAATTATAGTCACACCTCCACCCGTAACTACCTTACCTGAATATTTACTGGTCACTCCTTTTAAAGTTTTACTTTCCGCAAACCAACTTGGGTCAAATGTTTCTATATTCATCGTGTATATTTTACACCTTCTTACTAATTTAATCTGATCATCCTAGCATCTTTAAACATCTCCACGTCCCCTTCGTCGGCTGTCGTCACAATCACTTGCCGTCCGAACATTACTCTAAGAACCTCCTCTTTATGGTTTTCGTCGAGCTCGGAAAAAATATCGTCGAGAAGTAAGAGCACTTTTTTCTCACCCTTTTCTTCCATATAGTAAATCTCCCCCATTTTTAGAGCCAAGACTGCCATTCTCTGTTCTCCCCTAGAACCATAAACAGCTAAATCTCTCGTTTTATCTTTTATTAGCAAATCATCTTTATGAGGACCCACTAATGTATAACCTACAGCCAGTTCCGCGTCTTTATACTGCAGCAGCCGGGCTTCACTCATCGCACTCATGTCATACATTATTGATAAATCTCTAAACAGCTCACTCTTTTTAAACAGGTCATTTATATAGTCAACAATTTCTCTTCTTTTTTCTTGAATAATCTGGCCATGTTTAATCAGAAGACCATCCCAAAAAGTTAAAGAATATCTACTGGCAGTGCCCTCTCTAATAGCATCCAACAATTTATTTCTCCTCCTCAAAGCTTGTTCATAAGTAGAGATACTGTTGGCATAAATTTTATCTACCTGGATTAGAAGTCTATCCAAAAACTTTCTTCTTACGTCAGGAGAGCCGCTTATCAGTTCTACATCTTCGGGACGAAAAAGTACCAAGGGTTGCATTCCCAATAGATCCTGTCTTCTTTTAGAAACTCCATCAATCAAATATTTTCTTTTATTTACCACCTTTCCCATTACCACCCCACCATTAACAATGATTTCCAGAGTCATCAAATCATCTTTCTTTAGTTCAACTTCTCCGCTCACTCGGCCCAACTCTTGTCCAAAAGCAACCATCTCCTCAGTTCTTTTAGCACGGAAGCTATCGCCAATCCCCAAGAGATAAATAGCTTCCAACAAATTTGTTTTGCCTTTTGCATTTTGACCAACAATCAGATTTACACCATCCGAAAACTCGTATTCACCATTTTTATAATTTCTGAAATCACTGAGTGTAATCTTTCTAAGCATCAATACCTATATTTTACCTTACTCAATCATTAGGCTCGATTACAAACAAAGTCTGCCTGCCATACATGCCATAAAATTCTATACTTGACCACTCCTTCGTATAAATAGATTTCCATCCTAACTTCATAAATATTTTTATCCAATCTTCTGTTCTGTGATAATCATGGTGGTAAAACTCAAAGTTTCCAACAGAATCTCTAGCAGAAACCAAAAATCTTTCAAACTCATTTCTATATGTATCCTCTATTATCACTATTCTTTTGCAAACTCTCATAGTCTCCTCCAAAACCTTCATTGGATTAGAGCAGTGATGTAAGACGCAAATCAAAAGGCCGGTATCCATCGAACCGTTCTTTAATGGTAAGTTTTCACCATCATAAATTTTTGCGGTTATTCCCGGGTACAAGGAAGAATTTACGACATCAACTCCCACAACTTTGAACCTGCGGGAGATTAGTATTTTTGACATAGATCCCGCGCCAACACCGACATCAAGAATTTTTGAACCAACAATATATTTCTCAAATAAATTAAATCTTGAACGGGCATTAAGCTCCATTAAACTTCTAGCTACTTTCCTTACAGTATTACCAATACTTCCACTTTTATTAATGAAATTTACAAAAGCTAATGCCGGCATTCCACATTCTACTTCACTTCTGACATCCGGGACAATAGAAAGTCCCCCTACCACCTTGTTTCATTTTCTTAATCTTATCTCCACATCTCTTACACACTTGTCCTTCTTTTTTATAAACCAAAAAATAATCTTGGTATGTGCCACCCAATCCTGTCACTTGTACATAGTTACTGGCACTGGCTCCCCCGTACTTAATTCCCAATTTAATAATCTTAATTACGGAATCGTGCAATTTTTGAGATTCTTTTGGATTAAGACTATCCGCTTTTCTGTCGGGTCTAATTTCTGCATCATACAGAGCATCATTTACATAAATGTTTCCCAAACCACCAATCTTATCTTGATCCAGAAGCAGAAGCTTTATTGGTTTTTTTGTCTTCTTTAATAAATCAAAGAAATATTCCCTGGTAAATTCTTTATCAATTACATCCGGCACCAATGATTTCGCTTCTTTTTCATATTTATCTTTATCTACCACCCTCATCCACCCAAACACTCGCATATCATTGAAAAATAATTTCGATCCGTCTTTAAAAGTCCAGACAGCTCTTGTGTGTTTCGATGGTAATTCACCTACCCAGTCAGGACTAGGGTGTCCGCCCGATATTCTTTTTTCTCCAGTTATATAGATAAGTTGTCCGGTCATCTTCAAATGGATAATCACAGAGTCCTCGATATTTTTAAATACTATCTGAATAACTTTTGATCTTCGCTTAACTTCTTCAATCTCAAATCCAAGTATCCTTTTGGGTACACCGGAAAAGCTTTTTTCCCTAAGCACTTCAATATCTGTTAACACCTTTCCTCTCAGTACTTCATCCAGCTGTCTTCTAATCGTTTCTACTTCAGGGAGTTCTGGCATACTAAAGTACGTCCTTGGGAGTAAATAATATCCATCCGGCAGAAACAAAACAAAGAAATGCAATTGTCACAAATAGAAAGTTAAATCCTAAACCACTAACAATAAATCCTCCAACAATAGACCCTAAAGCCATTACCAGGTTTGCCACCAGTGTCCAATCAGAGTACTCCATCACCTCCATTTTTTTATTGGTATGTTTTGCAAATAATGCACTAAAAATCGGAGTCCCCAAAGAATCACCCAGCCCAAATACTATTTGAATTAATATTAGGGCAAGAGCAGTATTAACAAATATCATTCCCAAGAATCCAAAACCTCTAATTGCGTAGCTGGCCGCCAATAATAATTTTTTTTCCTTCACCTCATCCCCTCTTTGAGACATAAGAATTAGGAATATTGTCGAGGATACATAGAACACTGCCGTCGTAATACTTACCAGAAGAACTCCTCCACCAATTTTTTGAACATATACGGCATACAAAGGACCCAACAAAAGAGCGGCAAACAAATAAATCGCGTTACAAACAAACAGTATCTTTAGAGCCAGGTTATTTTTCATTCACCTTCATCTTATCAATTATCGTTCTGATTTTTTCTTCAAACAAATTCCTAGAAAACTTTTTAGACTGCTTAATCAATTCATCTCTTTTCCATACTGTTTTTTTAAACTTTACGATTGCCATCTCAAGTGTTTTTTCATCCGTTCCGTCAATTAATAGACCCGTAACCCCATTCACGACAGTTTCTTTAAATCCTCCGCCATTAAAGGCGATTACTGGAGTTCCCGAAGCCATCGCCTCGACTGGTGTAATACCAAAATCTTCATCTTTAGCCAAAGCAATAAATCCTTTAGCTTTAGCATATAGATCAGCAACCCCTTCATCACTCACTCTTCCTAACAGCTCAACATTATCAAATTTTCTAAGTTGGTTCTCAATCTGAGAAAATCCCACCGACTCACCAACAATCTTAAGTTTATAGCCGGAATGGCGGGTTGCTTTAGCTGCCTCCACCAAACCTTTTGCCCCTACCAATCTGGAAACAATAAAGAAATAATCTTCTTTTTTTACCCCATTACTCGACTTAATGTAATCATCTACTTCTACCGGCGGATAGACAACCTCTGCTTCTTTACGATAATATTTCATGACCCTACCCTTAGTGTTCTCGGAATTGACGACCCACATATCTACTCGTTTAGAAGACCAAAGGTCAAATATCCGTAAAAAATGATTAACTATAATTGCATAGACCCTCACCATCCAATATTTTTGTAAATTAATACTCGTCTCATACCCATACAAGAATCGTGGAGGAGTATGGCAATAAGCTACTACTTTTGTCTTTGGGGAAACTTTAAATCCCCTGGCAAAATAAGAAGAACAAGAAGTCAGCACCAAGTCATACTTACTTAAATCAATCGATCCCCAAACAAAAGGAATCAAAAATCTTAACGGACTGTATAAGTTCCATCTTTTGATTAAAAATGCCCAAGAACTTTCCACAATTTTTCTATCTGAAAACTCTTTTTCACAGCTGGACCCAGATACCTTAAATGCGGTGTAGATTGGAGCCTTAGGATACATATCCGCCAACGCTCTCAGAACTCTTTCGGCCCCTCCAAATTCCTTAATATAATCGTGAACTAGAGCAATTTTCATATAAACACATCCTGAACTTCCTTTTCCCAGGAATCTTTTGGCAATTTGGCTACTAAACTTTTAAAGTTTAACTCTTCAAATAAAGACACCACACCTACTTTATCGTAGTTTGTAAGCAAGCAGTCATCCCAATTCAACTCTAATGGTACTTTTTGATCTATTGTTGCCAAGTGATAACTTTTATCTGCCATTTCTTTATCGGAAACCAAAAGCATTTTGATTCTAGGGCTCAACTTAGACACTTCTATATTTTCATAAATATCATGGAGACTTCCAAATTCTTGTATCAATTTTGTTGCCGTTACTTTTCCGATTCCTTTTACACCTGGTATATTGTCGGAAGGGTCTCCCATTAAGCTCTTTAAATCAATTATTTGTTTCGGATAGAGTCCATAAACTTCTTTTACCTTATCCTCATCAAATACTACAGATTGATTGTGATGGTTTTGAATAGGTAAAAAAACTACAATTTTATTCCCTTTAATTAATTGAAGTGAGTCTCGATCTCCGGTTACTATCACCACTTGAGTGTCATTCTCTTCACCAGCCATTCTAGATAAAGTTCCTATAATGTCGTCGGCTTCATAACCCTCAATTCCAAACTGAGGAATATTTAGTTTTTGTACCACTTCTTTTGTTCTGTCTATCTGGCCAACCAACTCTTCATCCATAGGACCTCTATTCGCTTTATAATCCTCAAACTCTTGTTTTCGGAAGGTTGCTCCGTGAACATCCCACGCAACCGCCACATGAGTAGGAGATAGTTTATCCAGGACAGAAAGTAACATGGCAGAGAAACCATAAACAGCGTTAATCAGTTCCCCTTTTGGACTCGAAAGCGGAGGGTAGGCATGGTAAGCTCTGTGTAGCAATGCATTACCATCAATTAATATTAATTTCCTCATTATTCTTCAAATTCTGCCTTTTGTTTTCCAACTAATTCCTCAAACTCTTCCTGTTCCAGGGTTTCTATTTCCACCAATCTGGCGGAAATTATATCAAGCTCTTTTCTATGTTGTAGAAGTGTCTTTTCTGCCAAAACATAAGCTTCATCAATTAGTCTTTTTATTTCTAAGTCAACTTTTGTTTGCATACCATCGGAGAGTTTTATGGAATCTCCATAAGAATAACCCCAAGTATTACTTTCCACCATTTGACCCAATGATACCGGGCCCAGATTACTCATACCAAAGTCGACCACCATTCTTCTGGCTAGCATTGTGGCTCTCTCAATATCACTGGAAGCTCCAGCAGTTAGCTCATCAAAAACAATTCTTTCGGCCGCTCTTCCTCCGAGCATCATAGCCATTTCATGTTCAAGCTCAGTTTGGGTTTGTTGGAGTTTATCTGTTTTTGGTCTACTCATAGTAAATCCTAACGCCATTCCTCTAGATACAATACTTACCCGGTGAATAGGATCCGTTCCCGGAAGCAAATGTCCCACCAATGCATGTCCCACCTCGTGGTATGCCGTCATTTTCTTTTCTCTAGCCGACGAAAGCCTCTTCTTTTCCGGTCCCATCTTAACCTTCATGGCAGCCTCTTCCACATCCGCCATAATAATTTCTTTTCTGTCAGAACGTGCGGCCAGAATTGCGGCTTCGTTCAGCATATTTTCTATATCGGCTCCCGAAAATCCTACTGTTCTTTCTGCTATCTTATCCCAATTCATCTTTTTTCCAAACGGCTTTCCCACCTTATGTATTTCAAGGATTGCTTTTCTGCCGGCGATATCAGGTAGATCTAGCGTAACTCTACGATCAAATCTCCCTGGGCGAACCAATGCCGGATCAAGTACGTCAGGTCTATTGGTTGCCGCTACTACTATTACATTGTCTGTTTGAGTAAACCCGTCCATCTCAACTAATATTTGGTTTAGTGTCTGTTCTCTTTCGTCATGGCCACCAAAACCCCCACTGGCTCCTCGAGTTCTTCCAATAGCATCAATTTCATCTATAAAAATAATCGAAGGTGAAGCTTTTTTGGCAGTGTCAAACAAATCACGAACTCTACTGGCACCTACTCCCACCAGCATCTCCATAAACTCCGACCCTGCCATAGAAAAGAATGGCACACCTGCTTCACCGGCAACCGCTCTTGCCAACAAAGTTTTTCCTACTCCGGCAGGTCCGGTCAGAAGAACACCTTTAGGAGTTCTCGCTCCCAAATCTCGATATTTTTTAGGGTTCTTTAGAAAATCAACTACCTCTTCGAGTTCTTTTTTTGCCTCATCTACCCCGGCAACGTCGGAAAATTTAATATTCTGTTTGCCTTTAGAAAATAGTTTCGCCTTACTCTTTCCAATTCCAAAAACATCACCACCCCCACCTTGACGCTTCATGATATAGAACATTAGTACTCCAAAACCAATAATCGGAAGAACCAGAGACATCACATTCCACAGCCCATTTACAAAATCCTGACTAACTACTTCTACTTTTATTTTACTTTCATCCACACCGGCTTTTTGAAGTTGATCCATAAAACTGGAGCTGTCTTCTTTTCTGGACATCCCCAATACCTGCACCCCGGAAGAATCTTTTGGGTACAAAAGTATTAGCTCTTGTCCTCTAATTTGTACAGATTCAACCTTACCCTCTTTAATCTCTGCGATTGCGGTAGATAAAGGTAACTCCTTTACTGCACCCGTTGAGCCAAGAATAAACTTAATCAATCCTGGTAAAAAGAGAAAAATTATCAATAACCAAATAAGGATTCTTCTTAGATTTAAATTAATCTTAAATTCTACTTTTTTCATCTCCTTATCTTATCATCTGTCCCGCCTTGAGTTCATCAGGAAGAAATATCAAAACCGGTTTTTCTTCCGTATCCACCATAATTAGCATACCTTGAGACTCTTCTTCTCCCATCTTTTTAGGTTCCATATTTACGATAAACTGCATATTCATTCCGACAACATCCTCCGGTATGTACCACTTTCTAATTCCGGAAAACAAAATCCTATTTCCTATCTCCTCCCCCAAATCTACTTCCATTCGTAACAGTTTAGAACTCCATTCGGGGGCTGTTGCGGATATTACACGACCCACTCTTATATCCAGTTTCTCAAAATCACTATATTGAATATTATTTTTCATTAGAATTTATAGTCTATCCCCATAGCGTGCTTCACCTTTCGAAGCACCTCATCCGAAACCGCTCTACCTTTTTCAATTCCATTTTTAAGTATTAGATTAATTTTTTCCGGATTTTTCTCTAGTTCGGCCCTTCGTTGCCTCATGGGCTCTAACATATTATTTATTGCGATAGCTAGTTTTTGTTTTACCTCTACGTCTCCCACTTTTCCTTTCCTATATCTTGCTTTCAAATCTTCCACCTCAGACTTATCCGGATTGAAAGCTTCATGGTAAACAAAAACCGGATTTCCCTCTATATGTCCCGGATCCGTAGGTTTAAGTCTTGTTGGATCTGTATACATAGACATCACCTTCTTGTTCACTTCCTCCACCGAATCCGACAGATAGATACCATTATTCAAACTCTTGCTCATTTTAGCTTTCCCATCCAGTCCAATTAGTCTTGGGAACTCGCTAATTTTTGCTTCTGGCTCAATTAACGTGTCTCCATACAAATTATTGAACTTACGGACAATTTCTCTCGTCTGTTCAATCATGGGAAGCTGATCATCTCCCACCGGAATCAAATTAGCTTCAAAAGCAGTGATATCCGCTGCCTGAGAAACCGGATACATCGCAAATCCGGCCGGAATAGAATCACCAAACCCCTTTTCTTCAATCTCAGCCTTAACCGTGGGATTCCTCAACACCCTGTTCAAACTAACCAAATTTAGATAAAACACCGTCAATTCGGCGATTGCGGGAATCTGCGATTGAAGAACGATTGTCGACTTTTCAGGATCTATGCCTGCCGCCACATATCCGAGCACAAGCTCTTTCACCGAATTGGTCACTTTCTCGGTATTATCATAGTTATCCGTAAGAGCCTGAACGTCGGCAATCAATATGTACTGGTCATAATCCTCTTGAAGCTTTACACGGTTAGCCAAGGACCCCACATAGTGCCCCAGATGAAGCTTCCCACTTGGCCTATCTCCCGTCAAAATTCTCTTTTTCATAGTAGCTGGGGCGAGATTCGAACTCGCGGTCTTCGGTTTATGAATCCGATGCTTTAACCAACTAAGCTACCCAGCCAGACTAGGGATATTTTACCACGCCTTAGGCTCAAAACCACTTAACCCACCAATCAGACCAGATACTAAATAGCTTATGTTTGTACTTCTTTTCACACGTAGACTCAACGTTCCATAATGCTCATTTGGATTTTGGTACACTTTTAGAGACTGAACCTTTTTTAGACTAGGTTTCCTAAATCCTTGTCTGTTTATTCCGGTAACTTCTGACCAGTATTTTTCTATCTCCTCAATCCTACCTTCATGAATGAAATTTATTCCAACATAACAATATATGTCCTCAAGAGATATTTTTAAACATTCTGTGAACCACCTCATACACATCTTAATCATAGCTGGGTCAGAATTAGTAAACTTAATTCTTCTGCCCTTTTTATCTCCCTCAGCCCAATATAGGGCGATACCTGCAACTAGTAGATCCCTAGAACTTATGTTTCCGACCATTTTTTGACCTAGATCCATATTTACTCTTATTCGGTTCAATCTTTCGTTTTTATTAACAACTGCAGCTCGTGCTCGGCCCACCGCTCCGGCTTTTTTGTCACTTTCAAGTAGTTTATTTCTTTGGCTATCGCTCAGCTCGATATCTTCACACCACAAACCTACGGTACTTTTTGAAACACCAACTTTCATTGCAATTCTAGCCAGGCTTTCGCCATTTTTTCTAAACTTCCTAGCCTCGATTCTTTCTTCAGATTTTGCCATAAAACCATTTACCCATAAATTACCCGAATTGTCAAATCTCATCGTGCGTGCTAAAATAAGAGTGTTCGTCTTTTGCGGGGGGAAGGTAAGTATCTTGCAGGGCTCATAATCCTGCTTAACTAGGGGGCGGAACCCTAGCCCCGCAACACTGTTGGTTCCAAGTTACTCCAAAAGGAGTTTCCACCACTTGATCCAATTTGCCTCAGGAATCAAAATTTCGGGTTTTTTACTTAAACCATCTCTATAAAGATCTTTTTCAGGCATCACTACCAGTACCTCCCCTTCCTTTTGCATGTTCAGCTTTTCCCTTATTAGTTTCTCCTTATATTCTTCTGTTAGTACCATGCCCAGCTTAGATTTCAACGCTTGGTTCTTTGCCTCTTCGGCTTCTAATCTACGGTTTGCCTCAGTTATTCTGCCAAACCCAGTCCTTATCTGCCATACATCTCGTGCTAAGGAGATAATTAGTAGCCAACCAATAATCAGTATCAGAGCCATATATCGGCTATTATCACGCCCAGTATCCTTATTTCGACTTACCACTTGCATTTTAGTAACCTAGAGTGTTATAATTAGAGACATAATAGATTTATATACAAAAAATGGAACAAAACATCAAACAGGCTGTCAACGCTTTTAAAACCCACCTTGCCCAGCAAGGCAGAGCTTCTGCTACCATTTTAGCCTATTCAAAGGACATCGAACAGCTTGCCGATTTTGTTGCCAAATCCAACATTTCTAATCTAAACGAAGTCACCAAGGACAGTATTGATGCTTTTAAGGCCAATTTAGCCGAAAACAACTACACCACCAAGTCCATTTCCAGAAAAATCAATTCCATCAAGTCCTTTTTCTCCTACGTTCAAATTAACGGACTTATTGGCGAAAACCCTTCAATTGGCGTGTCTCACCCCAAGTACGACATCAAACCACCCCGCATTCTAAACAAGATTGAATACCGTGCTCTAAGAGATGCCTGCCGTGAAGATGTTAGAATGGCTGCCATCGTAGAAATACTTCTTCAAACAGGAATGCGTATCTCCGAACTTGCCAATTTAAAGATAACCGACATCGATAAAGCCACCAATCAAATCACAATCAGAGCTTATGAATCACACCCGGAAAGACAAACTCCCATCAATCAACCGGCCAGAGAAGCTTTAGACAGATACCTTGCTGTTCGCCCCAAAAGCCCGAACAACAATGTCTTTATCACCAAGACAGGCAATGCTTTCCTAATCAGAAACATTCGTTCCAACTTGGACAGATATTTCCACATCGCCGGCATTGAAAACGCTAAGGTAAATGATTTGAGACACACTTTTATCGCCCAACAGCTTACTTCAGGCAGTCCACTGGTCTACATCAGCAAGCTAGTCGGCCACAAAAGACTTTCCACTACTGAGAAATACTTAGAATTCATTTCTGAGAAACCAGCCAAAGATAAACCAAAGATCATCGATCTCTAATCTTTCTTAGCTAACTTTCTAATCGTGTCCAGAGTGGTCTGGGACAAGAAACCTAGAACGTCCCCCATTTTTTCTATGGATCCAATGGCTAAAGCCAACCACCCCGATGATGTGCGCCTCGTGTCTTCAAGGATAATAAAAGCATTCTTCACTCCGGATATTTCCAGCTGCTCTCCTGTAATCTCATCCTCAAGGAATATCGTAACAGGATTCCCTGTCTTTCCTAGGTCCAAGTTTCCGGCAATAAGCATTTCTTGAGGCCAATTATTTCCGACATAGTCATCCATATCATTTTTTGGCTGGGAAACCCTCAAAAGTCTGTCTTGCTTCAACTTTACCTTGATTATTTTTTTCTTTTCCTTCATTAAGTGGGTCGAGTAGGATTCGAACCTACGACATCGAAGGTATAAGCTTCGCGCTCTAACCAGCTGAGCTATCGACCCAATATGCCATATTATACTTCAGACCTCGATATTGGAAGACCAAAACAAACAAACTCTTAAAGATTAGACCTTTTCTCAATTTCTTCAGATACTTCCGTTACATCCCGTCCAAACTTTAGTCTAGACAATTCTTTCACCATTCTGGAAATTTCCGGACTTCCCTGAGCTTTCTCTGCTTTTAAGTCGCGTCCAACGTTCATTGAAAAAGGAGGTACCGGTGTCCCGTTTACGATTGTTTTCACATAAATATTTTGTGCCGGGATATTGGACAAATCAGCTTCGTTAAAAACCCCCTCGAACTCTTTTGATAAGATTGCCGCATCCTGAACTCCCACCCGATAGGTCATTAGTGTTCCACAGTTGCCAAAGATAGCGTCTCTCACTTGCTCATCAATCTGGCTCACAAATTGGTTAGCCAAGATAAGGCCAATTCCATATTTACGCACCTCGGAAAGCATCTGGGCAAAATCGGGTGTCGCAAAGTTCTGAAACTCATCAACATACAAATAGAAAGGCCTTCTTTGCTCCTTAGGTACTTCCTGACGGGAAAGCGCGGCAGCTAAAATCTTAGGTACCAAAACATTCCCCAAGAAGTTCGAGTCTTCTTCTCCGAGTAGTCCTTTGGCCAATTTTAGAAACACTATTTTACCCTCATCCATCGCCGTTCTAAAATTCAACGCACTGTGAGACTGACCTATGATATTTCGAATCATTTCGTTCGTCACAAATCGCCCAAATTTTGAAGCAATGTAATCTAATGTTTCAGATTTGTGGAAGTCACTTGTTTGAGCAATTTGATCGGTCCAGTACCTTTTTACAATTGGATCCTTCACCAAAGGCAATATCTCTTGAACGTATTTCTGATCTGTCAGAGCTCTGTTAACCTCCACAAAAGTTGCTCCCGGCACCATTGCCACTGTCAGCATAGCGTTTCGGATAGCATGCTCAAATCTTGGACCCACCATACCGGTACGGTGTGGATCATAGAGCTTATACATTAGATTGATAATAGAGGAAGCCACAATATGCATCTCATCATAGTTCGCCACCTCAAGTAGATTTAGACCCACCGGTCTACTTTTATCTGACGGATCGAAGAGAATCACGTCTTCAGCTCTCTCTGGTGGCACCAGTTCAAGCAACTCCTCAATACCATCACCATGTGGCTCCATAAAGCAGAGACCTTTCCCTGACCTCATATCTTGAAGAATCATAGATTTTAGAAGTTCTGTTTTCCCTGTACCTGTTCTACCGATTATGTACAAATGTTTCATTCTGTCCGTCTCCCCCATAAAGATATTTCTTTCTTGTCCTCTATAGACAGACCTACCAAGCCACAAACCGGAATCCGGGAACTCACCTGAAGCTGGAGCTGTCTTTGCCGTCAGCCAATATATATGTGGGGTTTCAATTGTCTTATTTGGTAAGTGCCAAACCGTAGCCAATTCATCTACCGACAAGATTGAATTCAATCCCCATAGATTCTGATATCTATATATAAAGTCGAGCATGAAGGATTGTTTAAACCTTATCTTGCTACCCGAAAAAGAATTCTGGTTGCTGGCAAATTGTGAGAAAGTTCCTTTTAGGTTGCTTAAATTTGCTTTCGCCTGTTCCAAAGCAGGAGCCACACTTATTATCCTAATACTGGTAAGGTATCCCACTTTCGAACACTTATTTGTAATTGCTTCCATATCTTGCGGGTTCATCTTGAACTTTGCTTTCTCAGGATCCGCTTCATCTTTCTTTAATTTTGAAATATATCCCAAACCGGACTTGCTCCACTCAGACTCGGCAGGAGAGATGATTATTTGAATCGCAGCAGCTTCATTATCATTAAACTTAGCCATGGCAGATGTGATAGAAGATAATGAATCTACCGGCAACTCTTTAAATCCCTTAATTGGCTTGAAACTCTCTCCTTTTAAAGTAAGCTCAGCGAAATCTATCTTGGCATCCTTATAAAAGATATTGTATTCATCCACCTGCTTCACATGTGTCCCCGGGTATGTTCCTGATATCATCTTTTCCACCAGCTCGGCATTTTTCTTATGGCAGGAAACGTAAAATCTTATATCTTCCTTTTTTCCTACAATTTCTAAAGATAAGTGTTGTTGAGATTCAAACTTTTGCCAAAAACCACCTTTCTTCATAGAGAATAAAGCAGCAAACATCTGTTCCACTGCATCTATTTTTACTTCATTGTCTCTAGGCACCGCAATTTCCATCAATACGAAATTTAAGCTCACATCTTCCCTGTTTCTGTTCTTTACCCAAATCACAAACAGCATCCAAAACATTATTATTGTGGCAGTCAAGAAGGCTATGCCCAGAAAAACTACAAATATGTATTGAATCCAAAAATTTAGATCTATCATTGATTTGAGTTTTTAGACATATAAAAAACTCTGCCTGGGTATTTTTTTATCATCATGACGCACCACTCGGAAAGCCATCGAACACCTTCAATCACGTCACTCTTAAGCCCTGATTCAACTCCAACCTGATCCAGGGGCAAAGTAATTTTTTGTTTTGTATTTATTGGAGCCACACCAGGCATATTTTTTATGCTGGGACCTAACAAGGTCGACGTGTTTACCTGAGCCTGTTGAGGTTTTACTATTTGAGGCTGTTGAGTCTCAACTTGACGTTCGACTCTGTCGATATAACCCTGGATTTCTCTCAAGGCTAATTCGTCCGATGTTAGCTGGCGTTCTATTTCCTTACCCAAAGCAGGCATATCTAACTATACCAATTTTTGCGGTCAAATTCCTAGTTAATAATCAAGTCCTTTCACTGCCAGGATACCTTTATCGTAAGGATGTTTGATTTTTTTCATCATAGTAACCAAGTCTGCCTGCTCAATCATTGCCTTTGATGCCGCATGTCCCGTTAGCACCAAATGTGTTTTCCTCCTTTTTTCCACTATACGCAAAACTTCTACCTCCGAAAGCAAGCCATCGCTAATTGCCCTAATTACTTCGTCCATTACTATTAATTCAGGAGGGTTTTCACCACCCAATCGATCTTCTACATAACTAAGCGCTTTTTCAGCCGCTACCTTGTGAACTTCTTGAGACGTTAGATCGTAAACAGTAGCCCTACCGGTTCTGGCAGTTTTTTCGCCCGACTTAAGAAAAAAGCCTTCCCCTGCAAAAAACATTTCCAAATTGCTTACAAAAAACTTCGTCAAACTTGCTTCTGATATTTGCCAAGAAAGCGACTTAAACCAAGAAATCCAGACCACCTTTTTATCGTTTAAGAGCATTCTCAAAGCAACACCCAAGGCCGCCGAAGTTTTACCCTTTCCGTCTCCCTCAAAAATGTATATTAATCCTTTTTTAGTCATTAGTTATAACTGTATCAAACATTATTACTTAAAATTACAGTGTGAAAATTTGGATATAGGAAAACTATAGAGTTATTTAACTGTCTGACCTCATTGCCGGAAGAAGACTCTAATAGGAAGATTGAAAAGGCAAAAAGGAGCGATGTCAGGCTAAAAAATAACGACAACATCCACTTAGCAATGTCAACAAAAGACTGATAGTAATCAAAATTACCTACTATCATTTAATATCATTTCTATGCGCTTGTCAAATGAACAGAAAAACCGTCTCAAAAGATATCACAGTTGTGCTTATGATATCAGATTTAGACGGTTTTTTCCTCTATTGTTTTCCTTCGTTCGGATCTATATCACACCCGGCGACACAGGCTAACTCCTGGGCTGCCTTGGTATAGTCCTCCTCTTCATATCGATACAGCTTACTAAAGTCTATCGATGGGAAATTAGGTTTAAGCTTTTCGTATTCTTCCTTATCAATTTCCTGATATGGCATCTGAGAATAAGCCGCATCATAAGATGGCAAGAAGGACATTCCCCCGATTAAATTTCGGTGTTCCCAAACCCACTTAATCAAGTCAATTACTTCGTCCGGGTGATAAGTAATGGTTACACTAGGATTGTGTTCCGTCCAATTAATTTTATTCTGTAGCCAATACTCACATTGCTGGATTGCCGAAAAGTTCTTTCGAGTGACGGCGCCATCAGGGGACTTGACAGGAAAATGAATCACCCAAGTGTTTGCATTTTCTGCCGTCTGACCGTTTTCCGGATCCATCGGTACTCCTTCTGACTTTAATACCTTAAAGATAGAAGAATGAGTACTTACTCGAATATTTCGGACATAATACTGAGACCATCTGGCGTGAATCCCTGACGCACTATTAAATAGTTGGGAAGAATTACCGGAAGGCTTTACACAGGTCACCGCAGCCGCCTGATTAATTCCCAAAGCCTGAGCCGTAATCCTATTTGTTTCTATAGCTACTTGTCTTAGGCGGTTTTGCACGGCAGCGTCTTGTACCACAGGACTATCCATTTGTCCGTTTATGTCTACTCCCAGCAATCTTTCCTCTTCACAATTCTTCTTCCATTGAGGCCTTAATCCGGAAAAGTTGGTTGCCATTGCTTGAATTGTTCCGATAATAGAAGCTACTTCTACCTTATCTTTTAGTGTTTCATAGGTATCCTCATGTCTGGCGATAGCAATTGAAAGGTTACAGAATTCATGAGGTCTCAATATAATCTCGCCACATGGATTAGTTCCAAACTCAGCCGCTTCTCTTCTGGCCGGTCTCATATCAATCGCCGATTGCCGATTAAAAATACCGGGCTCACCCCTACCGGACTTAACCATTTCAAGCATTTGCTTGGTTACTTCCAGCTGAGTTAGCCCAGACAGTGGCCAGACAGCACTATTGTTGGCGTTCCACCGTTGACTATTATCTCTTTCAAAATCTCCGGACTTACTGTCCCACATTTCCTTATCATCAAAGTCAAAGAGAGAAATCATAGCCGTTCTTCTCATCCCACCGGAAACAGCAGCAGTTCCAACCTCACACATAATATCGTGAGCATCAATAGGCCTCAGGAAACTCCCTTGTCTCGCAAACAATCTCTCTCTTACAAACTCCATCATTCTTCTAAATGGTTCGGGGCCGGAAGACCTACCACCTTTTGTTAGGAGTATTGCTCCTGCAGGTCGAAGCATCGAATAATCAAACTTTATATCTCCACCATCAAACCAAACCGATAGGCCGGCTCGCAGTGCAGCGGCCCACCCCTCGGTTGTGTCCTCAACTACCATTTGTTTAGTCTCTAAACCATCTTGTCGCTTTACCCTTGGCAAATTTTCTACATACTTACTTTCTACAGAGAAGCCGACCCCACACCCGTTCATAGAGATTAGTAGGGCTTCTACAAAAGAGTCAATACTATCTACCGGCTGGTAAGAACAGTTGTAAATAGCAATATTATTTCTTTTTGCAGCCGGACCTGCCATAGCCAAGAGCCTCATAGACGGGGTAGCTTTCATCTCCAACATTGAATTTCTTATTCTTTTATAAGCATCAGATTCCAGTCTTCCTTCAGATAGTTCGTGTAAGAAATCTACCGAGCGGTTTACAGTTTCTTTCCAGGTTTCCCTTCTGCCATAGTCGTAGTTAAAACGGGAGTATTTATCAAAAAACTGGAACTTTTGAATTTGATTCTCAAAATACACATCACTTTCGGCAAAAGCATCAGCCACCGCTTTTGGTATAGGTCTGGCATCCCTCAGCTTCGCATGTTCCAATCTGTAGATGATATAGCTTTTAGCTGCGGCAAACTCACCTGCTCCTTGCAATACAAGTTCTACTGCGTCTTGTACCTGCTCCACCGTTGGTTTTGTATATTTGACTCCAATAATATTTATCACTCTTTTTGCTAACTCCTCAATAGGAGTAGAGGGCACTTTCTCAATATCTTCGAAACACGACTTAATCGCCTTTTCTATTTTCGCCACCTCGAAAGGCATCACTCTACCATCCCTTTTCACAATTGTCTTGGGTATTTCGGGCTTAAGTTCTTCCACTACCTTTTTCTTACTATTTTTCATTTTTTATTAATTAATTATTAATTTCCTTGGAATTCAAAACAAACTTTTTGTAATCTTCTGCATCACTAAAATCCATATAAACACTAGCAAATCTCATGTAGGCCAGTTCATCCAATTTTTTTAACCGTATTAGTACCATCTTCCCAATGTCGCTCGATTTAATTTCAACAGTTTTCCTGTTTAGCATTTTGCACTCAACTTCGTCAACCAAATTTTCTATCTCTTCTTTGGCCACCCGCCTCTTGTAGCAAGCTTTTCCAACTCCTTTCAAGAGCTTATCTCTGTCATACTGTTCCATTTTCCCGCTTTTTTTAATTACCTTTAGATCGATGTGGACTATCTTCTCGTGAGTCGTAAATCGCTTTTCACATTTCTTACACTGTCTTCTTCTTCTCACACCCTCAGCTCCAGGTAAACCCCGACTCTCCAAAACATTTGTATCTTCGTTGTTACAGTATGGGCAGTTCATATTTAGCGTTGTCAATCATCTTTTAACACTACCCCTAGTATGTCAACTGTAAAATAAGTAATCAGACTCTATCATTGAAGCCAATTTCCGCAAAATCTTCTTCAATTAAGGATTAATCCTATAGTTGATTTCCTGCCTATAAGTGCTAAAATTCCAACAATACACATTTTGTACCCTAAAAAGGAGGCCACCATGCCTACAATCGATTGGGATGCTGAAAAAAAAGCCAGAGAAAAAGCCAAAGAAATTGCAGATGAGGCTCGTAAGGCATACGTAGCTACTTATACCACCCAGGAAACTGACAAAAAAGCTACTGCAGGCATAAAGCTTCTGGAAACTCAGGAAAAAGTTTCTCTGTTTTTTAAAACCACAAAGTTTAATCATGCGATTCGTCAGACTCTCAGGTCTTTCGACCCCAGCCACACTGTCACAGCCTGGTTAGAGGGCCAACAAACACCATTGGGCGGTGAAACAAAAATCAGTCCTGATCATACCCCCGCCTTTGTTCTTGAAAGTCATGGCAAGAAAACACCTTCCGGAGCCCCAGGTCTCCATTACGTCGTACATTTCGGTGTACAACGTAGTGTAGA
This sequence comes from Patescibacteria group bacterium, assembly GCA_943355005.1. Taxonomy (GTDB): domain Bacteria; phylum Patescibacteriota; class Microgenomatia; order UBA1400; family MFAQ01; genus UBA10133. Next base: position 86,980 of record CALRDV010000002.1, read on the forward strand.
AATCTTTACTACCATCTGTCTAGATATGGCAAGTAATCCTTATCTATATGTCCATTTAGTGAACATCGATGGACGGACTCACGAATCTGACTGGGATAACACACTGGTCAATCCAACCAACACAGAACTAGCCGAGTGGTTAAAAAAAGAAATCACCCTTTCAGGAATTAAAAAACCGGCAATAGTAGAGCGAGAACAACGAGTATTTCTTCCCGACTAAACACACTCTCCCCTAACCAGGGAGAGTTTTTTGTTACCCTAATACCGCCAGATTCATTCCAATTCGGGCCAAAATAGACCCTGCCACACTGCCCGTTTCTACTCTAATCCAAGCATTAATTACACCACCGGCTCCGGCAAAGAGAAACACTCCCAGCATATCAACCAACCCCAGCTTATAAACAAAAAACAATATTGGAAGCCGAATGACGGCCACCATTAGCCCAACAATAAGCAAATTAACCCCTCTTCCTTTTTGGATTTTCTCCAAATACCCCGCCACAAAACCACTAAAAAGTAGTTCCTCGGTAATTGCTGTGGCAACCGCTACACCTATTAAATTGGAATCAAACATTAATCCCATCAAATTAAATCTCCGGATCAAAACAAAATAAATAAGACCGACTAAAATTCCCATTACCAATGACATCAGATTATTCTTGCTAAACATGGTTACCCTATTCTTCATGGATAACTGCCACCAAAACACCGGAGTCAGCCACAGTATCGGTTTAAACCAAAGCTCAACAACCACATCCGGCATACGGACGAAACATCTGAAACTACCCCAAATCAAGAGTAAATACAAATAGTAGTACCAAAGTCGCTTCACAACTAAATACTACCATACGAGCTTGCCTCGCCGAAGAGTGTTTCAAAGGCGGGCTTGCCTCACCTAAACCGATTTATCTATTGGCGGGTATAATGAACATATCATGCGTCCAAGCCACAAAGAAATACTTAAGAATATCGAGAAGAGTTATCAAAAACTCCTGGGAAGACGAAAATTTACCGCACTCCAAATTATCCTGATTTTATCGGGACTATTTTTGATTTCACTATTTTTCTTGTTGAAAGATGTTCCCAGTCCTGCCAAATTAATCAAAACTCCCGCACCTGTTAGCACCAAAATTCTAGATCGTAACGGCAAACTCCTTTACGAAGTTTATTCAGATTACCGTCGCACTCCTATTGCGTCCAAAGATATTCCTGATTATGTTAAAAAAGCCACTATTGCCATTGAAGATAAAAACTTTTACAAACATCATGGTCTGGACACCGTCGCCATTATTAGAGCTGCCTTCAACACCCTCAGGGGTAAAAGGCTCGAAGGTGGTTCTACCATCACCCAGCAACTGGTAAAGAACTCTTTACTCTCGGATCCAAGCCGAACTATCACCCGTAAAGTTAAAGAAGCCATACTCGCTCTAGTCACAGAATTTTATTACACCAAAGATCAAATCTTGGAACTTTATCTCAACCACTCTCCATACGGAGGTACAGTTTATGGCATAGAGACAGCCGCCCAAACGTATTTCGGCAAATCAGCTAAAGACCTTGACCTTGCACAATCAGCACTACTAGCAGGGCTTCCTCAGTCCCCGACCCGATACTCACCTTTCGGCGCAAATCCCGATCTCGCTATAAACCGCAAAGCCGAGGTTCTTAGACGTATGCAGGAAGATGGTTATATAACCAAAGAACAAGCTGATGCCGCTAAGAATGAAAAATTGGTTTTTGAAAAGAAGAATATTTCCATCAATGCCCCGCACTTCTCTCTCATGGTCAGAGATAGTTTGGTTCAAAAGTATGGTGAAGATAAAGTTAATATTGGCGGTCTAATAGTTACGACTTCACTCGATTTGGATTTACAAAATTATTTTCAAGCTTCCCTTTCGGCAGAGATGAACAAAATTGCTAAGCTCAAAATCAGCAATGGGGCAGCTATCGTTACGAAGCCAAATACAGGAGAAATACTGGCATTAATTGGTTCCAAGGATTATTACGACGATACTATAGACGGTCAAGTTAACGTCGCCACTTCCCTGCGCCAGCCGGGCTCTTCCATTAAACCTGTCAACTACGCTACTGGATTACTAAATGGTTGGTCGGCAAGCACTACTTACCTAGACGTCCCCACTTGTTTTACAGTCGCAGGCCAAAAACAATACTGCCCAAAAAATTATGACAGTACTTTCCGTGGACCGGTCTCTATGAGACAGTCACTAGCTAACTCACTAAATATTTCAGCCGTAAAAATGCTTGCTCTAAATGGTATAGATTCCTTCATTGCCACGGCTTCTGCTATGGGAATCACTTCTTGGACAGATCCAAGTCGGTTTGGTCTCTCTCTGACTTTAGGTGGTGGTGAAGTCACCATGTATGACATGGCTAAAGTTTTTGGCACCTTTGCTAATCAAGGTGTTACCGTTCCTCTTGTCTCAGTTCTTAAAGTTACCTCTTACGAAGGTCAAACACTCGAAGAATATCAGCCGGAAAAAATGGCCAACCTTGTCTCTGTTATGCCACTTAAATGGACAGATTTTTGGGATTATCAAAAAAATCCAGGCACCACCAACCCGACAGATCCAAAAGTCACACTTCCACTTGAAGTCCCTTTCATCATTTCCGATATCTTAGCTGACAATGGTGCCCGCTCAGCTGCTTTTGGCATAGGAAGTAAGCTTGTTATTCCTGGTCACTCCGTTTCAGTAAAAACAGGCACCACAAACGATCTCAAAGACAACTGGACCATTGGCTACACCCCGGATTACTTAGCAGCTACTTGGGTAGGCAACAATGACAATTCTTCCATGAGTTACGTGGCTTCAGGAGTCACCGGTGCTTCACCAATCTGGAATACAATCATGAAAAAACTCCTCCAAAACACAAAAGACAGGCCTCTTTCCAAACCCGAAGGAATTACCAATTACCAGGTTTGCAACCTTACAGGATTTTTGGCTCAGCAAGAGAACCAGTGTGAGTCTCATTCAGAATATTTTATAAACGAGATGCTTCCACTCAGCCAAAACAACTTTCCATTAAAAAAGCAGGTTTGGGTTAGAAGGTCGGACAAGTATCCAATCCTACCCGGAGATGAAACCATTGATCGAGATCTAGAGGAGCACACTGTCGTATCCGATCCGTTTACCCAAGATTTTTGCCTAGACTGTGCCTACCCCGTAGATGACAAAGGTCATATTCAATGGCCACAAACAGTTGTAGACTTGTCAAAATTTCAGTCTAGATTAGTTACTCCATTCAACTATATGCCCACAGTTACCCCGGAAAATGCTCCGCAAAATTAGTCTATTTTTTCTCTTCTTGGCAATAATTTTTACTGGCATCACCGCCTATTCAGTTTGGAAAAATACATTACCACTCATCAGCCCGATTGCACTTATCGAAGTTATTACCGGAAACGCTCCTGCTACCAAATCAAAAAAAATTGTATACGGTTTCTTCCCCTACTGGAATCTTAAAGTGGCCGATGAACTGAATATCAGCCAACTAACTCATTTTGCCTACTTTGCAGTAGATTTAAATCCGGATGGTACTATCAATAAAATAAACGACCACAAAGAGCAAGAACCGGGCTGGAATAAACTAAATTCAAAGGCTTTTGAAAAACTTTTATATCAAACAAAACTACTTGGTCAAAAAACTGTAATCACCATCACCGCTATGGATCCGGAAACAATCAGCTCACTGACAGAAGATTCTCAAATCTCTCTAACAGCAGTCCGTTCAATAATAGGTGTTTATCAAAACAAAGGTTTTGACGATATCAACGTAGACTTCGAATATGTAGGCGAGCCCAGTCAAAAAACAAGAGACGGTTTCACATTTTTTGTAAAAAGCCTAAAGTCAGCCTGTTTGTCAATTAATCCGAAATGCCAAATAGACATCGACGTTTTTGCCGATTCAGCCGAAAAATTCCGACTGTGGGATTTATCAGCTCTAAATTCCACGACCGATCACTTTATTGTCATGGCTTATGACTACTACAGAAAAAGCTCCAAGCAAGCCGGCCCCATTGCTCCGCTCACAGGTAAGTGCGGTTCAGACGCAAAACAAGATACCGTATGTCTTGATCAAGATATCATCACCCACATATCTCAGTTCAGCAAAATACTTCCTTCAGACAAAATAATTTTAGGAGTTCCTTTTTATGGCTACGAATGGCAAACAGCGGACAATATGTATCTTGCAAACACTTACCCCGGTACCGGTTCAATGGCCAGCTATTCTCGCATCCAATCCATTTTTTCGGACCCATTAGTATCTTCACTTTCGGCTCAATGGTCCACTCTTTCTTTAAGCCCCTACCTTTCATACACCAAATATAACAAAACATTCCTCATCCAATTCGAAAATACCGAATCGTTATATCAAAAAATTAAATTGGTAAAGTCTGCCAATCTTGGTGGCATAGCTATTTGGGCCTTAGGTTACGAAACTCCCTATCCGGATCTTTGGCAGCCCATCAAAGATCTTTCTTCCCTCTAGTGTTTTGTTCTCCATAGATTTACAATAGGATTTAGCCCCGCCTTCGTACTTTCCAAAAAATTTTCCTTGAGTTTATGGTAACAAAGAAAGAATCTAAAACAAACACCTTTCTCGCAGCTCTGGGTTGTCCTGTCTTTAAATTGTTCCTTTTCCTAGTTTCTCTAATTGGTTTTGCCTTAATTTTCCTCGACAAACTTTACAGTACTTTGTCATCCGCCTTGGCGGATCTATACAAATTAATTCCGATTTCTCGAATTAATTTAAACCTTAAAAGTTTATCAGAAATTCGCTTTCCTCAATTAAAGTACCCTGTATTCCCCAAAGTTAAATTACTTAAACTTCGATACTTTCTTTTTGCATTATCCCTAACAAGTCTTTCTATTTTTACATATTTTGAATTCTTCAAAGGACTTCCGGACCCAAAATCATTACAAGATTTCCCCTCTAAGCTAACTACTCAGATTTTAGATCGAAACGGAGTTCTACTTTACAAAATCTATAAAGATGAAAACAGAACTCTTATTTCACTAGACACGCTACCTCAACACGTCAAGAATGCTTTCCTGGCCGCCGAAGACAAAGATTTCTATATTCACCAAGGCTTCTCAGTTCCAGGAATTTTCAGAGCCCTATATAAAAATATTTTTGATGACAGAGCAGAAGGAGGATCCACCATTACCCAGCAGCTAATCAAAAACACCATCCTTTCATCAGAAAAAACCATATCCAGAAAAATAAAGGAAATTATTCTCGCTATTAGAACAGAACGAATTTTTTCAAAAGACAAAATATTTGAGATGTATCTTAATCAAGTAGGTTTTGGTGGTCCTGCCTACGGCATACAAGAAGCTTCCAAACAATATTTTGATTTGGATGCCAATCAACTTGATCTAGCCCAATCCGCCTTCTTAGCCGGACTGACCAGGGCTCCTAGCAAATACTCTCCTTTTGGAGATCAACCGGAGCTTGCAACTTCCCGCCAACAATTGGTACTCAATCAAATGTACAAAGACGGTTTCATTTCTGAAGCAGAATTACAAGCTTCACTAAATGAAAAGCTTGATTTCAAGTCAGCCAAAATTGAAATCAGAGCCCCCCATTTCGTCATGCTAATCAAAAGCATTTTAGAAAGTCAGTTGGGTGAAAATAAAGTTGCCCAAGGTGGTCTAAAAGTTTTTACCACTTTAGATTCAAAACTTCAGGACGATGTTCAAAAAATCGTAACAAGTGAAGTTGCATCTCTGAAAAATCTAAAAGTTAGCAATGGCTCTGCCCTAGTCACCAACCCTGAAACAGGAGAAGTCCTTGCCATGGTCGGCTCCAAAGATTATTTTGATCTCAAAAATAACGGTCAAGTAAACCTTACCACTTCTCTCAGACAACCAGGCAGTTCTATCAAACCCCTCAACTACGCTCTCTATTTTGAAAATGGTCATGGTCCGGCCACCATAATTGATGATCGCCCTATCACCATTCATCTCTCCGGCCAAGAAGCGTGGACACCCAAAAATTACGATGGTCGGTTTCATGGAACTATAACCCTCCGACAAGCCCTTGGCAGCTCCTACAATATTCCTTCTGTTTTACTACTTGCTCAAAACGGCACAACTAATTTCGCTGACTTTGCCAAAAACCTTGGCATCACCACATGGACAAATACTTCTCGATACGGCCTCTCAATGGCACTCGGAAGTCTAGAAGTAAGGATGATTGATTTGGCCACTGCTTACTCTACTTTTGCCAATCAAGGATTTACATCACCTCTTCAAACTATTCTCAAAGTAGAGGAGCCAAGTGGAAAACAATTTCACCTTTCCGGCTGTCCAAATGGCAGCCCTAATCTGGCAGAGGGTAGCACCGTCAATGCCGAAGATAACAGCTGCAGTCCAAAAAGAACCATCTCTCCAAACACCGCTTATTTAATTTCCGACATACTAAGTGACAATACTGCCAGAAGCCCGGCTTTTGGGAGCAATTCGATTTTGAATATCAAAAATGCCAAAGTAGCTGTAAAAACAGGTACCAGTAACGATCTAAAAGATAATTGGACAATCGGCTACACCAAGAACTTTCTTGTCGCCACTTGGGTGGGAAACAACGATAACTCGCCCATGTCCCAAATCGCCTCTGGTATCACCGGAGCATCCCCCATTTGGGCCAAGATTTTTAACAAAATTTTAGAAACCAATCACGAATCCACACAGCTTATCGCCCCTGAAGACTTAATTAAAGTCCCTATCTGTCTTCTTACCGGAACTCTTACTTGCACAGGCTGTCCTACCAGAATCGATTATTTTGTCAAAGGAACGGAACCCAAAAAAACCTGTGACCCTGTTGATATTCAAAACCGACTCCATCCATCAACACCGACTGTGCCACCAACCCCCCAAATCCTCTAAAATATTATCATTTAAGTTCATCACCTTGTCATTCCGGGCTTGAATCGGCCGCTGATACCCGAAGGGGTAAATCCATCTGGAATCTATTAAAGTTTATACTCAATATAATTTTTCATCTCAGTCTTTGGTTCATCGGTTTCCAGTATCTCGTCCCCAGAACTGTTCCCGCCAAAGCTCGGTAATCCTAGTTTGAAATCTTTCATTTTTGGCCAAACCCAAAAAAACAAAGTAATTCCCAAAATTATCAATAAAGTCCAAAAAACCACTTTTCTATCGGCCTCACGTTCTTCTTTTGATTTCTTTTTCTTTACTTTCTTCTTAGGCAGATCACCAACATTTTCATCATCCTCAGTTGGTACATCAATGGTTCTTTCGGTATCTTTCATATCAATCTATTTTTTGTTTCCAAACGTCCAAATTAACCAAGCAGGATGGTTGGCGTTCTTCAATAGCGTCGGCAAGATTATCCACCACAATCCTTGCCATTGCAGTTCTGGCCTCAATAGTTGCTGAAGCTGTATGCGGGGTTAATACTGTATTTGGCAGAGCAATAAGTTCATCCGGCACGTGAGTTTCGTCCTCAAAGACATCAAGCCCGGCGCCTGCAATCCATTTTTCTTTTAATGCTTTTATCAAAACTTCCTGATCAACAATAGGCCCCCTGGATGTATTTATTAGGAGAGAGGTTGGCTTCATTAGTTTGAGTTCCCTCTCACCAATCATATGTCTAGTTTCCGGTGTCAATGGTACGGACAAACTCACCACATCTGCCATTTCCAACAAGTGGTCAAAAGTATGGTAAGTCACACTATATTCTTCCTCAAACTCCTCATCCCTGTGACGGTTAAAATAAATAACTTTCATTTCCAATGCTCTTGCCATTCTCGCCGTCCACCTACCAATTCTTCCCAATCCCACAATTCCAACTATTTTACCCTTTACACTGGTCCCCAATAACAAGTCCGGTTCCCATCGTTTGTATTTACCAGATCGAATTAGCCTATCCCCTTCAGCAATTCTGCGGTATAAGGCCAAAATAAACCCAATTACCTCTTCAGCCACCGACTCTGTTAACACTCCCGGAGTATTAGTCACGCATATTCCTCTTTTTGTCGCCGCGGAAACATCAATATTGTCAAAACCCACTGCATAATTACTGATTACTTTTAATTGTGAGCCAGCCGCATCCATTACCTCCCCATCCATTTTTTCAGTCAACAAAGAGATTATTCCTGTCGCTCCGACGACTCCATCCAAGAGCTGTTGTCTACCAATTTCTCGCTTAGGCCAAACAGTAATATCGTATTTATCGCGCAGTCTTTCTACAAACTTGCCCAAAAAAACATGTGTAACAAAAATCTTTGGCTTCTCCATACCTTTATTTAACCACTAAATCTGTTCCTCCACCACCTTGAGCTTCTTCACCATCCATTTTTCCATCTCATTTTTATAAAGCAAGCCATCTTTCGCTCCTAATTTCATCACCTGACTTCCTCCACTAGCCAAACCCATTTTCAAAAACTCCTCAGGCTTTTTATTTTGAAGTATTCCTGCCACTATTCCACACACAAATGCGTCTCCTGCCCCCGTATCATCTACTGAATTTACAGGAAAAGCATCCATCTTTAGCCATGTTCGATTCGAGATAACACTAGCCCCTCTTTTTCCATCAGTCACTGCAATTACTCTAGCTCCCAAGTCAGAAATCTGTTTCATCAATTCATTTTCATCCTCAAATTCACCCCCGGTCAGCATACTTGCCTCCATTCGATTAACATTAAAGAAATCCAATTTAGGGATAATTTTTTTCAATCTTTCTTTCTGATCTAACTCTTTTTTACCGGGATTAAAACCGATTTTTACTCCATTGTTATAAGCAAACATTATTAAATCTTCTAAAAATTGCATCTCACCACCTAGTGATGACACTTGTATCCAATCCGCTTTCTTAATTTCCTCCCAATTAATTTCATTTGGGTCTATCAGAGCACTCTCTCCGCGATATGTGACGATAGATCTGCCCCCATCGGACGAGACCAATACTACCGAAAGTCCGGTTTTTCCCTTCCCTTTTTGAAGCATAGACAGGTCTAGATCTTCTCTCTTCAATTGTTTTATCAGCACTTCACCTAAATCATCATTGCCGATTCTGGATATCACTTTTATTGCTTCTCCTAACCTATGAAGACCTACAGCTACATTAGTTCCTCCGCCTCCACTAGCTATCAGATTGTCTTCAGCCTCCAGTTTTCCACCTACTACTTCACACATCGCCAAACCACCGGGCACTTCATGGCCCTTTACGGTTTTTAATGCTTTCGACTTCAGCAATATATCTACAACAGCCGCACCAACAACAACAACTTTCTGCATAAATCCATTCTATCGCATCCAAAGCTACGCTATTTCAATTTATGGTTGATAATAATAATTAGTGCAAAAATATTTAGGCTCAAACATATGGAAGTTTTATCTAATTGCCGGCCTAGGCATTCGGTTTATTGCCCCTATTAGAATTCTTTATCTCCTATCCTTCGGGTTAACTTTTTCTCAAATTGGTATGATGGAGCTGGCCGCTGCCCTCGTAATAGTAGTTCTTGAAGTTCCAACTGGCGTCTTTGCCGACCTAGTTGGTCGCAAAGCTTCCAGAATGGTGGCTTACATTCTCTCAATTGTTGCATTTTCTTGTTTGAGTTTTGGCTCCACTGCTACAATTTTTATTTTCGGATGGGCACTCTCAGGAGCAGCTGATGCATTTCAGTCCGGCGCTCAAGACGCATTAATATTCGACACTTTAAAGTCTTTAGGTAGAGAAAAAGAATATTTGCCTCTCAAAAGCCGATTTCTACTTATTAATACAGTTACGGTTATTTTGGGATCTATCCTCGGAGCTTGGCTTTATAAAATTGACCATCGACTTCCTTGGTACCTTATTACGGTTTTTATTACTTTGTCTGCCTTGGTTTTTTCCACAATCATCGAACCGGAGACAAATAGAAAATTTTCCAGATTTACCGATCGGCTTAAAGAGTTTAAATTATCCCTCAAACTTTCAATGTCCAGTCTGGATGTTAGAAGATTAATCGTTTTAGGGTTAATTTTAACAATTCCTATGTATGTATTTGTTACTCTTTTGAACCAGCCCTATCTCATTAGCCTAGGCTTTAACGTTCAATCATTAGGATTAGTCTTCGCTCTTATTACAGGTATCAGTGGTTTTACCGCCTCATTCTCTCACCAAGTTGAACCAAAGATAAGAAAAAGACTTTCATTTTTAATTATTTTTATATCTTTTACTTTACTTCTAATTTTCATGGGGTTGGTTCATAGCCCCGTTGCTTTATTGTTTGTAATCTTGTTCTATGTTGTCGAGAATTACAAGAATATAATCATCGATAATTATATTAATCAGTCGATCGATTCGGAGAGTCGTGCCACAGTTTTATCGGTACAATCACTTGCCAACAATATAATAATTTCCATCGTTTTTGTTTTTGTAGGGTATTTTATCGACATCTTAAGCATAAATATCGTTTTAATACTAATGGGTGTTTTGACAGGATTAGCTTGTATTCCATTTATATCAATTTCAAATCGGATCAAGACTGTCAAACTTGATAAGATATCTATATGAAACCTTGGCATTTACTGCGGCCCAAAACAGGCAAAGAGATTCCTTTTTTAATTCTCATTAGTTTTTTGGCCACTTTCGCTCTATCACGCTTAATTACATCACTACCATTTCCCAATCTATATCTCAAAGTTAGAGGTACACATATTCATCACTTAGCTTACGGCATATTTATCCTCGGAGTTTCAGGTTTTTTAAGTCTAGTTCAAGAAAGGTCTCCAAAAACTAGATTACAGCTCTCAATTCTCTTTGGAATTGGTCTAGGGCTTGCCTTTGATGAATTTGCCATGTGGATACAGCTTGAAGACGTCTACAAGGACAGATCAACCTACGATGCCATAGTTGTAATCTCCCTCATTCTCCTAAACATAGTTTACTTTGGTGATTTCTGGAAAAAATGGGGACACCACTTAGGAAAACTTGTCAAACGCATCTTTACGATATAGTTTCGATTGGATACTTAAATTCTTCTTTTTTCATCTTAATGGCAAAAAGTGGTTCAATCGGCTGATAAGAAAGTATCTCTCCACCAATTTCTTCAAGCCCAGAAGTCCTTAAATCCACCACATAGATATATCCTATTTCTGAAATTTCAGAAGGTTTTTCCACTCCAAAACTGGGTTTCTTGTCGTAACTCACCTTTCCATCCTCAATCTTCATAAAGCAGGCACTTACCCTCTTCCCCACCTCTATTCCACCACATAAAGCCCTAAACTCGGCCACCAAAGGATTCTTCGACAGATACACAGCCTTTCTATTTCCAGTCTCTTTTGAATCATCATTTGCAAGCGACGGTTTTAACTGACCGTCGATTAGTACAGAGCTCCCATGAAAACAGTACCCCCTCACGACCAAATCTTCCAAGGACTCTGTTATGTTCTCTTCTCCGACGATTAACATTTTTTACAGTTGAATTATTTAAATACAATCTCTGAAAGCTTTTTGGAAATTTCATTTGGATTCGGGTCTTGCCAAACATTTCTACCTATCGCAATACCCCTGGCTCCTGCCTTCATCGCCCCTTCAATTTCCAAATCCAAGTTTTCCCAGTCCACTTTTTTTCCACCTTGAGCCAGCACTCCTGTTTTACCTGCAGCTCTCACTGTCCAACTAAAACTCTCGGGATCTCCGGTGTAAGGCACCTTTACAAAATCTGCATTCAATTCCATACCGATTCTTGCCCCATAAGCCACTACATCCCTGTCAGACTCCCTTCCAAACACCTTTTTGCCCCTAGGATACATCCAAGCAATCACAATCATTCCTCTGGCATGGGCCTCATCCTCAATTTTAGAAAATTCTACCAGCATTTGCTCTTCATGCTCACTTCCTACATATATGGTATATCCAACTCCGATCGCGCCAAGCGCAGCCGCTTTTTCCACCGTACAAAGCTGAAGTGATAATGGCTCCTCACTATAGAAAGAAGTCTTACCATTTAGTTTTACAATCAGAGGAACACCACTTTCTTTATCATAATATTTTGCTGCTACACCTTCCTGAAAAACCACTCCTGTAAAGTAACCATTTTTTGCAATCTCCATGATGTAGGCAGGATCTACACTTTTTTCATCGAAGTCCACCGGACCATGTTCAAATCCCTGATCATATGCAATCAGCATTACTTTCCCATTTTTTTCAATCCTAGTTGTATCAATCATATTTATATAATAACTTTTTTATTCCATGAATGCTTTCTCCCCACTTAAATCATCTTTAATGCCCTCCTGATGTGGTGGCATCTCTGTATCAAACTCTTTCAGATACTCCATTACTTGTTCCGGTGTTGTCGCAATCTTATAGACTCTCAAAGCACCAGGTCTATCTCCGATACGCATATTGGCTACAAGAGTCTCCACTATTGGATACCAAAAATCACCGTAAAGAATGAGTGGTTTATGGTGACCAAAATAAAGATACGCCAATCCCCAAGCCATACCAAGTTCCGAAAGAGTTCCTGTTCCACCATTAAAAACAACGTAAGCGTCTCCAAGTTCCAGAAGCTTCATTGTTCTGTCGACGTAATTGTTCATGATTATCTCTTTGTCGGCTTTATTTAGAGGATCCTTTCCTTCAAAATTCTCAATAAATTTCGGGTAAAACGTTGCCACTGAAGCGACACCACCACCTTCATGAGCACCTTCTGTAGCCGCTCTCATTACTCCGGGGCCACCTCCATTAACCACTTCCAGACCGTTCTGAGCTATCAATCTGGTGACATCCACTGTCTCCCGATAAAGCGGGTCACTAGGAGGACAGTCTGCGAATCCAAACACTGTAATTGCTTTCAAGTTCTTAAATGTCATACTCCTACTATACTGTAAAAATCTTATATTGCACCGAGATTCTCAAGCCGCCTCAGTTCAAGTTCCACATCTTCAGCATTGAACAAATCTGATCCAACAACAAACTCCATTCCCAAAAAGCTTTTGTTAAATTCATCATTAGCAATCTCTTGTGCCCACTCGGCTACTAAACATTTTTTAATATTTTCCACATTAAGCCCTCCATCTACTACAATCTTTACAAATTCACTCATCTCTCTCACTTTTTTAATTTTATCCAGCACTCGGTCGTCAAATTCCTGGACTCCCTGGCTTCCGGCCTTTACACTCATGAGCAGAACTCCATCAAGATTATTTATTACATCTTCTAAGCCATCCAGTGGGGTATCTATATCGAAAGCCAACCCCGCTTTCATCCCTGCCGCCTCAGTGTCGGCAATAAATTTAGTCCTATCCTGCATTTTCTCCACATGGCCATATAGCACCGTCATTCCCGCTGCCGCACACCTATCCACCCATTCTTCCGGTTTATCTACCATAAGCTGACCCTCAAAATCCACAATAGTATCAATATTCAGTAAAATTTCCGGCATGACAGTTTCCGTTGGTGCAAATTTACCATCTATTACATCCATCTGCACTCTTTTACTTATTCCCCATACTTTTTTTAACTTCTCCTCAAAAGATGTAATATCTTTTTCTAATATTGCCGGAACTATTGTGACCATTTAAATTAAATTATCTAATTTCATAATACGTCTTTTATATTTATCTTCCCTAGAAGCCTCTTCTGTCAAAAATATTTTTATCATTCTCATTACCGTCACTTCATCCACATAATCGGAGGGAATCGACAAGGCGTTAATATCATCATCAGTTCTTCCTTTTAACACGGCATCCTCACCAAACCCCAAGCCACATCTCACGCCCACGTATCTATTGGCCGCGATTACCATGCCATATCCATTCCTACAAAACAATAGTACCCTATCTCCGGAGGAAGTTACAGCCTTCACCGCTCTTTTTGCATATTCCACAAAATCGTCTTCAGCCACCAGATTCTCGGCTCCCACATCTTCCACGGTATAGCCCTCATCTACCAGCCACCTTTTAATTGACTCTTTCATTTCAAACCCTCCATGGTCCGCCCCCAATATTACTTTCATTACTTAATACTATATCAAATTGATCTAATCTTTTGCTTTTACCGTTTCAATTTCTACTCCATCATCATCTCTTAATTTTCTAATACCGTAAATCATAGGTTTCTCTTGGGTTTCACGCCAATTCCAACCCTTATTTGCCTCAAAAGTTACCTTTAATGATTCTACTTGATATTTTTTTCTTGGAGCATTTTTTTCCCATACAACAATGTCACCTTTATCATCTTTTCCTAAAACCAAAAAAGAGTGTGCCACATACCCCTTAGAATTACCATACGGAGGGGATTTGAGGTGGACAACACACGGATACCCAAATCTGTTTAATCTATCAATCAATTCGTCTACAGAACCAGCTTCATTGTATTCTGCATCAAAGAAATCTTTATCTTTCAATCTTATATCTCCCAAGTTAACACCTTCACTTTCAAGCGACGCAACTGCCAAATGACAATAAACATTACGAATTTGTGAACCAGACAATAAATAATTTTCGTCAGATTCTCTATCAGCCCTCTGGTTAACAAAAAATGACATCTCTATCTTTTTTCGTTGTTCACCTGAAAGCTTTACCCACCCTTCTGTTTCACGAAGTGTATCTAATTTTTTGTTTCTCTCTATTTTTTCCCTGTCAAGTAATTCTCCGCGAGTTTCCATGTCAATCAAGTCCCAGCTCAGCTCTTAATTCCTCAGACATCGCCTCAGTGCTCCAAGGCGGATCCCACACTAAATCTACAATTACTTTTTTCACTTCGGGAACTTCCTTCATGGCATCTCTCACTTTTTTATCAATTACCGGAGCCAGCGGGCATCCGGGGCTCGTGAGTGTCATTTCTATCTCTGCCTCACCGGCTTCATATCGGACATCGTAAATCAGGCCCAAGTCAACTATGCTCACTCCCAGCTCTGGGTCAATTACCTTTTTCAAGGCTTCGCGTATTTTATCTTCAATCATTTCCATCACCTTATTTTAAACTGTGCCTCAATCAAAACAAAGACCCCCCACACGGCCAGAGTTAATGCTATAAGCATCCACTGGGTACTTGCCAGCCAAAGATCGGTTCCAAACGCCCCGATAAAAGCTAGTATCACACACACGATTGAAGCATAGATCAATATTTTTCCCACCGCCAATTTATCTTTATTCCTCATTCATTACACCTCCTCTCAAATTCATATTAAAAATACTCCTTATTCATTAAGTATATCTCAATCCAATTGTTAATCTTTTTTCCTTAACAAATCTATGTATCTATCCAAAGTCGCTTTGGTCATATTTTTAAAACTATCACCAATCCAAACCGACCCACCACTCGCCTTAATAAAGTCAAAAAGTTGGCTGCTTTGATTTTCAGTCAAACCCGTACCTTTTCTGCCTACATAACAATCGGCATCATTAACCCAAACCTTCCCATTTAGAAATATTCTAGAACTACTATTCCTCAGGCTTTCTTTAAACATAAAATTATTAACCAACTTTCCTATCACCGGTAGACCTGACACATAAGGATTAATTGTGTCTATTCCAACCCTCGCCGAATCCACTACACCTACTAGAGGTGAAAGCTGTGTAATTGCCGACAATATATGAATATCTTCTCCAGCCGCTTTTCTAATTGTCATATATCCCGTCCTCAACGCTTGTGCTCTCGTCATCGGTACGTAATAACTACTGGAAAAACAAACAGGGTAAGTAAAATCTATCTTAAGCATCTCAAATCCCCAATCTATGAATAGCTTAATTACCTTATTAATATATTTTTGTACTTCGGGGTGGGTCGGATCCAATACTCTCAGAGAAAGCGAAGTCATAAAATCAACAGGTGAGCTTTGCCTTCCTTCCAAATATTTTCCATTTTTATCTTTCAAGAACCACTCAGGATGTTGGGCAAATATCTTACTTTTCGAATTGGCTACATAAGGAGCCAGCCAAATCCCGGCCTTCAATCCTGCTTTTTCAATTTCTTTAACCACGCTTTCAAAACCTGAAGGAAAACTATCATTTATCTCCAACCAATCCCCCCAAACACAGTATCCGGCATCGATCTGAATATACTTTAGATTTGATTTTTTAGGAAATATCGATAGCGCCTTAAGCTGATTCTGAAGATAAACTTCACTCACAGTATTACCTTGATAATAATAAGCACAGCAGAGTCCTACCGGAGGAGATTTAGTTTTTTTGATTTCGGAATACTTAACTATTAAATCTGCATATTCATCCAAATTTTCTCTCAGACCTCTTCCTTTTATAAAGGCGATTTTTTCAGAAGCAACTTTTTCTCCCGGCTTAAGAATCAAGCCATCCAATTGACAAGTCACTCTAACTCTTAACTTTTCCTTTTCTTGACGGAGATAAATTTGAGAAAATTGATCTGCCGAGGTAACCGCTCCTATTACCACATTTTCATCGGAAAATACCACTTCAGTAAACCACTCGTTCACCATAGCATTTTTCATATAACCGTAATCATCCAAAAATGAATTTGGGTTCTGGTCTCTTTTTAGAAAAAATTTATTTTTCTTTGTTCTTAGAATCTTATTTCTATATCCTGAAAAACTGGACTGCCCCCAGCCATTTTCCAAAACACTTTCAACTTTGCCATCCATTAAGAACTCAGATACCATTATCGAATTAATCTTTACCTCTTCTTTACTCTCATTAATTACCTCAGCTTGAAAAACGAAAATCTCTGGACCCTCTTCCAACATCCTTCTAAAGACTTTAATCTTTTCTACATTATTAGAATCTATATATTTCGTGACACCATTAATGTTTGCAAATAATCCAAACCTAGAATCAGAAAAACTTCTCATAAAAAATCTTAGTTTCCGGAACGCCCTTTTCCTTCAACTTCTTATCTGTTTCATTAATCATTTCCGGAGAACCACAAAGATAGTTTAGGTTGTTTTCCCAATTTTGCTGAAGACGATCAATTACCACCCCCACATGGCCTTTAAATCCCGGCCAGTCTGGTCCAGGTTTTGACAACACCACATCAATTTTAAAATTATCAAAATCACGATTGATATTATCCAACTCCTTTAACCAATACAAATCATCTTCAAACCTCATTCCCCAAATAAGCCTCACTTCTCCCATAAAATGTTTTTTATACAGAAGGTCTTCTATCATTGGTTTAAATGGCGCAATACCCGTTCCGGTAGCCACAAATAATAGTTGCTTGGCGTCTAAAAGTAGCATTGAATCTACCGTAAACTTGCCCAAAAATCCGAGCACTTCGACAGCATCTCCGATTTTTAGACTCAAGATAAATTTGGAACCCACCCCCATCGGACTCACATCCACCAGCAAATCTATCGACTTTCCGCCTGGCAAACTTGCAACAGAATAAGACCGCCTCATCCCATCTTCACTCACTTTGATACTTGCATATTGACCTGGGATATATCCAACCTCTTCATCGAAGCAAATTCGAACAAGCCAAATATTTCCGGCTAAATTCTCCTTATACTCTACCTTCCCAACCATTTTTCTTGGTGCCATATTATTTTATCTACTTACAATTAAATAGCCAACAATTATTAGAGCAACACCCAATAGGAATCTCATCCATTTTGTATTTTTATGCTCCCACTCTTTCATATCCACTACCTGTTTACCCTCCCCCATAGCTAAAAGTATTACCAGAAGAGGCGTAATAAAAACCAAGTTGTAATAAAGAAATAATCCCAATACTTGAGCCATTGGCAGTCCAGACCTTGCGATAACAGCCGTAGTTCCAATATACAAAGGCATCATGCAAGGGGTAGCAAATACGGTAGTCAAGAAACCGATAAGTGCCGCCACTCCCACACTAGTCTTAGCCATCAATTTGTTTATTTTTTCAAAACCAACCTTCGGCATTCTCAAATGAATTGGTAAGTCTTGCCAAAAAACGTCCTTTAGTTGAATAAAACCGGCAACCATAATTGCTCCACCAATTACATACTTAAAAACACCTGCCAACCACCATCGCTGCAAATAATAAGCAGCACTATAAAAAGCCAACCCGAGGAGAAGATAGGTCACAAAGACACTTAGTATATAAACCAACCCAATTTTATAAATCCATTTCTTGTCCTTACTCCTTCCACCAAACACTAACAAATATCCCAAAAAGGTAATCAACATTCCTATACCACATGGATTCAAGCCATTGGCCAATGCTGTTGCCGTTAATACCGGAATGCTTATTTGCATATTATTTCCCTTCTAATAGCTGCTTAACTTTATCAACGACAAATGGAGAGCCAACTTGTTCCCCATTGACAAAAAACGTTGGTGTTCCGGAAAGCCTAAGCGAATCAGCAAGTCTTGCGTCTATCGAAACAAAATCGGAAACCTCACTTGATTTTAACTTTTCCTTAAATATTTTTTCATCCAAACCGAGGCTCTTCGCGTAACCGGCAAATAGATCTTCGGGTTTGCTGGAGCCGGACCACTCTTCTTGTTTTTCAAACATCAAACTCATCATCTCCCATCCTTTTCCAAGAACTCTTCCTGCTTCTACCGCTTTTGCTGAAATAAGCGCATATTTATGAACATTCGCAGGCAAGGGATAATGCCTCATCACAATTTTTACCCCTGGCATATCAAAAAGCTCTTTAGTTGCAATCTCTGCCGCCTTACAAGATGGACACTGAATGTCTGAGAACTTAACCACCGTTACCTTTGTTTCTCCATTTTCTTTTACAAACCTAGCCCCATCAGTCAAAATCTTTTCATCTACCTTAAGCTCCCCACCCGGCCCGGACATTTTTGACAAGCCCCAAATTATAAGTAGCAGTAGGACTGCACTTCCTATCGTAACTTTTAGTATCAATTTCCAATCATTCATAGTTTTTTGTCATTTCGACCGAAGTGGAGAAATCCCCCTCCACCATTGTCATTCCCGACCTGATCGGGAATCTATATAAATAAATTCTAATTACTTTGTCATTCTGACCGAGTACTCGAGTGGAGGAATCTCCCTCCACCGTCATTGCGAAGCACGTAGTGCTGTGGCAATCCAGGCTAGTCATTACTATCAAATATCTTCAATAATGCTCTGTACGCGAGTGTAGCACATTTCATTCTACCTGGATTTATCTCCCCACCCAAAAGATCTACAATACCTGCTTCTCCAAATTTTTCCAAATCATCTTTACTCATCCCCACCACTTTTTCGGAAAGCATGCTGGCGGAAGCAGTAGAAATTGCACATCCTACTCCTTGCCACTTCATCTCCATAATTACCTTTTCGTCATTGCGAGGAACGGAGTGACGTGGCAATCCAGGCTCATTTTTGTCATTCCGGGCTTGACCCGGAATCCATCCGGAAAATTTCACCTGTATCCGAATCATATCCCCACACGATGCATTCGACTCATCCATACTCACATCGGCATCATCAAGCGTCCCGAAATTCCTGGGATTTTTATAATGATCAATGATTGTATCTTTGTAATCACTCATATTATTTGATTATTTCCACTATCTTATCGCCTATATGTATTGCAGATCCACCAAGGTGACCGTTATTATTACCCTTTATTATAAGTTTATTATTCTTTATTATAAAACCAATTTCCCTGCCAACACCTCCAAATCCAAAATCAAGCGGATACATTCCAAGTTCTATTTTATCTATTGATATTGGCTTATTACAGAGATATTCACTATTCACTCCAGCCCTTCTTGCAAATACTTCATCGCTTAGGTGTTCACCAAGAATATTCCTTTCTTCAATTTCAAGCATCTCCAACAACTCTTCAGCATCTTCTTTAGGAATATAAAAAATGTTATCTTTTACAAATTGAAATTTCCAATAACCATTTTTATCATTTTGAACTCTAGCAACGCCATCATTTGTCTGAAAATAAATGGACCCTCTATCTGTTTTAAATACATGTTTGAACTTCGATTTTTCAGATATTAAAGTGTCTATTTCTTTTTGCATCTCCTCCTGTCTCAAATCTAGATTAACTTTATCATCAAGAGCTATGTGTTTTGCCAAAAACACTTTTTTTAATCTATCAGAAATTTCTTCAATCTTGTATGCTTCTACCCCAATATCTTCTACCTCATTTTTTTCAACCGGTTTATCCATATTACGCAAATACTTTTGGTACTTCTCTGATTTTCTCGATCAAGTAATCAATTTCGGCTTTAGTATTGTATACATAGAAAGTAGCACGGACCATAGCCGGTACTCCAAAGCCTGTTACCAGTGGCGCCGCGCAGTGTTGACCGCTTCTAACCGCGATTCCAAAGTTATCTAAAATCTGAGCCGCATCATGTGGGTGAACTCCGACGACATTAAAAGCCAGAGCCCCACCCCTATCCTCCACGTCTCTCGGACCATAAATTACCACCAAACCCTCTTTTTCCAAAACAGACATTTTTTCCAAAGCATATTTAATTAGCTCTTTCTCATGTTGTCTTACATCGTCCATTCCCAACTTCTCCAAATAGTCCACCGCTTCTCCCAGCCCAATAATCCCGGCGATGTCCGGTGTTCCGGCTTCAAATCTACTTGGCAAATCTGCCCATGTCGATCCGGTAATTTTTACTTCACCAATCATGTCTCCCCCAAATAGAAACGGTCTCATCTTAGACAATATTTCTTTCTTTCCCCAAAGCACTCCCGTACCCGTTGGACCCATCATCTTGTGTCCGGAAAAAGCTACAAAATCCGCTCCCAAAGTTTTTACATCCACCTTCATATGAGGCACCATCTGAGAAGCGTCCACCAAAACCGTAACCTCGGGTGATTTTGATTTGATCGTTTTGATCATACCGGTCACATCAGGCAAAGTCCCCAAAACATTTGATGCTCCGGTGACAGCAAACAGTTTTACTTTTTCATCCACCAACTTATCAAAACTGCCCAGCTTTACGTTAAGTCCGCTTTCTTCGAAGCTTTGCTCTTCAGCTCCGGATATTTTTAATTTTCCTTCAGCATCTACGTCGATAATCCTCAGCTCAGCTCCGGTTTCTCGACAGAGTTCTTGCCAAGGTACCAGATTTGAATGGTGCTCCAGTTTACTGACAAGCACGGCATCTCCCACCTTAACATTATCTTTACCCCAAGAATACATCACTAGATTCAAACTTTCACTGGCATTTCTGGTAAAAATTATTTCTTCATTTCTAGCCCCAATGAACTCAGCCACTTTCCCTCTAGCTTCATCCACCAATCTCGTTGACTCTACAGAAAGCTCGTAAACCCCTCTGTGGATATTAGCATTGGTATTTCTATAAAAATCATCCATGGCTTTTATGACACTCTCGGGCTTTTGGCTCGTCGCCCCACTATCCAAGAAGACCAAATCATGACCATGAATTTTTCTCTTTAATATCGGAAAGTCTTTTCTTATTTCTTCAACATCAAACATATCCTTTATTTTACCCCCTCAACCTCTTTTAAGAACCCCTCAACAATCAATTTTTTAGCTTCATCCAATTCAATTCCTCTACTCGCCATATAGAATAGTTGCTCATCATCTATTTTTCCAACCGTGGCTGCATGCGAAGCTTTAACATCATTATTTTCAATCTCCAATTTTGGTTCGGCCACCGCACTGCTTTTTTTATCCAAAAGTAAGATTCTCATTTCCAAGAAACTATCCGTCTTTCTGGCATTTTTCCCAATTTTCACCATTCCGTCTACGACAACCCTAGCTCCGTTAGCCGCGACTCCTTTGATTACTATTCTGCCAAATGTATTTGTAGCTTGGTGATCAGACACCACCTTTACCTTATAGTCACCGGGTTCCATGGCTGAAATCACTCCCAACACTTCTTGTTCTTCATGGGTTTCCAGAAATGGCACCACCAAGTCTATTTCCCCCGGTTTATCCAATTTAAATCTTTGTATTTTCATCTGATTGTATTTTCTTTGTTTTTATTGTCATTCCCGACCTGATCGGGAATCTATATAAATTATTCCAATTAACCAACCGACCCTTCCATCTCTAGCTCTACCAATCTATTCATTTCTACGGCGTACTCCAAAGGAATTTCTTTGACTACCGGCTCCATAAATCCATTTACAATCATCGTACTAGCCTCATCAGCCGTAATTCCTCTACTTTGTAAATACAAAAGTTGTTCTTCACTAACTCTACTTACGGTCGCTTCATGTTCCAGCACCACATCATTTTCTTGAATCTTATTTACCGGATAAGTATCAGACCGACTTTTTTCGTCGAGAATCAATGCGTCACAAACTACCTTAGACCTGCTCCCCCAAGCTCCGGGAACCATATGAACAATTCCCCGATAAGTCGCCCTTCCACCATTTTTACTTATAGATTTACTAATTATTTGCGAAGTCGTCTCAGGAGCCAGATGAATCATCTTTGCTCCGGTATCCTGGTGTTGCCCTTCACCCGCCCAAGCAATCGACAGTACTTCTCCATGAGCCCTTCTTCCTACCAAAACACACGAAGGATATTTCATCGTTAATTTGGACCCCAAATTACCGTCTACCCAGCGCATCTCAGCATCTTCCTCCACTCTAGCTCTTTTAGTCACCAAGTTGTAAACATTTTTAAACCAATTTTGAACAGTGGAATATTGGACCTTAGCTTTTTTCTTTACATAAATTTCTACCACGGCCGCATGAAGTGATGCCGAAGAGAATGCCGGAGCAGAACACCCTTCGATGTAGTGCATCTTACTACCCTCTTCGGCAATGATAAGTGTTCTTTCAAACTGTCCTGCATTCTCCGTATTAATCCTAAAATATGCTTGCAAAGGAAGTCCTACGTCAACATTTTTGGGTACATACACAAATGATCCACCACTCCAAACAGCGGTATTTAACGCTGCCAATTTATTATCTCCCATAGGAATCACTTTTCCAAAATGTTCTTTTACTATCTCAGGATATTGTTTCAGTCCCTCATCCATCGACAGGAAAATTACACCCTTTTCGGCCAAAGCTTTCTTGAGTGAACCATAAACCACTTCCGAATCGTATTGCCCCTTTACTCCAGCCAACATTTCTCTCTCGGCTTCTGGTACTCCAATCTTTTCAAAGGTGTTTTTAATCGCCTCCGGCACATCTTCCCAAGATTTTGCATCCTGAGTTTTTGGTCGGACGTAATAATGTATATCTTCAAAATCAATGGGGGATAAATCTCCACCCCAAGCCGGCATAGGCATTTCTCTGTATTTTTTTAAAGCTTTTAAGCGAATTTCCAACATCCATTCAGGCTCTTCTTTAAGCGATGAAATCTTTCGTACCAGCTCTTCATTCAGCCCTTTATCGGAAGTAAATGAATACTCTACCTTATCTGTATATCCCAATGGATAAGCTTTATCCTCAAGAAGCTTATTATTGTCTTGGGCATTACTCATATGATTTATAGCCCTCGACTTCTAGTTTATCTACGATTTCTCTACCACCCTCATCCACCACCTCACCCGTCTTTAAAATCACCACCTTATCAGGCTCTAGATACTTCAGAAGTCTTTGATAGTGTGTAATTACCAGCACACTCATGCGGGTTTCTTCGACCATTTCTTTAACATTTGTAGCAATGAGAGCCAGAGCATCAATATCTAGCCCCGAGTCCACTTCATCGAGTACCAAGAGTTTTGGTCTCAAAACTCTCATTTGTAAGATTTCAAATTTTTTCTTTTCACCACCACTAAAACCTTCATTTAGACTTCTATTCAACATTGCCGGTTCAATATGTAACTTCTCACCTTCTTTGGCAATTTGATTTTTCAGGTCAAGTGCGCTCACTGTCAGCCCTCGACCTCTAAGTGAAGTCAAAAGCAGTTCTCTCACTGTCACCCCGGGAATCGCCAATGGATATTGAAAAGACATCAAAATTCCCAATTTAGCTCTCTCCTCAGGCTTCATTTCCAAAATACTTTTTCCCTCAAAAAGAATCTCTCCACTTGTCACTTCATACTTAGGATTCCCAATTAGCGCATTGGCCAGACTCGACTTTCCGGATCCGTTCGGTCCCATGAGTGCCACTACTTCTCCACTTTTTATCTCAAGATCAACTCCCTTAAGAATCTCTTTTTCTTCTACTTTTACCTTCAATTTTTTTATATTAAGCATCTTTTTATTCTTCTTTATTTTATCTGTCCCTCGCCATGGCGGGGCCACACAATCTAATTCATAATCAAATCCGCCAAAGTATATTTCTCCAGCAACTCTTCAATCTGTAAAGTCAATTTATCCATTAGGGTTTGTTGTCCACAGCCACCTTCCATAGGGCAGCTTTCGCAGTTCACGGGCTCCACTCCACCACCTTCGATCGCTTCAAGAGCTTCTTTTACTTGCACCTCTTTCGGCTCGTAGTTGAGACTAAAGCCTCCACCTTTTCCTTCTTTGGAGTTCAGTATTCCAGCCTCCACCAGGGATCCCGCAATCTTAGACATAAAAGCTCTAGGCATGCCCATATCACTCAATTCTTTAAGCGAAACACGTCCGCCTCTGCCTCTTTGGGCACAAACAGAGAGCAAAGCCATGCCATAATCTGCTTTTTTGGTAAGTGTAAACATATACTTGGACTATTATACTCCAAGTATCATTTCCCAGTCAACAGCCACACTACTGATATTCCCAGACTTCTTTCTCGTTATTAAACTGAGCTACTGTCTCTCCAAAACTTGTCTCATTGTCTTTAATATGAAAATATTCCTTGGTCAAAACTGTCATTTGCCCACTAAAGACAGGTTCGAAATTACCTGCCACTTGAAATTTATATCTAACCCCCTCCCCGCCTGCATTAAGCTCTTTCATGGAATCACTTTCAGACTCCAGAGTCCACTCCATAGTTAAAGTCTCACCCCCCTCAGTCATTCTAATGAGACACAGTGTTAGCCTATCCCCTTCCACAAGTGGAATTAATCCTTCTATATCTTTCTGATTAAAGACTTTTTCCGTATATGGATAATCAACCAGTAATACCTCGACCTTAGGATTTTCACTGCTTCCGGCGAAGCGCTCCAATTTTTCTGTCATAGCGTATTTTACCCCCTTATCAGCACAACCTTAGAACAAACCCATCTGAACTTCCGTCGGTGCCTTCTCCTCTACCACCACCTCGACGGGATAAGAAAAATCTACTTCTATTTCTCGGTACTCATTCCACCTGTCTTTAAACTTCAGTTTTCCATATTTTTTGGCAAAATCATATACTTTTGTCGTTACTTCTACATCCATCTCACAGTATTTTTTAAGGCTAGCTAGACTTTCCGGGTCCCCCATATTCCACCATTTAACTGCATCCAATCCTCCGGCAATTTTCCCTTGACCAAGGGTTTCCTTAGCCACACTATCCAGTTTTACCCGATGACCAAAGGAAAGCCTAATCATCTCCAAAATATCGAAATGCTTAAGCTTGGTAAAGTCTCCCTTGGTATATATACCATTCATAGCAGGGTTATCAAAACCAAAAGAGTTGTATCCAATAATCCTATCTGCCTCCTCAAACCATGGCCACATTTCTTCAAAAAACAAATTGTTTCCGAAAAGTTTTCCGGCAGCATCCGGAGTCCAAAAACTTTTCATCTCCCCTTTTACTTCATTATGGTCTCCATCCACCTCTCTTCTATAAACAGATACTATCGATATTCCCAAGTCTGCTGGGTCGTTCCCTACTATCTCATCAAAAATTCTTTTGGTCTCAATATCGTAAATAACCTCGACTCTATTTCCATTTGTCGTCATAAGTACACTATTTAACCACTAGTCACGATATTTTTCCATCTTATCTCTCCGGCTTCTTTCCTTCCCAAGACATCATTTTATCCTTCAAGAATTTTCCAAAGAAGAAAACCGTCAAACCCATTCCAATTATGGGCAAGTAATACTCCCAAATTCCTGCTGCAGGAAGCTCCGAAGTCGCCGGAGTTGCCGTAGGAGTTGCAGTAGGAGTCGCTGCGGCGGTTGCGTTAAACTCGATCGAAAAAGTCAAGGTTTGAGTTCCGGATGTAATTTCCACTGCACTAACCCCTTTATCTAGCACACCTGGCTTAAACTGCCACGTTCCACTGGGACTCGCGGCCACAGTCGCATCTGTAGATGTCTTAATTTTTATATAAACAACGGCGGACGGTGAAGCTGTTCCTTGCAAATTTGGAATAGCTCCTGAATAAATCACATTACTATAGTCAACCCCTATGGTCGATAGCACTCCAATATTTGTCAGAGTGAGATCTTGAGCAAAAACTGCTCCCGCAAACAAAAACAGCATCACTATCCAAATTGAATAAAAGAGTTTCTTCATTTAATCTATATTTCTATTTCTTGATTAACTATCGGTAATATAACTTTAACATCTGGAAGTTCTAAATGAATCTTTTCACCTAAAACCAATCTTGCCAAATCCTCTCCATGAACCAAAGCTACCTCTTTTAATCCTCCAATTTTCTTCAGCCAATCCAAAAGCTGACCTTGATCTGCATGAGCGCTCATTGTTTTAATTTCTAATACCTCAGCCTTAATATCTATAGAATTTCCCCAAATATTAATTCTTTTATTTCCATCCAAAATTTCACGACCCAGAGTCCCTTCAGCTTGATAACCCACAATTACCAGTTGTGTCCTCGAATCTCCTAAATAGTTTATGGCGTGATGGATTACTCTTCCTCCACTCATCATTCCGCTCCCCGCCACAATCACTTTAGTTCCGTCATAATTTTTTATCTGCTTACTTTTCTCTATACTGTCACAAACCATTAATCCCGGAAAATCAAACGGATCGTCAGACTTCACCTGTAATTGTAATCTTTTGCTGTAAAGCTCCGGATAATCTCTAAATACCTGAGTTGCCTTGATCGCCATCGGGCTATCCAGAAACACAGGAGTCTCTTGGGCCATATCACCCTCTTTTTTTAGCTGATCAAAAATAAACAACAGTTCTTGGGCTCTCTCAATCGAAAATGAAGGAATAAGGACAACTCCTTTTTCCCTTTCCGCCTTTTGAATTATTTTCTTTAAGTCTTCAATCTCCTCTCTTCTTCCATGGAACTCATCTCCATAAGTAGACTCCATTATGGCCATATCCGCTTTTTTAACCATTTCTGTCGGTAGCAGTAATGGTTCTGGTGTATTACCAAGATCTCCACTAAATACTATTGTTTTACCTGTTGCATTTTCTTCAATCAGGATACTTGAAGATCCCAATATGTGCCCTGCATCAAGGAATGTAACTTTAAATTCTCCTACCATAAATGGTTTGTCGTACTCAACAGTTTTAATTTGTTTAAGTACCTCCACTACCTCATCATCTGTATAGAGTACGGCTTTTGCTTCTTCCTCCCTTGCCAACTTAGCCGAATCAGTCAACACCAGATCCATCAACGCCTTTGTGGCTTCCGTCATAAAAATTGGACCTTTAAACCCGTAGTTAACGAGCATAGGCAATCTTCCACAGTGATCCAAATGTGCATGGGTGATGAGCACTGCCGATAGATTTACAAATTCAATCTCCGGTTTTACCGAGTTCATTCCAACTTCTTCCGGCTTCCCTTGAAACATTCCATAATCCACCATCATATTAGTACTTTTGCCGGACAGATAAAAATTTGACCCCGTTACTGTCTTCGCTGCCCCCAAAAATTTCAATTTCATAATTTCAGTGTACCAGATTCACCACATTTGCTAGAATGAATCATGGACTGCCCACACTGTCACCAGCCGCTCTCGGCCATCGAAATTGAAACCGCCGACGGTCACACACATTCCATTGAAGAATGTCTAAATTGTGGAGGTCATTTTATTGAGCCTTATCTAGCCAATTTCTTTACCATTGAAACCGCTAGAAATATCGATTCAATAATTCCCAAAATCCAAGCAGTCCCAGCGACCAACCCCATCTGTCCAAAATGTGGCCAAGGCATGCCGGGTATCAAAGATGACTCTGTTCCGGAGACAGTCACTGTGTTTACCTGCCCCAATCATCACGGCGATTTCTTTCCCAAAGAGCAATTATTCTTATTCAAAGAAGCTCAGCAATCTAAAATTTATTATCACAAGCTTTGGGGTATTCCTTTAAAATCTGCTTTTGCCGTACTTATTCCCATCCTGGTAATTTTTTCTCTGGCCACTTTATTACCTTCCATCCTTGAGCAAATTAACAGTCCCCAAGAAACCAGAGTCAAAGCCTCGGAAATACTCACCTCACCCCTAATTACGCCTATATCGTCTACTCAGGTTTTGATTTCATTCTCCACCCAAAAGCCGGCAAAAACTTCAGTTAAATTTACCGAAGGCTTGAGTAAGACTTTGATTGGCTCACAAGTCCTTACTACCACACACCTTGTCAGTGTCGAAGGTTTAGCTCCCGGTACACTATATAAATATGTAATCATTATTGATTCAAACGGAAAACCAGTGACCACCTCGGAATATACTTTTTCCACCCCCTAATACAAATTTCTACCTTAAAGACTAAAATTAATTAATCATGTCACGTGTTTTTTCAGCCTACGAATTGAATCACTTAAAGAATAATGGTTTTAAGGATATCGATACAGATAGTATCGGTGACTCTCCCGTCGAATATGTTACCGGACATGCGGAATTTCGGGACCTGGATTTTTTAGTTAATCCATCTACCCTAATTCCTCGCCTAGAGTCGGAAAAAATAGTAGACCTTGCATTACAATTTATTTCCCAAGAAAATATTTCTCATCCGGCCATTGCCGATGTTGGTACCGGAAGCGGTTGCCTTGGTATATCTTTAGCTGTTAGTTTAAGTAAAAAACAAATTCCATACACCATTTACCTTTCGGACATTTCGGAAGAAGCACTCAAAATAGCAGGTCAAAATGCCGACAACCTTCTTTCATCCCGAGTCAATCTTTTTTTTCAAACGTCTTCGCTTATGACAAATTATCCAAAAATAAGATTCGATGTCATTCTTGCAAATCTTCCTTATATTCCGTCGGCAAATATCTCAACTCTTGATTCTTCTGTAAAAGACTTCGAGCCTGTTTCTGCTCTCGAT
Organism: Patescibacteria group bacterium; assembly: GCA_943355005.1. Lineage (GTDB taxonomy): Bacteria > Patescibacteriota > Microgenomatia > UBA1400 > MFAQ01 > UBA10133. Next base: position 115,931 of record CALRDV010000002.1, read on the forward strand.
GGAGGACCTGATGGCACACATTTTATTAACCTCCTATTACAGGAAATTCCGGATTATCTAAACAGTCGAGGCCTAGCCATTTTTGAAATAAATGACACTCATGCTATTGAAGATTTTCATATTCCCAATAAGTTCAAGGCTGAAATAAAAAACGACACAAACGATGTTCCTAGATTTTTACTTGTAAATCCAAATCAATAATATTTGTTACACTTAAATGTATGAAAAAATCCTGGGTTATTAGCCTAATCGTGATCTTTTTTTCTCTTTTCTTTGTCAACGCCACAGACCAAACCAACCACTACGAACCTCAGTCAGGCTACGAGCCATCACTCACTTCTGCCATCATAGATAACAATCCCATCAACGTTCCTGCATATATCGCAAGTGTCCCCACGCCTCCCAAAGTATTAGGTGAATCCACAGATGAAAAAGTAATTTATGTCGACCTTTCCAATCAAAGACTTTACGCTTATGAAGGCAACAAACTTATATTTAGCTTTTTGGTATCTACCGGTAAGTGGGGAAAAACACCCACTGGCGAGTTTCGTATTGCAAATAAATTCCGTTATATAAAAATGAGTGGTGGCTCTACCGCTTTGAAGACATACTATTACCTTCCCAACGTGCCATATACGATGTTTTTTGGTAATTCAGAAATCCCTGCCTCGAAAGGCTTCTCCCTCCACGGAGCCTACTGGCACAACAACTTTGGTCACCCCATGTCACATGGTTGTGTAAATTTGAAAATTACTGAAGCCGGAATTATTTACAATTGGGCAGACCCTATACTTCCGGAAGGTAAATCTTCAGGAGTCGCCTCTAAAGAAAATCTTGGCACCAGAGTTATAATTTACGGGACTACTCCTAGATCTTAGATATTTCTCATCCTCTAATTTGCATAAATCAGCTACTGCGAGATACAATACAGATTAAGATGACAAAAGCCAAATTCTCTCAATTAAAAAAGTTTTTTTCTCAGTTCCCCACCAAGAAATTAGCGAAGAACACCATTATCTTCAGTCCAGGAGATAAAGTAGAAGATGTTTATTTTATTAAATCCGGTTTTGTTAGAGCATACACCAAGACTCCTTACGGAGAAAACACCCTAAACATATTTAAACCTCTATTTATGGTTTCCGTCATGCACAACATGGTCAGTCAGAAAAACAATTTTTATATCCAAGCTCTCACTCCGGTAGAAATCTATATCGCCCCTAAAGCCCAATTTGCTAAGTTCCAAAAAGAAAACCCGGAAATTGAAGCTCTTGTTACAGAATTCTTTGTTAGCACCATGCTCAACTACCTCACCAATCAGGGCAATATTATCAATGGCAACGCCATCAACAAAGTTGCTTCTGTCCTCTTACAGTTAGTCAACGACTACGGTGATATCAAAAATGACCAGCTTGTGGTAAATTTCCCCGCAACTCACCGCATAGTTGCCAACATTGTGGGCCTCACCAGAGAAACCACCAGTATTCAGATGAGCAAGCTTCAGAAGTTAGGAGTAATTTCCACCAAACGGGCTCAGTTCACTGTCAAAAATGTTGAAAGGCTTAAATCCCTCGCTGATCTAGGAGAGTAACTTCAAATACCGAAAAACTGTTTCATTGTGAAAAACCCGAAGACTGAAAAAAATACTATTACCCCAATCACCACAGTACCTCTCCATGCGTTTGGTCTTAGTTTCTTGTGTAGTTCTGTTGTGTTCATCCAAAGCACCAAAATAGAATAAATTACCATTGTCCACGAATTCAATACAGCACTAATGAGTACAAGTTGAAATGGCTCCTTAAAGCCTAAAGATAAAACTAATAGCATCAATCCAATTTGAGCCCAAAGAAAACTGTAAAAATATTTTGGCAAATCAACAGCCTTAAACTTATCGATTTTTATAATAGCCAAATTCTCCGCCAAAATTTTTCCGGTAGTTCCCAATACCGATAGCTGTGTCGAAAAAAGCATAAAACCTAAGACCACCAAAAATATTTTACCGAGTAAAACATTTGTCATTTCACCAATAATCTTTCCCTCAAAAACAACAAACTCTACCCCCGATAACCCCCCTGATTTACCGTAAATTGTTTCAAAAGCCAATAACGCCAAAGACAACATCGCGATTATTCCAGTCAACCAAAAAATCAATCCTTGCTCTAAATTGGTCAATTTCCACCATTTGGAAAAAATTCTCAAATTATCCTCAGTCATCTCGAAACTCTTTCCTGTCAGACTTATCTCTTCTCTTTTTCCCGTAAGCAAGCTGGTAATTCTTCCAGACCCATGACCCATACCATATCCTTTTTCCTTAATATTTTGAGATTGACCCAGATTTAAATTACCTCCGGCTCCTGAAAACACAATTGCACCCAAAAAGGCTGATATTTGAACACCTACAGGCAAAAACCAATAAGTTTCTCCTTTTCCGATTACTCCTAAAGCCAATGCTGTTATTCCACTCTTCGATGCCAACCACCAAGACAGTCCTAATATAAACGGAATCCCAAAAATTAATAGAATCTTTTCCAGTTTCTCCTGTGTACCATACAACACCGGACCAAGGCTCAAAATTACTCCCATTACTATTAATGCCACCACACCAATAATCTCTGTATTTCCCCATCCTAACCCCGCTGAGAATAATCTTGCACCTGCCAAAGTAATACCTGGCCACATCCACGGAATAACAGTTGAAGCTATAAACCAAATCGGAATTATTTTTCCAAACTTTCTTGTCAGCCCCACAAACACGCTCTCACCTGTCACCATAGTATATCGACTGATTTCCATGTTTACAAACCACTGCATCGTAATCCCAGCAATTGCCCCCCAGATAATTCCCAATCCATAATTTGCAGTCAGGTAAGGCCACAAAATTAGTTCTCCAATACCCAAACCTAATCCAAGTAAAATAATACTTGGACCCACCATTTTCCAAAATGGCGGTGGTTCTATTAAGGAGGATTTTTTAAGCGGTAAAAAATTCATCTATCTAATGTTATACCAACAAACCACTACATCACACAAGATAAACTTAGAAAAAAATTAAACTATTTTTTTAGCAGCTTCTTTTTTGTTGCTATTACGGATTTCTTCACTTTTGCAACTTCTGCCTTTCCCTTTTTAACAGCTCCACTAACCGTTCTCTGAACAGAATCTCTATTTTCTTTCCTGGACAAGAACACCGCAGCCGCACCGGCAGCCAAACCCAAAGTGGCAGCACCGATAGCACCCAATAATCCTTTATTTGTTTTCTTTTTGGCAGGCATATACTTTCCCTTTTTATTAATAACTATTTTTATTATGCCACAATCACTACTAACTTTCACAAACCCCATTAAGTATCACCACTCGACTATAATGAACTTTGTTCATGTCCAAAAAATTTATAAAACAAGCCGGGAACACTCTCATACTTCTAGCGACTTTCGCACTACCGGTAGCTTTACTAATTTTCTTTCGAGAAGACTTTAAAGAGATTGAGAAAATCATCCCTACCACCGGTGTAGCCGGACCACTTATCTCTATACTTCTCATGGGAGTTCTTTCTGCCACACCAATTCCCACCGACCCAATAGTAATTCTCAATGGTGCCGTTTTTGGTCCTTTCGTCGGCGTCCTAGTTTCCTGGATGGGCAACAATTTCGCCGCGATCATTGAGTACTTTATTGGAAAAGGGATTGCCAAAATTGCCGACTTTGAAAGACAAAGGCACAATCTTCCCTTTGGCCTTGGTAATTTTCCCGTAGATTCTGCATGGTATCTAATTTGTGGTCGTTTCGTCCCGCAGTTCGGCGGAAAAGTTGTCTCCATTTCGAGTGGCATGTATCATGTAAATTTTTGGAAATATCTTTGGACGTCTCTCGTTAGTAACTTATTTGGCTCTGTCGCTCTCGCTGTAGGTGGTTATTCCATACTCCACAAATTCCTCTGATAACAATGTCATTCCGGACTTGATCCGGAATCTATATAATTTTTCTCCTACAAGTATTTTGCAAACCACGCAATAGTTAATTCAGATATTTTTTCCATCCCCACAGGGACTATTTCCATCTTTTTTACACATCCCATCTTTTGATATGCTTGCTTATTGAAATCAATCAGCTGTTTATCCTCTCCCCCAACAATAAAAAGCGAAGGAGCCTCGATTAAATCCAATACCTCCATCGCCAAATCCGGCCTACCACCCTTGGAGACCAAAGCCTTAATCTTGGTCCCCCAATATGCAGCTGAAGATAGTGCCGCAGTAGAGCCGATACCGGCGCCATAATACCCCAATTTCAAACTCTTTGTCTTGTCATTTTCCAAACACCACTTGCTTACTGCAATCAATCTCTCCGTCATTATCTCAATATTAAATCTGTTTTCAGACTTTTTAGCTTCCCCTTCGGTTAACAAATCAAACAACAGAGTTCCTACCCCTGCACTCCGAAGGTCTTTTGCCACCCTAAAGGTTTTATCGGACAATCTTCCATCCCCCAACTCGTGGGCAAACACCACCATCGACTCTGATTTTCCAGGCAAATCAAGAACCCCTTTGAGAATAATATTCTGAACTGAAATTTCCACATCCATCTTCCTTAAATATAACAAATCTTACATCCCAAACTCAATAGCCAGATTATTCCCAAAAAAAATGCCCCAATAAAAATTGGGGCAAATACCATAAACATTAACTGAGCTACACTGAGAATCCACCAACCTGGGCTTGAGAAAAACCGGGAGCACCCTGAGAAGCTGTCGTGGCGACAGTCGAGAAAGTTCCAAAGCCGCGCCGGATATCAGTCCCGGAAGCATCGGTCTTGAGAATGCACTGTTCGAGAACTCCCATCCGCAAGAAAATATCGCGGAAGTCGGTTCCCAGGTCATCCTGAATACCCATGGCGCAGACAATATGCTGCTCGCCGGAAAGAAAATCTTTCGTCAATGGAGCCACTGACTCAGGAGTCATATAGAGAGAACTTCCCTCGTCATGACCATCACAAACCAGTAATGTTGCTGAACGGACCGGAGTACCACGATCGGAGAATTCCTGAGTCTTTTTTACCAGGTCACCATAACTGATGACGGTGGTATCGTAGAAAGGAGTTCCACCATTCGCTCGGTAATTTGTCGAATCCAGTAGTGGCACGTCGTCAATCGGAGTGAAGGGAATCACCACCCCGGCATTCAAAAAGCGCACGCACATCAGAATTGACTTGTGGTTTTTTGCACCCTTCAAATCAGCACGGACCTTGTTCACACCATCACGGATCGCTTGCTCGTTCCCCGCACGTCGGATCGAAGTTGAATCATCAACCACGATTTCAACTGCGAAGATTTCCGAACCGCCTTTTACGTCAATCGCGGGCACACCCATCGCCTGATTTATCTGAGCAGATACATCAGGGATCGTGAAAGCTTTATGGCTGGCAGCAGAGATTACTCCCTCTGCCCGAGCATTATCAAACAGATCATTCGAATTTGCAGCACTTGAATTTGTCATCGGAATCTCCTTATTTTTTGTCTTTTAGATCAACACTCGAAAAATTAGATCGGGTCAGTCGAGCGAACGATATTCATACCTTCCTTAGCAAACTTGGCAAAAACTTCGTTCGTTTTGTCTGTATGATCCACAATTCCAGGAACCACCACAGGACTCATACAATCTTCCAACAGATACACTTTCTTTGCCATCGCAGGGTCGACCGCCTTGATTTCTTCCAGAAGGTCAGCGATTGTCCATGCCACACAGTGACTCTTCGCCTGTCCCGCAATATACAGCTTGTCTACCGACATCAACGCCTTAATGAATCTTGTGCTTTTTTGAGCAATCGGTTGCCCCATGGCAAACAAGATCTCTGGGCGCAAAGCCGAATAGCTTTCATCCAGTGGATTTCCACCTTTTGTCTCTGGCTCAATATCGGTCTCACGAGCAATGCTATGAAAGAAAATTGCTTCATGGAAGGATGCAACCAGCGCATGTCCAATACCACCAAGCATTGCGTGGTAGGGCCAGACAGTCAAGCGGAATTTATTGGCTCTCTCCAGCTGAGTACAGTAGTCAAGTAAATATGACTGAAGCCAATTATAGTCAACTCCAGGCACACGACCAACGACCGCCAAATTGACCATCCATTTCCCGGTACGAATATCATTAGAACTGATTTCAGTATACGGAGCAGGGTGCTTACCATTTTTGTCAACGAAAAACACCGGGTGAAAAATTTGTTGAGCAGTATGAGTATCCATCGTCGCAAAGATGCGATTTATCTTACGCAGATTGCGATAAATGAATTCTGTTAAACGCCGGGTATCGTCGATCGCGCCCGTTCCACTGCGTCCACCAACATAGAGCTCGAATTCAGGAATACAGAAAGTATTCTGAACATCGATTCCCATTAACCCAATCTTTACAGAATCTGTCGATGCGGGCTTAATGTCATACTGTTTTGCATACTTCTCAGCCGACACTTCCAATTCGGCATACTTCGGTTCCCAAACTTGTCCAACTTTTCTTGCATCATAATGTGTAGGAATAGGCAGATTAGTCATTCTTTTCTCCTTCATTTTCTAACGGATTGTCAAACTCAGTACTTCTTTCTTGCGAATTACATAGATCCCTTTAGAACTTGGCAACAAGAACGAATTCTCGTCGACATATGGTTCTGTATCGGGAAATTCCTTTGTCTGAACAATTCTGCCGTTTACGATTTCGGCACGAACTATCCCGTCATTGGTAGCATTCAAGATAAAGTCACCTATTGGCAGCTTACCTCGAATTTTTCCTAACCAGGAACCATCCCCATTTTCACACTCCTCAGTGGCCTCAATTTCCCCCAGTGAGTTAATCACCTGAACTCTGTTGATGATCTTGGAGCCACTCTTTTCCGTAGTCATAAACCATGCATGAGTACCGGCGAACACACAAGTCGAATCGATCAATTGTCCTTTAACGGGAACAATCTTTACAGAATCGTTAATACCGGACCTATTAGCGTCAAACACAAAAGCGCGAGTCAAATTATCAGCCCGGTAAAAACCAAAGCCAAATTTTTCACCCACCCAAAAAAGCGTCTGACCTTCAAGAACACTTCCGATGATCTCGGGACCTAAAGATTCATCACGATAGAGAAAACCACCGCTAGACCAGTAGTAATGTTTAGAATTAGCGTCGATGGTCGGTAAGTTCCCAAAGGAATCCACCGCAATCTTCTCAGCCGCTTTTCCGTTTTCCAAGACTACCATCAGTCCATTTTTAGCCACTATCGTCTTGTTTGCCTGTATCCGATACCTCATACCCACATCCAAGCCACCTTCCAAACTTACTGCTCCATCTTCACGAAGAAACCGACCATTTTCGTTATAGAGGTATTTCAACTCTCCTTTTTGCACTGTTGCGTATACTATCAAACCTCCTGTTTGAAAAGCAAAATCTACCCGGACGTTTCCTCTGATCTGGGTTACCTTCTGAGCTGCCACTCCGGCAGAACAATTAGGGCAGATACTTCGAGCATGCTCATAACCACAGTTCAGACATTTTCCAAACCTAATCTGCAAAAGCTTTGTCGGGAACTCTCCTCTTTCTCCTTTTTCAAAGGTTTTAAAAAAGAAATCCAATAAATCATCCGGCAGAATATGCATTGGGGTCGCCGGTTTTGGATAAACCACTTCAGGGTTAAAAATACTTATTCCCCGGAGAGGTCTTGCATCCAGTGTCACCAAGTTTTTTCTATCTTTCGGCTTATAAACTCCTCCCCACGGACGCACATACAATAGTGCTTCCATGAGCATAACGACATAGGCGTACCAATCAGACAAGTCATCGTGAGGCTTGATCATCTTCAGAGACTTCTGTTTAGGATCACAATGCTTCGGATCTACATAAGCAGCCGTAAACATTGGACTCAAATATTTACTATTCCCCATACTGTCAGCATCACACAATTTTGCCTTTGCTTGCTTGATTAACACATTAAGACTATTAAAATCAGAAATTACTACTCCGGCTTCATGGGTCTGTTTCACCGTGGGGTGTAGATCGGCAAAGATCTGCATCATCACATTGTTTCCAATACCACCGACTTCACGAAAGTCCCTATCAAGATACTGCATCAAAGTTTCATAACCTTTCAAGTACTCCATTTCATAACCCAATATTTTTCTCCCGGACAAGTCCGTAAGAAGATCTAGGGGCACCACCACACTTGATGGCAACATGGCAAAAGGAAACTCTCGAAGTTTCGTTTGATGCATAATAATTCTTTTTTCTGCTTCTTTTTGTTGATCCGGAAACATATCAAAATCAGGATCGTTTCTTTCCTTAAAGATTTTCCCTACCCTGGAAGGGCTAGTTTCGTAAATATATGCTTCCCCGCCTTTCCCTCTCAACTTACTGGGATCCAAGGGAACTCTTTCTCCATTTCTATAAGCAACTCTATGCATGGGGTCTCCTTTCTACAATCTACTAACGACCACCACAGCTAAATCGTCCTTTAGAATCGCCGGTTGTGTTTCCATTTCGGACACAGCCCAATCAATTCTCTTTTTTTCGGTAGCTAACAAGTTTAGTCTCCACCCTAATGCTTCAGTGTTTTCAAAATACTCCTTGTTACTCCAAAAATCTTCAGGGCCACCCACGGGATTTCTTGTTCCGGGAACGATTTTTGTCGGATCTTTAAGAAACCATTCAATCCCATCAGTAGCGATCATCGCTGATTGCACTGTTTTTGTGGAGACCGCATGCCGAACCCTCAGTCTCAAATCTTCTGTGGTCAATCTTTTCGAGGTCGTTCCAACCAAATTATACGCAAGACAAGGGGGCATATTATCAACATCTTTGGCAAACATTTCGTACATTTGACCATTTAAGAAATAATTTCCATCTCCTGTGCCGAAAAACAAAGTGATTTCGGGAGTTACTACCATTCCCACAATAGTAAACAAAAAATGTTTAATTATGGCTCTGGAATAACTTCCCCCCATTGCGTGTGAAGTAGACTCAATTAGGTTTAGAGTGTGCTTTTGAGTTTCCTCCCACAACTCTCTCCCCCTTAACATCGAATTCCACTTCCACTTTGGCGCACTTTCCAGACGGCCGGCAATATAGTTTGCAATGGCTGTAACACCAATTGTTGACCCAACTTCAGCGTGAAGAGAATCAATCGGGTCTCCCATTCCATCTCCTACAACAGCGACCAATAAATCTTGTTTCTCAACCACAAGAAGTGCGTCTTGACAGTTTTTTTTGATCCTTACATGATCGGCGCCAATTACAATTCCCGAAGAAACTTTGATCTGATTCACAAAAACCTCCTTAACTCTCAATTTTGTAGTTCAATTTTCAAGGAACCAAATACTTAGTGTATTTATGACACCATTATATACCAAATCTTAGTGTTGTCAATACACTATTTTGAACCTAAATAAGGTTCATGCGCTCTATTATATAGACATTTCCCTCAAAATTACCCACTCGTAGGTAATTCGTACAGCAAGAACTTTTATAGGATATTTTTGCACCATTTTGACTTACCTGAACAAAACTTATAAAATACCCTCATGAACAAAACGTCCCTGTTGATTAAACCTACCATCCTTTCCATCACCTTTCTCCTTCTCACTTCCCCGGTATTTGCGGCCAATACAGACATTAAAGGCAAAAACCTTAAAAGTCTTCCGAAAATGGAAATCTCTGCCGTAAAAAATAAAATTTGCAAATCAAAAGAAGAAGATACCAAAACTCGCATGACTCAGCTTACGAAACTGGTAGCCTCCATGGAAACGGTTTTTGATCGAATCGCTGAAGGTGTCAAAAAATACTACACAGACAAGGTTCTTACTTCGGGGAAAACTGTGACTAACTACGACAAACTTGTCAAGGATATTGCCGACAAAAAAGCACTTATTCAAACACAGCTTGACAAGGCAAAGTCAGATATCGGCAATTTAAATTGTGAGGATGGCACAGCTAAGAATACTACTGCTCAATTTCACACCAATATGAAAGCCGTCAAAGAAGGTCTAAAAAACTACAGAAAATCTGTCAATACTCTCATCGTCGCAGTCCACACTGTTGATAAAAACATCAAAGTGTCACCCACCATTACTCCGGCCAATTAATATCACTCAAAGTCCATGCCCAAAACAAACCAAAATAGCAATAAAGAAACCAAATTATTTTTACTAATTGTCCTTCTAGTCCTGGTAGGCTACCTTTTTACTTCTAAGAAAAGTGAAACTGCCAAAACAACAGCACCCGCTCCACTATCTGCCGAAAACATTACCGACACCTCAAGTCTTGAAAACGCTCAAGACAAGCTTAACTCTGTCAACATCGATTCTTTAGACCTAGAACTAAACAAACTAAACTCAGACTCTTCTGCTTTTTAGGTCGACTCTCAAAGCTTCCTCACCTGCACGAACTTCCTCTTGCGCTTGACAATACTTAGTGTAAGCTATACACTACATTATGATAGTGTAATTAATACACAATATGACAAAACCACTTAAAGCTGTTTACTGTTACTACTTTCCTGAAGTCAGAAAAATAATTGATGAAGCTACCTCCTCTTATCCTCACGAAATTTTTCTCAAATCCGTCAATCCCGGTCTCGACGATTTTCACCATAAAGCTCTAGACGCCTACATCAAACACTTTAAATATGAACTTCCAGATCTTAATTCCTTCCCCTTCAAATATGTTTCAGGTGGAGCTAGTGAGAGTATCTTTCACCTCCTTTCTTATATCAAAGCAAACAGACCGGATACCCCACTTTATGTCCTAAAAGGTGAATACGAAGGTTATGCCGGCTATGGTTCGAACTTAGGCCTTAGATTTACCATAGTGAATGATCTGTTGGATTTACTCACCCTCCCCAAAGGCATTCTCTTTCTATCAAACCCTTCAGCGCGGGACGGCAATATCATTCCCGACTCAGAAATTCTAAAAGTTGCTGATTCGGGCCAGCAAATAATTTACGATGCAACTTATGTTGGCCTTACAGATCCTCACCGATTCGAGCTAGGTCACCCAAATATAATCGCCGTAATTGTTTCGCTTAGTAAACCTTTCGGTCTCTACTACTATCGCATTGGCTTTACCTTTAGCAGGTTCGAGATAAAAACTCTTGAAGTTAACAAGTGGTTTAAAAATATCTTATCTCTCATCATCGCCGAAAAAGTATTAAACCAAATTGATTCAAAAAAACTTGTCAACCAGTACCGGGTTCTTCAAAAGAAAGCCGTCTCTCAAATGAATTCTGATTTAGGACTTGATGCCAAGCCAAGCCAAGTGGTTTTACTTGCTCATTCCAATCAAGAGTCAAACCCCTCAATGGAAATTTACAACCGAGGCAGCAACTATCGATTTTGCCTTACACCATATTATTTAATCAAAGAAAGGGGTTATATCTAAGATGAGACAAGCTGAAAACTTTAGTATTATTGCCGGAACCGGGGCCTGCAATGCTTCTTGCCCATTCTGTGTTTCCAAAATGACAGGTATTAAGGCTCTTGGTTTACACCCCCAGCCGATAAATTGGCGCAACTTTGAAAAAGCAGCCCGGCTTGCCAAAGATTACTTTGTGGGCAGTGTCATGATTACCGGCAAAGGTGAACCCACTCTCTTCCCCGACCAAATCACTTCTTATCTTGAGCATTTGGAACCTTACAAGTTTCCCTTAATAGATTTACAAACCAATGGAATCAACTTAATCAGCCAAAAAAACCGTTACGAATCCTACCTAAAAAAGTGGTACGACCTTGGTCTTTCCTGGATTGCGATTTCTATTATTCATTATATTCCGGAGGAAAATCACAAAGTTTACAACCCATATGCCAAAGAGTATATCGATCTTCCCAAACTGGTAAAACACCTAAAAAGCTTTGGTTATTCTGTCCGATTCAGTGTCACTATGCACAAGGGCGCTATCGATACTCCTAGAAAAGTTTTGAAAATAATCGAATTTGCTAAATCTCTGGGGGTTGAACAGCTCACGCTCAGAAAAATTGCTAAGCCAACCGTGAGCGAAAACGACGATATTGGAAAATGGACCAAAAAACATTTTTTGTCTGAAACGAAACTATATTTAATCAAAGCATTTATAGAAAAAATAGGTCACAGACTTCTTACCACGGGCCACAATGCGGGTATCTACGATGTGAATGGTCAGAACGTCTGTCTTACAAACGCCCTCACCATCGATGCCGACCCATCTCAAATTCGTCAACTCATTTTCTTTCCTGATGGTCGGATTAAATTTGACTGGCAATACTCTGGAGCCACTTTACTTTGATTCAGCCAAATCAGTTAAACACTTAACCGAACTTGTCACATTCCCTAGAGTAAAGATGCTAATTCCTCCAATGTTTAAGTCTGCCCTATTTTTCTCTGCCAACTCCTTCAGGAAATCATTCGGAGAAAATCCTGTTATCACCCCGGTCGCTAGCGAAGCCGCCAACTTTGGCTTAGATTTGAGAAAAGCAAAAACATCTTCGATTCCCAATGTTCCTAATATTTTCAAAAAAGTATCCCATTTAATTCTCCCTACCACTCCCACCTCCACAGGAAGATAAACACCCCTTTCCCGTATCTCTTGTATCCAACTAATTAATGTATCCACATCGAAACACATCTGTGTCACAATCTCCATTTCCAGGTCAAGCTCTTCCGCCAGCCATTGTTTCCTCAGCAAAATCTCAATCGGATCTTCTTTTATCACAGGATTTCCTTCCGGGTAACCCCCAACTCTGACTTTCTCAAAACTGACACCTCTTTTATGGAAACCTCTAAGAACATCTTCTGCCTTCGTAAAGTTTTCGTTTGTAGCCATGCCATCCCCACCTACTACAAAAACCTTTTCTGCACCTGAATTTATTATTCTCATTGCCACCTCATCAAAATAGCTTTCGCTCTGAATTCTTCTCGCCGCAACGTGAGGCCATACTCTTTTCATCTTTTCATAACCTAGTCGCTCTATAAAGCCAAGGGTTTCCTCAATCCCTGTCGGCCTACAGGTCACACTCACGCTATTTGTCGCAGGAATCAAATCAACCAAGCTTAGCGCCTTCTCCGTCGGAAGCACTTCATAATTAGCCTCTCGAATCCACTTTTTTAAAATCTCCCCTGATGACAATCTCTCTCTTTTTTCAACCATGACGAAGATTATATGTCATCTACAGAACAGAATTCTTATAGTCAAACCTACTATTTAACGTTTTTCCTAACGTTACTAGTATAGAGACTAAATGCGGCATCACCGTTCGTCAAAAAACGATAGGTTTGACAAAGTGGACAATTAACCACGCCATTGAACCTCGTTAAATCACCGGCTATTGATTTAGCCAAGCCCCAATTACCGTTGGTAGCCTGACCGGCAACAATCTCAATCCAATATTTAGTGTTAGCGCTGGCATAAAGGGGCTTTGGTAAAACAAAGCTATAGTTATACAAACCATTTCCTGCAGAGGCTTCATTCGCGTTACCAATACCGGTATTAAAATCGTAAACTTTAATTGGACCGGTTACAAAGTTGGGTTGGTTCGCAATAGTTCCGTAAAACGCAATCTTAAAATCTAATACAGGACCATAGTTATAAACGTAACTAGGCAAATAGCCTCCCACCCAGCGGATTTCGTTAATATTAGTATTAGCTTTAAGAGTAAAGTTGTCAAAAGTGATGGAATCATCGTCCAAGCCATTCTCGGAAGATTTAAAGACAACTCCGGACCCGTCTGTCTGCTGATCGAATACTACCGTCGGAGAAGCAGCAAAAACGCTTTGGAAGGATACCAGTACCATCGCAACACCTATCAAAAACGATACAAACAATTTTGAATTTTTCATATGTTTATATAATACATTGTCTACGCGTTATATACCAACTCGGTGCGCACCTCCATATATTATAGTTTCCATATTTTCTATTACGCAATTGCCAACTATGTTCATAAACGCTAGCCTTGGGTTTTCACTGGAGTATAATGAAGTGTATTATTTATGCAATATAAAAAAAAGTTCCCCATAATATTGCTATACCTTCCAATAATTTTAATTATTGTTGGATATGTTGGATACGTAAAGTTTCAGCCTACTTCTCAAATTTTAACTATTCCCTCGGTAATCTCAGTTCCCCCTTCTTCCTCTCCTCCTACGGAAATAATAGCTCCTATCACTCAAGATGAACTAATTGATGGTTGGTATTGGGGCTTAGCAAGTCAAAAAAAACCAGGTACCCCAGACAGTTGGCTGTTTAAGGACGCCGGACGCAGTTCTTGTTGGCACAACCCAGAAAACTCATGTGAACCTGATCCAAATTTGACACCGTAACAGTCAAAATCAATTCGAGAATCGTAACTCTAATACAACCAGTCAATTAGAAGGATTTCTTTACCCCGCTGTAGCTTTAGAGGAAGAGGATCAAGGATTTCTCTGACTTTAAATTTGTCGCACAAGTCAGAGGAGAAATGGGCAATATCAAAATCTGAAATACCGTCCTATTTGAATAATAAAAGCTTTGATTTTTTCAAAAAAACTTATGGTATTAGGAACCTTGTTATCCGAAGTAACAGAATAATCATCAAAGGATGGCCACCAAAATGAACTCACTGTGCCAGTTATTTTTTGTTTTACTGTCGGGATAGTACCGTTAATAATTTTATCTTTGTTAATAACAATTTCTTTAGTAGTGCCCAATGGATATAAAGAATCACATGACTGAAAAGATTTTTCTCCATCTACATACGATATTTTATCTATAATGATTTTCAATACATAGCGTTCAGAAATATCGTTTGCTCTATCTGTAGGTCCTCCAGTCGTATTATCACTTGAGGCTTCCATATGGGTCACTTCCTGAATGATTCCTTCGATATAACACCGTGGAGCAGGAGCGGGAGGTGATGCAAACACCTTATCCACTTTAATCTGAAAGATTGAACAAAGAAAAATTATCAAGGCAAATATAAGTTTTTGTTTTTTACACATATTACTTGTTGATACCATAATCATACGACAATTAATGGACCACCAACAACTTAGCATATTAAGTTCCAACTGGCTCGCTAGATGGAACGATTATCGAACTAAAACACTATTCCAGCCCAAATAAAATATAATTCTTAAATGAGCAATATTGGGTTTCTACTTATCTTGTGTGGTCTTGGATTGTCGGCTGGATGGATAAAATACATAAAAGGTTTCGGATATAAACTCTTTATGGACGGAGAACTAAACATTTCACTCATAAAACCAAACAAAGCTACGATCAGAGATAGAATCGAACTTCTAACAATGCTCGTGGCAGGAAGTCTTGCATTTTTTATAGGATTAGAACAAACATTTCATTGATAGCACAAAAAATACAAGATCAGTCTCAACAAAATACTTGTTCGAGTCCTGTCCAAATCCCCTCCATCTCCTTATACGAACCAAATTACACTAGACTTCGTTCAGCCAATCTGAATAGATATCAATTGAAGCAAGCCACTTCCACAAATCTTCTTCGCTGGTTAACTTCCAGCTAGGCAAAAATACCTTCAAAGTCCTTACTATCTGATTGAATCCATTACCATCTATCAAAAAATGGAGTTTCTCGCCTGTTGGCATCTTAAAATAAAATCCGGTTGTTGGACCAACATATTCATTCCATCTTCCAGGATTCATCAATTTTAATGAAAGATCCACAAACTCATCAATCTTGTCAAGTGGAATGTTGACAACCAAAACACCATCTTTATTTTTCTGAACCTCTTCGATACCTAGTCCTTTGAACTGATCGAGAAATTTCAACTCCTCGACCATAATACAACTCCGATATTGATTCTTTGATTTAGCTATCTCTTCAAAATTTACCATACCAAATTATAGACGATGCTCGCCGGATGGGATGATTTTCGAACTATTTCCTGTCAAAATCCCAATCTCTAAAAAGCTCTAACGCCACTTCTGCACATTCTTGATGAAATTTCTGAAAACTCTTCGAGCCAGAATCCATTTTCCTTGCAGTCGTGGTTACATAATATTTAATTAGACTTGCCAGTACCATTTTATTGGTAATATATTTGTCGATTACCATTTTTCTCAGTTCTTGGTTTGCAGATTTCCCTAGTTGCTGCAATATATTTACTCCCACCACAGCTCTGTCCCTATCTGCATAGCCCATTCTCAAAAATAAAGGATCGACAAAATATGCCTGTTTTTCTGAAAAGCAAATATTGGCAAAATTAAGATCGTGCATTGTCAAAACCTTATCTTCTTCATCAAAATCCTTCATTGTCTCCTCAACTATGACCTCGGCGAAATTTCTATTACCGGCAAAATAAACCTCGCCATCTGAGTTTGTAAATCCACATTTCTTTTTGTCCCATGCATCAAAAAAGGGTTTATTCTTTTTAGACATTTCTTCCTTATTTAATTTTTTTGGATGCAATTCTTGTCCAAGCAAAGTCAACACCTCTCCTGAAATTTTCTCAATTTCATCTAAATCAATATCAGACACTTTCTTCGAATGCAACTTTTCCAGTGCAACATCGAGTTTTTCTATTGTTTCTATATTCCAAGGACCACCCCAAGTAACATCGCTTAGATAATCAATTATCAGTATTTTTACTCCATCTTCATCAATTAGTTTTTCATATCTTGGAAACAGTATCTCTGTCAAACCAACCTTCTCCAGAAACTGATATATTTCTGCTTCATACGCAACCAAACTGGCGTCAACACTACTATTTCTAGAGTCTGCTACTTTCAAAAACAACCTCTTTCCCTCAGTTTCTAATAGGTATTTGGAGGCACCTGTAAAACCACCACCAATAACGGAAATTTTTACTCCATCTTCATTAATTTTCAAGACCCTGGACATTATTCCAAGAACTTTATTCTTTAGCTCAGTATCCATATCCATAAATCATACCAAATCAAAAAGTTCGAAACCTATCCCGACCCCCTCTATTATAGTGATAAAATCGTGCCTAAAAATTTTTGCTCGCCCGCTGGGACGATTTTCGAACCTATTCAGCACAATAATATTAAAAACCCTTATATTTATACAATTTTTTAGCATCTGGCTCGTAGATCCATATTATGTTTTCTTTCGGTCTATACAACAAATCCCATCCTTCTCTTCCAGCAAGAGGAATCTTTATATCACCTACATGCCTCGTATCACCAACAGCGTTTGACGACGCACACACCTTTAGCATGTCTTTTATTTCTAAATCAGTTAATCCTAACAAAGTAGACCAGCTCAACTTTCTAGTTTTATCAGATATTTGCATATCACTACCAGACCCAACAATGTCTATCAACTGAGTCACACCTATACGATGAGTTCTTTCTATTCTCTTAAAAGGTAAGCCTCTTGCCGGTTCAGCAATTGTAATTACATCAAGATCATTTGTTTTTTGTAAAGCAAATACTGCACTAGCAGCTTCAGACCACAGTGATTCATGTATTAGAGTAATAATGCCAGATTGACGATTCCTCACAAGCGCCCCCGAACACTCTGAGAAATTAACACTATAAATTGACTCACCTTTCGATGAAACTAAAACCGACTTTTCCGATCCAACGAGAAGACCATTAACTTCCTCTCTTGTAGCAAACGGTGGTGTATATTTTTGAGTATCGAGTGACCACTCAAAGCCATCTCTAATTTCTAGTGGTTTCCTTTCAAATACTTCTTCTGTTACAAACTCACTTCCAAGCATAGTCTAATATACCACAATACAATACTATAAGACTCTATGCTCCCCCGCCTGGACTCGAACCAGGGACATCCTCCTTAACAGGGAGGCGCTCTACCAACTGAGCTACAGGGGAATATGAACGAACATGGCTATTTTATCAAAACTAGCTACTCGAAGCAAGCCAAATCAGAATATCCCAATATCTAATTTGACAAGTTTGTCCAAAAAGACTAACTTTAGGTATGGAATACCCAAAAGTAAGCCCTACCAAACGACCTCTTTGGTCTTGGATCCTTCTATATGTCCTAATCGGCAGCCTCATTTATGCTGGCTTCACTTATACATCTTCCAAGCAAAATCCGAGCACAACACCTACAAATACCGAAAGTTCTACCCCAGCAGAAAACATTAATATTGTTGTAAACAACGACGGCTTTGATCCTCGAATAGTAGAGATAAAACCTGGGCAATCTATCACCTGGTCTAACCAAAGCGATGCAACTATTTCGATTGCCAGTGACCCTCACCCTACCCACACAGACTATCCCCCTTTAAACCTAGGTGCTATCAAAACAGGTGAGTCCAAATCACTTGCATTTCCTACCATCGGCGACTTTAAATACCACAACCATCTTTCACCCAGCCAACGAGGAACAGTCACGGTGCAATAATTTTCTGTAAACTTTTAAACCAACTTTCCCAGAACTACATTTAGAAGAGAAAGGACTACTGCTCCAAGAAGTGCTGTTCCAAAACTATCCACCCTAAACCCAGGTACTATTCCACTCACAATCATTATCATAAAAGCATTAATCACAAAGGTAAACAATCCCAAGGTCATAATATTTACCGGCAATGTCAAAAGAATCAAAATAGGTTTCAAAACAATAGACAAGACTCCCCAAACAATAGACACTACTGCTAAAGACTGCAAATTTTCAATGTGTATCCCTGGCACAATATAAGCGGTTACATAAAAAGCCAGCGCATTGATGAGTAAGTTAATTAACATACCATATCTTATTCTCTTTTCTTCCATACTGTCAAATTAAACACTTGTATGTATATAATTCTTTATGTCGGAAATTATAGATATTGGAGGCGCTGAAGACGAAAACTTCAGTTACGAGGACGGAGAGCTGGAAATCCTTGATTATGCGTATATAAAAGTTCGCGTAAAACTAAACGGCATTCAAGTCATTTCTGTTGTCGATAATGACAACAATCCACTAGACAATAAAATATCTGCTGATAGTTTACTTATAGACGAAGTTCGCATGGACGCTTTAAGCGAGTATTTTTCTAATAATAACGTAAATTTTATTGGTGATCCATGGACCACTCCCGATCAGGAAGACTATCTCGGAAGTTTAGAAATTAATTGCCGGAGTTTAAACGAGGCATTAAAAAGCTCCAAAATCTGCATTACCAAGATAAATGAATCAGGGACCTATTACTTCGAAGGATTGGATCAATTTGTCAAAGATTATATTGATAAACACTTCGATGATGAAAAATACCAACCTGAAGAGAGTGAAGATGAGGAAGAATAGCTTCAAATGACCGAAAAACTCAAAGGCATCGCCGGTTCGATGTTTGCAGGCAAAACAGAAATGTTACTCAAAGAAATTTCCCGTGCTGAGTATGCCGGAAAAAAAGTCCAAGTTTTTAAGCCCGCCATCGATACTCGCTGGGAAGCGGGCAGTATCTCCTCTCATTCCGGCGGCAGTCACGAAGCCACCCCGGTCAATAATTCCTACGAAATTATTGAATATTTAAATCCTGACACATATATGGTCGCTATCGACGAAATTCAATTTTTTGACGCCGGCATTATTGACGTAGTTCGCTTCCTTCTCGAAGAAGACATTAGGGTAATTTTTGCGGGATTATCACTGGACTTTAGAGCCGAACCATTTGGACCTATGCCGGAGCTCTTAGCTCTTTGCGACGATATAGATAGACCTACTGCCATATGCAATCAGAACATCGATGGACAAATCTGTGGTGAAGAAGCCACACGGACACAAAGATTAATCAATGGCCGACCGGCCAACTACGACGACCCCATCGTCCTTATTGGTGCCTCACAAGAATATCAAGCCCGTTGCCCAAACCACCACAAAGTCCCCGGTAAACCTCAACCAAAGATAAAATAACCTACTCCAAATAATCCTGAAGTTTCCTTCTACGAGACGGATGTCTAAGTTTACGTAGCGCTTTACTTTCAATCTGTCTAATTCTTTCTCGAGTAACTCCAAATACTTTACCGACTTCTTCAAGTGTCAGAGGTTTACTTCCGTCCAATCCAAATCTCATTCTGAGAACTTTACTTTCGCGTTCAGTCAGAGATCCAAGAGCTTCTTCCAGATTCTCATGCATGAGCTGTCTGGATGTAGCCTCGTATGGAGTCGCTTGTCTTTCGTCAGGAATAAAGTCCCCCAGTAATGAATCTTCATCATCTCCGATAGGAGTTTCCAGTGAAGTCGTCTTCTGAGCAATCTTTAAAATTTCACGGACCTTTTCCGGAGTGGTTTCCAGCTCTGCTGCGACCTCTTCATCGGTCGGCTCTCTGCCCAAGTCCTGCATTAATTTACGTTGTGTTCTGATCAATTTGTTGATCGTCTCCACCATGTGCACCGGAATACGGATAGTTCTGGCTTGGTCGGCAATAGCTCTAGTAATGGCCTGACGAATCCACCAAGTTGCATAAGTCGAAAATTTAAAACCCTTCGTCCAATCATATTTTTCTACTGCCCGAATCAAACCCTTGTTACCCTCTTGAATCAAGTCCAGAAAACTCATCCCCCTTCCCATATATTTCTTGGCAATCGAAACCACAAGTCTGAGATTAGACTTAGTAAGCATGTCCTTAGCTCTTTTGTCTCCTCTTTCCACCTTCTGAGCCAAAGATATTTCTTCATCTCTTTTTAAGAGAGGAATTCTACCAATCTCTTTAAGATACATTCGGACCGGGTCATTTACCTCAGTGTCTTCCAATTTGGACAATGACTCTAGCTCTTTCTCTAGGTCACTAGAGGCAGCAGCTATTTCAGCATCCTGGCCGGCCAACACACTCTCAAACACATCAACATCAGCCTTAAAAAGCATTTCATACAAGTAATCCAAGTCGTTTACTTCGGTCTCAGGGTGAGGAAAATACTCCAAGATATCGTCTTGGGTTACAAATCCCTGTTCCTTACCTAAGGCTAAAATCTCTTTGATTTTTAGTTGAATGGATAGATCAGTCTTTTTATCGGCCATAATATTCTCTCCTATTTTAACACAGCTGAAGCCATAATTACCCCAAGAGGACCATTATCTTGTTCTCTTCTCTATCCAGATCATTCAATTCCTGAGACAACTCTTCTTCTTTTGAGTCCGAACCTCCTGTTTTTACTGTTTTCAGCTCATCAATTAGTATTTTTCGCTTCTCCCTGATTACCTCCCTCAATAGCTGCACCGCCAAACTCAGAACATCCTTTTCTTCCGTCTCTCCTTCACCTTCTGCCATATAAGCATCTTCTATGAGACCTTTGAGCTCTGCTGGAGCTTTTTCTACCAGCCTCGTCGCATCATTTTCATCAGTATCCAAAACCATAGCCAGAGCCTTTCCAAGTGCCCCAGGCAACTTTGTGTCTTTCACCCACGTCCTTATTTTGGATTTAGCACCTGGACAAATTAGTAAACCACCCACCAATCTCTTTGCTAATTTCTCCATTTTATTATCAATTTGTTCGTTTTTATCCGGAACGTTCCTCAATTGATATTTTTCTACCGGACCCCTGCCAAATTTCATTCTCTCTATTTCTTGTTTCACCACCGAAGGTTCCACTCCAAGTTTTTCGGCCAGTTTTTTCGTCCAAACCTCTCTCACCACACTGTTCTCAATTTTTGCCAAAAATGGCACCACATCTTCTGTTACTTTTTTAATTCCCGATACTGTCGAGATATCATTTTTTTCCAAAGATTTCAGCATCACAAATTCATAAACATCAATAGCATTCTCCACCAACTCTCTCCATTTATCTGGAAACTTTCTTGCGATTTCATCAGGATCTTTTCCTCCTTCAATATTTACCACCTTAATTTCCAAGCCTCGTTTCTCGGCAATATCTACTGCTCTCTTAATAGCAGCAATCCCTGCCTCATCAGCATCCAGAGATAAGTAGATTGTCTTGGCTAGCCTTGCTAACATTTCTATTTGATCTTCAGTCAGAGCCGTTCCTCCAACAGCCACTGTTTCAGACACCCCGGCGCCATAAGAACTTATTAGATCCATCTGTCCTTCCACCAAAATAGCTCTTTTCTTTTCTCTGATTGCTTGTCTTGCTTGGTAGAAGCCAAACAACATTCTACCTTTGTGATAGATTTCTGTTTCCGGTGAATTAAGATATTTTGGTTCACTCTCTTTTGCCAAGCTTGGCAGAATTCTCCCGGTAAAGCCCACCACTTTTCCACTTGCGTCCTGCAATGGGAACATTATTCTTCCCCGGAATTTATCATAATAACCTCCTCCGGTTCTTTTACTTATTAGCCCTGCTTTCTCTAACAGCTCTTCGGAATATCCTTTTTTATTTACCAGATAGTTCATCAAATAGTCCCACCCGGGCATAGCATAGCCCAAATTAAAAGTATCAATTAAATTGCTATTAATTTTTCTATCTTCCAAATATTTCCTGGCTTCTTCACCGGACTTCCCTTCGGTCAACAGCCAGTGGAAATATCTTGCCGCCAAATCCATAACCTCCAAAAGCTTTTGTTTATCATTAGGCACTTCAAATTTTCTGGAAACGAGTTTTACCCCTGCTTTTTCCGCCAGTCTCTCCAAAGCATCTCTAAAATCTATGCCTTCAATCTCCATCAAAAATTTGAATACATCGCCTCCGGCTCCACACCCAAAACATTTATAGAGTCGCATTTCTTCGTTTACCATAAATGACGGGGTCTTCTCGCTGTGAAAAGGACAAAGACCTTTTTGGTGCCTTCCTAATTTTTTGAGAGCCACATACTGACCAACCAGACCCACAATATCGGTTTTTTGTTTTACTTCTTCGACTTGATCTTCCATCTTTGGGTTATATTAGTACAATTCCTCATTGATTGTACCAACTTGACCTTATGAGGGCAATTATTTTTCTTCTGCGGAGGAGGTGGGATTCGGACCCACGAGCGCCGGAGCGCACTCGCTTTCCAAGCGAGCGGAATAGACCACTATCCGACTCCTCCAAGTGAGCAAATGAAAAATTCCTTATTTTTCAGTTGCGAGCGCGGAGGTGTTGGATAACTACTGTTATCCGAACTCCTCACACAAACTAACACTCGAACTTGTATATTTTACCTTAACTTGTCCAAGGCTGCGAGGAATTCACCGATTTCGTTAATGACCACAGTTCTCTCAGGCACCTCACCCTCCCTGTACACTGCCCAAGGACTAGGCATGTAGATTGTTCTCGACCCCAGTTCATCTCCTGGTTTGATATCCCCACTCAAACTATCTCCCACCACCAAACACCTTTCCGGCGCAATTTCCATCGCATCCATTCCTCTTTTCCAATCAATCGATTTTTTGTGTCCATTCTCGTCCACAATCACCACAGTTTCGAAATAATTCCACAGACCAAGACTATCTAGTTTGAAGTTCGTCCATTCCACATTCGCATGAGTCACTAGTACCATTTTGACTTTAGCTTTCTTCAAAACTTCCAGCGCCACCTTAGCCCCCTCCCGCATTCTAGGAACAATAGAGTAAATTCTCATTAACATATCTAAATTTTCCACAATCTCAGATTCACTTCCTTCGAATTCCTTTGCCAACTTCTCCACAACTACCGCCCATCTTTTGGGGTTTACCCCCATCTTTTTATGTTCCTCATCATTTATGGGTTGTAATGCTCCCATAATTCTATCCTCTCCTACCCCAATCTTCTCAGCCACTTCCTCGGCATATTCCTGCATGCACTGAATGAATATTTCACTTGTGTAAATCAAGGTATCATCCAAATCGAAAAATACACCATCAACACCTAATCTTTTAAGTTTTTCTCCCACCGCGTCACAAACAGGATCGTTTTCCAGTTTAAACATGCCATATTCTACACCCAGAAACTAAAGAAAATTAATTGTGTACCCGGTGCGATTCGAACGCACAACCTCGACCTGAGGGGTCTGAGATATTTTTAGAATTATCAATATCTCCCTTGAGGAGATATTGGTAATTAATTTGCAAAAATATCGAAGAATGCCGGAACCGATCTCGTAACGAGCTCGGTGAGGCGGGGGTGAAGGTAAAGACGAAGTCTTTAATCCTGAACACAACTAAAAAAACTATTTGTGTACCCGGTGCGATTCGAACGCACAACCACTTCCTTCGGAGGGAAGTACTCTATCCAGTTGAGCTACGGATACATACAGGTATTATCTCACTCCCCCTTTTTATTCCACACCCTTTTATTATTTATTTCCTCTTTCTCCCGGAACGCCTTCTCAGCATCTATGTTTAAATGGTTAGCCAAATCAATCACATAGCTAAATACATCAGCCCATTCATGATCTAACTCCATCTTCTCCGAATTATCATCAGTATGCATTTTGGTATATTGTCTCGCAGCTTTAGCGAGCTCTCCAACTTCTTCAGAAAGATACATAAACAGTTCAGGGACCGTTGTGTCAGTAAAGTCTCTCTCAATCACCATCTCATTTATATACTCCTGATAATCTCCCAAAGACGCTTTATCTTTAATTTTCTTCATACATCAAAAATTATTATATTTAGCCGGGTCTATCCACCGGTGGGCGGAGGATACAGGAGTCGAACCTGTTAGCCCAAAAGGGCATTGGTTTTCGAAACCAACGCATTACCGTCCTGCCCATCCTCCATCGACTCGCCGTAGCTTTAGCAGAGGCGGTCATCGACATTTGTGAGCCCGGTGCGACTCGAACGCACGACCTCCTCCTTCGCAGGGAGGCGCTCTAATCCAACTGAGCTACGGACTCATACGAGCTCTATTTTATCATCCTACGGGTCTTTCTCCTCATTCCAAGGGCATCTTCTCTCCCGCCCATTTCAAAGCTCTGTCTACCCAGGTCACAGCCGGCTCCTGGTATATCACCTTTTCTAACATCAAATTCTTAATTTCATCCTCCTTTTTAGGATCAATTACCACCACCAAATGCCATGGAACGATAGATAGATTTATCCTCATGAGCCTAGTACCCCACTTAGTCTCAAACCAAAAATTAGTCATCTCTTCATACCTGTAAGTCTTCTCTGTCGATTTTAATCCCCAAGAAGTCAAAGCTGTTTTTATCATCTTCGGTTCAGTCTTGGCCATGGCCCAAAGCATGAATACAAGCGCCCAAATAACCACTACGGGCATCAGACCCTCAATAAAGTACATAATTATAGACACGAGGAAAGCAATCACGATTACGGAACTGTAAAATTCTTTCGTCCAAACTTTATGAGGCCTATCATATGCCTCAAATTCCAAAAGTTCTTTTTCACTGAAATCTAAAGTGTCGGTTTTAGCCACATTTCATCTTAGCATAAGGCTCTCAAAGTAACTTAAATGAAAACTGTGCATCAGATATCACAGATTCGTTGTCCGGCCAAGTTACCATTGGACCCGATGCAGTAGCCGCGTAACCATAACCTTTATTGACCGTAATTAAACTTCTACGCCTCATGTCGACCCCACCTACCACATAGTTTCCACCTATCAAATAATAAGGTTGGCCTTTTAAGTAAAACAAAGAATCATTTTCAAATACAAAATCAGGAAAATCTTTTGATGTTTTATCTTTAATACTTTTAATTTGATCTGACAAAGAACTCTCCTCAACGTTGCGTTTTTCCACAGTTAAGATTGTCGCATAATTAATATTTCCAATTGTTTTTGTAGTTGGATTCAGAAATATCACGATGGCTCCTGTTTTACCGGTTTCATCTAGCTGCCACCCTGACGGAGGAGTAATTTGAAAACCCTCTTTTTCATTTTTATAAATTCCTCCCCCAATTACACCACTTTCAGTTGATTGTGAATTGTTTAAGGTGACTACTTGGTTCTTGTTAGTACTAGTCTTTGTAGGCATCGTAATCTCTAGGTCAGGAGCCTCACCCGTCCCTCTTAGCATAACAATAATAATTAACAACACAACAGGACCAATCCCTAAATATACCAACCATCTCCATGGAATCTTTTTGGAAGGCACCTTTTCAGTTTCCGTATTCTTCTCTACAAATACCGGAATATCCACTAATACTTGCTGATTTTTTTCACCCTCTTTCTGAATTATATTTTCGAGCTCCATAACTTCAGTTTAAACCATCTGGGCGGACCTGTCCGCCGGTAGGCGGAGGGGGCGGGATTCGAACCCGCGGTATCTTGCGATACGGAGGTTTAGTAAACCTCTGCACTCGACCACTATGCGACCCCTCCACGGGCGGAGAGTACAGGGGTCGAACCTGTTAGGGCTTACGCCCATTAGTTTTCAAGACTAACGCATTACCGTCCTGCCCACTCTCCGTGTGTGCTTATTTTACCATTCCAAGTGCCTCTACTGGTAAAATAACTCTTGATCGTGATGGAGGCGTCCGATAGTGGTTATTCGAGCGGGTTGCTAACCCGCGGCCCAAAAGGCCTCGTGGGTTCGAATCCCACCGCCTCCGCAAATTAAGTCTATTCGCCTTGCGCGAGTAGACTTAAATTTCGTTCGTGGGATTCGAACAAGCCGGAACTAGTTTCGTAACGAACCTAGTGAGGCAGGTCTTGAGGCACCGAAGGTGACCGAAAGCGAATCCTTCTCCCACCGCCTCCGCTAAAAATAAATGTCCTCGCTTGTCGGGGACATTTATTTTTACCTTAAGTGGGATTCGAGTGACGGAGGCAAGCTCGTAACGATCTTGCCGAGTCCGGTACGAGCAAAACTTCAGCAGAAGTTTATGCGAGAAAATCCCACCGATTTTTTTATTGCCATGTGGGATTCGAACGAGTCGGAAGCAGTTTTGTAACAAACCTGCTGAGACAGGTCCTGAGACACAGCAGGTGACCGAAGGCGAATCCTTCCCCCACCGCCTCCGCAATAGAAAATTCTCGCGACACGTCCTTGCCTATTCTTTTTTTATTTGAGAAGATAAGTTAATGAATTCTCGATCACAATTCTTCAAAAAGCTAGATATCTTCCTCCTAATTATTTTTCCAATATTTTCCGTCTTAATCTCACTTACCTTAAAATCCAATTTTCTTACCTCCATTCTCTTGTTTTACGGACTTCCTTCGCTATGGTTATCACTAAGAACTCCAAACAGAGTAGCCAAAACTCTTATTTTTACTTCCTTGCTTACACCCCCGTTTGGTCTTATTGTCGACTACATAGAAACAATTAATCACTCTTGGTTTATACCTCAGACCTCTTTCTCTTTTCGTGTTTTTGGAGTAATCCCAATCGAAGATCTAATTTGGGGTTTTTTTGTAGTTTACAGCACAATTATTTTTTACGAACATTTCCTAGATAAAGGGAAACATCAGCTCGTCGACAAGAGACTTAAGTTTCTTATATGGCCGTTATTTTCTGCATTGACAATATTTCTTGTCACATTAACTTCCAATCCAGACATCTTTATTTTCAAATACGCCTACCTGTGGCTCGGTTTACTTTTAGTATTTATTCCTTCCGTTACGTTTCTCTCTTTTTTTCCTCGCCTAATTTCAAAATATATCAAAACCGCCTCATATTTCTTTATTCTTTCCTTGTTGTTCGAGCTCACAGCACTTCAATTAAACCAGTGGACCTTCCCAGGAAACAACTTTATCGGCTGGGTACAAATGTTTGGTTTTAAAATCCCCTTGGAAGAATTCTTCTTTTTCTTCATAATGACTTCTATCGGAATTCTCTCATATTACGAATTTTTCGACGACGACAGAAAATAACTATCTCTTCTTAAATCCCAAAGACACTACAAAAATAGCCAAGGAAATTAGCACGATAGTTCCTCCTGTCGAAAGGTTCAAATAAAATGAGGTAAAAATTCCGGCCACCACCGAAAACAATGAAACCAGTTCCCCTATCAAGATTGTCACCCCAAAACTCTGTCGAAACTGCAAAGCCGTCACCACCGGAATTACCATCAGAGCTGATATCAAGAGAACTCCTACGATTGGTATTGAAAGAGAAACCGTCAAAGCTGCCAATACTATTAGCCAAGTATTAATGGTTCTAGTGGGTATTCCGCTTACTTGAGCCGACTCCTCATCGAAAGTTATGTAGACCAATTCCTTGTAAAACAAGAACAAAACTGTTGCCACCAATGCTCCTAGTATGCCAATAATATAAAGATCGCTTTGGTTCACAGTTACAATCGAACCAAAGAGATAGTTGAGCAGGCCAACATTAAAGCCATGTGCCAAACTGATCAGCACAATAGCTAAAGCCAAGCTTCCGGACAAGAAGATAGCCAAAGCCGACTCTCCATAAACCTTCTTAGAAATTCTCAATCTCTCAATTACCACCGAAGAAAGGACCGTGGAAATCATTGCTGTCATAATCGGATTTACATTCAGCAGGAATCCAATAGCAATGCCAGCTAGAGATACATGTGCTAAGGTGTCAGCGATCAATGAATATCTTCGAAGCACCAAAAAGATTCCAATTAGTGGCGCAATCAAACCTATGATTACTCCAGCCACCAACCCTCTCAGGGCAAATCCGTATTGAAATATTTCAAGCATGGTTGTGATGATGAATAAATTTTTTGTCCCCGTAAAGCTTTTCCATCTCGGATTTTACAAACTTCTTTGGGTTTTCGTCATAAGTTAAAGCTCTATTAACGAAAGCTATCTCTGTAACTTCATTAACTACCGCTTCAATATCGTGCGAAATAAACACAAGTGTCAATTCCAGCTCATGATTTAGTTTTTTTAGTAAGTGATAGAACTGATCTTGAGCTTGTACATCCACTCCTGCCATCGGTTCATCCAGGAATATCACATCAGGCTGTCCCGCGAGAGCTCTAGCAATGAACACTCTTTGCTGTTGCCCTCCTGACAGATCTCCAATAATCCTATCTTTAAAATCGTACATTTCTACCTGTCTTAGAGAATCGCTAATAATTTTCTTGTCTTCTTTTCTCAGGTTCTTAAACAATCCAATTTTTCCAAACCTTCCCATAGCCACCACTTCATACACTGTTGCAGGAAAGTTAACGTCAAAATTAATCACCTTTTGTGGTACATACCCTACTCTAGTCCAATCCTTGAAGGTATGAATATCTTCACCAAACATCTTGACTACTCCCTTAGATGGTTTTAGTAACCCCAAAATAATTTTTATCAGCGTTGTTTTTCCTCCCCCGTTAGGACCAATCACCCCCAAATAATCACCTTTATGAATATTCAAACTAACTTTCTCCAATACAAGATCCTCATTGTAAGCAAAGCTCACTTCTTCAATTTCGATAATGTTTTGTGTGTGATCTACCGGCATTCTAGTGCAATTTTTAAGTTTGCTAAATTTTCCTCCATTAAAGTTAAATAATTTTTCCCTTGCTTTGCATCATTATCACTTATTCCTTCAATCGGGTCTAATACTAAGGTTTTTGCCCCAATCTCTTCAGCTACTGTCTGAGCCAGCTTTGGACTTACCAATTTTTCAAAAAATATGTACTTCAGATTTTCTTTCTTCGCTAGATTAGAAATCTCTACAAGCTGTTTAGTAGATGGCTCCTCATCCGGACTTATCCCGGATATCGAAATTTGTGTTAATCCGTACTCTCGTGTCAAATATCCAAACGCATCATGTGAAGTCACCACTTTGTGTTCCTTGCATTGCGACAATCCCACTTTAAAGTCCGCGGACAATTTATCCAACTTAGCCAAAATCACTGTTTGATTTTCCAGATAATATCTCGAATTTGATTCATCCATCCTAATCAGCTCCATTGTTATCATTTCTACTTCTTTTTTAGCCAACTCTGGCGAAAGCCATACATGGGGATCATTATTCTCCATTAGTCCGGTAGCTAACTCAACGACCTTAGCCCCGTCTTTTGCTATTTTTGTCGCCCAAGATTCAAAGCCACCACCATTTATAAAGACTAATTTGCTTTTTTGAATCTGCACCAAATCTCTGGCAGTCGGTTCGTAATCGTGTGGCTCAACTCCGGAAGGGGTAATGTTTATGACATTAACCTTATCTCCCCCAATTTCCTTGACAAAGAAATAAACCGGATAAAACGAAGTCACCACTAACGGTTTTATTTCACTGTCATTGCGAGGCACTGAGTGCTGTGGCCCGCTGGTACCCGAAGGGGTGAATCCAGGATAAATATCAATTAATCCCAAAACAGCTATCACAAAAATAAAAACCAATATTACCGTTAGAATCGTATTTCTCTTCACTGCTATTATTGTAATAGATTAATGGGCCAATGCCAGCCCCCACACAATTTCTACTCCGGCTTTCTTAAGGACTTTCGTGCATTCCCTCATGTCGGCACCACTGGTAAAAACATCATCCACTAGCAATACTTTTTTAGCTTTCAGTCTTCCGGACCATTCTTTGCCGACAGAAAACACCCCTTTTATGTTTTCCTCTCTTTCTTCCCTTGTCTTCATTAACACTTGTTGTTTTGTATTTTTGTTTCTCCTTAACACCCTCTCTATTTTGACACCTGGCATCTGAGATCCAATAACTTGCCCCAGCAATTCCGCTTGATTAAACCCCCGCCAATTTTCCCGATAATAATACAATGGCACCGGAACCAGCAAATCAAAAACAATTCCTGTTTCAAACCTGAAATCTCTAAGAACTATACCCGCCAAATCCTTATTAAACCCATATTTGATCCCATCCACCACTGCTCTCATGATCGGTTCCTTATATTCAAAAATGGCTATCAACCCATTCATTCCACTTGGTGAATCACACCTCGGATGAGTCCACCCCATAGGAGAACCTTCACCACACTCAGGACATATCTGGTCTATCGTGTCCAGTCTTTCCATACAATCCTTACACAAAAAGCTTCCTATTTCTTTGCACCCGACACATATCTTTGGGTATACAAAATCTATAATTGCCTCCAAAATCATATCTAATCTTAATGTAAAATAGCCTTGTGAGTGTCCAAAACAAAAAAGCCTATTTTGATTACGAAGTTATCGAACCTTACGAGGCGGGAATTGAGCTGACCGGAGCCGAAGTTAAGAGCGTTAGAGGTGGTGGTGCCAACTTTGCCGGCGCCAGAGTCCTCATCCGTGAAGACGGTGCCTACTTATCAGGCCTAAATATTCAGAAATACAAATTCGCCACCGATCCTGACTATAATCCCTCCCGTATCCGCAGGCTCCTCCTACACAGGAAAGAAATCGTGGCTATGAACACCAAAATGAGGTCGGCAGGTTTGACTTTAGTGCCTCTGAAGCTGTATAATAAGGGCAGTCTCGTGAAGGTGCAAATCGCTCTAGTCCGAGGCAAGAAGAAGTTCGAAAAGAGAGAGTTGATTAAAAAAAGGGTCTCAAACCTGAGCATAGCGAGACGTTTAAAAAACCAATAGATGAAAGGACAAAAAATGGATCTGTTCTGGACTAAAATTATGCCCGAATGTGTTTCTAAGTACCCTTGGGCAGGTGAATTCACGGCTAAAATGAGCTTAAAGAAATTTCAAGAAGGTGTTAAAGCCAAAATTAAAGCTATGGACGAAAACGAATTTGACCTCTTCTTGGCCGCCGTTGTCATGCAAGCCAGTCGCGATCAAATGATGGGTGTTAACCTTACTGAAAAAATCGGTTTTCTCCGAGGTCTCCGCGCCTAACACTCACCACCCAACCACTGTCATTCCCGACCTGAGTGGGCCGCTGGTACCCGAAGGGGTAAATCCATAAAAGTTGACCTCTACGCTCATTCATGATATTATAAGACATGGGGACGACAGGATTCGATGGGATAGTACGTTTACAGTTGCAAGCCTCCTTTGGTAATAGGAGTCAAAAAGACCAAAAAATACTTGTCAATAAAGAAGACAAAATACTTGGTTTCATCTCTAGTGGAGTTAAATCCCTTTTTGGTGAAGTCAAATCTTCCGCTCCCGTTTACGCTTTTGCCTAAATAGTAGCTTTGAAGACGTCTTGAGAGCCAGCGGATCCCGGGCTTCTCACAAGGCGAAAAAATACCGGATTGAATGCTTCAGGTTTGATTTAGGCCTGAGGACTAACTTTTCTAAATCGACCATAAGGTGTTCTTGTTTGCCTGAAGCTTTATGGAAAATCGGCAAACTACGCTTGTAGACTCTGTAGGCTTAATATTTCAGACGAGAGTTCAATTCTCTCCGTCTCCACATAAAACAAAGACCCTTCCTTGTGAGGGGTCTTTGTTTATCTCACCACCCCTACTGTTCCTGCATACAATACCAACAATTGACCTTGTTCATCAAATTCAATATCTCCGGCACCAATGAACCTACCTGATTTTAGGACCTGATTGCACACACCCGTATCCTTGAGACAAACAATTACATTTCCCGAGGTACTATCAAGAAGAGCTAATTTTGTTCCATTCTGATCTACAGCAATTCTTTTTACTTTTAGATTCACCGGTAATCCACTTAGAGAGAACTGTTCTTTAGCTCCCCTTCTGAATCTATCCACTTGTCCATTAGAGGCTACTATCCAGATATCCGTATCCATAGCCATATCAACGGGCTCAAACGAAATAACCTGGTCTTGCTTCAACCATCTTGTTCTGTCACCAAAACCATCCGCCACCCCGGCGTATTTATATATTTCTTTATTTCCCTGATCCAATACATACAAATTACTTCCAAACTTTCCTATAGCCACCGGCTTTGCCACTGCAGCATCAAATTTAATTAAGTCCGCTCCCGTCAAAGCATCTCTTACCCCTCCCGAACTTAACATCATAGGTTTACTGGCCTCTCCTGCTACATCTACCCATCCCAACCCCTCACCTTTTCCGGCCACGACTTTGATATCCTTTGTTTTGGAGTCTGCTGTTACCACCACCCCCATTAAAGAATCGAGTGACTGAAACTGCGACCCCTTAATAAGCCCCAACCTCTCTCCTTTAAAACCTTGTCTTACCAAATCAATTCTCAAAATCTCATCAACTTCACTTTCTTTCTCTCCTGAAGCTGATGTCCAACCATCGTTAATCTTTTTTTCCAAATCCAACAAGTCTTTCTTATATTTACCGGATTCAAACTGGCTTCTACCGGAACTAAATTCTGCCTTTACGTCTTCTATCAATTTCTTTGCCCCGGAAGGATTAATACTTATTAAATTTCCGGCCTCCTGAAGACTTTTTTCAATAGGATCGGAAAAACTTTGCCATTTTTTAAGTTCGGCAGTCTGCTTTATTTTTATGGACCCGGTTATCAAACTTACCAACAATAACACCAAGAATATGAGACCCAAAAGCATCGACCATTTTTTTCTTTTTACATTCTCTTTTCTGTCCACCAAACCCTTTTGTTTTACTTGACGGAAACCTATCCATTTATTTATCAATTTTTCCTTAAAACCCAAAGGTCCAACCAATCTGTCTTGAGCTAAATCAAAAGAAGGTCTATTCTCAGTCATTTCAGAATCTTCTTTTACATTGCCCGAAAAATCCTCTTCAATATCTTTTATTTCAGATCCCAATTCAGCCACCGGTACCGTAACTTTAAAATTACTATTTTCTACAACTTCAAAATCTTTGTCTTCCATCCCCACCTCCATCAATTTACCAAAGTTAAAAATAAGCCCGGCAGCTGCATTACCCATATCCACAAGTTCTTTACTCCACTGAGAAATATCCACTTCCGTAGATTTAGGTAGTTTATCAGACATCTGTTCGGGGAATATTCCAGAACAAATAACCAGTTTATCTCCCTCCTCCACCACCCCTTTTACCACCTTACCCGGAATTAAATTTTTTGAAAAATCAAACTCTTTTTCTTGTCTTACCAATGTCACCACTCCCTCACCCCATCTTGTAATTCTTATCTCACGTTTACCATCTCGAACATTTATCCACACCCACACTCCGGTCATGTCAGGGTATTTTTTCTGCCAACTGTTTCCAAAATCACTCAAATCACCCAAAGAGTCCAATTTATTGAAGTACTCCTCTACCCATCCCATCAATTCTGCATCGATTTCAGCCCAATCATCTCTCTTTTCTCCAAGTACAACTCCAAAAAGAGCTCCTTTGTTCTGCAATTCTTGATCATCATACGGAATTCGTGCATAAATCTGTGCCCATCCATTTGAGCCTTCCTCGTTTACAATTCTCCAAAAAGATAGTCCTAAACCGGTATTCATTGTTGGGCAGGTGTTCCTTTCCTAAGCTAATAGTACTATAACAGTCACAAAAAGAGACAGAAGAAAGTACCCCCAAGTTAGAACTTTCAAGCTTCCACCGATGGGAAAGTTAACTACATTGTTCATTAAGTTTTCTTGGCGCACCATTACAAAAGACAAAATCAGAACCAGAACCATCGATATCTTTACCATAACTCCGACTATCAAACTTAAATTTATGACTAGTCCGGGTATTATTTCCATATATTGTTATTCCTGATTATTTTGATCATCATGCTCTTCAATTAATTGTGAAATTACCGCCACCACTTTGTCAGGGTAAGCTATAGACTCAAAAGTAAAAGCCGAAGATTCATCTCTCGCGTTCGGAACATTCTGTTTTGAGGCAGTTTCTACAATCACATCACCGTAATTAAAGAAACTGGCAAGCATCCCTCTTTGAGAATAATTAACATCTTCAATTTTGTTCAGTTGACATACGTTGACATTTTTACTCAGTAGCCCCACAAAATCAACATCTATTATTCTCTCATTTGTCACTATGTAAACATTGTAAAACCACATTAAAAAATTCTGCAGTCCGTAAAAAGCCAGAACCATATACCAAAGCATTGTCATACCAATCAGAGCATTTCCGTCCAACATTTTAATAAAAGGAAATTCTTTCCAAAACATCGGTATAAATAATGAAAAAGAAACTACTGTTATCCACCCCAGATTCCTAATTATATGTTTCCTACCCAAAATTACGATTTTTTCATCTTCTTGTTGAGATTCAAACTTTGACCATTCAGGAATCGCCACCAAAGATCCCCACTGGCTACGAGGACATGATCCTAAAATCTTTTCCACATCATCAACCACATTCTCTGATTTCTTGGCTTTAAAAATCTCCGGCATACCTAATTGTACCAAACACCACGTCGTCATTGCGAGACTCGACTTTAGGTCGGCCGTGGCAATCCCACACCACTGTCATTCCCGACCCGCTTCGCCATAGCTTCAGCGAGGCGAGCCTGAGTGGGCCGCTGGTACCCGAAGGGGGAAATCCCCCTCCACTCGTCATTGCGAGGAGTGAAACGACGTGGCAATCCCACACCACTGTCATTCCCGACCTGATCGGGAATCTATATAGATAAATACCAATTTTTAACACCATGACTACTAGCACTTAGAGTTACGAGTGAGTACGGTTTTTGGCGGGCTTCGAAACGCGATAAAAAAATTGACTATTTTTTCTCAATATTAAACAATCCACTCTTCAGTGATATCTTCCCCGGCGCCCTCAAAGTAAATACTTTGTAATACTCTTGTCCAGAAACCTGGAAAGATCCTCTATTGGTTTGGAAAACAACATTAGCCGTCTGTCCATTATCTCCATAAGTGATACTTAGACTACTAACACTTGTAATCGCCCCGCCTTGACTATTTGCCTCATTCTTCATCTGTTCCATACTCCAAGGATCACCAGATTTATTAAAACAACCTACATAATCAATAGGCAAAATGTGTTCTACCCCACTACCACTCCGATACACAATAATCGCGTTTAAGATATCCGACATCTCCGATTCATTTAGCCAAGGATGAGATCTCCCGCAGCTTTCCTTGTTTTCATTTCTATACCAAGCCTTATAAAACCACGGACTACCGGCAGTTTTTTCATAAGCTTGCGACGTCCACCCACTTCTCCCTGTCGGCGTATCCCAAAGCGAAGGAGTCGTATATCCCGCATAGTTATCTGTATAAGACTCTTGATACCCGCCTGATGTTGAAGCATACCAAGATTTAAATGGTTTTCCGTTGTTCATCATTACCCAGCCTCGAGTTGCATTTACAGCTTCTTCCCACTTCCCCCCCTTATTACTATTTTTATACACCTGGCATGCTTGAGTCGTACAGATTGCTCCTCCTCTGCCTTCATCTGTCCAAGCAAGAACGTAAGACCTCGCCGCTACGGCTTGTGCCTTCAGAGCTTCCATTCCTCCGTTATCCCCCCAACCACCGGGCATCTCATAAATTCTCTTGACATATGTTTCTATATCCATTCGTCCATACCCTTGGACACTTATTTGTTTCCCAGCATCATAATCTTTCTTGATAGAGATACTTCCTCCGTAATAAGCATGAAGAATATCATCCGCGTTTTGTCCGGCCTTAGCTCTGCCATAAGCTCCATACTGACTCATTCCCTTAAAGTGAGGTGCCCCAAAAGAAAACGAGGCAAATGCAGGGGAAAATCCAGGGTTGTAATCCGGTCTGGAAGCAGGATCGTCTGCTAGAGGCACATCACCTACTGTTGTTTGAAAATTTCCTTGTTTCTCAGCCAGTAGTGATTGCTGCTGAGCCGACAAAGCTGCGATTTTCCCGGACAGATCTTTTTGGTATGCTTTCGCTTTGGCCACTTCTCCAAAGAAGAAGCTGTTCTGCTTATCCAGCTCTGTCTGAAGCTTAGCCAATTGTTCTTTCTGAGTCTCCAAGTTCTTTTTATCTATCTCAAGTTGGCCTATCTCAGTTACCAAATTTACTATTACAGCCTTATCCCTATCACTACTTTCTTGTCTATAGTTCAGCTCCAATCTGGCTTCACCCATGCTTGTTTTAGATAACAGGCTCGCCCATAAAGGCTGTGACCTAAGCCGGATATACATTTCTCTTATCTTTGCAGACAAGACGACATATTGCGTCGAAACCTTCTCACCTCGATCTTTTATACCCATTTCTGTTGCCTTAAGTTTCGTAACCGCTAGATTTATCTGTGATTGAATCGATTTAATCCTGGCATTTAGCTTCGTAATTTCCGCTTCGAGTGGCACCGTAGCATTCTTACTCGCCTGCAAAGAACTATTTAATTCTCCTATTTGAGCTCCCAAACAAGTAATTAGTTCATCCCCGCTTTTGCCATCGCAGCTAGTATCTGCCTTTACTAGTCCGGCAAAAACACTGAGCAAAACCACCATGATTAATAAATATCTCCACTTCATCTCTCTTAGTTTAACTCATCATGATAAAATTACCTTGCATGAAATATCTTTCCCGGCTGCTCGCCGCCACACTTCTATCTTGGTTTTTGCTTTTTCCCACTCTTACACACGCTGCAAGTCTCAACCTTGTCTCTCCCAGAGGTAACTGTGGAAACAACGAAATTGATACTGCTCTTGGCTGTATTTCCACAGAAGTGGGAACGGGTCCAAACACCTTCTTCAGTTCCATTATTGGCATCGCAGTCGGACTCGGTGGAGGTCTTGCCCTCCTTCTTATGCTTTATGGGGTCTTTATCGTCACCACCTCTGCCGGCATTCCGGACAAGCTCAAGGAAGGCCAAGAAATTATTACCTCCGCCATCTCAGGTCTTATTTTTATCCTTCTCTCCGTCTTTCTCCTCAATTTCATCGGTATCAAAGTTTTAAGCCTACCTGGTTTACAATAGAAATATGTTAAATTTCACCAAACAGGTCTATGCAGCTGCCGGTGGCACAGGAGTTGATATTTCAAGTATGGACAGCCCCGTCAAAGCCTTGATTCCCAACAATGCCGACCTGGGCAAATTATTCTCTCAACCCCTCCTCCGTTTTGTCTTTGTCGCCGTCGGTCTGGTTTTTATGTTTAATCTGGTCATGGCCGGCTGGGACCTTATGCTTAGCTCCGGAGATCCAAAGAAAGTTGCCACAGCCACCACCAGAGTCACCAACGGTTTTATGGGAATAATTATATCGATGACGGCATATGTAGTTGTCAAAATCATCCTGACATTCTTAGGTCTAGGTACCATCATTTAACAATCTCTTGTTATAATTCAAAACTGAATGGAACCTTCAATAAAACACATTGCAATCTTGATGGACGGCAATCGTCGTTGGGCCAAACAAAAAGGTATGGAGCCTTTCAAGGGGCACGAGTACGCCGCCAACCATACAATTGAACCCCTTATTGAAAAATGTGTCGATCTAGGCATTCCCTATGTTACCTTTTGGGCCTTCTCCACCGAAAACTGGAAAAGGGATGAAACTGAAGTCAATGAACTTTTGAGAATATTTCGTTTTGCTTTCGGTGGTTTAGCCACCAGATTTATCAAGAGAGGAGCAAAGCTTAAAATTTTGGGGGATATTTCCCGCTTCCCTAAAGATATTGTTGAAAAATCTATCGAGACCATGAATAAGTCTTCACAGAACCATGCCATCACCGTTTCTTTTGCTCTAAATTATGGTGGTCGTGATGAGATCCTCCGAGCCGTCAAAAAAATCATTCAAGAAAAACTTACCTCTGACAACGTAAATGAAGAAATTTTTTCAGCTCATCTAGACACTTCTGGTATGCCAGACCCGGATATGATCATCCGTACCGGAGGTGAACAAAGAACCTCCGGTTATCTACCTTGGCAGTCCGCCTACTCCGAACTTTTCTTCACCCCCACCTTATTTCCCGACTTCACTCCCAACAAACTCGAAGAAATTATCCGCGACTTCAGCCACAGAGATAGACGATTCGGCGGCGACTCCACTCCAAAGACGAAATAAAATCTCATCAGTTGCTGAAACATCAAAACCTTTTCTTTCAAATCTTTGTCTTATTTGCTGATAGCTACCAGTCAAAGGTATCTCTCCTCCGGGATACTTATAAATATTTAATTCTCGGTGATTCATTCTTTCTCCCGTAAAGCGCATATTAACAGGCTGATTCCGCCAATTTCGTGGTATTTCCATAAAAACAATCCTAAAACAATCCCCCCACCAAACACTCTCACGATTGTCACTCAGGTAAAGCCGAACATTTGGTGCAGAAGACTAGCCAACAAACCGCACGGAAGCTGTACATAGGAGCCGAAGGGAATCCCGCTAATGCGGGACGAGATAGTTACGAGTGAGTACGGTTTTTGGCGGTCTTCGAACCAACAAGTGAAGCTAGACTTCCCTCTCCACCATATACAAAGCAATCCCCTCAAGATAATTCACAGCTTCCTCATTTAATCCTATTCCGTGGAGCTTGGCCACACTACCACTCGCTCGTTTTGCATAATTCCTAGCCACTTCCACCGAATATTTATAAGAACCGCTTTCTTTAATGGCCTTTTTCGCCACTTCTATTTCATTTTTATTGGCATCCAATTTCCCCCAAACTCTCATCAAGTCAATTTTTTGCTCCTTAGATCCTATCTCCATTGTCTTGGACACCAACAAAGTAACCTTTCCTTGTAACAAGTCAGAATTTGCCGACTTTCCTGTTTTTTCTTCATCTCCATATACTCCCAGTACATCGTCTTGAAGTTGAAATGCGATACCCGCATCTACCGAATAATCATGCAGGACATCCATCGTCTCACGATTTAGCCCGGAAAGAATTCCTCCTATCAATAGTGGGTTTTCATAAGTATAAATCGCTGTCTTTGCCCTATGAAGACTCATTACTTTCTCTTCGGACATGTCTCCAAGTTTTGGCAAACTCGTGTCATACGCTTGTCCATAAGCAGTATTAGTTATCCCTCTCAGAAATTGTTTCATTGCATTATTTACCTTTTCCGAGTCAAAACCACTAGTCAAAAGCCTCTCAAAACCCAGGCATAAGACAGCATCTCCCACATTCACCGCCATACTATCTCCATAATGTTCATCACCATTTGCAAAAAATACTTGAGTTGTCGGCAAACCCCTTCTCACCAAATCTCTATCCATAAAATCGTCATGCATTAATAATGCTGTGTGAACAAGTTCCACTGCCTCCGCAGCCCTCCAAACTCTTTCATCAGACTTTATTCCACCAAGTAAAAAGCTGTAATAAATAAATGATGCCCTAATTCTCTTGGCTTTTCTTAAATTGTGTTCCTTAGCGTGAAGCAACATCTTTCTTATCAATTCTTTTTGTGATTGATTGAATCCAAAATTACTGGCAATCTCTTCCTCCCAATACTTTTCCAGCCTAGAATCAGCCTCTTTGGCTAACAGCTCCAATCTAGCTTTTGCCCGTCTACCTAAGTCATTTGTTTCCATGTCTCCAATTTTACTGTAAAATGACAGTAATCCATAAATTAATAAGGATTACGTCATCCTCGACCTGATCGAGGATCCACAAATACATATGATTATTCGACCAGCCCTGGCAGCCTTAGAACCTCTAGAAGGACTTTATGCCCCGGGAAAAGCCATGGGAGGTAGTGGGGCTACTCTATCCACTCTACTAAATCCGCTAATTTATAATTTCCTCATCATCTCCGGAATTCTTGCTTTCATTGTCATTATTTTCGCCGGTTTTAGCTACATCACCGCTTCAGGGGACAAAGGAAAAATTGAGATGTCCCAGAACATGCTAAACTATGGCATACTAGGTTTAATTGTTGTTGTTTTGGCCTTTTTAATTACTCGAGTTATTGGAGCCGTCTTTGGCTTTAAATTCTTTTAAATACTTATGATAAATAATTTAAAATATTTTACATCTACCGTCTACGCAGCAGCTGGTGATGTCGTAGGAATTATAGATCTACCGGTAGGTGTTCCAAAAGAAGTTGTTCAAACTACAGATATTATATCTGCCCTCATCCGCTTTTTAATCGTTATTGCCGGACTTTTCTCTCTTTTTCAATTTATAACCGGAGGTATCGCTTTTATTTCCTCTGGTGGTGACAAAGGTAAAATCACAGAAGCCCAAAACAAAATTCAAATGAGTATTATTGGACTAGTCATTATTACTGCTAGTTTTATAATCATCGCTCTCGTCAGTAGAATACTTTTCGGATCTTTTACCGCCATACTCGCACCAAAATTACAATCAATCTAAAATGTTTAAAATTATATCTCCCATCTATGCATCTAACCCTATTGATTTAGGAAAGGAAATAGAGGGGTCCGGAGTATACCAAACAGGCATAAGTTCTACTGTTCAAACCAGTTTTGGAGGTTTTATTTCTTCTGTTATTACTACACTAACTGTTGTTGGTAGTCTAGCCTTCGTTGTTTACTTTACTGTCGCGGGACTAAAATGGATTAGCGCCGGCGGCGACAAGGGCAAAGTAGCCGAAGCTCAAACCCAAATGACCCAATCCGCCATCGGCCTAATCGCCATTGTAGCCTCTTACTTTATCATCGGCATTGTC
The DNA here is from genome assembly GCA_943355005.1 of Patescibacteria group bacterium. Classification (GTDB taxonomy): domain Bacteria; phylum Patescibacteriota; class Microgenomatia; order UBA1400; family MFAQ01; genus UBA10133. The sequence goes on from CALRDV010000002.1 coordinate 157,004, forward strand.
GGTGCCGTCCTTGGTTTAGATATTCTCAATCCATTTAAAGCGCTTAAATTTTAATAACATGATCATACAAATAGCCCAACCTGCTCTAGCTGCCGATGAAATAGTAAACAATGCCATCTCTAGCAAAGTCACCAGTTTAGGTGCGGGTGGAGGTCTAGCTTTTTACATTGCCACTCTCTGGCAAACCGTAATCACCGTAGGAGGCATCGCCTTCATTATTTATCTCGTTTGGGGTGGCATAGAGTATCTCACTTCAGGGGGTGACAAGGGTCGGATTGACGATGCTCAGAAAAAAATTACCAGTTCTGTAATCGGTATTGTGATCCTTGTTGCTTCCTACTCCATCACCTATTTCATCCAACAGGTCTTCAAGATTAACATTCTCAAACCTGTATTTCCCAACGCACTATGATCACAAGTTTTATTCCCAAAGTATTCGCCGCCGCCGATATAGAACTCCCTATCGGCGACACTGTTACCAAAAATAACTTTTTTGGCTATACATGCATCGGCCATCTCGTTAGCAACTTAGTTAGCGCCGCTTTTATTATTTCAGGTATCGCTTTCTTTGTTATCTTGGTCATGGGTGGAGTCCAGTGGCTGGTCTCAGGTGGCGACAAGGGTAAAGTCGAAAGTGCTCAGAAAAGTATTTCTGCAGCTCTCATCGGTTTAGCTATAGTTGCCAGTAGTTACGCTGTTTATATCTTAGTTCTTGAGTTCTTCGGTATCAATCTCGACGCGCTCTGTACAGCTAACCCACTAGGAAATTGACAAGACTAAAATCATATATAATAGTAAGTATTACGAATATCAATTATTAAAAAATAAAAAATATGTCCTTTATTTCCCAAGTCTACGCAGCTACCGGCCAACTAGGAGTTCCCCAACCAACGGGTATGAAAATCACCGATATCGGTGTTCTTATTAGTCGTGTCATTTCCGTCGCCTTTATTATTGCCGGCATCCTTACCTTCGCTTTCTTAGTCATGGGTGGTATCGAGTGGCTAACTTCAGGTGGAGACAAAGGTAAAACCGAAAGCGCCAGAAACCGTATCACTGCCGCTATCGTCGGTCTTGCCATCGTCGCCGCATCATGGGCTCTAATGAAACTCATTGCCTACTTCTTCGGTGTCGACGTCTTCGAGGGAAACATCAATATCCCTAAACCTTACTAAGCATTTAGGATTAGAAAATAAAAAATCCCGGTTACCCGGGTTTTTTTATAATATATAATCAAATCATGTCATTCCAATTAGTTACACAAGCTTATGCTGCGAGCTGGGCTTCAATTGATCCAGCATGTGTCGGCTCACAAATTGGCTCTGTAGATGCCAGTGATGTCGTCACCATTGGTGGTATTAAATGTTTAATTGCTAACCTTCTTTCTCCCATTCCTGGACTCATCGCTCTAGTGGCTGTCGGTGTACTCATCATGGCAGGTATTCGTCTTATGTCTGCCGGAGCCGAGCCCAAAGCCATCGCCAGCGCTTGGAACATGTTCACTTACGCCATCATCGGTCTCATTCTTCTTGCAGTAGTTTGGCTAGTTCTTGTAATAATCGAGAACTTCACCGGAGCTCAGGTAACCAAATTCGGAATCCCTTAAAAGCTATTCTCATTCTTACTTACCACGTATAATCATTTTAGTGAAGAAATCCTTTTTGATAGTTACCGTTACTTTCCTTCTGGCTCTAGTTCTGACTAGTATATCTTTGAATGCAAAAATAAGTTTTGCCGCCAACCCGGCACCGGAAGCAACACCAACAACAGACCCTAGTACTTCAACATCAGTTGCCGAACAAGCCAACCCCGGTCCACCGATAGGTATTCCTTGTGGCAAAACCATGTGTCTCGATAATGAAGTCTGTGTTCAATACAAAGGTGATGTTGATATGCACTGTGCTCCTGCAGTTCCAACCCCTTCTATTTCAGGACCAACAACACCTACCCCCACCCCATCAGGTGTCATCACCCCCACCACTGCTCCCATTCCCGCTGCCCCTCTTCCTGACAAATGCCCGGAAGGTACAGGAGTATTTCCTCCAAACGGAAAATGCTACAGCAACATCAAGAGTACTCCCAAAGACCCCAATATTTATGACAAAACTTGTATCTATCAGCCAGTTGTCCAATACACCGATACTCGTAGTTACAACACCCCAAACAAACAATCCTTTGTTCAATGTGGAAAAGGTGACAGCCCTTTTGGACCTGGTCCTGGTGGAAAAGACCCAAATTGCGATGTTGCACTTCTAGTAAACACCGATGTCAAACAAGCCGAGCTTGGAAGCTACGGACCCAGTCTTCCTGCTGAATATGTCTACTCTCCGGATTTTCTGGCTCAAAATTATCTCTACAATTCTTTATTCGGTCGACCCATGGACTTCTCCAATAGCGGTGAGAATAACGGTGAAGTTCCAAACAGGGAAGCTTATCGTACATACTGGCGCCTTATGCCGGCTAGCAACCAAGCCAATCTACGCTCATTTATATTGAATATGGCGAACGATAATCAAATTGATAATATCTTTTTTGATTTTACGGATACCAACGGTCTACAGAAAAAAACCGACTTTAAATCCCTCTATAAAGCTTTAGAAAAACAAGTCATCTTATTTTGGAAGTTCCCTTTCATTAGAGTTGGTTGCCTTATAACCTACCCTGTATGTCCTGAATATGCACAAGCCACAAGAGAATTAAAGCCAGTATTTCAAGATTTATTCGACACTGCACTTAGACTAGATCTTCCCTTAGCTACCCCCGCAATACAAGCATACAATCTGGCCATCGCAGCTTTTGATAAAGATCTTGACGGTCCATATAATGCTTTCGTCCCTTTAGACTTCAACAGTGTTCGAAGTTATATCCTAAAAAAACCGGACGTAAAAGAAAACGATGCATATAAATTCTTCAAATATTTTGAGCCACTACCTAGATATAAACTCTACAATGTCTCATTCGAACACTTACCTTACGTTGGTGCTATCTACCAAGGATTGCTTTCTCCCAAATTCGGCATGTTACCCGCACTTCAACCACAGTGGGTAGTTGATAAATATACTACTCCTGATGGTCTCTCAGACTACAGAATGGGAAACAAGCCCGAAGAACTACCGGAAGTTGCTATAGCTCACCAGGGATTTATAGATCAGCTAGAAGCCGAAGCCAAAGCAATAATCACCAGTCCTCTTGGGTGGATAGCTGATAAGATTTCAGGAATTTTCTCAGATGAAAAAACTCTAAAAAAAGGATACATCACAGCAGACAAAGACAAATATACCGATGATGAGCGCATTGGCGAAATCAGAGAGGTCTATACCAACCCCGTAGGTTGTCCCCTTCCCCTTAGTTATCATGTCTTAGCTCCCAAAACAGCCGCCAAATCTGTTGACGATCACCATCAAGTAATTATTATTCCCGGACAGAGACTTGCTTGGTTCTACACGCCGTCTTGTAGTAATCTCGGGGAAAAATGTTCAGTTGTAGGAGGTAAAACTGTTTGTGTTCCCGCCACTTGCACAGGAAAAGGTAAATACATTGAAGGAGATCAGTGCTGTGAACCAGCCTGGAGCGTCGAAGCCACCGAAGATGCCAAAGCTTTTGATGTCCTAAACAATCCCAAACAGGCCGACATCAGAGAGGCTGTGGCCACCAATCCGGAATACTCCTTTTATACTATGATGTTGCCGGATGGTAAACAGAGTATTCCTGAAGCTTCCATTGATGCTCCGGTAGCTCATCACATTGCAGTCAAAACCCTGCCCAATGGTAAAGGTGAAGTTCTAAATGAATATGAACCTATAAACCGCATCAGCAATGGAGCCCAAGACTCAATACATTACCTTCAAAACTGCTGGACTGTCCCAGGGAGTCTTCAAAACTCACCCAGATGCAGTCTTACAATAGCCTCAGCTTCCGCATGCGCCGAACCCCCTGTTTTTACCCCAGATCCTAGCTGTAAAATTAAAAACAACACTCTCAAACTCCCAGACTCTTTAGTAAAAGCAATCGAAGCCGCAGCGACCGCCTTCAAAGTTCCTCCTAGTTTAATTATTGGCTTATTCTATGGTGAAGGAGCTTTTAACCCTGGTTCCAAATACTTGCAAGAAGACTTTGTCTCCCAAAATCTTGCTGCGTGCACCGTAATCCCAGGTTGCAATCCTAGTGCAAATTCGATAAATTCCATTGTCCAGTATCCATCAATCTGGCTGAAACCATATGTAGACGCAGTCAAAGTCTTTGATCCGGCTCGAAAACCAAATTTATGTAATCTTTTGGATGGCATTTTTGCTATGACCAAAGGAATCGCTCAAACACAGTATGGCAATCCTCTCTTTACCGGAAAAACTTGTTTCAATATTCCATTAAACAATGGCTCAGCCAAATCATCAGGCACCTGTTCTTGGGACGAAAGAAATGTCGAAACCGCTATTCGTGTTTGGGAACTAGGTACTACTTATTCCGAAGGCAATAGTTGTCTTACCAAGGCCGGGAGCTGTCTTACCGGTGGCGGTTACGCAGCACAGTGTCCCACAGGAGGAGATACATGCGAAACCAAAGATAGGAGATATTCTCAAGCCAGTCATAACGGCTGTGTTTACGACATTTACAAAGAAAACTAATCTGCCTCTTTTCCTGTATAATTTTCATTGACTATGCGACGACTTCAAAAACACCTCAGCCTCATTCTTTTGTTTATTTTTGTATCAATTTCAGTAACTCTTGCACCAATTACCAGCGCCGCCTCAGGCCCCACTCTCAAAGAAAATCTTTTTGGGCAAGACAACCTTAAAGCTCCCCAAGACTACATAAAGGAATATTGTGACAAAAGATCGGGTGACCTTATGAATTTAGAAACTTGGTACTCTGGAAAATGTTCTCCAGGAATAGATTCCATGAGTGGTGATGGTGTTGGATTTGCCGACATAGTGATACTACAGGGTTTGGAATGGTTGTATGGACCACAATACAGTTCTTTTTTAGACAGTCTTATAAAATCTCTAAAATTTATTGAGTCGATAAAGTCCAAAGCAATATCTGGAGAAATAAAACCAAGTGAAATTGCGTTTGTAGATATGGGTAACATAGGGCTGGTTGGTTCCCTTGGTCGTATAACTACCGGGCTGGCCAGTGTCAGACCTGCCAGTTCCATGGATTACTTAGCTTATGTCTCCACAAACCTAAAACAACACAAAATCATACCCGATACTTACGCAGCCGGTCCAGGATATGGATACTCAGCACTAGCACCAATCCTTCCACTCTGGAGAGCTTTTAGAAACATTTCATATCTTATGTTTGCTTTCGCTTTTGTTCTTTATGGAATGATGATTATGTTTAGAGTCAGAATCGATTCCAAAACCGCAGCTACTATTCAGCTCGCTATTCCAAAATTGATAGCTACTTTAATAATGATTACATTTTCTTACGCTATTGTTGGATTGCTTGTTGACCTCTCCACTGTGGCCACAGCTATGAGCATAAATATTCTAAAAGCAGGCGGTATTTTAACCTCCTCAGGAGTAGGAGAGTTCATTCCGCTTGTTGTAAGTGGCCAATCAATATTTGGAGCAATTGGCTCCTTCATTGTTAACACGATAGTAGCAATATTGGTTTCTCCATTTATTTTTTTCAATCTTATGGTAGGCGGTTTACTAGGCATAGTTGTAGCCGGCGCAACAGCAATCGTTACAACCTTTGTTCCTTATATAAATGGTATTGGTCTATTCGTAGGATCACTAATCTTATTCGGAGTCATCATTTCATACGTAAGACTAATAGGTAAACTTTTCCAAGCTTTTATAAGCATTATCGTAAATCTTATTTTCGCTCCGATAATATTACTCGGGAATCTATTACCAGGATCAACATCTTTTAGTGATTGGTTAAAAAGTATTTATGGTAATCTAGCTGTCTTCCCTGTTGCCTGCTTTTTCTTAACCCTTTCTTATGCTCTTATGTGTCAACCCATCCTATCTATTATTGGAAACTTTGGTAGCAGTATTCCCGGCATAAGCCGAGGATTTCTTGAATCACTTTTAGGTGTCAACTCACTCTCAACACTAGGAAACATTTGGACACCACCGATGACGATACCTGGTGGAGGAGCAATAGTTAGTGCAGGAGGAGGCGGATTGGGTAATTTGACAGGTAGTGCTGGAAGCCTAATGCTTGCCACCATCGGCTTTGGACTACTACTTATGTCCAGTAAATATGTCGAAATGGTTGAGAAAGCTCTCAAAACTCCTCCATTCCCATACGGAGCTGCCATTGGTGAAGCTCTAAAATCAGGACTAAAACAATCAACTGAACTTGCAAACAGGAGACCTGGTCCGTCTGTAGCAAAGGATACAGCAAATGTCTTAAACAAAGTGGTTGAGGTAACAAAATAAAATTAAGATTTTCTTCTATACATATCTTGTTTTCCTATATATCAGTCACCGTATCCTTGAATTCCCAGTCATAAAGATGATAAAAAAACATCTTTATAAACACTTTTCCAAGCCACAAGCTAGAAGGTTCTTCTAGAATTTAGGTAGTCTTTTAACATATCTGCTCCCGGAACTGCATCCGAAATACGGTCGACTATGCTTCGAGCCACTTTTTCACCTGGAGTAAATACCACATCAGCTGTTTTTAAGAGAGGGTTTGTAGAATGTCGAATTAATGGACCACCTTGATATTCAGGTAATTCGATTGCCTTTAAATCCCTGGTTTCATCGTCAATTTTCTTTTGATCATTTTCACCAAAGATCATTCCTCCATCATTAGCGTGTCGCTTGAAGGTCTTTAAAGAATCTACTCTAGCCTTGCCTACCCAAGCCTTTAACTGATCATAGTATTCTGGAGCCATCAACACATCTGCTGCTTTACCGGCATATCCACCAAAGACGATCATCAGATCAGCCAGTTTCGAAGGTAATAAAAATTTTGGCTTATCTCTAGTTTGAGTTGATAAATCCCGGACGTTCAACGGATTATATATACTTAATTCCCAAAGCACGTTTAAACTCTCGTCGAACACTTGTTTATCCGCATCTTTCTTTTTTATCACCCCCAAATCCACCAAAGTATTTAGACTGGTTCTAATATCCGAGAGAAGAACTTGTGCTTTTGGTATTGCCGAAATTTTATCGGTTTCCGCACCTAGTGCCCCTATTCCAACCGTGATTGCAGTTCTGACTTTATCTCCTGCTTTAAAAGTATTATAGGCATCCATTTCTGGATGGTTTTTAACCCAGACTGGGTCAGTTAGCTCAGTTGCTTGCAAGAATTCTCCACTCATAGCTCTTTCGTAGTACAGGGCACGCTCTTTAACATCTTTTCCTTGAGCATCAATCCCTACTTTCCCCGGAACGCGCAGAGCAGAGTTCGCCAAAACTTTAACTTCGTCTGAAAAAGGAACAAACCCTTCAGTTTCTATTTTTTTCTTATAGACTTCCAACACTCTTCGAGACCCTGTATAAACTTTCAACTTTACTGCCGCAGCTCTCGATTCTGAAAATTTAAATAATCCATTTAGATAATGCTTCCATGTATAGTTTCCTTCTTCCTTGTACGCTTGAAATAGTTGCCAAGCCAAATCTCGAGCATCTTCTCCATATATCGTACCAATCATTTCCATAGCTCTAGCTCTATCAGCTGATAGGTATTCAGGGTGAAAGATGTTTTGATCTCGACCTACAAATTGATTTAATCGAGCGTCCCATGGACCGCCAGGATCTTTTACATTATTTCCTAACTTTAACAGAACCGAGAAAGCAGCATCAACCTTTTTTGTTGTTGCACCCTCAGCCTCTCCCAAGGAATCTATAGATCTTAAAAAATCATAAGTTTCATTCAGTATTATCGAAGGACTTGCTGGATTTGATTCGTTCCCCTTCATGTCGCTAATAAACTTTTTCAACCCTTCTGAACTTTCATAAGATTTATATGTTTCTTCTTGTATTTGCAACCGTCTTAAATTTACTCTAGCGGAGATTTCTGCTTCCACTTCATTCTTAATTTTCTCTCTCTTTCTTAAGTCTCCTCCCTCAAGTGAAGTAGGGAAGAGATATACTCCTCCCCCTTTCGAGGTATCTAATCCCATTTCTCTAGAAATTTCTAGAATTAAAGCTTTTTCGATATCACTCAGTGAAAGTTGAGATTCTTTATCAGTTAATCTTATAATTTCTCGAACTCGTTTACGCATTTCTCGTTTAAAACCAAGTTCGTCGTTAGGAATTTCAACAGAACCGGTTTTAACCTCTTTGATCCCAAGAGAAGCATATGCCCTATCTAGGGTGGCCAAATCAGAGGTTAAATTGTTATTTATCCAAGCTCTTACCAAATTATTCCGTTCTTCGCCAGGATCTTTAGATAGTATCCAATCGATTCCCACACTATTAGTTGCCTCCGTAGCTCTTGGAGTGGGAGTCGGCTCAGGTGTAGGAGTGGGAATGGGTTCAGGTGCTGCAGTAGGACCATCACCCTCGAATTTCACCCCAAGACTCCTAAGATAATCAGCAGCTACATCCTTACTAATCCATCCAATATTGCTTCCATCGCGTCTTCTTCTCGGTTCGAAAGTTTGATCTACATAACCTGCTGCTTCTCTAAGTCGCTGCCTTTCCCATACACCATCAGGAGAATCTTCGAGCACAGTATCTCGCAAGTTGACTCCTTGAATCCTTAACTTTTCGACCAACTGTTCTCTTTCGACAGCCGTCATCTCCCCCCCAATTTGCTTCAAGTCATCCAATATACTTTGATTATCCTCACCATTTTCAGCTCCACCAACAACCACACCCTCCAGAGGCTTACCGTCACCCTCCTCTTCCCCGAGAAGTCTGTCAAAATGTGCTCTTAATTCTACTTGATTCTTGTATCTTGATTCATATCTATGATCGGGGTCATCTTCACCTTTAACTGAAATCCATTCCGCGGAAATAGAACCATCATCTTTAAATTTCTCATATCTAGGTTCATTTTGCCAAGAAGTGTCAGTCTCTGCCGTAACAAGTTCGATTGATTTATCTAACAAATCAGGCTCTTTGACTTCGGGGATAACCATATTCACCTTTGCTTGTTCAAAAAGTATGTCTAGCTTTTCTTTCCCTACTCCTAAACCCTCAAGTTCAGCTAAAACATGTAAACCTTCGCCTTCCAAAGAAGTCAATCCTTCTGACAATGCTACAAGTTTCTCTATGGTTTCAACTTCTAGAACCCCGAGTCCATATGACTCGGCAAGTTTTTTAAAAATCTCTTCATCCTTATTCCAACCCCACCCATCAGCAGCAAACTTAAGGTCAGCCGCAAAAGTTTCCCCATATCCGGGGTCAGACTCATCTGGATGAAAAGAATCATCTTTCCATGATTCTGTGCGTGATGTGATAGTTTCTTTCTCCATATAATCGAATTACTTAACCAATTATACCAAAATTACAGCCTCAACACTCCTCCCCATTAGAGCTTAGTAACATCAATTCCGGCGTCCTGAAGACGTTTCACTACAATTTTATAGCTTTCGGTATTACAAAATGCAGGTATTATTGCCAATTTAAGGTCAAAATTCATTCCTGCATATTCCAAAAGCTCACGCCCTTCTAGTATGGGGTAGTTTTCAATCACAGGAGCTTCTGGTTCTGATTCTTCGGGACCACTCGCAATTCCAACACCGTTTAAATAAATCAAAGCTTCTGATTTACTCTTATAAAATTCATTCTTTTTCAGCTTTGGATCCCACAAAAACTCTGCGGCGGCGGCAACGAATTCTCTATTCCTAAATCTTTCTATCTCTCCGGGAGAATCCTGAGTCAAAGACATCCTTGGGAGATTAATTCCCATTTTTCTCATTTTATCTACAACTTCCCATCTATTTTTTCTTTGCTCTGGAGTTAAGGATTCATCAAAAAAAGTAGCGTTTTTCAAATCACCAACGATTTCAGGATACCAAATAAGTTTCCTTTCTCCGGTCTCTACTTTTTCGATTCTCCCTCCGGCGACATCAACTTCTTGATCTTTCAATATTTTGCTTTCCGCCGAATCTTCCTCAACCTTTTGAGCCTTCACATTTTCTACTTCTTCGACAAACACCTCCTTTCTTCTTCTCGCCTCTCTCAAGAGATTAAGGTTTATACCTGATTTATGTAGTGCTGAATCCATATCTTCCCATTCCTTTGGTTCATCTATTTTTATTTTCAAGAAATCATCTATTTCCTTAAGTATTTTCTTGCCTCCCTTATAATCTCTCGACGATTTTTCGGTCACTGGAGGCAACCAACGAATACCGTTTTTTTTGCTTCTATTCTTAACGTCTATCCAAATCTCATTCGAATACTCCTTATCTGGATATATTACTCTCAAATCAGAAACCAAATGCTCCGTATAGTACTTAATCAAATCCTCCTCAGATACTACTTCTTTTTTTTCAGCTATATTCTTTTTTCTTTCAACTGCTTCCGTTAACCCCAAAATTCCCATATCTATTGGAAGAACCGTTTTAGTTTCTTTCTTCCAATTTAACAATCCTGCGTCTGGTTGGGTTTTTTCTGGTAAATCCATATCTATCTGACTGACCACTCTTGCGCGTTCAATTCTCCTTTTCACTTTACCAGGTATTTCGTCAACAACCTCATCTTGAATCTCATCTTCCCGCCTCTCTTCTTTTTCACCACTACTTTTTTTAACAATCCCTTCAATTACATCTTTCTTCCAGTTCAAAATCGTAAAATCATCAGGAATGTTACCATCTCCTCGTATTATTTCTCTGAGCTGCTTAATTTGATCCCTGAATTCTTCATAAGCAACGCCATTAGTAAAATTCAAAATCTCCCCTTTCTTTTTAATCGCGACAACCACTATTCCCAGCTCAGAAAAATCATACAAATCTCTCAAATTATTATAAGCATCCACTGTCGCCTGCCTCTGCACCAGATCTTTCATATCATCCATCACTTTAAACTCCGTCAAACCTCCAATTTTGAGCAAACTACGATAAACATCAACTTTCTTCCGCACTTCATGCTCAGGCGTTATTTTCCCTTTATCATCATAATCGAATGGCATATTACTCTCATCTTATCATTTTCAACCCCCCTCAAACAAGTTCAAAACACCCATCCTTTTTCCGAGGGCAAACATCAAAATAGAGTATATCACTCTTTAAAGATAGACTTGATTTGCCCGTCTTTTTATCCCACAATTTACTTTCATGAAGTATATATTTGTTTCCGGTGGAGTTGTTAGTGGATTAGGTAAAGGTATCACCTCCTCCAGTATCGGCACACTCCTTCAATCTCAGAGTTTAAAGGTATCCATAATGAAGATCGATATGTATCTAAATATCGACGCCGGCACCATCCGTCCCCAGGAACACGGAGAGGTATTTGTCACTGAAGACGGTCTTGAAACAGATCAAGATCTCGGCAACTATGAAAGATTTTTAGGAATATCTCTAAGAAGAGAAAATTACATGACCGCCGGACAAGTATACAAATCAGTTATCGACCGCGAACGTGCTTTTGGTTACGAAGGAGAAGATGTTGAAGCTGTTCCTCATGTAACCGACGAAATCATAAACCGTATAACCAACTCCGGCAAAATAAATAACGCTGACATTGTCATTATCGAGCTGGGTGGCACTGTCGGCGAATATCAGAATGGTATTTTCTTTGAAGCCAGCCGCATCCTCAAACTTAGAAACCCCAAAGATGTTCTCCAAGTCCATGTTACATATGTACCTTTCATCAAAACCATAGGCGAGCTGAAAAGCAAACCAGCTCAGCAATCAGTCCAGCTTCTTAACGGTATGGGTATTCAGCCGGACTTTGTAGTCATTCGAAGCGAACTGCCTATCGACCAAAAGCGGAAGGAAAAAATTGCTGTTTTTAGCAATCTAAATCAACAAGACATTATTAGCAATCCGGATATTCAAAGTATTTACAGTCTACCGATGCTCTTCGAAGATCAAAGCTTTGCCGAGAAAATTATCAAAAAGCTAAGTCTTAAGAAAAGAAAAAATTCCTCAGGATTATTAGCTTGGAAAAAATTCGAGACTGCCCACCAAACATCGAAGAAGAAAATAAAAATTGCCTTAGTCGGCAAATACTTTACTACCGGTGATTACAAGCTGACCGATTCTTATGTCTCCGTCATCGAAGCTATCAAACAAGCCGCTTGGACTCAAAGCTTAGATCCGGAACTGGAATGGATAGATAGTACCGAATTTGAAAGAGGAAATATTAGCCTAAAAGAGTTCGCCGGCATTATTGTTCCTCAGGGTTGGGGTCACCGAGGAGTAGAAGGAAAACTGATGGCAGTCAAATACGCCAGAGAAAACAAAATCCCCTATCTTGGTTTATGTTTTGGTATGCAGATGGCTACCATTGAATTCGCCCGCAATGTTTTGAAATTAAAAAATGCCAACTCTACCGAGGTGGATTCTAAAACCAAATACCCGGTCGTCCACGTCATGCCGGAGCAAGCCGAATATCTAAAGAAGAAACAATATGGCGGTACGATCCGTCTGGGATCCTGGCCTTGTCTTTTAAAGCCCGGCTCCACACTGTCAAAAATCTATGAAAAATATAGTATCAACCCAGACTCGCCTTGGTTAACAGACCGAAATATAAATGACACTTCCAAAAATAAAGCCCAACTCGTTTTCGAACGCCACCGCCACCGCTATGAATTCAATAACGAATATCGGGAAGTTTTCGAAAAAGCTGGTTTTGTTATCTCCGGTACTTCCCCTGATGGCAAACTTGTGGAAGCTATCGAGCTAAAAAATCATCCTTTCTTTATTGGTACTCAATTCCATCCGGAATATATTGCAAGACCTCTGACTCCACATCCCATCTTCATGGCTTTTATCCAGGCCTCTTCAAAGAAGAAATAACACGATATACTTAAGGTAGTTCTCTATGGCTATTCAACAGCATCCACTACCACAGGACATTAGCTCCTATCGCTTCCGCCTAATTGGCGATATGACTATCAAGCAGTTTGCCTCTCTTGGCATCTGTATTGTTTTAGCCATTATTGCGTACAGTATGCCCCTCCCTTTCTTTTTTAAATACCCTTTAGCCTTTATGTTTATCGTACTAGGCGTAGGTATGGCTTTTGTCCCCGTTCAAGGACGTTCTCTGGATGTTTGGATTCTTGCTTTTATCCGTTCCATTTATTCTCCGACTCAATATACATGGAAACGTTCTGAAGAAACTGTTTCAAATGAAATGTCTATGAAGAGTAATGGAGTGGGTACTCAAGCAGTTACAAACGCCAGAATCGAACTCACCCAAGCTCCCGCTTCAGTCCCCAATACTCCATCTGTCTCCATCACCCCTCCTGCATCAGAGCCAAAAACAGAAGAGAGACTCGAAATAACTCCTCCACCATCCGTCATTGCGAACCCGCCTTCAGAGGGTGTGGCAATCCAGGCTACAAATCAAACCGAAGTCCCAGTTCCTGAATTAGGAAAAATTATAACTTCCTTAGCCCCAGTAATACCTACCGAGCCGGAAAAACCCACCCAACCAATAACACTTACTGTCATTCCGGGCTTGACCCGGAATCCATCTGGTACATCAGACGCCCAATCGACACCATCCGTCATTGCGAGAGACCTACCCGCTGTGGAAGGAGCACGGCAATCTAGTTTACCAGCCACCCCATCAACTAACCCTCCCCAGCAAACCCAGCTCCCCATCCCCTACACCCCCACTACCCCAAACACTCTCGTTGGACTTACGTTGTCTCCGGAAGGTAAAATTTTGGACGGGGTCATGGTAGAAATTCAGAGAAACGGTCTAACTTCCAGAGCCACCAAAAGTAACAAACTTGGCCAATTTATGTTCGCCAGACCTTTGGAAAATGGCTTGTATCAAATCCTCGCCGAAAAAGATTCTTTTACCTTTTCACCATACTCTTTAGATCTTACCGGCACTATTATCCGACCTCTTAAAATCCAAGCACAATAATCATGGCAGACAACGTTAAATCCTCCACCCAAGAAAGCCTCGATATTTACACTATCAAAAACCATTTGGTTTTTCTCAAAGATGGTTCTTGTTCTCTGGTACTAAAAACTACCGCTATCAACTTCAATTTATTATCTGAAGAAGAACAAGACGCCACTATTTATGGCTACGCCGGATTACTCAACTCTCTCTCATTTTCTATTCAAATCCTTGTTCGATCTCAACGAAAGAATATTTCCGATTATATAAATCTTCTGGATACCCGTATTCAAAGTACTCCTTCCCAAAAAGTCAAAGAACAGCTTCTTTCCTATCGTCAATTTGTAAAATCTCTAGTTAAAGAAAATCGCGTTTTGGAGAAAAAGTTCTATATTATTATTTCTTTCTCTGCTGTTGAGCTTGGAGTTACTAAATCAACCTTTAATCCGTTTGCCAAAACTCCCCAAAAACCTCCTTTTGATATCGAATATATTGAAGAAAAAGCCTCCATGGCTCTCTATCCTCGACGCGACCACATCATCCGACAATTTGCCAGAATTGGTCTCAAGGCAAGCCAACTCACCACCAGCGAACTCGTCACACTCTTCTATACTATTTACAATCCTGGTAGCGTCACCCAACAAATCACTCCGGGTAAATCCGTCGCCTCCTAAATCTTCTTTTCTTAAGTTATACTTAAAGCATGGCTCTGAATCTATTTTCTCTTGGCAAAAAAGCCGCTCCGACAACAGCTGTTGAATCAACGGTACCAGCCAACACGCCTCCTCATAACTCCAACACTTCGGGGTTAAAGTCCACCGCTTCTAGCCAGTCAGTTCAAGATATTATTGCTCCATCGGCTGTCGAAGTAGATTTTTCTTTTATCAAAATAGATGATAACTACGTCCGAACTCTTTTTGTCACTGGCTACCCGCGTTACGTTTCGGCTAATTGGCTCTCCCCCCTGATCAATTTCAACCACTCCTTGGATATTTCCATGTTTGTTTACCCCTCCGACTCCAAAGATACTTTAGATAGTCTCAGGCGACGCATTGCCGAAATGGAAGCAGAAATAAATACTGATATCGAACGAGGTCGTATCCCCCGCGCTGCCACCGAAGCCGGATTAGAAGACGCCAAGGTTCTCCAATCTCAACTTGTTAAAGGAGCAGAAAGATTTTTTCAATTCTCTTTGTATATCAGCATCTCCGGAGACTCAGTCAAAGAGCTAGACACTGTTACTGCTCAAGTTCAATCCATGTTGGCTTCCCTCCTTATCATCAGCAAGGTCGCCTCTTTATCTATGGAGGATGCTTTCAAAACCACTTTGCCGTATTGCAAAGATAAATTAATGTTAACTCGGAACATGGATACCACAGCCCTCTCTACTACTTTTCCATTTACATCTTCTGAACTCTCTGATAATCAAGGTATTCTTTACGGCGTCAACGCTCATAATGATTCTCTCGTAATTTTTGATCGCTTCTCTCTTGAGAATGCCAATATGCTCATACTCGCCACTTCCGGTGCCGGTAAGTCTTATGCAGTAAAGCTCGAAATTCTTCGTTCTCTTATGTTCGACTGCCAAGTTATTATTCTAGACCCGGAAAACGAATACGAAATGGTCACCAAATCTGTCGGTGGCAACTATCTCTCTTTCTCCACCGGTGCTACTCACAAAATTAACCCCTTCCAAATCGCCAGACCACAAGATAGCAGTGAAGATGAGATGGGTTACAAATATCTTTTCCTTATGTCGCTTCTAAAAATCATGATTGGTGTCATGGATCCTATTGAAGAAGCCACTATGAACCGCGCTTTAGTTCTCACTTATCGTCAGAAGGGCATTTCGGAAGATCCAACTACTCACATTCTGGAGGCACCCAGAATGGAAGATCTTTATCGTGCTCTTATCGGCATGGAAGAAAGTGTTTCCAAGACTTTAGCTGCCAGACTAGAAAGATATGTCATGGGTGGTGTAAAAGGTATTTTTGATCAGCAAAGCAATATCGACATCAATGCTCCCGTCACCGTTTTTACTTTAAGGGACACTGCCGACGAAATTCGCCCTATTATCATGTTTATGATTCTAGACTTTGTTTGGAACCAAGTCCGCAAAGACTTACGCAAAAGAATTCTCGTTGTCGATGAGGCTTGGTACCTCATGAGATACGAAGATTCCGCCAAAATTCTTCAGGGTTTTGTCAAACGCGCACGTAAATATTACTTTGGTGTATCTATCATTTCTCAGAACGTCGACGACTTTCTTGGTTCAGCTTACGGCAAAGCTATTATTACCAACTCTGCCCTCAAACTCCTCCTTAAACAATCCTCAGCTGCCATCAATCAGATCTCTGAAGTCTTCTATCTCTCTCAAGGAGAGAAACAACTTCTTCTCTCTGCTGGCCAAGGTGAAGGTATTTTCTTCGCCGGTATGAATCACGTAGCTATCAAAATTATTTCCTCTGCCGACGAACATGCACTTGCTACCAGTAAACCGGCCGAAATTCTCGAAGCCAGAAAGAAAGAAAAAGAAGCTCGAGAAGCTGAAATCGCAGCCGATAAAGCCAACACCTAACCATGGCTAACTACGAAAAAGAAATTAAGGAAGCAGTTGGAGTCCTTGATTATCTCGATAGAAAAATCGATTACAACGAGGAACCAGAAGCCGCAAAATGGTTATCTTCTGGATTCTTTTACTACAAAGAATACTTTCGTTTAAACAAAAATCCAGAGTTCAAATTTGACCAAAAAGTCGAAAATTACGATTCTTTTCAAAAGAATGTAGAAAAACCAGTCTTCAACAAGATTATTCAATTTTATATTTCTCTACAGAATCTTCCGGATGAAGTTTATCGTAATGTTCCAATTCGTTTTTTAGGAGAACCAGAATTAGTTAGTGATGGCAGAGTAAAGATAAAAATTCATTTTAATGAAATATTTGTCAGAGGGTTACTCTCAGACATTCCCAGCTATCTCGAACTAGATACAGGGTCTATTTCCAATATTGATGATGTCTTAAAAGTCGGAGATATTAAGACTCCAGACAATATAAAAGTAATAACCAGTGAAAATGAAATTATAGTTTCCCTTACAGACCTCCAAGAAAAGGAAACTCCTACTACAGTATCAACAACCGATGAAAAAATAAGTGAAGAAGAGGTAGCTGATACGAAAGAATTAACAGAGCAGGCTAACCTTGAAGAAGAATCGATAAAACCCAAAGAACTGAATGTTGGCGATGCTGGAAGTGTCCCTCCCGAAATAGAAAGTCTTGTTGGTGAATACAAAAAGAATCTTAATCGTTTAAATGAGCAAGAGATCAAAGATAATCATCAAAAATCCGTTGCAGAACAAGTAAAAATCGCAATTGAACACTCAAATCGACGAGAATTAATATTGGCGAACCGGCGAGAACGAGAAGCAAAGGGTGAAAAATTTCAAGACCCGGACCAGGTAATTGTTAGTTATGGCTCTCCTAAGGACAACACTAAAGAGGATGCTCTTCAACTATCCTTTAATGCAATTGAACGAACGGCGACACTTTACAGTGGTTTCAAAACACTTCCTAAAAACATACAAAAACAAATAGTCTTTCAGGCAGTAGAACTAAATACTATTGGAATTTTCGATTTGGATGCCGCTATTCAAACAGCTTCATACCAATTAGGAATTAAGGGTATAACCTCACCTTTTGTCTCAAGTATCTTCGAAGAAATAGATCACGAGGACAACTTTTTAAAAGAAACCGAATCAAAACTTCATCAAAATGAAAAATCAATCGATTTCTTGAAGTCTAAAAACACTCTTACCGAATCAGAACGACAGTCTCTTATTAAACTAATCAAGGAAAACGGAGATCTTTCGACAAACCTTGGAAAAATCCCCACAAATTTTAATAGTTTTCTTTTATCCAATGAAGACAAATTTAAAGAATATTCCAAAATCATAGACCACAAAGATGCTGATCCTAAAGACGTTCTAGACCTAAAAGAAAACACTTTAGATGCCAACAAAAAGATACTATCTATCCAAAAAAACTTACTTCTTAACGGTATCCAACCTAAAACATTCACAGATTTAGATAAAATTAATGGTCTCGCTGAAGCCATTCAAAAGGATTTAAAAGTTCTAAATAAAAACGCTACTTATGAAGGATCATATTCCGCAGCTGTTGTCGGAATGGCTCCTGGAGGCTCCGGCGAAGCCCTTGTAATTCTAAATTTTTCCAAAGGATTAACAGGTGAAACTCTTCGCAAAGCAGAGGCCTTTGCTTTAGCAAATCCAAAATCAGCTACAGCTATATTTTTAAGGAACAACACTAAGACCGTTGAGATTGCTCGAAGTTACATTAGAAAAATAGAAAATTCCCCTCTAGGAAAAGAAATTCTACCCGCTATAGGGAAAGCCAATTTTATTATTAGTGCAGTAACAAACCCCGTTGGAGCCTTAAAAAGCTGGGCCGGCAAAAAAGCCGGCGAACAATTGGCTATCCGCATTTCGGAAAAAATTGGAAATGAAGTACTCAAAAATGCGGCAAATACCCTACTTACTCAAGGAATGAAGGGGGGGGTAAAAAAACTAGCATCAGAAGCGGCTACCAAAATGGCCGCTAAAGTTGCCACTTGGGCAGCGGTCAAACTCGGTATAAGTCTTTCAGCTGAATCCCTAAACGCTATCATGCCTGGTCTTGGAGTAATTGTGGATATTGTCATCCAAGCAATCATATGGGTTGCTGAAAAAACAATCGGTCAAGTTAAGAAAAATTTAGATTCTCTATGGAGAGAGATGGGCTGGGGAGAAGAATTCCGCACGCGAGATATCATAGTTCCTGTAGTAGCAGTCGTCGCAACAGCAACCACCTTCGTCATCGCCAAAGGTTTTATTATAAAAAAAGCGACCCAAATAGCGGCCATCTCAGCTGTCAAGATACTCCTTTCCGCAGGAGGTTTTATTCTTGCTTATGTCATGTTCGCCTACCTTGTTGCTCCAATTCTATCCACTTTAGTCCAGTTCGACAGTCTCGAAAAAGTCGAGTACCCATCTGCAACATCAAACGAACCGGCTATTCCGGGGTGTCCGTCTCGATGGCCTGTCACAGGTTCATTCAGAATCACTCAAGGACCGGGTGGTAAATATTCACATTACAGCTCCGGATACGACCAATCTGTAGATATTGCTGCCCCATCAGGTACAACTGTATTTAGCACCTCAGATGGAATTGTCAGTTTTGCCGCCGTCTCCGGACCATATTTAAATACAAATGTTGTTTTTGTTGACTCTAAATTACCAGACGGAAAGTCTTTTCAAGTTATCTATGCTCACTTAAGTTTTATGAAAGTACACAAAAACGACAAAGTTAAAGTTGGAGATATAATTGGATCTTCAGGTACAGCCGGCTCCGGAGCTCACTTACACTATGAGTACAAGGGGATTAAGTACAATCAGTGTCCGGCCGGAAACTTAAAATTAGCCGAAAACTGCGATTCCCACTCAGTTCCGGGAGCAGGCTTCAGATGTGTACCCGACGTCGGCACCTTCTTATATACTAATGGTGGAGCTGGAATAGTAGGGCATTAATTATGAAAAACTTAAAAGAATTTTTCCAAAAAATTACTCAATCCCCAAAAATACTTGTACTTGTAGGTATTTTTCTGTTTTTCTTCATCATCGTACTTATAATTCTTTTTAGCGGTAAACCTACGGAAAAAGATGCCACTTCCATTACTCCAACACCTACACCGGTGGTCGGAATTATTACCATGGAGGAACCTGTCCCCACCCCAACGCTTAAAATTGTCTGGACTACTCAAGATTTAAATGTCCCAGAGACTATGGACATATTCTCTATTAAAAATCCTCTAATAAATCAAAAAACAGGCGATCTTTTGGCTCAAAAGCTTGGATTCGAATCAAGCAACGAACAAGAATCTATCAGTGAAAATCTCCGGATCTGGTCAAAAGGCTCCGCTTCCATCATTCTCAATTTTGAAGACAATTTACTTCAATACTCCGCAGGAACATTACCTCAACTAGCAGTACAAAACGTTACTGACGATACCTATTTTGTTACGGCCAGAAATTACTCTCAGAATGTCTTTGGAATTGGTACAGCTCAGGGATTAATAAACCACAGTGTTACGTATTTAGATGAACACGACGCCCCCATTAGTTCGGATAAGGCAGTGGTCATTAGGGTTTCTTTTTACCAGTCGGTAAATGTTTTACCTGTAGCCACCATTTCACAATCAGGTGCAGTTTTCACCCTTTATCTAGACAAAAAACTATCACTCCTAAGTATGTCCGTCAAAAATGCCTACTCAGAATTATCTTCGCTTGGCAAATTCAAGACAACGCCCCTAGTTGATTTAATAAGCAACTCGGATTCCATGGCATTAAGAATAAATGCTTCCAGTAATCAAGATATCAGTTCAGAAATGGTGTCTTCAAAAACAATTACTTTTAATCAGGCTTCAGCCCAAACTGCCTATCTCTCAAAAGAAAATCAGTTAATACCAGTATATCTATTAAGTGGCACTGTTAGAGCCGGTATCGTTCAAAATCAACCTGGTCTATACATCCTCCCCATTATTCTTCCACAATAGAACTAATCGTTTTTTAGACTAAATATAAAATCTAAAATTAAAAATATTTAAGTCTGTGTCCTCACCGGCATTACTACTTGTACCCAGCCATCATCATCTTCACGCTTAAACACACTTGGCTTCAATTCACCTTCCGTCTCCCAAACCACTCTCTCAGAATTATTCACCCCCAAGTAATCTAGCAAATACCTGGCGTTAAAAGCTACAGTTAATCCGTCGCCTTCAACTTCAGTTTCCAACTCTGTAGAATTACTACCTAGTTGACTACTTTCTGCCTTCACAATTAGTTTTTCTTCATCAATAGACATTTTTACAATATTTGCATTATCCCGCGCAAACAAATTGGCCCTCTTGACCGCTTCCAATAGCTCTTCTCGGTTAAACACCGCCTTAGTTGAATAAGTATTCGGCATGATTTGTTGATAGGGTGGAAACTCCCCTGCAATCAGTCGAGATGAAACTTCCAAATCGGCAATAGTAAAAATTACTTGTTGGTTCTCTTTATCAAATTCAATTCCAAAACTATCCTCCCCTGTCTCGGCTAATACTTTTGAGATTTCTTGTAGAGATCTGGCCGGCAGAATAAATCTGGTATTTTTTTCTATCGTCGTTTTAACCACACTTAGTTTGTCTACACTAAGTCTGTATCCATCCGTCGCGGCCAAAATAGTTTTATTTTCATCCAGTTCCCAAAGTACCCCAGTTAACACCGGTCTAGTATCATCTCTGGCAGCCGAAATACAAACTCTATCCATCTTCTGGCGAAATTCTCCACTCTTCAAAGTAATCTGTACTTTCTTGGCTCTAGGAATACTTGGATAGTCTTCCACACCTTGTCCTACCACTTCGGCATTGATTCCCTTAGCTGACACAGTCAATGTGTTTTTATCCGAAGAAAGAGTTACATTCCCGACAGGTAAACTGGAAACCAGTTCTCCAAAAAGTTTGGCTGGTACCACCATCTCACCCTCTTCGTCGATCTTGGCCGGCAACTTCACCCAGAAACTTACTTCCAAGTCGGTCGAGACCAAGTTTACTTCATTTTTAGTTACTTTCAAAAGTACTCCTGAAAGAATCGGCAACTGAGGCCTTGCCCCAATTCCCCTATTTACGATTCCCAAATATTTCTTTAAATCTGTTGCTTGGACTGTTATCTTCATTCTTTAAATATTGTATATGTATTCTTTTAATTAAATGCTTCTTGTTTGCTTACTAATATATTATTTATCTTAAATAAATATAGTAGTTATTAGTAATAGGTGACGTGGATAAGTGGAGACTAGCTTCAGCACGTGCCTGTTTTTCGTGTTACTAAGTTTTTATCGACTCATACATCCATCCTTTTGTCTCTTTGTCTCAGAATCTACTCACAAAAATAAACTAACAACTCTATATTCTTGTGGATTCTTTTCTGGATAACTTGGCGACTTGTCCACCTACTTTTAAAATTTTAAAGACTTCTGCACACTTTGAATAGATATCCACAGCACGTGGATAACTTGTGGATATTTACGTGTATAACGCTTGTTTTAGTGCATTAACTTTTCGCCTGATATCCACGTTTTCTTCTATCTGCACTTTCATTTTTTCGACCGCGTGCATTACTGTTGTATGATCTCTCCCGCCCATCAGTTCGGCAACTTCGGTCAAATTTAGGTCGAGGATATCTCTCAAGATATACATCGTAATGTGTCTAGCTACCACCAAGTCCGCTTTTCTACTGGTACCCAAAAGATCTTTATTTCGGAAATCAAAGTATTTGGCGACGGTAGAAATTACTTTGAGTGGTCTGACTTTAATATCCTTCACTGTGCTTGATGGTAGTCCTAGGTTCTTCTGTACCATTTCTTTGGTCAGCACTACCCCGTCCAAGTTTGCTGTTGCCGCCAACTGTCCAAAAGTTCCCTCCAGTTCTCTGGCATTCGTAGGGAAGCTGGTAGCCATAAGCTCAAACGCGCCATCGTCAACATCCACTTTAAGATCAAGTGCTCTCTGTTTGAGTATTGCGAGTCTCATTTCATAATCAGGTAAGCCAATATCCACCATCATTCCTCCGAGGAATCTACTACGGAGCCTTGCTTCCAATCCCACAATCTCTTGGGGCTTGCGATCGCTCGTCATAATTATTTGTACTTGCCTATTCGTCAATTCATTGAAAGTGTGGAAGAACTCTTCTTGTGTTGAATCTTTTCCTCCAAAAAACTGTACATCGTCGACGAGAAGAGCTCCCACTTGGCGATACTTCTTCTTAAAAGCGTCAACAAGTTTAGATTTAAAAGAACCGACCAGGTCGTTGGTAAACTGTTCGCTGGTAATGCACATAATTTTTCCAACTCCTTTTTTGACCAGTTCGTGCCCTACTGCATGCATCAAGTGAGTCTTCCCTACTCCAACCCCTCCATATATAAATAGAGGATTATGTCTCGTCCCGGGGAAATCTACCACTGCCTTGCCGGCAGCGAAAGCCAACCTATTCGAACTTCCGACCATATAAGATTCAAAGTGATATCTGGGATTAAGATTTGTGTTGGTAGACTTGCTATCTTCTTGTGGTGCGAAGAGACCGATGTTTGTCTCATTAGGTTTTGCGCTTTCAAAATCCTTTTTCGGGTATTTTGTCTCTTTGTTTTGCTCTATTACAAGCAGTGCAATGTCACATCTTTTTCCTGAAATTTTCTCAGCAGACTGCTTTATGATGCTGTAATACTTGGTTTCAACTGTGTGACTCAGAAATGCCGACGGAGTTACTAGTTCAAGGAGTAGTCTTTCTTCATCAATGGAAGTAATAGAACGTAAATAACAAGGCTTGATAAAGCCCGCAAAACTTGCCGGAGTCATAGATACACCAAGCTCTCCGCAAATACTATGCCATAATTTCTCACTGTCCATACCGTCATTCTCAACACTTATCCACATTTTTACAACCCCCAATTTACCCAAAAAGACTACTACTATCCACATCAGTTCTCTTCCGTTGCTTTTCTAGGGTATAATACTAAACAGTCACGTGATTCTCACGCAACAAACAAAACCCTATGCCAAAAAGAGTATACCAACCAAAAAAAGTCAAACGTATTAGAAAGCACGGTTTTCGTATCAAGATGGCCTCAGCTGGTGGTCGAAACGTAATCAAACGTCGCCGAGCCAAAGGTAGAACCAAGTTAGCCCTCTAATGCCTCTTCCGGCCATAAACCGGCTTCCCCTTCGATTTGAAAGAGATCGCCTTACACGTGAGGGTCGTTCATTCCACACCCGTCACTTTACCCTCGTCACCGCACCCTTTGACTCGCCAGAGCTGAAAGCGACGGCGAGCCGCTTCTCCATCCTCCTCTCGAAAAAAACCGCCCGCCTAGCCGTCGACCGCAATCTCATTAAACGCCGTACCTCCGCCATCCTGGCCCAAATACTCCTCTCCTTCCCTCCGGCCGATTACCTAATCATCCCCAAACGCTCCGTTCTGGACACCCCCCTCCCCGAACTTCTCTCCGACCTCTCCACTGCCATCCCCAAACTCAGATAATGTTGTCATTCCCGACCCGATCGGGAATCCATTCTCTCTATTCACCCCATAACTATACTTTTGCTTGATTTACAGCTACAATCCCCTCAGAAAGTATCCGCACGTTTAAAAAGGAGAAAAACCAAATGTCCGACTCAAATTGGATTACTGACGCAATTGAAAAAGGAAAAAGCAAAAAGAATAAGTCCGACGAACTTAGAAAACAAATAGAAGTTCAAAAACAACTAGACAAAAAGAGAAAAATCGAAGAAAGTAAAACACTATTTTGGATGGTCTGTGGAAAAAGTTATTCTGAAATAGAGAATCTATTGTCGAATAGGTCTGGGTTGAACATTACAACTTACCGTGGTGAAATTGTGAGTCATGTACATACACCTATAGTCACCTCATACTATGATGAAGTCCATGTCGACAATGAAGGAGGATCCGTTTACCAACATGCATGTACATATGGGGTAACTTGGACAATTAACTTTCACGATAAACAGATGGAATTTTCTTTAGTTGTGAAAAGATACACAAATACTAAAATGGTATTATTTGTGATACCTTTTGAAGAAGTAAAATACACCCCATCTACAAACGTAGAAAAGGTTAAAAAAATGATCGAGGATTGGCTCATCGAGATTTATTCCGAACAAAAATAACCACCGAACAGGGCCGAGACCCTGTTTTTTTATACAAAAAAGCAGGGTCTCCCCTGCTTAAAATTCTAAATCAACAATTAATTTCTTATTCAAGATACTATTTGTTTTAACTTCAATATAAAGTTTTGCTCGGGCAATCTTAAGCTCAAAATCAAGCTGTGCAATCGACACTGCCATATCAACAATCTCTTGCGGTACATCTACTGTTCCTAGTAAAGCATAATCTTCTTGATCAAGATTAAAGCCGGTAAATGCGTAAACTTGCTTGTCGACGACATTGATACATAATCTACCCAGCTCCTCAATTATCAACCTTCGCATTAATCTTCCTCCCCCGCGACCAAAGTCCAAAACACTATCCGGAACCCTCTGACTAATTAGTTTAGCTTTCATGATAGCTCCTTTTAAAGTCCTAAGTCTTGCCCCTATTCTATCAGAATCAATTATTTTATAGACGAGTTTAAAATCTTCGCCATTTCCTCTATTACTTGCTCCCCACTCTCATACTTAATTCCTTTAATCCCAAATTCTTTAGATGCTTCCAAATTATCCTCAGAATCATCTACATATATACATTCCTCACCTTTCAAATCGTTCTCAATCAGCAAGTTTTGAAAAGCCATTGGATCCGGTTTTACAAATCCTGTTTCCCAGGAAAAATAAGACTTATCAACTACTTCAAATAGCTCCGGAAAATATTTTCTGTAATACTCAGTCCTCTCCTTAAAATTATTTGAAAGGGTAAAAACCTTAAATCCACCATCTCTTAAAGATCTGGCATAATTACACATCTGATCGTTTATAGACTCACCAGAGAAGTAAAATTCAAAAAACTCATCCAATCTCATACCGACCAAATTCAATAAAGGTGTCCAGACCTCTTCACCTTTGCGGACAGTGTTCCTTACCTCCTTAAGGATTGGCTTCATCACCCCAAGAATCTCCTCTAAGGATTTATCTGATTTTTCCGCCAGTCTTTCACTGAGGTTTTTACTTAGTAGGAAGACTCCATTCAAATCAAAGATTACTGCTTTTATGGGCATACGGCTAATTTTATCAGTTCGAGATATAATTCAACCGTGATTTCCTTCTACCAAAAATACATTTCTCCTTACTACCACGCCCTAGGTCATGCCCTTTTTGGGGATACTTTTGCTTGTCGTTTCTCTCCTACTTGTTCCGAGTACTCCAGACAAGCCTATTCTTCATATGGTATTATTGTCGGGACAAAACTCTCCGTCAGTCGCTTCCTCCGATGTCAACCTTTTAGTAAAGGCGGACTAGACCCACTACCTGCTAAAATCAAATAACTATGCTCGCACCACTAAACAACCTTCTCTATCAATCTCTCGTCTTTTTCTATCATCTCTTTGGTGGTAATTTGGGCTTACCTATCATTGCTATTACTCTCATCACAAAGTTAGTTCTCCTTCCTTTAGTTCTTCCGTCCATGAAATCAGCCAAGAAGATGCAAGATCTAAAGCCACATCTAGATAAACTAAAATCTAAACATACAGACAAGAAAGATCTCCAGACAGCACAAATGGCTCTTTACAAAGAGCACGGTATCAATCCTGCTGCCGGATGTCTCCCTCAAATTGTTCAGATTATCATTCTCATTGCCCTCTACGGAGTCTTTATAGACTTTATTAAACAGCCTTCTATTGGCGGTGTAGTGGTTAATCCGCATTTCTTATATTTAGATCTTACAAAACCTGACCATACCTATATCATGCCGGTACTTGCAGGATTAACTCAGCTAATCTTCTCTCTTATGATGCAGTCAGGGGTTGAATCACATGTTGTCAATCCAAAAAATAAAGAAGAGAAGAAAAAAGAAGAAGATAACTTGGAAATGGCAGCCAGTATGCAACAGCAGATGATCTACATGATGCCTCTAATGACTGTCCTTATTTCACTCAACTTCCAATCTGGTCTTATCCTCTACTGGGTTGCTTCCACCGTTTTCTCCATTATTCAGCAGTACTACTTCTCCGGTCTAGGCGGTCTCAAACCCGTCCTACTTAAACTAAAGATTATTAAACAATAATAAAAATGGACCAATCAAAAGTAACCGAAATACTTTCTAATGTCTTAACTCAGCTGGAGTTAAAAGATGAACAAATTAAAATTGAAGTCGCCGACGAAGATAATATCAGTATCTTGCTTACTCCTTCCACGGACGCTGCCGGTATTTTTGTTGGTCACCACGGTGAAGGTCTCGCTTCTCTTCGGATGATTTTCTCACTCATGATCTACCAGCGATTTGGTGTCTGGCCCAAACTTCATCTAAATGTAAATGACTACCAAGAGCGTCGAGAAGACTCTCTCAAAGAACTGGCTCAAAATGCAGCCGATCGCGCCATCTCTCTACAGAAAGAAATCATTCTTCCTAATCTCAGTTCCTATGAGCGACGAATAATTCACCTATTCTTGGAAGAAGTTCCGGGTGTCCGCACCGAATCCCGAGGTGAAGCCCCCTATCGCCAGATGGTAATCATCCCCACGGCAGAATAATAATAAAAATTCTCAATAAGTACGTTCATGTACTTTGCTGAAATCATATGAGTAATTTTTTTTCGAACAAATCCGTCGCAGTGCGTCGTAAATCTGTTTTGAATTCAATGAAATAGTGGCGAGTGCGGCACACTCTTGACGTGTGCGGTTTGAGACCACGTAGATGAGAAATAGATTTACAGCAACCGACGTTCCCTGTGAGAAAAAGATTTGCGAACATGAAAGAACGAAGTACAATCGTCATAGTGTTTTCAACCATCCTTCTAAATCTAATAGTATTCTTCCTCCCCACACAGTTGGGTATACATTTTTGGCCGGATTTCTCCCGCGCCGCCGGCATCAAGGTGGATTATCTCTCCCCCACTTTATATTTCACAGACCTCCTTCTTATTTCATACATCATCGCTAGTTTCTCAAAACTACTAACCTGGTCGAAGAAAAACATCAAAGTTCTACTAATATTTTTGCTGTTTATCTCTTTCAATTCTATCTTTGGCATCTCCACTCTCAACACACTGTTTTGGTGGCTTAGACTTTCACTGTACCTGGCTCTCTTTGTCGCTTTTCGTCAAAATAAAATCACCTGGTCGCAAATCAAAAATCCTCTTATCGTCTCTACTGCGCTAGTGGTTGTCTTGCAAGCAATTCAGACATATCTTCAACACTCCCTAGGCGGACCCTTATATTTGCTAGGTGAAAGAACATTTAACACATCCACCACAGGGCTGGCACGGATGAATTTGTTCGGTCTCGACTTTGTCCGTTCACCTGCCACATTCTCACATCCGAACTCCTTATCAGGCTATCTGCTGATGGTCTACTGTCTTCTGGATTTTTACAAATCCCCTCTCTGGCAGCGACTAATAGTCTTTCTTGGTCTAATTCTTACTTTTTCAAAAGCTTCTTTATTAGCCTTTCTTTTGACAATCAGCTTTCACATAAATTCAGTGATGTTAATAAACCTCACTATTGTGTTTTCTTTTTTACAGCCTTTTCTGCCTGCTATCCCCAGTGCAGTTCAATTTATCTCTGATCGTCTCTTTTTACTTCTTCCGGCAAAAAACATAATTTATGGTTCATCATTGCTTGGAGTAGGACTTGGAAACTTCATCCCGGCTCTCGTCTCTTATATTCCTGGGTCATTTCTGATACCTGAGAAGTTACAGCCGGTTCACAACTTACTTCTCTTGCTCATATCAGAGATTGGCTTTGTAGGCCTCACTCTCCTTCTGATTATCATTAAGACTAATATAAAAAGAGTTAACAAACAGAGATTTTTGGTAATTTTGGCCATTGTTCTAATTACAGGTATTTTTGATCATTATTGGTGGACCCTTCCCCAAAACAAAATAATCTTCCTTCTCGCCACCGCCATTATGCTTTAGAATATGGCTATGTCGAAAACAATTGAACTCCTCGAAATAAACACTGATGGTGGCTCACGTGGTAATCCGGGTCAGGCGGCTATTGGTGTGATTGCAGTTTCTGGTGGACAAAAAGTATTTTCACTTTCCGAAAGAATTGGAGAAACTACGAATAATGTAGCTGAATATACTGCAGTACTTCGAGCTCTCGAGACTATAGAGGAAAAAGAAATTTACACCGAAAAGATTCGCTTTATTTTAGATTCGGAATTAATCCTAAAACAAATTACCGGCGCTTACAAAGTTAAACAGCCGCACCTACAAGTCCTTCGTAAAAAAATAGTGGACCTAATCAAAAAGTTACGCGATTCTGGACAGATAAAGTTAATGTCATTTGTGAATGTACTGCGTGAGAAAAACAAAGAAGCTGACAAGCTTGTAAATGACGCTCTCGATAACCAATAGAAATTTCAAATTCGTCTTGTCATTCCGGGCTTGACCCGGAATCCATCCCAAAAATACCTGATATTTTCTAAGTAATAATTTATGTGGATAAGTCTAATCGAAGCTATGCCTAAATTTTCACATGTAGAATGTACATACAGAAAAGAAAATATAGTGTGCGTAGAAGAAATTTTGAACAAGCCTAAAAATATATAGAGAAACTGTACGAACAGTAGAGTCTTAAAAAGTAAAAAGAGTAAATCCTCTATACTAAATTAATGTCAGCCGGAACTACTAAATTTGCTCTTTGGAGTAACAACTCTTATCTTGAGGATGCTTTTTTAGGAGAAACTTCTTTGGAGGATATTAAGTTTCTGGAGTATCGGGAATCTAATTCCCTTCCATATGTGCTCATATTAATTGATCTAATGGAAGACTTAAGTAACATTAGTCAGAAGCTAATCAATTTTTACAAACATGTTCGTGAAAACAATCAAAAACTTACTGTATTGCTTCTTCATGGAGAAAATATAGATACCGAAAAGAATATATATTTCGAGGAATTGTTAAATAAAATTTCCGACGGCAAACCGTTACACCGATTAGTAATAACCAAAGATTTGTTTCAATCCGCTCTTATAACTTCTGATACTTACATTGAGAAATATATACTTGAGGCTATATCAAATCGCAAAGTTAATATCTCTGCCAAAGGTGAAAATCAATACTTCCCTATTACTTTTCCTGACCTAATCAACAGTTTAAAAAAAATCTTCTTTTTAAATGCTACTTCAGGTAAAACATTTTGGATTCTGGGTGATCCTGTTACAGACTTAGAAATCGCCTACCTGGTCAAGAAAAATTTAGAAGATACTGAGGGTCAGGAATTTGAGATAGATTCCTCTGGAGAAAATATAAAAAACTCCGTAGATATGAACTCCTTGGGAAATCAGTCCAGAGCTCTATTAAATTGGGAACCAAAAGACGATTTTAATTTAATTCTTAAAGATGCAATAAAAAGACTTGGGGAGGATAGATCACTTCTTATAACCAGGTTGCATCATGTCAAGGAACAAAATAAGTACCCTCAAGCCAAAAAGATTGGTGTGTTATTTGAAAATATTGGTCAATTTATAAATAAAATAAAACCTAAAAATAGGAATAAAAAAACAATAGAATCAGGTAGGGAACTAATAAAAATATTTTTTGAGTACACTGTAGCAATCGCTTGTTTAATATATCTCACGGTCTCTTTGGCATTTATCTCTTTTACAGGCTTATCTCTTCAAGCATTGGAAGGTAGTGTTGCCAATTTAAGAAAAGGGGATATTGCTGGATCGGTGAAAGAATTAAACAATTCCACAAAATACTTAGTAATAGGAGAAAACAGCTATTCCTTTGTATCACCGATAATTGCCTTAATTGCTCCTGATTTTCACTTAAAAAATTACAACCTATTTATCTTTCTTCATTATTCTCAGACAAGTTTGACAAATTTACAACAAACTTACAATTTGGCAGAAAAGATCTATCAGACAATAGGAGATACAACCCCAAAGCAGTTTTACTCCGACTCAAGCCTTGCGCTGAGGTCTAACCTGGGACAGCTCTATGAAAATCTAAATCAAATAGATTTACTTACTAAGTCAGGCAAATTACCTAAAATCTTGGAAGAAAAGCTGAATAGTAGTAATGAGTTCAAAAATCTGAATAAAATTGAGCAACAAGTGACAGATTTACTCAAAACAGCCGAACTGATTCCGTCAATGCTGGCAGGGGACTCGGCCAAAAACATTGTAGTACTCTTTCAAAATAGTTTTGAAATACGACCCACGGGAGGAGCTATTGACTATGTCTTATCTTTGGTGATTGATAATGGTCGAATAGTGTCTAGAAAAATATATCGTAGTGACGAAATAGATGCACTATCGGCAGGCGTCGTTTCAGCACCTCCACTTGTTCGTCTCTATACGGGTATTGAAGATTGGAAAATGAGAGATTTAAACTTCAATCCAGACTTTCCACAAACATCTGGCAACCTATCCTGGTTCATTGAGAAAAATCTAAAATTCAAGCCGGACATCATACTCGGAGTAACGGAAAATCTATTTGTCAGTCTGCTAATTGAAAACCAAGGAATTCTTCTAAATGGCCAAAATATTACATCTGATACTCTTACGTCTGAAATGTCAAAAATCTCACCGAGTCCCCTTTACCATAAGTTAATAGATTATTATCTCGATAGGATAATAGACCACAAACTTACCTTGGTATCCTTGGGTAGGGTGGTTGCTTCACTATCTCAAAACAATCAGATGTTGTTTTGGACGGCAGATACAAACATTGAGAAAGTAATAATTAGTCAGTCATATTCCGGCTCAATCTTTCCTCATTCCTGTATTGGAGGTCTCTCGTCTACCAAAAATTGTTTAAGTGAGACAACTTACTTTAATGAATCCAATTTTTCATTAGTGCCTTTAGGTTCCAAACTTCAAAGAAAAATTAGGCATACTGTCACTTTGGAACAGAACAGTGTCAAACATGAATATAGAGTTGAATATCAGTTTAATTCTCAAGTGTCTGATATAAATCGCGACTTGAATGAAGTAATCCAGATTTATGGACCACAAAATTCGGTCTTAAATAAAGTAGTTTTGGACGACAAGAATATATCTCTAGCTGGAGTATTAAATCAGCAGGATAACTTGCTTGAACGTTTTCAAATCCCCTTGAGTATGTCCTTCAATCAACCTCACACTTTGATAATCCAATTTACTTCTCTTGTTTCTCAGCCGAATGTTCTACCTTTCTCTTACTCCCTAACAGAATATCACCAGACAGGATTCACTGTCGAGGATACTGAGTTAGTCTTAAACTATCCTGAATCGGCAAAACCTAGTGTGATTTCAGCACCAGTAACTATGGGGCCGAATAGTCTAAACCTAGTGCTGCCTGCCAAAACTACAACTTTTGGAGTGAGTTTGACCACCTCCAATCAATAAAAGTCATTTCGAAAATTGTTAGTGGGTTGAGAACAGAGGCTGGTTGGGTTACAATACCGTCATGAACAAATACATCCTTAAAGCAGAGAAGCGTGTCCTTCTTGGTAGTAAAGTTAAGAAACTTAGGCGTTTGGGGACTATTCCGGCTAACGTTTTTGGACACACCATCGTAAGTCAGGCCATCCAAGTTTCGGAAGTTGAATTTAATCGTGTATACAAGCAAGCCGGCGAAACCAGTCTTATTTGGATCAAGATTGAAGGTGAAGACAAAGAAAGACCCACCTTAGTTAAGGCCCTTACAAACAATCCAATTACCGGTCAGAAATACCACATCGATTTTCACCAGGTGAATCTAAAGGAAAAAGTTACTGCGAACATCCCTGTCGAGTTAGTGGGGGAAGCTCAGATGGTCAAAGATGGTCAAGCTATTATTGATCTCAACCTTCATGAAATTGAAGTTGAAGCACTCCCCACAGATTTACCAGAGAGTATCGATTTTGACATCTCTCTTCTTAAAGAAATTGGTGATTCCCTCAAAGTTGGTGATGTTAAGTTGTCATCCGAAGTTACTGTTCTAACCGATTCTGAGATGACCGTCGTCGCTCTTGGAGCTTTACAGAAAGAGGAAGCTCCTCTGGAAACCGAAGTCTCCGAAGATGTTACCGGAGCCGTCGAAGGCGCTGAGGGTGAAACCAAAGAAGGTGATAAAGCAGAAGCCAAAACTGAATAAACAACCGTCATTGCGAGGCTCGACTTTAGGTCGGCCGTGGCAATCCAGGGTTTAATTCAACAAAACAGCCACTTGAGTGGCTGTTTTTTGTTGTTCTATCTTGAAGGAGTCTCTTCGTTAAAATCCGGTTTATTCTTTCGGCCAATTTGCGGATATTAACAGCCCTTCCTGGGGGAACACTTCCTTCCACGCCGACTCTGTCACAAAAGGGACAAAAGGGTGAAGCATTATTAAGAAAGACTTGTAGCCGTTTTTAAGAAGTTCAAGTGATACTTTCCCAGATTTGCAATTCTCGATAGATTCATCACAGAACCAGTGCCAAAACTCATTATAAACAGACTCCGCTGCCAGACCTACCTTGTTAGCTTCCAATAATCTAGTTAACTCCTTTTGAACCTCTTGTAGTTTAGTTTTAAAATTCTCATTGCCTTCTCCTGTAAATTCGTCATTGCGAGGAGCGGAGTGACGTGGCAATCTCACTCCATCCACAATTTCCTGACCTTCACTCTTGGAATCGCCTTCTCTAGGGGTTTCCATCTCTGTAATAAATCTTCCGGCGTTCCAGATTTTGTTTCCAAAATTTCTCATTCCTCGAACTTTATTTTCCCCTGTATTACTATCTTGCCCCGGAGTTGTGCTCATCACCAATGCCATTCGAAGCGAGTCGGCACCATATTTATCTGTAAGTTCAAGTGGGTTGATTACATTACCAATACTCTTGCTCATCTTTCTGCCTTGCTCGTCTCTCACCAATCCGTGCAAATAAACGCATTTGAAAGGAGACTTGCCTGTCATATATATTCCTAACAACATCATCCTCATTACCCAGAAGGGGAGAATATCATAAGCTGTCTCCATGACGTCAGTGGGGTAGTATACGTCGAAGTCTCCTTGCTTACTTGTCTTGAGTGTCACCACTGGCCACTGTCCGGAAGAGAACCACGTGTCAAAAGTATCTGTTTCTTGAGTGTATCCTTTGCCCGGGCTCATTTCACTCACCACAAATTCTGTTTTAGTCTCATCTTTGTACCAAACCGGCATTCTAATTCCCCATACGATTTGTCTGCTTACATTCCAATCTCTAAGATTGCTCAACCAATGTCTTAAGATTTTGTCGTGCCCGGATCCCATAACTACGGACTCTTCGGTATCTAGAGATTTCAGGGCATTTTCAGCCAAGGTCTTAACCTTTATAAAGAATTGTTTCATTGGCAAAGGTTCAATTGTTCGATGACAGCGATAACAAGTGCCCACACTGTGCGTATATGGCTTTGTCTCTATTAGAGCGCTGCCTAAGTCGGTAACTATCTTTTCTCTGGCTTCACTTACATTCATACCTTCATAAAGCCCTGCATTGGCCGTCATTTTCCCTTTTGTTCCAATTACCTGGTGATTCAAAACAATCTCATCCATATTCCAACCTTGTCGCACAGCCACATCCCAATCGTTCTGGTCGTGTGTTGGTGTAATTTTTACGGCTCCGGTGCCGAACTCCATATCCACCATTGCATCTCCGACAATAGGGATTTCCCTGCCCACCAGTGGTAGTGTTACTTTCTCCCCAATTAAATTTTTGTATCTTGGGTCTTCCGGATTTACAGCCACAGCCACATCTCCAAGCATTGTTTCAGGCCTTGTGGTGGCTACCGAGAGCTTTCCGTAATTAATCTTGTATATCTTATCTTCTCTCTCCTCGTGGTCCACCTCAAGTTCGGAATATGCCGTTCCACACTTCGTACAGAAATTTACCAGCCTGACTCCACGATAGATCAATCCATCTTCATGCAGTTTTATAAAAGTCTTGGTTACTTCCTTTACAATTTCCGGGTCGAGCGTAAATTTGTATCTACTCCAATCTGCACTGGCTCCCAATTTCTTCACTTGGTCGATAGCAACTCCGGAATTTTCGTGTACATAATCCCAAATCATTTTGTAGAGAGTGTCTCTGTCAAAATCAAATCTACTTTTTCCTTGCTTGGCTAATTTTTTCTCAAACACAAACTGAGTTTCAATCCCTGCATGATCTGTACCCGGCAGCCAAAGAACTGCTTCACCCTTCATCCTATGAAAGCGTACCAAGATGTCCTCTATAGTTACGAACATTGCATGACCAACGTGTAAGGGGTCATTCGCGTTAGGAGGAGGCATAATTACAGTAAATGGTTTTTGACCCGTTTTTTTTACATCATCTCCCGACGGTGGGGTAAAAGCTCCACTCTTTTCCCACTCAGCATAAATCTCTGCTTCGGTTTCTTTGTGCTCGTAATTTTTATTCATATTTATATCGTCATTCCCGACCTGATCGGGAATCTATATAGATCGTCATTGCGAGTTTCGGTATTCCGAACCGCGGCAATCCAGGTTAATAATTTAAAAAACCCTCGTCAATCTCCATTATAAAGGGGATTGACGAGGGCCAATTAGGCGGTACCACCTCGCATTATACTTAATTCGTTTGGGTTCTACTTCCATTGTCATTCCCGACCTGATCGGGAATCCATAAATAGTTTCCTCCCTAGCTCAGAGGTGACTAATCTCTTCATCGCTCTCTTGCTAATTCTATCACAATCGAATAAAATAACCCATAGAGTTTGAACAAAAGGAGATATTAATATGTCCTCTAATCTTTTGATTGTCTTACTACTTGCTTTTGTAGTTCTTTCAAACATTTTTTCCGTTAAACAACCACATAGGCCGACTTGGGTAGACTATTTCTACTTCATTGTCTTTCTTGCCATGGCTGTATATTCTTTTTCTACAGTGAAGACATTGTTCCTTATTTTTGGATATACAATTGCAGCTTTTTCGGAATTCTACTATCACAATCTATTTGTAAACTTCAACAAAAAACAGAAATGATACCATCACTCCCATCTTATTTGATGGGAGTTTTTAGTGGAGAAAATTAAACCACTCCCAAACTAGGATCAGGCTTCAAATCCAACCCTGTTTCCTCAGGCCTTAGAATTGCCGCGGCCCCCACCATCGCCGCATTATCTCCACAATACTTCAGTTCAGGCACGAAGAAATTGATTCCATATTTTTCAACTTCATTTCTTAAAGCCTCTCTTAGTTTCTTGTTTGCCGCCACTCCTCCGGCGAGCAATACACTTCTTGGTTGATACTTCTCTACGGCGAGCATTGTCTTCTTTACTAGAACCTCGGTCACTGCCTCACTAAACTCCCTCGCCAACAGATTCCTTTTAAGTTCGTCATTCCGAGCGACCGGCACACCGTGACGGGAGTCGAGGAATCTCACTCCACCTTTTACGTCATTCCGGGCTTGACCCGGAATCCAGGTTTTAAAATCTTCACTCTCCACCATTCGAGCAATCGCCGCCTTAATTCCCGAAAAACTCATATCCAAACGTGGGTCATGGATCAGTGGTCTTGGAAGTTTAAATACATTTTTATTTTTATTCCATTCTTCTTCAGTGATTTTACTCGCCGCCTTATCCATCTCCGGCCCACCCGGATAGGGCAGACCCAGTATTCTGGCTGCTTTATCGTAAACCTCACCAGCAGCATCATCCCGAGTTCCCCCAATCCACGTCCATTTTGTAAGGCTTTCCAAAAGAATCAAATCTGTGTGTCCACCACTTACCACAAGTCCCACCGCCGGCAATTCCGGCACATTATTCTCCCCAATCCAGTTCGCCAACACATGTGCAGTCATATGGTTTACTCTTAGCAGAGGTTTCTTCCATGACCAAGCCAAAACCTTTGCCGTCTCGACACCAATTAACAAACTTCCCATCAAACCCGGACCATAACTCACCGCAACAGCATCTACTTCGGTGTCTACTAGGGCTTCGATAATTACGGGGATAATACTTCTGATTTGCTCACGTGCCGCCACTTCAGGTACGATTCCACCATATTTCTGATGCATTTCCATTGAACTGGCCACGATATTCTTAATTACTCTCACTCCATCACCAAAATTCTCCACTACAGCCGCAGCAGTTTCATCACAGGTACTTTCAATAGCCAAAACTTTCATTCTCCTATTTTACCTCGAAGCAGCTTCTCCCGTGCCTCTCATGTAAATTGCTTGCCATGGCTGGTAGTTACTAACGAAAGTTTTTTCATAAATACTTTCCCCATTTTTTTCTACTTTGTAATCAAAAGAGACCTTCGCCCCCCAAGCTGCCCAATCAATCTGTTTTATTGTCCCGGCAGGAAGAGTAGGGTCGTCAACATACATAGTAGCCGGTGGTGCTGATTGGTTAGAAATTCTTGGTTTGGAAACTGTTGATTTTCTACCATCACTCGTTCCATAAATATCCACTTTCATAGATAAATTTTTGGTATCTACGGTTTCTTGAATCAAAATATAGTTGCCCGTATCGTTCAAAAATTTGAAGTCAGCACTTGGATAAAAAACAGTCGCATCAATTCCGGGGGGACTATCTTGCTCATAATAACCCACTCGGTAGGCATGGGCCTTTCGCTCAGTAATTGGAAGTCCGGCGTTCAGTGCCGCTCTAAAAGTAGTTGTTGAGACTTGGCAAACCCCTCCGCCATCACCGAGGACTGTTCTGCCACCACTGATAATATATGCGCTTTGGTAACCGGTAGCTCTTGAAATATCTCCAATCGTGTTAATAAAAGAAAACTCCTCACCAGGTGCTACCAGTGTTCCATTTACTCTTGAAGCAGCTAGATTTACATTAAATACTCTTCCTGGGATCGAGTGAAAAAAGGTGGATTTACCTGAGCCGATGAGTTCTTTGATACCTAAATTGTTTATGTCTCCTGTTTTGACTTTTGGATAGGCGAGAATTACCGGAATTTCGAATTGTGCATCTTCACCTTCAGCTAAGTAGCTAGCTAGACCGGTTCTCAATTTTGGGATATCTATAGTGGCTCCGACAACTTCAGGTTTGAATTCATTTACCTTATTCTCTTCAAAAATAAATACGGCATCTTTTGGCTCCACTTCGACCGATGTTTTGATATTCGCCACCAAGGCTTCAAAACTTTCTTGATCAATTGGATCACTAACCAAACCAAACAGATTAATCAATTCACTCGAGCTTAATTTTCTCTCAAAATCTCTAAAGTGAAGTTTGGGTTGTTTGTTTTGCCATTTTTCTAGACTGGTAATTGCATTTTTTACAAGGTCTGGGTTTTCTTTTGTCTCTACTACGGTAGTAGGGACTTGGATTACATGAATTCCGGGTAGTCCAAATTCTTTAACAATTTGGTTATTCAAAAGGTCAGTGTTTATTTCTTCGCCATTTTTCCCGGGGACTAGCTTAAAATTGTCTCCCTCCTTAATTATCTTAGGCCAGCTTGGCTTTTGGTTTATAGAATCAGAAATTTGACCAATCATATCCGCAAGCTCATCTTTGCTATAGCTTACAGGTACTTCGATAATCCTTCCATCTATAAGAGTTTTTATCTCTTCAGAGATTTGTGTCAGAATATTTCCATTTCTTCCAACTCCCATAGCCTGGTCCACTGCCCAAGCCAAATCATATGTGGTTTTTATGCCGTCGAGGTTCGTAATTTTCTTCCCTTTATACTCCAGTGTAATTTTGCTTGGCTGGGCACCGAAGTAATTGTTAGTTAATTTAAGCCCGGATACTCTGTCCATACCTGTCATATCCAAGCCTGCGATATAAACCTTTGGAAGTATTAGATTTCTAAAAGCCAGTCTAAAACCGGTATAAATAGTAATCACCACCAAAAAGATGATAATAAGTGAGCTTAATATGTATTTTAATTTTCGCATTCTTGGTATACTTTAACTGTAATCAGTTCTCTCTGCTTATACATTTTAACTTGACTACTTAACTTATGGATAATCAATTTCCTCTTCCCGGCCCATCTTCCACACTACCGGAACCATCTTTAGTACCTCAAGCTACAGAAATTTCTCCTTTACCAAACCCGGAGGAGGCTGCTCCACCACCTCCCGGATATATACCACCGGCATCAGTGAACCCACCCACCATTAAATCATCTCCTTTCAAAATTATCGGACCAATTCTCATTGGTTTAGTTGTTGTTGGACTAATTGCCTTTATTTTGTTCAAGCTACTTGCTAAAAGTGGTCCATCTAAAACACAATCTGCTTCTCCGGCCAATGTCGTAACTCTTACTTACTATGGATTATGGGAACCATCATCTGTCATGAAGCCTGTCATCGATGCGTTTGAAAAAGAAAATCCGAACATAAAAATTGATTATCAGCTTCAAGCTCCTCAAGATTATCAGGACAGAGTAAAGACAGCCATGACAAGCACGAATCCTCCCGATATTGTGCGCCTCCACTCTACATGGTTACCGATCTTTGCCTCAGATCTATTATCGGCACCACCAAACACTCTTTCTGCAACAGAGTTGTCCACCAATTTTTACCCTATTGTTTCTAAGCTATTAGTGTCTGGAACTCAAGTCTTTGGTGCTCCCATGACAGCAGAAGCCTTTGGTCTTTATGTAAACACTGCAATTCTTCAGCAGAAACAACTACAACCTCCCAAGACGTGGGAAGACTTACTTTCTGTTGCCAAGGCTGTAACTGAAATCGATCCGGCTACCGGAAAAATTACTCGTGCCGGAGTTTCGCTGGGGAACACTACAAACGTTGATTACTGGCCTGATATTGTTTCTATGATGTTACTTCAAGCCGGGGTTTCTCTTACAAACATCAAAGGTCCTGAGGTAGGTATCACTCTTAAGTATTACACTGATTTTGTAACCAAGCACAAAGTCTGGGATGAGACTCTTCCTCCATCTGTGGTCGCCTTTGCCAATGAAAAAGTTGCCATGATTATCGCCCCCAGTTGGAGTGCTAAGGATATCAAAGCAATAAATACATCTCTTTCATGGCAAGTGGTACAAGTTCCACAGCTTCCTGATATAGACCCTATAAATTGGACCTCTATCTGGTTTGAAGGTGTCTCAAAGAACAGTAAACATCCCTTGGAAGCTTGGAAATTTATAAGCTTTATTGCTTCTGCCAACGCTCAACAGGTATTATTTGATTCGGCCACCACCGATCGTGGCTTTCCTCAGCCACCGGCCAACAAGGCTGTCGCAGAAATTGCTGTCAAAAATCCCGTTCTAGCCCCTTTTGTAAACAGTCTCAATACAGCCAGAACTTTTTATACCGCTTCCAAAACTCAAGATTCAAAGACAGGTCTAAACTCTCGTTTGATTAAATACTTGGAAGATGCTGTTAATAGTACGGCAGTCAACCAAGAGGATAACAAGACACTTGATACTCTTAATAATGGATTTACTCAAGTTCTTTCGCAGTATGGACTTGTCGCAGCTCCCACCGCAGCACCGACTCCATAGCTATGGATTATCGTCAGTCTATTAAAGCTACCGTCAAATACGCAGGATTTTTTAATTTCCCTCTTACTCCGGAAGAAATTCAATTTTGGTTAATTTCACCCAAAATAGTATCTATAAAAAAGATTTCTCCGTTGTTACCACCTCAAATGACGAAGGCTGAACATCGCATGCGCTCAAGGCTTTCTTCGGCAACGAATGAAAAAATTCTTTTTAGTCATGAATTGATGAAGAAACTCAAATTTGTTCCGGGATTAAGGTTAGTCGCACTTACTGGATCGGTCGCGGCCAACAATTCCCACCCCAAGGACGATATTGATTTATTCTTTATCACTGCCCCTCACACTTTGTGGTTGGTAAGACCTTTGGTACTATTAGTAATTTCAATCTTTTATCGCCGTCGTCATCCGGGGGAGGATCACGCTAAAGCGGCCAATGCTTTTTGTCCCAATCTTTGGCTGGATTCACTTTCTGTCACAGTACCGGTTTCGAAACAAAATTTATACACTGCTCATGAAGTTTTACAAATTATACCTCTCATTGACAGGGGAGGAACTTATCAAAAATTTCTATACGAAAATCGCTGGACCAAAAAATATCTCGCCAACGCCTACAAAATACTCACTTCTCAATCTTCCTTGTCAAAGGGAGAAGCCCCGCAACAAGCGGGGAGAGGGATTCCTCCATCCTCCGTCATCCTCGCCCCCTTCAACTACCTCTCATATATAATCCAAGTCCTCTATATGTATCCCAAAAAAACCACCGAAACGGTTCACCTTCACGCTGCATATCTCCACACTACCGACTTTGCCTCCCAAATCAGCCACCACCTTAAAAGCTTCAAGGATTTATAATAGACTTTGCCCATGGATTTCTTTACCCTCTACATTTATCAGCCCTTCTTCAATATCCTTGTTGGACTCTACTGGTTCGTTGGTCAGGTACTTCCGGCTCCGGACATGGGAATTGCTGTGATTCTCTTTGCTGTCGCTGTTCGCATTATTCTTCTGCCTATAGACATGATTGGAGAGCAATCGGATGAAGAAAAATTTCAAATTTCTCAGAAATATAAGCAAATTAATAAAGAGTTTGCCACAGATCCCATTCGTCAGCGTGATGAAACCCGTAAATTGATGAGACAGAGCCCGGGGGCGATATTCTCAGAAGTTTTCACTATCGTGATTCAAGTCTTAATTATTTTAATCTTATATCGTATTTTTACTACGGGGCTCGAAGGTGCAGACATGCATCTTCTGTATAAATTTATGCCCTCAGTTCACCAGCCCATCAATCTTATGTTCATGGGTCAGTACGATCTTTCTCACACAAATAGCACCCTAAACGTGCTTCAGTCAGTCATGATTGGCCTCAGCGAAGTTGTTCACCTCTACTTTGCCCCAGTTAAGCCTACTCGCAAAGATCTAATCTCTCTAGTCATTTTTCTCCCTGTAGTTAGTTACCTCATTTTTATGTTCCTGCCGGCAGGAAAGAAAGTTTTTATTATTACCTCACTCGCCTTTGGAATAGTATTGATGATCATCAAGCAGGTTTTGTATCTGACTTACTCTATGAGGCACAAAAATGATACTCCACCTACCCAACCAGGCACGGAAGCACCTCTAACCATCCCAGTCACTCCTGCGGTTCCAACCTCTCCTGTCCACTAAAAAAGGTTATAATAGACTAAGTTATGGCTGATTTTGATAAATTGGTAGTCTCATTCCTCGTTGACGAAGTCGTCGGCGGTTTCTTTATCTCCGTTCCACCCGGACATGTTGCCTGTGTTTATGATCGTGGTGGAGGAGTGCTTAAACGTGTCTGGGGACCGGGACTGCACTTAAAGATTCCTTTTTGGCAGATTGCCAAGCTTTTTAATGCTCAAGTGGTTGAATACACTATACGCCACGGTTTTGATCTTTCTATCAAAGAAGCTTTGGGGGATGAGCCTGTGATAGCCACCACTAAGGACAACAAGACCATTTCGATTGAAGGCTCCATTTTGTTCCGCCTGGATAAGGCAAATGCCCCTCTTCTTTGGGAAAACATTGGGGACAACTTCGTTTCTAAGATGATTAGGCCTTACTCCAGAAGCCGAATAGCCTCAGCTTTCAGCAAGTTTGATTCCAAAGAAATAGGTGTTGAACGCTCCAAGATAGAAACCATGCTCAAAGACGAACTAAACCATCTATTCAAGGACAAAGCCCTGATTATTGAGAATGTTCTCTTTTCAGAGGTTAAAGTCATTGATACTGAAGCCCATCGCTCAGGTCAGAGTATCCTTTCTGCTCCGTCGGCGGCTTAGTTTTTTTATATACTTAAATCATGGCCTTGCCCAAATATTCTGTACTGCAGATTCGTCCCGCCAAAGATTCCCTCACGGGTCAAGCTGCTTTTATTGAGTTCTTGTCTTCACTTAGAACCTCTCTTAAAGCCGGTTTTATGGATCGTCTGCTGGGTACCTATGAAACTATTAGTCTTGAAATTGTTAACCTCAATCAGACCACCTTCTTTGTCATTGCTTGTCCTGATCGCCTCGAATATCTTGTTCGAGCTCAGATAGCCGCTCAGTACCCAACTGCGCTAATCACTCCCATGAAAGACTATCTTCCTGATTGGTTAAATCATGGTCAACCGGCAGTTGGTCAGCTTGCTCTTACAGGACCGTCAAACCTCGCTCTAAACAGCACTCTAGATGACAAAGTTGATCAGATGGCCTCCATTCTGGGTAGTTTAGCTCGGGTTCCGGCTGGTCAAGCGGCCATTATCCAGTTTTGTTTGTTTGCAGCACCCAAGAACTGGCAAAAATCAGTCAGGTCCACTCTGGAAACCGTCACTCCTGCTACCGCTACTGATCCGGCCAAAAGTAAGCCTAGCCCTTACAAGTCTATTATTGAGAAGAAGCTACTCTTTCAAGCTTTTAGTTGCGATATACGCTTAGCCGCCATAGCTCCGGATCATAATGAATCCAAACAACTTCTCTCCCAGCTTTCCGCTGCCTTTGGTACTTATTCTCTCTCTGAAGGCAATAGTCTGGCTCTAAAAAAGCCAAAGTATTCTGGCTCTACTGAAAAACTCAAACAAATGATGCTTGACCGCTCCGCCAAATATTCAAATCAGTATCAATATCTGAATTATGGTGAGATAGCTGCCATGTTTCATCTCCCTGGCATTCTGCTAGCACCCATTAAGGGGATTGCTTGGGGGAAGACCCTTAAAGGCGAAGCACCTACTAATTTACCTGTCGACGAAGGTATTGCCGAAAGTGAGAGGCATCTTTACAATTTTTTTGCTAAGACAGAATACAAAAATCATTTAGCGGTCTTCGGAATGAAGAAGGGGATAGATCGGCTTCGCCATACCTATATTCTAGGTAAATCAGGTACAGGAAAATCGACTCTTATTGGTCGTATGGCCATTAACGATATTCAGCATGGTGAAGGGGTTGCTTTTGTGGATCCTCACGGTGATGCGGCCGAAGTTCTTTTGGATTATATTCCTGAGAGTCGTATTGATGATGTGGCTTACCTGGATCCTTCCGTTCCCGGAAAATCTTTTTGGATGAACCCTCTCTATGTCAAAAATCCTGCTCAGGGAGAAATGGTTGCTTCAAGTATTGTTTCCATTTTTAGTAAGCTTTATGGCAATTCTTGGGGGCCTCGACTTGAATATATTTTGAGAAACACTTTACTTACTCTCGTTTATAAGCCGGAAACCACTCTGGCAGATGTTCCCCGTATCCTTACAAACAAAGAATTTAGAGAAAAAGAATGTCTAGTGCACGTGACCGATCCAATTCTTGTTAACTTTTGGCGGGATGAATACGACAAATACTCCGAAAAGTTCCAAACAGAAGCCATTGCTCCTATCTTAAACAAAGTTGGACAGTTTGTAACTTCACCCACTATCCGAGACATCATTAATCATCCGAAGAGTACGGTTGATTTTGAAGATATGATGAATACCGGAAAGATCATTATCTTAAATCTTCCGCAGGGTAAAATTGGAGAAGATAATGCAGCTCTGCTTGGAGCCATGTTTATTTCTCAAATTCAAATCGCCGCTATGAACAGGGCACATATTGCAGAAGAAAAACGTAAAGATTTCTTCCTCTATGTCGATGAGTTTCAAAACTTTGCTACCTCCTCCTTTGTTAAGATACTTTCCGAGGCTAGAAAGTACCGCTTAGGTTTAATTCTCGCTAATCAGTACATTGCTCAGCTACCGGAAGAAATTCAAAACGCTATCTTCGGCAACGTTGGTACTGTCATGAGTTATGTCGTCGGTGCTTCAGATGCTGACCGCATTATGAAAGAGCTGAACAATCTTTATACAGCCGACGATCTCGTGGGTCTAGGTAAGTATCAGCTCGCCATGAAGATGTCTATTGAGTCTCAAATGTCGCAACCTTTTTCTTCGTAC
>CALRDV010000003.1 GCA_943355005.1 Patescibacteria group bacterium
ACTTGAAGAAGGAGAAAGTGATGGTGAGTTGCTAGGAGAGATCGACGGACTAATTGAAGAAGATGGACTTAGAGAAGGTGAAACTGATGGGCTAATTGATGGAGACAAAGAAGGACTGCCGGAGGGTGAAATAGAAGTTGATGGACTTAGGGAGGGAGAATTACTGGGTGATAGTGAAGGCGAAACGGAAGATG
Organism: Patescibacteria group bacterium; assembly: GCA_943355005.1. Classification (GTDB taxonomy): domain Bacteria; phylum Patescibacteriota; class Microgenomatia; order UBA1400; family MFAQ01; genus UBA10133. The sequence goes on from CALRDV010000003.1 coordinate 195, forward strand.
ATGGTGAAAGTGAAGGTGATAACGAAGGACTAAGTGAAGGTGAAAGCGATGGACTTAAACTCGGAGAAATAGACGGACTGTTAGAGGAAGTACCGGCATACGCAATCTCAACAGCTAGATTGATCCAGTATGGATCAGGAGAGGCATCGTCTGAATATCCAAGTCGCGCTTTAAGAGCATTGACGGTGGTATCATCGATTACTCCGGAAATTATGGCTGATTTGTAATATAAGTCGCTTGTCGAACCGCTAGAATAATCTGCTAATGCTCCAGATTCTCCAAGAACAACTGTATGGGTACTGAAACTATCTTTCGAGATGATAGTACCGGCTGTATTTGCAGAAGTAGTTTCACTTGTATAGGTAAGTATCGCACTTGCACCGATAATTGAAGTGTGTGAGGCGGTGATGTCGCCAAATAAAACTTCTGCATAATTGCCGGTGCCGATTGCAGCTTGTCTAATATAGCTAGACGCATCCGACATTGGTAACTTGTTTATAAGGCTGTAAGCACTGACAACACCGATGTCCGCACCGGCGTTATCTTCCATGACATTGGTACCGGCACTATGAGTACCGTCACTTGTAGGTCTGATGAGCTCTGTTCCTCCTGCACCTATTGGGTAATCGCCTGAGGTCTCGCTGTAAACATAATCGTCAAAATATGCAATACCTGAAGTAATTGAAGTTGCAGAAGAACCTAGTCTAAAATATGAAAGATAATCATTGGTTGCTTGTCCGGCAAGGGTGGCTTGAGTTTTGGCAACCCCGTCAATTTGCCAGTCAATAGTCCAAGTTGTACCTGTGATATCTATTCTGCAGTCGTACCTGTACCACTGATTAAGAGTGACAGTAATACCACTGCTTACGGCGGTACCTCCTCCAACCTGGCATCTAAGTAAGCCTGCAGTGGTAATTTCGAGACCGCAAGCGATACCAGCAGTAGAAGCCTGGTAGATGGCTATTGTCCACGTGGCCGAAGGTAGTGCTTCAATTCTAAAATAGACTCTGGCAACACCAATTTGAGGTGTTCCGGTGATCGGTAATCTAATATATTGAGCTGTAACTCCATCTAATGTAAGTTGAATCGAATATGATCCGGTGTGAACTGGTGAAGTGACTACAGTTGGTGTACCACTGACTGATTCTCCCAGACCTCCTCCATTTGCAGTAGGTGTGACTATTCCATGTTCAAATCCAGTTAGCCAGACAGGAGTCGGTGCTGGAGGGGTGGATGGACTAATACTTGCACTTGGAGATACAGATGGACTTCGTGATGGTGAGATGGAAGCTGAGCCAAAGGCGAGCTTAGCACTAAAGGCAACAAGCATGTTGTCTTTGACTCTTTGACTGCCTCCTCCAATGACAGTGGACCAATCGTAGTTAATAGTGCGCGCGGCGCCTGAGGTTAATGAAACTAGTTTAAAAACGCTAAAGGGAATTTCATCAGCGTTGTCCCATTGATCGTTTCCAGGGGCTGAGACATTGTAGGCGGGATTACTAACAAGTCCTCCACCTGATGCATCAATTTGTAATCGAGAACTAAAATCGGTAGTATTGCCGGCAATATCTTGATTTGTGAAAGCTAGGACTACCCAATCACCGGTTACAGTTGGGGTAGGACTAAGTGTGGCAATGGTAGTAAATGATGGGGTCGCTGCGGGTAGGACTGGTGTAGCGTCATATACGCTATAACTTTGTGAAAATCGGGCCAAGTTTATAGCTATGACACGCCCTGAAAGCATCGTAGCGTCCGCGGTCGTTCCTTGGAATGGGCGGATGGACAGAGTTCGAGCAGCGTTAGTCGGTATGCCAACCCAGGCTTGCATCTCTCCCAGTAAATCATTGGTGGAGTCTTCACCTTCTTGTTGCATCTGGTTCAGTACACCAGCGACACTATCGTAGAGCTCAAATCCAATTGGAGTGGTCAGTGTCGCACCGACATCCCAAGCCATCTGCCCAAGGAACAACCAGCGATCGGTGCCGTTTGGTGTGAATGAGGCTGAGGTGGCTTTGGCTGTCGGAGTTGTGGTGAGGGTGTAATCTGCTAAGTCTTCAGCCCAGATCCAGTCTGTCCCGGAAGTGCCAACGGCATCTAGGTCAAAAGCAATGATTTGACCTAAGTGATTGGTAACGGTCTCAGTCCCGGAACTGTCTTTAATTTGAATACTAACTTTTTCAGGAGTACCCGGCTGAGTATATTTGTATAACCAAGAAAGTTCATGTTTTTGATCCAGTCCACCTTCAAAATTTAATTCTCCATCGTCAAATGGTGTGAGTGAAGCACCGTGGACAAGACGGGCAAAGGCTTGACTGGAGCTTGAGGAGTTGGAAATTATTTGATTGGCAACAATTAAATACGTATGACCGCCAATAAAAGAAGCAGCTTCGAGTTCGGCTGTTTCGGCGTAATTGTTATTGGTCGTGAAGGTGGATAGGTTTTCTGAATAAATTACGGTAGCACTCGCTTGAGGGCTTGATGGACTGACAGATGAAGAAGGACTAAGACTTGGAGAGATGGAAGGTGAATTTGATGGACTGAGGGAAGGACTTAAAGAAGGAGAAATACTTGCAGAAGGGCTAACCGAAGCAGATCCTATAGGAGGTGTAGAAGGAGAGACACTGGAAGATGGAGAGACACTGGAAGATGGAGATATGGAGCTAGAAGGTGAAAGACTAGGACTTCTTGAAGGACTGATAGAAGGGGAACCGGTCGCTAAATATGCAACTTCAAACCAAAGATCGATTAGATAAGGATTTGGACTGACATCATTACTGAAACCAAATCTTGCTTTTAGACTGTTGACATTTGCTTCGGTTAAGGTGGTATGAATAATATTTGAAGCAAAATATAGTGAGGCAGTGCTACCATCGCTGTAATCGGCTCTAGTATAAGATGTTCCTTTGATGGGATATTCACTCGTACCGTCCCAGGCAACTGTCGCTGCTTCGTTGGTACTGGTAGTCGCAGAAGTGTATGCGACTGTACCCATGACAGCAATGGGAACTGCTCCTACAGGTAGATTAGATAATCCAACTTCTGCGTAGCTGGTGGTAGAGGCTGTAGATTGTCTTAAATATGTGGTTGTAGATGGAGCGGTATTTGGAGTAGATACAGTGTTGATTTTGTCGTAGGCCGTGGTAACCCCAATATCTGTGCCGTCTTGAGCTTCGATAGTATTTGTTCCGGCGTTATGTGTTCCGTCTGCATTTGGATAAATTAAACAGGTATCGTGAACTCCGATAGGGTAATCGGCAGCAGAGTTTGTTAAGACAAAGTCGGTAATTCTAACAGTTCCTGTGGTGGTAGAAGTAGTGCCAATTCGCCAATCATTTAATTGTGAGCCTGCAGCTGCATAGGTTGCTTGAGGACCTGATACAGGTGGACTTCCATCAACAGCAATCGACCAATCGAGCGTTCGTGGATTGTTGTTTACTATAGCTTTAACATCTAATCTGTACCATGTATCCGCTTGAGGGGTCTGACCAACCATAAAGGTAGAAGAACCTTCACAGATGGCCTTAAAACTATTGGAAGATTGGTCGTATTCGATTTCGAGACTGGTTACGTCAACGGTGTGCAAAACTAAGATTCTTAGATCTGTACTTGGAAGTGAGGTAGGAAAGTAGAAATAGAGGGACACTGTTGCTTCATTCGAAGCTGAAAATGAATTACCGGCTCGAATGATGGATGCAGACATCGACAGTTCAATCCACGAACCTGATGTTCTTGAATTGGCTGTTCCAAAGGTGGGTGTACCTACGATTGTGTCAAAGATACCATCTCCTTGTAGAGAGGCTGTAGCGTGGGGAAAAGCAGTGACCCAGAGACGTGTAGAAGGAGGAACAGAAGGGGAGATGGATGCGGAGGGTGATACTGAAGAGGATGGACTTAGACTGGGTGAGGCAGATGGTGACAATGAAGGACTGAGAGATGGAGAGATGGATGGACTTGAACTCGGGGATGAAGAACTAGAAGGTGACAGAGAGAAAGAACCTGGCGATGTTGTAGACAGTGTAAATCCAAATAATGTACGTTCTTGAACGCGTAAGGTGGTTCCCGCTACCATGGAAACATCCATGTTTATGGCTCGAGATGCTCCCGATGACAAACTTTGCATATAGAATAAGTTCATCGGTAAGATATCTGTTGCATCCCAACTATCTTGCTTTGGACCATCGTCACCATAGGCGGGGTGACTGGCAAGGCCTCCACCGGAAGGATTGGCTTGGAGTCTAGTGGAGAGATCGTCGGTTAAAGCACCGGCATCATTTGAGAAATATCCCCAGTAGAACCAATCTCCTGTCGTCGTTGGTGTAGGTGAGATTGTGCTGGTGGTAGTCCACGTTGGGGAGGCTGCTGGAGTATCTTGAGCTGAGGCTGATACAAAGGAATGCTGAGTAAATTTGGCCAAATTTAATGCAAAAACAAAGTTACGATTTACTGTGCTGGCGGTAGTTTCGTGAGAAAAACGAACACTATAAGTATGGCTGGCATTCGAAGGTGTTACTACCTTCATTAGCATCGGAGATCTAACTTCGTTTGCAATGTCTTCGCCCTCAATATCGACACTGACTAGTGCCCCGGCTACACTATCATTTAAATCCATCAGCCAGTTGTCTGTAACACTTCCGGGAACAATTTGGGCGTTTCCAATAATTAGCCAGTCGTCTGAACCATTTGGAGTAAAGGTGACACTTGCCTTAGAGACTTTGGTGCCGGTAGTTGTGTATCCGGCCGTATCTTCGGTGTAATAATATGCACTATTTTGTGCCCCTACATCATCCAAATTTAAAGCAAAGAGTTGCCCTAAGTCTGCAAATCCCTGAGTCGTACCACTAGTTGCTACTTGGATTTTTACAAGTTCTGCGGTACCTGGCTGGGTGTAGACACAGATATAACTAGCATTTGTTTTTTGATTTGTTGCTGTAAGTTCATATCCGACGTTTCCGTTTGAAAATTCTGTTGGGGTAGTACCATGTACTACGCGCATTCTTAACTCTTGCGAACTAGAACCGTGTCTTAGTAAGGTATTTGCGATTATCAAATATGTTTTTCCGGCCGCAAATGAACCAGCTGAAATTGTTGCTACGTCTTGCCAGTTTAGAGCTGTTGACGTCGTACCTACAGTAAATCCTTCAGCATAGAGACCTTGAACGGGTGATTGTGATCCTGCAGAAGGACTAACACTTGAGCTAGGAGATATCGACGAAGAGGGACTAAGACTCGTACTAGGTGAAAGACTTGGAGAAATAGAACTACTTGCAACGGTACTTGGCGAGACTGAGGAAGAAGGACTCAGGGAGGAAGAAGGGCTTAGAGAAGGTGAAACAGAAGGGCTAATGGAAGGTGATACTGATGGGCTTTTTGATGGAGACAAAGAACTACTCGGAGAAAGTGATGGTGAAATAGAAGGACTACGAGATGGACTGATTGAAGATGATGGAGAAAGTGAAGGAGAAACGGAAGGACTTCGAGATGGTGAAACAGAAGCAGATTGAGTAATTCCTTTTACGATGAAAGAAAGCATGCCAGCTTTGTAAAAGGTGTTTACACCTGTATATGAATCTCCCACAGAGACTGTGGTTGAAGTAGAATTCAACCTTTCACCATAAAATATTGTTCCATATCCCACATTTCCAACCTCGTGAACGGTTGTCCAACCACTTGCCGTACTGTTTGCCAGTGAATCAGCATCTGTATTTATTAAAAAGACTGAAGTATCTACACTTGCAGGCGTAGCAGAAAGAGTCTGGCTTTCCGCACCATCACCTATATCAGTGGTAGTAGAAGATACATAACCTGTAATTGGTGTTACTGTATCGTAGTTAGTATATGCGGTTACAGAAACGGTATATGAAGCGATGTCATAATTGTCAGGATCGTCGACAACGATAGTCATGGAGGTTGGGGAACCTCCAACCGGAGCATAGAAGGCGTCTAAGTGTAAACCCCATGAGGAAGTAAGATCGGTGTTTCCTATCGATGTGTAGGAAAGACTGCCTCCTGAGATAGTGGCAGTTCCCAAAGGACCTGCACTGCCACTTCTCATTCTCGAAACAGCGACTATCAATAAAGAATTTGCCGGTGGAGAAAATGTACCCGTTGTAAAGCTTCCAGTACCGTGTGAAGTAGTCGAACTCCAATATCCGAGATCATATCTATCTCCTTGGTGCTCTCCACCATCAAAATTATCGATTGTCTCTGTATCTCCTGAGGCAGGAGTGAGATAATTTCTAAAACCAATATAGCCACCGCTAGATACATAGCTATATGAAGTTACATTCCAAGTATTTAGAAGATTTCCATTTTGATAAGCATAGAGTGTGGTGCCAATAGTTTCGGCTTTGAATACATCGTTAGCACTAAACGTATGGGTGAATTGTCCAAAAGAGGTAATTGAGCCATTTTCATATTTATAGGCTTCAATGTGGTTTGCCGCATGGCGATAGACGGCAAGAAGTAAATAATCGTTGGTAGAATTTGAAGACTGTTTTTTTAGAATTAAACTTACTGAAGTGTCTATATTTGATACGGTTAGGGAGACTATTTTTATTTCTGACCATTGGTTTGGTGATGTGAAATTTGTTACATTCCATACTGCGTTATTTGAATTTCCGTAATCATCGTCAAGGAGGACTTGGTTTGAGGTAATATTTATAGTACCTGCGTGAGTCCAGTTTGCTCCTAAATCTCCATCGGCTCGATTAAAATCATCTAAATATTGAGAGGCACTTGGGCTGACAGAACTGGATGGACTAACAGAAGGAGAAACAGAGGGGGAGACTGATGGCGATCTGGATGGACTACGAGATGGAGACAAACTACTTGAGGGCGAAAGACTTGGAGAAACAGAAGGACTACGAGATGGGCTGAGGGAAGGACTTAAACTTGGACTCAAAGAGCTACTCGGACTTAAAGAAGAAGAAGGTGAAAGACTTGGAGAATTAGATGGACTACGAGATGGAGACAAACTACTTGAGGGCGAAAGACTTGGAGAAACAGAAGGACTACGAGATGGGCTGAGGGAAGGACTTAAAGATGGACTAATGGAAGGAGATACAGAGGGGGAAAGAGACGGAGAAAGACTGGAAGAAGGTGATATGGAGCTTGAAGGTGAGAGAGAGGGGGAAACTGAAGATGATGGAGTTAAATCGGTAAAGATAAGCCAAGACAAAGCACCATCTTCTAAATTGTTTGAACCCGTTACGGTTACTGCTGTTGCTGTCAAAGCTGTAGTGCGAGTAGCGGTTGTATGACAATATGCTCCTGCATTGACCTCAAGATCTTCGGTAGCATTGGCCCATGTTTTAGATGCTGTACTCGCAGTTGCCCCAGCCGCTACACCTAAAAACCCTCCACCAGTGGCAATAGTTATTGCACCAGTCGTAAGAGGCGTGGTGGCGTCCATATCTGTTGACCCATTGCCTGTTCCTGATGAACTAAAAGCCGCATCACCTACATTGTAAATAGATATATGGTTTTGAGTTGAAGTGGGATTGGTAGCTGAATAAGTAACTTTAATTTCAGCAGTTGTTCCAGTGGGCCAGGCAAGACGAAATGTTTGTGCGTATACTGCACCAAAATTACCACGCGTTCCTGCGGTCATGGCACTTCCGTCAATCGTACAAGCACTAGGTGTAGACGCCGTCAATTCTGAAGTTACAACTACGACAACTATTCTATCTGGATGAGCTGTACCGATTGATACCCCAGTATATGTAGCTACGTTGGAAGAAGCTGATACTCCTGCTGGATTAGCTGTTTGTGTGATTGAAACCGCCATACTAGTTCAAAAACCTCCAGATCTTGATTTGTTTTAGAACTAATATTATGGATTGCATTTAAATTTTTATACGCGAATACCGTTCACTTATTGAGATTTAATTTTACAAGGAAATAGTCTTTTAAACTAGGCTTATTTGAATTTAGAATGGAGGAAATTATCTGGAGAAACTGAGAAGTTTTCGGACATTGTCCCAGCCGGGGATGTGATCTATATCCGCCTCCATCCAATTGGTAGGTTTACGGCGGAATTTATCTTGAGTCCATCTTTTTTGAGTGACATTTTTTCCATGAGCAATATCGATGTTTGGAGCATCAGAACTGCGAAGTTCAAAGTTGTACCAAGTATTCCACTTGATACGGCCGTGGGTAAATGGCTCAAAGCCGATGTTGTAAGAGAATCCTTCATTTCTTATCATCTCGACGCGTTCTCTGAAATGAGTAATTAATGCCTGACGGTAAGCGCATAAACTGGAAAGGGGGCTGACGTCATAGTGAAGTGCAAAGCCGTCAGTATATCTGAGGAACCAATAATTCTTGTTGTAATAATACACATCTTCTTTGGGTGGAAGGAAATGAAAATGTGAAGGGTGATAAAGCACATCATGTTCGCAGAGATAAACGATGTCAGTATCAATGGCTTCCAGACCGGCTAAAATTTGTTCGAACATGGCAAGATAGCCTCTTTCCAAATCCAGAATAATATTTTCTCCAAAATCTGTAGGCGCAAGAGAAACACTCACAATTTTTTTACCTTCGGCCGCTTTTCTAAGTTGTCTTTGGCAAATGTTCATAAGAGCAGGCTCTATTTGATTGTCGGTGTAGTAAACGATGCCGACAGTCGGTGGAGACTTAACTATTGATACTGAGGGGGTTTCAAGTGGGGGTTCGATTTCTTCTGTTTTTTCTGAACGAACAGAAGTGGAGCTAGATGGTGGAAAAAGTTGTATAGATTCCGATTCTGTGCCGAGAATAGTGGAAGTAACACTGGGAGTGATAGTGTTACTGGGAACGATGGAGGAAACAGAGTGGTCTTCGGCTTTTAATTTGTCTAAAGCTTCTTGAGTCCAGCCCGGGACCGGCATGAATTTTTCAACTAGCCAAGATAAAGGTTTAATCTGTTTTTCCCAAGTGCCTTTGAAAAATAAATCACGGGCAGTTTTCTTGGCATTACTAACAGCACTGCCTGAAAGGGGATATGGAAAACCAAAGTCTCCGCCTTGCGTGCGGAACATATGGCCATACCAAGTCTTGTGATTTACGACGACTCTTCCTCCGGATAGCCACGTTTTGACAGCTACTTCGATGCCTTGCGACCCCCAACTTCCAAAGTTTTCATCACAAATATTTAGCTCCCAGTATTTATCTCGCGTCATCATAAAACAGGAACCTTGAAGTGACATCGTTTCTGTGATGTCGCCGGTACCTTCAGGTCTTTTTTTGAATTCATTGAAATATTGGAAGTGAGGTTCCGGGTCAAAACAATATGAAGTACTTTGTGGATTATTTTTGGCAATCCAAACGACATCTCTAGTGGTTTCTTTACCACATTGGGAACACACACCACTTGGTCCTTGATAGCGAGAATGGCCATCTGAACAAACCCAATTGAAAGCGTGCAGATTTCGCATCACGGGGACCATGGTCCAGTCGTCGTGCATTTCCTTGATCATCTTGACGTCAAACCCTTTGTCAAAAGCACAATGGGCATCGGCCTTCATCACGTATTTGGCTTTGGAAAGACGACAAAGTTGATTGGTCATACCTCTCTGACCAATTGATTCAGTGACGTGGAAAATAGTAACTCTAGGATGATCTTTGATTACCGGCTCAGCCCAGGCGCCATCTAGTCCGATTATGACTTCCGTGTTCCCCTCAATATTATCTAAAATATCTTGGACTGTACGAGCAAGAAACATTTCGTTTCTGGCGGGAATAAGGATACTTAAGTCGTAGGTCATATTTTTTTGTTTAAGTTTTGCTGCTTTTTTACTTTGGCAAGTAATTGTTTCGCGCGAGCAGAGGCAGTGTGATATTTATGTAACCAAGCGTGTCCAGCAAGCCGAATTTTATCAGTATATTCCGGATTAGACAAACAATACTTCAATTTTTCCATCATTTCTTCCGTAGTATCAAATAGGACAGCTGTTTTTCCATCTTCAAAAGCATGATCTAGCTTAATGGTGGTTCGTTGGGCAAGTAAAAGTGCTCCCATAGCGGGAACTTCGTAGTAGCGAACTGTATCTTGGCCGTAACCCCATAGAGATAAACCTATTTGAACACTTTTTAGGATTAGGCAGTATTGATCATAACTTTTGTGGTAGTTATATGCATTTACTAAAGTGAGAAATGGTCTGCGGGTATCTGTCCATTTACCGGCCCAGAAGATTCTATTCTCTCTGGGTCCGGAAATATCTGAAGGACATAGAGAGTTTGAAAGTGAAAGTGATAATGGTTTGACAAAATCCGGATACTCGACATCGGGATGGTATTCTCTTTTGAAGTAAATTAATGGATTGGTAATGTCTATAGCTAGCTGTTCTAAATAAGTCATATCACAGCCGTCCACAAGAACGATGGGTGTGTTTTTTAGATTATTTTTGACGATGATATCTAGTGCTTTGATGCTCGCTTCCAATGGATCTCGACGGACAGCATGGACTATGGCTCTGATAGGTCGAACCGCGGCAATGACGAGATCGTATTGACCGTTACGAAGAAGATCTAGTTTTTCGGCGTCGGTGCGGTTTACCGGGTATGTATAGCTAGATGGGTATCTCATCTCGATGTGTTCGTGAAGAAGAGGTTTGTGTGGGTAATCGTCGATATTTTCCGAACCTACAACTTGACACAAACCATCGAAAAGGGTATCGGTGTGGACATCTACAAAAGGTATCGTGTAAAAAAGTATTTTCACTTGATGCTAAATAAAGGCTTAATATTGCTAACGACTGCGACACAGGGAAATATCTTATCGTAGTGGTACCGATATTTGAAGAGTGTCCAAATTTTGGAGTAACGAAAGTGACGTTCCCATTCCGGTGACGTATTGTTGATAACCATATAGTCGCATTTATCTTTCAATTTTTCAATTTCAACTATGCGATGGCTGTTCGGAGAATGATCAATGAAAATTACACCCCAATGTTTTTGGTCAAAATCGGCTTTATCCCAGTCCGGACAAAAAACTATATGGTGGTACTGACTCTCAAAACTTTTGGTTCGATTAAACCAGCGTTCGCTGTTTTCGTATGTATATAACTGACGCTTCATGATATGAGCGAGATGGTGTAGTAAGAAGGTAGAAAAATGTCCTGAGCCAATTTCCAAGATATCTCCTTCGGAGATATCAACAATTCTCGTCAGAAGAGGCATATGGACAGCAAATAGATCGTTGTTTTCTGGGCGTATTTGTTCCATTTTATATATAATTTAGGGTTTCAAAGGCTGAGTTTCTTGTGCCTGGCTGAGGTCATGGAATAATCCTTTGGGGTTGAAGTCTCCGGTGACGTGATACCTAGCAATAGGGAACATGTATATAGCCGGCCCGACAGATATCTGAATACCGTTTTTGGCAGCGTAATGATTCCATTTTGAATTTAGATCGCTATCCTCACCTTCGCGACTACCGGCATGACGGCCGAACAAACTTCTAGCTTCTAAGTTACCACCTAAGTCCCAGAAAGTAGATTTTTTCATGCAATATGTATTGCCATGAACACTCGCATATAAACCTCTTCTGGTCTGAAGCCGTTCCATTTGCATACCGTATTCTTCTAGAATTTCTGGCTCTTGGGAAAGAGTGCCGTCTTCGAGTAGCACGGCAAAATAACGCGGGAATATCATCTTACTGCCCTCGTAATGGTAAGAGGCCATGATCGCTTCCTTGGACAAGATATGATCGATATCCGTACAAAGTATGTAGTCACCGGCGGCAAGCTTAACGCCGGCATTTCGGGCAATGCCCTGAGTCCAGGGACGTTTATCGTTGGTTTGGTGTAATTTTAAATTCGGGAGATTGTAATCTTCTATCTTGTGAGGTGGGTTGCTACCATCATCAACAATTATAAATTCAATGTCGTCAGGTAAATCCATGGCTTTGAAATGCTTAACATTTCTGGCTACGGCACCGTGACTGTTGTAAACAGCAATGACGACAGATAATTTCATAGTATTTTATCCATCCAGTAATGAGTTCTATTTAGTCCTCTTAATCGCCATTGGTCATATCTATCGACGGAATGAATTGGTATATGGAAAGCTTTTAATCTTTCGACGGTTTCAGCCTCTCTATATTGTTGAGAGACTATTTTTCTGACATCGAAGTCTACCATGAGAGCGTCTACTTTCTCGAACTCTCCCGAGTCAATTAGGTCGTCCAAAATATCGCATTCGGAGCCTTCGCAGTTCATTTTCATCACGATATAATCTGCTTTTTTCAGATTGTCTCTAAACCAGTCACTTGCTTTGACCATCTTGACACTTTTTTCGTTTACGTGATCGTCTATAAACTTGTCTTTGTAGAGAGTGGCACCATCGGAATCACGGCCAACCTTCTTATTGGCATCGGTGTAAATGGAGGTGTTGCAAGTTTTGTTCCATAAGCCAAATTCGCAAATTTCAATCTTGTTACTATTCAAAGCCTGGATGTCTTTACATAATTCTTTTTGGGGCTCAAAACAATAAATTTTGTCAAAGTGATGCTTGCTAGTAAGTACAGATTGAGCAGTGTCTCCTTTCCAAGCGCCAATATCTAAAAATATTTTCATACTTTATTTTACCCACATCCAGCTTTGGTGATGGTCACCGCTAATTATGAACCAGATGTTTCTGCCTTTGGTGTAGGTGTAGGCGTGAATGACATCTTTTACATTTACTTGGCATTTGGATTTGAAGCCACCACGGCGGTAATCATGGCCGGAAATAATGCCACCGGGCTTTACTTTTTTACTCCAGTAGTGAATATCTTCGGCGACATGAATAAACTCATGATTGCCATCAATATAGACAAAGTCGAGTGATTCATCTTCAAAGTCTTTGACCGCGTCCATGCTAAATTTTTTAATCAGAGTACAGTCGTAATCCTTGGTTCTCTGTTTGGCTTCTTCATAAATTTCGTCGTAGTATTTCTGGCCTCCGCTGACATCGTAATAGTCGGGGTATTCGATCCAAGGATCGACACCATATAGTTTAAGCCCTGGAATAGATTGCAATAATATTTGGGTGTATTCTCCTTTGAGGACACCAATTTCGACGCCGGTTTTGACGTCGAGTTCTTTGAGTAGAGTAGCCAGCCCACCTTCACCACGACCCCCTGGTATGACAAAAGCCGGTTTTTGGGTAAAGTCAAAATGATATTTGTTTCCGATGTATTCTTGGGCGTTATTTAGCATTTGAATTTTTCTAATGAATAAAAATTACTTAGGACAGTGGTCCAAGGAACTACTTTATCGTAATCGTAACGATACTTGAAAAGGGGGTAGATACTATTGTAATTATGAATGTTCTCGTGCTGAGGTTCTGAATCATGAATAATGACGTAATCGGCGTGATCTTTTAGTCTGCCGGCATCGACAGCTCTTTGGAGGGCAGGATCGTGATCGATAAAGGCGAGACCCCAATGTCGGTCCAGCAGGGGAATATCATCCCAGTTTTTGACAAAAATTATATCGTGATAATCGGACTGTTTTCTTTTGGCAATATTGTACCAATGTTCGTTGGCTTCATAAGATACCAATTTGCGATCAAACACTGCGCAGAGCCAGTCCAGTAGGGTAGAAGAAAAATAGCCGGTACCGATTTCGACAACATCACCTTTGGAAATGTCAAAGGCTCTGGTTAAGACCGTGAGATGGGTAGCCCACATGGCGATTTTTTTCATGATTCAAATTTGCTAAGTTCGTGAAAGTTACTAAGGACACTGGTCCAAGGCTCAACTTTTTTGTGATCAAAACGATATTTGAAAAGAGAATAAATGCGAGGATAGTCATAGCCTTTTTCGGAGCGGGGCTCAGTGTCGTGGACAATAATGTAATCAGCTTTGTCTTTGAGTCTTTCAATAGTCACAGCCCTTTCTTTGTGAGGATCATGATCGACGAAGGCTAGGCCCCAATGTTTTTGATCCAGTGGGATGTCGGCCCATTTTTCCACAAAAAAGATGTCGTGATAATCGGATTGCATACGTTTGGCTCTTTCGTACCATTTGGGAGAAGTTTCGTAGGAAACGAGCTTACGTCCGGAAAAGGAACAGACCCAGTCCAAAAAAGTGGTGGAGAAAAAACCGGTGCCGACTTCCAGAATATCTCCGGAAGATAAATCGAAAGCTCTCGACAGAAGGGGAATGTGAGTAGCCATTTTGGCGAGATTTTTCATAAGTTAATTTAATTTTTTACCCACATCCAGCCGGTATCGTGAGCACCTTCCGGACCGTTCAAAATAAACCAAGGGCTGATTTTGTGAGATTTAGTCCATGCATCCACTACATCCGTGACATGTACGAATTCGTGTCTTCTGACACCATAGTCGTGACCGGAAACGATGCCACCTTTGCGAACTTTCTTGCTCCACTGAGCTATGTCATTCGTTACGGCTTCAAAGCGATGATCGCCGTCGATAAAAACAAAATCGAGCGATTCGTCTTCAAAATCTTTAACGGCGTCTAAACTCCATTTGCGAATGATGGTGCTGTTAGGATATTTGCTTAATCTATTTTTGGCGTCCTCATAGATGGCGGGATAATGCTTTGGCTTTCGGAAATCTTTATAAACCGGATAGTATTCCCAGGCGTCTATGGAAAAAATTTGCATAGCAGGATTTGATTGACAAAGAACTTCGGAATATACCCCTCCGAGCACGCCAATCTCGGCTCCACTCGTAAAACCAAGTTCTTTAAATAAGTCCGGGAGATCGGTCAAACGATTGCATGTAATGTTGGCAGGAGTGCACTCTTTGGGGTCGACATGAAATTTTTCGAAAATGTGTTTGATAGTGTCCATAAATAATTTTGGCTAAGTATATATTAGTTACTAATGACTGTCTATTATGATTTTAGGCCGTAGTATTTGCGCATCCAGTCGAGAGTTTTTTGAACTCCTGTTTTTAAATCAACTGTGTTTGTGAGGTGAAGATCCCTGATAGCTTTAGAGGAATCGACTTTTTTAATTTTGGTAGTTAAGACCTCACTTTCTTTGTAGGTGATCAGGAAGGGGTCTGCTTGGGTAAGATTCCAAATAATTTGAACCAAGTCTTCCATGGTGTGTTCTTGATCGCTGCCGATATTGTAGACTTCGCCATCTTTAAAGTTTTCAATAATGTTGGCGAGAGTTTGGCAGGTATCCACAATATATGAAGAAGTGCGGATGTGACCTTGATAAACGACAATCGGCAAGTGGTGAAGGGCGGAGTAACAAAATTTGGAATTGACACTACGATAGGCGTGGTACCACTCACCCGGTCCGTAGGTATTAAATAGGCGAACAATGACAGATTTGGTGCCATGCATGTGACGTGAGTTTTCAATTTGCATTTCGTTGACCCATTTACTCATGGCGTAATCATTGAGCTGCTTAATCTCTACATACTTCATAACTTCTTCGGCCATGATTCCGGGGTAATCACCGTAAACTTCCGAGCTGGAAAAATGGATAAGTTTAAAACCGGCTTGCTCTTGAAGTCGCAAGAGATGTTTGGTGCCAATTACATTAGTTTTCCAAAGCTGTTCGTAGTAGTCTTCACCATTCCACCTGCCAAATTCGGCGGCAGTATTGTAAACAAAATCAAAAGGACCGAAGCGGTGAAAATATCTTTCCAGCTGTCTAAACTCAGAAATATCACAGCGGGCATAGCTGGTAGGGGAGAAAAACATCTGATGTTCCCAGCCTGATTCTCTTGGATCATGAAAAATATCCAAGCCAAAAACCTCATGACCTTTTTCAATTAAGATATTGGTTAGCCATTTACCGACGACACCTTTGCTGCCGGTGATTAGTATTTTTGACATATAATCTGAATCATGAAAGAACTAAGCATTTGTATGACACATATTAACAGAAAAAGGCAATTATTAAATACCTTGCGAAGTATTCAAATTCAGGAAAACGCCAAAGAGTTAACGGAAATAATAATCGTAGATGATGTGAGTAAAGTGCCGCTGAAAATGAGTGATTTTAAAAATATTGATTTGGATATAAAACTCATAACTATACAAACAAAAAATAAATGGTGGGTAAACCCTTGTGTGGGCTTTAATACGGCTTTCAATTTTATTCATGGTACTAAGGTCATTATTCAAAACGCCGAGTGTCTTCACGCTACCAACGTGATTGATTATGTAATCAAGAATTTAAAAGAGAAGGAGTATGTCGCCATGAGTGCACTTGGTTTATCGGAGAAAGCGACCAAAGCCATTAAGACGTCGACTAAAATTGAAAAAATTTCTAAAGAAGGATCGGAATGGTTGTGTCACAACCGTTACCGGCCAAGAGCATTTAATTTTTGTGCGGCAATAAACGCCGAAGATTTGCGAATAATTGGTGGTTTTGATAATCGGCTAAGTGAAGGGGTTTACTACGATGATGACATCTTGCTTCAGTCGATAAGGAAAAACAACATCGAGATAAGAATCGAGGATTCACAAGTGGTTTATCACCAGTGGCATGAAAAGATTTGGCAAAATTTGGAAGATTACAAGGGTTTACGGGCTAAAAACAAACTTCTGGCCAGATCGATTTAGTTATAAATATTTTTGATCATGTGGTCGGCTGTGCCCCAGAAGGGAATTTCGTAGGCGCGGAGTTCGCCCATACGTTTACGATTTCCTTGGAAACCATAACCAAGGGCGTCAGGATGTGAGAAGACCACACATGGGGTGGTGGCGGTATATTGTACGGTTTTTCTGACAGTGACTCCCAAAGCGCCTTCATATTTACCCAGTTCACCAAAGTAGGGGAGAGGAATCTTAGATTCGTCGGGGTATCTGGCAAATCTTTCTTCAAGGGCTTCTATCAGGAGTTTTCTGGGAGCGATCATGGTGGAGTTACTTATGCGATATTTAAGTGAATAGGTAGGGGGAGTGGTCCAAGAAAAGATGGACCATCTGGCCATATCATAGGCAAATTCGTCGGGCTTTGGCCGAAAATTAAAATGTTCAGGACTATATAGGGTGTCATCTTCCGCCATGGCGACAAAATCGGTAGTGGCGGCTTTGGCTCCAAGTAATATTTGCCGATAGATACTGGGCACTCCGCGAGGATAATCAACCACAATATTTTCGCCATAGGTCATGGGTTGATGAGAAATTGAGATGAGGGGGTAGTCACCTTTAGATCGCCAAAGAATTTCCCGAGCGTTAGTGGCAAAGGGTTCTTTGAGAACGTTGGCGGTGTAATACAAAACGGTAAGATCGATCATAATAATTATTTACGCTCCATAGATATTTTTGATCATGTCTTCGGCTTTACCCCAGTATGGAATGTCGTAGGCTTTAATTTCGCCTAAATTTTTGCGGCTACCTAGATATTCATAGCCAATGGCTTCGGGATGAGAGAAAACCACACAAGGGCAGGTAGAAGTATATTGAATTGTTTTTCGGACAGTGACACCTAGTCTGTTCTCGTATTTACCAAATTCACCCCAGGCACCCAGGGAAATTTTTGACTCATCCGGGTACCGGGCAAATCTCTCCTCAAGGGCTTCGATCAAGAGTTTTCTGGGGGCAATGAGGGTAGAGTTGCTTATGCGATATTTCATGGAATACATAGCCGGTCTAGTCCAAGAATATATGGACCATCTGGCCATATCATAGGCAAACGAGTCTGAAGGTGGGCGGTAAGCAAAATGATCTGGACAATATAAAGTATCGTCTTCGGCAAGGGCTACAAACTCGGTGGTGGCAGCTTTGGCACCCACTAAAATTTGTTTGTAAATACTGAGATAGGCTCTAGGAAAATCTACCACAATATTTTGGCCATAATCCATAGGTTTTTGGGAAATAGAGATGAGTGGATATTCTTTTTTGGCTTTCCAAAGAATCTCTCTCGCATTGGAGGCAAAAGGTTCACGAAGGACATTGGCGGTATAGTAAAGAACTGTTAGGTCGATGATCATGTTGTAGAAGTTATTTTAGCCATCATTTGACTGGCGCGTATTTTTGAGGTGTGGTATGTATGATACCAGTTGAGTCCGACTTTCCTGATTTTATCTACGTATGCTTGATGGCTTAAGCAAAAATCTAGTTTTTCTTTCATTTCTTCGGTATTTTCAAATATAACTGCAGTTTTGCCATCGACAAAAGCATTTTCGATTTCTATTTCCGGCTTTTGGCTAAAAAGAAGAGTGCCGTGGGCAGGAACTTCGTAATAGCGTACCGTATCATTGCCACGACCCATTAGGTTCAAACCGATACTATTTGATAAAAGCATTTGATGATAATCATCGTGATAGTAGTTAGGGAAAGAGTACCCATAGGAATCTCTACAGATTTCCAAATACGGTTCTCTAGAGGGGCTAGAAGTGCCCGCCCAGAAAAGATTATTTTTTCTAGTGATACTTGTATCGTAGGGCGTGTAATTTAAAGAGAATGAAAAACTGAGAGGAACAACTTTTTTATTTGCATTCTTATCGGGAAAGAACTCTCTTTTAAAATATAGTTGGGGGTTGAAATCTTTGATTAGTTTATCGTTAATTTCAAATTCATCACCTTGGTCGATTAGGAAGGTGGGTATCACTTTAGCCTTAACTTTTAGTAGGTCAAAGAATTCATTATTGGGAAAGTCGGTTATGTATCGACAGCCAATCAAGATACTATCAAATTCATTTTTTCTTAACTTTTCAGTGGTTAGAGCATCTGTAGAGACTATTGGGTGATTAAAGAAACAAGGATACCAATGAAATCTTCTCTGTTTATCTCCATGGAGAACTGGTTTTTGGGGATATTCTATAACATTTTCCGAACCAAGATGCTGGACTAATCCGTCGTAGAGAGTGTCGAGTCCGTAATCTAAGAACGTCGGTGTAATAAATAAAACCCTCATGGTTTTACATACATCCAGCTCGGATGTTTATCTTTGGCAATTACAAACCAAGGGTGAATTTGGTAAGAACTGCACCATCCGGTGACGGCGGGTACGACATGCATATAGCGACGTCGCCAATTGTAAGACCAGTCTTCGAAGTCATGTCCGTAGACTATGCCTCCCGGTCTAACTTTCTTTGACCAGTTAGAGATATCTTCGACCGTATGTTCGAAGTTGTGATTACCATCAATATAAACAAAGTCTAGACTATTGTCGGCAAATTGTTTGACCACTTCATTACTCCAACCTTTAATCAAAGTACAGTCAAAATCTTTGGTACGCGACAAGGCCTCTTCATAGGCAGATTTGATGTCCTCGTTCGTGTAGTCCTTGTAGCCTGGATAGAGTTCCCAAAGATCAATACCGGAAAGTTTTAGTCCGGGAATACCTTTAAGTAAAGCTTCGGAGTAGGCTCCTCGATAGACTCCAATCTCTGCTCCGACTTTGAAACCAAGGTCTTTAAAAAGTTGGGGAATATCTGTTTCTCTACTAATCTGAAGCTTAAACGGAGATGGCTGACTAGAATCAATACCAAATTTTTCAACTAAATAGGCTAGGCTGTCCATTTTGGTTCAAGAATAAAGTTTGGTTATAAGGTCCTGAGCCATGCCCCAATAGGCCAGCATGCGACGAGGTAAAACATTTCTAAGAACGGTAGGGAATCGGCGGGCGCCATCTGTAGACTTGCAGTTGACGACCGGATTTTCGGAGGTCCAGGTGGTTTTATCTATGGAAGCGGACATAGTGAGAAGGATGGCTCCCGGTTCGTCTTTGTAGTTTTTGAGAACGGTTTTGATGGACTCAATCCAGTATTTTCGATTTGCCATTTGTGCACCATCATAAGGAGCTTTTTGCCAGTATTTGCCACCAAGAGCCCAAACATTTGCATATTGGTAAAGATGATCGTCGGATGGTGGGGTAAAAGTAAAGTATTCCGGTGGATAAAGACAGTCGTCGTTAGCTATGACAGCGTAGGTAGTTTTGGATTCGGATAAACCTAGCAAGAGCATTTTTAAAGTTGTGGCAGGGCTTACAGGGGTCTTGGTATTTAGGGTAATGTTCTTGCCTAACTTTAAGGGTTTGACAGAAACAGAAACGAGTGGAAGATCTTTACTGTTTTCTTTTAAACTAGCAATGATTTTTTTTTCAAAGTCAGGTTTTTCTGTATTGGAGGTGAGATAAATAACCGTAAGATCCTTATTTCTTTCTGGGGCTTTGAAGAGAGTGGCGGATTTAGTTGGTTGGTTGGATGTTTTGGGCATATCATTTATTGTATTACTAATTATAGTGGTCGTATTTTCGGGCCATAATCTTTTCTTCCAGTCGGAGGGCCAGCCGGGCATGAGAGGAAATTTTTCCACCAAGCTGATGAAAAAAACTTTATTCTCCACTAGCCACTTATTATATGAATAAGCATAGCTGCGACGGTTTTCATCCCTACTTAGATGATACATCCTTCCATAGACGGGTCCTTTGTGAAGATGAGCGTACCAGGTGTTTTTATTGGTGATTACTCGTCCACCGTGTTGCCAAGTAGTTAGAGAAATTTCTTCGGCTTCTTGGCCCCAACCGGTATAGCCTTCGACCTGCATAAAACCCATTTGTTGGAACCACTTCTTGGTCATAAACCAGCATGAACCTTGAAACTGAATGGTGTTGTCTATTCGAACATTCCAATTTGAAAGTGTTCTTTCATCCCACTTGAAGCCGTGAATGGCATG
Organism: Patescibacteria group bacterium; assembly: GCA_943355005.1. Lineage (GTDB taxonomy): Bacteria > Patescibacteriota > Microgenomatia > UBA1400 > MFAQ01 > UBA10133. Next base: position 20,773 of record CALRDV010000003.1, read on the forward strand.
GTCATTGGCTAGAGGAGGGAACATAATATATTCGTAATCGATGGGTGGGCGATTATCACTTTGGGGTTGAAGACTCCAATTTTCTGCATCTAGTCGATTTCGTCGGGGAATCTGTACCCAGTTTGGTTGATGGTCTTTGGCCAGTTGAGTGTCGAAGCCTTTGGCCATCATACAGTGGGCGTCGAGTGACATGACGTATTCACCTTTAGCTTGAGAAATAGCTAGATTGATACCATGACGTTTTTGAGAATAAGGCTGAGCAGGGAGATGGATATATCTAACTCTAGGGTCGGTAACAATTTCTTCCTTGGGTGGGTAATAACCGTCAACAATTGGAAGTATTTCGATATCACCCGTAGCTTTTTCGAGAACGTCCTGAATAGTTCTTTGAAGGAATCTTTCGGTCTTAGATGGAATAACAACGGTAAGCATTGCTCATATTTATACCACAAGTCTAATATCAACTGAAGACGTGGTTGTAGTAGTCAAAGTGTAACTTATCCCGAACGTCCCAATTGGATTGATAATTGGAAGCGCCTTTGACGTAGCGGAAAGTGCCGGAGACGTTTTGCATGACGTACCAAGAACCATCTTTTTTGACAAAGCCATAGTAAGCGGGTGAATGTTCGTCGTCGATATCTGTAACGCTATAACCATCTGTGGGGTGCTCTTTGGAGGGGTCAATAATTTTACCTTCGGAGTCTTTGATACCAACAACTTCAGTTACGCTATTGCCACCACCAAGGAAAGTATCCCTGGCCTTTTTGCTAAAGAGAGCCATGATAAGAAGAGAAATTCCGGTGGTACCAATGAGCTGCAAGAATAGTCTTTTGTTCTTATCGGCGACGTCCTTCGGGATATTTTGATCATCAGATTCAGTTACGGAGTTTGAAGCGGACACTGCTTCGTTTTTGGCTATTACCGGTAAGGTGGGTAAGGAGCGTTTGGCAGGATTGGGATTGAGAAGGGCATTTTCAATGAGATATTCGAATAGTCTGGTACCAAAGTAAAAAACTAAGGGAAGATAAATGAAGCCGGCCAGAAGCTGATTGGTAGTTCTGGCGGTGAAAATACCAACAAGCATCAGGAAAAGACAAGCAAGGAAACTATAGATGACCAGGGCTTTATCCGATTTCATTTAAGATTTTGCATACTAATGCGGAAAAGTATTAAAGCGATGGCAAAACAAAGGAGGATCAGATTTAAGAGAAAAGTGGGGTCAGATTGATTTATAAAAGAGGAGAGAGAAAAGTTACCGAAATAGAGGTGTTTCTGGTGGTCCAGATTGAGCAGACTGTGGAAGATTTTTTTAAAATATGAAAAGATTTTGAGGGCAAAATAGGTGGCAACCGGAAGAAAAAGGATAAGTATCACAAGGCTGCTGGGACTATTTAGATTTAAAAAGGCAGATGTAATCATGAAAAAAGTTACAATACTTCCGTAAAGGAAAAGACCGCTGTCAATAATTTGCAGCTGAGATTTTCTCATGATTTTTTCATTTTTTGACAAAGCCACCATACTGATAAGAAATCAGAATTAGAATGGCAATCAAGATGACTCGCGCTAGCTGAGCAATAGCAGAAAAATTCTTAGTAAAGACGATGTCGGCGATGATGATAATGAGGGAAAGGGTGATAAGGAATCTGGTAACTTTGGTAGCAAGGGTGGGGGAGGAAACCTCGATAATAGCTTCACCATCTTTGAGAATTGAAGTAGGTGTCTTTAAATTTTCATCCAGGACATCTTCAGAAATCTTGCTACCCAGAAAGTTTTCTAGGGCACTGGAGGTGATGATAAATGTGCCACGGATGTGACCTCTAGCGGCCTTGATACGACCTTCATTAAGGTATTTGTAAGTAGTGTTTGTAGACAGACCCAAGATCTTAGCAGCCTGCTTAACATTATAAATTTTGTTGGGCATGTGTGATTACTAATCTTACCAAAGTTTACAAGGGAATTTATTTCTTTTTACTCTCGGTATCGGAGGCTCCGGCATTAAATTCATTTCGAAACTCCTTAATGGAGTTTATTAAGCCGCGCGTAATCTCCGGTAGTCTTTTGCCGCCAAAAAGAAGAAAGAGGACGAGTCCTACTAGTAGTATTTCAGACGATCCAAGATTGCCAAACATTTTTATTTAACTCCTTTCATATCTATAACATTACACTAAACCCCGCCAAAGCGGGGTATGCGTGCGATTATTTCTCGGTGACGGCGTCTTTTAGGTCTTTGGTAGCGTCTTTTAGGTCTTTTCCGGACTCACCAAGATTTTTTCCGAGTTTGGGAAGAATCTTGCCTCCGAACAAAAGTACCAGGACGACGACTATGACTAAAACTTCTGGCCATCCTATATTTTTGAACATATTATTTACTTATAATAATTAATAACTATGATATCACTTGTCTCCCTTGGACGCTTGGCGAAACTCTCTGATGGCTTTTGCGATTCCCTTGATAAAATTTGGGATAGCTTTGCTTCCAAAGAGGACCAGGATGACTATGGCGACGATTATTATTTCATTTAATCCTATATTAGGCATTACCGGTTTCACCCCCCTTCGATTTTTCTTCGGCAGATTCTCCGCTTAAAGCGTTTTCTCCTTTTAAGTCTGAAAGTGTGCCTTCGACTTCCTTTTTTATTTTACGGATTTCCTTGCTGGACTCACCTAAGCCACGAGCTAGTTCCGGGAGCTTCTTGCCACCAAAAAGAAAGATGAGAACGATGACTACTACGATTACTTCTCCGGAACCAATGTTACTAAACATGGTTTGATTATATAGATTTATTTAATAGAAGACCGATCTCAAATAAAAGTATTGGAACTGATGTAAGGATTGCGAGAGAAATTACATCACCCGGAGGTAGCAGGGCAGCTAGTACCACTAATATGGCGTAAATAATTCTTCGGTTGCTAGCAATGGTTTGTTTTTTGACAATTCTTAGTTTAATGAGGACAGTAATAAATATCGGAATCTCAAATAAAATGCCCAAGCATACTCCCATAATTATGGTTTGGGAGAAAAACTTGCTTATATCCCAGATATTGGTAATGTTGAAGTCGATAGCTGTCTTGGAGTACAAATTTATGACAAATTGCATGACCCAACCACCGAAAATAAATCCAAGAATGAAGAGAATGGTTGTAAAGGGGATAAGGCGAGATAATAGGGTGAATTCGTTACGCGCAAGGGCTGGTTTTAAAAAACCCATGACATAGTAAATAAATAGGGGAAAAGCAATAATAACTCCTGTAGCGATACCGGTATTGATGGCCAGGTCGATAAATTGATAGGGAGAAGAAAGAACAATAGTGATACCTTTAAGATTAAAAATGTTCATGGCGATCATGAGAATCTTCTGGTAGTAGAAGAAGCCAAAAATACCAGAAATAAGAACTACAGATAAAAGAATGAGAAGTTTTTTTTGAATTTCTTTAAGATAGGGGAGGTACTTAGATACAGTATCGTCAATTATCGAGCTTCCCGATGCAACAGGAGATATGGTAGCTGATTGATTGTTTTCTAAGGCCACAACTCAATATATCATGTTTGAAAAACTCAAACTTAAATACTCAAAATTGAATATATATTTTGTGGCAGGTTATTCCAAATAATGGATTTTAAGCAGGACTTTATTTGGTGGTGCCGATGATGAGGCGAGCTTGGCTCGAGGACCCGGTAAGGACTCCGGCGTACGTGGCTTCGGGGAATGATTTAATCAAGTCGGACATGACGATCTCTTTCTTGGATTCGATCTCTTTGGAAAGATAAACAGGTATTCCTTTGACTGTATCAGGGGAGTTTCCAAGTTTGTTTACTGTGTAGCCCATGGATTCCAGGGTTTTGCCGTATTTGGCTGCTAATCCTTTGGTGTCGGTAGAATTCAAAACATCAAAAGTGATTTCTGATTTTCTGAGAGGGACTGGTGTGGGGGTGTTTGAGACGGTTGGAGTGGCTGTCGGGGTAGGAGTGACTGCCATTTGTTGCTCGGCCGGCCGGCGGAAAAATATTACTCCTAGAACAATGGTGGAAATTATTACTAATACTCCTACTATTGAACCGAGGATGAAAAGAAACTTGTCTTTCTTTTCGGATGGTGGAATTTCCGGGACTATGGGAACTACAGAATCTATTTTTAGTTCGGCATCTTTTTCGATGGAGGGGACAGTTGTCTCACTAGCGACTGCTACGGGGGTAACTTTCTCGGGTTCGGAAGAAAAACCTTCCGGTAGAGAGGAGTCTTTTTTCTTCATCTTTTAATTAAACTGCGGACGGAACATCGTTCCTGGTATAGCCCGCTAATATTTCTTTGACCATGTTTACAATTTGCTTTGGCTCAAACTCAGACTTTATGATGTACTTTACGGCGCCCTTGGTGAGGGCTGCTTCGGCATCCTGGGAGCCAGCTAGATTGGTTAGCATGATAACAGGTATGGCTTTGGTTTCCGGATCTTGTTTGACCTTTTCCAATACTTGTAAACCGTTCATCTTTGGCATCATAATATCCAAAAGTACGAGAGTTGGTTTGATGCTTCGAATTTTGTCCAAACCTTCTTCTCCATCAGCGGCGAGCTCGACATCGAATCCTTCAAATTTGAAGATTTTTTCGTACATCCTACTCATTAGGGGATCGTCCTCGACTATTAAGATTTTCGTCATATATTAGCAGTTTACAGTTAGACCTTTGTATTGTCTACTTTAGTAACCTCGCCGGTATCGATAGGCAGAGTAAAGGAGAAAACTGAACCCTGACCTTCGACAGAACTTTCAAGCTTTAGTTCTCCGTGCATACCTTCCGCCATAAGTTTAGAAATGTAAAGACCGAGTCCGGTGCCGCTAACGGTATCGCGGGTAAAAAGACTGGAACCGGCTTGTTGAAATTTGTGGAAGAGCAAACTTTGTTGTTTTAGAGGTATGCCACGACCGGTATCGGAAACCAGGACTTTGACAAAGCCCTGCAGGACTTCAGTAGTTATTTTGATTCCGCCTTTGTCTGTAAACTTCAAAGCGTTACCTACTAAATTGATAATTATTTCTCGGACTTTGTCTGAGTCACAGATTACTTTTGGAAGATTGGGTAAAGGTGTGTACTCAAGTGAAATATTTTTGACCTCGGAACCAGCCTTGTAGTCTGTGACTGTTTCGGTGATGAGAGTGTCTAGTTCTATGGGTTTCAAGTCGTAAATCATCTTTCCTTGCTCAAGGCGACTCACGTTTAAGAATTCATTGACGATGCGGATAAGACGGGTGCTCGATTTGTGAATGTCGTCAATCATCGTATTTAGCTCAGGGTCTTTGATGGCATCAGGATAGTAATCTTGAATCATAGAGATGTTGCCTCTAATGGCTGTGAGAGGGGTTCTTAGCTCGTGGCTGGCAATAGAGAAAAATTCGTCTTTGGAGCGTTCCAGTATTTTAGCTTCGGTAATGTCTTCAAAAAGTAAGATACTCCCGAGGTTACTTGCTTTTTCGTTTGATTGGGAAATAGGTAAGATGTTAGAGATGGGCACAAACGAAATTTTTAAAGTCTTGGATCCATAATCAACTTCACCTTCGACTAAGACTGATTTATTTTCTTTGTGAAAAGCTTTATGAAGTTCGTGAAGGTTTGAATCTTTGGGAAATTTATTAAAGATATCCTCAGAACTGTTGATTTCGTTGGCCGTCATACCGAGAATGTCCAAGGATTTCTTGTTTAGGAATGATATGTGATGAGAATCATCAACCATGACGAAACCGATAGGAAGACTGGAGATGGAAGCAGTTAGCTTAGTCTTCGCATTAGTGAGTTCCTCGGTTCGTTCGTCCACTTTTCTCTCGATATTTTCCTTTTCTGTTTTTAGCTGGTGTTCCAGATCTCTGGCGTCTTCAAGTAGATTTAGAACGGCGTAGTCTTTCTGTTCGAGTTTTTGATTGAGAGAGGACAGTTCGGTGATCTTTACGGATAGCTCGCTGGTTTTTTGTTTCACCTTTTCTTCCAAATCAGTATAAGATTCTTTCAGTCTTTGGCTCATGGAATTGAAGGCTTGGGTCACTTCTCCAATTTCATCTCCGGAAACATCGAGTGGTTTGTCGCTGTAATTTCCGAGTTTAATTTTGTTCGCTTCGTTTCGCAATTCTTCTATGGGTTTCAGGATTAACTTGCTTAGGTAATATCCCAATGTTCCTACAACGATTGACAGTATCCCTATAGAGTAGGCTAGATTTTTAGCTAGTTGGTTTAGTGGGGCAAGAACTTCCGATAGGTCAATTTTGGTTACAAGACAAGATTTGAGTTCTGGTACCCATTTCCAGAACCCGAGAGCTTTGTCTCCGTGGTAGTCTATTACTTCGTCACTGATGGACGCTCCTGCTAGACACTCTTTGACTTGAGGGCGAAAGATTACTTTCTTTAGCTCTAATCCTGGCTCTTTTAGTAGTTCTGTGACTGTGACAGATGATGAGTTTATCAAAAACGTCTCTCCTGTATTACCGAAGCCTGAGCGTTCCATCATCAGTTTATTGATTTCGGAGATGTCAATGTTGCCGACTAATAAACTTGACAATGAACCGTTGACGTTCTTAATAGGGCTGGTAATGGTGAGAATCGTGATGCCTGTGCTTGAATCGTAGCTAAAATACTGAGTTTCTGTTTGGGCTTGTGTTTGAGGGTTCAAAAAATATTCTTCACTGGTTTTAATTTTGCCCTCATCTTTCTCTTCGGTGGAAATAACCACTTGTCCGGCTTGGTCTAATATATAGAGGCTTGAAAATAAGGTTCTTTGGCTTAATATCTCGAGCAGCTCTGTCTTGATTAGTTCTTTGTCTACTTCCTTTTTGTTTAGTAAGTAACGTTGCACAATTTCTTTGTTTGTACTGTTGGTAGCCAAAAAATTTAGTTGGCTTTTTGCTCTGTTTAGAAAAGAGAGGATGCTTTGTTCTTTTAAAGTGGAGATGCTTTGAGTCTGAGATCTGGTTTGATTTAGAAGAGTTTCCCTTACTGTTCTAAACGCAATAAAACCACCGATGCAACTGATTAATATAACTACGACTTCTATGGAAATAACTAATTTTTGGGTCAACCTTAGTTTCATGAGGGGTTATTTCAGGTAAATAGCTTCTAAAAATTGGAGGTCGTAGATGTCTTTGATCTGGATTGGCTTATCTAGAATATTTTGTTCCAGCAAGATTTTTTGGGCTTGTTCCCATTTTTCTTTTTCCATCATGCCTATCGGTAGTCTTCCCGTCAAGATTAGTGGAACTGAGGATTCCAACATGTATTTTTCGTGAGAAGCACTGCTTTTGGGGGCATATTTTAGGGTAATATCAACTGCTTCATCTATGTTTTCTATGGCGTACTGCCAGCCCTTAAGAGTAGCCTTGAGAAAGCTGAGGACTTGTTCCGGTTTTGAGGCTATAGTTTCTTCTGAGGTAATAACAATGTCGGCATACATATTTACTCCGTAATCAGAAGCCAGTATGGTGTTTACTTTCTGGCCGGCTTCCAAGACCATGTGAGGTTCATTGATGATGTAGCCGGTAGACACATCAGACGTTCCGTTTAGAAGTTCGGTGGCGTCATGACCAATTGGAATCTCCTTGATTTTACTTCGGTCTATATTTAATTTCTTCATCATGGCTAGATATAGATACTCTACGTTTTGGCCCATCTGAATGCCCACTGTTTTTCCGATAAAATCTTGTGGTTTGGTAATACCACTTTTTTTCAGTGAGTAGGCGGTAACCGGGTTTGTTTTGTATATCACGGCAATGGCGCGAACAGGAACTCCCTTGGCTCTGGCCAGAATAAGTTCGTCGGCTCCGGTAATGCCATACTGAGCTTTTCCGGAAACTACAAGATCAATAGATGATTGTCCTTTGATGACAAAGGGGAGTAAGTTCACATCCAAGGCTTCATCGCGGTAAAAGCCTTTTTCTACGGCTACGTAGTTGCCGGCGAACTGGGCCTGGTGAAGCCATTTAAGGGCAACATTAATTTTTTCTGTCGGTCTAGCAAGGTTTTTCTTGCTTTGAATCGTGTATGGCGTAAAAATGAAAGCTGCAACGGCTATGAAAGCTAGTAAGGAGAGAAGCACTACTTTTTTCATTTATTCTCCGAGGTTGTTTTTAATGACTCAATCTCTTTTTTTAGTTCGGCCATCTTTAGTTCTCGACCTACCATTAGGGAGTTGAGTTTTTCTAGTTTTTCTAGATTTTCGTTTAGCACCAGGTCTGATTTCTTTTTCTCAGTGATGTCGTCTTCGATAGCGACATAGCCCTTGAGAATGCCGGTGTAGTCGATGATGGGGGAGATGGTGGCCATGGCAGTATAAAGCTCTCCACTTTGACGTTTGTTGGTCACTTCACCTTTAAATACTTGTTTCCTGGTTTTGATTGTGTCCCAAAGAGATACATAAAATTCGGGGGTCATTTGCCTGCCCCAGAGTCTGGGTGTCTTGCCTGCCATTTCAGAGAAACTGAAGCCGGTCATGATTTCGGCCGCGTGATTGGCGTAAAGTATCTTGCCGTCCGGGTCGGTGATGATAATGTGACTGTTTGAGCTATCGACTGCCATCTGGATGGTCTGTAGGGAATCAAGCATTTCGTTTATCTTGTTTCTAAGATTGTCGACTTCATCATTTCCTGTGGTAGATGTAAGTCTTTTGTTCGATTTTGCTGAGCCGGCGATGGACTCGACTTCTTTGGAAAGTGTAAAGACTTTACTGATGATAAATTTCCCGAGTACAAAATTGAGTAAGGCTACCAAAAGTAAACTAGCGACTCCAAAGATGGTGAGCAAAAGGACGGTGGTGTTGTGTCCTTGAATAGTGATATCTCTTTGGATGTCGGTTCTTACTATGGCCTGGGGCTGTCCATATACATCTTTGATAATGTAGTACCCGGAAATAATGTCTTTGTTAAGAGCATTTACGAATTGTTGATTTCCCTTTTTTAAATAGGCATTTTTGGCTTCTAGGTAGTCCGGGGTCATCTTTGGGTCATCCCACAAATAAGTGGAGGCTTCAAATTGGGTTAGTTCTCTTAAGGAGTCAATTACCCCTTCGTCGAAATACTTAGCAAATACAATACTGCCTTTGGGGGTACCTTTGCCATTGGTTAAATAGACATCTCTGATGACAAATAAAATAAGACCATCTTCTGTTCTGATGAAGCCTTGGTTGTTTTTGGTTTCGGTATTGATGTTTAAAAGTGCACTGCCGGTGGCAAAGTGCTTATACAGATCTTCGGGAAAATTAGTTTCATTGGTTATTTTAGATTTTGGCCCTTTTACCATAGCACTGGTGACAAGAACGCCGCTTTTGTCTACAAAAAGTACTTCATCTACATTAGTTGGTATTAAGGCGTCCTGACTAAGATTTGCAGAGACATATTGTGGGTTTCTGTCCTCTAAAAAATTATAAGAATCATCCCAGATAGACCAAGCTAAAAGACTGGAGTCGATTTTGGCCAAACTGTTCTTGATTACAGCGTCGACTCTTTGAATGTTATACTCGGTTCTTTGATTTTCAATTTCTTGGAACCTATTGACTATGAATGGGTAAAAGAAGGCTGAAATCAGAGAGGTAAAGCCTATTGCCAAAATTACGGAAGTGATAGCTGTCTTTTTTTGTAGTGTCATATTATTTTAATTGAGAACTAATATAGCGGGCAATAAGGTAGGAGGGGAGAAAGGAAAATATAATTAGAATGACGGTGATCAAGAAGGTAATCTCAATGGATTTGCCTGCTGTGGCAAAGATGCTGGCAGATGGTCTACCGGCAAAGATCATACCCACGGTTTCATTGTTGGAGTCTTTAAGTGGGTGATATGCGGCGAAGTAGGAAGTGTTAAGTAGGTTTATTTGACCTGAATAATTTTTTCCTTGTAGTAGGACGAGGTTGGAAATATTCTTGTTGGTATTTTTGATACCAATTGGACGGCTTAAATTTTTGGTGTCGTTAATGGTAGTCGCAGAAAGTGTTTCTCCGCCATAAAGACCGATTTCTAGACCTGTGGCTTTTTGGATACCATCAAGGAAGTTGTTGTCAAGGGTTTGTGAGGAGAAGATAACGCCGATGACCTTTCCGTCCAGTTTGATGGGAGTGGCTGACCTAACGGCGACGATAGGTGAGATGGCAGAATCTGTCGTGCTAATAGAAGAAATACTTTCGCCAATCATGGCTCGCTTAAAGAGTGAGTCTCCGGAAAGAGAATCTCCCACACGTTCGCGGTCTTCGCCTCTGGCCAAGACTTGGCCATACTCATTTGCGATAATAAGACTGCTTAATTTCTGAGAGATAAGAATACTTTCTGCAGCCGGAGCCAGAATTTTTTTATCACTACTGCCGATGGCCGTGATGATGTTGGAATTTTGGGCCAAAATCGAAGCCGAGGCCAGAGTTTCGGATTTTTTGGCATCCAGAGCATAGGAAAGCACAGAAACGTCAGTAGAGAGTCTGGCTAGAGTTTCTTCTGAAATATTTTTCAGCAGTAGGAAGGTGAAAGAAACAGTAGTCAAAAGAAATATCGCTAGGGTGGTGGTGGTGAAAATTATAAATAGCTGAGTGTTTATGCGCTTAAGTAAGTAGAAGAAGGCCCACTTGATAAGTATCGCCGAGCCGAGAAGAAGAACGAGGTGGGCTGCAATCCAGATGGGTCCAAGAGGGGCTACCAGATGAAAAATATCGATATTTGTACTTTTACTAAAAAGATCGGGAATACAAAGGAGTTCAAAAAATGCAGTTAAGAAAAAGGCGTACGAGACATTCTTGGTATGATCTTCGAGACCAATAGTAGCCCGACGGAGATAAAGCCAGGCTGCGGTGACAGCCAAAATGGGAGCCGTAAGGTGGGGAATGGCTATGTTAAAAATGGCAACGGCTGCTAGCTTTGGCTTGTCGATAAGAGGGTCGGAGATAAGTCCGGCAAGCAGAAATAAATAGCCAAGATTGCGTAAGATAAGCGAAATCTTCTCACTTAGATCGCCTCCGAGATTAACAGAGGTAAGTCCGGGGGATTCGATGAGTACAGCATGAGCCAAGAAAGAAAGGGAGATTAAGAGGAAGCCGGTAATCTTGAGACCCTCTTTGAAGGTTCTTCTTTCCTGCCAGGCGTCTAGATAAAGCCAAAAAATAGAAAAAAATGCCAAGGCCGCAAAAATACTTGTGGCAAAGTGAAAGTTCTCGAGTAAGAATTGAGAAAACATTTAATTTAAGATTTTTTTAAGTAAATTTGTTTGGTCGAGATATCCAACGATCACTTCTTTAATAATACCTTTTCTGTCGACAATTAGGTGGGTAGGTAAAGTTTCCAATGAGAGTGGGGCTACCAGAATTCCGTCAGGATCGGCTATGAGTGGGACACTGTTGCCGCCTAGTTTTTGGAAAATATCGGTTTTGGAGACGGATTCTTGGATGGTGACGGCGAAAACATTTACCCCGGTGTTCGATATGTGGAATCTATCGAGAGCCAGAAGCTGATCTGAAGTGGACGGTTCCCAGCTGGTGATAAAAGAAATTACCGATGGTTTCCCCAGTAGGGAAGTGTTGCTAAATGAATAGTTTGGAGAGCTTAAATCAAAGTCGGGAAGTGGTTTGCCTATCAGTGTGTTCGTGGTACTGGTGGGTGAAGCGGAAGGGCTCAAATAAGAGACCGTTTTGGACAACCATCTACCCCAAAATCCGGCAGGGGTAAGAGAAAAAGATTGATTTATTATTGTGGGGGAGTTGGTTTCGAAAATTTCTGTCCTTTGTTTCTGTTTGCTGTTTGATTCGACTTCGAGATAATATTTTCCGGCAGGTAGAATCAATTTGTATGTTCCGTCTTTGTCGGTATGTTGCGGATTTTGCTGAAGATAGGGCTCTCCGTCCCACAAGATATAGTCGTTAAGATTTTTTTCGTAGGCAAATACTTTAATTTTGGCCTGAGGGATAGTGGTAGTATCTTTGGCTGTGATTTTCCCCGGAGAGTTTACGATGATGGTGCTTAAGTATCTGTCTGTGTTGTTTTTGGCGCCATCGACAGAATGGGTCTTTAGTTTGAAACTTCCGGCTTCATTGATTACCAACGTTCCGGACCACAGACCACTTTCGGGATTTTTTGTCAGAGAAGTTTTCGTAGTGTCAAAAAATAAATCAAGACTTGTAGGACCTCCAACGGCTGAGAGAACTATTTTTAGTGGGAGGCCGGCCAGAGTGTAGATGTTTCCGGCTTGATCGGGTCTTAAGATCATGGGTCCGATGGCAAAGAAGGCTCCGCCGACTTGTGGTGGAAGCCGATCGATAATCATGGTGTGGTTTTTGGTGCTACTCGTGTTGCCGGAAAGATCTTTGACGCGAACCTTGACTAAATAGTTTCCATCGTCCAGTTTGCCAGGGGTAAACTCATAAGTGCCGGTTTTTTTGCCTATACCTACAGCGAAGTCCACGGGTAACCAGTTCTTTCCTCCATCTAGGGAATAATCTATTTGAGAGATGCCGGCATTTACAGAACCTTCGTCAGAAACTTTACCCGTAATAATTGGAGCTTCGGTGAATATTTTTGAGAGGTCTGTTCCGAGTGTAATTTTGGGAGAATTAGTATCTTTTAAAATTATTGGAGGTGGGGCTGCGGTGGTTACCGTCACAGTTGTGGTCGTTACTGTGGTGACACTGGCGGCTGAGGTGGTAAAGGTAGTGTTCACGGTGGAAGTAGTTCCTCCACTGCCAACTACAGTAATCAGATAGTGATATAAAGTGCTTGCGGACAAACCTGAAAGAGTAGTACTGTGAGAAGTTCCCGAAGATGTGGTGGTTGTAGAACCATAACTTGTGGTTTGGCCATAACTTACGGTACCGATGGAGGCGTAATTGGTAGTCCAAGAAAGACTTGCGGAACTATTCCCAATAGATAGCCTGATATCGCTGATAGTTGGCGCGACTTCGTTAACCGCTGTTAGTCTGATAGTGCATGAATCCGGTGAGTCCCCGGTAGAGTTTTCGGCCGTTTGCCAAGTCCAGTCCACCGGTCCCTCTTCGGCTCCAAGTAGAGCTCCGGAGGAATCAAGATGCACTTCTTCATTGGGATTTAAAGTGCCTAGGGAATAGGTGTAGTAATCGTATTCTGTAGACTGAGTCCAGCCAGCCTCCACAATAGTTTGGGGGATGAGGTCTAGTATGGGTGAGAAATTTGTGGGGATCTTGATCCAGGAAATCGGGTTTGAGCCGGTATTTTTTAAATTAACGATGAAACCGCCGCTGTTTGGGAAAATTGAACTGGTGCTTGAGGTAATTTCGCAAGTAGCATAAACTCTGCCGGATGATAAGAATATAAACAGTAGGAATAGTAGTAGGGCTCTTGTGAAACGGGGCATTGATTAATAATAGTACAAAGTGGGTAAAAATTGCGGATTTCTAAGGTAAAATATACGTACGCCGGGATAGCTCAGTTGGTAGAGCGCATGTTTTGTAAACATGATGTCGTGGGTTCGATTCCCGCTCCCGGCTCCAAATGGACTGTAAACAATGCGGCTGTTCAATAAAAAAGTACGCTTTTAAATATTGCTCCAATCAGTGTCAGAGAAATTTCGAATATGGTGTGTTTGTAACTGATTGGAAATCAGGGGTTGTTACTGGCTCTGTCGGTTTAACAGCTAAAAATATCTCTGGATATCTAAAAAGATATTTAGATGAAAAGTATGGGTTTAAATGCAGTTTGTGTGGATGGGATAAAGTGAACTCAGTAACAAATAGGGTACCTCTTGAAATAGATCATATTAATGGTGATTCTGAAGATAACAGCGAGATTAATCTTAGGGTTGTTTGTCCGAATTGTCACTCGCTTAGTTCTAATTATAAAAACTTGAATCGTGGAAAAGGGAGAGTTTGGAGAAAGGATAAGTACATAAAAAATCCCCGTACGGGTGCACGGGGAGAGTGATTAACGAAAATCGCTTACAAGTTTGGCTTTGAAACTAATAATGTCGCCTTCCATATCCGGGATCCCAATACAAATGTCCATAAGGTCGATGCTATTTCTGTCTACCTCATAAAGACCTTTACGGTATCTGATCTTGACGGTTTTGTATGGTTCCGGTTTCTTGGTACAGGAAGCGCTTCCTAAAATGTTTAATTGCTGCCTGTGTTCATAAAGAGCCCCTTCTTCTACATAGCCGATTTGATTTTCCCTCATGTCGGATACTTTGGTTTCTTTGTTTTGATTTGAAACCGGTTTCTTTTCCGACTTTTCCTTTTTGCCTGCTTTGTGCTTTTCGAAGGGTTTAACCGGATTCACCTGTCGGTGTTCTGTACAGAATATTTGGTTTGGGCTAATAGAAATCCCGCATTCTAAGCATTTGTATTTTTCGTAGACAAATGGAGGAATAGGGTTGTCCATGGGGACCTCCTTATATTTTAAATTTGCGATACTCTGGTGAGATTATACCGCCAAAATTTGGTCTTCAATCATTTGCGAGTATATTTTTTCGAAGATGTCTCGAATTATGTCCATGTTTAGCGTTTTGTTTCTGGCGATAAACGCCTGAAGGTCAGGCATTAGAAGGTCTACTCCTTCTTTATTGAAGTGATGATTACTGGTAGGGGATTCTTTCACAATTCCTCCAAGATAGGCCATTTTGCTTCCGGATAGACCCCAGCGTTTGGCTAGCTGTCTCATGATGTTTGGCTTTAGAGTCTTGTCTTTGCCTCCAATATATATAGCTACATTTCTATAAAAGTTACCCCAATCTTCAGGGTCTACATTTGAGATATCCCTGAAAGGGGGTGTCATTCTTTCCAAGTTTTTGGAGTCTTGATTCATAGCTGTGCCATTGTTCAGGATTTCGTCCTCTGTTCCTGCAATTAGTTCTTCGAAATACTCGGCATCATGACCAATATGTTTCTTGAGTTTTGCAATCAAAATGGGTGTCAGTTTAACTGTTTTTATGATCATCCTTCTTAGCTTATTTAGTCCCATCTCTTGAAGAATGTTTGGCGCTTTGATGAGAACGTTGTCGATACCTTGATTAATAGTGTTGGACTTTACAGCAGTTTTTGGAGAAGCATCCTTGTTTTTTCGAAGATAAAACAGCCAAGGATATTCTTTTTTTAGCTCTTCTACATCGTTTTTGTCTCCGACCACGACGGGTGTTAGTGCCACATTCATACAAAAAGGGGAGTTGTCTCGGGTGCTGTCGGAGAAGAAGCGACTGGTTTCCTCTCTTTCCGCTACAGTTTTTACCAACTCTTCGTAGAACCTTGAGATCTCTGGGTTGATTATTTGAGAAGTAAAAGCGTACCTCATTAGTTTGATGCCCTTTTTCCAATTCTTGGCTGTTTCTTCGGCTTCTACTCGCCAGTTTTTTCTGTATAGGACCGCTTCAGGTCGATCAAGTAAATTCTCTGCGACTGCGATTTCCAGGGATCGAAGTCCACCCATGGAGTGCCCCAGAGAGATTGCTAGAGATTTTTGCCACCACGTACCGTTTTCAAGTGATTGGACTTGTTGGAGGTATTTGATGAAGTTTAGAAGCTTAGCTTCGTTGACAGTTGAAAGATAGAAATCTTTTTTGAGTGCGAAAAATAGATTTGGTAGCTCGTCCTTCTGGAATTGCACCCAGTTTTCAGCGTGTCTTAGTAGTGTGTTGGTTTTGATGTTTTCTACTTGAAGTCCAATTCTGTCGACGGCCTCTAACCACTGGGAAGCAATCTGATCTTGAGTAAACTGGTTTGCGTTTTCATTGTCCATGCTATTGTTGCTACCCATGACATCGAGGTTTATGACGAGTGTTTTGGAGAGATCATCTTTTGTGAGAGTCACTCTGTTACCTTGCTTATCTAGGGCTTCAGCCCCTTCAATTTCACCATTTAGAAGTTTCATGGCATAGCGCTCGAAGTTCTTACCTTTACCGCCCCAGCCGTGACCCATGATTACAAAGTACTCGGCGTTAGGGATAATTTCATCTCTGAAAAATTCTTGTCTTTCTTTTTGGTTTTTTTTCTTAGATATACTTTCCAGATACTGCGGATGGGCATAGATAGTATTTGGAGTATCTTTTATCCCTGGAACATCCGATTCAGTAAGACCTATTCCGGCAACGACCTTGTAGATTGATCCGTCAGCTTCTTTGGCTGTTCTGATAAATACTTCATTCGCGAGCACATCGTTTGGCAAGTATTTTAGTTCGGGAGAAAGTTCTCTATTTTGACCCTTTAATCTTATTTGTTCTACAGTTTCGCGGTGAAGAGTGACTCTCGTTTCAGCATCAAGAGGGTTATTTGGGTCTAGCTCATCCATCGGATGTGAATACTCCGGTGCTTTGAGAGTTTCCTTTTTGTATTCTTCTTGGTATATAGACAATCCTTCCGGCATAAGAATATTTTACCCCATAGACCGCAAAAATGCCCCCTAAGAAGGGGGCTAGGTATCGGAGAGGTGGACAAGGAAGCAGGGGGTATTTTCATCATAATCGGGCCAACCGAAGTAAATATCGTCTCTGTCGATACTGTGGCTATCGAGTTTGATAGCACCTTTATATTTTCGAATCTTAGCCGTGTAGTATCTGTCTTTGTGAGGGCTAAGAATAGCTTTCGATAGAATCCAAAGTAAGCCATCTGCCTCAAAGATACTACCAGGGGAGGCATAAAAAGTTTTATCTTCAGACATACTGGAAACTGTGGTTGTATCGTCTGGAAAGTAAGGAGCACATTCTTTGCAGAAAATGCCTTTGGTGATGGGGGAGTCACAGTTAAGACAAATCCCTCTTTTATTCATGAACGAAACACCAATTAGGGGGTTAAATTTTTGATACATATTTAACTCTTCATCCGAGTTAGAACCGCCATAAAATAATTTGTTTCAGTTTCATCCGTAAGCGTGTCTTGAAATACAAGGTCGGAACTGAGAGTGTTGTAGTCTACTTCAATAATGGAGGTAAGACTTTTTCGTATCCGTACACAGTATTTTTCATTTGTATATGGAGTTACTTGAGCGGTTCTCAAAATCCATATATTACCGATCTCTTCCATAAAGGCATCAGGGGTTGTGTAGCCTTCTTCCAAAAAGTCCATCTCTAAAATTGTTTTAATTTTGCTTATTGTCTCGTCGTCTGCTGGACTGTCCAGGAAACATGACGAACACAGAATGCCGGAGGTGATGGGGTGGTCGCAGTTAAGGCACTGCCCTGAACTAAAAACTGGATTGGACATAATTTCTCCTTGGAATTTCAAAGTAGTTTCTTCGTATTATAGCTTGCTTTACTAAATATTTTTTTGGGTTAGGTAAATGAGGGTAAATAATGTAAAATACTATGTGTGTTTGCCGTCGTAGCTCAGCTGGCAGAGCGCGTTCTTGGTAAGAACGAGGTGTTGGGTTCGACCCCCAACGACGGCTCCCTGACTCAGCCTTATGCCGAGGTGGTAGAGTGGTCAAATACTCGGGTCTGTAAAACCCGCGGCGCAAGCCTACACAGGTTCGAACCCTGTCCTCGGCACCATAAAAGAATTTCCCCTTTACGGAGAAATTTTTTTATGGACCTCGTACAGGGTTCTTCTCACCCCCTCATGTAACTATCTGCTGATAGTTCATTCGGACCTGGCTCGGTGTCGTCACGCCTCCGCCTCTCTTCATATTTGCTCTTGATCCTCAAAATCTCCTCAAGGGATATTTTTAGGGAGCAACTATTCAGAGCCTCGGCACTAAATAAATATCCTCCCCTCGCGGGAGGATATTTTATTTTGTAATTAGACAGGGTTCGAACATGCCGGAGCAGAACCCGTAACGGTTTTTGCGAGGCGGGGTGAGGCGAAGCTAATGCTGAGACCGAACCTCGAACCCCCAATCAATTCGGTATTAATCTATATAGATTCCCGCCTTCGCGGGAATGACAAGAATGGATTTGCTATTATTAATGCATGAACAAGTTACAATCCATGACGATTGGAGGAATATTACTAAGTGGTGTATTGCTAGGTGGATGTGGTCCGGTTGCTGAGACGACGGAGGTGGTCGTGGAAAGTCCAACTCAAACTTTTACGGGAACAGTGTCCGGCACAGGTCCAAATTACGCTATAACTGTAAACGGTAAAATGACGGAAATTACCAGCCGTAAAGTAGATTTGAGTAAGTATGTCGGAAAGACAGCTACAGTAACAGGGGAGTTTAGTGGAACAACTTTGTATGTAGACGAAGCGAAGTAATTTCTAAGATTACCTAATAAAAAACCCGCTTATGGCGGGTTTTTTGTGATTGATTAAAAGCCGGGGGATTTGTACAGGACCTCTTTGGTAGTGGCGTTCATCTGGATGATGAGGACGTCCTTGGTGTCACCGGCGGGATCGTAGGCCAGTTGCCAGATAGAGTTGAGGCCTGACTTGATGTATTGAGCTTTAACCGTAGCCGTACTGCATAGGCCACTGGTACACAGTGGGTTGGCAATCTTGAAGGCTTCGTCCAGATCCATACCTAGCGTGCTGCCAACCACCATGTCGTTGAGTGAAGGGATATTGTTGTCTGGGGTAACGTAGATGGCTTTGTCTATTACTTCAGGCTCCTTTCCTCCTGCAATTAAGACATAGAAATATTTCTTGGTTGTGAGGTCCTGTCTGAAAAAGTATTTGGTAGATGCCAAAATTGGATTTGAAGCGTTTTCGGTTTTGACTAAAATTAATTGAGCATTTGGTAGATGATTTATTGCAACCTTTAGAGCTCTTGAGGCATCAGCTAATGGCATTATAGTAGAGGTAGCCGAGAGAGTAGCAATAGAAGGTGTAGGTGTTAAAAAGATATTCGGAGTTGGAGTAGCACTGGGGGTGGCACTTTCGGTGGCTTCCATTGAAGGAGTAGGAGTAGTGAATTCAATGACGGAAGAGGTGGGAGTGGGAGTAACGGTAGTGTTTTGACTGTTTAATGTTTGAGTTATCTCACCAAGCTGTTGTTTTAGCTGACTGGATTGTGAAAGAAGAAAAACAACTCCGGCAATAGAAATGCCGGCGATCAAGAGAAGAACTATGGTAATGAGAGAACCAAAAGATGAACCACCTTTGGGGACTATCGTAGCAGGAACTTCTATGGGCGCTGGAGGTATAGCTGGGGCTTGGTACACGGGCTGAGAAACGGGAGTCGGTGCATCGTAAGTGTCAGGAGCGGGGGTGTTGCTGGATGTAAAAGCAGAGGAGGAATAATCAGGTGCAGCTTCGGCCGCTGAGGTAGGAGTCGGTTCTGTCATTGGGTCCGGAATAGATTCGATTGCCGGTGTGGCAGATATCATGGATGGAATTTCATCCGGAGTTTCTTCAAAAGATGGAGCTTGTTTAATGGGTTCGGGATTGGAAAGAGTATCGTTTGGCGTGGAAACAATTGGCTCATCGGAAATCTTGTCAGGAATGGGAGCGTTAATATCCTCGAGGATAGATGTTTCGTTAGGAGTTGTGGTTGTATTAGGTGCTGTAGTGTCTGTGCTTGGTACTACAGGTGTAGGAAATTGGCCGAGGTCGTCGTTTGGCATGGTGAATTCAGTATGGCAAAAAAGAATGGTGGTGTCAACTTATCTGTACATTTTGAATCTTATTCGTTCCAAAATATTTCATCTTCGGAATTAGAAATTCCTATTTTGGGTTTAGTGGCGCCTTCCCAAATATCTTCAAGAGTGTAATTGCAATGGAGACGATCTTTGTAGCTCGATTGCTGTGACATTTGTAAGAGGGTTTCTGCATAGAGTTTATCTTCTAAATCCCAATTTTTGTGATCTGGTGCAAGATTGGCAATGTAACCCTTTTTCTTACCCACATTTCCGAACCCTGGGGCGTATAGATCAGCACCGGCGGCTAATATGCCATTTGGAGAGCTTACAACTTCCCAGTGTGTAACTTCTGGTGGTTTAATTCTCCTGGGCTCTCTTTCTCTGTTTCCAAATAATGGCATAATGGCAAAATTATACCATTATGGGTTTTTGATGGCTGTTTTTAGGAGGCTTCTCTAGAATTTTACAGATACAATCTTCTCACCAGTTGGATTTTGGTTAGTTGGTTTGTTGAGTCTGGAAATCGTGATTTGATTTTTGCCTAAAGGTGTAAAGGTCGCTCCTTGGTCCATGGGGTGGAAGATCTCGATATTTGGTGAGTTGTATACAATCTTAGGAACCAGGTCTCTTTCGCTTACGGCAGATATCTGATAACTAATATAACCAGGATACAGCCGTCCATTTACCTCGGTTTGCTTTTGAGTGATAATCAAGTAAGTGTCGTTAAACGGGTCGAATATGATTTTTGTAAGGGTGTAATCGCCGTTTATAATTTTGTCTAAATTTATTTCGGACATAACTGTTTCGTCGCTATTAGATATGTAGTATTTGTTGGCTTGATTATCTGCAAATAGGAAGTTGGAGAGGTCTCCAGAGTGGGTGTAGAGGACGAGATTGCTGTTCTTGGGCTGATACTTATAAACATGATCCGTATTCAAGTCGTAGGAAACGATTTCCATTTTTTTATACTCGTTTAGTCTATAAATACTAAGAATAGAATCACCTATCCAGCCACGGACGTCACTTTCTCGAAAACCCATGGAAGAGGAACAGTTTACTTCCGAAAAACCCAAGATAGACTCGGTATCTACGGGAGTGTCGTTTTTGAATATGTTCAATAGACATTTATCTGATGTGGCAACCGACGTGAGCAAATAGACGTATTTTTTGTCGTGAGAAGTTGACAATTCCGGTGTATATCCAAAGGTATTATCTTCAATTTGTGGGTCTTTGGTGTCTTCAGTAGATGTTTGAGATTTTATGGGTTCGGCACAAAATGAACAAAGAAGATTAAACTTAACTAAAAGGAGAAATATCAAGCCTGCTGAAACTAAAAATAAGAGGATGTTCCTAATTTTTTTTGCCATATTTTGATTATAGACGGCAGTATTGTTAGGTGTGAACTAAATAGTTTCTGGAGGATTTGTCGACGATTAGATTCAGTCCTGCCTCACGAAGGAGGTCTTGCAGGTAGGGTTTGGTGTGCGCAAAGTGGAATCGGGGTTTGTTTTGAAAAGGGATGTAGAGATGTTTAAGGTTTTTTGTTTTAAGTTTTAAGTTCAGGCTTTGGGTATTAAAGTGGTGTTTGAGTAGTTTAGGTTGCCAGAGGTTCCAGGCGGTGATTAAACATTTTCCTCCAGGTTTGAGGTGAATTTTAATTTGTTTGAGTACAAAAAGCTGGTCTTTTCTGGTTTCCAAATGATGAATGACGGCTATACAGAATATGTAATCAAATTGGGTGAGGTGTTTCCAAACAACTGGTTTAGTAATATCGGTTTCCAGAAAACGTGCTTTTGGGTGGGTTTCCACAGCTCTCTCAAGAAGTACTGTAGAGAAATCGATGCCGGTGTAATTAATTTCTTTGGGAAGCCCCAAGAGAAGGCGACCATTGCCGCAGCCAACGTCTAGGACGCTGGCGTTTTCTTTTACTTCCATTAGAAATGGTTTCATATCCGGCCAGATATAGCCACGAGAGGCGGAAAAGTTGACTCCTATATCGTTGTAGGTATCCTTAAGAGAATCGCTTTCAGATTTTTGGGCAGACATGGGTTTATTTTACACCCGTCCTATAGCTTGATGTATTGAATGTTTTGAGGTATTATTCCCCCAAGGAAAGAAGTAACTTGAAAAATAATTGGAGGTAGTATGGCACTGATCAGATGTGACGATTTGAACGCAATAATTTTGGTAATTAGAAAGTCTGTTCATCAAGTCAGCAGTGTTTTGGGAGTTGAGATTGATCCTGATTCAGTGGATTATATAGCCTCAGCAGCCAAAGCGATGGAAGGGGAAATTTCATTTGAAGGTAATGATTGTGATGCAGATGATGAGCATAAGCAGGCGATTAGATTTGTTTTGTCGGCTGTTGATTTTTGTGGTGTACCAATCGTCGATGAATTGATACTGGAAATGCTAGAAAATAAGGACAGATGTTCGTTTACGGGTTTCTCTGAACAAGATTTGTCAAAAATCGGACGTGAGCAAATAGTTCACAATTCGGCAATGGTAGTAAGTCCTAAGCAATTGAAGAAGGATTACACCTACTTTCGCTTTGTAGATGAGAAGCCAGCTTCGTTACTTGTGGTGGTGGAGGTGAAGAACAGGTCTCTTGTTTTTTATGACCCGTTAGATATATTTAAATTACGTCAAGAGCTCTCACTTTCTTCAGTTGGAATAATGCCATACCCAAATGGTACGTGGAATGTTTGGAACTGGCTTGAAGAAGCTTATCTGTCAACTGAAATTGAATAAAACATAAATCAAAAGGACCCCTAGTTGGGGCCCTTTTTTTTATTGGTAAGGTGTACTACTTTTTGAGTATGCAACGTAGTTGGTTACGGTTCCCGATCTTTTTGTAATTGAACCTAACAAGAAGATCATTCCGATTCCTGGTAAGAAACCATGTAAGTATCCTTCGAGAAATGTTGTTTCAAAGCGGTAACTTTCGATGAGTCCGTTTACTATTCCAACCAGGACATTAAATAGGGCAATTTGCCATCCATAAAGGGTGGATTGACCTATTGTCAATTCCCAGCTAAATAGGACGAACTGTCCTATGGTAAGAAGAATTAACGCTCCAGTTTTAACTCCGTCAAAGAAGGGGTAATCAAAGAACCACTTGCCTGCCAGCCCGAAGGCTATAAGCAAAAAAAATATTGTGGCTACAATGAGATCCATCTTGTTTATTGCTTCAACAATTATTGGGCCCATTTTGCCCTCCTTATTTTGTTTAGATTTTAGGCTTACGCAATTGTTGGTATTTTAACACAAATATGCCTAATTGTCAAGTTATAGGGTGATATTTAGGCACAAAAAGCCCCGCCGAGAGGCGGGGTGGTTAGGTGAAACAGAGGCTATTTGACGAGGGTGCCGACTTTTTCACCCCGAAGGATTCTTTCGATATTCTCAAGGTCGTCGACATCAAACACAATGATTGGAATTTGCATCCTTTTGCAGATTGCAAAGGCAGTGTCATCCATTACCATTAGGCCTTTTATAAGTGCTTCCTGGTATCCCAGCTCCTGGAACATGGTGGCATTTGGATTCTTTTTTGGATCCGAGTCATACACGCCTTTTACGTTGCTTCCTTTAAGTAAGACGTCACAGTCGAGCTCGGCAGCCATGCGGGCGGCGGTGGTATCTGTTGTGAAAAATGGGATGCCTGAGCCGCCGGCAAGAATGGTGATGATGCCTCGGTCTAAGTGCTGTATAGCCTTGAGTCGAATGTAGGGTTCACAAGCTTGGTCGGTATGGAGTGATGACATGACTCTGGATGGCACACCGATAGCTTTCAACTTACCTTGAAGAGCTAAACCATTCATGATGGTTCCCAGCATACCAATGGTATCTGCTTGGGCTCGATCAAAGTTTGGGTCCGATAAGTTTATTCCTCGAAAAAGATTTCCTCCTCCAACAACTATTGCTAGTTCAATTTCGTAGTTGTTCTTAAGGTGTTTGAGATAGTTGGCAACCCGCTGAACCCTTAGGAAATCGATTCCTAATTGGCCTGGTGTACCCAAAAGTTCTCCGGTCAACTTCAATAAGACGCGTCTGTAAATCATTCATGCCTCCTAAACTTTAAAGTGCTTCTCGTTCACTATAAATTATACATAGGGTAAAATTGCTAAGTGAAAATCGAAGAATTAGTACGAAGAGACGCGGAAAAAGTCACTCCTGAGAATTTGGAGGAGTATCGCCGCGCCTGGGCAAAGGTAATTGGCCGGATGCCGAAGAACTCAGAAATTTGGCCCTTTATTGACGATGATGAGATAAAAGAGCTTTACAAGACCCGCAGTGTACGGACTGAGTCCGGGGTAGCTCCGTTTGCGGTCATGATGAAACCTCATTATTGTCCCGGCAACTGTGTTTACTGTCCACTGGAAGAAGGAATGCCGAAATCTTATTTATCGGATGAGCCGGCGGCTCAGAGAGCCAAGAAATTGAAGTTTGATCCGTATTTGCAAGTAGAGATGAGAATTAAACAGATGGAAGAGACTGGGCACATCACTGACAAAATAGATTTGATAGTGATTGGGGGAACTTTTTCTGCTTATCCGGATGATTACAAGCTGGAATTTTTTAAGGGTATGTTTGATGGGGTAAATGGATTTGTTTCCGATACTTTGGAAGAAGCCCAAAAATATAATGAGACGGGGAAAAGAAGAATCGTGGGAATTTCGGTAGAAACAAGACCTGACTGGGTGACAGAACAGGAGATAATTTTATGGCGAAAAATGGGTGTGACCAAGGTACAGCTCGGAGTCCAAGCATTCGATGAAGAAATTTTGAAGAAAATTAATAGGGGACATAGTCTGGATGAAGTGGCCGAAGCGACCAGGATGTGTAGAAATGCGGGGGTGAAGATTTGCTATCACTTCATGCCAAACTTGCCGGGGAGCACACCGGAAAAAGATATTGAGATGGCGAAAATAATGTTTAATGATCCTAGATTTGAGCCTGATTATCTCAAAGTTTATCCGGCGATGGTAATTCCGACGACTGAGCTGCATAAGATGTGGGAAAGAGGCGAGTATCAGAGCTATGCCGATGAGGATTTGAAAAGAGTATTGAAAGAAGTAAAAAGATTGACCCCGCGATGGTGCCGGATAGATAGATTGGTCCGTGATATCAGTAAACAGTGGGTGAGTTCGGGAACCCTGAGAACCAACTTAAGACAAATTCTACAGGCCGAATTAAAGAAAGAGGGTAAAAAATGTCTGTGTATCCGGTGCAGAGAAGTCCGAGCGGGTGTCTATGATGCTGAAGTAAAACTACTGATAGATGAGAGAGAAACTTTGGGGGGACAAGAGCTTTTCTTGTCTTTTGAAAGTGAAGACAATTTATTTTCGATGTTGCGACTGCGACTTCCGGAGAAAGATGAAAAGATGCTATTTAAGGAGCTTGAGGGGGCAGCGATAGTGCGGGAAGTACATACGTATGGTCAAGTAAAAGGAATTACTGCTATGGATTCCGGGTCGGAGCCCGGAATGACAGACCTTCAAGGAGACTCCTTGAAGGGGGAAGAAAGTCAACATAGGGGACTAGGGAAGAGACTTTTGGTAAAGGCTGAAGAGATCGCCAAAGACAGAGGCTATAAAAAAATGGCGGTAATATCGGCAATAGGCACGAGAGAGTACTACAAGAAGCTGGGATACGAGCTGGAGGGGGAGTATGTGGTGAAGATGTTGTAGAATGTGGAAGTAGATTTGTAAATTTACATGTCAAAGAGGAGGTAGAATGGGATTCACTTTTACTGATTCGGAATTGCACAAGTTAGCACAGAAGCCCTTTAGCTTTGAAAATTGGAATGCGTTTGAAGAGGCTTTCTCAAAGCACTCTGAATTTCCTGTCTGTTATAAATTGGCAATATTTGAACCTGGAACTGTGTATATATTGTCTGCTCCGCTGAAAATGATGTTGGATTTGCTCAATCGTGGTCTCGAGGGAGACGCTTTAGCAATTGAAAGAGTACTAAATCTTGTGAAAGCTGCGGCGAGCAGGCGTGGAATGGTTTCGATTTACGAATTTATCGAGGCTTTCCCGGGTTCGATTTTGGCTTAGTTTGTTTGCCAGGTGATATGCCTGGCTTTTTTGTGCCTAGAAGTGGTAATTTAGGTTGACATATAACCTATATTATGATATTATTCGAAATAATACGTTGATAATTTAATAATGACTAGGAGGGCATGATGCCTTACGATCCCAAGATAGTGGAAGAAGTAAAGCGATTATTCCCGAATTGCTTTATCTGTGGAATTCCGTTTGAAGACAATGAATTTTCAGCTGTGCATTCGGGCACCGGGTACCATTTTGTATTAGTGCCGTCAGATGATCCTGGCGAAAAATATCGGTATAAAACTACCTGCCCGCCTGATGGTCATCCGGAAATGATGGGAGTAACTTTTGCAATTGGAGAGTTTAAGCAATTTGGTTTTCGGTATTTTGCCGACGCTGTCAGAGTTCATCATCATTGTCATAAAAGAATACACGCGTTGGCACTTCAGCTTTGTAAGGAGAACATACCCGGCTTTAAAGGAAATGGAGTAACTGCTCATTTGCTGGCAGAGGCAACATTTAACTTCAAGTTCTATCGCAAAGTTAAATAGTTTTATATACCGGGGGTATTACGCCTCCGGTTTTTTTGTGGGGTAAAATACTTACAAAGCACGTTTATACTTAGAAGGAGTTGAGAAATGTTACAAAATATCTTTATTTATTTCAGAAATGCATTTCTGCTGGTATTTGTCTTGGGAGTTCTGATATCAATTTCTAATAATTTCTACACCCCTCCGTATTTCTTGGCAACTATTGTTCCCGTCTTTACTCTTTTTCTTCTGTACCTTCTTTTGGTTGCAGCTTCAGGTTTAGTTCTGAGTGTTGTTGTCGAAAATTGGAGTGAAATTGAGTTTGATTCTATATTGATGTTTTTGGTGATTTTAATTTTGAGCTGGTTGATAGGGATCATATTCCTTTCCATAATGGCATTTTTCCATTTGGTAGCACCAAATTTGGTATTTCCGGCATCCGTGGTAGTTACCTTGGTGTTTGTAGGAGTCTTATCCTTGTTGCCGTTAGAAAGGTTTTTGATTTAGTGCTCATGCCGGGGGTTTTGACCTCCGGTTTTTTGTGGTTTGATTTTGTTGTATCATCTATATAGTATGAAAAAGAATATATTTGGTGGTGTAATCTCGGCAATTTTGTTCGGCATGGTTTTCTTCTTTCCAAAATCAGCTTCCGCTAATGAAGGTGTTGTGAATTTACGTGGCACGGGCACTTCTGGCTCTTGTTTTGCAGCTTCAGTTTTTATTGATGGAACATACAAAATTCTTATGACTTGCCGTGAATTGAAGATTGCGTTATCTCCCGAGAAGAATAGATATGTTGCTTGGGTAGAGGACGATGGAGGTAAGCAAAAGAGGTTGGGTGAGATTGTAAACGGTAAGCTTTCTTCGATTACCGATATTAAGTTTGTAAGAATTTTTGTGACCGTAGAGACAGATAACTATGGCAACACACCTTCCGAAGATGTTCTTCTGACCGGTTTTGCCGAGCCAATTAACTTCGGTGCTGGAGTTGCTTCAGCTCCAATTGTGACTCCTACACCTACCCCAACTAGAGCCGGTGAGACGACTCCGACAATTACGGGGACTACCACGCAAGGTCAGTCAGGTTTGGGTAGTGCACTTTCTACGATTTTCAAGATTGCTTTACTTGGATTTGGAGTCTTACTACTTGTGGTTGGCGTGTTTAGTTTTATATCCAGACGCAGAAGCTTGTAAAATTAGAATGACACAAGATGTCTTAGAAATGCCCGGGATGGGTTTTGTCCACGAACCAATAAATGAAAAAGTTACAGTGTTCGATTCAGGAGGATATTTAATCGAAATCCCAAATAATTTTAAAGTAACTAAGATAGAAAATAGAAAATACTTAGTCGAAAACACTGAAAAGCATAGAGAATTTGATGTAGAGCTATCTCATTCTGATATGTGGATTGCGGGTGAAAATACTCCGGATGATGGCAATCCTGAGGCAGCTAAAATGATAAACGAAGCAAGAAGAATCTTTGAGGACACAGTTAGGGATAGGTTGGCCGCCTCTCTGTTTTTAAGAATGAAGAAGTCTATTAAGGCCGCAAGTGAATATGACATGGTTCTCGCTACCGATATAAATTTAAGGAATCCGGTTGATGGGATGGAAGATGAAATGGACTCTGAGCTTTGGCTTGATTCGTATGCAGAAGCAGATGGGTATTTCAAAGTTCTTCAAACAAAGAAAATACCCCTTAAACTGAATCAATACCAAATTGATGGGAAGCAAATCGTTAGTGTTTTTAGTGTAGGGGAGATAGATCTGGTCCCAGTAGGGATGGCGATTCAAATTATGGAGGAATATCAAGATCTTTTTGGCGTTGCTTTACCCGATCATTTAAAATTGATTAATTTTTATGATTTTGAAGAAAAATTAAAAATCGAAAGAAAATTGCCTTATTCTTTAGCAAGTTGTGCAAGAGAAATTTTGGGAATTAACGGAGAAGCAAATCAAAAAAAGGGAATTATCATGTTTGCACCATTAGGTCAAACTTCTGTAGAAAACGGTAAACCTATTTTGAGTAAAACATATTTATATCGAAATATGCGTCATGAAATGGCACATATTTTGGATATGTGCAGAAAAAATGCTAGCTTAAGTCAAGTTGAGGGTTTTGCGTGTATGTGTGAGTTGAGATTCAATTTTGAAAACGCAAAAAAATATTTAAGATCCGAAAGGGGGTACACAAATACTGTTACTGAAAATTTGCTTTTAGCTATTTTAAATGATCCAGGTACAGATAAATCAGAGAGTAAAATTGCGGAGAACTATGGAGTATCGGGAAGTTTTTTTTGCCATTTGTTTGAGAAGTTTGGCTCCGAAAAATTTTTGGATTTTTATGGACTAATTACCGGTACATTGGCCTTTAATGGCGAAAAACTTATTAATTATGATGATTCTCTTAGAAAGGTTGATTTAGATTTAACCAAAAATAATACGATTGAATCTCTAAACTTTGTCTGCAAAGGTACCACCTTTGACTCTCAAAAATTAATTGAAGAGTTCTTGGCCAGGATTAACAATTAAGATTAGGGGATGAGGATGCCTGCTAGGAAGCGGATGGGTGGGGTAATGATGGACATGATGGGAGCTTCACCGCCAAAGAAGGGGAATATTAAGAATAAGAGAATCAGCATGCCATAGCGATTCATAATAGCTTGGAATTCGTAGGCTAAATCTCTGGGAAGGAGGCCGAAAATGATTTTTTGACCATCGAGAGGTCCGACAGGGATGAGATTGAAGATAGCTAGGCCGATATTCGTCAGGATTAGAGGGGTCAGAAAAACAGCAAACACGTATGGCGTGAATCGAATAAGAATAGAAACGGCGATGGCTAAGAGAAGGTTGCTGATCGGCCCGGCAATGGAGATGATGGCTGAGTCGCGTCTGGGGTTTTTGAGATTGTAGGGGTCAAAAGGAGTCGGTTTGCCCCAGCCATAGGCAAAACTGCCACCGGACAACAAGAGAAGTCCGAGGGGGAGTAGGATGGTACCGACTGGGTCAATGTGGGCAATGGGATTTAGGGTCAGTCTGCCGGCAACTCTCGCGGTGGGGTCTCCCAGGCGGTCGGCGGCGAAAGCGTGGGCAAATTCATGGATACTGATGGCCACTACCAGGTAGATAACGTTTAATAGAAAGACAAAGAAAAGCATTGGTTTATTATACATATTTTGAGGTAGGCAAGGTAGGCTCATATGTGGTAAAATTTCAATCATGGAAAAAGATAAATATGGCTGTGTAATTTGTGGTAAGGGTATTCAGCATGCCCATTTGGTTAGTTTCTCGAAACGTAAGATCAATCATATCCGCAGACCCAACCTTCACACACATCACTTGGTAATTGATTCTCAAAGGGTCAAGATTAAGGTTTGTACCACTTGCAAGAGATCTCTTAGGGTAGATGAGCGTGCAGCTCAATCAGCCTCAACGAATGCCTAATCCAGTCGAATGGTCTAGAAATTGGTCTCCTAAGTTAAGTAATTTTTCTGGTGGAACAAGTTCTGCTGAGTCAAGTCGTGGTGGTAGTGTAGTCATTTCACGGTTTGGTGAATTTTCTTGTGACATTGGAAGCAGAGATGAGCTTATGGCAACATTCCCGGAAGAAGGACTTATATGTAGCTATACTGAGGATTGTAAATTAGCTTTCGTCTTGATTGATTTAGCAATCTATTTTGAGAATTTTAGCGAAAAAGATTTCGATTTTATGGCTAAAAATGGAGCCGAGCTTGCCGGTGTAGTTCAGAGAGTGAGAGATCTAAATCAAAATTTATATATGACAGTTTTTCCAGCATTGCAAATTGTAAGGACCGAGCTATGGCAAAAGAAAAAAATCATTAAGTATACTGAGTTTACCGATGATGCATTTAACGGTAGACTGCGCTTATTGAAGCTGGACGAATTCGAGTTGGCTTTTCGAGTAATTAAAAGTGGAGACGAGATGACGATAGGTTTGGGAGAAATTGAAGGTAAAAATGCGACTCTAATCCCGATATCGGTCAGTAACAAAGTGGATTATGTGTCGGAAATAACTTCAGGAGATACCCACAGATTTTCTAACTTAGCGGATAAAATCATACTTAATAGGTAGCTTTTAGATTTTGTGGCCGGAGAGGAATTGTTTCCAGGTAGTTGGGTTCTTGCCGGGGATTTGAACGGTGTCGATTATTAACTTATCGGAAACGAGAGAAGTTTTCAAAATTTTTATTTGTATAGCCCCGCCTTGGCGGGGGACAATTGTCGTCCAGGCGCCCGGTTCCGGATTGAGGGAGCGGATGAGAGCATGAACTTCTTTGGCATCAACTCCCTTAAGGGCGTTAAAAGTTTTCACGGAGGGGACCAGGGCAGAAGCGTGAGAAATTGTTTTGTGGCTTGGAGTAAAAGTGGCGAGGGATTCGTCTTGAGGCATAGAAGTGTAATTTTGAGCACAGATTTCGGGTAATTTATCTGTCAGAAGTTCTTCTGCAGCCTGAGTAAGTTTTGTGGTCAATTTTAGGACATCATCATTCATGTCGATAGTGACTTTTGCTTGAGAGATTATATTACCGTGGTCCAGTTTTTCATCCATTTCCATCAGTGTGACTCCGGTTTCTATGTCCATGTTTTTGATGGCTTCGGAGATACAAAGAGCGCCTCGATATTTGGGAAGTAAAGAAAAATGAATATTGAAAGTGCCTAGTGCGGGGGATTCGAGCCAAGTCTTGGGAACTATTTTGCCAAAAGAGACGAATAAGAAGATATCGGGTTTGAGGAGTCTGAGGTGAGCCAGATTGGCTTCATCCAGCTTATTGGGTTTGTAAATTGGTAAGTCGTAGTTACCGGCCATTTCAGAGACAGGGGAAGGAGTTAGGACTTGTTTGCGGCCTTGAGGTTTGTCCGGGGTGGTGACTACGCCAACCACATTTACCAATTTGGATTGTATGATTTTTTCCAGAATTTGGGCTGAGAAGTCGGGTGAGCCGAAGTAAATAAGATTTTTGAGCATGGATATATTATATTTCGGATGGATTCCCGATCAGGTCGGGAATGACATTTGTGTGTGTTTATATTTGGTCTATGGGGGTGAGGCCGTCTTTGGTGTCTTTGAGAATTTGGCCTCCCTGTCTGAGAATGTGGTCGGTGAACAAGATTCCGTCCAAATGATCGTTCTCGTGCTGGACATAGGCAGACTCGGCGTCTTCGAATTTGCGATGACGTTTGACTAGTTCGCCGTTTTCAGGGGTGAGGTAATCCATCTCAATAGAGTAGGGTCTATCGACGACGCCCCAGATACCAGGGAGAGATAAACAGCCTTCAAGCCAGCGGTCCTTTTTCTTGGTGTGAACTGTCGAGAACATCGCCTCGGATGCCTTTGTGATGACTGGGTTGATAAAGATTTCCGGCTTACCATTAAGTAAGACGATAAAGAGACGGCGGTCTATGCCTACCTGGGTGGCTGCTAGGCCTACACCTTCAGGGTCTCTGGAAGCTTTGAGAGTCGAAATCATTTCACTAATCTGCTTTTCCAGCTTTTTGTCGAGCTTGAGCACAGGCTTAGCCACAAGGCGGAGGAATGGGTCGTGCGTAACGAGGATTTTCATAAAGTCTATTTTACCATATGTAATTGACTTATAGTAATGCGTGTTTTATAATTTGAGTTGAACGTAAATTTAAATGAGAAAGGTTGGTATCCAAATGCTAAGAGGATTTGTGCTCTACATGTACTACGCTCTTTCCTTAATTGGGGCGTTGTTGGTGAGTAGTTTTGCTGATGCCACTAAACTGTACCCTTGGATGTTTTTGGCGGGTTTGGTTTGGCAAATATTGCCTGAAGTTCCGGTGATACTTAAGTTGGGGCGGTGGGTTACTTGGGATGACAAATTTGTTTTGCAGGGGGCGGTTTTACTTAATCTGGTCACTTACTCCACAATTGGGGTTCTGTTTTACGTCTTGAAGATGTGGCCCGAACCTCTCGCGTCCCTGGGAATCTTGATTCCTTTTTTGTTTTGCTTTCAGGGAGCGTTCCGAAAAAGCTTTTTGGTTCCATATGTAGATTGATACTTCCCACCTTAAAGGTGGGAAATTTTTTGCAAAAATTATTTGGTGATCTGATTTAGGCGGTCTTTGGCGGCTTCGTAGTCTGGCTTAAGTTCGATGGCTTTTTGGAAGGCAAGCTTGGCCGCTTCCAGTGTAGATTTTGCGTCGGTGCTGGCTCCGAGGACTTTGGACTCCGACATGGATTGGGCTAAGCTAGCGTAAAGAATACCAATGTTGTAATAATTGGTCGCTTCGGTGGGAGAGAGCTCGGTAATTTTTAGTAGCGTGTTAATTGCGTCCAAATTATATTTTGGATCTAAAGTTGCCAGAGATAGTTCGGTACGGGCTTTGGTCTTTAGTAGATTTAAATTGTATTTATTCATCTCTACCGCTTTCGCAATATTTGTAACTGAATCACTCATGTATTGATTAAGATAGTCTTGGCCTCTTTTCTTTAAATCGGCGGAAGTGGAGGCAGTAAAGTCTTTCATCTGAGGTGCAATAATTTGGACGGCAACTAGCGCTTGGACATTTCCGAGCTGGGCATAATAAATCGGCTCGCGTGGATTTAAATCGATTGCCTTGAGATCTTCCGAGAGATTGTTCCTGCCGGCAGTGTAAGCCAGATCGGCGACCCACAGCCGTCGTACTCCAAGAAGTAGCCAAATGGCTAAGATAATGATAAGAGTTTTGCCAACCGTCTCGTTTAGATTATTTTTTTGAGAAATAATTTTGGCTTGTTCGGTCGCGGAAATATAAATGGCGGGGAAGAGGAAAAAGAAAATGGCAACGTTTACGACAGAGAAGCCGAAGTAGTTGGTGATGAGAATACTGATGAAGCCGAGGAGGAGAGGGAGGGATAGGGAACTGGATTCCGGATCAGGTCCGGAATGACGAGATATAAAAATACAAATAATTGAAACAATGAGGAAAAGATAGGCTGCGAGACCGACGAAGCCGGTATTGGCCAAGAAATTTAAATATTCGTTGTGAGCTTTGTTGTAAAGAAAATCAGACTCGGAAGTGAGATTGTGAGCTGCGGGCCTTACCCAGTAATAAGTGTAGCCAAAAGTTTCGACTCCGGTACCAAAGAGGGGATACTTCTTACCTAGTTCGATGGCGCCTGTCCAGACGACGCGACGGATAGTCATGGAGTCTGAGCCACCAACGCGGGTTTTGTTTTCTTCGTTGATGATGGATTCGGTATTGGAATAGAGAGGATTAATCTTGTTTAAAGAGGAAAGAGTTCGAGAAACCGAACTGCCTTTAAAAAATATTACTAAAGCAAGAAGTATTCCTAAGCCATAAAGAATTTTGGGTTGCTTTTTTTGAAGAGAAATTATGATGACAAAAGCGGTTAGGATTACGGCTGTGGCGCCAATGCCGGATTGAGAGCGGGTAAAGAGAATAGAAATCAGAAAGAGTCCGGACAAAAAGACGTGGGCAAAGCGGGAATTAATATTTTTGGTGTTTACCGCGGTAAAAAGGGAAATGGGAAGTAGAGCAATTAAATATGCAGAGAGCCAGTTTGGCTGACCCAAAGTGGAGAAGACGCGATTCTGGACATCTTGCACCCAGACATTTTTATCAATACCCATTTTTTCCAAGACAGCGTAACCGGCTGTAATCGCCGCGGTAGTTAGGATGGCGTAGAAAAGATTTTTTATGGCTTTAGCTTGTCCCAAAAAATGGGTGACGAGAGCGTAAAAAAGAATGACGTAGCAAATGGTGGACATCAAGCCACCATGGAAGCGGGAGTAATAGCCCCAAAGACTTGTGTGCCGGTCGATGGAAATATAGGTGGAAATGATTTGTGATGTGAGGAAAACTAAAATGGGGAGGTCCAGAGGTGTTTTGGCAATCTCAAATTTCTTGATTTCGAAGGACCGCCAAAGCCAACCGGCAGAAATAATAATCGTCATGGCATAGACGAACATCATCTTGTTGAATTCGAAAACTTCGGAAGTGAAAGGCCAGAGTAAAAGAGGGGTGATGAAGAAAAGGGTGTAGAAACAATAGTGAATAAAAGTGGCCGGTTTTTGGAAAATTATTTTTGGAGGAAATATCTTTTTCGACGCAGATGACATGGGTATAGTTTAGCAGAGAAAAGCAAAAGTCCTCCGAAAATATCGGAGGACTTTAATGGTTGAGATCGCCCAGAGAGTAGCCAAAGCCGTGTCGGAGGTGCACCCCCAACCAACTCCACTGTTTCTCTGGGCTTGTGCCCTTGGCGCGACTCGAACACGCGACCCTTTGCTCCGCAAGCAAATGCTCTAATCCACTGAGCTACAAGGGCTGGGTCAAACTTAAATTTTCATACTACGTGCGCGGATTTCCTATAATATATCACGAAGGTCTCAATAAGTCAAGTATTAAGCCTGGTTTTATCAATAAAAAGTCCCGTCTGAATCAGACGGGACTTTACTTCAATGCTTAAGGTTGAGCTGGTTGCAGGCGGGGAAGATTGCCATATTTCTGGCAGAGGTCCATCCCCGTAGTCCAGGTCTGGCCAGGTTTTCGGTCTGAAGGACCGTCTTCGAAAGTACCCTTACCTGAGTCATTCTTTGGGTAGGCGCCACCCCAGGGTGTGCCTCCGGTCTTCGCCCAATACCAGGCGATTGCATCGCCGTTCGTGACACTGTCGTAGAATAGGTACGCCACTTTTAAAATGGCGCCTGTTGCATCATCCGACAAAGTGCCACAGTTTTTGAACGGAGGCATATCTCCCGGCTTTGCTTTAGAAACTACCTCGAGCAACTTACTTATTATGTCTCGAGCGCGAGAGCCGTTGATGGTGGGGCTGTTTTGCTTTGAGGTGTGGTGTTGATACGCCAGACTTTCACCAATCGCATTACCAGCGGCAGCAGCCACAAGAACGTAAGCCGTATTTTTGATCATGACAAGAGCGTAGACTATCGCATTATCGCCATTTCCTGGTGTAAGGCGAGAAACGCTCATTGTGGGAACGAGAACCATGTCTAAATTGTCCAATTCTCCCTTTCCACACTGCCAGATAAGTGCATCTTCGCCGAACAAATCGGTATCAACTGACATTGGCGAAATGTTGGGCACGTTGTTCACACAGGCATCGTACTCCTGTGTGTAGGTGAGAGTGTTGTCTACGGCCACATTTTGGCCGGCGACGTAGTTCGGGTCGGTGGGTGGCAGATCTTGGTGTGCCACACCTGATCCGACACAGGCTGATAACACAAGACTAAAAACGGTGAGTATCGCGAATACGAAATATTTTTTCATTTTGGGGTCCTTTCTGAACCACTTATAGAAAAACTTGAGTCTCGTCCGAATGGAAGAGTACGCTTGGTCCCGCTTATGGCGGGACGCTTGGAAAAAACAATTTCAGAGAGCGAGATCTACTTACTTTTTACTCTCGTAAGTTGGAGCATTATAGCACCACTGAGGCTATTTGTCAAGTTATAGGCCTTTAAGTAGTCTCCTTGAAGGCTGATATTGAGGCTGGGTGGTGTGAGTCCCGCCTAGGCGGGAGACGTTGCTGTTGCCTGGATTCCGGATCAAGTCCGGAATGACAAATATCCTGGATTGCCACGGTTCGGAGTACCGAAACTCGCAATGACGGTGTTAGTCTCGCTTTAGTGGCTATACTTTGATATTATTTAGGGGCATTATGACTACTTTAAATTATCATGTTTGAGAAACTCTGGAGATTGGCGACACTAGATGTAGGCATAGATCTAGGCACGGCCAATGTGGTAGTTCATGTCAGAGGCAAGGGAGTAGTCATTCGTCAGCCGTCTGTGGTAGCGAGGAACATGAAGACGAAAGAAATTTTGGCGATGGGGGATGAGGCTAAGAAGATGCTTGGGAAGAATCCGGCGAATATCGAGGTGGTAAGGCCACTGAGAGACGGAGTTATCGCTGATTTTGATGCAGCCGAGGCGATGCTCAAGCACTATATTGTGGAAGTTCATGAGTTATATAAAGGCTTAGGCTTCAAAATCCCGAGACCAAGAGTGTGTATTGGAATTCCAAGTGGAGTAACTGAGGTGGAAAGAAGAGCTGTCCAGGAGGCTGCACTTGAAGCCGGAGCACGTGCCGTGTTCTTGGTGGAGGAACCGATGGCGGCTGCAATCGGGTCAGGACTGCCGGTGGAGAAAGCAGAAGGTCAGCTCATCTGTGATATCGGTGGGGGCACAAGTGAGATTGGTGTTATATCTCTAGGTGGATTAGTGTTGAATCGAAGTTTGCGGGTGGCAGGGGACGAATTGACCGAATCGATACAAAATTTTGTTCGATTGAAATACAATCTTTTGCTGGGTGAAAGTACGGCCGAGGAAGTAAAAATCGCAGTCGGGTCAGCTTACCCGATGAAAAGAGAGAAAGAGGGGAATCCCTTACAGATTGTGGTTCGGGGTAGAAGTTTGGAGGATGGCCTACCAAAGTCTCTGAAGCTTGATAGTGTAGAGATTCGGGAGTCCTTGATGCCGATAGTCAATCAGATATTGGGAGAGATTGCTTTGATTATCGAGGAAACACCACCTGACCTAGTTGCCGATATTCTGGAAAAAGGGATGGTGATGGCTGGGGGAGG
This sequence comes from Patescibacteria group bacterium, assembly GCA_943355005.1. GTDB lineage: Bacteria > Patescibacteriota > Microgenomatia > UBA1400 > MFAQ01 > UBA10133. Next base: position 57,416 of record CALRDV010000003.1, read on the forward strand.
CAGTTTGATTCGAGGGATAGATAAACTCATTAGTGAGCAGATAGGTATGCCTGTATGGGTGACGGATACACCGCTTGAGGCGGTGGTTCGAGGCTGTGCTAAGGTGCTAGAGAGTGATAAACTACTTGGGAAAGTAAAAGTCGTGGGTGGGTTGAGGTAATAAGACTTGATATAAAATACATTCATGATAGCTAATTCGAAGAAATTTAGTTTAAGAGAAGTAATTGACATGGGTGAGTATCATCCTGACTTTTTAGCCGCTTTTCCTGAGTGGGAGACTTTGAGTAAACCCATACAATGGGAGTTAATTAAAAAAGCTTTGGATATACGAGAGCGTCAGCTGGTACAGCAATGGGCGGAGATAAACAACATCTTGGATTTTCGTTTAAAACCAGAGTTGAAAGTCGCCCTAAAAAATATTGAAGAATCAAGACATGAAGTGATGAGAGATAGGGAGATGCTGATAATGGTGTATTTTGGATAAGTCTATGGTGAAGTAATGATGGCGAGGTTGTTGGGGTTGGCGTTTAGAGAATCGTAAAGAGAAATTTCGGCTTTTTGCAAAGGCTCTTGACTGATGGTGAGAAGTTTGGTAATTTTGCCAATAATTAAATTGCCTGGGAAAAGTTCACCGGGTTCCGTAAAAATAAAATCTCCGAGAATGATAGGGTACTGGCTGGGGACTTCACCGATTTGAGAAGTGTTCCCTGCATAATGATAAAAACCTTTTTGTCCGGAAGCGGTACGGATGGGGAAGGAGGGAGACTTTTCACTTTCGAGTGGGGTAATCGTGATGGCGGTGCCTTTGACTTCCAGAACTGTGCCAAGAAGTACATTGCCGGAAACAAGAGGCTGTCCGGGTAGTACTTTATCCAGCGGGGCGGTGGAAGAAACGATAAATTTTCCCGATGAGCCGGATAGACGGACAGGAATAATGGCCTTAAAAGAATTTTTTAAATTGTCGGTGATTTTTTTGTCTATCAAGGTTTGTTTTAGGAACTCATTTTCCGAAAGCAAGGACGCAATGTGAGTTTTTTGTTCGCGATTTTGTTTCTCCAAACCGGAGATATTTTTGAGATAGGTAAATTTATTTTCGACGGTTAGTTTTAGCTTGGCAACAGGTAGTGTGGCCGGAGCAAAAATGATATTAAATATATTGTCTACACTTTTGCCCACCTTGAGTTTTCCTGTGGTAGCAAGTAGTATTGACAGCAGAAATGGAAGTAATAGTAGATTTATTTTTATAGAAGTATTCATGATAGATAAGCAAACCAAGAATATCATAAAAGCTGCCGTGGCGGTGATATTTTGTGTGCTATTTGGTGAAGGTGTTTTTGGCTTGGGAATTTTTTGGCCTTTTCTTTTGATACTGTTGGATTGGAGTTGGATTTATTGGTTTTCTTTTGTGATTGGTCTTCTGATAGCTTCGATTTACCGGATACCGGTCGGTCCGCCGGCTTTGTTTCTGGTAATTGTGACCGGGGGATTATCTTTTGTTTTTAATTCCAGAAAAGAAACCGGCTGGGTGATGCTGGTGATTTCCTTACTTGCTAGTTTTGTTTTTGATAAAGTGTTTGGAGTTACTTGGAGTATGTGGGATTTTTTCTCGATTGTGGTGGCGTGGATGATTGCTTCCAGGTGGTTTGAAAGGTCGGAAACTATTAAACTGAATTATTAATTAAGAGTTATTTTTATAGATTCCCGATCAGGTCGGGAATGACACTAAATGGGGAAAAAGGAAATATATACCTGGACGAAGATGATTTTGGTGCTAGTGATGGCCATGGTTTTTTCGCGCGTCTTTTTCTTGACTACTGTCATGGGTGATCATTTTGGGGATTTGGCTCACGGTAATATGATTCGGAAAGAAAAATTGGATCCTATCCGTGGCGTGATTACTGACAGATTTGGAAAACCGCTGGCGATGAATATTGATTATTTGGGTAGGACGATTAGGTATTATCCCGGAGGAGAAACGATTTCGGCTATTGTGGGGTATTTGGGAAAGCCAAGTCAAGGTGACTTGAAAGATTGTGCTCAATGTAATCCGGTGATGACACTTGGAAAAGCAGGACTGGAGAAAAGTTATCAGAATGATTTGGTGGGATTTCCGGGCGAAGCCGTAATTCAAGAAACTGCCGACGGGAAGACTAGAAAAGTTATTACTCAGATTGAGTCTGCTCCCGGGAAAAATCTTAAAACAAATATTGATTTGGAGTTACAGAAGCAGGTTTTTTTGGCCCTGAAAAATAAATATAAAGAAGAGGGGAAAAGTGGGGCGATGATAGTGGCAAAAGTGAATGGGGAAGTGCTGGCTTTGGCTAGTGTACCGTCCTTTGACCCAAATTTGTTTATTGCGAATGGTAAGCGAAGTGATTTTGGTGGAGATTATAAGGATATAGAAAGTTTGCTGATAGACGAAAAAGGAAAACCTTTGTTTAATAGGGCAATTTCCGGAGATTTTGCTCCTGGGTCTGTCTACAAACTTGTGCCAGCGATGGGAGCACTCGAAGAAGGGAAGATAAATCGAGAAACAGAAATTTTGGATACGGGAGAAATAAAAATAGGGTTGTATCGCTTTGGGAATTGGTATTTGGATCAGTTTGGAAAGACCGAGGGTGAGGTGAATGTGATAAAAGCGATTTCCAGAAGTAATGATATCTTCTTTTATAAAATGGGGGAGGCGCTAGGCGCCGATTCGCTGATTTCATGGACTAAGAGATTTGGTTTGGGAGAAAAAACCGGCATTGATTTGCCTGGTGAGTCTGGAGGTTTTGTGCCAACGCCTTACTGGAGGGAAAAGACTCTGGGAGAAAAATGGTTTTTGGGGAATACTTATCATATGGCAATTGGTCAGGGAGATCTTATGACGACGCCAATACAGATAAATAGAATGACGGCCCAAGCCGTGAGCGGCATGAGCTGTGACCCTATGATTGTCGGAAGTGTGGCGTGTGGAGACCAGAAATTTAATCCAAAGAATATTGCGACAATATTGGAAGGGATGAAGGGAGCTTGTAGCCCAGGGGGGACTGCTCCTGCTTTGTTTGAATATGCAGGGAGAATTTACTGCAAGACTGGTACGGCTCAAGTGGGTTCAAAAGAGACTCTTTCAAACGCTTGGATTAGTGTGGTAATTCCTAAAGGGCAAGATGTTAGAGAGTGGATTGTGATTACGGTCCTAGTGGAAGAGGGAGGTCAGGGGAGTGCGGTGGCTGCGCCTGTAGCGAAGGAGATTATGCCGTATTTGATGAAAATTTAGGTTCGTCATCACGAGGAGCGAAAGCGACGTGGTGATCCAGGCTAATGAAAATTCAAAAAGTGGTCCTGGATTGCCACAGCTCGGAATACCGAGATTCGCAATGACAAAGAGGGTCTTGACAAATCTCGTGTTATGGGGTATTATATACGTATTCTAGAAATAGAAGTTTACTTTTAAATCTAATGGTTGGCCGCTATGAAATGGAAGTTAAGGCTTTTGTTTCGTAACGGCCAAAGCCGATACCTGTAATCTAGCAAAGGACCGCCTAGGTTAAACCAGCGCCTTATGATTACAGGGTTCTCGTATAAGTCCTTCCCCCCTGCAGCGTAGCCTCCGCCGATGTAGGAGCTGATTCCGCATCATTGGTTGACGCATTTCAGGGTATGGAAGCACAATAGGGCGTGATGGCCCTGTACGAGCGATACGAACCGCCCTTAGCAGGGCATGGCGCCGAGCTTAATGGTTCGGACGTATTGTGAGAGTGTCTCGTCGGAGGTTCACCTGCTATGGTGATACCACGCTATCCGGCTGCCAGAGAGCTCTCAGACCAAGATCCTGCCAAGAAGAGGCGCATAAAAACTTCTTGGCGGGATCGTCCGCAAAATGATGTGGGCCGGCGGACCGCGCCGGCCCCCATCAATCTTTCTTGAAAATAGTAGCCGTCATAATTGTGACGGCTATTTGCTTTTTTGAGGCTTGAGGCTGATAGACCCATAACACTTGACAAAAGGGGAAAGTGGTGGTAGAATAACTGTATTCTCGAAAGAGATTGTTCCTTAATTCATAAATGAATTTGGACTGCGAAGTTGGTCACCAAGCTGGAATTCTAAATATTTGGATTTCGAGCTTGGTGGCCGACAACGCAACGGCGCCATGACGTCCCTTGATGTGAGTACTCCATTTTTTTATCATTCAGGAGACTCTATTCTAAACGTATGTATCGTTGTGCACAAAGTTGCGGGGATTCACTGCCTGCTTTGTGTAGTCGCGTTGCTTTCCCTAAGTGCCCCTCGCAAAGGCAACCTTTCTCAAGACGAGAAGGTGGAAACCGGAGGCAGTCCGGCAGAGAGATTGGGAGATGGTTGCTCAACCGTCTTCACTCTCTGATGGTGACTTCCTGAATGAGCCCCTCTTCACATTGGACCCCGGGGTCTATTTGTGTCGAAGCGCGGAAGTCATCCAGTCCTCAGGAGCTGAAAGCAGTGATATGGCCTTTTTCGGTCTATGCACAAATGCTAGCTCCTGGGGACAAATTCATTTATCTTATTTCATCTCTGAGACCGGCCATGCGCCGGTCTCATTTGCGTTTTTGGGACTTGTAGTACAATTCCCGTTTGTGTTTGCCCGAGAAAGTTGGGCGCTTAACGTGTATATTTTAAAGAAGGCATGCGGGCGGGTCACGCCCCGCCCCTACAAAAAATTATGAAATTGGTAATCGTAGAATCACCCACCAAGACAAAAAGTCTCTCAAAATATTTGGGAGGTGATTTTGAGATCTTGGCAAGTATGGGACATGTGCGGGATTTGCCGAAAAGTAAATTTGGAATTGAAATAAAAGATAACGGGGATGATAAATTTAGCTTCGAACCGACTTACGCCATCATGGATAAGAAGGAAGATACAGTGAAGAGACTCAAAGTCGAGGCAGCCAGAGCCGACGAAGTAATACTTGCTTCCGATCCTGACCGCGAAGGAGAAGCAATCGCCTGGCATGTAGAACAAATTTTGAAAGATGCCCTAAAAGGCAAGAAGAAACAGCCAATTTTTAAGAGAGTGGCTTACAACTCTATCACCAAGGAAGCGATTCTTGAAGCTATGGAGAACCCTCGTGAAATTGATATGAACATGGTGAACTCTCAGCAAGCCAGAAGGTTTCTGGATCGTTTGGTGGGATATAAACTGTCGCCAATTTTATGGAAAAAAGTTCGACGTGGATTGTCTGCCGGCCGGGTGCAGAGTGTGGCAGTCCGATTAATTGTAGACAGGGAAAGAGAGATTGAAAAATTTATCCCTGTCGAGTATTGGCAAATTAGGGCTTTGGTAAAAACCGAAAAAGGAGATGAATTTTGGGTAGAGCTGGCCCGCCTACGCAGTGCTACGGCGAGGCAAGCTAAATTAGAAATAAGAAATGGAGTAGAAGCCAAAGAAATATTGGATGTATTGGAAACAGTTGACTATTTAATTGAAGACATTAAGAAGTCCGAGAGGAAGACGCAACCCCATGCGCCGTTCAAGACATCTACTTTACAGCAAGCTGCGGCAAACGTTTTGGGCTGGTCCGCTAAGAAAACGATGAATGTGGCACAAAAACTTTACGAGCAGGGAGATATTACTTACCACAGAACTGATTCATTTAATTTAGCTCCTGTCGCCATTGATGCGACCAGGAAATTTATTCTTGAGGAATATGGTGAAAAGTATTTGCCAAAAGTGCCGAGAATGTACAAGACTTCAGGTAAAGTGGTAGCACAAGAAGCCCATGAAGCCGTCCGACCAACACATATCGAAGTCACACCGGAAAAATATACAGGCCAAGAAATGCCGATTGATGAGAAGAAACTTTATTCACTGATTTGGCGAAGAACGGTAGCGTGTCAGATGGCCGAAGCAATTTTTGATGATACAAAAGTAGTGGTGAAGGCAGGAACTTGTGAACTGACAGCCAATGGAATTGTAGTGAAGTTTGATGGCTGGAAAAAACTGTTTGCCAAAGACCCCACTTCGCCAGGGCTTCGAGGGGCAAGTAATGAACCTGTGGCTTTGCCGGAAATGAAAGTGGGGGAGAAGCTGACGAAAAAGAAGATTGAAAGTTTGCAGAAATTCACCCAGCCGCCGGCTAGGTTTAATGATGCATCGCTTATCAAGGAGCTGGAGAAGAAGGGGATTGGACGACCTTCGACTTACGCGGCAATTATCTCGACAATCATTGATCGAAGATATGTAGAGCAGAAAGATAAAAAGTTTTTCCCGACATCGATTGGGAAAGCGGTAGTAGATTTCCTCATGGAAAACTTCCCTAGAGAGATGGAATATGAGTTTACGGCGAAGATGGAAGATTCTTTGGATGATATTGCGAGTGGAAAAGTGAAGTGGATGGAGATGCTAAGTAAGTTTTGGGGTGATTTTTCCAGAAAATTATTTAAGGTGGATAAAGACAGTGCTAGAGTCGGAGTTCCCACTGAGAGTACCGGCCAGAAGTGTCCGGAGTGCAAAGAGGGGGAGATAGTGATTCGTGATGGTAAATTTGGAAAGTTCCTAAGCTGTAATAGATATCCGGAGTGTAAATATAAGGCGCCTTATATTCTGTATGTAGATGGTGTGGTGTGTGAGAAATGTGGCAAAAGAGTGGTGATGAAGAAAACTAAAACTAACCGAGATTTTTACGGCTGTGAGGACTACCCGAACTGTACCTGGGCCAGCTGGAAGAAGCCTCTCACCAAGGAAGAGGAGAAACAGGCTGAGGTAAAAGATACGGGAGAGGAAGTGGAGGAGTAGATTTTTAGTATAAAAAAGACCCCACAAGGGAGTCTTTTGATTTATGATGCGGTATAGGAGACTTCGGCTTTTTCGCTGGGGTGATCCGGAACAATTCGGATATCGACATTCTTGTCCGCACTTTGTTCGCCACAGTCGGTACGGAACCTGATATTAAAGGCTCCGGTGACTATTACTGTTCGGACAACTGGCTCACCACTATTACTTACCGGCGTAACCCCGTGCTGAATGGTTCGGTTGCCTTCTTTGGATGAGTAGATTTGTGCCTTGCCATCAGAGACACTGACCTCCGCCCGGTAACCGTTTTGCGCGAACTTGATAGTTATCTTCATTCCATCGTAGACATATCCTGTCATGTTCAGTGTGTCGCCAAAAGTTGCCTTGGTGACTTGTAATCCTGCAATATCGAGGGAGTGATAATCGTTTAGATGACCAACAGTCAAGGTCTTTCCTGGTTCAAGTGATTTTTCCATTTAAAGTTCTCCTTTGTAACGTGCCTGGGGTGAGTTTTTAGATACCCTATATAGTACCACAGATGAGGCTGGAATGTCAAGTTCTAGGTAAAAGTGATATAATATGGGTTGAAAGTTCGCTAACAAAAATTTGAGAGGAGCAGACAATGGATATTTCAGTTTCAAGTATTAAGTTTTCTAATAGAAGTATTATCAAAGCGTCATTGCCCGAAGGATATCAGACGAGTAACGGGGATAAAACCGACCACATCGTCGCAATTTGCAACGGAACCACAATGGTGGGTACCGCCCAGGTCGAGGGTCTTCATGTACATTTCGAATTTGAAAAGGATGTACACGGTGTGATCACCGAGAAGGCGCAAGCTTTCAAAAAGGCGCTATACAAGAAGTTTCCGGAACTGGATCCTGAACGGATCGTCTGGAATATCTTCTACCTCTGGGGCACAGAGTATACGTATCATGGGCAGGGCTACACCAATCCCGTCAGCGCCTTGAATGAATTTGAACCGATGATGGCACGGAATGGGGCATGGCTTTGCTCGTTTCGGGCGAAGCATGCAATGGAATTGGAGTTCGATACTCTTGCTTCATTTCCCATCTACGCTGCTGAGGGTTTGAGTTTTGATTCGTTTTCTGATGTGGGGTCAATTCATATCATGATCACAAACGATGAAAAAGCCAGCTTGAACATCACGAATACTCTCGCGCTGGAATAGTTTCTATAATGCGACTCGCAAATGCGGGTCGCTTTTTTTATAAAAAAACCCAGTTATATCTGGGTTTATTTGCTTTGAAGTGAATAGAGTAATCTCAGGCCGTGAACTGATATTAGGGGGGCTATGGTGAGAGTTACGATTACCGGGATGTTTTCTTTAGTGACAGATTCCCAGGATAGCAGATAAGTTTCGGGGGCGGTCAGGATGACTCCCGGCTTAAGATTTTTGCGAGAGAGACCGGAGTGCTTATAGGAGAAATTTAATGGTCTAGTAATGTCCGATGCGTTCTCGATGGAGAAGCGACCCATGAGGCCTTTACCGACATTCACTTTTAGAATATGTCCCACATTGACAAGGTCAGGGATGAGAATTGAATGGACGAGATTTTGTTTTCTCTCTGTACCACCATAAATGTGAAAGACGCCAAAGTCTGGACAAGTGCGATTGGTAAATACTTCTTTAGGGATATTTTGAACAAGTGAAATGACGACATCATTCATGTGCATGGTTATCTCCTTTTTTCAATGGGCAAAGATGAGTAATTGTACTATCATTTAATTATGGCTATTTTTGCCCGAATAAAGAAATTGTTGAAGTCGGTCGGTCCCGGGTTTATTACCGGGGCGGCGGATGATGATCCGAGTGGAGTAGCGACGTACTCTATTGCCGGAGCACAGTTTGGCTATGGCATGCTTTGGATGAGTTTGTTTCTGCTGCCGGCGATGATTTCTATTCAGGAAATGTGCGGACGAATCGGCATGGTGTCCGGACGAGGTTTGGCCGGGGTGATTAAAAAATATTATTCTAAGAAGCTGTTGTGGTTTGCTGTCTCACTTCTTTTTGTAGCTAATGTGATTAATATTGGCGCCGATTTGGGTATTATGGCTGCCTCATTACAAATGCTTTTGGGACTGCCATATTATTTTTGGCTGGTAGTGACATCTGCACTTATTATATGGATGGAGATTGCTGTTTCTTACAAAAAATATTCCAAATATCTTAAGTGGTTGGGCCTTTCATTGCTAGTTTATGTCATCACCGCTTTTATGGTGAAGCAAGAACTGAAGGAAATTGTGATGTCTACTTTGGTGCCCAGTATCCAATTTAATCTGGGTTATTTGATGACTTTGGTGGGTTTTCTAGGAACCACGATTTCTCCATATTTATTTTTCTGGCAAGCTTCGGAAGAAGTTGAGGAGGAAATTTCTGATGCTAGATTTCCGATATCAGACTTCGATCAAAAAGCGGCGGTCAGCAAGAAAAGAGTGGCTGTAATGAGAGCGGATACTAATGTGGGAATGCTTTTTTCCAATCTGATGACTTTCTTTATCATTCTAACCACGGCTGCGACTTTAAATAAAAATGGAATTTTCAGTATCAATACACCCCAAGAAGCGGCACTCGCACTTAAACCGCTGGCAGGGGATTTTGCCTATATTTTGTTTGCTGTAGGAATTATCGGAATTGGTTTGCAGTCTATTCCTGTCTTGGCCGGCTCGGTCGCTTATGCTGTATCTGAGGCCTTAGGGATAAAAGAAGGTTTGTCTAAAAAATTTGGTGAGGCCAAGGGGTTTTATCTCGTGATTTTTGTAGCGACAATTATGGGTATGCTCATGAATATGTTTGGCGTAAATACGATTCAAGCTCTTTATTATAGTGCGATTGTAAATGGGGTAATTGCCGTACCTCTTATTTTTATCATCATTAAACTGGCGGATGACGAAAGAGTAGTGGATGGTTTCAAGACCAAAAAGTGGGCTAAAGTCTTCGCTTGGGCTACCTTTGTTTTTATGGCTTTGGCGGTGGTACTGATGGTGATGGCGACACTATTGAAATGACCCTAGACAGGTCGATAAATTTAGAATAAGTTAGAGGTGATGACGGAAAAATTTGATAGTAAATTTCATAAATGGTATGTCGGTGGAGATGGTGAAGTAGTTGAGCGACCACTTCCAAGCCCCACTTTTGAGGTAGTAGGGATGACCTATGAGGAAGTGTTGGATGAGTACCGTATTTATATGGGAGATCCTTTGGCTGAATTTCCTCAAGCAATAATCGACCAATTAAAAATGGCCGGAAAGGTACCTGAAGAAAATGGGTAGATTTATTGTTTTGTACGGGTCCAATAATCTCGGAAAATCGAAGCAGTTGGAACTTTTGGAACAGACCTATCTGGAAGCTGGATTACCGTATACTAGAATAAAATATCCCATCTACGATTCGCCGACAGGTGAAATCATTAATAGAGTTTTGAGGCCGGATGAAAATGGAAATAAGCTGGAAATGTCCGATGACGATTTACAGTGCCTGTATGCCGAAAACAGGAGGCAGTATGAACTGGCTTTGTTGGCTTTACTTGAGCAAGGCGACGTAATCGCAGAGGATTATGTGGGTACAGGTTTGGCTTGGGGACTGACTAAGGGTGTGGATAGGGGGCTCTTGGATGAATTTAATAGGGGACTACTAAGACCTGATTTTGAGATACTGTTGGATGGACAAAGGTTTGGTGGAAGTATCGAAAAAGGCCACCGACACGAAGCGGCCGGTCAAGAGGTTTGGGAGAGAAGTCGGGAGGTTCACTTGGGTTTGGCTCGGGAAATGGGGTGGAGGATAGTAAACGCCAATGAAAGTGTGGAAAGGGTGCATGAGAGCATTATGGAGATTTTGAGCTAGAGAATTACCGGGGGTCTTGACAAATTGACTGTTATGGGGTATACTTCCCACTATTGTGCTGTGCCTGATGCATAGCTAATCCTAGAAGTTGCGGCTCGGCCGTGACTCAGGACCTTGATAACTGAATGAAAGGAAAGGAGCGAGACATGGAAAAATTTATCCTAGGGGCAGAAATTTTCTTATTTGCCTCGATTGTATTGTTCGCTGTTAAGGCGATACTGGATGTTACCAACTCGGACTACGAAGTGACCTGGAATGAATACATTGTCGTCACGATAGTTGTTGGTCTGGTTCTCTCTTTTGGAGGGGTTCAGATCGGTTGGGCGCAAGCTCGTAATTCACAGAAAAGCTTTAATGAGATTTGGGGTGGCTGGGAGAATGGAGCATGGCCTGTTGATTTTGGCTGTACCAAGGACGGTCCTTGTATACACGAGTATCCTTGTGATCACTACATTACATATACGACTGAGTGTAATGGGTATGACAAAGATGGTAAATGCACAGGTACTCACCAAGAACCACATGATAATTGGCATGCTTGCCCGGTTTATACCAAGGAAACCAGCTATCTGATGTCGACTAACCTCGATCAAGAATTTGAGTTCGGTAATCACTGTGTCGATCTAAATCCTGTTCGTTGGGGAATTGGATCTTCCGATTATGAAGCTGGACAAACTGCCGTCAACGCATGTGTGGGCATTCCGCCTGCCTGGGAAGCGGTGAACTATCGTGTAAACGTGATTCATCAGCCTGGTCCTGCTTTCAAAAAGAATACATACGAAAACCTCGTAATCGCAGCGGATGAGGAAATGTTCAAGAAGTATGATGGATATGTTCAGGAATTTTTGGCGGCCGGGATTCTTCCTATGGTGGTCAGTCCTGAAGCAATTCACGATTACTATTTGACTGAGCCGATATATGCTGTTGGGTGGGCGCCTCAAAACCCTGCACAATGGCAGGAATACATCCGCTATCTCGATGGTGCAGTTGGTGAAGAACTGCATGGTACTACCCATGTCGTAATCATCCAAAGCCCAATTGCTGATAGGAATCCTCAGCGCTATATTACTACTCTCAAAGCTTATTGGCAGGATCCTAAGTTCTGCGGTGACAACTGTTTTCCCAAAAATGGAATTTTGATCGTTGTTGGGACGACGGATGGATCAACAGTGGCTTGGGCGCGAGCTGAGACAGGTATGCCTGTAGGCAACCGAGACCTGATCAACCATGCTGAGATCGATCTAGTAGGTGTTGCCTTAACACCTGATGCTTTGATCGGACGAATCATCCCTGAGCCTTATGTCCGTGACGATGGCAAGAATAAAGTGCGGGCATTACACCCGAATCCAGGTGCAATCGAAACACTAGTCTGGGGCTTAAAATTCCCTGAGACCAAGTTCGTGCGTATCTCGATGAAGGCGAAGGATGCGGATGATGTGGGAACTGGGTTTAATTGGTTGGAAGAAATGATTCGTCCAACAAAAACTCAGCAAAGATGGATCGTATTTTGGTGTTCTTTGTTGTCACTTATCCCGATCGGGATTGTGGCGGCTAATGGCGAACGACCACGCCGGCGCAGTCGCTCCTCATCGAGCTACTTCCGGTAGTCGTTTATAAAACTATTGTTCAAGGAGAAATAAAAATGGATCCGATTCAAATTTTGAAGAAATACGGTTGGTTGGTGGTTGTGGGCGTGATTTTGCTCAGCATCATCAGCGCTGTGAGTAATACCAAGACGCAAAACCGGTTCTACGAGAACCAGGCGAATGCGATCTATGCATCGTGCCAGACCGAATTGTCGACCTACATGGTCGCCTTCAACGACAAGTTCAGCATTATGAACTTCAATGCCGCGACGGTTCATTCCGTCATCACGGACGCTGTTACCGGGCGTTATGATCAGCTTGGCAACGATGGTCTGCCGACAGGAAGTATCGACGCTGGACTGCTGGTGAATGCCATTATGGTCAGTGAGGCTTACCCTGACACCAGCGCTTTGACTGCGTTCGCGCAAGAATTTTCAATTTGGGATGCTTCCCGGCGCGAGGATTTTGGGAATTGCCAAAAATCACTTATCAGCAATTTCCAGTCCTGGGACACCTTCAACAGTGGTCTGGTTCAGGAACCGTTGTCTGCTGCGATGGGATTCCCCGATGAAAAACTGACGACTGGTGGAAAGAATCCGCTTTTTGGTCAGGCTGCCCGCGAGAAGATGCTCGAATTGGTCCTGTACAAGGGCGCGCGCGATGCGTATGAGTCCGGTGATCTTTTGGACAACCCAATCCCGACCCCGATGATTCAGCCTTAATCATCGATCCATTCAGTATCATAATATTAGTCTCCCCAGTACGGGGAGACTTTTTTGTGGCTTAAGTGGTAATTGCAATGGGTAATAACCATGCCTCTGGGGGGTCCTGTAGTGCTCCTAAATCCTGATATTAACGTAATATCCTATATGAATGGCTCCAGGATAGTCACGTACTGCCTTTAGCCAATAAAAAGCCTCTCCCGTTGGGAGAGGCTTTCTTTGTTTCTTCATCGAAGATAGAATGTCAAGAATTTCAAACCCGCCACGGCGCTATTGTGAGCGGCCGCGTCGTAGGTGGATTCGACTTTAACGCCATCAGCATCGTTACTAATCGAGCTAAAGACGATGAATGGAACGTTGTTGTGTTTTTTGGCGATAACGGCGAGGTTATAAGACTCCATGTCTACAATACTCGCACCAGTTGCTTTGAACACATCGGGGCCGTTAGTCACGTACTCTTTGGCAGTGACGCCTGAGCTGGTGACTATCGCCAGTTGGTTGTCTTTTACGATTTGGATGAGGTTGTTTTCGATTTTAACTGAGTTTCCTGTGTGTTGTTCCGACCAGAATTCAGGCACAACCACACTAAGTATTTCGAGGTTTGAGTCTAAACCACCTGAAATTCCGACGTAGATAACAATCTGTACATCGAGGAAGTTGTTCAGGACATAATCCAGATCCTTTTCGGCACCCGGTCCAAAACCAGTCAAGTCGAAATAATTGAACTCAACACCGTAATACGATGCTCTGTAGACAGTGACATCGCCTGAGAGGCAGGTGGCAATCGGTGTGGCTGAATCTGAAATGGCTGCTAGTTCACGGCCAAGAGCTGTTACTACGAGGGGCATTGATTCAAGGTAGAACTCTGAAGTGCAAGCTGTGATTTCCTGTGCAGGAGGCGCTTTAGGAGCGCAACCGGTAAAGAGAATCAAAAAAGCAATGATCAAGATAATCGTTTTGTGATTCATGTTAATGTCCATTTCTGAGGCATAGCCTCCTGATGTGAGATACGAGAATCCCATAGTATATCATAATTGAGGCTGTTTGTCAAGAAAATATGCGTAAATTGTGGGGTTTGGGGTAGAATAAAGCATGGCAAAAGCAATATTTGATGGTAAAAAAGAGGCAGAACGAATGGCTGTATTTCTCGAGGAGTCGGAAAGACTCCTGGGGAAAAGTCTGGTGATATTTCAGTGCGATGGGCGTACGGATGAGAGTGCGTATGTGCGGCTCAAGCACGAGATGGGGGAGAGACTTGGGGTGATGGTGTCAGTCATATATGCTCAGGATAAGGAAGAGCTGAAGGAAATGCTTGCGTCTGCAAACGAGGATGATACAGTGGATGGTATTTTGATACAGTTGCCGGTAGTTGGAACGGATAAGGCTGAATTGGAGAGTATTGTGGCTTCAATTAAGCCAAGTAAAGATGTTGATGGGTTAAACCCCAAAAGCAGATTTGTACCCGCAGTAATCAGAGCTGTGGAAAGGGTCGTGGAGATATTTAAGATTAGTGAAGATGATCGGGTGGCTGTGGTGGGTGCGAAAGGAGCGATTGGAAGCCGGCTTATGACTAGACTCCACGATCTGAATATTGAGCCTGAAGGGTTTGATAAAGGGGATGATCTTAAGAATCTTAAGGACTTTGATGTAGTTATAAGCTGTACCGGTACGGTTGGGGTGATTACCGGAGAAATGGTAATGGATGGCTTCGTGGGCATAGACCTAGGCTATCCTAAGGGGGATATTTCGCCTGAGGCGGTCGAAAAGGCGTCTTTGATCACCCCTGTGCCTGGTGGCGTGGGCCCCATGACTGTAGTGGCTCTCTTTGAGAATCTCGCGGATACGGAGTATTAAAAAGTAAGACTGGATTCCGGGTCAAGCTCGCCTCGCTGAAGCCGAGTCGAAGCGGGCCCGGAATGACAGGTGGACAGGTTGATTGCCACGGCCGACCTAAAGTCGAGCCTCGCAATGACCAGGTATTAAAAAACTCCCCATCGCTTGACAGGGAGTTTTTGAGTGCGTTATCGTATTTGCAGGTACTCATCCTTCTTGCCTTCAGGCACGAAGTAGATGATGTGTTGATTGTTCAGCTTATCTTTATACAGCTGATAACAAGGTGAAATTTTATCCGTTTCCATGACTGTATGGGAGGCGAAGAAACCCAAGGCATCGCTGACAACACCGTTCTCGGTCTCAGAAGTTCTGTAGAAGATATTTTTGGCAACCACAGAACCTTCGTTTGCCGGAATCGTCTCGTTAATTGGATACAGCTGAACTGTTTGGATCAGCTGGAATTCTGGATTGACACCTGGGCTGAAATAGCTTACGGCGGAAATGGCGATTATCCCAATGATTGTCAGAATAACTAAAAACAGTTTGTTTTGGAACATTTGTAGTCCTTTTTGATTTTAAAACTCCCCATCGTTTGACGGGGAGTTTTTAGGCTATGAACCGATTTTGTACAGATGAAGATATTTGTCTGATTCCCCAGGAGGAACAATAAAGGTATAGCTGATCGCTGCGCCGCCTTCAAAATCCTGATGAATCACGATATAGGCGTTGCCATCTGTGGAAGTTTCCTCAATGGTCATATTGGTTGTGTTGAATTTGAAATGATTTTCACCGTTGATTATTTCATTTGTGGGGTCGGTATTTTCGTCGTTTACGACAAAAACAATATGTTTCTTCCAGGCGATGCTCTGATTGAGCTGGTACTGATCGGATCTGGTTGCTTGCTCTTGGTTTAACTCAGCAAGTTGTAATTTTGTGTCAACGGCTGGACCACAACTTGTTACAAATACAGCTAAAAATACTGTCGCGATAATGAATTTAATGTTCATTCGTGCCTCCTTAGGGCGAAGTTTAAGATGAGATGGTGCCTATTATAGCACTATAGGGCTAAAATAGCAAGTGGAGGTGGCTAAAGTGAGGCTGGGGTGCTAGAATAGGGAAGTTAAATTAGTAATTTATCCTGGCACGAATCTCTGAAATGTGCCTAAGGATCAAAATGAGATGAAAAAATATGGCTACAAAAGCTAAAGAAGTTGCGGTCACAACCAAAAAAGAGACCAAACCCGCCGTCGTTAAAAACTCTGGCGAGGTAAAGAAAGTAGTTAAGAAGACAGCAGTTAAGAAACCCGCCGTCGTTAAAAACTCTGGCGAGGCAAAGAAAACCGTTAAGAAAACAGCTGTTAAGAAACCCGCCGTCGTCAAAGACTCTGGCGAGACGAAGAAGGCTGTTCCGAAAAAAGCTCCCGTAAAGAAGATTGTGAAGAAATCTGACAAGAGTGAGATTGCCAGGTCGAGTACTCCTCGCAATGACGATTTGGGGATGGATTCCGGGTCTGAGCCCGGAATGACAGATGAAGTGAAGATTGAGAAAACAAAAGTAGAGGAGAAGAAAGTTGAAGTAGTCAAAAAAGAATATCCTAGAACAGAAACATCTATTGAAGAGCTTTTTGAAGCCGGTGCCCATTTTGGCCACGTGGTCAAAAAATGGAATCCTAAGATGAAAAAATATCTTTGGGGAGCCAAGAACGGTATTCATATTTTCGATCTTGAGAAAACAGTCGCAGGAGTTAATGAAGCTACCAAGGCTTTGACCGAGATGGCTGCTGCAGGAAAGAGAATTGTTCTTGTTGGAACCAAGAGACAGGTGAGAGCTATGGTGGAGGAAGAGGCCAAGAGACTCAATATCCCTTACATAACTCAGCGCTGGATGGGTGGATTAATCACCAACTGGAAACAACTCAAGCTCACTTTGGACAGATTGAATTCTTTGAAATCCAAGAGAGAGTTGGGACAGCTAAAGAAATACACCAAGAAGGAACAGCTTTTATTCGATAAAGAGATCAATAAGCTTGAGAGAATCGTCGGTGGTATTGCTTCTCTTAGGGAAGCCCCTGAAGTGGTAGTCGTTTTCGATACCCACAAAGAGAAATTGGCTGTCAAAGAAGCTTCCAGTCGTGGAGTTCAAGTGGTCGGCTTGGTAGATTCCAATGCAAACCCTGATCCGATTGATTACTTAATCCCTATGAATGATGACTCTGCCAAAGGTTTGGAAATCTTGGTGAGAGTTCTTGGACAGGCGATTGAGAATGGACAGAAAGCAAAGAAGGAAGTTAAGAATTAAGGAATTTATTTATATAGATTCCCGATCAGGTCGGGAATGACATTAATTAAACATAAAGAATATGATGGACAAGATTAAAGAATTAAGAGAAAAGACCGGCGCCGGTATTATGGACGCTAAGAAAGCTTTGGAAGAAGCCAACGGTGATATGGCCAAGGCCATGGACATCATCAAGGCTAAGGGGATTCTGAAGGCTGAGAGTAAGGCTGACCGAGAAGTCCGCAGTGGTCGTGTTTACTGTTACACACACGGAGGTGGTTCAGCTGCAGCCATGGTAGAAGTGGCTTGCGAAACCGACTTTGTAGCTAAGACTCCTGAGTTCGAAACACTTTGCAAAGAGATTGCAATGCAAATTGTATCTATGGACCCAAAAACAGTAGAAGAACTGATGAAGCAGGATTATATCCGCGATGGCAGTAAAACGATGGATGCTTTGGTCAAGGAGCTTTCGGGTAAAACCGGTGAAAACATCCGCGTGACCAGATTTGCTAGATTTAAATTAGGAGTTGAGTAATATTTAGATTCTGGATTCCGGGTCAAGCCCGGAATGACAGATAAAAAAATGTTTTGTTATAAAAAATCCCCCCCGCCATGGCGGGGGGGATTTGGGTTTGATGCGATTGTGAGATTATTGATTTCGGTAACGGCCTGGTTCAAGCTGAAGTAGTGCATCCCCGGTTTCTGCGTCGACGTAGGGGGCCGCTTCGCTGTAACCTGCGTTGTTAGCTGCAAGATATTTTGCCCTTGCCCTTGGGTCTTCAAAAAGGAACTGTGCCTCTTTGACGAGCCCTGCAATATTCGAACTTTGTTCCAGTTGTCTGTCCAATGTTGGTCCCGAAAAGGCACCCTTCGTGACTGTCATGGTAATCATTCTGCCTGTTCGGGGGTCGGGAAGCTGGAGCTTGACGCTATCTGCTTTTTTGACTCCGTAACCACGGTTCATGCCGTAAGCGATAACCGCGAGAACACCAATAAGTACTACGGCGACAATCGCCACAATGATAATGGTAAGGCCGTATCGGGGATTAGTGGCGTACATGTACATAGACAGAGTGATTATGCCTACAAGAACGCTTGAGGCAAAGCCGCTCCATGTCTTGCCGAAGTACATAACTCCAAAGGAAACTATTCCTACGACAAAATAGAACATCAAGCTTTGACCGTACTCCGGATGAGACATGTAGAAAGCCAAACCGGTTAAGATAACGCTGATAAGAAAGCTGGCTACCAGCCCGGTCAAAGACGCTTGGCTGATTTTGAAGATGACGGTTGTGAGAATGACAATTAGAACGCCAAATAAAAGTATATATAGCCGGGGATCATTCAAGGTTATGGGCATTTATTCCTCCAAGTTGATGGATTTAGTTTTTAAAGAAAACTTATAGTTCGATTATATATCTAATAGGCACGATGTCAACAAATCAAGCTCATAAATACCCTATAACTTGACAATGTGCCCAAAATATGGTATAAAGACGATGCAATATTGACAATTGACAGTAATAATCAAACATCCTTGGAGGTCCAATGACATTTTACGATCGAAAGTTTGAAGGCTACAGTTTGTTCCTTCTGATTTTTGGAGTCCTCAACCTCGGAAACCACGGACTAGGACTTGTCTTTATATATTTAGCTTTTAAGTTTAGCAAGCCCGCATAAAAAGTGGGACCTTAGTAAGGTCCTATTTTAATAACTACTTAGGTTATAATGTGAACGCAAATTGATATAAGGAGATAACTTATGGCTGATATGAAGTTGTTGGAGAAATTGCCGGAAATTTGTGATGTCGATGAACTGCACACGTTGCTTTGTGAGAACGAGGCGCTTATCGTCGCATTTACCGGCAAGGAAGATATTGGGATCATGCTCAAGAAATTCTACGAAGAGCAAGTGGCTGGTGCTCGAACTTCGGATCGGGGCATACAGTTTTCCAAAGAGGGTGCCCGGGTTTGGAATGACGATACCGTCAAAAGCAAAAAAGCTGTCAACCCGCGGGATGTCGTGCTTGGACTGTACTTGGCGATCGAAGCACTCGAGCTCGGTCATGGGCGGGACAAGCCTGGAGTAATTGGTCACGGGAGACTGCCAGAAATTTGTTCATTCAAATACATGACTTTCACGGTTGAGTCTTACGCAATCTATCCCATGTTTGATTGGAAAGATGCCCACTTCACGGCTAATGAACAGAATGAAGTGGTTGGATGGATAAGAGCCGGAAGAGACAAGATATCAGATCGTGATAAGTTCGTCGCTTAAGTATTATTAGACCTACATTCGTGTAGGTCTTTTTTGTGGGGTAATGTTAGAATAAGTTTATATGGTATTAGAACATGAGCTCATCCAACTATTAAGACAAAAGTTTGCCAAAGTAATCGAAGTGGTCGAGGAGGACTTTGCCACGGTCCGAGTGGGCAGAGCAAAACCAGAATTGGTTTCCGGAATTTCTGTGCCGGCATATGGCACATGGATGAAGCTGGTGGAAGTGGCGACAATCACGGCGCCGGACACCAATATGCTTATTGTGACGCCATTCGATAGAAGTTTGCTTGGAGCGGTCGAGAAGGCAATAAGTGATAGTGAGATGCAGCTTTCCGGAGTAGTAAATGGAGACTTAATCCGTATCGTGATTCCGTCGCTGACACAAGAAAGAAGATTGGATTTTGTAAAACTACTCAAGCAGAAGACAGAGTCAGGGAAAATAATGCTAAGACAGGCTAGGCAGGATATTAAGGAGAAAATTGATGCTCTCAAGGAGATGAAAGAAGTATCTGAAGACGATATCTATATGCTTCTGGCCGACTTGGATAAAATTACGGGAGAGTTCAATGAGAAGATTGAGGAGATGAGTAGGAAAAAAGAAGATGAAGTGATGGCGGTTTAATTGTTTATTTTTCTGGATCCCGGATCAGGTCCGGGATGACAGGCTTATTAGTTGGAGAAGGCGAGTTTTTCTAGCTTGGTGACACGGTTTTTAGTAGTTTCGTGATCTTCTTTGAGTTCGTTTATAACCGAGACTATGTTTTTGTTCATACCTTCCATTTGTTGTTGAAAATCTTTTAGTGTTTCTATAATTTCGATTTGTCCTTCTTTGAGCTCTTTTTGTCCTTCTTCTAATTTGTATTGACCTTCTTTAAGTAGTGATAGTTGATTTTGAACATCGGTAAATCCAAATGCAGTTCGAGCTTCAGATTCGTCTAGATCTTCTTTGGTAGAGAGCTTTGAAACCTCGTTTGCCAGATCTTCTTTGGTAGCAAAGTTCTTCAAATCTTCTTTGGTGGCAAAAACATCTTTTAGTTTTTCGATGTCTTTATTGGTGATCATTGCTTAATATTAACAATTTTAGATTGCCACGTCGAGTACTCCTCGCAATGACGGATGTTACTTGGTAAGATTGATTGATGCAAATAATCGTGTTTATCTTAATGTTGTCAGTTTTGGTTCTTATCCACGAACTTGGTCATTTCTTGATGGCTAGACTTTTTAAGATGAGAGTTGAGGAGTTTGGAATTGGAATCCCACCTAGAGCCAAGAAGCTTTTTACACACAAGGGGACTCTGTTTAGTTTGAATTGGTTGCCCATTGGTGGTTTTGTAAAGCTTTATGGTGAGGATATGGACGATCCGTCACAAGCTAGTTCTCCGGAGGCTTTTTTTAATAAGCCAATATGGCAAAGGGCGGGAGTGCTGGTAGCTGGAGTTACCATGAACTTTCTCTTAGGTGTCTTTGCTTTTGGGGTGGTTTACACCGTACTTGGTATTCCTACCAAAACAGATAAAGTAATTGTGGTGGATGTGGGTAAGGGGACGCCGGCCGAGACTGCAGGAATTAAGATAGGAAGTGAAATCAAGAAAATTACTTTTGGAAATGAAGAGATTGTTTTTGTTGGTGTAGATGGTTTTATTAAGGCAGTAGAGCCACTAAAAGGTAAAACCATTGATATAACTACCCTGGTAAAAGACGGTACCGAAGAAGTTGTCGAAATAGTGCCAAGACTAGATCCTCCACAAGGACAAGGTGCTCTCGGTGTAGCTCTATCGAATATTGAAATGAAAATGTATCCTATATGGCAAAGACCTTTTCGAGGTATAGTCGTCGGAATGGAAGAGGCCTGGTCCTGGGGCAAAGAAATTGCGTCGAGTATGGGAACTTTGATTTGGGGGATTTTGACCGGCAAAGGTGTGCCAAAAGATGTATCCGGCCCGATTGGAATTTATCAAGTAAGTAAACAGGTTTATTCGGTGGGTTGGATTGCGGTGATTCAGTTTATGGCAATTCTCTCGATAAACTTAGCAATCTTGAATATTATGCCTTTCCCGGCGCTTGATGGTGGAAGAGTATTCTTCTTATTTGTCGAGAAAATTATTGGCAAGAAATATAAAAATAGAATTGAAGGTTATGTACATACTGTGGGTATGATTTTCTTGATTGGCCTCATGGTGCTAGTTACTGTAAGAGATGTTATACATTTAATTAGGCCATAGAAGTATGACTATTAGTGAAGATGAACATGGATTTACTGTCGAAAAAAGTGAAAAAGAGATACCCTTAAGTTCAATTCATGGGGAAGGTGTCAAAATCAAAGTTTACGAGATAACAAATAAACAGGTAGGCGGAGCAGATGCTAAAAGTCACATTGTGGGAAGATTTGTAAGTAAAGATGGTTTTGAGAGTAGTGAAAATATTCCTATGTTTGTAAAGCAGGCTAAGGTCAACGAAGAGTATTTTGGTGGTGAAAAAGAAGGTATGTCTGCAGCCGAAAGGTATTTTGAAAGATGGAAGTTTCTAAGAGATTTGGGGGTTCCTGTAGTTCCTAATGTTGTGGTTTTAGATGGGGGGAGGGTTGCGATGACAAATCTAGGAATTAATGGTTCTGAATTTTTTGGAAAAGCATGGAGACATGGTCCAAAAGCAAACAGAAATTCAGGACGCCGAGAGCTATCAAAAGCCGAACAAGCTGTTTTGTCAATTAGTGATAAAAAGGTAATGTCTGAGATGGCAAGAATTAGGGACATTTTGGTCAAGGAAAAAATTCGTTTACCATATGACGATCCGTTTGATTTCTTAGTTCACCCAGATGGAAGCTTTGAAATCTTGGTCCATGATCCTGAAGCTTTGGAGTGGGGGGAATATGATAATTCAAAAAAAGACAAAGAAGATCCTCTTCTTTTAGAGCCTATACATCTAAGATTACTTAAAGAAGAGCTTGAAGATTTGAGTCTTTAGATTAAAATTTATAAATTGACAATCAGATGAAAGATTCGAATTGCTTGTTTTGCAAAATTGTTGCCGGGGAGGAGCCGTGTGAGAAGGTTTTGGAGAATGAAGGCTCCACGAATACTTTAGTTGTAACGCTAGTAACGGTGAGAAATGTAATTCGTTTGATACGCCTATAAAGTAAATATGTAGTATAATATGTCTTATGGGTCTAATAAGTAAATATTATCATGCCTGTTGAAGTAGTTAGTGAAAGGGACATCTTGTATTTCCGGCGTCCTGCTGGGAAGATTGCAAGTCGCTTGGTGGTGGCTAGCTTGAATACGACCGAGACAGGAGGCTCAAGTGGCTTTAGCTCAGCTGAATTTAAGTACGGATATAAAGGTGGTCACCTGGCAGAAATGGTGGTCAAAGATGCAGAAATTTTTAATAAAGAACTCTGTTTTGGACAGGAAAAAAAGTCAATGTGCATGGCAGATAGATATTATTATCGATGGTTATATCTAAAGGAGTTAGGCATTCCGACTGTGAGGACTATGAGAGTGGTAGACACCAATCGTATTATTATGGGTGACATGACGATTGATGGTAGTGAATTTATGGGTAAAGGAAAGAATTATCTTTTAAGTTTAGAGAGTGCGGCAAAAAACAGACGTCAATTAACTTCTATGGAAAAAAGGTTCATTGAAATATATGAAAATGGTGAGTTGGTGCAAGAAGTTTCTCGTGTTTGTGATCTCATGAACATACATTCTTTGGGGTTTCCGATGGACGATGAGTTTGATTTGTTAATTCATCCGGATGGTTCGTTTGAAGTTTTAGTATTGGATTTGTCATATCTTAATAAGAAAGAAACCAATCACCCTGTAGATTACATAATGTCTACGGAGATGTGTTTGCATCGTTTTTTGTTAGAAATTGGAATTAATGGTTAAATGAAGTAATGAAAGATCCAAGTTGCTTGTTTTGCAAAATTGTGGCCGGGGAGGAGCCTTGTGAGAAGGTGTGGGAGAATGAGGAGTTCCTGGCTATCAAGAATAAGTATCCCATGGCTAAGGTGCATGTTTTGGTCATGCCTAAATCCCATATTAGAAAACAAGAGGTTGCTACTAGTCAAAGTGGGGAGTTTTGGGGTACAATTATGCCAGTCGTTTTTAGGGTAGTTTCTGAGCTAAAGCTCGAAAATTCTACCTACAAACTGGTTAATAACGGTATGGGATACGCCCATTTTGAGCACGAACATGTTCATATTTTAGGAGGATCCAAGACTGAGCCGGGTGGAGCGACTTAACTAAGTATTTAATAAAACAAGTAAAAAATTAGAAAGAGAGGTGCATTTTTTGTGGCACTAGTAGCTAAAAGAAAACAAGGACAAAGTACACAACAGCTTATAAGTGAGTTTAAGAAGCTTACTTATGAAGATCAGGGACTTGATAAAGTTCGAGCGGTTGGCATGTCCGGATTTCTTAAACCTTCAAAAGTTAAGAATATCAAAATGACGGAATTACGTAAAGCTTCGGCTCGCATTCGCAGACGAAACAAACGCAACGCCGGTATTACCAAGTAACATTAGTTATTTTGGACTTAGACACACTCCGAGAGGGGTGTGTTTTTGGTTCTAGCGTATAATTTAGCTATGCTATATTCAAAACTCAAAACAGATTTGGTGACGGCTCAAAAAGCAGGCGATCATAAGCTGGTGGATGCTCTCAAACTACTTTCATCTGAACTTTCGTATGCTCAGGTAGACTTTAAGGATGGTGAACTTTCTGATGAGGTAGTTGTCAAAGTTCTTATGAAGGAAGCCAAGAAGAGGCGTGACTCGATAGAGATTTATGAAAAATTGTCCTCGATGGAAAGAGTTGATCAGGAGAAGTATGAGCTTAAAGTAATTGAAAGTTATCTGCCTCAGATGATGAGCGAAGAAGAAGTGGGACTCGAAGTGGACAAGACAGCTGTCGAAACAGGTTTGACCGGTGGTAGACTGATGGGAGCAGTGATGGGTAAGCTTAGAGGTAAAGTAGATGGGGGAGTGGTTCAGAAGGTAGTGATGGCTAAATTCCCGGGATAGAACTTCCAGTTTATAATCTTGGCTGTTATAATCTGCGGGTAAGACGCTCGTACATTTCTTTTTAGTCGGAGGATAAATGCTTGTAACTCCTGTAAAGAAGTCAAGGAAGACCAAAAAGTTTAAGCCTTTTAATGTGTATTGTGTTGTACATAAAGATTTTCGTGTTTCATCTCTGACAGATGTTCAGGTCGCACCTGGGACAGGACCGACAGGTGGAGGGTACGTACGGGCATTTGTAATTTGCCCAAAGTGCATCAAGGGCGCAGAGATCGCGAAGATAAATGTTCCAAGTGATTTGAGACTTGACCTGATAGAAATGAAGAAAGCCGAGTAGTTGTATTGAAGCGGTTGCTTATGTGACCGCTTTTTTTGTGGCTTGACAAGGGGTGTTTGATAGTGTAATATAGACACTATCGATGTAAGTTATCCCGGTACACTTAAATTAAGGAGTCTCAAATGAGAACTTTTGAAATGGAATGCGACAACTGTTGCAAAATATTGACTGTAGATGGTGTAGATCAGATTATTAAGAAGTTCAAGAGAGGGTCAAAAGCCGGGGAAGTCGAGTATTTGGTGGAGTGTGATGTTTGCCATTGTCACACCAAAGTTCCAAATTGGACTTTATCTGAGGTTGAAAAGGCATTGAGGCCAATTCTGGTTTCTGAGTCGTTAGAAGCAGTCTTGGTATAATTTCCTGGTAAGTACATTTAATCGAGGAGGTAAAAATGACCGTAAAATCTTCAGACGACGCTAAAAAGGTAGTTTTTCCGATTGAGGTAATTTGTTGGAATCATGGAACAAAAGGAAAGAACCTAACGGTTACTGATTTTGTGGATGTTGAGTTTAAGGAGAGCTCTGATATGGACGCTGGGGCACCCTCTTTTACTTCAGTATTTGTAGTTTGTCCTTCCTGTGGTCTTCCTGCTTATTTTACTTATCCCTTGTCCGGGGAACTTCTTGATATGAAGGACGCTTAGCTTGGTAGCGATCCACTTTGGTGGGTCGCTTTTTGTATCGAAATGGGCGATAGGTTAGAATAGAGGGAATGAAACTTCAATTAATCATTTCAGCTGATAGCCGATACAGCTTTGACCGTAAACAAGTTAGGGCGGGTTTGGAAAAAACACTAAATGAACAGGGTGTGGATGGAAAAGTAATTATTTCACTTAGTGTAGTAGGAGAAAGAAAGATTCGAGAACTGGAAAAGAAATATTTTAATCGCGATGAAGTGACAGATGTTTTATCCTTTCCTCTGGAAGAGGGGGTTGAGATGCCGACCGGTACCGACGGTTTAAACCTCGGAGATATTGTAGTTTGCTATCCACAAGCCAAGAGGCAGGCGATGCAGTGGAATAAACTAATTGATGACGAAATTGAGTTCTTGGCTTGTCATGGACTGCTCCACCTTTTGGGGGTTCATCACGACTGAGGATATTTTAACTGTCATTCTGAACTCGATTCAGAATCCAGAAATACCTGGATGTCCCTCACCAGATCGGGACTTTCAGCCCTATCAGGTCCGGCATGACAATTTTTTTGTGTAAAATAGGATATGCACATTGAGAGGAGAAGTTATGAAGCTTATTTTGGTTACTGATCTCAACAATGAAGAAATTGCCAGAAACATTGTATATATGTTGGGCAAGAATGAATTCGATATTGTGACTGACTATTTTGACTCAAATGGTAAGTTTACGGATCGCAAGGTGATGAGGAAGAAAACTTTATCTCATATGGATCCCGGTTCGTTTACCATCAACAATGGGCTTACGCGAATTCCATTTTTGGGAAGTAGGGCCATAATTTGGGATTTAAAGTGTGAGCATGTGACAGTTGATTTTCAGGGTGACGGTGTAATTTTTTTGAATAGAATTTTGAAGGATAACAAAACAATTTCCAGAACAATTCTTGTTTAGTCCTCTATCCCTCACATCCAGTGGGGGATTTTTTGTGCCTGATATTCGGATATTTTTCGTCTGTCTTATAGAAAATTTCAAGTGATAATTACTCAGGCACGGGTTTATAGAATGACCCGCTGTAGCGGTTAAAGTAATGAAAATGAGCAAGTTTTATGCAGTTGA
Organism: Patescibacteria group bacterium; assembly: GCA_943355005.1. Taxonomy (GTDB): domain Bacteria; phylum Patescibacteriota; class Microgenomatia; order UBA1400; family MFAQ01; genus UBA10133. The sequence continues at coordinate 83,841 of CALRDV010000003.1, forward strand.
CATCGAGTGTGAAAAGCCATAAGGTGTTAGTGTGAGTTTTTATCAAAAATACCGTCCAAAGAAAATTGCGGAACTAGACTTGGCGTCTGTTCGTGATGTCCTACTTTCTACTCTTTCTTCCGGAAAGATTTCCCATGCATATTTGTTTGTTGGTCCCCGTGGTTCAGGAAAGACTAGTACGGCTCGAATCTTGGCTCAAATCGTTAACTGCGAAAAAAATCAAGGTAAATCAAAAGATTTTGCCGAACCATGTACTGAGTGTGAAGCCTGCCAAGTCATCAGTAGGGGGAGTAGTGTAGATGTCATCGAGATTGATGCGGCCAGTAATGGACTAGTAGATGATATTCGGGAACTGCGGGACAGAGTTAGACTTTCGCCTGTCCAGCTGAAGAAAAAGGTCTACATAATTGATGAGGTCCACATGGTATCCACAGCGGGCTTCAACGCTCTTTTGAAGACACTTGAAGAGCCCCCCGCACATGCTTTGTTCATTCTCTGTACTACGGAATCTCAAAAAGTTCCCGAGACTATAGTGAGTCGTTGCGCCAGGGTAAATTTTACAAAAGCTACTATTGATGAAGTGGTTGGCTCTCTGATGAAAGCAGTTAAAGGAGAGAAGATTAGTATCGAAGATGAGATTTTAAGGGAGATTGCTGAGGCAACGGATGGTAGTTTTCGTGAAGGGCATAAAATTCTAGAACAAATTTCTTCCTATGGTTCCAAAATAGATGAAGTGGTGTTAGCTAAAGTGCTGGGGGTAGTAGGTAGACATTCGGTAGTTAAACTTTTGGAAGCAGTTAATTCTGGGGACACAGGAGTAATCACAAAGATGTTTGATGAGATGGAAAAAACCGGTGTTAAAGCGTCGTTGCTTAGCTCTTCACTTCTTACGGCTGCTAAACTCGAAATGGAAAATAAATTGAAGATTGGAGAAAGTCCGTCGAAGTATCTAAAGATGATTGACAGTTTGATTACGGCTTCCGATAGAATAAAAATTTCACCTTTGCCAATGCTACCTCTAGAAATTGCACTACTAGCACTAGCACTTGAAGATGGTGGAGGAGGGATCCGCCCAAAAGTCCAAACGCCTGCCCCGGATCCGGAAATCCGCCAAGATTCCATGGTTAAAGCCAGTGTAGAAAGCTTGATAAAGAAAGAAGAAACTCCTGTGATGGATATTATTAGTACTCATGTGGCCACTTCAAATACTACACCAGATTCTCTTGTAAATATTGAAAGTGTAAAGACCGGGTGGGTCGATTTTCTGAATCATATGTCCGTGAGTAATGGTTCACTGGCCGGTATGTTGCGATTGGTTTCACCTGTTGATGTGCAAGGAAAATCATTAACGATTTCCGTTACTTCCAGATTTCATTTGGATATGTTGGAGAGAGATGTAAAGAGAAAACTCATCGAGGAGCAGATGGCCAAAGTTTGGGGTCCGATGACTTTTAAATGTATCCTGACGGATAAGGTGATAAGGACGGAACCTCTAGTAGAAGATGCTAATGTTTCTGAGCCGAAGGACGAAGTTCTGAACGCTACCGGCAGTGTTATGTCTGCCGCGGAGAAGATTTTTGGGTAATGATGGTGAGGTTTGATATACAATAGGAGATGTTAGAAATTACGAAATAAACATGTTTAACGGAATAAAACAATTTGGCGCTCAGGGTGCTGCTCTTACCAAACTAGCCTTACTTCAGAGGAAGATTGCCGGTCACAAGACCGAGATTGAAGATGGAGACGTCAGGGCTGTAGTTACGGGAGACGGTAAGCTTAAAGAACTCTACGTGGGTGGTGAGAATATGAATCAAGCCGTAAAAGTCATTAATGAAGCTATCACCAAGGCTCAAAAATACGCCGCCGAGGAAATGAAGGATTCGATGGGAGACTTGTCTAAGGTATTAGGCAATCTACCGAAAGGGGCTTAGAATGGCGGACACAGAAAAGATGAGTGAATTAGAGCTAATTGCTTTAAATGAAAGTTTGCAAAAATCTTTGGACCTGTGGAATACTGAGTATCAATATAACAAGGTAGTAGGGAGAAAACATTTTGAAATAAAGCATGATGCCAGAAATCATTTTATTGATATTGTTAAAACTCATTTAGAATCTAAACAAAACGTTTTAGATTTAAATTTAGAAATAATGGAGAGTAGTGTTAATGAAAAAGAGTTAGTAGGGTTTCTTGAAAAAGTAACTCCAGAGCCAGGGTTTCACATAATCAATGTAAAAAGCCTCGATGAAGGCGAAAAATCCAAAACTTTACCTAAAATTCTTTTCCCATTAGCTGATACGGATGTGATGTGGGTATCAGGGACAGGAAACAAAGCGTTTATGATAAGACCTGATGATATTGTTTCGATAAAATTTACGATGCCGTCCTAGCACGAACAATTCAATGGAAATTATTTATGACGAGGTTGATGATGGGCTATCGGTAGAAGATTTGCGTGAGAAATATTTTAATCTTGAGTTTTCCAACTTTTACGAACATAGTCATTCATTATTAAATAATTCTAATCGAATTGAGAATTTTTTGTGGCGTGAACCATTGAGAAAAATGAATTTAGATTTTATAAACAGAGCCGGAATCCTAATTTTGAGTGCGGAAGAAGATAAAAATGTCAATTTTTCAGTCTACAGAAGTTTATTGGCAAATTGGTTGAAAAAATCAAGTGAAGTAATGTCGACCGGATATGAGCCGAATCAATTATTTGCAAAAATTTTAAATGATGGGTTAAATAGGTATAGAAAATTTCTTGAAATAGAAAATGATCAAAATTTAAAAAAAGATATAACTTTTCTAGAATCCTCAGGTAGTATTGTTAGAGAACTTTCTAATCTCTCAAACACAACCGGTTTAGAATCGATAATTGGTGACAATTTAGAATATTTTGCTTGTGGTAAAAACGTGGAGGATCGGACGGCTTATTTTAATAACTTGGGGCTGATGGCTGACCACGACTTGGAGTTAGAAATATTGACAAAGATTGTTGCAAATCTAAACGTAGATGATTCCATAGATTTGTCTCAGACATTTTCCGTAGAAGGGGTTTCCGAAATTAATCACGCGGATTTAAACCGTAAGCAAGACGAAATCGATGTACCTCTAAAAATTTGCTATGTTTTAGCTCATGCAAAAGAAAATAATAAAGTGGAAGAGTTTATTAAGGTATTTAAGGGATATTGTGACAGGCGTTCGTCTGTCGGTTATAGTACTTCAATTGAAGATGGACTAGTTTATAGATTAATTGAAAGTAATATATTTTCTAAATATTCCCTGAGCGAGAATCTGGCAGATTGGTTATTTAAAGCTAAAGTAGAAAAAGTTAAAGTTGATTATTCGGAGAACAGAGCCTTTTGGAATGAAATTGCAGGTGAAACTCACTTGGACGAGGTTTGTGAAAGAATGTCCAAAATGGATCCTGAGCGAAGAATGGACTTATTAAAAAAATGGCTACCGGACGAAGATGAATTTGTTCACAAGTTTATAGCTCAGTTAATGAATTCCGGGGTTCATAGTAGTTTAGATGAGAAGAAGGAATGGAGTGTGTGGATCGATTTACTGGATAAAAATATTGAAGTTCTTATCCAGTCCAAAAAATTGAAAGAAATCTGGGAGAGTATTGGTGCTTCACCCCAAACTCTTCTATATCAACTTGGCTTTTGGTTAGCAAATTTTCCTGTACAAAGTTTGAAAAACGTAGGTACTGAACAGCTGGATTTAATTGAAGGTGTATCACTTGGTGGATGGCGGTCTAAACTTTGTGGAAATGCTGAAATTTACTTTATTGAGGCGTTTAGTTTAAACAAAATTACTTCCTTTTATGATGGTGCTTTGCTGTACAAAGGTTTGGGAGAAGGGGCAGCTATTTGTACTAGAGATTTTGTGGTTGAGTCAGACACGGGACGAAAAAGTATTTTTAAACGTGGTTGTTATTACGTTCCGGTATATGGTACGAGTACAAACAACTGGTCTCTTGCAAGACCTCCGGGTGGAGATGAACTACCTAGAACTTCTCAAGATTTAATGCGATTAGCTGATAGATGGAATGAAAATCATCCCGAAGTAAAACAGCAAGTTTAAGATAGAATTATAGATTATGAGAAGTATCCGCCCTGTTCAGAAAGTTATAGATGCGTTTGAGTCTTTGCCCGGTATTGGGCCCAAGTCGGCGGCTAGACTGGCATATTATTTATTGAATGTGCCACAGGATAAATTATCTCGTTTTGCACAGGCATTGGAGAATCTTAAGAAGGATACCAAGCTTTGTGCTTTGTGTTTTAACGTTGGTGAGGAGGAGTTTTGTCCTGTGTGTCAAGAAGAAGCAAGAGATAAAAGTTTGGTTTGTGTGGTAGAAACATCCTTGGATTTGTTGGCTTTTGAGAGAGCGGATGGATTTAAAGGTGTTTATCATGTCCTTGGTGGCTCAGTAAATCCTTTGGCCGGTATTGGTCCAAATGATTTAAGAATTCCTCAGCTGATGGCGAGACTGAAAATTGGAGAAATAAAGGAGTTGATAATTGCGACAAATCCAAACATGGAAGGGGAAGCGACGGCGATGTTTATCATTGAACGGATGAAGGAACTTGGACTGAAAGATATTGTTAGAGTGACTAGGATTGGTAGGGGTCTGCCGACGGGAGCTGATATCGAGTATGCGGACGGACAAACTCTCACCAGAGCCTTGGAAGGTCGAGGAGAGATGTAGTCTAGTGTTGATGCTTGACGCGCAGTTTACCTCATGATATTATAGGGTGACCGTTATTTCACAAGTTAATTGGAGGTGTTAGATGATATTGAGTGTTAACATAAGCACGACAAATCAAGTTGTTGATGATCTGGTACTAAAGGCGGGATTTGACCATCCGGAGCTTATTTGGGAGGCATTGCCGGTTTCTGGGACTAAACCGCAAAACCCGAATCTTTCTGGTATGAGCCGGGTTCAGTTTTATGAACAGGTGGATAAGTATCTAAGTGAGCTTAGAGAAACTCAAGAAAGACTATTACTGATTGTAGCTGCACTTTCACAGTGGCTGGAATCTTGTGGTCGCCCTAAACTCGAAAACTTGAAGCCGAGTGATATGTCAGACAAGGAAGCCTTGAAGGTGCACCTTGACTATTTTAGGCTCGTGGTCATGGTTGAAAGACAGATTATGTCTTGCAAGGGTACTGCTATTAATGCCTATAATGCCAGGCTTGAAGCTACGAGAGTTTTAGCAAAAGTGTATTTAGAAGAAGCTGACTTGGTGAAGGAATTGATACGATTAGGTTTTACTTTTGAAAAAAGTAAGCCTGAGCGATCGAGTTGGTGGCTATTTTTGAAATGGTAAAAGCCGGGGTTATTCCCGGTTTTTTTGTGGAAAGTGCCTAGACTTGACAAGCCTATAGTAATGTGATATAATATCCACAAGTTATCAGAGGGATATAGGGGGATAGTACGAAAGGGTCTAGGCAGCGTCCTTTAATGAGATTGAGTTCTGAATCAGAACCCAACTTTCTCGCTGTTTTAAAAATTAACCCGGGTCACCATTTGGTGACCCGGGTATTTCGTGTCAAAATATCTATTTATCTTCTTGGGACTTGGTTATAATGAATTAATGCCCGCACCACTAGGAGGAATTGGCCAACAGGTGGCCGACAATTTATTTGAACTTGGGAAAAGTACTGCTAAATCCGTTGCCAAAGCGGGCACTGATTTGGCACAAACCACTATTGAGCAAATAATGGGAGCGCCAAGTGGGGTTGGGGACCCCGCTCAGAACAAGCCAAAAGAATCTTCTTCTCAAGAAATCGAAAGAAAAAAGGCGGAAGGTAAGCAGAAAGATGCTCAGCAATATAACCGAGTAAAAGCCGAGCTGGAACAGTACCGACAGAGGAAGCAGCAGCTGGATCAGCAAATTGCCAATGAAAAAGCTCAGGAGAATCGAGTGAAGCAGCAAGAAGAGGGGCAAGAAAAACAAAAGAAGGAGAGTTTTATTCAAAAATTGTTACATAAAGCTGCCGGGGGAGCTCACGGGGAGACTGATAGACAAAAAGAGTAACTATATTTTTCTTAGTTGATTGTTTTCTATGACGTGGGTGACTCCGAGGGATTTTAGTTTGAAAATAATTTCGGGATTTAGGCCGTATGCGTTTATATTTTCGACCATGTCAATCCAGTCTTTTGTGGCGAAGCCGGAGAATCCGCCCAAGCGACGGTGTTTGTGAAACAGGGAGTATAAGGAACGAACAGATTCAATTTCGTGATCCGGCATGTTCCAGAGTTTGATAGGAAGTTCCAGTATGATATCGTCTGAGGGTAGATTTTTAACTTCTTGATATACGGGATGCATATTTATATTTACTGGGTAACCTTTGAGAGGTAGGTCGGCTTCCAGAAACAAAAATGAAAGTATAAGTAGTATAAATGTAAATTTTGTCTTGGCAGCGAGATTCTTGAAAATGGGAACTAGCTTGTAGCCGATAATGATTACTGCTGCGAGTAATGCGAGGAGGATGAAGCGGCTGGGAGTGCGGAAGCCGGTGAAGCCTGGGAAGAGGTAATAGAAAAGGGCGTACGGAAGGGGAGTGGGGAAGCTAAATATTCGAAGATTTTTGCCGAATATCTTGAGGACTGGGCCGAGGGACATGATAAGGGAGAAGAATAAAATATATTTCCAGGGATCAAAAATATGGCGTTTCGGACCGCGCCAAAGAAATTGCGTTAAGTATTTCTTCAATGTCATTCCGGGCTTGACCCGGAATCTATATAAATAAAATCCGCTAATTCTGGATTCCGGCTCGGTGGCCGGAATGACGACTTTTCTGTTTAGCCTGGATTGCCACGCCTTTTGAAATAGGCTCTCAATGACAAGAGTTGTGATAAAAAGAGTAATTACTGTCCGGCTGTGATATTTGGTGAAGATTTCGTCCAATCCTAGTGAGAAGGCGGCGGCGTCGCGGATGGGTCGGGTGGCTTCGGGAAATTGTAAATGAAGCTGGAGATATGGAAAGAGTAAAGATATCCAGAGTGGAAGAATGAAAATGAATTGAATTAGAATTTTTAGAAACTGCTCTTTCTTTCTCCAAAACAGACAAAAACAAGCGAAAAAGATTAAGTAAAAGGTAAAAATGCTTTCAGCTAATTGGGCCGTACTGGAGAGCAGAACAAGTGTAAGAAAGATATTTTTGTCTGTGTCTTGGTATCTGAGGTAGAAATAGATGGTTAGGATAGTGAGCCAAAGTGAGAAAATTTGTAAATGGGGTAAGTAGGATAGGTGGAAGCCGGTAAAATTGAAAAGAATTGTAGCCAATAACGTAACCCAGTGATCCTTGAATAAATAGTTAAAAAGTAGGTATGAGCTAATGATGGTCAGGAGGAAATTAGTGATTAAAGCAACGTTAAAAATTAATACCGGGTGATTGGTCAGAGCTCGAAATGGGAGGGTTATTATGGATGTAGTCAAAAAGAGGTCGGAATAGGTAAGGGTGTCTTTCTCCGGGGCGAAAAAAGTGCCAGAATATAGAGGTTTGTGCTCGATTAAGTTGTTTTGAACTTGACCGATGATATAAGCAATGAGACGAGTGTCGTTGTTGTCCGGTAGGATGTCCTTGGGGTAGATAAAAGCCGACGGATAAACAAATAATATTAGAAGTATCGAAAAAATGCTGATGATAAGCCACTTTCTGACCTGCAAGGAGAGTCCTTGCAGGTAAATAGGGGTATGGGGATTCATGGCTAGAGTATAGCAGTGATACAATATAGGGTGTAACGGAAATTTGTACCTTAAGGAGTTTAAAAAATGAACAGATTCCAGGTAGATGATTTGGAAATATTGTCAAAGTTGGCTTTGAATGGAAATGAAAACAGTCGAGAGGTTTGCGTTTCCTATTGGTCTGGAGTACTAACGGCTCTATATATTGCAAGGGAATATGCCCGGGCTCATGTCGACGCTCCAAGATGGGCTTTTTGGAAACTGGTTTTCGGAAAAATCTCTCCTGTACCTTCCAGGGCTGCTTTCCTAAATCTACTGGAAGAGTACACAAACGACGAGTTTTTCTTTCCTGGAGATATGATTATAAACAATGACTCCAGAATAGGTGTGTTTGGCGAATATTATTATAAGGGTATGGCTGATGCTATTGAGGTGGGTATTAGACAAGCACCAAAAGTATTTGAGTTAGTTTCGTCAAAAAGTACAGAGGATTTGAGGGATTGGCTTATGTCGAAGATTAGCTGGGCTAGACAAAACCTGGAAAAGTATTTGTGAGATTTGAGCGACCCGCCACGGCGGGTCGCTTTTTGTTGATTGTGGTATATTTGACTATTAAACTAGGTTTGGAAGCGTGCACCAAACTGTAGAAGGCGGCTAATGACCGACGAAGTCCTGCGTAAAAGGATAAATTAAGAAATCCGCCATAAGGCGAGACTAAAGCGTTGAGGTGGAACCGTCCGACCTAAAGTCGAGACCCGCAACAAATATTTATAAATATTTGTTGTTATGAAATCAATCGATAGTTATTTGAGTCAGATTACCAATAAAAAATTGTTGGTGGTTTTTCCGCACCCGGATGATGAATCCGTCATGGCGGGAGGTATTATCCAAAGAGCAATGACTCATGGCTTTCAGGTGACAGTGCTTACTCTTACTGAGGGTGATAGGGGAAAGATACATATTTCCGGAAAGGGGAGAAGTGTGGCAGAAATCCGCAGGCAGGAAATGGCGCTAGCTATGAGTAGGCTAGGGGTGATGGATTGGATTATGTGGAGATTTGATGACGGCAAACTTCGGCAAAAGAATGTTTGGAGGGATAGACTTAAAAATTTTATCTCGGATACTAAACCTGGTTTGATAGTCACCTACGATTTATCAGGAGTTACGAGTCATCCTGACCACATTAGTGCCTCTTTGGAGGTATTGAGGGAGGTAAAAAGAGGTGGAACCGCCAAACTTCTTTGGGTAAGTTTTGAGGGTTTTATGAAAGATAGGATAGTGGATAAAAGAGTGCTGAGTTATTTGAAATCGCCTAAGTACTCATTACGTTTAAGCCGCAGAGATGCTGCGAAGAAGTGGCGAGCGGTCTTTGCGCATAAAAGCCAGGGGCTAGGTGGCTTCCTGGGTTTCCCTTGGTGGATGCTAATGTTTGTAGCTAGACATGAGTGGTACTCTGAATTCGAGCCTGATGCTAAGTACAAATACAAGTTCGTGCCGTTCAAAATCTAGCCTATAGCTGGAATATTGGGTGGTTTTGGTGTAGAATAGGCAAGAAATTCTTTGAAAACTAATTGGAGGAATAAATGGCAGATCAAAAAAGTTTGTTGCATACGGTGAATGAAATATTATCTGGTCACTTGACGGCGTTCGATGACATGTATATAGCAGGTACTTTAGCCGCTCTAGTATTGGTTCGCCACATGATCAGCAGTGGAATTGGTTTAAACTATTTCCACAATATACTGGCCTTTTACCCCTCGGGGAAAAAAGATTACAACAGGGGTTTAGTCGATAGTTTCGAAAGTCTGTACAAATGCTGGAAAGAGGCTTACGGAGTTGGTGGAAATAGACTAGCAACCAACAAGGTTCTTGAAATAATCGATCAAGTCGAGAAAAGAATTGAGACCGGTTCTTTAGATATTTCACAAGGTACCAAAAAGGGTACGAGATAAACAATGTGTGGAGGAATAAATGGCAGCAAAAAGGCTTGAAGACTTTTGGTTACTGAAGTTTAAATTAGAAGTGAAAGCTTCGAAAGAGGCTACTTTGAGTGATTATTCTGGCGGAATTCATTATGGGATCTTGACCGGACTGAAAATTGCATCTGTGATGGTTGCTAATAAATTAGTTTCTGATCAAGATGTGTACTGTATTTTGGTTAGTAATAACGTAACAATCGAGCAAATTATTGCGGCCTTGAATAACATGCATGCCTCAAGAGGTGTGGTTTACGAAACCAGATACATTTTGCATAACTTTTCGGGAAAGCCAGGAAAGAAATACTACGATGCTGGGGTTGAACTCGGGTTTAACTATGTCTTCGACATGTACCAAGCTTATATTGATGCTGGGGCAACATCTGAAGGTGCCAAAAATGTTGTGAAGTTTCGTATTAATCAGCTTCATCGTGAAGTTCTATATTCTTAAGTTTGGAGGAAGAATTATGATTCCGTCACTTGAAACAGAACTGGATGTATTTATCGCCACACATGACTCATCTGAAATTCGAGCATATAAGGATGGATTAAAAACGGGGTTGAATTTATTTGAGAGTTTAATTCAGAAGGGTTTGAGACATATGCCTAAAGAGTTATGGCATTTCCTCATGGAAAAGAGAATTAAGCGTCTCAGTTTTGGAGACTTGATGATTGGAGTACAAACTGAATCGGGGATGTCGACCAATCCGGCCTTGTATATAAATCAAGACGATTACCTTTGTAAAGGAACCATGCACCAGTCCTACCTACAAGGTATGGTAGACAGTTTTTATGCTGCCTATGTCGTGTTTGAAGGAACCCACCTCCAAGTAGATGCAAAATCTGATGTTTGGGTGGAAGCAGAGAGACTGACAGCAAAATTTCTTTACCGCTTAAGGACCTATATCGAAGAGGCCCAGTAAATATTGTCCCCGCCAATGGCGGGGCTTTTTTGTGATTGTGATAAACTTGGCGGGAAATTACCTTGATAATTAATTGGAGGTCAAATGGATAAGGTTTTTGACGATTTTCTGGTCTCGGTGAAATTAAAGTTGATTGAGATGCAACAATCCCACTTTTTTATTGGAGCAATCGAGAGCGTACAGTTCGGAACTGTTACCGGGCTAATCTTGGGAAAAGCTTGGATCGCCGGATTGAAACCGGTAACCTTTAACGATTACCACTGGTTAGTTCTTGGTTATTTATCTGAACCGAGAGATGAAATTGAGGTTTGTCTGGAAAAAGCGAACGAGTATATGCTGCCGGACCATAAATTTACCAAAGATATGTACGAAGGGAGCGGAGGAAGAAAGGTGTTTTTTAAGGAATATCAGCAAGGGATTAGAAATGGTTTCCTCTACGCAGTTGATCTATTTAATCTTTACAATGAGAGACTTGCAAAAGATGCTCTTAAGTTTGCGACCGATCACTTGGATTGTGTAATTTCTGCTTTAAAAGACTTTTAATAGATAGGTTTGTCCCCGCCAATGGCGGGGCTTTTTGTGTTCGGGGGGTAAAGTGGGTTAAAATATAGGTGATGCTAAAGATATTTAATTCGCTATCCAAGAATATTGAGGAATTTAAGCCTATTAAGCTGGGCGAGGTGGGTATGTATGCCTGTGGTCCCACGGTCTACGACTATCCTCATATCGGCCATGGACGGAAATATGTGAACGATGACGTCCTGAAACGGGTTCTGGAGGTAGTGGAGGGTTACAAGGTGGAGCATGTGCAAAACATTACCGATGTGGGGCACTTGGTATCGGATGCCGACGAAGGTGAAGATAAGCTGGAAAAGGGAGCCAAGAAAGCCGGGAAGACGGTCTGGGAGGTAGCTCAGGAGTTTACCGATTATTTTTTGAAGGAAATGGACTCTTTGAATATTATCCGCCCGGACATTGAGTGCAAGGCGACGGATCACATTCCTGAACAAGTTGAACTGATAAAGAAGATTATTGAAAATGGTTATGGTTATGATACTGCTGAAGCGGTTTACTTTGATGTGACTAAGTTTGAAGATTATGGAAAGCTTTTTGGGCAGTCCTTGGAGGATAAGCTGGTGGGAGTTCGTGAGGAAGTGGTGACGGACAATAGTAAGAAACATCCGGCTGACTTTGCTTTGTGGTTTAAAAGAGTCGGGAAGTATGCCGATCATGTGATGCATTGGGAAAGTCCTTGGGGAGATGGCTTCCCCGGCTGGCATATCGAGTGTAGTGCCATGAGCATGAAGTATCTGGGAGAGCAAATTGATTTGCATACAGGCGGAGAAGATCACTTGTCCATTCACCATCCAAATGAAATTGCCCAGAGTGAAGCGGCGACCGGAAAGAAGCCTTTTGTAAAGTACTGGTTCCATAGTTTGTTCCTTGCGGTCGATGGTAAGAAAATGAGTAAAAGTTTGGGTAATGTCTACAAAGTCGCCGATATCGTGGAAAAAGGTTTTTCACCTATGGCACTTAGATACTATTATTTATCTGCACACTATCGTAAACAAATGAATTTTTCCTGGGAGGGAATGGAGGGGGTTTCGAATTCGTATAAGAAACTGAAGAAGGAATTTTTGTCTTTGCGAGTAGAAGGAGGGCAGGACAAAAATGTTTTTGGTAAAAATGCAGTAGAACTTTCCGGCAGAGAAACATATTTCCGTGATGAGTTTGTAAATGCGGTGGAAAATGATTTGAACATGTCTGAAGCTTTGGCAGTAGCCCGAGCTGTCTTAAAGGATGACATTCTTTCTTCTTTTGAGAAAAGAAGATTGGTGGAAAACTTTGATAAAGTTTTTGGACTTAAACTTTCGGAGCACGATGATATGCCAATCGAAGTCCCGGCCGAAGTGACAGAGCTTGTAAACAAAAGAGAAGAAATGAGAAAGTCCAAACAGTGGGCAGAGTCCGACTCACTACGACTTGAAATCGAAAAACTTGGCTACAAGGTTTCAGACTTTTTTGACGGGGTAAAAGTGGAAAAAATATAGCTTGGATTGCCACGACCCGCCGTGGCGGGTCTCGCAATGACTGACGGAGTATAATTAGAAGAATGGAAATATATATCGTCGGTATTATTCTTTTCGTATTGTTTTCGAGTTTGAAGATTGTTCAAGAGTACGAAAGGGGTGTTATCTTTTTTCTTGGTAGGTGTACCGGTGTTCGTGGTCCTGGACTAATTATTCTGATTCCTTTCTTGGAGGTAATGAAAAAAGTTCAATTGAGAACTATAACCATGGGGATTCCGTCACAAAAGATAATCACCAAGGATAACGTTTCCATTGATATCGCGGCTGTCGCTTATTACCATTTGGTAGATCCGATGAAATCGGTGGTGGCGATAGATGATGTCTATAGTGCAGTAAATCAAATTTCCCAGACTACCGTGCGAAACGTGGTCGGTCAATTCACCCTGGATGAACTACTTTCTCAGACCACGAAAATAAATCAACAGATTCAAAAGGTAATTGATACTCATACTGAACCTTGGGGGGCTCAGGTCACTGCTGTAGAGATTAAAGATATTGCTTTACCGGACAATATGCAAAGAGCAATGGCGAAAGAAGCCGAAGCCGAGAGAGAGAGAAGAGCAAAGGTGGTCGCAGCCGAAGGAGAGTTCCAATCAGCTCAGAAACTAGCTGAAGCTGCAGACGTAATCTCAGCTCACCCGGTAGCTTTACAGCTCAGAACATTGCAAACAATGGCAGAGATTTCTGTAGAAAAGAATTCAACTATTATTTTCCCGGCTCAGTTTATGACCACGGTGCAAGAGGCTATCTCGATGATAAGAGGGGATAATAAGAAGTAGTTTTGGAGTAGGATGTGTGCATTAAAAAACCATCCCGTTTAGAGATGGTTTCTGTTTGCCTGGCTTTCAATAACCGGCGCTTTTGATAAACGCCGGGATATTAAATATGGCAAAGCCAAAGTTAGCAAACAATAGAACAACTGTTATGGCCTTGTCAAAGGCCAGCGCCCAACTTACTATCAAACAAACAGCTAGCATTATTTGCAGAATTAGTCTCCAACTCATGTTGACTCCTTATTTGTAGAATATCCTATATTACATCATTTTTATGGTTTTGTCAAGACTCCCGGTAGTGGCAGCCGATGGATTTTGGGTTCGCATAAGCAGCTTTAGCCACGATTAGGGAGACTAAGACCATGTTTCTGAGGCCTAATAATTCATCTGACAGGGTGGCTTCCCGATAGAACTTGTTGATGGTGTTCTCCATTTGTGACAGATCCGAGATGGCTCTTTCGAGAAGTGGGGTTTTTCGAACCAATCCGACCATGTTCCACATGATGTTTTTTACCGTGTTTGCATCGGCGGACATGAGGGCGCTGTCAGCGGGGAATTTTTTGAAGTAGTTCCAAGAGGGGACGTCTGAGGAGTTTATTTTTATAGATTCCCGATCAGGTCGGGAATGACAAAATGTATTGGTAATGGATTTGGCGGCGCGGGAGCCAAACACGAGACCTTCCAGAAGGGAGGTGCTAGCCAGACGATTGCCACCGTGTAACCCCGTGCAAGAGATTTCGCCCACAGCATAAAGATTTTTTATGGATGATTTGCCAACGAGGTCTGTCAAAATTCCACCGCACATATAATGAGCGGCCGGAGAAACAGGGATGAGGTTTGTCGTAATATCTATTCCATATTTGAGACAGCTTTCATGAATCATGGGAAAATGTTTCAATATTTCTTCTTTGGAAATATAAGACTTTAAGTCCAGATATACATTTGAAGCTCCTGTCTCCAGCATTTCGGTAAAGATAGCTCTCGAGACCTTGTCGCGGGTGGTAAGGTCTGGTTTGTCCAATTCCGGATAGTATTTTTGCATAAAAGGAATACCTTGTGAATTTGTTAGACGCGCACCTTCTCCGCGGACTGCCTCACTAATAAGGAATGGTGGAGCTCCGGTAATTTTTAAAGCGGTTGGGTGAAATTGTTCGTATTCCATATTTAGTAGCTTTGCTCCGGCACGATAAGCCATAGCGATGCCATCTCCTCTAGCTCCTTTGGGGTTCGTAGTAAATGCAAAGATTTGGCCGTTACCACCGCTGGCTAGAATAGTAGTTTTTGCCAAAATTCTGGAAATAATGCCGTCTGCTTGATCGAAGGCGTATACCCCAACACAAGTATCGGTGCCATATTTATTCAACCAGTTATTGGTTTGGTGACCGGTAGTTATTAAGTCGACCGCAGTTAGATGATCAAAAATAGTAACGTTGCTTAATTTTTTTAAAGATTCGGTGAGATGTTCTTGAATGGATCTACCCGTAAAATCAGAAACTTTAGCGACTCGTGGTTCTTTGTGGCCGCCCTCAAGAGCATAGGATAAATTTCCGTCTTTCTCCTTGTCAAAGGGAACGTTTGCGATTTCCAGTAATATTTTGTCTACTAAGGCAGGTCCTTCGTCAGCTAAGATTTGAGCGGCTTCAGGAAGTCCAATTCCATCGGCTGATTTTAGGATATCTTCGACTAGGTCCGGGCCACCTTTGGCAATGATGCCACCTTGGGCATAATTGGTATTTGATTCGTTTGGAGTTTCGGCTCTGGTTAATATTATTATTTTGATGGTCGGATCCTGTTTGCTAATTTCGATAGCGGCAGTTGCTCCTGCAATGCCGGTGCCAATGATGAGTATGTCTGCTGTGAGGAGTTCTTGTTTCATATTATTTAATGGCGATCATACGGCGAATTGGTAATTCTGCTTTGGCTCTGAGACCTTCTGGGACGGTGATTTCATACTGCATGTTTTCCAAAGCTTCAATAACTGTTTCCAGATTGTTTTGGGCCATGTGGGGACATCTTTTCTGGATAGAGCAAACTTGTAAAACGTTCTTGTGTTTGGCAGCCAGCATTTCGACCATGGCGCACTCTGTAAAGAAGGCAACTGGTCTATCTTGGACATCTTGTTTCTCTATATTTTTAATCATCTCACCGGTGGAGCCGGCAAAATCTACTTCAGCGATAACTTCTGGTGGGCATTCAGGGTGAGCCATGATGTAGACACCGGGAAAATCTTTCCTAAGTTCAATCGCGTCTTTTGGGGTGAATTTCTCATGAACTTCGCATTTTCCTTCCCAGGCGATGAAGAGGATATTGGGAGAACCTTTGTGGAGTGAGATTGCCACGTCGCGCTGCTCCTCGCAATGACGGATGTTTGATTCTGCTGAAGCGGACGTGTCGGGGAAAAATATATCGGCACCCATATCTCGAGCGACATTTTGGGCTAAGAATTTATCGGGTAGAAAGATGACTGTATTTGTTTTCCACTCTTTGAGTGCCCACTCGACAACCTTTCGAGCATTGCCGGAAGCACAGCAGACATCAACTTCAGATTTGGTATCGGCATCTGTGTTTACATAGGCGACCACGGGAACTCCGGGGAACATAGCTTTCAATTTGCGGACATCCGCTCCGGTAATACTGGAAGCAAGTGAACATCCAGCTTTCAGAGAAGGTATGAGCACTGTTTTGGTAGGGTTCAGTACTTTGGCGGTTTCTGCCATAAATTTGACTCCGAGAAATAAAATGAGATCTGCATCGGTTTCCGTTGCTTTACGGGATAATTCTAATGAATCTCCGCGTATGCCTAAGACTTCGTCGCACTGCAAGTCCCAGGACATATAGTTGTGCTTTAGAATGACGGCTTTCTTTTCTCTCACTAGGCGATTGAGTTTTTCTACCTGACCGGCTTTGATCCATAGTTCGAAATCTGGACTGTAACCGGAATATTTTTCTTTGAAGAGGTCAAAAATTTCTTGTTGGGATAGGAGTGTAGTATTGTTAGTCATTATATTTTTATATTTGTATTTATTATCTTTTGTCATTCTGAACTTGATTCAGAATCCAGGATTTTCTGGATGCCGGATCGGGTCCGGCATGACAGATGTAATTATTTGTTAAATGTTATATGTAATGAAATGTCGAAGGCGTTGACTGAGTGGGTGAGGGCTCCCACGGAGATAAAATCTACTCCGGTTTCGGCTACACTTTTAACACGATCCAGCGACATATTGCCGGAGGCTTCGAGGGGAATATATATTCCTGATGTTTCTTTAAAGGTATTTCTAATTTTTACGGCTTGAAGTGTTTGGGGATTATCCATGTTATCCAACATAATTCTATCCGGGAAGTTATTTAGTGCAGTTACCAGCTCAGCTTCGTTTCTAACTTCAATTTCAAGTGGAATATCAGGATATTTATTCCTAAATAGTTTTATCGCCAGTGCGATATCACCACCAAGGATGTCTATGTGGTTATTTTTTATCAAACCCATCTCGCTTAAGTTCATACGGTGATTGGTGCCACCTCCATCTCTAACGGCTTGTTTGTCAAGTTCACCGTAGCCTGGCCAAATTTTTCGAGTATCAAGAATTTTGCATGAAGTGTGGGAAACTTGCTGAACATATTTGTGAGTATTGGTAGCGATACCACTCATGCGTCTAATAAACTCCAAAGCAACCCTTTCTCCTGATAATAGGCTTTGACCTTTTCCTTCGATAACAGCTAGCTTGTCTCCTTTTTTGATTCTGTCTCCATCCTTCTTGAGGGAAGTGAAGATAATTGATGGGTCTACTAGATTAAATATGACCTCAGCGAGTAGGAGTCCTGATACAATTCCTTCATCTTCTTTGACGACAAGTTCGGCGATAGCCTTAGTTTCTGACTCAATTAAGGCTAGGGAGGTAACATCTCCTCTTGGTCCGGCATCTTGCTGAAGAGCGCCATAAAGCCTCTTCCTGAGCGCCATGCCGTACTCTGAGCCGGTTTTGTTCATTGACAATGTTTCTATCATAGTGTTATGATAACACTAACTGACAGGATGTCAAGTAGTACTTTAAATCTAATACTCAGGCTATAAACCATAAAGGAGAGCGAAATGACACTTAATGAGGCGATTTCTAAGATTTGGGACGAGTCTGTTCTGTGGGGGTGGGTACATCCCCGTATCCCGAGTTTGTTTTTTCGGGTTTTGAGGCGCGATGTATCACGTACCAATCAAGATGGTTCAGCCGCGAGCGGCATGACTTTTTACGCTTTTGATCGTGGATCTTCAGTCGCCGCTTTGCTCCACGAAATTGACACAGATACTGTTATCTTGATCCGGCAATATAGGGCGGGTGTGAATAAAATTGAAATTGAAATCCCGGCCGGAATGCTTGAAATCAATGAAGATCCTGAAGTGGCGGTAATGAGAGAAGTGTTTGAGGAGACGGGGTATGGTAGTTTTGTTTCTCTGAAGAAGATGTTCTCGTTGTCGATGTCACCGGGTGGTTCTACCGAAATCTCTCACAGTTTCTATATTCGGGTAAAGTCGACTGATAAGACAGGTGAGGGCGGTGGTTTGCTTTCTGAGAATGAATTTTTGGACGTGTTGAGACTTCCTGCTTCGGAAGCCATCTTGATGATACATTCTCAAGGAAGAAAAAATCCACTCATTACGGATGCCAAGACGGTAGCGGCTCTTCTGTGGCTTGAAAATCAGAGATTGAGTAAGTAGTTTGTAACAGGTCTAAGACATTTGTCGAGGGCCTGTTTTTTTTTGTTGTATTATTAATTTATTACAGTATTTATTTGTAGATATGAATAAGAGTATTGATTCTGCACTGAGAGTTTCCCCCCTATTTACAGAAAAGTGGGCAGCCTGGTTTTTCTTACCTTTAAGACTTTGGCTTGGGTGGCAGTGGATAGAGGCCGGCTGGCATAAAATTGTTTCTCCAGCATGGATGGTGACCGGAACAGCTCTTCAGGGGTACTGGACCAAGGCGGTGGTGGTAAACGCTAGTGGCAGTGGTGCGATTTCTTATGATTGGTACCGTTCCTTCATTCAGTTTTTGTTGGATAGTCACTCAAATGTTTGGTTTGCCAAATTTGTGGCTTTAGGGGAGCTCGCTGTAGGAGTAGCCCTTATTCTTGGAGTATTCGTTGGTGTTTCAGCTTTCTTTGGGGGTTTGATGAACTGGAACTACATGATGGCCGGAACGGCTTCTACGAACCCCATGTTGTTTGTGATTTCTATTATCCTGATGCTTGGCTGGAGAGTTGCCGGGTACATTGGAGCGGATTATTATCTTTTAAACTGGACTCAAAGTGTTTTAAAGCGCTGGAGAAGGTAAAATAGGGGAATGAGTTTAAAGGTGGGAATTGTGGGGTTACCAAATGTCGGGAAGTCGACACTGTTTAATGCTTTGTTAAAAAGGCAGCAGGCTTTGGTGGCAAATTACCCGTTTGCGACGATTGAGCCGAATGTAGGGATAGTAGAAGTGCCGGACGAAAGACTGAATGTTTTGGCAAAAATGTCCCAGAGTGTGAAAATCGTGCCAGCAACAGTGGAATTTGTGGATATTGCCGGTTTAGTGGCCGGGGCAGCGACCGGAGCGGGACTGGGTAATAAATTCTTGACTCATATTCGTGATGTGGATGTGATATTGCAAGTTTTAAGAGATTTTAAAGATTCCGAGATTGTGAAAGAGGGTAGTGTGGACCCCAAAACGGACTATGAAGTAATCGAAACCGAACTAATCTTGAAGGACTTAGAAACAGTTTCCAAAATACGGGAAAGTAAAGATCTAAGACAAAAAGGCCTTGAGAAGAAAAGGGGAGTGGTGGAGAAACTTTTTGAGGGATTAAACAATGGACAGCCTGCAAGGACCATCCTTGCAGGTGAGGAGGTTGAGCTGGCTAGAGATTTGTTTCTCCTGACCATGAAAAAAGAGGTTAAGGTGTTTAATGTGAGTGAGATGGATCCCCGCATTCGCGAGGATGACAACGGAGAGTTCTGTGTTTGTGCAAAGATTGAGTCGGAGCTTTCAAGCTTGTCAGATGAAGACGCTAAAGCCTATATGGCTGATTTGGGGATTAAGGAATCCGGATTGGATAAGCTAATCAGGAAGGCCTACGAGACTCTAGGGCTTATTAGCTTCCTGACCACTGGAATCACTGAGAGCAGGGCTTGGACGATTGAGAAGGGGACTAAGGCACCCCAAGCAGCTGCTGTAATTCATACAGACTTTGAGAAGAAGTTTATCAAGGCTAAGGTTTGCGGCTATGACGATTTTGTGGCTTGTGGAGGCTGGAAGGAAGGGGTAGAAAAAGGGAAAGTCAGGTTTGAAGGTAAGGAATATGTAGTGAAGGATGGTGATGTGGTGGAGTTTATGGTTGGTGCTTAAGGTTGATGAAATTTTTTAACAAAAAACCGCCTTCGTGTGAAAGCGGTTGTGAAACTATGCGGGGTGATTATGCTCCGCCGTCGTCTGCCTCGTAATCTTTCTTGTTGTAGAAAAAGAAAGAGAAGGCGATTAGCGACAAGCCGGCGATTAGCAACCAGTCTGTGGCGGCAGCGATTGAGCCAGAAATACCACTGATGATGCCGACCAGGGCGCCAATGACGACCAATGCTAATCCAGGGAAGAAGATAATGTGGTGGATTTTAACTCTTGTGCTAATGAATACTCCTTGAATGAACGTGCGAATGTGAACAGCCTATATTGTACTACATGGAAAAATTCAGTCAAGTTGGTAAGAAACGGGCATAAAGGCTCGGATTGTAGTAAAATAGCCAAGTTCCGCCTTTAAGGCGAGATTAAATTATAAAAACAAAAATTTGTGAAAAAAACAAAGACAACCGACCAAAAACCGTCCATGGGCGTCGTAAATAAGTACGAGCTCGTTGTCATTTATCCTGCGTCCGAGAATGAATTGGGAGCAGAAAAACAGATCTCCGAGAAGTGCAAAAAACGCTCTTTGAAGGTCGTTGAGGTGGATAAATGGGGAACGAAGACCATGGCTTACGAAATTAAAAAACAGAGTAGAGGCTACTATTTGAAGCTAAAACTCGAAGGTTCTTCCGAATCCGCTCAACTCCTAGAGAAGGATTTGCAGATGGACGACAAGATGCTAAGATTCTTATTGATTAGGATTTAGTTCACTAAGATATGAGTACAAGAAGTTTAAACAGAGTTACATTAATTGGAAACCTTACAAAGGACCCAGAACTTAAATACACCCCTCAGGGTACTGCAGTTTGTACTTTTGGTTTGGCTACCAACCGTGAATGGACTGATTCCTCCGGCCAGAAGCAAGAGGGTGCAGAGTTCCATCGAATCGTTGCTTGGGGTAAGCTGGGTGAGATTTGCAGTCAGCTATTAGTCAAAGGTCAAAAGGCTTTTGTCGAAGGTAGACTTCAGACGAGACAGTGGAAGACTCAAGATGGCAGCGATAGGCAAATTACTGAAGTGGTAATAGAGGAGATGATAGCGTTGAACACTCCAAAGGGCACTTCATCTGATAACTATGTTCCCAACTATACCGCTACCGAAACCCGTGCTGCCGAGCCAGTTTCCCCTGCAGAAGAAGTATTTTCGGCAGATGTCAAAGGTGCAGATAAAGACTCCACCGATGAAATTCCTTTTTAATCCGCCTATGGCGAGATTGAGTACAAATATAAATTAAATAAAGAAAATGATCATAAAGAAAAAAATTAGAAAATCAAATAAACCTTGTCCTTTTTGTGTAAAAAAGGCCGAACCGGTTTACTTTGACATGGAGTCTATCGCAGTGGGTATTTCTCCCAAAAAGAGAATTGTTTCCCGTTGGACGACCGGTGTTTGTGAAAAGCACCAACTAAGATTGGCCCGCGCGATTAAACGAGCAAGACATTTGGCTTTGCTTCCGTTTACAGACAGGGCGTAATTAGTAAAACTTCAGCACACTGCTCATGAAATTGAATGTCGTACGACAGTATTTAGTCGGTCTTATTTTTGTATCCGCAATTGGTTTAGGCGGTTATAGATTGGGAGTATATAACACTCAGAAAGGGTTCCAAAATTCATCTGAAGTCGATACTAGTTCCATGAATCAGGTATTGTCTGAACTGAAGAAAAATTACCTAAGACCAGAGGATATCAATGCCAAGAAACTGATGTATGGTGCTACCGAAGGTATGACTGCTTCGTTGGGCGATCCTTATACTTCATTTTTCCCTCCCGTAGAAAATTCTAGAAACAAAGAAGATTTACAAGGTGAATTTGGTGGTGTGGGTATACAGCTGGGCTTTATCGAAAAAACCTTGGCCGTTATGACTCCGCTCAAAGACACACCTGCTTTTAAAGCCGGTATCAAGGCGGGAGACTTAATTCTGAAGATTGTTGATGAGAAGAAAAAGGTCTCTAAAGACACAAATAATCTGACGATTGAAGATGCCGTTGACCTTATTCGCGGAGAAAAGGGAACACCTGTAACTTTAACCATATTTAGAGAGTCTGAGAAAAAATCTAGAGAAGTTGTTCTGGTTCGAGATGTCATAAATGTGCCTTCGACTGAACTTTCATGGATTGATAATGATAAAGTGGCCTTGATTAGAGTAAACAAATTTGGCGAACAGACTTTGGGTGAATGGGAAAAAATTGTGTCTGAAGTTAAAGCCAAGAATGCTAAGGGTGTAGTGCTTGACTTACGAAATAATCCCGGTGGCTATTTACAAAGAGCCGTTGACTTGGGTAGTGAGTTTATCGCCGATGGAGTAATTGTGAAACAAAGAGATAGAAATAAAACCGAAGTTTCTAATGTTGATCGAAAAGGAAAATTGATCGGTATGCCTCTTGTGGTCCTGGTGAACAAGGGTTCGGCCAGTGCTGCAGAGATTCTTGCAGGAGCGCTTCGTGAAAGACTTGGGACCAAGCTGGTGGGGGAGAATAGCTTCGGTAAAGGAACAGTTCAAGAACCGGAAGATTTTAGTGATGGTTCTTCGCTTCATGTCACCATTGCTGAATGGCTTCTACCTTCCGGAAAGAATATTCACAAAGTAGGATTGGCTCCTGATGTGACGGTAGAGTACAAGCAAGACGATAAGAATCCAGAGGCAGATAATCAAGTGGAGAAGGCACTGGAAGTTTTGAAGACAGAAATGGGATTAAAGAAATAAGGCAACTCTCTAAGAATAAAAAAACCTCCGCGAGTTGCGGAGGCTTAGTTGGTGGTTTATTTAGTTAAGAGTATTTATCGTGTTCTTAATATTTTTGATTCTATTTTTGTTCGATTCGTGAGAGTCAGTAAGCCAAACTTTTATACTAGGTATGGGTTCAAATAATTGAAAAAAATGTATCAAGCCAGGACCGAATCCCAGAATGGCTGTACCAATGTCGGCTGTGTTTTCGAGAATTCTCTCGGCCCATTTATAGAAAAATCGAAACAGAGCAAAATTTATTAGGCAGATTGGTATTGAAATCAGGAGGGGAATTCGAAAAAGAAGCACTATGGTGAAAGATGCCACGCAAAATAATGTTAGGATTCTAACGCAAGAAATGAAAATTAATTTCAAGTAATCGTTAGCTACTAAATGAACATACTCGTGGGCCAATACACTTTGAATTGTGTAGTCAGAAAGATCCAGAATTCTTCTCGAAAGAAATATGTAGGAAAAACGGATGGATGAATAGGCACCCGTTTCTCTTCCCTTCCCAGCGTATATGAAATCTAAGGGTTTTCTAGTTTCTTTGTTTTTAACAATTGGGGTAATCAGATTTAGAAGTCTTTCTCTTTGTGTACCTTCGATGGCGCTTTTAGTGTTGATTTTTTTCTGATCGTAATATTCTTTGAATTCTGAATTTAATTTGTTAAGTATTAATATTACTTGTATTGTCAATAGCGCAATTGCCAGGAGTCTTAGAAATAAGATGGTTTGCATTTGCATAATGAGAATGGAAGCTATGAATATAAGAAGAATGGGGTACAAAAAAGAAATAAATATAGCGTAAGATGCCAGTTTGTTGCGGTAGAGTAAAAATGCCTGGAGCTCTGTGTTCATAATTACCTCCGAAATTTGATGTAAACGAACTTTGACCTATATTATATCATTAAATACAAAAAATCCCTGTATTTTATACAGGGAAGGTGAAAAGAGATTATTTTTTCTTGTCAAACCAGGTGGTGGGATCGAAGCCCATGGCAAAGTAAAGATAGGCATAGATCAGGATCTCGATGTACTCTTCAGGGAAAAATGGGAGTATGAATTGTCCGAGAACCCAAAGTCCGGCAACTACGACACCAAAGAAGGTTAAGCCCTTAAGGGTGAAGCGGCCTGGGATTTTTGGTTCGATTTCCTGTTTTGGTTCGGCTTCGGTTGGTATTCCTTTTTGGTGTTCTCTTTCAATTTCTTCTAAATACTCGTGTTCATTAAAGTGAGTTTTCAAATTACATCCTCCTGTGTTTCTAGGATGTTGAAATTTTAGCATGGCTGATTGAATGTTGGAATCATATTAGGAGACCGTTTGGAATTCGGAAAGGGTGAACTCGAATATTTCTTCCAGGCGGCCTTCCATGATTTCTTTGAGATTGTGCCAGGATTTATTGAGTCTGTGGTCGGTGAGGCGGTTTTGGGGGAAGTTGTAGGTTTTGACCTTCTCGGCACGCATACCTGAGCCTACGGCCAGAGAGCGTTTATCGGAGAGAGCACTGAGCCTGCGTTCTTCTTCCTGTTGCCAGATCTTAGACCGGATCATGGTGAGAGCAATTTCTTTGTTTCTGGCTTGGTAGCGCTCTTCGTGCACGAACACGGTCAAGCCTGTGGGAATGTGAGTTAGTCGGACGGCGGTGTTTACCTTATTTACATTCTGACCCCCTGGTCCACCGGCACGGGTAAATTGCCATTCCAGGTCCTGGTCCCTGACCTCCATTTGGCTAGACTTGATCTCGGGAAGTACAGCCACTGTGGCGGTGCTGGTGTGTATGCGCCCGGCTGCTTCAGTATCTGGGACTCTTTGGACTCTGTGGACGCCTGATTCGTACTGGAATGTCTCAAAGGCACCATGATTCCAGAGTGAACGGTCCGGACGGCTAATGCGGATAACACCTTCATCGATGTTTTCGACGGAAAAGCCGTGGTCGGCGGCAAAGCGGGAGTACATCCGTTCGAGATCTCCGGCGAAGTTCTTAGATTCGTCCCCGCCGGCGGCACCACGAATTTCGATGATAGCGGGGGAACTGTCGAAGTTCTCGCCTGATTCTTCTTCTATCTTTTGTTCTACTACTTGGCTGGTTAGGAGATTGTCCAGCTGTGACTTGAGTCTTACAACTTCGGCCTGGGCAAGCGTGCCAAGCTCAGGGTCTGAGGAGAGAGCTTCGTTTTCTTTGATTTCGACCTCGATACGTTCGATTTCTGCTTGGATGTAGGGGTTGTCCATAATGATATTTATTCTTTAATATTACAAATAATGTCATCCTCGCGAATGCGGGGATCCAGATTTATTGTACTCATTTGTATAGATTCCCGATCAGGTCGGGAATGACAATTTGGGGATTTAATCTAAAGTGAAGCAACTGGTGCTTCAGCTGTCTCTTTTTTGGAGTCGGCTTTCTTTTTGACCTCAAGCATCTCTTTGAGGGATTTAGGAGTTCTGTCGACTTCTTCTTTTTTCTTATTTTTGGGAATATAGCCTGAAGCAGCTTTACGTTTAGCCATAAACTTGTCCACTCTACCTAGAGTATCGAGGAATTTCTGGGTACCGGTAAAGAAAGGGTGACAGTTGTAACAAACGTCGATGTGTAGAGTTTTTCTGGTGCCTCCGGTGGTAAACGAGTTTCCACAAGCGCAGGTGACGACCATTTCTTCGTAAATTGGATGAATATTCTGTTTCATAGCTGTGATATTGTATCACAGAAAGGGTATTTAGGCTCAGAGAATTATGTAAGTTGATATAAAAATAGCCCCCATGAGGGGCTATTCGATTTCGGAATACGCTATCCAATAGAACATCATTGATGTCCACAGAACATTTATTTCTGTTGCGAGGATGATTTGGAAGATGAGACTGATGATTGTAGACTTTACAAACGTGAACACGAACATCGAGATCATTGTTGTTGGAGCGATCGTAATGACGAAACTTACGATTCCCCAAAAACATAGGGCTCGGATCGCTTTCCAGGGTTGGGATAGATCATTCCACCCTTCGGTAGAATACTGGTAAGCACTTTTTATGCTACCAATTACCCACTTGATCGTGTTCAGTATTACTTGGAATAAATTTGGCGATTTCAATGTGAACTCCTTGACCTTATGAAAATTTTGACTCCAAATATTGTATCATAGATTCAAAATTAAGGCAAGCTATAGGGTATAAATTGAGGCTGAGTTAGCGTCTCTCGGAGAGGTAGACGCCTGAGATTATGATGATGGTGGAGATAATCGTGACGGGGGACATGGGCTCCTTTAGCCAGAGAAGTGAAATGGGAATGGCAAAGGCAGGCTGTAAATATGTAAATATCGCGGCTTCGGCGGCTTCAATACGCTTTTGACCTTCTTGATAGGCCCAAAAACCAAGAATGGAGCCACCGATGGCCATATAGATAATGCCAGGGATGGCTTGAGGGTTTAAATTTAGGCCTGTGTGTTCCAGTGTAATGGCAAGGTAAAAGAAGGGAATACTAATCAAGAAAGAGAGGAAGGTAAGAGAAATGGGATCGGCATGATCTTTTTTGGACTTGATTAGGAAGGTGGACCAGATTATATTGCTGACAAGGATAAGTAGATTTCCTTTGAGTGATAGGGAACCAATTCCTTGACCTGAGAAAAAGGGCTGGATGGCGATAAGTAGGGTGCCAAATAGAGCGATTAAAATCCCACGCCACTCGTTCTTGGATAATTTTTCATTTAAATAAATAATGCCACCGAGAATAGTGAAGATGGGACTACTGGAAAATAAGATGGAAGCTTCGATTGAGGTGGTTGTCTTTAGTCCGTAAAAGAGTGGTAGTAATGTAAGAGGTGTTCCCAGTAGAGCTAAAATGATTAGTTTTTTTAGATCCGGTTTGTTTACCATGTGGGCACGGTGAACTAGAAAAATGGGGAAGAAGATAAAAGTGGCAATGAGATAGCGGTAAAAAAGAAATACTTCCGGAGAGGTGAAATCTAAGGAATGCTTGATGATGGGTGCGGCGCAACCCCAAAGTGCTGTGTTCAGTAATAGGAATAGATACGCTTTGGAACGGGACTTGGAAATGTCGGGCATGTAAACATTTTACATTGTATGTTGATTATTTTATATTGACACAAAAAAGATGTCATGCCGGACCTGATCCGACATCCAGGCTTTTCTGGATTCCGGGTCGTAGCCCGGAATGACAATATTTGTATGAAGTATTAGATTACCTTGGCGGTGGAGAGGTAGTCTTTGCCTTCAAATTTTTTGGTAATGGCAAAAATGGAACTACCTGGCTTAATGTCGGTTATGACAATGGTTGATTTTTTGGTCAGGGTGTACAAGACCTCTTTACCTTCGATGCTAAGGCCAATTATTTTTTTCTTTGCATCTACGGAGGAAACTTTGGCAAAGATAGTTCCAGATACCATTGCTGATGGGTCTTCCTTGATGACAATAATTCTTTTTGCCAGAATGATATCTTCTTTTAGTAAAGTGCCAATTACGATAATTTTGTCGGAGATGGCAATAGTGGTTAGTTTGCCGGGTTTGGCTTCTTTGATGTAGGCTGTTTTGTCATCTGTGGTTATTTGGATTAACGATTCGTCTTTGGAAGTTAGAGTGATGTTGCCCGAGTTTATGGATTTAACGTAACCAACGTATCCCACCAAGGTTTTCTGATTTATTTTTTCTTTCAAGTTTGATTCGGTGGCAGTGAGATTTTCTTTTACAAGTGACTTAATTTTTTCCTGAATATCTTCGGTTTGAGATGGGGTGGCAGCTATCGTGGCTACTTTTTCTGTGGGAGTGGCGGAAGGGGTGGCAGTCTTGGTGGGGGTTGGGGAGGCGGCAAAAACGGTAGAGTTCGGAGTTACTGGATGGATTCCTGCCTTCGCAGGAATGACTATTGTTATGGATAATATTATTAAAATTGATAGTGCAACTAATTTTTTACTTTTCATTCGGGTAGGGTAGCTGTTTGAATAATCGTAATACTCTCTTTAACTGTAGTATTGTCTGGAAGTAATTCAGTGACTGTTATGGTATTTTCTCCTCCTATTAAATTGATTTTGGCTGAGAAAGTGCCATCTGACCCGGCTTCTATAAGTAGGTCGTCTGCTTCACCTATGATCGCAATGTTTGAACCGGGAATTGCTTTCCCTGTAAGTGTAGCAATTTTTTCGGTAGTAACCGTGTGATTGGAAGGACTGATTATGCTAAGAGATTTCGTTTCCGTTGTTGGAGCTGGAGAGATCGGGGATTCGGTGGTCTTCTCAACAGGTTTAGTGTTGCTTACTGATTTGTTAGCTAGATTTATTCCATAGAGAATGACACCTCCAAGGATGATACCAAATATTACGGCCAGAAGTACTTCTTTTCGCATTTCCTCTCGATTATATACCACGTCGATTTTAAAGAGATGAAAGCGGTTACTGTGGTATTATTTAGACATGGAAATTACCTATTTTGGTCACTCATGTTTCAAGTTGAAAAATAAAGCGGGACTTACCATATATATGGACCCGTTCAAAAGCGAAATGGTTGGCCTTCCTATGGCCAAAGATGTTGCTGACGTTCTGACTATTTCTCATAGTCATGAAGATCATAGTGCCTCCGAAGTGATTACCGGACCGGTTACTAGAGAAAATACTTTTGTAATTGACAGAGAGGGTGAATATGAAATAGCGGGAGTTCAAATCTCGGCTATTAAGACATATCATGATAAGAACACTGGCGCTGACAGAGGTAAAAATTTGGTCATATATATTATCATGGATAGTCTTCATATCGTTCATCTTGGAGATATTTGCCATAAGCTCACGGAAGCACAAATCGAAAAATTGGGTTCGGTAGACGTCATGATGGTGCCGGTTGGTGGGACCTTTACTCTGGATGCCAACGAAGCGATGGATATGATTAAGGATGTCCAGCCTTCTTATGCTATTCCTATGCATTACAAAACCAATGAATCTAAAATTACAGAATTGACAACATTAGAAAATTTCTTAGATAAAAATAAATTTCCAATAGCCGGAGAACCGGTTCATAAGATTAAATTAGACGAGGGAAATCTGCCCGATGATACCCAAGTGTTAATAATGAATGGCTAACCTCAGGGTCCCTCCTCATGCAGATGAAGCTGAGAAATCCATTTTAGGGTCTGTCCTAATTGATAAAGATGCGATAGTCGACATTGCAGTTATTTTGCGGCCGGAAATGTTTTACAACGAAAACAACGGCAAAATCTTTGAAGCAATGATCACTCTTTATGAGATGCGAGATCCGATTGATGTGCTTACAGTTTCTGATTGGCTCAAGAAAAATAAGGTGCTGGACAGGGTGGGAGGAAGGGCGTATATTTCCGAACTCTCAAATGAAGTCCCGGTGGCTTCACATGTGTCTAAGTATTCTCAAATTGTCAGAGATTGCTATATTAAACGGCTTTTGATTTCAGCGGGTGCTCAGATGGGAGAGATGGGCTTTGATGAAGGAAAACCTTTGGGTGAGATTCTCGACAAGGCAGAGCAATCTATTTATGCGCTTTCTCAAACACATGTTAGAAAATCTTTTGTTCCAATCAAAGATGCTCTGGCGGAAAGTTTTGATCGTTTAGATTCTCTGCATAATTCACCGGATGGACTTCGAGGTGTTCCTACGGGATTTTCTGACTTGGATAATATGTTAGCAGGGATGCAGGACAGTAACTTAATTATTTTGGCGGCGCGTCCTGGTATTGGAAAAACAACTTTTGCAACTAATATTGCTCAGTATGCGGCGGTAGAAAGAAAGATGCCGGTGGGATACTTTGCTCTGGAAATGAGTAACTTGGAAATGGTCGACCGTATGCTTGTGGGCCAAGCTAATATTGATGCTTGGAAACTTAAAACAGGAAATCTTAAGGAAGATGACTTTGCTAGATTGTCCGAAGCAATGGGCGTTTTGGCGGATTGTCCTCTGTATATCGATGATACTCCTGGACAATCTATCCTAGAGCTTCGCACCAAAGCCCGTAAACTTCACTCACAAGTAGGATTAAAACTTCTTGTTGTTGACTACTTACAGCTGGTAGTAGGGGATAAGAGCTATGAAAGTAGGGTGCAGGAAGTGGGTGCGATTTCGCAGGGTTTGAAAAATCTAGCTCGTGAACTTAAAATTCCGGTATTGGCTTTGTCTCAGCTTAATCGAGGAATTGAGGGTAGAACAGAGAAGACACCGCAGCTTTCTGACCTCCGTGAGTCTGGAAGTATCGAGCAAGATGCAGACGTAGTCATGTTCCTATATCGTAATGATGACAATATTTTGGAAGATATTAATTTGTCGATAGCCAAGCACCGTAATGGTGGTTTGGGGACAATTAGTCTCAAGTTCCGAGGTGATCGTGTGAAATTCTATGGTGTAGATCATGGACATAAGAGCTAGGCTTTTTTGTGGT
Source organism: Patescibacteria group bacterium (assembly GCA_943355005.1). Classification (GTDB taxonomy): domain Bacteria; phylum Patescibacteriota; class Microgenomatia; order UBA1400; family MFAQ01; genus UBA10133. Next base: position 113,864 of record CALRDV010000003.1, read on the forward strand.
AAATTTAAGTGATATTAATTAACTTAATTATGGCAAAAACTTATCCTTACATGTTAGATTCGTTACCTTATGCATTCGACGCTCTTGAGCCGGTTATAGATCAAGAGACCATGATGATCCACCATGATAAACATCATCAGGCATATGTAGACAATCTAAATAAATCTATGGAGGCAAATCCTAGTTTACAAGCTAAGACTCTGGACGAGTTATTTTCTTCCGATATTCCTGTGGTGAAGAATAATGCCGGTGGAGTTTGGAATCATGATTTTTTCTGGGATGAGATGGTTACCCCCGGTAGTTCTCAAATGGGAGAAAATCTTAAGGTGGAAATAGAGAAAAACTTTGTAAGTGTGGATGAGTTTAAAGCAAAGTTCGAAACATCAGCCTTAACTAGATTTGGTAGTGGTTGGGCTTGGCTGGTGATGAATAAAGATGGGGGGCTGGAGATTATGTCTACTGCAAACCAAGACAATCCGATGGTTGACGGTTTTAAACCCTTGTTGGCAATTGATGTTTGGGAGCATGCTTACTATTTGAAGTATAAAAATAAAAGAGCCGACTATGTCAAAGCTTGGTGGGAAGTGGTGAACTGGGATGTGGTGGAGTCAAGGATGAAATAGCCAATAAAAATGACTCTCGATTGAGAGTCATTAGTTTTATGGAATTATTTAAGAGGGATTAGCTTCCAGGATGATGGTTTATTGGAGAGCGCAGCACCGCTTGTAGTAGTTGTGCTAATGTTGAAGTGTTGGATTACCTCTAGCATCCCGAGTTCTGATCCTAAGAGTAATTTTGCTTGATTGATGTACCACCAAGCCCTGGGAAAGGTAACGTATGATCGGTAAGTTGCTTGACCGCTTACAATATGGTCTTGTAAAACTTTTATTTCGCCCGTGTGCAAGAAATACACTGAGATATTTTCATCCATGCGAATGCAAGGAGTGAAAAAATAATGGGTGATAATTTCATCGCCATCTTTGCTGGCTTCGGTAAGTGGTCCGTAGTTCCCAGCGGAAAAAAGATAATAACTGGCGGCTGAGTTATCTGGTGTGGCTGCCCAGCTTGGAACAACACCTGAATTACTTTTGAGAAACTCCTCGGCTGAGGCTAGAAAAATCTTTGGGTTGACGTGTATCACGGTTTCCTCTTTTCTTTGGTTTAAGGGGCAATTTGATGTCATATAGTAACATATATCCTATATAATGTCAATCGAGCTTAAAAGTGATAAATTTCTGTTAAAATAGAGTGTTAGTTGCCGGGATGGCGGAATGGTATACGCTCAAGTCTCAAAAACTTGTGGTCGCAAGGCCGTGAGGGTTCGACTCCCTCTCCCGGCACATTAAAAAATACGCGCCTCGTGCGCGTATTTTTTTACAAAAAACCCGCTACTTTGCGGGTTTATTAAGTGTCGAATACAGGATTGATCTTATTAGTCGATTACAGTTATAACAACGTATCTCGACGTATTTCCCAACTCTTTTTACTTTTCGTAAGTTCGAACTTACTCCACATCCGCCTTTGTGTCGGTGGCAATGGTATTTTCCTTCTTTTCTGGGTAGTCGTGGGGTGACTTCGCTACCGGTTATTGGACCATTCATGTAGACCTCCTGAAGGTACTGTTGGCCTATATTTTATATCATTTCTTGCTATGCTTGAGGCTTAGGTTTAAAATAGGCTCATGATTGATGTAAACAAGCTCAAAGTTGGCGTAACTTTTACCGAAGAGGGGATTCCTTATCGGGTAATGAAGTATGATTTTACAAAAATGGGGCGTGGACACGCGACTATTAAGGTAAAGGCAAGAAACCTTTTTAGTGGATCTATTGAAACTAAGGGTTATATCTCAGGTAATATGGTTGAGGATATTTTGCTAGACAAAAGGCACTTACAGTATCTCTATAAAGACGATGAAAAGGCATTTTTTATGGATCCGTCTACTTTTGAACAGGTTGAAATCCCCTTAACTGTCCTAGCTGATGATGTTCTGTACTTAGTAGAAGGTGAAAAGTCTTGGGTACTTTTCTGGGATGAAAAGATACTGGGAGTTGAAGTTCCCACTTCTGTGATTATGAAAATTGCCGAGACCGAGCCTGGTGCTCGAGGAAATACCGTCAGTAACGTTCTTAAGCCGGCTAAGACCCTTTCAGGGCTTACGGTGATGGTTCCTTTGTTTATTAGTGAAGGGGACACTATTAAAATCAATACGGAAACCGGGGAATATACCGGTAGGGCGAATTAAAAACCCGCCATTCGTGGCGGGTTTAGCTGTTCGATCTGAGAGAATTGCGTAATTTGTCGCACCTTAGTCGCCAGTCCGGAACAAGATCTTTTTTGGAGATTGTTGACTCGAAGTCGGTAAGGATGTAATTCAACACCTCGGTTTGGATTTCAAGGGTTAAATATTCCCTGGCAATTTCCAAAGAGGCGATGAGAAAGTCATCTGTAAGAGATGATATTGCTTCTTTTTCTGTGGGTTGGTCATAACAAACTCCGGCAATATCATAGCCACGGAGATCCTTTACTTCAGGGTCGAACTTGAACTGGTATCCGGCTTTAGATGTAACCAAAAAAATGACTTCGTTCATGTTCTCTCCTCTCTTTTGGGATTATTCAGGTGCCAAACTTCGGTTATTATCCCATAAATACCTGATTATGGCTAGTTTTGACTTATAAAGTTATTTTAGGAGTAGAATTAGTAAAATTACCAGGAATTGGGGAAGCAGTCCCCAGAATTTGTTCGAAGTGGAGCGGTGACACCAGGTATGAAAAGCAGCGAATTTTTTCATTAATGGCCCACGAAAGTTAAGAAATAGGTAGGGGAATTCTATGAAATCCGGTAAAAGCCCGAAAAACCAGCCTAGCCAGGGACGGTAGTCGAAGGGACGACCGACCTGAAAAAATAGATAGACAATAAGAAAAGAGAGGGGGAAATCAATAAAAAGCTCTTGAAGAAAGGCTGACTTTTTACTCTTCTTTTGGTGAGTCAGTCCTTGACCGACATCCCAGTGGGGGACGCGATCTTCCAGAAAATGAGAAGCTAAAATAAGGGGAATACTGATAAAGGGGTTGTTGATTTTTGAGGCGATAAAAGCGCCGGTGGGTCCATGAGCGATGGATAGCATATGTTTTTTTAGTATACTCTATGTATCATGAATGACGCTATTTACAGAATAGGAACAATTTCTATTTACGGGTTTGGGTTATTAGCAACTCTGTCGTTTCTGTGGGGGTCTTTTGTCTTTTACAAAAAAGCAATTGGTTCTCATGTGGAGGAATTTCATATTTTAGACGGGGTGGTGATGTCGGCATTTTGGGCTTTTATTATTGGGAGGCTTTCCTTTGTTGTGTTAAATATAGGAACATTTTGGAATCATTTTTCTAGAATCTTTTTGTTTTCAAATTTTCCGGGTATCGATAAATGGGGAGTGATAATTGGAGTTTTCCTTGGAGCTTATTGGACTATCCGTAGAGTTAAGGCAAAATGGCTCGATTGGTTCGATTTGATTTCTTTGGGTATTAGTGCAGGAATTTCGATTTTTTTTGCAGGATTGTCAATATTAACTTTTTCTTGGCAGTATACGGTTTTGGCGCTTATTTATTTGTTTATCTTTGTTTTTGGGTGGGGAGCGGAGGAGAAGTACCGGACTTATGCTTGGTACAAAAGTAATAAGACTTCAGCCAAATCTGGATTGATTACAGGTCTTTCTTGTTCTGCTTGGGGAATAGTCTCAATCTTGGAAAAGTTTATTTTTGGGAAGATGAATCTATTAGAAATATTGTGGGGATCATTACTGTTTGTGGCAGGTATAGTTTTAGTGTATATTAGGTCTGGAAGGACAGTGAATGAAGATATTAAAATAATTTTTAAACATGGAAGAAAATAATAAAATCAAATTCCCTTTATCCGTGCTTAAACCGCTAATTTCTTACCTCAAAGGTGAAGAAAAACGCTTAAAGGAAACTAAGAAAGAGCTAAAAAAGGAGGACCCTTTTATTGTTGGTAATCGAGACGAGGATAATTCGGTAGATTCCGACGTAGCCGAAAATGTCGAGCATGACAGAACTTTCGCAATGAGGAAGCAGGTAAGTCGCTCTATCATTGAAATCCGAAAAACACTAACCAGGATAAAGCTTGGAAAATACGGAATTTGTGCAAGTTGCGGAAAAATGATTGATACTGACAGGCTCGCCGTGAATCCTACTGCTGAGTTCTGTATGACCTGTGAAACTCAGATTGAAAAGAAGAGGGGATGAAATAAAACAAAATCTGTTTAAAAAATATTTAATTCTGGCCATTAGTTCGAGTTTTGTAATACTTGATATTTTTTTGCAGTCATATTTTCGCAATAGGGGATTGGGGATTGAAAATCGAGGTGTGTCTTTTGGAATTTTTTCAGGCTGGGGTCAGGGGATTGCAATTGTAGTTTTCTTTCTTTTTATTCTATTTTCCTCAAGGAGCTTTATAAAAGGGAAGTCTGACTTAGGGTTGTTGATGATTCTGATTGGGGGCCTGGGAAACTTGATTCCCAGGTTGTTTCAGGGCGGTGTATGGGATTATATTTATTTGCCACTTTTGCCCTTTTGGTTTAATTTTTCGGATGTCATGATAACCGGTGGGGTATTTTTGTATGGATGGAGGGAGATTGCTTCAGCTCGAGTACGAGATTCGCAATGACGGGAGGGTGGAGTGAGTCTCGCCAGGGCGGGAGACGGTGACTGAGACTATAATAGGCTAATGGAAATCCCAATTCTATACGAAGACAAGGACACTCTGGTAATTAACAAGCCGGTAGATTTAGTCGTAAATAGAGCTAATTCCATAAAAGGAAGGACTGTTCAAGATTGGGTGGAAGGTCTGGAATGGTTTGATGAAGCCCAAAAAAAGGATGATGATTTGTTTAGACAAAGAAGTGGTGTATGTCATCGTTTAGATAAGGAAACAAGTGGCTGTTTGCTGATTGCTAAAAACCCTAATGCTTTGAGATATTATTTGAGTCTTTTTAAAGAAAGAAAATTGACGAAGACTTATATGGCTTTGGTTCATGGCCGGGTAGAGCCTGATCATGGTGAGACGGTACTTCCTCTACGGAGAAACTTGTTTAATAGAGAAAAGTGGCAGGTTCATTATGAAGGAAAGAAAGCTATTACAGAATGGACAGTGGAGAAAAGATTTATCTATCAGGGTCATGAGCATTGGCGAGATGCTTTAACATTGCTAAGATTAAATTTGAAAACGGGTAGAACTCACCAAATTAGAGTACATCTATCTTTTTTGGGATGGCCTATCTTTGCTGACGACAAATATTTGAATCGAAAGTTTTCGCGGGAGGATAGAAAGTATTTGTTTCACCATTTTCTCCATGCAGAACAAATTTCTTTTATTTCCTTTTCCGGTGATAGGGTAGATGTGCACGCTCCAGTGCCAAGTGATTGTGAAAAACTTCTAAGTTCGTTAATTGAAGAAACGTAAAATGTCATTCCGGGCTGAGACCCGGAATCTATATGAATTTTCAAATTTCTGTATCCCGGATCAAGTCCGGGATGACAATACTGTATTGATGTTTGGTGGGGAAGTATTGGATGTTAGAATGGATTATGGATGTATTTTTGGTTGACTTAATGGCGGTTTTTGCAGTGGCAGTTTCCCTAGGTATTGTGTTTAGGTATTTTGGTTTGCCTTCATTGGTTGGTCAAGTATTAGCTGGTTTTCTGATTGGAATTTCCGGATTTATTGGCACTCAAAATATTTTGATTATGCACATGCTTGGTTCCTTAGGTGTCACTTTGCTTCTCTTTCTGGTTGGATTGGAGATGAATTTTCGGGAGATTAAGAACACGGGTAAGGTAGTGTTTAAAATGTTTCTTATTCAAACAACATTATTGGGATTTCTGTATTTTGTTTTTTCGGCCTTTGTTCTGAGATTGGGGACCACTCCTGCTATCTTACTTTCTCTGGCACTTACATTTAGCAGTACCATTGTGGTGGTAAAAATGCTATCTGAGACAAAGGATCTTTCCAGTTTTGCCGGTAGACTGAGCCTTGGTTTATTACTTTTGCAAGACCTAATGGCGATTTTTGTCTTAGTGCTTTTGCCTGGATTCTCACAGGGTTTTGAAATCAATGGACTTCTTAGTTTGCTTTTTAAGATATTTGCTTTGTTCTTGTGCATAAATGTTGCCGGTCACTTCTTGATTACTAAAATTGAAAAATACTTAGTTAAGACTTCCGAAGATCTAGTTCTTCTTAGTCTGGTGTGGTTCTCTTTATCCGTTTATTTTTCCGTTAATGTTCTTCATTTGACTCCGGAGATTGGTGGAATTTTGGCCGGTATCTCGCTGTCTACCAGTTGGGGTCATTATCAAATCATGAGTAAGGTAAAAACTTTGAGAGATATTTTCTTGACGGTCTTCTTTGTTCTCTTAGGTTTGGAAATTGGAGTTGGTTCGGTAGATTGGATTTTGGTATTGGAGCTTACTTTATTAGCCGTTTTGGTAAAGTTTGTTGTAACTGAAATTAGTGCTCTTTGGTCCGGTTTACCAGGTAAAGTTGCTTTTTCTATTAGTATAAATACTACTCAGTTTTCGGAATTTAGCATAATTGTTCTTTCTTTTGGACTGACATCAGACTTATGGGGAAATAGTTTGGTTACCGCTGTTACCGTTGCTAGTTTGTTCTCGATGATACTATCAACGATTTTTATTGGTAGATCTGCAATGCTATATAAATCCTTGTCTTCCAAAGCTCCACGATTTTTTAAAGGTAAAGGTTTGGGTTTGTCGGGTGGAGAAATCTTGACTAATCATGTGGTGCTTCTAGGAGGAGACAGGACGGGGCGAAGTATTTTGTCCTCTTTAAAAAAGAATGGCGAAAGAGTTTTGGTGGTTGATTTTAATCCTGATGTGGTAAGTAAGCTTAAAGAATCCGGGGGAGATGCTATTAGCGCAGATGCCTCTGATCCGGATATCTTGGATATTGCAAACATGGCTAAAGCGAAAATGATTATTTCAACTATCAAGGATATAAATGATTCCTTGTCTCTTTTGGCTGAAATTAAACAAGCCGGAATAAAGGTTCCTACAATTGTAGATGCCGAAACAGCGACTCAGGCGGCTGAACTGTATGCTGCAGGCGCTTCTTATGTAATTTTCCCTCACTTTGTAAGTGGTCTTCATTTGGGACAGTTGATGAAAAAATTTGAGAAAGACATAACCATTATCGAAAAATACAGAAACAAGCAAAGTGATGTGTTGAAGGAGGTATATGAGGGAGAGTTCTGATAATAAATATATTAAGTTTGCAGGGGTGGCCTTTCTTGTACTTTTGTTTGGTCTTCTTTGCTATCGGAATATTGTAGATGGCATTTTTTCTAAGACATCAGGTATCAACGTGGCTATTGTTGGTGATAGAAGCGTGGCTCTTTTGATATTGCGTCCTGATGAAGATATCTTGGGCTTGATAAAGTTTCCGGAGAAATTAAAAATTAAGATTTACAATTCAGCCGCTCAATATCCAATTGGTTCTTTGTGGGAGTATGGATTGAATGAAAAACAGCCTTATCCAATTTTTGAAAAGTCTTTGGGCTTGTCCATAGGCGTTGCTATCTCCAGAACCATCAAGATACACGGTGACGTCTCTTTGGAGGAGGTTTTGGGTAATCTACACAAAATAAATCTTAAGACTGACTTGAGTCTGCGAGACAGGTTCCTGATTCGTCAATATTTAGTGGATTCAGTTACCTCCAAAAAAGTATTGGAGATGGATATTCCAAGTAGTGGGATGGACAAGATTACCGAACCGGATGGAAAGGAATTTTTGATGTTTAATAGTGTGATTTCGCTGTGGTCCAAAAACAAATTTTTGCTGGAATCGATCCTAAATGAGAATGTAGATTTGTCTGTAAATAATATATCCGGATTGGTAGGGTTAGGGATATCTGTCTCCAGGCAGTTGGAAGCGGCTGGATTCCGAGTGGTAGAGGTAAAAACAGATCCCTCGAAAGACGTGCAAGGTTCAGGCTGTATTTTTATTATAAAAGGAATTTATCCTGCCGCAGAAAAATTTTTACTGGAGCAATTGAATTGTGTTAAACACTCGCAAGTATCTTCTGAGAGCGAAAAGGGGATTGATCTTTGGCTCAAGTAACTAATTACTCATCACCCAAAAGAGGGTCGTAGATTTCCAATGGGGGAGTCTCACTGGACTCTCCGGCGGAAAGCGAAGGTAAGTGCTCCTTTTCATCCAGCGGGAAAGAAGGAATGCCTTTTAATTTTTTGGAGCTTTTGGTTTCAAGAATAAAAACTTGGGGACTTTTGGCGTTTACCGATTTCATGACAGTTTTGTATTTATATCCGGCATTAATGAGCCTCATCAGTCTGGAAGATAAATTGTCAGGAAGATATCCAATAAATTCATTATTTCTGGAGACTTTTACTTTATGTTTTGAGAGAGATAGTTCGACCGGCTCACCAATATTTAAGGATGAGAATATTTTTGGCTCACCTTGGCTGACTAAAGGGACAACTTTTGATTTTCCCGGTTCTTCAATAAAACTGACAGTTTGAAGATATGGATTGGCAAGTCCTTGCTTCTTGTTTATCTTCAGACGGGCCAGATTGTTTTTGGCTATTGGGTTGTGGGAATCTATTTCGAGAACTCTTTGAAAGCTGATAGTAGCCTTCTTGTTTGTTCCTTGCATGGAATAAGCAATTCCAAGCCGATTTAAGGTGGGAATATCGTCAGGAGTGTTCTCTAGAATCTTTTCGTTTATGGCAATGGCCTCGTTCCATTTTTTGGCGATGGAGGCTTTTATTGCTTCCTGTTGTAAATCGGCTATGTTGTCATTGTTCATGCTGAGAAATGATATCTATGATTTAACCCTGTGTCAAGTTGTATTTGAGACTTGGGTGTGTAGTAAAATTGTCTATATGTCAGGGCATTCAAAATGGTCGACAATCAAGCACCAAAAAGCGATTGAGGACAGTAAACGTAGTTCCGTGTTTACTAAAATAGCTAAAAAGATTCATATAGCCGTCAAAAAAGGCGGTTCTGGTGATGTAGATGGCAATCCTTATCTACGCTCATGTGTAGAGGAAGCCAGATCGGTAAATATGCCAATGGAAAATATCAAAAGGGCTATAGACAAAGCTTTGGGCTCAAATGGTGGTGCGTCTGCTGAAGAAGTCGTTTATGAGGCTTATGGACCGTTTGGGGTGGGTATCTTAATTACGGCTGTTACCGATAATAGAAATCGTACTTCGGGTGAAGTGAAGAATACTTTGGAAAAGCATGACGCAAAGCTCGGTGGACCGGGATCCGTTTCTTACATGAAGGCAATAACTCCAATTCCTAAAATTAGCATCCTAGATACAGACAAAAGTCGAGTCTTAGAACTTTTGGATCTTTTGTCCGAGCTTGAAGATGTGGTGGACGTTTGGAGTAACTTAGAATAATAATGTCAAAAAGAACAAGATTTATATTGGTAAGCGGGATTGTGGCCTTTTGTCTCTGGCTTACAACTACAGCACAGGTCGATTACCGATTTGGGCTGTATTTGGCTGTAGCTGCTCTATCTTATGTTTTATCAATCTGGGTTCTGTTCGACGATTTAAAGGGTATTGAGTGGCTCACTTTGATGGTCTTGCCGGTAATGTTTACTTTGGGATGTGGTTTATTTGCCAACTTCTTGCCGGCAGCCATCCCAAGAATGTTTGGTATGGCTTTTCAGCTGGAAACTTCATTGCTAATGGCGGGAGTTTTGAAAATTGTTTATTTTGTTCTTTATGCCTTAGCTATGTATGGAATCCTCTTAATTGAGAATATTTTTTCCGTAGCATCAATTCGAACTATTCAGTTGTTTAGAGCCGCCAGGTCGGTTAACTTTATCTTGACACTTGTTGCTTCACTATTCTTCTATACAGTTGCTTTGAGCTTAAAAATGCCCTTTTGGTGGATCGCTCCAATGGTATTCGTTGTTTCTTTGATACTATCCTTTCCAAGCTTCTGGAGTGTCGATTTGAAGGGTGATATCCTTCATGATGCCGGAAGATTCTCCCTGGTAGTGAGCTGGGTGACAGCCACAGCCTCAATTGCTCTATCTTTTTGGCCGATCAAGGCTTTTATGGGTGGTTTGATGCTCACGGCGATACTTTACTCGCTTTTAGGCATACTCGAGCAGCGTTTATCCAGTAGGGTATACCTGGAGAGTCTGCTGGAGTATGGGGTAACAGTTATGATTATTTTTGTAATTGGGTTCCTGACGACTTCCTGGGTGGGTGGCTAAATTGTATTAATTTGCGCGTAATCTGCCGTCGTAAAATTATTTTTGCTAAGGCAAACGAAGGGGGAGAGGGCCTATAATCATTGAGCCTATAATAACCTATAACTCATCAAGCCCTATAATAGTTTTCACGAAACCTATAAGTTTTCACGGATTTAGCACAAATTGTGGATAACTGCTAGGGGGTGATAGGGATTGATATAGTAATTAGGCACGAATGCATGTGGAGTGGGATAGGTTCGAAGTCGTACCTATATTTAATTATTAATCTGCAAATTAGCCACGTCCCCGAGGCTTAGCTTAGTGTAAAAGTGTGATGAGTGTAGTTGCAGTTCTATGCTATTCCCTATTTTGAGTCCGGAGAAGCGATACAGAAGAATCGTATACAATACGTCGCACAATAATACTTTTGCGACGTATCTCGTAAAAACAGCCTCCAGGGAAGTATGTTTTACATTCTGTCTATTTGTGTAGATAATCCCGAAACTTTCTGACAAGTCTCTCCTCCGATCCTTCTATGGACCCATTTCTTTTGGGTTTATGCCTGCCGGCCTCGGTTTGTGCCTAATTGTATATAAACCCGAATGTTTGAGGCTATTTTACTTTTTTAGGCTTTGGACGGATACACCAAGTATTTTGTCCAATGACTATCTACCCACAAATAGTTCCAGAAGCCGTTTTAGAGCCATTCTACAGCCCCGGTTTTTGACCTAATTTTGGTATTAAAAAACCCCGAGTTGTCCGGGGGTAGTCTTAGGTGGATTTAGGCTATTTCAGTATCTCTAAGATTTTATCTCTTGTTTTTTTATAGAAGTCCGGATTGTCTTCAAACACCTCAGGCAATTCCATTTCGAAGTATATTTTTATGAGTTCGTGATATTCAAATACTTCAATTGGTACTGAGACATTTGGCCATGCTTTAGCTAAAGACACTATCCTTTTGCAGTTTTTGATTCCTGTTTCGCCCTCATAGTTACCGGTAAAGGTTTTCTGTATGGGCTTATGGTAAAGATTGTAACTTGAGATTTTTCGATAATTTCTTTAATTATTTCGTCAATAGTTAATGGCATTTTGGCTCCTTCAATGTTCAGATTTATTTAGTATTATATAGGATGTTTGGTTTAAGTCAACAAGCTAAGGTGTTATGTTTAACCGTTTTGTAAAACATACACCCCTCTCCCCTCTTTAGGTCTCCCCTTTTTATTTTCACAATGTGAAAAGTCAAATTAGAAAATATATGGATGTATCAATATAAATATTAATGATTTAACTAGTCTTTAATTGTTTTGCAAGCCGTTTTAGAGGTATTGTATGGGTTCTTGGGCATATTTTGTACGAAATTTATTGAAATAATGAACTCAATATTATTATTTATCCGGTTAGAGTTAAAAATGTTTGTTTGTAAAATGTTAATTTAATATCATATTAATCGTCTAATAAAAAACCCGTGATTTACACGGGTTTGAAAATTATTGGGGGTGTGGCTGGTTTTTGAGATGTAACAATGAGACCGTCATCGCTTGTCAAAATACCTTTAACTCTGTGCCAAGCCGAAACAACTTCTTGGTTTGTCGTTGCCAGTGATTTCATGATTTCTAAAGCAATATAATTGGCTGAAATGACATCGTCTCTGTATCGGTCATTGTTGTCTATTACTGTGGCGGTTAACAGAAAATCAGGCATGCCAATAGTGTAGTCAAACGGGGCAACTTCGTAGCCTATTGGTTGGCCGGTGAAGTGGTGCTGAACTTTATCTCTGATGGTAGCTGCCATAGCCATCGCGTTATATTTGCACTTTCGCTCTTCCTCTTCTGTCAAAATGCCTGCGGGTAGCTTGTATTGAAGCTTGAAAAGTACCATGTGTCCTCCAAATGACGTTTTTTGTTTACCGGGTGATTATACTGTAAATATTTAAATAATTTAAGCCTGGTTTGGGTTTATTGTATTTACTATATTTGTCGCTTAACATTTTTAAAATGTTTACGAGATTCAGCTGTCTTGTCTGCTTATTTTGATGGTAATTTGGTAAGGGTATCGGCTGTTGTAAGTATTTTCCTCATTTCAACCTACAAGGACCATCCTTGCAGGATTCTTTAAATAATGATCGAGTGTAAGATTAAATTAATGCCATCAAAAAATGTCGTTAAAGAATATGAGGCTGGTGGGTATTATCATATATATAACCGAGGGGTTGAAAAAAGACAGATTTTTATGGATGAGATGGACTACTCGGTTTATATCTCATATCTGGCTACATATTTATCACCTGAAGACTTGCAAGGACCATCCTTGCAAGAGAAAGTATCTCCTTCCAAGGTTTCGAAGAATTATTTTGGAGAAATTAAATTACTTGCTTATTGCTTGATGCCGAACCACTTTCATTTGATGCTAACTCAAGAAACTGAACACGGAATAGACCATTTTATGAGATCTATGTCTACCAAATACGTTCGATATTTTAATACTAAATACAAAAGAGTTGGTCCACTATTTCAAGGAATATATAAAGCGGTTAGAATTCAAGATGAATATCAATTTGTTTACCTTTCGAAATATATTCACCGGAATCCAATCGATTTATTTGCCTGCAAGGATGGTCCTTGCAGGTTGGTGGATTACAAATATTCATCGTATGGAAATTATCTGCATTTGTTTAGTCAAGGATGGCTGGATACTGAGGAAATTTCAGGCTTGTTTGGTAATGTAAATAAGCAAATTTCGTATCGGAACTACAGAGAGTTTGTGGAAGGAACATCTGACGAAGACATAACCATGATTAAGGATGTTGTCCTCGATATTGATGTTTAATCACCTGCAAGGATGGTCCTTGCAGGTCTTAAGGGTTGAAGAGAACTGTCGATGAGAGCGGAGGAAGTCCACAAGGATATAGACTTGGGAATGTGGAGAAAGGTTAGTTGAGAATAAAGGTCTCCCCTATTGATTAATTCCATAATTTTCCAACAAATTTGGTTGCAATGCGAATTACCCATTGCTTTGCCAAGTTTCATATATTCGTCTGGCTCTAGAAAATTATTAAGGTTGGTTTGCTCAGGAGTGTTATGCTCAAATTCGTTGCGAAATTGATTTGTGCAGATAGTTTCGATTCTAATTTTATCTTGATCTACACCAGTGTATGATCCTAAACCGAGAATAAATTTGGGTTGGTCGTGCAACAACAGTCTTAGAAAGTGGCTGAAATTGCTTGGATTTGTAATGTAACTGCAATCTGTGTTGCGAAGTTTATACAAAATATTTTTGGTGGGAGGAAAAGAAAATGCGTAGATTTGGTTTTCGAAGAGGTTTGTTGTATTTTTCATAGCCGAGAGATTGCATTGCTATTGCCTGCAAGGATGGTCCTTGCAGGTGAAGCAGGTAAGTTAATATTTGAATAATTTGTTGTAGCAGTTTGTACTCTTAATATAACCTGCGACTTGGGCTTCTTTTTCGGAGCAAAACCATTGTTCCCCTAAGTACAATTGGACTTTGGATACCTGATAGCTGGAACAACCTGGGAAGAAATAAATTTTTGTGCCCTTGCTACCAATGCTCCCCTTAATGTTACATTTAGGATTTACTGGATTGACTATCTGAGTGCAGATCTCGCCGTAAATCCCCTTCCCCGATTTCATGGCATCTTGATGGAGTTTGAGAACTGTTTCTCTCTCAGGAATTTCTTGAGAATTATATCCAGCCCACCCAGAGGCTATTATTTCCTGATTAATATATTTATTACCAAGATAGATGGAGGCGACATCGCGACCATAGGAATCAGTGATGATGGGGACGATTTTGACCAACCTATCCCCTATCAAACTTTTCAATAGTTCAGCCGACTCTTTACTGCCACACAAACCTTTTTCCGGAGCTTCGACACCAGCCAGTCGGACACGACGAGAATTTTCGATGAGAATAGTATCTCCATCTAGTACGTCAACGACGTGGTGAAGTTCGCTTCTGGTGGCTTTGATGTATTGAAAAATATTGACACTAATCGAGAAAATAAGAAGAAAGATAAGCAAAATTTGCAGGAATTTTGACATGATTTAATATTACTCTTTTGGGGAATGATATTTTTGGATATATACTATGGCTTTGAATATGACTACTGGAAAAGAATATTGGAATAATGAAGCGAAACAATGGAAAAATTCTCATGGATTGGGTGAGAGAGCAGAGAATGCCAGGAGTTTTATACGGGATGAGGTTGGAAAATTTTTGCCTACAGATAATAATGACCTCATACTAAATCTGGGGGCTGGAAATGATTTTCAAAGTTTAAATCTATGGAATCCGGAGCGGATTATTTCTTTAGATTATGCACATAAAATGCTTGATGAAGATTGTATTTTTAAACCAGTTGAAGCCGATGTTAGAGATGCTTTACCAATTTTAGACAGTTCAGTTGGGATGGTCTGTTCCTTCTTCTTGATGAGATACCTAAGTCACGAACAAAGAGTAGCTCTGCTAACAGAATCAGATAGGCTATTGAAGCCAGGAGGATATGTGCTGTTTATTGATGTGCCGGATAATTCTCATTTTTTGCAGGTGGAGAAGTTTGACCCTAGTACTTTGGTAGATGCTGTTAGTTCGCTTGGTATGGAGCTAAAAAGAAAAGTATCAACACTTAGAAAAGTGGGTAGATATGTCGAAACTGGCTTTGGTGGCTGGCATGAAGGTGGAAGTTATGTAATTGGATCTTTGGTCGCTATGAAGAAGTTTCGATAAAAGTTTACTATTCTACCTATTTCCAGGCTTAATTTGACAATCTCGGTATAATTAAGGCATGTTAAGTATAAATATCGGTAGGAGGAGTTTGGAAAAAATGACGGCATCTCTGGCAGTAGTTTTGCTTACGTTGATGGTGTTTACTGTGACGCTGGCGATTTCGAACTCGGTTTTTAACTGGGACTTATTCCCTCCTGAGATTGAAAAGGTTGGGACGGTTTTCATGATAGTCTCGACCTCGATTATTTTTTCTTCGGTAATTATCAACATTATGGTAAATATTGGCAGAATTGCAGACAAAATCGATGGCGGAAAATAATTCATACATCAAGATAAATATCTGGCAACTGACGGTAGTTGCTCTGCTCATTACTCTCACTGTTCTGGGAGGCTCGTGGTGGAATCGGCGGAGATTGGATGAAAAACTGGTAAGAATAAAAGCCAGTGTCGAAAGAATTTATCAAGCACGGAAGGATGAAATAATTAAGGTGATAAAGACCGGGGAAAAGGTTTCTGAAATCAATCTGCTGAGACAGATAAATGAACCAGAAAAAGGAATTATAAATATAAATTTTCTGATAATAGATGGTGATGGGTATCGACTGGTTTCTGATATGTACTCGGACGGTAAATTGAATTCTGATAAAACGAGCTATCTAAAACAGATCTTGATGGATGGCAAGAGTGTTGCTACAGATGTTGACGTCTTCCCTCGTCAGCAATGGGAAGGTGAAAAAGTTTATGCCTTTACACCCATTTTGGGCTACGACGGGAAACTGCTGGGCTATATGGTTTTGGGCATAAACAGGAAGCAAAACATCTAAAATTTTCCTGCTTGGAAGTAATTAGAGGTGGTTCGGTCGAAGTTTGTTTTTTATTTTATTTTCTTTTGGAGCTTTACATAAAGCAATTTGGCTTCTTCATCTGTAACTTTTTCAGAGGAGCCATAAAGAGCTGTTAGTTGATCTCTGCAAGCTTGAAGTACTTGTGGGCTCAAATCAGGTGAATTTCTTACTCCTGCCATAAGACTTTTTGCCATTTTGACATCTTGCATAAAGGGGTCTCCTATGACTGTATCTCTTTTACTCATCATGACCACCATTTCTACTGCGGTTTCCAGAGGGCTTAGTGGTTGTTTTTCCATTTTACGTATATCGCCCTAATATTTCTTTGGTTCTAAATCTGGTGATTTTAGAAATTAAATCGAAGGGAATTGGTTTGTCTAGTGGAAATTGAATAGAGCCTTTGGCATGGACATAGGATAAGAGGTCTTTTTCGAATTTGGTCACGCCGGATGGTGCTGGATAAAAACCGATATGGTTTTTAAAAGCGGCGAAATGAACTAAGTTCTTGTCGTTTAGTCTAAAAGTTGGCATGCCGTAAGAAATTGCCTCGATAGCTGTCGGGGCGGTCTGCTGAATAGTTGACCTTACCTTCTCTAGTTTTAGTTGTATTACATTAGGAAATGTTCCAATATATTCGTCAATCGAAGTGTAAGATCTCATAAGATTTGTCTTAAATTAGTGAATAAGGCTGGTGTAAAGTGTAAGTAAGATTAGAATTGTTATGCCGGCAAAAACGGCAATCGTCTGAACAAATAGATTGATGGCTTCTTTCTTTTTTCCGTCTATAAATAATAGAATGGGTTGAAGACAAAAGAGATAAGCCATAACGGCTGCGGACAAAGTAAAAACCGAAATAAAAGCGACAGGTGCAAGGAATGAATCTGGTTTATCTGCAAATTTCCCAGCATAAGTCATCAGTGAGACTACTAGGAATATATAGGCGCTGGCAAGGATTCCGTTCTGAAAAGGGTTTTTGCTCATAAGGAAATTATACTCGGGCTGGTAAAATGGGTTGTGAAGCGAAATATTTCAATCGCCTACTTTTTGTCTTTTGCCTTTCATTCCTGGTTTTGGATGGGAAATTGGATATTTTATTATCTGAGCTTCGGAAGTTATGCTACGGTAGCCTTGTTAGATTCCGGATCGGTTATGGCCGGTTTATTGATGGAAATCCCGACGGGGGCATTCGCCGATATCATGGGTAAAAAGAAAACTTTAATGATTGCCTTCCTGCTTCAAGCTATTGGGAATATTATGATGGGTATTTCCGGAAGTTTTTGGATGCTGGCGATTTCTCTTTGGCTTTTTGTGTGTGTCGGTGGAGCTTTTTACTCGGGGACGCTCGACGCTTTAGTTTTTGATAGCTTAAAGGTGCTGAAGGAAGAACATTTATTTGAGAGAAAAATCGGAACCATTAACGCTACCAGACTCTGGGCCATGGCTATTTGTGGGGTGATAGGAGGCCTCCTGTACTCTTTTTCACCTGGGCTGCCATATATATTGAATGGCATTGTTTGTCTTACGGGGTTGATTGCATGTTTTTATCTGGAAGAACCTAAAATTGATACAGATAAATATTCGATTATGAGTTTCTTTAAGCAAAACACCTTAGGAATCAAAGAACTGTTTAAAAACGCTTATATGTCTAAGCTATCCTTATTTTTGATTGCTACGGGCGCTATGGGGATATTTATTTACAACATCTTAGATGATTTACTAGCAGTGGAATATGGCTACTCTCCCCTTGGGGTGAGTATTCTATTTTCGATTGTTTGTCTGGTGGCAGGCTTTGCTTCTTTGTATCTGCCCAGATGGAAGGTGAAGCTTGACCAGAGATTGGTACTAATTGTTTCGATGATTGTGATGGCTTTACTGCTGATACTGTCCCCTGTTGTTGGTATGATTGCCGGAGGCGTACTGCTATTATTTAGAGTAATTCTTGAGGTGCTGGGAGATAATGCGGCTTCTGTGATGGTTAACCTAAATACCGAATCAAAAGTTAGAGCCACGACACTTTCTTCTTTGAGTTTACTGCGTAGTATTCCCTATGCCGTCGGTGGGAGTTTGCTCGGAAGTGCTGTTCTCCTCGTGGGTGGAGCTAGAAATTTCGCGATGTGGTTTGGGCTGGTGCTCATGATCATCGCCGTAGTGTTGGGATTGAGGATTGAAAAGAGGGTGTAATAAACCCACCGGATGGCTGGATATTTGTCGCACAATAATTTGCTATGATTAATTGTGGCTAAAAAGCAAGTAAATGATTTGGGTTTAAGGATACTTATTCGGAGATATTTGAGCTTTATTGAGGTGGAGAAAAACTATTCGAAGTTTACTATTCGTAACTACTCCCACTATCTCGATATGTTCCGTAAATGGTTTGAGAAACATTATGAGCAGGAGTATATCGAGAAATTGACAAGTGAAATGGTTCGTAAGTACAGATTATTTTTAACTAGATTTGAGACCAAAGAAGGTAAGCAGCTCTCCCCTACTACGCAGAGTTATTACGTGATTGCTTTGAGGGCGTTTCTAAAATATTGCAGCAAAAAAGGTATAAAAACTTTGTCGGCAGAAAAGGTAGATTTGCCGAAGGCCAGTGAACATCAAATAAAGTTTCTGGACCGAGAACAAGTTGAAAGACTTTTGATGGCCCCGGATACCTCAACAGTTCCAGGTCTGAGGGATAGAACTATTTTGGAAGTATTGTTTAGTACCGGTTTGCGTGTGTCTGAAATGGCTAAGCTGGATATAGATAAAATTGATTTGAAAGAGAGAGAGTTTGGGATAATTGGCAAGGGCCGTCGAGCCAGGGTGGTCTTTATTTCTGAACGGGCCAATGTATGGCTTGGCAGATATCTGTCGGCTAGGACAGATCCTTTTAGAGCCCTGTGGGTGCGAGTGCCCAGAAGTGGTGATTGGGACCCGACTATGGGAAATGAGAAGGCTAGACTGTCGGTCAGAGGGATTCAAAGAATTGTGGAAAAATATAGAAGGTCAGCAGGAATAGCGATAAAGGTTAGTCCTCATATACTGAGACACTCCTTCGCCACTACCCTACTCCAGCAAGGTGCTGATTTGAGAAGTGTTCAGGAAATGCTGGGGCACAAAAATGTAGCCACAACTCAGATATATACGCACGTAACCAATCCCCAGCTCAAGAAGATCCACGATCAGTTTTTGAAATAATTGTACTTATTAGGATATAGAATGGTGTAAAATTGGCTGAATCCTAGCTATTTAACAAGGAGGTTCCATGAGAGTACTTAATATCGGAGATTTAAGAACTGGAGACCGAATACGTGTTGGAAATGAAGTTCTTGTTGTAATCGCAAAATTAAATGAGGATAGCCTACTGGTAGATAGTGGGCGAATCGTTGAATTTTCAAAAGTCGCTTCGGTATACGATTTGGGTTTGGATATGAAATTTGTAATTATTTCATACCCAGATGTCGAGATTTTCAGATCACATGGCTTACAAGTTTATGGTTTTAGCGAGGTTCTTGTTGGGGATATTTTGATTGATGTGAGTGGTATCATCGGTGAACTTGTCACTGTAGCTGTAATCGATGTGCCACGTAAAACTGCCTATTCTCAAAACGGCGAAATGCTTCTTTCCGACAGTTCAATCTATTTAAAAACCGGTTGGAGAACGAAAGCGACAGATCTGTTAACAGAAGATGGAAAGTATATTTTGAGTAAGCTGTACCAATAACTTGCTACTTATCCCCCGCATGTTTATGCGGGGGATTTTATTTATGCTTTATCCAAGAATTGGCGAAGCTGGGGAAGTCAATATGACAAATTTGTTGACATAAAGCACAACAAGATCCCCGATAATATTAGAGCCCTCCTAGTAATAGGAGGGTTTTCTTTATATACTCTTGAGTTATGGAACTTGAAGAAAAACTAAAGGAAGAAGTGGTTAAGGGTTTGGTTAATCATGCTCTTGACCAGGTTAGGATGAGATATGGTAGTGGAGAGTACGGGGTCGAGAGTAAGAAAAGATATCACAACGAAAAGCATTCAAAACTAGTTATAGAAGAGGCAAAACAATTAGGGGTAAAGGCTTTAGAAAATGGAAAAATTAAAACTGAAGAGTTGCCCCTTCTTATAATTGCTGCCGCTTATCATGACTTGGAACAGGATATGGGAAGTGGTGAGAATGAGCGTATAAGTGCTAAAGCGGCGGTTGAAATGATGACCAATTCAAAACTCTTCACGCTTGAAGAAATTAAGACCGTGGAGACAGTTATACTTTCGACTGAGGTAAGTTTTGCCACGGGAGTAATGGAGCAGCCATTTACTACAGTAAATTACATGACCCAGTTGATTGCCGATGCTGATTTGGCAAATTTGGGTCAAGAGACATCTGAGTTTTGGAGATGTACAAATCTGTTAATGAAAGAGGTTTTTAACACAGATGAATTAACCACTGCTAATGAGGCCAAATTTCTACCCGGTAGCGAGAGCTTGCTCACAAATCATAAGTACTTTACGGAAGAAGCTCGGGTTAAATATCCTCATCAGTCGGAAAATCTAAAGGAAGTGCAGGACAAATTATTGAAGTTAAAACCTTCCGTTCTTGTGTAATTAAACTTCGTCAACAATCTCGAGGATTTGATCGATGATGTTTTCATTCTCGTCGAACATAAAACTAGCTTTGACTTTTGAACCACTCAGAATTATGGGGAACCAGATCTCATCATCCCACCACATATCTTTGTATGGTATGTCATCAAAAATAAACCATTGAGGTTTCATCTCCTCTGTCTCGATTGGGTCACCTATCCAATCGCGAACAATAAAAACATGGACCTGTTGATTTAGTCCTTTGCCGTCAAGATTTTGAGGATGGTAAAAATTTATAACGCAAACTTTTTCGAGATTTTCTGGCGTGACGCCTATTTCTTCCTCTGTTTCTCTAATGGCTGCGTCCAGATCTGATTCTCCAAGGTCGGTTTTACCGCCAACCCCATTCCATTTTCCGACACCGAATCCTCTTTTCTTCATGGCCAGCAAAATTCTGTTATTATCCAAAAGCAGGGTAAGGGTGACATGACGAAGCGGCTCATTTAGGGCCGCTTCGTACTCTTTGATATTCATAAAGTATTATTCCTCTTCGGATTCGGAGATGACCGTGACGGCGACGATACTGTCTCCATCTTTGGCGAAGCGCATAAGAATTACTCCTTGAGTGGCGCGGCCTAATCTGGGGATATTTCTGACAGGAAGCTTGATGGCTTGACCTTGTGAGGTAGTGATTAAGACGACTTCAGAATCTTGGTCCACTAGCAATGCTCCGGAAATCTTTCCCGTTTTGTCGGCCGTTTCGCTTACCTTTAATCCCTGTCCGGAACGATTTTGAACAGGATATTCGTTTAGAGGAGTTCTCTTGCCCATGCCTTTTTCGGTGACGACTAACAAGTCCCGATAAAGCTTGACACGTTTGTCGGTGGAAACAGGCTCAACTGGGGAGAAAGATTCCATAGAAATAATGTAGTCATCGTTTTTGAGAAGAATACCTCTAACACCCATGGTGTCTCTGTCGGTAGGCCTGACATCACCTTCCTGGAATCGAATGGATTTTCCATCTCGACTGACCAAGAGGATGTGGTCGCTACCGGAGGTTTTGTTTACCCACACAAGACTATCATCCGGAGTCAGTTTGATAGCAATGAGACCGTTGCTCTTGATGTTTTCGTATTTACTGAGAACTGTTCTCTTTACTATACCTTTCTTGGTAGTGAAGAAAAGACAGTCGGCTTTATCAATCTTGGATGACAGAGGTAGTATGGATTGTATTGTTTCATCGGTGTCGATATTTATCAGATTGATAATCGCTTGACCTTTGCTGATACGACTACCTTCAGGAAGTTCCCAGACTTTGAGTGAGAATACTTTTCCCTTACTACTAAAAACAAGTAACCTGTCGTGAGTATTGGCGTTGGTGAGGAGGTGTATTTCATCTGTATCTTTGATAGTCATGCCGGAAACACCCTTGCCTCCCCTCTTTTGAGTTTTGAAGGTAGCTAGAGGCATGCGCTTGATGTAGCCGGATTTGGTGAGGGCTACGATAGTTTCTTCCGCAGGAATCAAATCTTCCTCTGAAAAAGTACCTGGGGCGTTGGCAACAATTTTTGTTTTCCTCTTTTCCGGATAATCGAGAGCCAGTTTGGTAACTTCGTCTTTGATTATTTGAAGCACTTCTTTGGGATCTTTGAGGATGGCAATCAGTTTATCAATTTGTTTCTTTAGCTCCTGATATTCAGCTTCAATCTTGGCTCTTTCCAAAGCGGCTAATTTTCTCAGCTGCATGTCTAGAATGGCGACGGACTGGATTTCCGAAAGACCAAATTTGGCCATTAAATTTTGTTTGGCTGTTTCACTATCCGGACTCTTCTTGATAGTTTCGATGACTTCATCAATATTATTTAAGGCAATAAGTAGTCCTTCTAAGATGTGAGCGCGGTCCATGGCAGTCTTTAGCTCAAACTGACTTCTTCGTACAATAACTCCCTGGCGATGAGCGGTGTACTCCATCAAAATTTGCTTAAGATTTAGCAAGTGAGGTGTCCCGTCTGAGGTTAAAGCCACGACGTTGGCGGGGAAACTGGTTTGAAGTTCGGTGAATTTGTAAAGATTGTTTAGCACACTCTTGGGCTTGGCATCCTTCTTTAAATCTACTGCTACAGTTAGACCAATACGGTCAGATTCGTCGCGAAGATCGGCAATGCCGTCCAATCTCTTTTTCTTTACCAGCTCGGCAATGTTTGTAATTAATTTGGCTTTGTTGACTTGGTATGGAAGTTCGGTAATAAGGATCTGGAAGCGACCATTCTTCTTTTCTACTATTTCGGCAACTCCACGAACCATGATACTGGCTTTACCCGTTTGATAAAGTTTCTTGATTTCATTGGTGTCGTAAATAATACCCGAGGTTGGGAAGTCCGGACCCTTGATATGTTTACAGAGCTCATCTATTTCAACCGAGGATTCGAGGGCTCCAGCGATATCTTTATATGGTGCGGAAACTAACTCTTCATCTTTAAACTGTTTAGTTACAACTGCATTGCTTTTGTCGATAAGAGCTTTGATGGCATCGACCACTTCGAGTAAATTGTGAGGTGGAATCTTTGTGGCCATACCGACGGCAATACCATCGGAACCCATGAGTAGTAGATTTGGCAGTTTGGCGGGTAATACAGTGGGTTCTTCTTGAGAGCCATCGAAGTTGTCTATAAAATCGACAGTGCGCTTATCAATATCTTCCAAAGCTTCTCCGGCAATTTTGCTTAGGCGGGCTTCGGTATAACGCATGGCAGCGGCTGAGTCACCGTCGATAGAGCCGAAATTTCCCTGACCATCAATAAGCGGATAACGCATGGAAAATGTTTGAGCCAAGCGAACCATAGTTTGGTAAACAGCCTGGTCACCATGAGGGTGATACTTACCGAGAACTTCTCCTACGATTCTGGCAGATTTTTTGTAAGCACTTTTGTGGGTCAAGCCCATTTCTTTCATGGCGAAAAGAATACGACGGTGAACAGGCTTAAGACCATCACGAACATCCGGAAGAGCTCGAGCTACGATAACTGACATGGCGTAGTCCAGATAAGAACGTTCCATTTCCTCAATGATAGGAGTGGTTCTGATTAGCCCCCACTGAGTTTGTTCGTCTGCCACGGCTTCGGTGGATACTACTTCTTGATCTTGGTCTTTGATTTCGTTTTCGTCCATTTTTTTATCGGTATTTATTTATATAGATTCCCGATCAGGTCGGGAATGACATTAATTTAATAAGGCTTTTTCGATGGCAGGAGCAATATCTTTTTTGCGGGACATTTTGGGTCCGATATCTAAGATATTATCGGCGATGGAACCACCAAATGCTTTTTGAATTAGTTCGGTCTCTCCTACTCCATTTACTAATAACTTGGTATTAACTTTCAAGATATCGGTGATAGCTAAAATAAGGAAATCAACACCTTCTTGGGATTTGATGATTTGAAGTGCAGAGAGCAATCCTTGCTTTCTGGTACTTAAAAGTAAATCTTGCTCTACAGTTTCCAGCTGATCAATAAATACCTTTTTGCCGCCAAAATCAAAGATTTTGTAATCGTTTTTTACAACTTGTTCGTCGCTAAGTGAGGCTACGTTTGATTTGGCTTTAAATATTTCCAAAGTAAGAGCTTGAATATCAGAAATACCGGATACAGCCGACAAATCTGAGACAGCAAGTTTATCTTTTTCTGTAGTAGTTGAGGATTTGAGACCTACTGTGTCTGAGAGGACAGCACAAAGCATTATCTTGGCAAGGTCCACCGGAAGAGAATAATTTATTTCTTTGAAAAGCTGCCAAGCTACCGTGTTTGAAGAACCGAAAGGCATGATACAAATCTCGATAGGTGAGGAAAAGTTTAGATTAGCTTTGTGGTGATCGTAGATACCGACAATTTGGTCTTGGTTTAAACCTGCCAGTCTTTGGTCGGCTTCGTTGTGATCGACCAGAATTACTTTATCTTCTGGGAGAATATCGGATATGGTAATTAATTGTGGCGAAGTAATTCCAAATTTTTCAAAAACAAATTTGGTTTCAGGATTAAACTGATCAACGATGACCGGAGTTGGGCTTTCAACACCATTTAATTTGGCATACTCGGCAAAAGCTAGTGCGGCGACTACGGAATCGAGATCGGGTTTGATGTGACCAAAAATGTAGGTTTTCATAATATTGTATTTATTTATATAGATTCCCGATCAGGTCGGGAATGACATTGGTGGTTATGATTAGACGTCGAGGGTGGCTGAAGTGGCGTGCATTTGAATAAACTTTTTACGTGGAGCAACTTCCTGGCCCATGAGAGTAGTAAAGACGACATCGGCTTTTTCGGCGTCCTCAATACTAATCTTTTTTAGAGTGCGGGTAGCCGGATTCATGGTGGTTTCCCAAAGCTGTTCAGGATTCATTTCTCCAAGACCTTTGTAGCGTTGGATTCCGGCTCTTTGCTTTTGGACCGGTGTGAGAGTGGACATGTAAGCATCTTTTTCGATGTCAGAATATACGTATTTCTTGGTGGAATCATGAGAAATTAAATAGAGTGGAGGCATAGCCAGATAAATATTGCCGGCGGTGACTAAGGGGTTTGTGTGGCGATAGAAGAATGTAAGTAGTAACGTAGCAATATGTGCACCGTCGACGTCGGCATCGGTCATGATAATGATGCGATCGTATCTTAGCTTCTTTGCGTCTAACGTCTCCCCTATTCCCATACCCATGGCAATAATTAAATCTTTTAATTCTTCGAATTCCACAATTTTATCTAGACGAGCTCTTTCAGTGTTCAAAATTTTTCCGCCTAATGGAAGGATAGCTTGGTGCTTGCGGTCCCGTCCTTGTTTTGCAGAGCCACCGGCTGAATCTCCCTCAACAATAAATAGTTCGGACATGGCGGGGTCTTTCTCTTGGCAGTCGGCTAATTTCCCTGGAAGAGTCATGCCTTCGAGGGCGCCTTTGCGGACGACGGCTTCTCTTGCGGCTCGGGCAGCCATACGGGCTTTGGCGGCTAAGAATACCTTGCCAATTATTATTTGGGCAACTTGAGGGTGTTCTTCAAGGAATTCCTCCAGTCCTTTTTTGACTATTTGATAAACGGCAGACTGCACTTCTGCATTGTTTACTTTAGTTTTGGTTTGTGATTCGAATTGGATTTCGGAAGAACTCATTTTGATCCAGACAACTCCAGTGAGACCTTCCTTAAGATCATCAGGAGTAAGTTCCATATCTTTATCTTTTCCTTTACTCTTCTTGTCTTTTTCTTTATCGGATTCTCCGGCGGTGATGTAGTTCTTTAAAACTTTTGAGAGAGCGGTCTTGAAGCCAGTTAGATGAGTACCACCATCATAAGTATTGATAGTGTTGGCGAAAGATTCGATGTGGTCGTTGTAGGTGTCTGTGTATTGCATAACAACTTCGACTCCAATGGGAATGTTGGCCTCAGTGGCGATACCGGAAACGTAGATTTGTTCATGAAGGGCTTTTTTGTGGCGGTTCATGTGAGAGAGTAGAGATTTGATACCGGATTCAAAATAGAAATTTGCTTCCTTCTCTGTCCTCTCGTCCAAAAGGTGGATGTAAACACCGGCAACGAGGTAGGCTCTTTCTTGAAGTTTGGCTTTGATGTTTACGTAGTTAAAATCGGTAGTGATTTTGAAGATGGTTGGGTCCGGCCAGAAATGAGTGAGGGTTCCGGATTTGGCTTTTAAAAGGTGTTTGTGGTATTCCGGGACGAAAGCCTCTATTTTATCTAATGAGACTTCTTTGACAGGAAAATCGGGAGTGCCTGTTTTGTATGATTGAAGAAAAAATTTGGGAGAGTGATTGACAATCACATCCATATGAGTGGATAAAGCATTGACAGCAGATGCTCCTACACCATGTAGACCTCCGGAAGCTTTGTATGCAGATTCGGTAAATTTGCCGCCAGCATGGAGCTTAGTCATGGCAACTTCTAGGGCAGAAACTCCGCTGGGATGCAAATCGGTGGGCACTCCCCTACCATCATCGGATACGGAAACAGAACCATCTTTGTGTAGACAGACATAAATATTTTTGGCAAAGTTGCCAATGGCTTCGTCTAAAGAGTTGTCGACAATTTCGATTAGAAGATGGTGAAGACCTTTTTCGTCGGTACTTCCGATATACATTCCGGGGCGCTTTCGGACCGGCTCCAAACCTTCCAATACGGTAATGTCTTTAGCTGTATATGTTTGTTCTGGCATTTTGTTATTTTATTTTTAAGATCGCTTGATGGAGTGAGATTCCTCGACTCCGCTCGGAATGACTAATAATTTAATTCGGATTTATTTTTATAGATTTCCCCCTTCGGGGACCAGCGGCCCACTCAGGTCGGGAATGACACGCGATAAATATTGTATCTAAAAAAGAGTCGCGGGTTCATTTTAACCCATGAATTACAATATGTATATGTTACCAAAAATAGCCGTGGGTGTCTTCCCGGATAAAAAAGATTTACTGCAAAACCTCGGTTTGGAAGAAAATTCTATATTGGGATTTGAAGGTGAATCTTCGAAGGTAGACGAGCTTCGTTCTTGGCTGTATTCCGGAATAAATATCTTGAGAACACATCCAAGCTATTCGATGATTATTTGGGGTGCGGATAAAATTAGTCCGGAAGCGCAGTCTGTTCTTTTGAAACCAATGGAGGAGTTGGAAGAAGCAATGGATTTCGTCTTGGTCGTAGAAAATGAGAATCTTTTGCTGCCCACCATTCTTTCTAGGGCCGTGCTTTGGGATTTTAAAAAACCGATTGTACAGAGTGATGATTATTGGGATGAAGTGAGAAAGTGCTGGAGTAGTGGTCCGGCGGCTTGTATCGCATTTGTGGATAAACTGGATAAGGAAAAAACTATTTCTGTAATGGAAGAAATTGTAAGGAAATTACACGAGAGTCTTTCGGGTGAAATAACTAATAAGAGACTGTCTATTCTTGATTTGGCGATTACTTCCCTCTCCGAACTTAAACAAACTAATATTAATTACAAACTGATATTGGATAATTTCTTGATTTCTTCGTGGAGAATAATAAAAAATTAATTTGATTTGGTAGTTGATAGGCTAGATTGCCACGCTTCGCTCGCAATGACGTTGAGAAATTTGCTATATTTAAAGTATGGATTATCAAGAGAAGGCTTTGCTGGACTTACTACTTTCGTCAGGGAGGCTGGATGCAGATAAAGCTGAAACTCTTCGGATAGAAGCCGTTACGACCGGTAAAAGCTTAACTGAATTGCTCTTGGCTAAGAGAATTGTGAGTGAGCGTGATTTGTCTGAATCTAGAGCAAAGGTACTTAATATCCCCTACTTTTCGGAGAGCAAAATTTCCGTAAGTCCGGAACTCTTAACTTTGATTTCTGTAGAACTAGCAAGAAACTATCAAATAATTCCACTTGACTTGGATAAGGGGACGGGAATTTTGAGTTTGGTAATGGTAAAACCGGAAGATCTATCAACCGTAGATTTCTTCCAGAAAAGAACAGGGTACAAAATAAAATCTTTTTTAACTTCCAAGGAAAATTTTGACACTTTACTTAGCAATGTGTATAGCCAAAGTCTGTCAGGGGAAATTTCCGGAGTTCTGAAGCGAGGTAAGGAGCAGTCTGAAGAATCAGGAGTTAGACTGGTAACTTCAGAGACAATTTCTCAAATAATCAAGGAGCCGAAAATTGTAGAGATCGTGAGAAAGATTTTGGAACACGCAATTCGCTTAAGAGCTTCAGATGTCCATATTGAACCTCAGGAAAATATTACGCGTGTCCGCTATCGCATCGACGGTATTCTGGAGGAAAAATTAACTTTGGATAAAGATTATCACGCTGCCTTAGTTTCCCGTATTAAAATTCTTAGTGGAATGAAGATAGATGAGAAACGCATTCCTCAAGACGGACGTTTTAATTTCAGTTCCGAGTTTGGAGAAGTTGACCTTCGTATTTCCTCTTTGCCTACGGTAAACGGTGAGAAGATCGTTATGCGTTTGCTTAAGAAATCAGAGAGAGTTCCTACCTTGTCTGAGCTTGGTATTCGGGCTAAAGCTTTGGCAACCCTGGAAGAAGCGATTCATATTCCTCATGGGATTATCCTTGCTACCGGACCGACCGGTTCAGGAAAAACGACCACTTTGTATTCACTTTTAACTATGATAAATAATCCAAAGGTGAACATAGTGACTCTTGAGGATCCTGTGGAGTATCAAATGAGTGGAGTAAATCAGGTCCAAATAAATGCTCAAGCGGGTCTAACTTTTGCTTCCGGTCTACGTTCTTTCTTGCGACAAGATCCGAATATTATTATGGTAGGAGAAATTCGAGATGAAGAAACAGCACAGCTGGCTATTCAAGCATCTCTTACCGGTCACCTGGTTTTTTCCACGGTTCATACAAACTCCGCGGCAGGTGCTCTTCCCCGTCTTTTGGATATGGGAGCCGAACCATTTTTGCTTGCTTCATCTATGACGGCTGCCATTGGTCAGCGTGTGCTCCGAAAAATTTGTGACAATTGTAAACAGGCATATGTGCCCGAACAGTCTGTGGTAGATGATATTCAGAAAGCTTTGGGTAAACTTTTGGACGGATGGCTAAAAACCAATGAGACTCAATCTGCTTTAGCCAAGAAGAATAACACCCCCTTCATGTTATACAAAGGTGCGGGGTGTGAAAAATGTGGCAGTGCCGGTTATTATGGTCGAGTAGGTATCTATGAAGTGTTGCGAGTAACGGAAAAAATCGCAAGATCTATCCTAGAGAGAGCCGATGCGGCTACAATAGAAAAGCAAGCCATGGAAGATGGCATGATTATTATGAAACAAGATGGTTACTTAAAAGTTTTAGAAGGAGTGACCACACTAGAAGAAGTTATTAGAGTAGCTCAAGTATAAAAAATAAAAAAAATGGATAAATCTTCAGAATTGATGCAGGAACTATTACTTAAAGCTTCAAGCACAGGAGCCTCAGATATTCATTTGGTGGCCAATAATTACCCAATTTTCCGAACCATGGGAAAATTGGAACAATATCAGCCGGGAGGCATCATTGACTCTGAACATCTGATGGCCATGATTACCAGTGTCATGAATCAAAATCAAAAAGAGGTGTTTCTGAGGGAACTCGAACTGGATTTTTCACTCCATGTACCCGGCAAGGCTAGATTTAGAGCAAACGCTTATTTCCAAAAAGGTACTCCGGCGATTTCACTCCGCTATATTCCCGACAAAATCCCGGTAATTAGTGAGCTAGGACTTCCGGATATTTGTCACTCTTTTACGAAATTAAAACAAGGCTTTATTCTGGTAACCGGGCCGACCGGGTCAGGTAAGTCTACGACTTTGGCTGCAATAATTGATGAAATTAATTCCACCAGAACAGACCATGTGGTAACTATTGAAGATCCAATTGAATTTGTGCATGAGAACAAAAAGTCAATTATGAGTCAGCGTGAGCTTGGTGGCGATACTAAGAGCTGGGGAAATGCTCTCAAGTCTGTTCTGCGAGAAGATCCTAATGTCGTGTATATCGGTGAGATGCGAGACCCGGATACAATGCAAGCGGCGATGACTGTGGCAGAAACAGGACATTTGGTATTTGCCACTTTGCATACGAACTCGGCCGCTCAATCCATTGAAAGAATTGTAGATAGTTTTCCTGAGAATCAACAATCACAGATGGTTTTGCAACTTTCAATGGTACTCGAAGCTGTTCTGTCTCAAAGGCTTATCCCTACTATTTCCGGTAAGCGTGTGGTGGTAACGGAAATAATGGTAGTAACTCCGGCCATTAGAAATAATATCCGTGAGGGTAAGACATTTCAAATCGATAACGTAATTCAAACCAGTGGAAATCTGGGGATGAGACTCATGGAAAATAGTTTGGCTGATTTGGTGAATAAAAATATTATTGATAGAACAACAGCTTTGGAATACGCCATCAGACCTTCCCTACTAGATAAATTACTCGGTGGCAGATAAATAATGAAAGCTTTTCAATATAAAGTAAAAGATAGAGAAGGTAATTCTTCCGGTGGAGTGTTGGATGCCGTGGATGTAAAGCAGGCAGCAAACATATTGCGGAGTAAGGGGCTTTTGATTACTTCTTTGTTTGAAGCCGATCAATTGAATTTGGATGCGTTGATGGGAAGATTCTCAAAGCCCAAGGCCGATGAGATTACCAATTTTACCCGTCAAATGGCTACGATGATTGGTTCCGGTTTGCCTTTGGTGGAAGCTCTAAAAATTCTTAAGAACCAGTCCGGTGCGGGACTTAAACCTATTCTAGAAAAAATATTAACTGAAGTTGAGGGTGGGTCTACCTTGGCTGATGCAGTAGAGGCCTCCGGTGGTGGATTTTCTTCCGTGTACGTAGCTATGGTGAGGGCTGGTGAGTCTGCAGGTGTTTTGGACCAAGTTATGGGTAAGCTGGCGGATTCACTGGACAAACAACGCGAATTTAGAAGTAAGACAAAAGGTGCCATGGTATATCCGGTGATTATTTTTGTAGCTATGATTGCTATTGCCGGTATCATGATGGTCTTTGTAGTGCCGAAACTGACGGCAATGTATAAAGATTTTGGAGCCGAGTTACCCGGACCCACGAAGGTATTGATGGGTATTAGTGACTTTACCGTCAGATTTTGGTACTTGGTCTTGCTCGTAATGGGTGGATCGGCTGCATTTTTTTCTAATTGGTCAAAAACAGAAGTTGGTGGCTTGATTGTAGAGCAGATGACTTTTAAAATTCCAATTTGGGGAAAATTAAAGAAGGACATTATCTTGACCGAGTTTGCCAGGACGATAAGTGTTCTTTTGGGGGCCGGTATTCCTATTTTGGATTCCCTTAACATTGTGTCTCAGACTTTGGGTAGCAGGATTTACTCTGCAGGGATAAAACAAGCTGCGGTTTATGTAGAAAAAGGAGTGAGTTTGGCCGAGGCCGTCATAAGGATTGAGATGTTTCCGCCGATTTTATCTCAAATGATTTCTGTGGGAGAAGAAACAGGAAAGCTTGATTCGGTTTTGGCTAAATTGGCGATTTATTACGAATCAGAAAGTGAAATAAAAGTGAAAGCTTTGACTACTGCAATAGAGCCACTCATCATGGTAATCATGGGAGTTGGGGTCGGTTTCCTCGTGATTGCTGTGATCATGCCTATCTACAACTTGACAAGTCAATTTTAATAATTCATAGTTAATTAGTAATGATAAAAGTAACGCATATGAAAAATAAAGGTTTCACCCTAATGGAGCTGTTAATAGTTATTGGTGTGCTTGGTATCTTGGCGGCCGGACTCTTGGCTGCTATTGATCCATTTGAACAACTAAAGAAAGCGAGAGATACTAATAATCGTAGTGCAGCTATTGAGTTCTTGGGCGCTTCTCAGAGATACTATACGACTCACGGTTATTTACCTTGGTTCAAGCCAGGAGCACTTACAGGATCGTATGACACAGCTAATTGTCCTGATGCACCTTGGACGGTAATACGCCCGGCTGTTTCAACCGCTACTTATCCGAGATCTTATGTGGAGATTGGTTTAGGTTCCGGAATTGCTGATGGAGTTAAGTCTTGTCTTACGAATACCTTGGGCACTGATGGTGAGATTAAAACTACATTTTTCGACGGACTTAAAACTCCACTTTATGTACTTAGTGGAAGCTCGACAAAAGTGGCTGTGTGTTTTGCTCCCGAAGGTAAATCGAGTAGGTCTGACGCCCAAACTAAATATTACCTAACAAAACAAGGTACCACGGTAGCTGATGTAGCACCACAAGGCTCTTCATGCCCTGATGTGTTAAGTGATTTGTGTCTTCAATGTTTTGAATAAGTTTTTAAAAAACTATTTAGAAAACCCCGCACTAGGCGGGGTTTTTGGTTTCCTGATGATAAAATAGGATGATGATTGCGGTAATTATATTTTTGTTCGTCATGGGTTTGATTTGGGGTAGTTTTCTGAATGTGGTTATATGGAGAGTGCCTCATGGTAAGTCCCCCATGTCCGGCAGGTCAGTATGCGAAAAATGTAAACATACTATTTACTGGTATATGAATATTCCACTGTTCTCTTATCTTTTTTTGGGCGGTCGATGTGCTTTCTGTCACAAGAAGATTTCTATACGACATCCGATAATTGAGTTCTTGACCGGGATATTCTTTGTCTGGTGGTTTGTGGTTGGTTTTAATTTCTTTAAACTAGTGGGTAACCCCTGGAGTTTTATCCAGCCGGTATTCTGGCTGGTTACCGGCTTGGTATTGTTTGCCATTTTTGTTATCGACTTACTTTATATGATTATTCCTTTTGGTTTAAATCTGACTTTATTTTCTTTGGCTTTGGCCTACAGAGTAGGTTTGACCGGATTTGGAATTATGAATGGTGCAGATCTAATCAAGGCAATAATTTCCGGATTTGCACTCTGTCTGATGTTCTTGATTTTGCAATGGGCAACGAAGCTGATTAAACATGTAGATGGTTTTGGTTTGGGTGATATCTATTTGGCTCCCTCGCTTGGTTTGCTTTTGGGCTGGCCGAAGATAATGCCCGGTATGTTCGTAGCTTTTGTTTCGGGCTCTTTGGTGGGTTTGGCACTAATAGCTTTGAAAAAGAAAAAGATGACACAGTATCTACCATTTGGCCCCTTCTTGATTATCGGGACCGCTTTTGGTTTGCTTTGGGGAAATGCTGTTTGGAGCTGGTATGTGTCGCTTCTGGTTTGACATTTCTTTGCGTATCAGACACAATGTAATTGTGAACACAAAGAATGGTTTTACATTGATAGAGCTCATGTTAGTCATGGGTATTGTCATGATACTGTCTGTGGTTGGTATAGGGACATATATGCAGGCAACGGTTAAATCCAGAGACACGCAAAGGAAAAGTGATTTGAACCAATTGTCTAAAGCGGTAGAAGCTTTCTACAATGATGTTGGGAGATATCCAATCTCTGACAGTCAAAGTAAAATGTATTGTGTCAGTAAATCCGGGTCCACAGTTACAAACACGTCATGTGGAAGTAAGCTGTATGCACTCGTGGATGGCACAAATATCGAATACATTACTATTCCAAGCGATCCCACTGTAGACAGAAAATATATATATGTTTCAGATGGGCAGACCTATGCTATTTATTCCTCGCTAGAAAACGTAAACGACAAAGATTTGCTAAAAGATGGTTCCGGTAAGGTAATTGCCGATCCTTGGACCGTTAGTTGTGCCATATACGGTACCGTGCCGTGTAATTATAAAATTACTGAGACCGGATTAATAAAAAGTTTATGATGTTAAGAAAAAATGGTTTTACTCTTATTGAGTTGCTGGTAGCGGTTGGGATAATGGCAGTCTTGACTGGATTAGCGGCATTTAACTTTAACCAAGCTAGAGTAAGAGCAAGAGATGTACAGCGAAAAAGTGATATGAGTCAGCTGCAAAAAGCCCTGGAGGCCTACAGGAACGATACAAATGAATATCCAGCCAGTAATTACCAAGGTACACTGAAGTCTCCTGTCGTATATATTAAGAATACTTTTACAGACCCGAGAGCATCAGAGTGGATCGATTACCAGTACACTCCCCTCTTAAGCAATAAAGCGTATTACCTGATGTCTTGCTTGGAAAATGCTGCTGATACTACGAAGACGACCGTGGCCTCCGGACTTTGTGCGTCCTTTGGAGCTGCGGATTGTAAATGTGGAAGCATTTCCAGTAAAACAGGTGTTATGTATATAGTTACTAATCCATAAAAATATGAAAGATAGACTTAAGGGTTTTACGTTATTAGAGTTGCTTGTGGTGATAGGTATTATAGGTGTGATGATGGCACTGGCAACGGTAGCTTATGCCCAGGCGCAGCAAAGCGGTAGAAATACAAGGAGAAAACAGGATTTAGTAGCAATCCAAAATGCTCTAGAACAGTACTACTCTGCAAACTCATTCGCTTACCCTGTAGGAACATGTTCGGTTGCTAAAGATCACCTCAAAAGTGCGTGGCCGGTGGACCCCTCCAGTACGGCAACAGTGACGATTCCATATTCTGAGAACTGTGCCAGTACATCAAGTTATTGTGTATGTGCCGGTATGGAGCCGGCAACAAGCACTGCCGGGAATTCAACTACCTCCAGCTGTGGTTGGGCTAATAGTGGAGCTTATTACTGTGTAGGAAATTTACAATGATGAAAACTAGTTTTAGATTGCCACGCTTTGCTCGCAATGACACGAGAGGATTTACTTTTATAGAGCTGTTGGTGGTTATTACCATTATTGGGATAATATTTGCGTCCGGGGTGGTGGCCTATGGATCCGTCACTCAGCGGTCAAGAGACACAAGAAGAAAGGCTGACATTGAGGCTATAAGACAATCTTTGGAAATGTGTAGATCACTTACCGGGAAATATCCTGATGTATCCAGTGTCTATCAGGTAGGACAGGAGTCTAATTCGGTGCTTACGTGCACAGTAGGAGGAGTGGCAGGAGCACAGCTAATGACCAAGACTCCGGTGGATCCTAAAGCGTGTGGAGCCACAGCTGCTTATACCTATACAAGAATCGATGACACTACTTACACTTTATCAGCGCCTTGTATTGAGTCAGGCTCTTATCAAGTAACAAACCCGTGATTAGCACTTTCCCTCAGAGAGGGTTTACTCTAATTGAATTAATGGTGGTAATGTTGGTAATTGCAATTGTTACCGGCGGTGCATTAACTTCTTATTTCAAATTTAACGAAAGCCAGGTAATTGCTAACGACGCTAGACAACTTGTGGGGGAAATAAGTAGGGTGAGGGCTTTGGCTGCCAGCTTACAATATCCGTCAGGTTGTACAGGCTTTAAAGGGGTAAATATTAAAAGTGATGTGGCGAAAACAGGAGTAACTGTTACATCACAATGTACATCGGGGAATTATTCGGAGGTGAAAACAGGTTTGTTGAAATCTTCAACATTTACTCAGGCGTTTGATATTACTTTTTTACCCGGATCAGGATATTCTTCCACCGGTAGTGATGTATCTATTGTGATTTCAGATTATAAAGCTGTGCCCAATACAAAGACAGTTTCGGTGGCTAATTATGGACTAATAAGCGTCCAATGAAAATGTTTGATAAAAAAAACAGAGGTCAAATGCTGATAGAAGTGGTGGTAGCCCTTGGGATTATTGGGCTTGTACTGGTCGGAGTTTCCGATTTGATGACGAGGTCTACGAGGGTGATTTCTTTTCAAAAACAAAAAGATGAAGCTTTAAATATTTCTCAAAAAATCTTGACACAGTATCGAGTCCAAAGGGACAGCGATTCTTTGGGTTTTTATAATACCGTAGCGTCCACGGTAATGGATCCATGTGTTTCCGGAAAGCCTTATGTTTGTAATGTCACAATCGTAAAATCGGCTACTGAAGTACTTGTTTCTGTTAAGGTGGACTGGAGTGATGGAGGACAGACTTTTAATGTAAGCTTGTCTGAGTCGTTATCAAAAGACATAAAATGAAAGGCTATACTTTAATCGAAGTTCTGGTTTCTATTCTACTAATGGCTATTATCCTCTTGGGGGGAACGGCTCTTTTTTATCAAAACTTAAAATCATCCGGACTCAGCGATGTTGATCTTAAATTGAATACTAATATGCGTGGTATTTTGACCGGTATAGAAAAAGACATACGTTTCAGTCAAATAAAAAATGTCGGTTTGGGTATAAGGCAAGATTGTATGACTGCCGGGGCAACGGGATATGCAGGTAGTACTTTGACCGTGGTTGATATGAATGGGTTGCAAAATATCTATTCGCTTGATACGAATAGGATTGCTTCCACGGCAGCTGCGACAAACGTCAAAGTTTATTTAAGTCCTGCCGATATTAAAATTACAAGATTAAATTTTACTTGGTATTGTCAAGGCAATGTGAGTGATAAGATGAATATTGAGATTGATGCTTCGAGTGTGGTGTTAGGGTCCGGACTGAATGTGACAAGAAGTGTTTCTAATGAAGTCAATCTATTAAATAGCGGAATAAATTAAATGAAAAATAGAAAACTAAATCATTCCGGGCAAGTGGCTCTAATTATGGTGCTGATAATGACGGTAGTAAGTGCCGTGGCAGTTTCTGTCGCGAGTAGATCTACAGTAGAAACTAGAGTTCAACAACAAAATATTGATAACGCTCAGGCCATTTTGACGGCTCAGGCCGGGCTAGAAGCTGCCGTAAATCAAAACTCTGAGGTAACAGGTTCTTTAGGTGACGGAAAGCAATACACGGTTACCAGGGCTGATGCCGGCAGTAATAGTGTATCAGTAGATAAAATTAGTTCCGGGGAAACTGTTGAGGTAAATTTGGTGAATGCGGTGGGAGTGACCGGAGTAAAGGTTTATTGGAAAAGTGCAGTGGTAGGAGGTAAGCCGGCAATTTTTGTGAGTGATGTAAGAGCAGATAAAAGCATTGATTACGCATACGATACTGACGGAACTGGTGGCTTTACAAAAATAGTCTCCGGAGGGACTATATCCGGAGTTAGTTATGATTACGTAACACCAATAATTTCGGTATTAGCAGGGACTTCTCTTAAGCTTAGAGTGACAAATCTTGTTTCTGCTTCGCTTATTGCGATTGAGCCGATTGGCGGAACTTTACCGCCGCAGACTACGAATTATAAATCTGTTTCTAGTCTTACCACAGGTCAAACAACTTTGAAATATGGTGTTGAATATCTGGAGTCCAAAGAGGATCAACTACCTTCGGTCTTTGACTACGTGATGTTTTCCGGTGGATCAATTATTCAGTAGAGTCAATTAATGTTGTAATATGTATATATGCCTGCTTATTTTGGATTAGATATTGGTTCTACTAGCGTAAAAATTATTCAGTCCGATGGAAATCGAATAAAAATAATTGCCATTGGGGCAAATGCTTTTGGCAAAAATATTCCCGCAATGTCAAATGCCGAAAAGATAGCGTTTACGGACCAACTAAGAGCCTTAATTAAAGATTCAGGATTTAAATCTAGACAAGTGGTAGCTTCAATCCCAGAGTCTTCGGTATTTTCGAAAGTACTTAAGTTCCCGGTGATGTCAACACCAGAGCTTTCAACGGCTATCAAATGGGAGCTGGATCAATCAGTTCCCTTTCCACCAAACGATATCGAAACCTCTTGGTCGGTGATGGAGAAGCCAAATAAATTCGATGGTACAGAAAAAATTTCTGTTTACGTAGTAGCAGTTCCTACAAATATTTCAGAAACTTATGTACAGATACTTGAGCTTATTGGGTTAGAGCCGGTTCGTTTGGAGAATGAAATTCCGTCTTTAATTAGATCTTACGGCTCGATTTTAAACGATGAGAGTCCTTCCGCAATATTAGATTTGGGAGCCAGCGGTACGAATATTGTTATCGCCGGTAAAGAAAAAGTTTTTGGCAGTTTTTTTATCCCTGTAGGTGGTCAAGCTATGACGAGGCTTGTGGTGGAGGCATTTAATCTGCCAATGGACCAAGCGGAAAGTTATAAACGTACTTATGGACTTTCGAAGGATAAGTTAGATGGAAAAATGGTGACAGTACTTAAACCTATTGTGGACAATATT
Source organism: Patescibacteria group bacterium (assembly GCA_943355005.1). Lineage (GTDB taxonomy): Bacteria > Patescibacteriota > Microgenomatia > UBA1400 > MFAQ01 > UBA10133. The sequence goes on from CALRDV010000003.1 coordinate 151,833, forward strand.
GTCGGCGAACTTAAGAAGCTGATGATTTCTTACAAAGATGAACACCCATCAAGCTCAGTCAGAAAACTAATATTAACGGGTGGTGGTGCTTACTTGATTGGATTAATTCCGTATATGTCTGAGGCTTTGGAAGGTATTGAGGTCGTCATTGGAGACAGTTTTGCTAATATGGCGGTAGATGCAAAATATAAGAGTTTGGGGCCGGTATTTGCTGTTTCAAATGGACTAGCGATTTAAGATGGTAAAAATCAATTTAATTGGTAAAAAAAGACGAGAAGCGGGAACAAAAAACTGGATAATTGTTATTTTAGTTTTGATTTTTTCTGTTTTTACGGTCTATTTCCTGGGTATTTCTATCTATGTAGTCACCAAGCTATATCTCGCAAATAATGCATTACGTAGCGTAGATCGTGAGGCGGAAACAATATCGACTGAAATGACTGCAAACAGTAAACAACTTCAAAACTTTATCCTATCAAAAAATATTTTGACAAAAGTTGAATCTCTAATCAAAGAAAAGTTTCCGTATAGTAAGTACTTAGATCAATTGTCCGGATTTATTCCACCGGACGGAGTACTTAAAAATGTCGATTTTGGTCAAAAGAATTGGGTGACAGTGTCAGTTAGTCTTCCTGGAGGAAAGTCTTTGAAAACGTTTCAAACAAATATTACTGACCCAAATTTGATAAATGCCAGCACTTTTAGCTCGATTTACTCAGAGAGTTTTTCTAGAGATACGACTGGAATGTATGGTGCTAAATTACAATTTGAATTAAAGAAAGATGCCGGAAACTAAAATAATTGGGTATAAAAAAGTATTTGGGTTTGTCATGCCAGACTGGGTAAATGAGGGCATGGTTAAGAACTTTGGTATTGGACTCTTGGCGGTGGCTACTATGTTTTTGATTTTGATCTTTGTTGTTTGGCCGAATCTTGGGCTGGTGAAAACTCGTGAAGCCGACTTATCGGCTTCTAAAGCCAAACTAGAGGCTTTAAAAACTTCTAAAGCCGGGCTCGATAGAATGGTGACAGATTTGACAGGCGATGATCAGGTAAGAATTCTACAGGCGATTCCCCAAAGTTATTCTCCGGAGGGGGCAATTTATACACTAAGACGAATTAGTGCCGACAGTGGAGTCTCAATTGTTTCTTATACCTTGCCTTCAGGTGATTTATTATCATCCACCACGCCAATCTCCGCAGGTGCAGGTGCTGTTTCGGGAGGTGAAATGGTTGGATTTTCAGAATTTCCAATTAAACTAGTTGTATCAGCACCCGTGGCTGATTTGCTAAGGTTTATTGCGGGAGTGGAATCTTCATTGCCTTTTGGTGTTGTCTCGGATCTAAATGTCCAGGAAGTATCAAAACTTTCCAGAACTTCTGCTGACAAATCAGTGCAATTGAGTCTGGAGATAAAATATTTTCAATCATTATTGAAAACGGTGAATATAAACAAAATTGTACCTCTATCTGAGTATGATTTAAAACTGTCGCAAGAACTGAGAAAATATAACGTCCTATCAATCCCTTTAACTCAAGATATAGATTTGAGTGGTATAGCGTCAGGCTCGGGAAGCTTATTTGGATTCTAGGCTGAGACGATATCTTCGCTTCCGGGTAAATCGGTGGAAACAACAGCTCCGTCTTCGAGAAGATCCACAATGGCTCTGGTCCCCTTTTGAATGGCTGCGATGCGGACGATTTGTCTGATAGCCTTGATTACCTTGCCTTGTTTACCAATAACCCTACCAACATCCTCCGGGTCTACTTTGATAAGGTACTTGGTAGTATCTTTGTCTTCTCCGGCTTCTTCGGTAACTGAAACACTTTCCGGGTGGTTGACGATGTTGCTTACGATGTACTCGATGAGTTGCTTCATTTGGGGTTTATTTGATTAATTTTCTAATGGTGTCGGTAGGCTGGGCACCTTTATTTAGCCAAGAATCGTAGCTTTCTTTGTTTACGGAAATCTTGTTTTCGGTCTCGTGTGGATTATAGGTTCCTAGAGTATCCAAGACTGTTCCGGAGAGCTTGGACTTGCCGTCGGCCACGACTATACGGTATGAGCGTTGGTGTTTTTTACCTGTTGGTTGTAGTTTGATTTTCAGCATAGCCGTATTATATCAGTTCTAGAGCTTTTTGAGCAGCTTTTTGTTCGGCTTCTTGCTTGTTTTTGCCCAATCCCGTGGCTAACTGCTTACCTTCTACAAATACAGCTACCTCAAAAGTCTTATTATGGTCCAAGCCGGTTTCTCCAATGGTTTGATATATAGGTGAAACTAAGCCTTGAGACTGAACTTTTTCTTGAAGTAACGACTTGGCGTCTTTGAGTTTGTCCAGGGCAATTATATCTTTGGCGTTGGGCAAAATGAATTGTTCAAAGAAATTTTTGGCTATTTCCAAGCCACCATCCACATAGAGTGAGCCAATGAGACTTTCGATGACATCTTCCAAAATAGATGCATTTTTGCGTCCTCCAGTGGCTTCTTCCCCTTTGCTCATGCGGATATAGTCGTTGAAATGGTGTTCTTTGGAGATTTCGGAGAGTGATTCTGTTCTAACTGTGGCAGATCTGGCTGCGGTTAAGTAGCCTTCCATTTTGTCCGGATACTTGTTGTATAAGTATACAGATATGAGCATTTCGAGTATGGCATCTCCTAGAAATTCGAGCCTTTCGTAGCTATCGGTAACTCCCGGATGATTTAAGCAGGAACGGTGAGTAAGGGCTTTTTCCAGAAGGGATTCGTCTTTGTAACTGTACCCAAGTACTTCTTGGAGGGATTTAAGGTTTTGGGTCGTCATTGGTCGTTTCGTTTCGGCCGGAATATTCAATTGCTGCAGCTAAGGCGCCGTTGACGAAGCTGGAACTGGTTTTACCTCCATATCTTTTAGCAATTTCAACTGCTTCGTCGATAATTACTTTGGTGGGAGTCTGAGTCTTGTACAAAAGTTCGTATACGGCTTGTCTAAGAACTGCCAAATCCACTCTGTTTATTTGAGAAATTGGCCATTCCGGGGCACATTTCTGAATAATTTCATCAATCTCTACTATATGAGAGTTGATTTTATCCACTCGGCTGGGGTGCTCCGGCTGATCGGTAAAACTACCGGCAAAAAGGGATTTGAAAACAAGAATTCTTTTTAGATGTCGTGGGTCGAGGGCAGATTTCACAGTTTTAAATTATTTTGATTTACATACCGGGCAAAGAAAGTGGTTTCTTTTCAGACTGCCACATTTTTTGCAGGTAATAAGTTTAGGTTCAATTAAATGAATTTGAGACCTTCTTTTGCCTTGTCTGGCAGTAGAGATTTTTCTTTTTGGTGTAGCAGCCATATATGTTGTATTGTACTCTATTTATATAGTTCCCCGCCTTCGCGAGGATGTCGAGTACGTCAATTTTACCAAGTAAGAAGCCTCATGGCAACCTCTTCTGCTTTTACTTTCCCTGAGGCGACTATCTTGGCTGCATCTGCTTTGGCTGTTTGAAAGAGTTTTTTGGACCAAAAGTACTTTAATCTGGTTTGCATAGAGCCATGCTGCTTCTGACCATAAATTTCTCCAGCTCCTCTCAATCTCAAATCTTTTTGGGCTAAAACCAGTCCGTTGTGATATTTCTGGAGCAACTGTAACCTTTCTGTTTCCACTTCATCGTCATCGGAAGGTACTAAGAAGCAGTAGCCTTGTCCTTCTCCCCTACCCACCCGACCTCTAAGCTGATGTAGTTGAGCAAGACCAAATCTTTCGGCGGAGTGAATGATCATGATGTTGGCAGAGGGAATGTCTATGCCGACTTCAATTAACGAGGTAGAAATGAGGACACTACCTGAAGTATTTTTGAATTCATGGAGAATCTCTTGTTGTTTGTCTGCTTTAATTTTTCCGTGAATCGACGAAACTGGAAATTTGGCCGGTAAGAGGCGTCGATATTCGAGAGCCATCTTCTCTACAGACGATACGTTTTGTGTGTGTTCGGATATGTTTGGACAGACAACAAAAATTTGATTTCCTTTTTCCAGTTCGGCTATGAGCCATTTTGGACTATTTTTAAATTTGGTAGGTGAGATGACAAAGGTTTTGACCGGCAATCTATTTGAAGGTTTGTGATGCAGATTGCTAATTTGGATGTCTCCCAGCAAACCGAGAGCAACAGTTCTAGGGATGGGTGTAGCAGATAAATTGAAGAGATGAGGCAAAGGAGTTCTTTCCAAAAGAAGGTTTCGCTGGTTCACACCGAATTTGTGCTGCTCATCGATGGCAACGAAAGAAAGTGGTGGATTTAGATCTTTTGGAAGCTGGTTTAGTAAGGCGTGTGTTCCGATAAATAAAGTAGGATGATTTTTGTGAATTCCAGCTTTTGCAGGAATGACAGGAGAATTTGAGGTAACAAGAGCTACTTGGTCAGGGAAGAGCGAGTACTTTTTAAAGGTGTTGAAGTGCTGAGTGGCAAGAATTTCAGTAGGAGCTAGAATGGCGCAGCTGTATCCGCCGGACAAACTTTGGTTGGCAGCGAAAAATAAGGGGGCAGTTTTTCCTGAACCCGTTTCTCCTTGGATAAGGCGGTGGGTGTATTCGATATTCTTAAGATCTTTTTCCAAATGTTTAACAGTTTTTTGCTGATCGACAGTCAAAGAAAAAGGAATTAATTTTTCCGTTTTTGAATTTATGGAGGGACTGGATTTAAGTGAAATGGAACTACCAAGCTTATTTAATTCGAGGCGATTGTTGATATTTATTCTTAAGTGTTCGTTGTATGAAAGTCTCTTGTCTGCCAGCCAACGCTCTTTGCTATCTGACGGAAAGTGAAGTTTTGATATGGCTTCTTCCAGACTGAATAGGTCATTCTTCTTTAAGAGTGATTCATCAACTGCATCTACAGTAGTTAACTCGGGAAGTAATTCAAATATCTTTTTTCTTAACCATCGGGAATTGACTCCGGCAGTTTGAGGATAAACAGGGACAAGACCTTTAGTGTTGATGGTAAACGAATCCCCTTCTTCGATGACCGGAGAAATGATAGTTAAACCTTTTCCAAAAAAAGATGGTTTCCCGGCAACGCTGTACTGCGAACCTTCACTAATCAGTCGCTTGATGTATGGATTGTTGAACCAGGTCAGGGTTATTTTTCCGGAACTGTCTTCTGCTGAGGATTGAGTGACTAGCTTGCCTGAGCCGGAATAAAAGGTTTTGGGGGCCGATATGACTGCTAAAAATGAAGCAGGTGTCTTGTCTCTAAGTTCCTTGATTTTTATCTGTTTAGAAAAATCCAGATAGGTGCGGGGGAAGTGTTTGAGAAGATCACCAATAGTATAAATTTCGAGATGGTGAAGTTTCTCTTCTATAGCGGGACCTACACCTTTGATGCTATTAATAGAGTCTCCGGGTAGATGGGTTTTACTCATCTGACAAATAGTGTGGCAAAAGTAGTGAGAACAAGCGCCAAAGATCCTAGGAAGATGATGGCTGTGAAGAGCTTTCTTTTTCTTTTTGTCATATAGTTTTTATTTTAGTCTCTAATTACTCATCGTAACGATGATAGTTAAGTTATTATATAGTTAGTAGAAAATATTTATGTACAGAAGACACAAGATTAAATTTCCCGGAGGCTCGATGCCAAAAATAAATATAGGAAAAATTATATTATTTGGATTGTTGGGTATTACGCTTGTGGTTGTCTTGGTCTTTTGGTGGTTTGGAAGGGATTTGCCCGACCCTACCAAGGTGCAAAGAAAGTCAGGGTTTTCGTCCGAAATATTAGATAGGACCGGAAAAGTGATTTTGTATGATGTTTTTACAGATCAGGATAGAAAATTTGTGCCTATATCTGAGATTCCTGATTACCTGAGGAAAGCTACAATTTCAATTGAAGATAAAGAGTTTTATTCCCACAGAGGTTTCGATCCAATGGCTTTTTTGCGTATTATCAAAAATGTCGTGGTTAGTCATCGATTAATTGGAGGTTCGACTTTGACACAGCAACTGGTGAAAATGTTACTACTGACCAATGAACGTTCCGTATCCAGAAAGGTGCGGGAGTTTATGTTGGCCTTGAGGATTGAAAAGACTTTTACAAAAGATGAAATTTTGCAAATGTATCTTAATGAAGCTCCCTATGGAGGTACGGCAGTTGGAGTAGCCGCCGCTTCGCAAATATATTTTGGAAAAGAGCCCAAGGATCTTACTCTTACCGAGTGTGTACTTTTAGCCGGATTGCCACAATCTCCCTCTAGATATTCTCCGTATGCGAGCTCAAATAATAAATCTTATTTACCAAGAGCTAAAGAGGTCGCTCGTAGATTGAGGGAGGATGGAATGATTACAAAAGAGATGGAGGTTCAGGTAAATTCTGAACTGGATAAGATTCAGTTTCGTGGATTGGGGAGTAACAAAATTAAGGCTGCCCATTTTGTAATGTATGTAAAGCAAGAGCTTGAGGATAAATATGGTTCAAGTATCCTGGATACCGGCGGTCTTAAAGTGACAACAAGTTTGGATTGGGAGATGCAACAGAAAGCCGAGGCAACCGTAAAGGAGGAAGTGGATAAGGTTTCCAAAAGTCTAAACATTTCAAATGGAGCATCCGTAATCTTGGATACCAACAACGGAGAAATTTTAAGTATGGTGGGTTCGAAAGATTTTTTTGATACAAGTATCGACGGAGAGGTGAATGTTGTAACTCGATTGCGACAGCCAGGATCCTCAATTAAACCTCTCGTTTACGCAACCGCCTTTATGAAAAATTTTGGGCCTGCCTCTGTATTGGCCGATGTGGTTACCGAGTTTCCCGGAAAAGATGATAAGACTCCTTACGCTCCTAAAAATTATGACGGTAAGGAACATGGATTAATTCATTTGAGAGATGCTTTGGCTAGTTCTATCAATGTACCAGCAGTGAAACTAGTAGCATTGCTTGGAGTAGATAATGTTTTGAGGCAAGGATATAAAATGGGTTTGATTTCCCTGGCTCCCACTCAAGAGACAATGTCCCGTGTAGGTCTTTCAATGGCTCTAGGTGGCGCTGAAGTTAAGCTTTTGGATTTGGCATCGGCTTACAGTTCGTTCGCCAATGAGGGCTTCAAAGTGTCACCGGTATCAATTATAAAAATTGAGGATGCCAACGGGAGAGTGATATTTGAAAATAAACAAGTTAAAACCGAACAAGTACTCGATAAAAAGGTTTCTTTTCTGATGAACTCCGTCTTGTCGGATAATAATGCCCGATTGCTAACATTTGGTCCAAATTCTTATCTAAATCTGGGTGCAAGGGCGGTAGCTGTAAAAACCGGAACCACAAATGATCTTCGTGATAACTGGACCATTGGATGGACCAGAGACTTTATCGTCGGTGTCTGGGTGGGAAATAATAATAATGAAAAAATGAAAAATGTGGCATCAGGAGTTTCCGGCGCTGCGCCTATTTGGCGTAGACAAGTCTTGGACATGCTGACCAAAAAACCGGATAGACCATTTACACCACCTGAAGGCGTGACTCAAGTAGAAGTAGATAAAATCTCCGGATTCCCCGCTCACGATGGTTTTGGAAGCTATAAAGAATGGTTTATTGATGGCAGTGTCCCTACCGGTCCGGACCCGATTCATACCAAAGTAAAATTGTGTAAAAATGATCCTACAAGACTAGCTGATCCTGTTTCTGTTTCTCAGGGTAATTTTGATGAAAAGGAGTTTGTGATTATAAAAGAAAAAGATCCACTGACAGATAAATCGCTGTGGCAGAAAGCAATTGATGGATGGATACTTCTACAAAATAATCCGATTTATTCAGTGCCTACTGATTTGTGTGGAGCAAGCTCTTCCATGGATATTCAAATAGTGACTCCGGGTGAACATAGCCGGACTGATGGTGACGAAATTACAATACGATTTTCTGTGGTTTCCAGTAAGCCCATCGTGGAATCTAAAGTATTTGTAGATGGTATTCTGGAACAGACAATCACTGACGGTATAAACTTGAAAAAACTAAAAGTCAGTACCGGCCAACATTCTCTCCGTATAAGTGCTAGAAACAATGAAGGTAAGGAGGAATCAAAAACGATTGAGTTTGCCGTAAATGTAGACTATCTCTCCCCTACTCCAAGCCCAACCGTTTCAGTTTCTCCGACGGCAACACCGACACCGTAGCTAAACTTTGAAGCGGGATTGGATAATTTCCTTAATGTCGTTAATTTCGGTTTGATTTAGATTCCTTTCCAAACTTTCGAATGAAACTTTAAAAGTGTGCTTGTCTTGGAAACTACTGAGATACTGAACATTCTTTATTAACTGTGAGGTATTTTTTATGGTCTCAATGATATCGCCAAGAAATTGTTTGGAAGTGATGGTAATGTCTTCCATCATGGCAGGATAGTCGGAAATAGGCGAAAACACATACTTTTGATTTATTTTTGAAACCAAATTAACAAGATTTATTTCAGCCAAAGTTGGCTCGCCTTGGATACCAAGGTTTCTCAAGACAACCGGTTTGACGGTACCAATCTCACCAATCTTCTGTTTTCCGGAAAAAATATCGGCGGTGGTACTTGGATTGAAAAATGGTTTCGGTGTAGAAGTTGTTTTGAAAGAGAAATCATTAACTTTTAGTTTCCTAAAAATGGTTTCCAAAATACCTTTGGTTTCCAAGTATCCGGAAGACGACATTAGACATAATGTAGAGACTTCATTTGGGAGCTCTTGTCCGGAATCAGAAAGATAGCAATTAGCTATTTCAAGAATATCTACTCTGTCGTTTATTTTACCCTGATTGCTTTTGTAGTTTTCCATTAGAGATGGTGCAAGAACAGTTCTGAGGTATTCGTAATCGGATGATAAAGCGTTCTTTAATTTAATGCAGTTGGATGGATCTACTAGAGTTTTTTCCAGAAGACTTAGGGAAACCAAGGAACTGTTATAGACTTCATGGAAACCGATATCGGAAAGAAAAGTTTTGGATTTAAACTCTGTTTCCAGCAATAGATTTTTTGGTTCTGCCGGAAGATTCACACTGGGTAGTATGGCCGGGAGTCTAAAGTAACCGTAGATACGCGCCACCTCTTCCGCTAAGTCTTCCCTGATGTTTATATCGTGGTAACGCCATCCGGGGACTGAGCAAATTAGTGAATTTTCTTCTATAGTGCCACCGAAACCTAAGCTGGAAAGAATGGAAATAACATCTTCTCGCTTTATTTCAACTCCTACAAACCGATTTAACCAATCGAAGTCGAGTTTGATTAATTTTGGCTTACGTACCCCTGGATAATAATCAAAAAGTGAAGATGAAACTCTTCCTCCGGCTCTAATCTTGATTAGTTCAACAGCTTTTGACATAACGGGCAGACATAAATCCGGGTCGGGTTGTTTCTCGTAGATTTGGGCAGCTAAAGTTCTTTTTTGAGCGGATAATGAGGTTTTTCTAATTTTCTTGGAGTCGTAAACCGGAACGATAAGTAAAATGTTCTTGGTATGTTCGTCTACCTCGGCGACTTGACCCCCCATGACTCCGCACATGTCTACTAGACGATTGGAGCCATCTTCGATGATGATATCCCCTCCTTCAAGTGTGTGTTTTTTGTCATCCAGGGTAGTAATAACTTCTCCCTTTATGCTTTCCCGGATAGTAAGACTTTGAGCTGCTAGTTTGTCCAGGTCGAAGACATGACTCGGCATACCGTAGAGTAAGGTGAGTTCATTCGTGATATCAATACAATTATTGAGAGGTCTTAAGCCGCAGTTTTCAAGAAGTTTTTGAGTTTCTTCCGGTGAGGCTTTAATGTGAATATTTTCGATGGAAATGGCGGTAAAACGAATAACAGTATTCTTTTCGATATTGAAGTGAAATTGTTTGGATAAGCCATCCTGAAACTTCATTGGTTCCAAATATGGATCATTTATAAATTTGGCGGGAATATTGTATTGACTTAGAATGGCGGCTGTTTCTCTGGCGACACCCATGGCACTGGCTGTGTCTATGCGATTGGTAATGACCTCAATTTCATAGATGGTATCCTCTTCGATTTTTCTAAGTCTGTCAAAGGTTGGTCCACAAAGACTAACGTCTTTGGCAATAGTTTCACAGTCTGCATTGGTTTCCAAAAACTTTCTTAAGGCTGAATCTGTTATGACAATATCCATATTAAAATTGGTTTAAAAATCTAATGTCGTCGCTGTAGATCATTCTAAGATCCGGTAGGCCGGTTTTCATCATTAGGACTCTTTCTACTCCCCAGCCAAAGGCAAACCCTGAACACTCCTCCGGATTTAGTCCACCATTTTTGATGACATTTGGATGAACCATGCCGGCTCCACCCAGTTCCAGCCATCCTGATTTGCATACTTTACAGTTTTGCTTATCGACTTGTCCGGTGCCGGAACAGACTTCACATGTGATATCAATTTCGAAACTTGGTTCGGTAAATTGGAAATGATGGGGTCTGAGTCTAGTGTGGCGGTCCTGACCAAAGTAGGCTTTGGCAAAATATTCGGTAACACCTAAGAGGTGTGTAATATTGATATCTTTGTCGACCACAAGACCTTCAAACTGATGAAACATCGGCGTGTGCGTAGCGTCTATTTGCCGACGGTATGTTTTCCCTATATTAATCATTTTTATGGGCGGTGACTTCTTTAGTTCCATTTCACGGAGCTGGCCATTACTTGTGTGGGCCGTAAGTACAGTATTGTCACCAACGTAAAAGGTTTCTTGGTCATCTCTCGCGGGGTGATCTTTGGGAATATTTAACCCTTCGGCATAATACCAATCGGTTTCCACTTCCGGGTAACGCCGGCGGACGAAACCCAAGCGGAGAAAAATTGATTCAATTTCGGCTATGGCTTGAGTAATTAAATGGAGACTCCCTTCTGCCTGCTCCTTCCCCGGAGTAGTCACATCAAAAGTGGCAGTTTTGGACGAGTTTAAAATGTAATCGAGTTTTTCGGCTATTTGGGCTTCGATATCTTTTTTTAAGTCATTGATTTGCTTCCCTAGTTTGGGGTCTGTTTTAATCGGAAGTGTCTTGAATAGCTGATTAATCTTTCCTTGTTTACCCAAAAATTTGGTATCAATTAAGTCCAAGCCTTCAGGTGTTGCCACGGCATTTAAGTCTATTTTTAGCTCTTCCTTTATTTCGTCTAGTTCTTTCATAGTTTGTTTCCCTGTCTCTAATAATAACAAAAACTCCCCTGAACGGGGAGTTTTTAAATGCATTTAAAACTACCCGTTATTTCTTGCCGGTAAATGAGACAACGTCTTTGAAGGCGTCGGGTAGGTTGGTGGCCAGAGCGGCGAGGACTTTGCGGTTTAAGGTTATTTTCTTATCAGACAAAGCCTTGATGAATCTGGAATATTTTGGAGCTTCGGCAATATTCGAAAGGGCGGAGTTTATTCTGGTAATCCAAGTAACTCTCATCTGCTGCTTTCTTTCTTTGCGGCCATTGTAGGCATATTGTCCAGCATGCAAAACAGCTTCGGAAGCGGTTTTGTACAAACGGTTTCTGGTCATGCGGAAACCTTTGGCTAGTTTGAAGACTTTTTTGTGTCCAGCTCGGCGGACAATACCGGTTTTAGTTCTTGGCATGTGTTTTTTGTTTTATAGGTGAAGCATAGCTTTGATCTTGGTAGCGATCTTGCCGGTGACTTCCTGGTAATGTCTATATCGACGAATCATCTTCTTACTCTTTTTTCGACGTAAGTGACGCATGTAAGGACTGCGACGGAGAACTTTACCGGTGCCGGTAATCTTAAATCGTTTCATGACGATCTTTCTCGTCTTTTGCTTTTGTTTCATGGTCTTTTTGTTATTTCTTAGGTTTTACTTGGGCGATCAAAAGTTTGCCCATAAACTTGGGGGCTTCGACAAGCGTAGAGACTTCAGATAGGCGTTCGATGACCGTAGCCATGACCTTTTCTCCAAATTCTTTCTTGGTGATTTCCCTTCCCTGGAATTTTACCACCAACTTGACTCTATCGCCACCTTTAAGAAATTTCTCGGCTTGACGCACCTTGACCATCATGTCGTTTTCGGCCATAAAAGGCTTAAGTCGGATTTCTTTGGTTTCTTGGCCACCTTTGGAACTACCTGAATGGTCCTTCTTCTCTTCTTGATATTTGAATTTTTGAAAATCGATAATCTTGACGATTGGAGGAGTGGCTTTTTCAGTAACTTCGACTAAGTCGAGCCCAAGAGCGGCGGCTCTTTCCAGAGCGTCTTTGGTGGACATGATGCCTAGCTGTTTGCTTTCCTCGTCGATGACGCGGACCTCAGGATATCTGATATTTTGATTTATTCGGTAGTATTTACCCAAGTTATTTGTTTTTGATTGATATAGTGTGTATTTTACTATACTTTCAGGCATAAAAGTATTCCGATAACAAAAAACACACCATTAGAGAGTGTGTTGTTTGATTTTTGTGGGCCCGACTGGACTCGAACCAGTGACCTCTGCAATGTCAATGCAGCGCTCTAGCCAGCTGAGCTACGAGCCCAACAGAGATATTTTACCATCTGTGCTTTGATAATACTTATGATTGTTTGTGGGGATTCAGCCGACGGAGGTGGCTACAGAGCGTTCGTTGGCTTGGGTGAAGGAGGTACCGCCTTTTTTGGCCATGTTCCAGTAAGCGCCTTTTTTGGCCGAGCGGTTATTGTAGAGAGAAAGCCAGCTATTGGCTTCTTGGACCTTGAGGCTAAAGATCTGAATCATTTTCTGGATGTGGGTGAAAAAGCTTTCGTGGTAGACTCCGGCTTCGGCTACAGGGGATTCGACGGCTTTTAGAAGGTTCTTGTCTAAGACTTTGACCTGTTTTGAGAGGTTTTTGAGCTGATCTCTGATTTCATCAAGTCTTTTTTCGTTTTGTTTCTCCTTGGAAGAGAAAACTTTGTTCCATTCTTGCTGTCGTGCCTGGAAAAATAGCTCGGCTCGGCGTTTTTCGGCCTCTTTTTTCTGCTGGAACTGAGCAAAGGGGTTCTCTTTTGGCTCAGAGTTCCCATTTTCGAAGGTTCGGGATTGAGAGTTGCGAAGAGCCTCCAGAAAACTCTGGATTTTTGGATTGCTCCCGGGATTGGATGAACTGCCTGAATTGTTATTCATTTAGTGGCCCTATAATATCAGATTTTCATGAGAAGGTCAATAGTTTTCCTTCTGTTGATGATAGATCTTAATTGATCCAGCTGTTTTGCTTGAATGTTAGACACTTTAGCCAATTCTAGCAGTTCGGCGTCTTCGGTGTCTATGTTTTCCTTTTTTGCTATTTCTAGAAGGATTAGGTCAAGTTTGACTGATTTTTCAGCACTTTCGGCATATTCCGTCTTGACCTGTTCAAGGCTCTTATTTAGAGCTTTTAGATAGTCTTCCAGTGGAAGGTTGAGTGACTTGGCTTGGGTGGTTAAGCGTTCAAGACTATAGTTAACCTCTTCATTGATGATCAAATCTGAAACATCAAGCTTCTCGTTGTCTAGTAAAAGTTGATAAACATCTTCTACTTTTTTGTCATCCTTGCCTTTTTTCTTGAGGTATTTAGAGTAATCTCCGAGCTTGAGGTCGGGATATAGAGGAAGCTGAAGTTTGATGGACAGACCACCATCTTTTTCGGTATCAAGCTTTTCTAGAACAGGGCGACCAAGAAGACGGTATTTGTTTTCCTTGATGGCGTGCTCGATGATGTGATTCATGAGATGGCCCAGCATGTGGTCACTCAGCTTGTTTGGATCGAGGGAGTTTTGGGCAATAGCTTTGGGGGCTTTGCCTTGGCGGAAACCTTTGACAGAGACGGTTTTGATCATTTCATCCACTACATGGTTTCGTTCGATATCGACTTCTTCGTGGGTGACACTAGCTTCTACGTAAGCAGTCCCCTTTTCAATTTTGGTTTGTTTGATGTTCATAGCCTCTTATTTTAAACTATAATTTATAAAATCAGTTGTTTTTGTCATTAATTAACTTTTCCCATGATTCTATCCAAGGTAAGATTAAAGTGGAAGCTGACATTTAAAGCTTTAGAGCTGGTATTTTTGATACTGTTGCTTAAGCTTGTAGCGGTACGGTTTAATCTTGAAATATTTTCACTGAACTCTTTGTATGGTGCAATTGTTTCCGGCAATGTATTTCTAATTGGTTTTCTGACTACCGGAGTGCTGTCTGACTACAAGGAATCTGAAAAGCTGCCAAATGAAATCGCAATGTGTTTGGATGCAATTACTGATGAGCTCATTATTGCTAAGGGCAGAGATAACTCAGAAATATCGAAAGAAGGCCTGGGGCACATTTCCCTATTATCAAAGAGTATCCATAAATGGTTTTTTCGAGAAATTAGAACTAGGGAGATTTTTTCCATGATTTCGAAATTAAACGATTATTTTCTGGTCTTGGAGAAGAGTGTCCCTCCAAATTTTATTGTCCGATTGAAGCAAGAGCAGTCGAATTTGCGTCGTTTTATCAATAGAATTCACACAATTAGGGAGACTTCGTTTAACGCTAGTGGCTATGCAATCGCTGAGATTATTACGACTTTGATGTGTGTGGCGTTGATTTTTACAGGGATAGATCCTTGGTTTGAAGGATTGTTTTTCTTGGCTTTTGTCTCATTTATGACAATATATATGGTAATTTTCATTAAAGACTTAGATAACCCGTTTGGATACTATAACCATGACAATTTGTCTGAAAATATCTCACTTAAGTCGATTGATGAAGTTGTGGAGAGAATCGAAGAGAAGACTACTGTGGCAAAATAAGTCTATTTTAAGGCTAAATACCAAAGTTTAGAGGTGAAATAGTGGTAAAATTGAGGACATGCCGAGATGGCGAAATGGTAGACGCACTAGCTTTAGGAGCTAGCGGGGCAACCCATGGAGGTTCAAGTCCTCTTCTCGGCACATAAAAAAGATTTACCCTGGTGGTAAATTTTTTTTATGTCTAAAAAAGACTTGAACATGCCGGAGCCAAACCCGTGACGGTTTTGGCGAGGCGGGGTGAGGAATTGTGAAACAATTACCGAACCTCGAGTCCCCTGCCTAGCGGCGGGCAGGTCTTCTCGGCACAAAATATACTAGATACTAAATATATAAATAGTCGCTTCGCAATATTCTTAGGTTTCTAATTATTTGTAACTATGTTAGCAATTGCTATACTTAATATTAGTTGTGAAATTAAAGATATTCGCATTCATATTGGCCTTGATGTTTTTTGTTCTGCCGTCAGCTGTTTTGGCGGCTGATTCTTATACTTATGAGTGGACCAAAACATTTGCAGGTTCTGGATATGATTATGGATATAGTGTAATTTCTGACGCTTCTGGTAATTTATTTGTTGCAAGTGCATTCACTTCTACGGTCGATTTTGATCCTGGAGCTGGGGTTGACAGCCATACCTCAATTGGAGATTATGATGGATATTTGACCAAATATAATGTAGATGGTACATATGCCTGGACAAAAACATTTGGTGGGACTGGATTTGAGGATGTTGGAAAAGTCATAGTAGATAAATCCAACAATATTTATATTGTTGGAGAATATTCCTCACCTACTGATTTTGATTCTAGCTCAGGAGTGGACATTCATACATTAACCGGTAGCTTTAATGGTTATGTAAGTAAATATAATTCCGATGGATCTTATGGCTGGACAAAAACGTATGGTGGCAATAGTTTGGTTTATGCGTCATCTGCCAATTTTGATAAAACAGGTAATCTGTATGTGATTGGAATATTTGACGGTACAGCTGATTTTGATCCTGGCATTGGGACTTCTAACTTTACTTCAAATGGAGATCATGATACATACATATCAAAATTTACTGCAGATGGGAATTATCTTTGGACAAAAACGGTGGGAAGTACAGGAGTTGATCGTGGTAGTGTAATAATATCAAATTCTGATACAGACTTTATATCAGCAGGGTTTTATGCGGGTACCGCTGATTTTGATCCTGGTCCTGGTGTAGATAATCACACATCAGTTGGAGGTTATGATATTTTTATCAGTAAATATACTATAGACGGATCATACGTCTGGACTAAAACATTTGGAGGGCCTGGAGACGAATTGTGGCCTGATATAACTAGGGATAATGATGGAAATTTGTACTTATTTGCTAAATATTTTGGAACTGTAGACTTTGACCCTGGAGTTGGAGTAGATTCTCATTCATCTTATGGTAATAGTGATGTATTTATTTCGAAATATAGTGCGGATGATAGTTATTTATGGACTAAGACTTTTGGTGGTAGTGCTTCAGAATATACAGGGGGCATAATTACTGACCATTCAGGAAATATTTATCTAACTGGTATGTTTGGTTCTACGGCCGACTTTGATCCTGGAGCAGGGGTAGTTGAGCGAACAGAGACAGGTTCATATGGTTCGTCAGCTTTTATTGCTTCATATAATACCAGTGGAGAGTTTCGATGGGTCCATACCCTCGATTCAGACGATGGCTCTGATGGTTACGGTATCACTTATGACTCCTTCAGTAACAGTGTCTATGCCACAGGTGATTTTGGAGTGACGACTGACTTTAATCCACTGGGAGGCCATGACATTGTGACAACAGATGCCAACTGGAGCGGCTGGATAATGAAACTCTCGCATGTAGCACCACTTCCTGTATTGGAAACGAATTCTTCACCCGGTAACGACCCGGAACAAGCACA
>CALRDV010000004.1 GCA_943355005.1 Patescibacteria group bacterium
ATCAAAGACAGCCACAGCCTGGAACTTGTCGGAACCGATTTTGACACCGGCTTTCTGCAAGACCTGAGTAGCCTTCACGCGCTGTTCACCGAGAGTCGTTTTTTTAAATAGTGCGGGCATAGTTAATCCTCCAAACAAAAAATGTGAGATGTGCCGAGTAGAATTTTTCTCCACTCAAAAATTTAAGAAACTAAGCTTCTAAAAGAAATTTAATTTTCTAAATGCTTGAGAGGAAAAAATGTATATCAATGAACTTACTTTGTATATTATAAGGGGTTGAAACCTATAATGTCAAGTAGTATTTTACCTTCAATATTATTACAATAGCAATACTATTTGGTTAATAAATATCATTACTTAATGTCATTTCCAAGCTTTATAAGTCTTTCTACTACTGCATTGCTATAACTGGCCCAATTATTGATCTCTACCTCCTGACCGTTTTGTGTTAATTGCTCTCCTGTGACCATAAGAGTGTAAAGGGTTTTCTCTGCCAAAAGGAAGTAAGATACTTGAACTAAATCTATGCCACCTAGAATCATCTTGATGTCCGGAAGGTTAAGTGCGGCACGTAGATGCTCTGCCAAAGGAGCGAGCCTTGGCGAGGTACGGAGAGTAGAGGCGAGCCTAGCATTTTTGTTTGATCTAAAGGAAACTTCTTCGTATTTGGAGTCAATAATCCACTTCTGAGTGGCTTCATCAATGACACTGTCGTAGGTTTGGGCTCCGACCGGTTGAATAAAATCAAAGATTTTGTCTCCAGGGAAACCAAAAGCCTTCAAATTGGCTTTCTTAATTGATAAGTCTATCTTTGTTTTGACCGTCGGTGGCATTCCCCTTTTCTTTTTTCCAACAAAGGTTTGGAATTCTGCTTTAATTC
This sequence comes from Patescibacteria group bacterium, assembly GCA_943355005.1. Lineage (GTDB taxonomy): Bacteria > Patescibacteriota > Microgenomatia > UBA1400 > MFAQ01 > UBA10133. The sequence continues at coordinate 881 of CALRDV010000004.1, forward strand.
TGTCGAGCCTCGTGAGACAAGCAGACACATCTGCAAGTGACAACCTATCAGACCTGGTGGTGGCAAATTGTCCCAAAGAATTACTTAGTTGTTCGAGAGGTCTTTGTGCAAGCGCAACGGATTCTAATCTTGATTTGTTATCAACAGGGATCACTGTCGCCCTAGCCTCCGGAACATGGGCAGCGGTGGCTGCTTTGGCAGCCCGCACGTCCGCATCACTCATTACTCTTGGAGCGATCACGCGAATGCCTCTTTGCTCTAACGGCTTGATTTTAGTAGGCTTGGGTGTACGATCGTTGGGATTTCTGAGAGAGATACCCTTACTGGCATCTTGAACCAAAGATGTCCAAAGTTCGGCCTCTATTCTTAGTTTCTTGGTCTGAGTGGCCTGTGCAAATAGTCCACTGATGCCACCTTTTTTAACTCCCTGATTTCGCGTTTTTAGATACGGAAAATGTTCCAAAAGAGTACTATCATTTATTCCTTTTCCAGAATTCTCGGCATTATGAGCCAATAATAGAGTCTTTATTGTATATACTTGTAAAAGTAAATTGTTTTGTAGGCTTCCAGCTAATGTGTTGCTATCATATGGAAATTGAAAGTATGCTTCTGAGTTCGCGTCTGCTAAAGCACTCAAAACTTCAGCCTTAAAAGTGCTCATTCTGGAGGCTAGACCCGTGGAGATTCCGCCGAGAAGCATGTTTAGTCCTTCCTTCGAATTCATATTTGATCCGTCAACCGATGGAGTAATCATTATTATTACCGGCGTGTTTCGGCGAAGTGCAATACCCATAACATCGCCATCAGCGGTGTTCATAGAGAAAAGTGAGGCAGCCTTGAACTCTTTGCCTCCGGTCGGCTTGGTAAACAAATCAATTACTTCTTGATCATAAAAGGTGACTTTTTCAGGAGTGAACTCGAAAGCATCTTTCCCTGAAATTATTACTTGTGGCTCTTCCAAAACTCCACTACCGGAGCGCCAATTTGTCTGTGGAGGCATCAATCCAACCTCTACTATTTCCAACAAATCAGGTTCAAGACCCTCAAAGGAAGACATTGCTGATGGAGCAAGGTCTTTTACTCTTTCATGCAAAAAGTCCCGACGTTCTGATCTGATAGGCCTAAGTAGATAACCACCTTCCTTACGATGAAGAATTGTGAGGGTGTAGGCACCCAACTCTATAGCACCTATGGTGCGACTGTAATCAATTTCTCCTTTATATGTTTCTGGTGACATGGTTGTTTAGATTTTATTTATATATTATCGGTTTCATATTTTATCAACATTGTTTAAGAATTTCAACTATGCAAACCTAAACTTTGTCTTGACATCTGGCTTATATGAATATAAAATCCCCTATAACGCACCAATGGGGTGCTAACCGCTCGTTTATATCAAAGGAGAATTCATGACAGATGATCTTGTAGTACTCACCGTTGACACGGCAGCTTTGAAGGTAGAACCTCAGAGTGAACCGCTGACCAAAACACAGAAAGAGTTTATTGCCCAGATCGTGAAAGATTTTGACCCTGCATCATCCCCACTGGCAATCACTCAGTACGGACTCGGACCCACCGACAAGATTGGGGCTCTCGCTGATCCGATCCTGAAAACCGTGCGTGGATACGAAGCCGGTGGAGCAGCCCAATTGCTCGACAACTTCACACAGGACGCTCGTAAACTGAACTTTAAACAGCTTGCTGCCCCGGAAGCTATCAAGCTGCCAAGCTGGTTGTCGAACAGCATTGGAGCGCTTGCAAGTTTCAAGCGCCAAGTGGAAACTCTTGACAAAAAAATGACGAACGCGAAGACACTACTTGTCAAAGATGCGAACTTGCTGACCGCTCGGGCTAATACCCTCGGTGAGCTAGAGCGCCAGGTATTGGATCAAATCATGCTTCTCCGCTGCTACGTCAACGCTGCCGACATGAAGCTTGCAGAGCTTGCCACCAAGAAACGTAACGCCCTCGCTCGTGTTGCCACCGACCCGTTGGCTCAAGGTGAAGCGACAAAATTCCAAGGATTGGAAGCTCGCCTGAGCGCCCGCAAACTCGCATTAGCTCAAATGGGAATGATTGCAGTCCAGCAACTCTACGGCATCCGTACCATCTTGATGAACAGTACCGGGTTGCTCGACACGATTGTAATCAACATCAATGCTGTTGAGACTGTCTGGAAGACCCAGGTAGTTATGGCGCTGGCAACATTCGAGCAGAACAAAATCGCTCAAGCCTCAATGAATGCTGCTAACGGCCTTGGTGACATGGTTCAGGCGACCGCTCAAATGATCGGTCAGACTATCGAGAATACGGCTCAGGCTCAGAATACAGGCATTGTCTCGATTGACAAACTTGAAGCTGCGAACGAAGAGATGATCAAGAACGTGACTCGGTACTTCGAAGTTCAGCGTGAAGGTGTCGAAACACGTAAAGCTGAAGTTCAGAAGATCGACAGTATGAAGTCGAAACTTGTCTCTGCTGTCACTGAAGCTGTTAAAGCTGACAAGTCCGCGCCAGCAACTGGTCTTTCGTAACTTTTCTAAACCAAACTCCTCGTTTAAGGGGAGTTTTTTTGTGAGGGAAAATAGGTGATTATCCCTGATTAGCCAATTTTTGAATGTTTTCGACAAATATGAGGCCATATTTTTCCCACAAAAGATCCAGATTGTCTATCCCAGCTAGAACATCGAATTCAAATTCAGAAGCTTTATCACCTAAAAATATTTTAGTCTTTGACCAATAAAGATCTCTTGTTGATTGCTTTTTAAACAGCTCAAGGCAATCTTTCCTAAAAAGACCTTTTAATCTTCTCTCTATAAACATTTGGATATTCTCAGAAGAGACATTTAATGCAATTAGATTATCAAACTCTCGAACATCAGTCATAACACTATTTTCAAATAACGACAAGGTAGCCTCAGATCCTTTCATTAGATTCTCTAGCAGTCTTCTTGGGTCACCCTTGACATTTGAATCAAGATAGCCTATTTTTCCACCACTTTCTTCGACACCTGAGATAAGAGACCCCTCTTCTCCGGTCTTTATCATCCCCTCTTTTGTGTAAGGCTGAACTATACCGTTTATCTCCATATATTTTTTTGCTCTGATAGCAAAATTTAACCCCCTAAGTCTTGGTCTACCAAGTTTAGAGGTTAATTTTCTAAAACTATCGTAAAAATGAAGCTCGCTGAGCTCATTGTTTTCTATTCCCCAGAAAAATTCGACGTTACCAGCAAGCAGATCAAACTCACTGTTTGAGAAGCTACTGTAGATATCCTGTACCCACGTAGGGCTCGGCATACTATCTCCATCTGTTCCTGCAATATAATCAATTCCATTTGATAAAGTTTGTCTGATAGCAGCTTGGTTCATTCCGCATCTTCGCGCATGACCGGGACCTTTTTTTGTTTCTGATAACAAATACAACTTGTATTTAGCCTCACTCTCAGCGTAATTACGGATTATGGCTGCAGATTCATCAGTGCTATTGTTGTCAACCATTATGGCTTCAAAATTTAAATTTGTTTGAGAGTTTAGCGCATCCAGACAACGAATTATAAGCTTAGCTTCGTTATATACGGGAATTACGATCGAGAGCTTAGTATTTTTTTCAGGAATAGGTATCAAACAACCAATTTCGTTTTTTGAAGCAAATTGATTTGCTGCATTAACAATTTCATGTCTACTCTCAAACAAGGCTTCCCCATGATGAAGATTAAGCTCTGTAACCATAGTTTAAGCTTCATTTATTAGTCCTAGAGCTCTGTCAACTTCTTTATATTCTAGTGCTCTAGCGGATGATCTTGCCACTAATAACATTTTCCAGAACTCTCTAGTTTTTATGTAGTAATCAATCTGCTCAGGAGTAAAACAAGACATATATACCTCTCTTTGAGAGTCGTTTTTACATATAGTGTGACCGCCATTACCAAATAGCGCCCTTTCCAAGGTGTATCCAAAAGGTAGTACACCAAAAGCCTCTTCGTCAATAAACCAGTATTGACCATCTTTGCCCTTTAGGATGTTGTGCACACCATTATCCTGATGGTCAAACACCGGATAAATTTTTGTGGGAAACTTCTCGATAAGAGCTTTTTCAAGTGGCTCAACTGTGGCTTCAGGAAGGTATTCTCTAAGCTTAAGCAGAGCCTCGCTTATAAGTTTGTGGAGTTTTTCAGCTGTTTTCGATTCTAGTTCAGGCAAAGGGATTTCCATCTCTGCATGAGCCTCTGCAATAAGTCTAATATCTTCGAGAGGTAAAACACCTTCGGGATTTTCACCGTCAATGTATTCCAAGATTATAACCTGACCGTCCCTCGCTAAGATTTTTGGGGTCTGGATACTATTGTTCGCTGCAAAAGCAACACTCCGTTCCATTCTTTCAGCTTCAGAACTCGAGAAACAATTACGAGCCTTAACCTTATTTCCTTTAGAATCCGTACATAGGATCATGTGACCAAAACTGGTATTATTTTCTTGCTCTTTACCAGACAGTCCAAATCTTAAAGAGGTTACGGGTTCAAGCCCAAATCTAGCAATAACTTCCAAAAGATCGACATTTGTTTTGTCTGTTTTCCTCGATATATCGTAAAAATAGGTGGAGTTTAAGCATTTTCCCATCTCTAAATACATCTTTGCTTCTTCTGTGGTTTTGAGCTCATTACATTCATTTATTATCATGTATATGATTATACCCTATAATCTCGTATTTGTCAAGCTATATTGTGCCTGTTTATCTGGCTAAATGCCTTCCCAAAGATGGAATATCTGCCAGATCTTATTACAATCTAGGCTCGAATTTAACAAATCTCCCTATTGACTTTTTAGCTTACTGGGTGGAAAATATAGGACATAATATTTTACACAACTTTGCATATGACTTCCAACCAAAAACTTGCCCAAAATAGCAGAGGAGAAATCGACTTCGAACTTGAGGCTGTTGTGGCTAAATATATTGGATTGGACTCACGAGGAGCCTACATTGACTCATTATCTGGTTTAGAAGTGGATGAGGTGTTGAAGCGCTTCAGTCTTTTGAAGTATGGACATCTTGCATCGATAAGGTATTTTGCAATAGAGATTTGTAAAATGGCGTCCAAATCCATAGTTTTTAAGAATTTTTTGACTACAGCGAGAGATAACAACGAAACTGTATTTATTACCTCGCCAGGCATCTACAATGTCCCGTCAGCCTCAAACGTTTTGCTAAAGGAATCTGTCTCACTTCTTAACGTGATGTGCTCAATCGAAGGTATGCCACCTATCAAAATCATGGAGCAGGCTAGGCTCGAGGAGTCATGCCCAAACTATGCCAAAAGCAGCATTAAGGATAGACAAAGTGCTAACCAAACAGAGAACGTCATTCCGTCAATTTTCAAGGGAAGATCGGTAATCTATATCGATGATGTCTATATATCCGGAACTGTCGCCGAATGTGCTAAAAAAAGGCTAATTGAAGAGGCAGGGGCAAATAGTGTCTTTTTTCTATTTGGCATGAAAATCGACAAAGAGGTGGTTCAAAGTACGGACGGTAAAGTAGAAGACAAGCTAAACAGATATCTGGTGGACGGAACACTTGACGGACTTTCAAATGTAATATCCGATGACTTTACTACCACCCAAAAGACATTGAGGGATTTGCTGATTCCAGAGAATCAAGCGGGGCTCTCAACCTACTTATCGAAATTAAAACCCAGAATCGCACTAAAGCTGTATATTGCTGCCATGCAAAATGGGTTTCGAGAAAGATGGAATGGCATCTATAGTGGATCCGTTGATATTCTCGAAAATCATTTAATTAAAACAGGATTAATTGGAAGTGACCGACTAATCTCTGACAAGTATATTATTTTAAATGATAATGACTAGTACTGGCACAATTTTCAGTAGAGGCTCTAAAATTGCAGCCAAGTTGGTGGTGGGGCTTGACGGTCTTGATCCATATGAGATAACCATGTTTAGTAAAATGAAATATGGGGATCCTATTTCCACCAAGAGAATCGCCATACAAGTCGCAGCTGCAGTTATCCAAAACAAAAATATTCTTAAGAGGATTCAAGCAAACGAACCTATTATCGTCACCAGTTCAGCATTTGGATCCGTTCCAACTGCTTCATACGCAATCACGAGAGAAGTTTCAAAACTGCTGCAATCTGCAAATATTAATATTGATCGAATTAAGATAATGCGTGGAGGTGATTTTGCTGTTAGTCATTACGGAACCATGAACCAAAAAGAGAGAGCTTTATCTATGTCTAGACGCAATATTTATATAGGCACTGAGGATCTTAAAAAAATTAAGGGTAGATTGGTTTTGGTTGTAGACGACATTAGCGTGACCGGTTCTCATGAAAAAAAGGTCCACCAGGTTCTATCCAATACCGATGCAAATGATTGGGTCTTTGCTTACTACTACATACTTAATAAAAAAATCGCAAAGTTAAGCCCTGAAACAGAAGAGGATTTAAACAGAGCCGAAATCAAAACTGTATTAGATTTGCTACCATTTTTTAGAGCTTACCCCGAGAATCCAGGTATTAAACTAAGAATAAATTCTAGAGTTCTCAAATTTATACTAGCAACTGAACCTGAGAGTAAATATGATGTAGATGCATTTACCAAGGAAGAACACCTTAAGGTGTTTTTTAAGGCTCTTGATGATGAAACTATTGCTAAAATTTATAGATCTACGAACTCAAGTGACGGATATTCGATAAACAAAAAATATTCAAGGGGCATTCGGATACTTAATGAAGAAATACTTCAACGAAGCTCATTGGACAGATTCTTCTCAAAGATTACTTCTTTTTTGTCTTCAATACCAGATTCTTTGGAGCAACTGCAACCAGAATATGAAGTTATTAATTAATATGATAAAAATGGAAAAACCAAATCATGGCTGGTTTGATATAGACAAAACCCTTATTACTGGAGATAATCGCCCTGAAGACCACGTTCTAAAGGCTATTTCCAAGGTTCCAAACAGAGGTGTAAACACCCAAAGAAGTCTAGGTCAAACAGAAAAAGTTATTGCGTCCGGAGAGGTTAATCTTCCCTGTATTATTCATGCAGGAGGTGAAGTGTGGAATTTAGGTGGAGAAATGATTAAATCGTTTCCCATTAATATTGAGACAAGAAAACTTCTTGCAAAACTCATACTGGAGAATAAGGACTCTATTGACCTGGCTAGATTTTATCCGGAAGGAGACAGAAAAGTTTGGATTTATGTCGCTAACGATGAACTTGAAGAAAAGTTTAGCAAGCTATATCTGCCAACAAACTCTTTTGGAAAACTAACCAGATCAATAGACGAGTACCTAGAGTGGTTTGTAAACACAAGCACCACCAACACTACCATTCGAACAAAAGAAAAGACAATACTACCTATTTCAAGTGAATTAGCAGATGCCGTGGAATTCGACAACTCGGCAAAAAATGACTACTTTATCACCGCAAAGGGAGTCAAAAAGGTTACAACCTTACTATGGCTATGTGAATATTTAGGCTTGGATCCTAAGGATGTGCTTACAGCCGGAGATAGCTTAGCAACCGACTCAGAAGTGTTTAAGCACACAATTGGTATCTCTGTCGGTCCGGAATTACTTCCACACGCTAAGATGAGTGCTCAGTCAATAGATGAGTTAGTAGTTTTGTTAGATAATATTTATAATGCTAATGACTAAAGGATTTGGTGTCTCATCTGTCCACACACTCTCTGTAAATAAGGATGGTGATTATATTGACTTATACACAGGGGAGAATATGAATATTATTGCAAAGAAGTACAGCCTGATGAAATTTGGCAGTGTTGCTGAAATTAACGAGGCATCTGATGAGATTTATCGTCAATTCGTTAAAAACATTGAAGAGTACCTTCCTTTTTTAGAAGAAGTCAAAAAAAAAGGTGAGTATATCGCTATAGCCGCTCCTGGCTACAGAAATGTAGAGTCAGCCTCTAATGCCATTATAGATAAGGCAATTAAGAGAATTAACATAGTTCTTTCGATGAGAGAATTACCTACCATAATAGTCGTAAAGCTTCCGAGACTTGAATCAAATAAGGCTAATTACGCTACTCTATCTTCAGATGAAAGACACTCTTTACCTCCATCAACAGATCAAATCATGCCCGGTAGGGAGTTTTTTCAGTTCCCGATTCACTTTATTTTTGGGGATGATATTAAAATTACTGGTGCTACAGCGAATGGGGCCAAAAAAGCTACCGAGCATTTTGGAGGAAAATCTTTTTCTGAGATGTACTGGGTTGCTTTAGATCCCATGCTTACCTCGAAGTATCCAGGCATTGAGGATAAAATTAACCAAGCCCATATAAAAGATGAATTAAATGAGGATATAAAATATATCCTTGATCAAAATGACTTCCAGCCCGTACAAAGACTTATTCGACTCATATTAAACGAGAAGAATCGTCCCAGACTTGCCAGCTTCCTAGAGAAAGTGCCAGATAGTAGCCTTTCTAAGCTTTTCATTTCTGCTCATAACAACGACTATCCAAAGAATATACTTTATTCTGAGTCCGTTTCTATTCTCAATGGAGAGATGAAGGTCCGTGGTTTAATGTCTGAAGAAGTGATCTAGAATCACTCAAATTACCTTACTAAATCTCTTATTAGTCCAATTCTTTCGGCTTCAATACCTTCCTTGGATGTAAGCTGAACTGCCTTTAAACCGGCAGACTTAGCTCCTAGATAATCGGCCTTGTAATTATCCCCTACATGTAAGATCATCGAACCATCTATGCCACTTTTCTCTACTAATGCCACAAAAATTAGTTTATTTGGTTTTGATACTCCAATTTCGTTGGAAAACAATTGAATACTGATAAATGGAAGAATACCAAGCTGTTCGAGAACTAGCCTCATTTGTCTACCACTGATAAAGCCTGTATTACTCATCACAGCCATTTTTACACCCTTACTCTCAATGGCTGACAATGTTTTTAGAATGTCAGTTTCCAATATTGAAGGCAAATTTTGGACAATTAATAAATCTGCTATTTCCTCAAATGCATTTACGTGTTCTTGTGTTAACTCAGGGAGTCTATGATCAATCGGTAAAGCCTCATAAACCTTTCGAACTCTTTCGGGGAGGCCAAACTGTTCACCAGTAACATCCGATAATGCGTCAATCTCCTCATCTACCTTTTTCATCAGATCAGCAAAACCTTCCAAATTAACCGCCTCTGATCCTAAATGTTTACGCAGAGCTTCAGCTCTTGCTGTCTTATATGCAGGATTGCTAAGGAGTAATGTCTGCCAGATGTCAAAACTGACCAGTTTTATACCTTCTAGGTGGTTGACTTCTTTTTCCATGAGCTCAAGTATACTACGAAAGAAGCGATTAGTCAAGTGTTATGGGTTATTTCGTGCCTGACTTATAGTGTTGACACAGGCATAAAACAGCCTTATAATATCGAATGAGTTAAATCTCGTGTCCTTTGACAAGCCTGACCTAAGCACAAAGCCGATCTTTTTGGCCGGTTTTGTGCTTAGGTCGGAAATGATCCTAAATTGACCACAGCAAAATCTGACTGATAGGAGTGTGAAACATGGCAGACTTGCCAAAAGGGCCAAATCAGCCCTCAATTAAACAGCCTTGGGCTCAAACCCCACACAGTGTTTTTAAACAACTGGATTCGAATCCAGCAGGTTTAAGCACTAAAGAGGCTGAACTTCGTCTGACCCAGTATGGGCAAAACGCCTTACCTGAGAATGACGAAAAGACTACCTGGTGGGGTACCGTGAAAGAGACATTCGCTGAGAAGCTTCCGTTGATGCTTTTGGTATCGGCGATCATTTCAGCGATCCTCGGATTGTTAATGAAAGAACCTGATCGATTCAAGGACTTCATGTCTCTGTCCGTAATTCTCCTGTCTATGGCTATTGCCAACTACTTAATGGGCAAAAACACAGACAAAGGCCTGGCTTCGCTCAAAAAGACATTGCAGAAAGCTATCAGGGTATATCGTGACGGCATAATCATCAAGTTACCTGTAACACAACTTGTTGTTGGTGACGTCATCTTTCTTTCTGAAGGTGATCTGATTCCTGCAGATGGCCGCATTATCGAAGCCACAAACGCGTCTGTAAATGAAGCCGTTTTGACTGGTGAGTCCGATGCTGTTGACAAAAGCGTTGTCCAGATCTCACACGAAGCCGAGCTTGCACGCAGATCGAATATGATCTTCATGAATACGTTTGTGAGTTCAGGAACGATCGTGGCTGTATTAACTGCCACAGCTCTTCAAACGGAAATGGGCAAAATCGCGACTGAAATCGAGAAAGCTGAAGAAACCAAGACTCCGCTGCAAAAACAGTTGGACGTACTTGGAATTGTTCTGTTGAATGCCACGCTCGTTGTCTGTGCTCTCGTTGCCGCGTTTTTCTTGTGGCGGGCTTACCCAATCTTTGTGGCAACCTACCAATACATCCAGGCCCATGGTCTGGCTGCATCAGGTGCCCAGATTGCTGAAAGCCTCACTGTTATTGCCGACATCTTCACTGTATCGGTTTCACTTGCCATTGCCTTCATCCCCGAAGCTTTGAGCGCAGTAATCATTCTTGCTCTGGCTATCGGCGTTGCTGAAATGGTAAAAGAAGGTGCAATTGTCAAAAACCCGAAAGGTGCCGAAGCGCTTGGTTCCGTCACGATTTTCAACTCTGACAAAACCGGTACTTTAACCAAGGGTGAAATGGCCATCGTGTCTTTCTGGACTCCTAAAAATGGTGACGTAAGTGCCGAGACTGTCCTAAACGGTAACGGCCAGTTTGCTGCCATGAAAGAAGTCATGGCATTCTGTAACGATTTACACGATGCGACTGAACGTGCTCTGGCAGAATTTGTGGCTAGTGCTGGTTTCATAATCGGTGAAGCCACAATTAAAGATCGCAAACTGACAATTCCTTTTACTTCTACTCGTAAACGCATGTCAGTAATCTTCGGAAACGGAACCCTGAAAATGTTAACCAAGGGTGCTCCTGAAGTTGTCTTGGAACTGTGTAGCGATCTACAGGGTGAAAGCCTTGAATCCATACAATTCATTGTAGACAGTCTGTCAGACGAGGGATATCGTGTATTGGCTTTGGCGGAACGAAATGCCGAAAGCGTGTCAGATGTCAGCGAAAGCGGTTTGACATTCCTTGGCTTGGTTGCCTTGATGGACCCACCTCGCCCTGAAGTGGTTGAAACCATTGCAACGATCAAGATTGCCGGGGTTACCCCAGTGATGATCACAGGTGACAATGGAAGAACCGCTCAAACGATCGCCCGTCAGGTCGGTATACTTGACTCCGACAGCAAGGAAGATCAATTGATGTCTGGTCAGCAGCTAAACTCTGCGATCGGAAATCGTGCTTTTGAAAAAGTCGAAGATATCAAGAAAATGGTCAGCGCGAAAGTGCTCGAGCAAATCGCCAATGTCAGAGTTTTCTATCGCGTCTCACCGACCGACAAGAAAATTATCGTCATGTGCCAGCAAGCGCTCGGCAACATTGTCGCCATGACTGGTGATGGTGTCAATGACGCTCCTGCTTTAAAACAGGCGGATATCGGCGTTGCCATGGGCGACCGCGCTACTGAAGTCACAAAAGATGTCTCAGACATGATCCTGACCAAGGGTTATGCTGCCATCGCTCCTGCTATTCGCGTCGGCCGGACAATATTGATGCGAACCCGCCTCTACACTCACGCTCTTTTGAGCACAAATATGAGTGAGGTTGGTATTTTCATCTACGCCGCAGTCGTTGGTTGGTTGCCACCTTTGACATCTGTAATGCTTCTGGTAATCAACTTCCTTGGTGATGGTTGGCTCTCAATTGCTCTAGCCACAGAACCCTCGGAAAAAGACGTGATGACCCAAAAGCCTCGCCCCAGCACCGAAGCCGTAATTACGCCTTACATGTGGACCAGTATCGCCCTTCAAGGCGTTTTGGTTACCATTATCTTGGCGTACGTATTCAATTTTGCTGGAGTCTATGCCAACAACTTAGGCTTGGAAGGTACTAACGCGCTCAAGTTCCAACAGAGTCTGACCTTTGCCGCTTTCTTGGTCCAGAAAGTCGCCCGCTCAAGCTTTACCGCCCGTTCCCTCAAGTACAATATTTGGGAATTTGGCTTCTTCACGAACAAATGGACACTGTTGGCAGGATTTACGACCGCCGTGATGGGTATCAGTTTCTTGGAAATCGGACCTTTGTCCAACTTCCTTGGAATGGTTTCTATTCCTGCAGGATTATGGCCGATGATATTAGGTCTCGGCATGATTCCGCCAGTCCTCGAAGAGGTGGTCAAGTTCGTTCGCCGGAAATAGTTTCACTTAGCCCTGTGTGTTTATCACACAGGGCTTTTTTGTGGCTTAACGGACCTTGAAGGCGTGGGTGAGAGCGATAGCAACTGCGTCGGCGGCGTCGTCCGGCTTAATTTTCTCTTTGAGATGAAGAATTTTTCCGACCATGAACTCGACTTGAGTTTTGTCCGCCTTACCATAACCGGTCAAAGACGATTTGACCTGTAAAGGAGTGTACTGAAAAGTCGGAATTTTGGCTTGAGCACCTTCCAAGAGGATGACACCTCTGGCCGCAGCAACATCAATGGCTGTTTTAGCGTTTTTTTCAAAAAAAAGTGTCTCTACACTTAACACGTCAGGTTTGTGCATCTTTATCAATTCTTTGAGAAAATCGCTGATTTTCAGCAATCTATCCGGTAAATCTGAGTTTGCCCTGGTTTCGAAACAACCACAGTCCACAAAAGTATCAATTCCCTTCTCGTGGCTAACAATCCCCCATCCTAATCTGCCAGTTCCTGGATCTATGCCTAATATCTTCATAACACCATTCTACACAAACAAAATTGATTTAGAGTTTTATTTTGAACCTATTAAATGATAAAATAAGCGTGTTGGTTTTTTTGGGTCAGTAGCTCAGTCGGTTAGAGCACCTGCCTTTTAAGCAGGGTGTCGTGGGTTCGAGTCCCACCTGACCCACTATTCCATGTACTATGGCCTTGTGCCAAAGTACATGAAATAATAGTAAGTGAGGACTCGAACGGGCACAGTCACGACGGTGACGAGCCAGGTCCGAACAAAACTTGACCAGATGTTTATGTGAGGCGAGTCCCAAGTTTTTAAATTAACATGTTGGCCCCGTCGTCTAGTGGTTAGGACGTCAGGTTTTCATCCTGAATATCGCGGGTTCGAGTCCCGCCGGGGTCACAATAAAAAGAAGCTGGCTAGTCCAGCTTTTTTTATTGTAAATTTGCGGAAGTCGAACAAGGCGTAGCTGATCTTGTAACAAGCTCAGCGAGCCCGGTCCTGAGGCGAATGAAATTCGACCGAAGGCGACTCCCGCCGCTATATCCCGCCGGGGTCACAAATTGAAAAGATCGGCATTGAATACCGAGTGTTACAATACTCAAATGACCGAAATTGATAATAAATTTTCTTCGTTTAGAGAAAGATGGAATGGTAGAGCATCCACATGGGACACAGAGATATTAATGCCTGAACATTACGCCAATTTTGAGGAAGGATATCGGAAATTCCTTGATTTTGAAATAGTTGTTTTAGATGCTTTTCCAAAAGCACTGGTAGGAATTGATCTTGGTTGTGGTACAGGAATAGCAGCAGAACCTTTGTCAAAAAAGGTCGAGCAATTATTTCTATTGGATGTTGCTGAACAAATGCTTAAAGAGGCAAAGAAAAAATATCCTAACGCTGATATTTTCCATGAATCAGCGACGGCGATTCCGCTTGATGATAATTCGGTTGATGTGGCCGTTAGCCGTGGGGTGTTGATTTCGCACTTACCTCAAGGAGAGTACAAAAACTTTTTAAGTGAAGTTCATCGAATTCTTAGGCCTGGAGGATTGTTTGTTTTTGATTTCCTTAATAATCTTGAAACTGCCGATTTTCACCTATCATCTGAAAAAACAGTATTTACCAGACAAGGTATCTCTGAAGAACTTAAGGAACATGGTTTTGGTGACTTGGTGTTTGATGGCCTAGATACAAATAGAGTATTGAGGGTGGCAACTGTTAAATAACTCCGAACATTTTTTATATATCGCAGATAAAATAGTCACGGATTGGTTCAGGTTTTGTATACTTGGGGTCACAGTGAAAAATCCTTCGCTTGTCGAGGGATTTTTTATTGTCATGAGAGGATGGTAGTTCTGGTTAGGGTACTCTTTCTACTTTAAATTGATTTAGAGTCGCTGTGAGAATTCCTTGTCTCTCGAGAAGCAACTTTCTGAGATCTGCTTCGGTGGCTTTCTCGTCGACTTCTTTTAGCTTTACAAATTCGTATTTTGTTTCTGGGTTTTTCAAGGCATCCTCAGCAGCGGCAAGTGCCTCCTTCAGAACCTGTTCTATCGCCCCTTGAACTTTTTTAATTAAGTCCGGATGAACTTTAATCCCCCACCCGGACTGGAGTTCGGTGAAGGTCTGTACTAGCCCAGCTACTCCATTTAGACCCCATTCAGGACGTAGGACCTTACCCCGAGACCAGTTATCCTTTTTGTCTCCTCCGATTATTTGGATGGGTAGCTGGATATGTCTGCGGAAGAGGTCTACAAATCTATCTTGAAAGGCTTTATCGCTTTTTTCATCGTCCTTTATGCAAAGCTCCCCTTGCTCGTTGAAGCCAATGGAGTTTCCAAAAATATCTTCAAAATGAAAGATCATCCTGGCTCTTTCTACCGCTTTGTTTAAATTTTCTGGTTTGTCAGGTTCAAATTTTTCTTTAAGAGAATTGTGCTGTTCGGAAAAGGCTTTTTCACGCCAGATATCTTCGTGAAAGCCGGAAAGGCCGATAATGAACCGAACATCCTCTGCACTAAAAATTACTGTTTCTTTGTTTGAGGCAACGAAGCTTTTGCCTAAGAGGTGTTTGCCAATTATTTTTCTATAAATCACTTCATGATCAGAATCGATTTGGGCGTTCATGCTTCCCAAGAGTTTGGGAAGGTCGTGTGTGCTTCCGCTAAACTCCATTAACAATAATTGCCTCTCGGTAAGAAGCTGGCCACGCTCGTGACTATTGAGATACTTAGATAGTCCGGAGGAAATAGATGTCACCGTCTGATTTACCTCGTCGAGGTGCTGGAATAGTTCGCCGGGCTTATATAGACCTTTCAAAAAAACTAAGTTAGCATTTTTAGATTCTAGGGCAATACCTAGAAAAAGAGCTTTAAGTCTCAAATCGTAACGATCAAATGATTCTTCTTTATCCAAAACCTCTAGCCCCCTCTCAAGGAGTCCAATATTAATTGCCATTTGCTCCCTGGCTTCGAAATTTTCTTTTATGGAAATTAGCTTATCTATTCTCGTGGTAGGAGAATCTTCTGGGGAGTAGAAAATGCCATTTAAATAATCTGACTCTTTGAAGCCCAGAAATCTCGTTTCGTTCGGAATTAATTTTTCTCCATATTCAAAAGTCATATATCAAAGGAAATTTTATCACCTACAGACCCAAGCTCCACTTACAAAAACCTCCCCGAAAGGGGAGGTTTTGAGAGCTTAAAACTTGAATATTATTCTTGATCGATAAGTTACTTAAAATTCTCCCGATATATTTGATCAGAAACATATGACATACAGCACCTAACACGTATCTTTTCTAAGTGTATCCAATCAAATCCTCCAGTTTTGACTAAACCGTAATCAGCTGGAAAATTATTAGGACAGCCATCTTTTTTGTTTATGGCCTTAACCGAGTACCCATCTTCTATTTTCAAACCAAGTGCATTTAGGCATGCCGTATGAGGAGGAATTGCTTTCTTGTTAATTGTTTTAACCGGGGCGGCTGAAGGATTTCCCCCACCAAAATTAGCTTGAGTGGTTGGAGTGGGGGTGGAGTTATTTGTGGGAATAGAGGTGGGAACCGCCAATTGAGTGTTCGAGGTGGGTCTTGCTGTGGGAGCAGTGGAAACTACAGAAGCAGGATTGTAAGTAGTTCCTGTTGGGTTGGCTGCGGGCTTGGATGTGACGTTTGTTTTTGGTGCTGGTGCTGCAGTTGGTTTATATGGAGTTGGTGACTTCGTGGGGGCAGGTGTTGTTCTGGTGGTATATGGATCTGATTGAACCATTGCATATCTGTTGGTTCCGAGAACATTGCCACGGGCTTTAGCGGAGTAGCTAAGTCCGGAGCCGACGACTGCCATCAGGAGGGCGAACATTCCCAGCTGTCTAGCGAGAGGTGAGAAAGGTGAACCTTTAGTAAATCTCTTGTTTGAGCGGGCAGCCGTGGGTTTCTTCATATTTTTTGGTTGTAATTTAATAATATGAAATATCAAGCGTACTGTCAAATTGTATTTATCACGACCTCACCATCCTAATATTTAGAAAAATTTTTACAACTACTCGATATTTTTATGAAAAGTGTTTAGTTGTCCTCTGCAGGAATGGATGGCATTGCCGGAATGGATGGCAAGCCCTTCATCATTTCACCAAGATCGGTGAATTTGACATCAGCAGGTGGAACAAATTCGGAGTCTTGAATAATCCTAGTAGAACAGTCGACTTTGTATTTGGTTTCATCTTCAAAACCAGTGGCTTGGTCAGCGGGATTAACCGACTCAGGAATATTTCCGGTCACGGAAGGAGTTGGTGTTTCGGCGGCAACTTTTGTTTTTATACCGGTTTTGGTTCCTTCGTCCCACATATATGTATAGATATTGTCGTTAATGACTGTGCCCTTTTTGCCTTCACCCAAGTCAGAGCCGACAATCTTCATCTTTTTTCCTGAAATGGTCATCTGAGTACTGGTACTGTCTGCCAAATTAGTAATTTTACAATCCGCTTGACCACCCCGACTAATTATTTGGCCTAGCTTTTCTGCTTTTTGAGTATTGGTGCCTGTAATAGGTGCTGAAGGTGAAAGAGAGCATCCGGAAAGAACTAATGCGATGGGAAGAATAAATACCAACTTGTTCATACTTTTGTAAAAATTAATATAATTTCATTATAATCACGATGGACATTTTTCGCATCAACTGATACTAGCCCAAAGTAGTAGCACGCGGTTCTACTTTAGACTATAGTTAAATCAGTTAACAAACAAACGGTTAAATATGGCTAGTAAATCATCTAAGAGTTCAAGGTTACGCATAATTGCCGACTTTAAGTTTGTTTCCGGATTGATAGTAGTTTTCTTTCTAATGATTGGAATTTTTACGGCACTTAGAATAAACTCAGGATCTCTTGATGTTTCAACTATGGCTGCCACAAAGGGGGCTCAATGTTCGTCTGGACAAAAAACTTGTCAGACGGATGCTAATGGTGTAAATACCGGGTATCAATGTGTATGTAATTCTCTTGGGTCCTGGACTTGTACAACCAAAACTAGTTCATGTGCGCCTTCGTCCGGTGGTACTACCTCCACGGTAACCTGTACCGCCATAAATGGAACAAAATACTCAAGTGGACAGGGGGTATGTACAACTTTGAACGGTCAAAGAAATGGAAATTATTGTACATGCATAGATGCTGGTGGTGTGGGGGCAACCTGCACAGCTGGAAAAACTTGTGATACCGGTACTTGGAGATGTGTGGTTAATGGGACGAGATGCCCAATCGAAGTTTCAGACGTTAGAGTTATTGCTTCCGGCTCATCCACTAATTGTTCAGGAGCTAATTCGGTAAACCCAAATACAGGGTCACTTACTGCTCCCATAGGGGCATCTATATATCAATATTTCTGTCCCACAAAAACTCTGGCAGAAGCTACCAGTGGAGGATGCCAAGAAAATGGTGTAAAGGTGGCTGGAAATACTGCGACCTTTACCTCAAGATGCGGTGCCCAACAAATAGACGTGGTTTCTAGTGCAGGTACTTGTTTTTACAGTACCTATATTCCTTGTACAACAACAGTTCCAACAAGGCCGCCTATCACAATTACACCAACACGAATTATTCCTTCTTTTACACCCACAGTAACTTCCACATATACCCCATCGCCAACTAGGACACCGACACCTACTCCTACGACACCTACGCGGACACCTACACCGACTCCGATGCTGGTCTGCGAAGCAATGAGAGCTTACAGAGACGGAGAAGACATTACAAATAAATTAAACTTGATAAAAATGGGCAATAAGGTTGTTTTTAAGGGTTTTGCATCAAACACCCAAACTGTTAAGTCTATGACATTTCAAGTCACTGTTGACGGGGCAATTAAGGCTAAGGAAATTGCTCCTGTAGTTCTAGCGAGAAATATCTGGGTAGCTTCATTCAACTACCACTTCAATAGTTACGGTAACCACGTTGTCAAAATTATTTCCATAAATAAATAACTATGAAGAATAAAGCCATATTTTCAATAATTGGGATAGTTGTAGTCGTTGGCCTATTAGCAGCCGTAGGACTGGCATTGGGAAAGAAAGACAATACCGAATCAAGAGTAAAGGCATCTCCGGTTTGCGAGTTGGCAATTAATTTAACTCCCAAAACTACTCTCACCCCTTCAAAAACTCCAACTCCTACAAAGACTCCGACACCCACACCTGGTAAATGTGCTGTATCCTTTGATCTGCCAGACACTGCCATCTGTGTGAAAGACCCGGTGACTGGAATGCCTGCCACATTTACTGTTCACTCACTTCCTTCTACCGGAGGACCTTTCTTCGTCCAGACTGATTGGTATATCGTGCTACCAAAACTTGGGCCTCATCATTATGTGTGGACAGAACCAGCAATCGTTGGTAAAACCTACACCATATACGGTGATTGGCCAGGAATTCCAAACTTTCCAAATTACAATGGCACAGTTGAAAACCACTATGGTGTGAATATAGTCGACAATAATGGTACGCCTGTATCGCCAAATTGTACTGGAGGCTTGGACTTCTATTGGACACCATACGTCAACTGTCCGGAACAAACTCCTACACCAAGTACTACCAGCTGCACAAACTGGGGCATAGACGAGAAGAGTGGTACAGGATCTAAAGTTGTTAAAATTAGCCAGGACTTATCCACAGTTACATTGGCAAAAAATTATCTATGTAGTTCAGGCTTCTGTGAAATTGAAAGTATGGATTACGACCCAAGCAGAAAAACTTTATTTGTAGTCCCGAATGTGGCCCCCACCAGAGGACTTTATTCCGTAAATACCAGTAAAAATGATAATATCGCCGATGGGACTCTTACACTTTTTAAAGCATTTAATCCGGCTTTTCAGGTTAACGGACTCTCATTTAAGAAAAGTGATTCGTCTAAGGTGTGGCTGTGGAGAAACGGTCACGGTCTTTACACAATGGACCTAAGTACCGGTGCAACAACCTTGGATTACGCCTCAGAAAATAATGTCGAGAGCATCGAGTGGGACAATCAGAGCCGATATCTGTATATTTCTGGCTCGTCCAAAACAAATGACTATAAAGTATCCGAATTTTGGAAATATGATCCAATGTCCAATACCAATAAAATAACGTCATTACCCAACTTGCCAGGGGTGACACATTCGATGGACTTTGCCCCCGCCGACTACTTAAATGGGAGTCTAATTGGCTATAATGAGAGCCCCGGTAAGAACTTTTACACCTACGACTTGATAAACAATAAAGTCATTATGAACTATCCAAATGTAGGAATTAATGGTGATGCTTTTGCAGCTTGCATCCCTGACTAACTAAGACACAAACAGGATCATAGTTTGATTAATAAAACCCTCCATTCCGGAGGGTTTTATATATTGAATTTACTCCCCAAAGGTAAAGGCAAAAACCTGGATTCCTTTGTCATTGAACTGCAGTCTTAAGGTATGCCTCCCTGGACTACCTTGCAAATCAACTATTTCGTACAGCCTCGCCTCATCAAGTATCAATTTACCATTATTGACATCTTTTCCTTGATTAGTTTTATCTACAGGTGCGCCATCGAGAAAGACATTTATAAGGTCAGCTTTCCCTTGTGGAGTGATTACCAGAAATACTTTTCCTGCATAAAAATTTAGATTTAACGCAGACTCTTTATCTGCCTCTCCATATTCTCCGGTAAGTATCCAGCTTCCTTCGTAAGCAAATTGATTCTCGTTTATAATAGCCGGGATAGTGAAGATGTTCTCCCCTCTTTTAGGTCTTTCATTGGAGTCTAATGCTTGCAACCTATTTAGACCCAAATACAGCTCCGGTGTAAACCTAACTGTGGGTGTAGATTCAGGCATGCTGAGTACTTCCGTTGTCACCGGAGTACCATCTTCTGCAAGCAAGGATTGAATAGCTTTTTCGGTTTCCTCATACTTTCCTTCACCGTTATGCTGCATCCTAAGATGACCGTTTCTATCTATCAGGTATTTCGCAGGCCAATATACATTATTGAAACTATTCCATGTAGTAAATGAGTTGTCTTGAGCTACCGGATAATTGATACTAAACATTTTTATCGCTTTTTCGACATTTCCGGTCTTTTTTTCGAATTCGAATTCAGGAGTGTGAATACCAAGAACAACAAATCCTTGGTCTTTGTACTTTTCGTACCAACCGGTAACAAACGGAAGTGTCCTAATACAATTAATACAGGAGTAGGTCCAGAAATCGACGAGAATCACCTTTCCCTTTAGTGAAGAAATTGTTTGAGGTGAGCTGTTTAGCCAATTGGTAATGCCCTTGATTTCAGGAGACTTTCCCATATCAGGCAGGAAGGACTTAGGTGTAGGTGGAGTAACTCCATCTCTGCCGCTTAGGCGATTTAATTCTTTTTGGACTTGATCAGATTGTTCGATTTTGTAAATAATATCCGTATAACCCGGGAACAAATTTAGTAATTTTACTTGAACTATGCGGTCATATCCTGACCATATTAGAAGTGCTGTAAAAATCATGATGGCTCCAAAAATTTGCTGAATAATCCCAGTGTAGGGCGACAAGCGACGGCTTTTGGCAAGTAAATTATTACCAAAGGTAGCAAATAAAAATAATGGGATACCCGTGCCAATCATGTAGACGATGGTTATGAGTATAACTTGCGAATTGACAGCTCTAGTGGCCGATAAGGCAGCTATAGTAGCCAGAATTGGACCAGCACATGGAGCCCATACAACTCCGAGAGAGACACCTGTAAACAATCCACCCCAAAAACCGTTACCGGAATTTATCCGTCCACCAAAAATATTATTTAGTCTTGAAGTGGCACCTTCTACAATGGCAGAAAGTTTGGGAACAATTAACACCATACCGAGAAAGGCAATAATGAGGACTGCAACCAAACGAAGACTGTCCGGATCGAAATTAAATATTCTAACTAAATAAGAGAGACTTAAGGTAAGGAAGGAAAAACTTATTAGAATGCCCAGAGTTACCCCAAGTGGTTTACGATGACCACCACCAGATGAGGAAGACAGTACTATGGGAAGAATTGGCCAGATACAAGGAGCAAATATGGTGAATAGTCCGGAGAGAAAGGCTATGAGCAATAAAAGTAACATGTTTTCAGTATAGATTATCGCTACTTTTATTGTGACTTAGTGTAAGTGTATAATGAACACATGAGCAATAAATATGACGTTACACAATACGACAGACCCTCTGTTTCCGTAGACGTACTCCTTTTCACCATCGAAGAGGGTGAGCTAAAGATACTTCTCATCAAGAGAAACGAGGAGCCGTTTTTGGGAACGTGGGCCTTGCCGGGTGGCTTTGTAAGGATAGAAGAATCTTTGGATGACGCCGCAAAAAGGGAACTTTTTGAGGAGAGCGGAGTCAAGAATATTTATTTGGAACAGCTATTTACTTTTGGCGCACCCAAGAGGGACCCGCGTACAAGGGTAATTACAGTTACTTACATGGCACTGGCAGGAAAGTCCGAGTGGAAGTTATCCTCCTCTGGTGACGCCCAAGATGCGGCTTTCTTCAAAGTTGATGGCCTGCCAAAACTAGCCTTTGACCATGCCGAGATTGTTAAATATGGATTGGAACGATTAAGAAATAAACTCGGCTATACCAACATAGTTCTTGGTCTACTCCCCGGAGCATTCACTCTGACTGAGCTTCAGAAAGTCTACGAGATAATTTTGAAAACTAAAATCGATAAACGAAATTTCCGCAAAAAGATTTTATCTACCGGCTTAATATCTGCCTCAGGAAAGAAACTTGAAGGTATCGCTCATCGCCCGGCCATGCTTTACACTTTTAAGAACAAGAAGATTGTGATAACAGATTAGGTGTAGTATTTAGCGGGTGAACTGTCTCTCTTTTCGAAGAATCTTCTTGGGTCCTTTTTTGACCTTTTTGACCTTGACTGCTTCGACTTTAGGGGCGTTCTTGACTTTGGTAGGAGCTTCCGGTCTAACTTTTTCTTCTTTGACTGCCGGGGTAGCGCCCTCCTCGAGCTCTTCGACAGGAACTTCAATCATGGCTTTTAGACCCTTTTTGACGAAGACATCCTTAATCTTGGTAGCTTTTTTGCCCAGAAGATCTCTGAGGTAGTAAAGTTTGGCTCGACGAACCTTGCCTTTTTTCACTATTTCGATGCCTGTGATGGTAGGAGTGTTGATAGGAAGAATCTTTTCTACACCAACGCCTCCGGTGGCAATTTTACGAACGATGAAGTTTTTACCTTCACCATCGCCACGAATTGCGATTACAATGCCTTGGAAGATTTGATTTCTGGACTTTTCGCCTTCTTTGACGGCCAAAGACACCTTTATTGTGTCGCCGACGCCGAATTCGATTTTATCCGCCCATTTGATTTGATTTGCCATGACCTTGATTTTACCAGGCGTGAAGGGTTTTTTCCACCTGCTTCTCGAGCTCAGAAGTGAAATCCACCTTATAAGGTAGGGTAATTTTCTTGAGATTGTTGCCGGATTCGATGGCCACCACGATTTCGTGATCACCCGGACGGGATTTGAGCAGGTCGCTGACCTGCTGCATTACTTCCTTGGGTGTTCCGGACTTGATGAAGATCTCGTGGACCATGTCCCGAGGCGTCTTCTTGGTATCTATCAGTATGCCTGAATCCACGACAATTTGAAGCTTATCCTCCCGGTTATCCACCTTTCCCTTAACAATTAGAGGAGAGTCTTCCTTCCACAAATCAGGATTTTCAGCGTAGAGCTTGGGGAAAACAATACAGTCTATGGAGCCGGTGTCGTCTGAGAGAGTTACAAAAGCCATCTTGGAATTGTTTTTCTTGGTAAAAACGAGCTTTTCTCTGGTAATTATACCTCCAAGAGTGACCGCTTGATTTAAATGTAAAGATGCTTCTAGGTTGTAAATTTTATGGGATACTAAATCGGATACAATACGGACAATTTTCTTAACCGGATTATCAGATAGGTAAAAGCCCAGCAAATCTTTCTCAAGTTTCAGTTTGTCTTCCAATATCATTTCAGGAATATTCGGTAAATTATCAGTAATATCATTACTATCCTCGGCGGCGAACAAGCCCACTTGATTTTGGCCTTTGCCTTTCTGGATTTTCACAAAATTATCTCGAATGACTGGTAGGGCCGCCAAAAGCTGAGCACGGTTGCCAAAGCGATCGAGGGCACCAACTTTAATAAGCGATTCAGCAACTCTTTTATTTACCTTGGATAAATCTACCCTGTGCATAAAATCGGTAAAACTGGCGAATAGTTTTCCGGATTCACGGGCTGCCAATATGGCGGTAATTGCAGAGCCTCCAACATTCTTGATGGCGGATAACCCAAAGCGAATTGCTTTGCCTGTCCCCCTAGCTCGCCCTTCCGGTAGCCAATCGGTTTCCGGCAAATCCACTACAGTAAAATCTGTCAGAGATTCGTTTACATCCGGTGCCAGAACTTTTATACCAAGTTTTTCACATTCGGTAATAGCCATTACTACTTTATCCGTATCTAACGCTTCGACTGACATTAGCGCAGTCATATATTCCACTGGATAGTGCGCTTTGACATAGGCAGTCCAGTAAGCCACAATTCCGTACGAAGCGGCGTGAGCTTTATTAAAGCCGTAGGCAGCGAAGGTTTGAATTTGAGAAAATAATTCTTCGGCTTTCTCTCTTGGTATATCCGATTTACTAATGCAGCCTTCTACAAATTTAGAATGCTGGGCCTCCATCTCGGCGACAATTTTTTTACCAATGGCTTTTCTAAATTTGTCTGCCTCTTCCCAGTTGTACCCCGCCAGCTGGATGGCCATAAACAGAACATCGTCCTGATAAGTGATGATGCCATACGATTGATCGAGAATTTTTTCCAATCCGGGTACAAAATAGGAAATTTTTTCCGGATCTCTTTTCCTAGCAATGTATTCCGGAATACTACCCATAGGACCGGGGCGGTAAAGTGCCACCATTGCCATGACATCTTCGATTCTTTCCGGTTTTAGATCCATCAAGTACTTGGTCATACCTCCTCCGGCTAGTTGAAATACACCAAATGTTTCTCCGCGAGCCAGCATCTCAAAAGTTTCTTTATCGTCCAAGGGTAATTTTTTGATGTTTATTTTTATGTCCGGATGGAGAAGTTCGACTAGTTTTACGGCGTTGGCCAAAATAGTGAGATTTGCGATGCCAAGAATATCCAGCTTGATCATTCCTACATCTTCAGCGGCGTGCATTTCATACTGAGTGATTACTCGGTCTCCCCCACCTGTTTCGTTTTGGAGAGGAGTGAATTTGACAAGATCATCAGGACCTACAATGACAGCGGCGGCGTGGACAGAAATATGACGGGCGTTTCCTTCAACTTTTTGAGCTAGGTTTAATAGTTTTTTTACTTCCGGGTCCTCATCCCTCATCTTTACAAGTTCCGGTGTACTTTCAAGAGCTTTTTTCAAAGTCATGGGGAAACCTTGACTACCCTCCGGTATTGTTTTGGAAATCTTATCTACTTTGGAATATGCCATACCCATCACCCTTCCGATATCACGAACAGCAGCTCTAGCCTTCATGGTACCAAAAGTACAAATCTGACCAACTTTTTCGTGACCATATGTATCCGCCAAATATTTGATTAAGGCGTCTCGATGAATGTCGGCCACATCCAAATCGATATCGGGGGGTGAAGGTCGGAATGGATTTAAAAATCGCTCAAAAGGTAGACGAAAATACAAAGGATCAACAGTGGTTATACCCATACAATAAGAAACAAAGGAACCGGCTGCCGAACCTCTAGTATTAGTATAGATTCCAACTTCGTTGGCATAGTTTACAATTCCTGACTCGAGTAAAAAGTACGGCGAATAACCTTTCTTTTCGATAATGTCGAGCTCGTAGAGAAGTCTTTCTTCTTGCTCTGGAGTGACACTGCCAAAAATATCGCGACAGCCTTGAAATGATCTCTCTTTGAGGACTTCCCCTGCTGTCTTACCTGCAGGCAAATCTAATTTTGGGAAATACCATTCACCCAGCTTGATATTGACATCGCAGCGGTCTGCAATGGTTTGAGTATTATCTATTGCTTCCGGTAAATCAGAAAACTCGGCAGCCATTTCATCCGGGCTTTTGAGATAAAAATCCGGAGTGTCAATGTAACGCATTCTATTGATATCCTCTATGGTTTTGCCTGTTTGGACACAGACCAGGGCATCCTGAGCGGCGGCATCTTCTTGATTTATATAGTGGGAATCGTTGGTGGCGATTAGGGGTAGGCCCAGTTCTCTAGAAAGCTTGATGAGACCTTCTTCTGCTTTTACCTCGTTCTGGTGAAAGTCTAAAAGCTTCGGTTTAATTTCTGAAGGAACATTGGGGTTTAAGGCATATTTATCATAGTGGTGTCGCTGAAGTTCGATAAAAATGTTTTTGGAGCCAAAGATTTGCTCGTACTCGACCAATTCTTTCTTGGCGGCATCGTAACCTTCCTCAATTAAAAGTTTTTGAATTCTACCGGCTGGACAGCCTGTGGTAGCGATGAGCCCTTTGGAATATTTGGCCAGAATCTCTTTGTCGACACGAGGTTTGTAATAAAATCCCTCCGTCTGACCGAGAGTGACGATTTTTAGTAAATTTTGATAGCCCTCGTAATCCTCAGCCAAAAGAACCATGTGGTTCGCGTCGGACTTATTTTTATCCAGATGGGAACCCTTGGCTAAATAAATCTCACAGCCAATAATAGGCTTAATTTCGTCCTTAAGAGCTTTCTTGTAAAATTCAATGGCACCATACATGGAGCCGTGATCGGTAATGGCGACGTGGGTCTGGCCAAATTCTTTGGTCTTGGCGACGAGTTTGCTAATTTTGCTTAGCCCATCCAATAGAGAGAATTCGGTGTGAACATGGAGGTGGGTAAACTTTGGCATAACTGTTTTATCTTAGAGTAGAACTGTCATTATGTCATTACTAAAATGTCCCGGGTTAACCGGGACATTATTCTAAAGAGGAATTGAGGTGATATCAGGCCCCTGAAAACGTTGGATTTGTTGGGTCACTGCTTCAATGGTTCGAAGCCATCCTTCAAAAATTTCTATAACTAATCTATCCAGATCGTTTTTAGAAACTAAATACGGCCACCAAGCGACTGGAAAGATGAAGTGAGTACAGTCAAAGAATCCTTCCAGCTTTAGAGCAAAGCCAACTTCGTCTTTTTTCATAATCATCAGAAACCTTGCGGGCATTGATTGATCACCAGTTTCATCCTCTGCCAGATAAACGATGGGAATCGTTTGGCCTAGCGCGGTGTGGGTAAAGCTCAAGACAAATCGGCTATCTACTGCTACCATCGGGATCAAAGATTTGAATCTTTCCATCATTTCTTCGGTTTGAGAATTCATGACTACCTCCTTAATTAATGTTCTGGGACATTATACCATTTGTCCTCGTAGCTTTCGAATTCCCCAGTATTTTATATAAGGATAATCCAGAAAAACTTGACTTAGGGTGGTAACTTTATATGGTTCTTTAATTCTCGTTTTCCCCCAAACAACTGTGTCACTCCGGTGATCTTTTCCCAAAACAAGAAAGGAATGAGCTTTTGTCGTCTCTCCGTACTCGTTTCCGTTTTCTGTCGAGGCGTGAACGACACAAGGAAAACCGAAGAACTCAAGCGCTTTTTTTAGCTCAAACTCATGGGTAAACATGAAATAAGCAGCGTCGAAGAACTCCTTAGGGCAGTGTCGAGGCGCTTCTCCGGAGATACTTTCGTTCTCTAGAGCGTAAATAGCGGTATGACAATATAAATTTTTAATGTGTTCCAAACTTTTCTGATATTGTGGTCGAAACTCAGTCTTCTTGAACCAATCGAAATAATAAGGGTCGTTTTTGTGATTTGGATCCATATCTCTCTCTGCCCTAGGCTGTAGCAGCTGACACGCCCGAATTATTTTTTGTTGCCTGGGAGTTAACAAATACCAACCATTTGTTTCTTGCAATTTAGCCAGATCTTCTCTGTATTTATTGTTCTCAAGCTCAATATTGATTTGTGGACGAACAAGTCTCTCCATTTTCCCCATAGTATACTAGATTAATGACTTTTGAGGAGAAAATTTATGAAGTACTTAGGAAAGTGCCTAGGGGAAAAGTGACTACTTACAAGAATTTGGCCGAAAAAATTGGTTCAAAAGCTTACAGAGCAGTCGGACAAGCCATGAGAAACAATCCTTTTGCGCCGGAAGTCCCCTGCCACAGAGTGGTGAGGAGTGACGGAAGAGTTGGTGGTTTTATGGGAAAAACTACAGGGAAGGAAATTCAGAAGAAAATAGAAATGCTTACTTCAGAAGGTGTCGAGATTATAGATGGAAAGGTGGCTGATTTTTCATTAAGATGTTTTTAATAGTCTTTTATATAAAAAAATACCTCCCTTTTGAAGGAGGTAATTAAGTTAGGAGAGCCTTAAGACATCTTTGCGATTAATGCGGATCCATGGGGAACCACCATCTCCCAAATTGAATCTGAAGGTAAACTCATCCTCCAGCTGACGACGAATCCTCTCAACACTGACACCTCCAAGGTGCGTCGACTGTCCCCTTTCTAGACCCAGAAGCTGTTCTACATTAATTCTGGTGGGGACTTCGATAAACTTAAGGTCCTGTTCGTCGAAGATAACTATAACGGCTTCTCCTGACCAGGTGAACTTCACATAGTCTCTTCCTGAGCCAAGATTGGTTTCTTTGGCAACGAGCCAGCCAAGCGATCTAAAAATACGTACAAATAGTTTTTTCAAAGCAACCTCCTACTAGTTAGACTGTACTAATTATATACTCAAAAAGGCCAAATTACAAGGTTTATAGGGTATTTGCCTTTAGATGGGATGTTTTATCTAAATCTAAGATATTCACTGACAAATGGTTTGAGAATTTCTTTTGCCTTGGAATATTTTTCTTTTCGCCCGGTGAGCATTTTCTACAGTAATTTCATTCATTCTAACTATCTAATTTTTCTTTTAATATTTTTGTTAAAGCTTGTGGCGAGGCGGAGCCGTGGGTTTCTTTCATGGCTTGACCAACGAAAAAGCCAAGAACGTTAGTCTTACCTTTTTTGTACTCTGCAACTATTCCAGGATTATTGTCAATTATTTTTTGAACTATTTTGGAAAGTTCGGCAGTGTCGGTGTTCCCGACCTTGGTTAATTTTTCATATTGGACCAGGACGTGTTCAGCCGGATCTAGTTTGCCATTGACGATTAAGCTGGCAAGCTTATTTACCTCCACTCTGTTATCATCTGAATAATCGTGAATAATTTGAATGGCGACTCTATTTTGCAAACTAACTAAAATTTTTGCGTCTTTTGCGTCGACACCAATCTTTTCCAAGGAAGAAATTTCCTGATGGGGAAGAAGTGGGAGCTCTCGACGTAATTTTTCTACAACTTCATCTTCAATAATAAAGGGTGGAATATCGGGCTCCGGGAAATAACGATAATCCTTAGCTTCTTCCTTAGTTCTCTGTAAGAACGTAACTTTCTTAATGGCGTCGTATCCTCGAGTAGTCTTATTTGTTGGTGTTTTTTCAATGCCGGTTTTCTCGAATTCCTCCACTTGTCTTTTGATTTCAAAATCGATAGCTTGAGAAGCAAAGTTGAAGGAGTTGATATTTTTGACTTCGACCAGTGGAGTGTAATGTGTACCTGATTCGTTTTCGATGCAGACATTTATTGTTGGTTCCAGGCGCATTTGACCTTTTTCCATATCAGCATTGGAGACGCCGATAGCCCGAATAATTTCATGAATTTTTTTGAGATATTCTTTGGCTTCTGTACTACTAGCCATGTCCGGCTTAGAAACTATTTCCACCAAAGGAACTCCGCTGCGATTGAAGTCGACAAGGGTTACTTTTTCACCGTTTAGATTGGTGTGCTGAAGTTTCCCAGTATCCTCTTCTTGATGAACTCTTTCGACACCGATTTTCTTACCTGAATCTAAGGTGATAAAACCTTCGGAGCAAAAAGGTTCATCGTACTGACTGATTTGATAACCTTTGGAGAGGTCAGGATAAAAATACTGTTTGCGATCGAATTTGGAAAGTCTATTGATAGAACAGTTGACCGCTAAACCAATTTTGATACAAGATTCGATGGCTTTTTTGTTTGGTACCGGAAGTGCTCCGGGTAACCCGAGACACACAGGACAAGTTTGAGTATTTGGAGCCTTGCTAAAATGGTCGGCAGGACAACCACAAAACATTTTTGATTTAGTTTCCAACTCGACGTGGACTTCAAGACCGATTAGGGGTGTAATTTTCATAAAGTTTTATCTAAATCGGGAAATTTTTGAAAATCAGTGTTCCTCTGAAAACAATCAGCTATGGCTATAGCCTTTGACTCTTGGAATTGAGCGCAAGTAATTTGAAGTCCGATAGGTAAGTCATCTACAAAACCACAAGGAAGTCCAACACTGGTAAGCCCGGCGACGGAACTTGGCTCCACCAGAACATCCTCCATCTCCCCAAACATAGGCTGGTCCTTGGTAGCTCCGACTGAAAGTGCGGGGGTGGGTGACACTGCACCAATGACGGCATCGAAAGTTTTGAATACTTCAGCAAATTCGTCAATCATTTTTGTCCTGACAGCCTCGGCCTTTTTGTAAAAAGCATCATAGTAGCCTGCAGATAAAGTGTAAGTACCCAGCATGATTCTTCGTTTTGATTCCTGACAAAAAGTATCACGGGAGTTACCAAAGCGAATTCCATCAAATCTAGCGAGGTTTGAGCTGACTTCGGAACGCTGAACAACAGTGTAAACGCCAATGCCATATTTGGGATCCATCAAAGAAACTTCTTCGACCGTGGCACCAAGCTCTCTAAATTTATCAGCGGCGTCTAAAATTAATTTTTTAACATCTTCACTCATGGAGGACATCAAGTATTCTTTGACCAGACCAATTTTAATTCCTTTTAAATCTTTTCTATTTAAAAAGGAAGGATAGTCTTCGACCGGAGTGGGGCTCGTGGTCGCATCATAAGGATCCTCACCGGAAATCACTCTGGTAATGAGAGCGGCGTCTGCAACTGATCTAGTAAGGGGACCAGGGGAATCAGTGGAACTGGCCATAGCGATACAACCGTAGCGCCCTGCCCGTCCATAGGTAGGTTTCAGACCGGTAACACCCACCCACGCAGCTGGCTGACGGATGGAGCCTGCAGTCTCACTACCCAGAGCGGCCGTAGCAAGCTGAGCAGAAATTGCTGCGGCGGAACCACCGGAAGAACCACCCGGAAGTTTTTCCGGATTCCAAGGATTTAGTGTCGGACCAAAGTCTGATGTCTCGGTACTACTACCATGGGCAAAGGAATCCATATTTGTTTTACCAAGAAAGATGGCACCCGCAGCTAAAAGTTTACCTGTGACACTCGATTCGTACTGGGGCATAAAACCTTTAAGAATGTTAGAACTGGCAGTCGTGGAAATGCCAACGGTTAAAAAGTTATCTTTAATCGCCATTGGAATGCCGAGCAATTCCCTATCAATCCCCTTTTCGGCAATTTCTATGTCGACTTCTGCCGCCTGCTTAAGTGCATTTTCATTCAGATCCAAGAAAATATTTAATTTGGGATTATATTTATCGATACGTTTAAGAAAATGTTTGACCAGTTCGACACAGGTAAAATCTTTGTTTAGATATCCGGCGTGGACTTCGGAGATTGAGAGTGCGTGTAGAGGTTTCATTAGATTACGGTTTCGGTTTCGTCGGTATCTATTATGCGGGGTACTACAAAAAAGCCATTACTGGTGAGCTTGGCTTCGCGGAGGGCAACGGACTGTGGAAGAATTCGAGATGTGTCTACAAAGTCTTCACGGGCAATATTGGATAACCCTGTAACTTGGTAGGTGGCGGAAACTGTGGAGGTATCGATTTCGTTTAGCTGATTGATGACGTCGACGGTTTCGGTAAACTGACCGGCAAAAAGATTCACTTCGTTGGGCTGTAGCCTAAGGCTCGCAAGCTTGGCGATTTTTTTGACCTCATCGGCAGTGACGGTTACTTTGTGCACAAACACAATTTTAGCAGGATTTCCCGTGGCTGGATAGACAACCCATAGACTGGGAGACACTAGTTGGGGTAATTAGTCGTTTAGAAAGTTCTGTGAAAGTTTGATCTTTTGATTTTTGATCTCGTAGGCGATATCACAAACATTATTAAGCAGCTCATGATCGTGAGAAATAAGCAGAACTGTGCCTTCGTAATCGACCAAAAATTCTTCCATAGCAGCAACAGATTTTAGATCTAAATGATTGGTGGGCTCGTCCAAAATTAAAATATCCGGATTGGTGTATAAGAAGAGTGCAAGCTGCAAGCGGGCTTTCTGTCCACCCGAAAGAGTCCAAACCTTTGACTTCATGGTGTTCTTACTGAAATAAAATCTCTTGAGAACTGCGGCGGCTTCATAATCGGCTATAGGAAAACGCTTAGTAAAGCAATCAATGGGCGAAGCTTCTTTTTCCAATGTTTCCAAATGTTCTTGGGAATAATAGCCTACTTTGAGACCATCACCCGATTTAGCTACTCCGACTGACGGTTCCAGCTGTCCAAGAATTAATTTGATAAGGGTGGACTTGCCAGTACCGTTGGCAGAGATAAGAGCTACCTTCTCCCCTACCTCTAAGTATAGTTCAGCTTTTTCGAAGACTGCTGTTTCCGGATAAGCGAAGGAAAGATCCCGCACCATGACTGCCAGCTTGTGTTTGATTTGCTTGCCGGAAACTGATGTGTTTAGCTCGATATGGGCATCTCGATTCTTGGGATTTTTTACCATTTCGTTTTCGAAACGCGCTAAACGTTTTTCCAGGGCATGGTAATAGCGGGCCGTCTTCAGACTACTGGCTGCTTTCTGTCTAAACCTTTCCACAAGATCTTTTAGACGCTTATGTTCTTTGTCTTGGACATGGAATAAGTGTTCGAGATCCTCCCTCTCTCTCTGATACTCGACGGTGAATTTTTCGTAACCGAAAGGATAAGTTCTAATTTCTCTGTCTTCGACCAGCCAGGTATGCGTCGTAATCTCACGAAGAAGATGCCTATCGTGCGAAATCGTGATGACCAGACCATCGAAGGACTTTAGAGCGCTTGCCAACCATTGTTTGTTTTCGATGTCTAAGTGATTATCCGGCTCGTCTAGCAGTAGTACGTCGTAAAGACTGGAATAAATAAGATCTGCGAGTAGAGCAATCTTCTTTTGGCCTCCTGAAAGAGTGGGCAAAGAATCGATTTCTTGCTGAAGATATCCTATTCGAGGATCTCCACCCCATTCGATCCGACCACCATCTTGTTCTTCCAAGCCAGCCATTATCTTCAGTAAGGTAGATTTACCTGAACCGTTATCCCCAATTAAAGCCACAATCCCATTACCTGTGTGAGACAGAGTAACATCATCGAGTAAGGGCTGGTTGTAGCTCTTTTCGAGTTTGGTAATTTTGAGATTGATCATCTTACTTAGTTTTTTTGGCTGCACACGAGCCTCGATAAGTATATCAAAATGTGGGATAATGTAACCTTCGCACATTCTACACATCTTTGGAGGCTCGATGCCAGTTTTTACTATTTCTCCGGAACCTCACGAATCAGAAGCGGTAATTAAGCAGTTACATCACATTGCTGTAAGAAAATTTCATATTCTTCAAGTACACGTACCTTATTCGGATAAAAATATATTTGTAATTCATCATGAAGGTTGGAGATATGTGCTCGAACAACCACATATCGTTAAAGCTTCTAACAGAAAAACCGGGACCTGCATGGTAATTAACTTTGAAAGCGATAACACAACACAGTTGTCAAAAGTTATGCTGGAAATTGTGCACAAAATTCTTGCAAACCGTCCCACTTAGGGGCGGTTTTTATTTGATGACAAGTCTGCCTTCGACAAAGGAAATCTTTATTGGCTTATCTTGATGAAGTTTACCTTCGATGATTTGAAGAGCGAGTTCGTCCTCAATTTTATTCTGGATTACCCTCTTTACC
Source organism: Patescibacteria group bacterium (assembly GCA_943355005.1). Taxonomy (GTDB): domain Bacteria; phylum Patescibacteriota; class Microgenomatia; order UBA1400; family MFAQ01; genus UBA10133. Next base: position 34,208 of record CALRDV010000004.1, read on the forward strand.
GGCCTGGCGCCATAAATTTTGTCGAAGCCAAACAGCGCCACCGTTTGACCAACGGTTTTATCGAAGTCTATCTGATACCCCTTCCCGGCCAACCGGTACTTTAATTCATTTAACTGAATTTCGACAATTTCAGAGACTTGTTCCCTATTGAGTCTCTTAAATGTGATAATTTGATCGATGCGGTTGAGAAATTCAGGACGAAAATACCCTCTGAGTATCTCAAAAGTCTTAGTCTCAATATCGGATTCGCTTAATTTATCATCTACGGCGAAGCTACTACCCAAATTACTGGTCATGATGATCACGGTATTCTTGAAGTTTACCGTGTGACCTTGACCATCAGTCAGTCGACCATCATCTAGGATTTGCAAAAAGGCACTAAAGATTTGGGGGTGGGCTTTTTCGATTTCGTCAAAGAGAATTACTGAGTAGGGTTTGCGTCGGACCGCTTCTGTCAGTTGACCTCCCTCTTCATATCCGACATATCCGGGAGGGGCACCTATGAGTCGAGCTACCGAATGGCTCTCTGTATATTCCGACATATCGATGCGGATGAGAGATTTTTCATCGTTAAAAAGTTCTTCGGCCAGAGCTTTAACTGTTTCTGTTTTGCCCACACCGGTAGGTCCAAGAAATAAGAACGAGGCGATGGGTCGATTCTCATCTGAGATGCCGGCTCTGGATCTTCTGATAGCGTTACTGACGGCTTTGATGGCATCGCCTTGACCCATGACGCGCTTGGTCAATTCTGATTCTAGATTTATCAATTTGGCAGTTTCGGACCCAAGAAGTCTAGTAACAGGAATTCCTGCCCAACGAGAAATCACCTTGGCAATGTCTTCCGTGTCCACTTCCAACTGCAGAACCCTATCTTCAGGCTTAATCGCACTCCATTCTTTTTGCTTAACATCAAGCTGTTCCTGAAGTTTGGGTAAGGTACCGTATTTTAGCTGAGCTGCTTCTTCCAGGCGGACTTCTTTTTCGGCGGTGTCGAACTTTATTTTAGTTTGATCTATCTCAGCTTGAACTTTATTTATTTCTTCAATTAGACTTTTTTGCTTTTTCCATGCAACTTCGATTTTCAAAGCCGACATTTTCTTCTCTTCGCGGTCATTTTCCAAATGCTCACGACGAGAGTTGGCTGAATCTGATTTTTCTTTTTTTATAGAGGCGAGCTCAATATCAATCTGAGTGATTTTTCTTTTTAAGATATCCAGCTCGGCCGGCATAGATTCAATTTCGATTTTCAGAGCCGACGCGGCTTCGTCGATTAAGTCTATGGCTTTATCCGGTAGAAAACGGTCAGGCAGATATCGGACAGAGAGATTCACAGCAGAAATTAGGGCGTCATCGCTAATTCTGAGCTTATGGTGGATTTCATATTTTTCTTTTATACCTCTAAGAATCGCAATTGTATCTTCTTGGCTGGGCTCCTCTACCAAAACAGGCTGGAAGCGTCTTTCCAAAGCAGCGTCCTTTTCGATGTATTTTCGATATTCATCTATAGTGGTAGCCCCGATTAAATGGAGCTCGCCTCTAGCCAAGGCTGGTTTGAGAATGTTGGCAGCATCAACAGCACCCTCCCCTGCCCCGGCGCCAACCAAAGTGTGAAGCTCATCTATAAATAAGATGTATTGACCTTCTCCTTTTTTCACCTCATCTACAATCCCTTTCATTCTTTTTTCAAATTCCCCCCTGTATGAAGCGCCGGCGAGAATACTGGCCATATCAAGAACGAGAATATCTTTATCTTTGATAGAGTCAGGGACATCTCCATCGGCAATGCGATTGGCAAGGCCTTCAACCAAGGCAGTCTTACCAACACCGGGGTCCCCGATTAATACGGGGTTATTTTTGGTACGGCGGGAAAGTACTTGCATCACTCGACGGATTTCCATATCCCGCCCAATGACAGGGTCAAGCTTATGAGCCTTGGCTTTCGTTGTCAAATTAACTGTATATTTTTCCAGGAGCTTTCCCTCCTGTTGTTCAAAAGGATTTTCCATAATTCTAGAATACTACGATTCTGGCACTCCGTCAAGTCAACTGCTAAGAATTTCTTTGGTAAACTAGGGGTAATGGAAAAACTTGTTTTGATTAAACTCGGAGGAAGCCTTATTACTGATAAGAGTAAAGATAGATCCCCTAGACCGGACATGATTGCTAAGATGGCAGATGAAATTATTGGCATCGCCGGTAAATTCGACGGAAAAATGATTGTGGCTCACGGAGCCGGCTCCTTTGCTCACAGACCGGCCGACCAGTACAAAGTGAAAGATGGAATTAAAGGACCTCTACAAATTAAAGGATTTCCTATAGTGGCCGACAGAGCTATCGAGCTCAATCGTATCGTAATAAAGAATTTTCTTGAGATGGATATTCCTGCTGTTTCTTTTTCTCCGGAAAGCATCATCATGTCCTACGACAAAAAGCCGGAATCCGTCTTTACTGATTCTCTTGAACATGCATTGAATTTAGGATTTTTACCGGTGCTGTATGGCGACGTCGTTTTTGACAAGAAAATTGGTGCATGTATTTACTCTACAGAAATGGTGCTTGGTGCTTTGGCAGGGAAACTGAGCAAGAAATATGAAATTAGCTTTGTATATTGCACCGATACGGATGGTGTCTATGACTTGCGCCGAAGAACTATTCCGGAAATTAATCCAAAAAACATTAAAGAAGTGGAGAAGTTTATCACCGGCTCAAAAAGTACCGACGTAACGGGAGGTATGGTTCACAAAGTCCACGAGAGCTTAGAAATGGCAAAATTGGACATGAAAACAATTATTGTAAATGGAAACAGAGTGAGTGAATTAAGAAATGCCGTCCTCGGGAAAGAGCACCATGGCACGGTAATTTCTGATTAAAAGAGATAGGTACCGACGCATATTATCCGATGCCACAAAAATTCTAATTTGTCTAACTCCTGATAGCCGTGGGCTTTTTCTATGAGCTTTCTTCTAAGTGTACTTACATATTCAGGAGGCTTCTGCCCAACTACAAATTCCCAACCAATACCATAAAGCAAGGCAAAGTCCCTTGAGTCCTTAATGTCTTCCTCCGGATTAATCATGTCCAATACTGTTTCTAACTTAAGTGGTTTACTTGATTCCCACAAAGTAGACACATCTTCACTTTCCATATGCCAAAAATCAAACTTGGGTCCCAGCTCCGCGACTTTACCTGAGACTACAGTATGGAGAAGCATTTCCTTGGCACTATTCGTAGACATGCCTGAGATTTTATCAGCTTTTAGGAAGAGTGAAACCCTTGGAAAGACCGAACTGAATAAAACCTTCCAGATCTAAAATAGTTTGACTGATTTGGCAGTTTTGGAAAGCAACTCCGGTAGTGTTTGAGTCGGTGAAATCCGTGTTCTTGAGCTTGCAATAATCAAACACCGATTTTTCAAAATCAATTTTTGTAAGTTTTAAGCCGGAAAGATCGCAATTAGCAAAATAGACCGACTTTAGCTCGGAATCAGGGAAGATACAGCCGGGGAGTTTTTGCTTCTCAAATGAGCAACCTTCGAGGCGACAGTGCTGGAAAATACACGCTGAGAGGGAAGTATCTTTGAAATTAATCCAGTTCATTTTGCAATCTTCAAACCGGCACTTGGTGAAAGATACTGAATCCAAAAGTGAATTCGATAAATCACAGTTTACAAAAGTGCAGCTCTCGAATCCGGTGAATTTAAACTGGGATTTGGTGAACTTGCAGTCCACGAACTTCGTATCCTCAAAATCGACACCTTTCAACTCCTCATCGGTGAAATTTTTGTCTTTGAGGGAAATCATATGGTTAATTATAATTCTGTGTTCGGGATCAAAGACTTTGTCTTTGCCCTCACCCCCGCCTCGCTGGGCTTGTTACAAGACCAGCTCCGGCAATCTCTCATAAATTCTTAGTTTTTTGTTTATAACGATTTCCACAAGGAAAATGATTATAAACATAGAATTTACTCGAGACCTCTTAGAGCTTTAATTCTTTCTTTGACGGGAGGGTGAGTGTTGAAAAGGCCCGAGAACCAGCCGATGGAGTCGGATCTGTTTTTAAGCGGATTTGAAATGTATAAGTGAGCAGTTGCTTTATTGGCTGCTTCGAGGGGTTCTTTGTCGGCCGAAATTTTCTCCAAGGCACTTGCCAGGCCTTCCGGATATTTGGTGAGGGCAGCACCTGACGCGTCGGCTAAAAATTCACGCCGACGGGAGATGGCAAGCTGAATTAATTGGGCGATGATAGGTGAAAGTAGGGCAAGAACAATTCCAACAATAAAAAGAATCGCTCCAAGATTGCCATCTTCATTGTCCCGGCTTCGCCCTCTAATGCGGCTTCGTAATAGAATGTCGGCCAGTAAGGTAATCATACCCACTAAGATTGTTACGATGCCCATTAAGCGGATATCGTAGTTCCGGACATGACTTAGCTCATGTGCCACCACACCTTCGAGTTCTGTGCGGTTTAGACGAGCCAGAAGGCCAGTGGTGGCACAGACCACGGCATGCTCAGGATCTCGACCGGTAGCGAAGGCGTTCATAGCAGTATCCTCGATTACATAAAGCTTTGGCATGGGAATTTTGGCGACTCCCACTAAGTTTTCAGTAACGGTATAGAAATCGAAAAAATCTTTTTTGGTAGCCGGTATAGCGCCGGAGATTGAAAGGATGATACTGTCGGAAAAATAAAAGCTAGCAAAACTCATGATACCGGAGATGATAAGAGCTATGCCAATAAAACTGGAGTCGAAGCCCATGGAGTAAGTAATGGCATATGCTGAGGCAGTAATAAAAGCAACAAACAATGCAATTACTACAACGCTACGGAATTTATTTTCGTCGACTTGTTCGTAAAAATTTTTCATAAGTTTATCCGGATGGATTCCCGATCAGGTCGGGAATGACAGGATGGATTTATAGAGAAACTTTGGGGTCACTCATTTCTTCATCCGAGACAGAAAGATGAGCGCCTTCAGAGGCAGTAGCTAGACCTTTTTGAGCCTTGAAGCCAAAGGCATTAGCAACTAGATTGCTTGGGAAGGTAACAATTTTTATATTGAAGTCTGCAGTCAAATCAATAACAACTCTTCTGGCATACATAAGCTTATCGGCAGTATCGCGAAGCTCGTCCATGAGCTTGTTCACTACTTCTACACCCTTCATTTCCGGATTACTTTCGACCAATACTTGAAGTTTGGGAACCAGATTGCTGATAGCATCGGAAGCGGCTTCAATCTTAGCCATATCTTTACTGCCGGCAGCTTTATCGACCGCTTTTCTGGCGGAGGTGATTGCCTCATAGATACCTTTTTCGTGCTTCAAGTAGCCTTTGACAGAATTTTCTAGATTGGGGATTAAGCTGGCTTGTCTTTTTAACTGATTGCCAATATCTTGAATCGAGGCTGTAATCCTGGTCAGAGCGGTCTGAAACCAGTTGTAGAGAGAGATGACATATAGTCCGATAGCGACGGCAACAACGACGATTAGAGGTAATAGGTTCATTTTTTTTCAAATTAAATAACTGTAATTATTCTATCACTACACGCAAGCCTTGCTTTGATTAGAGCGATAGCAGGCTGACGACTCTGGTAATGAAAGGTTGGTTTCTGGAAACAACATCGCCAGTGCCGGCAGAGACTGAGATGCTGACTGGTACTGTTACTGGAATCTTTCCAAAAACTTTATATACCTTTGTAGCTTCAAATTTATAAATCACCTCGCCATCGGAATATTCTATTTTTGGCACGACTTTGGAATTTACATTGGCAATCATTTTGAGAGCAATTACATTTTTAAGTGCTTTGTCCGGTGTGAAATTCATGGGTACCAGACCATCACGGGTACTGACAACTAATGAATTTGTATCGACATCAATCAAGATGGGTAAGTCTGTAAGAGCCGTAACCTTGCCATCTATTACTGCCAGCTGATTGTCCGGAGTTAAGTTTAGAGAAAGTCCCTTCTTCTCAAGCCTACTTAGCATCGAGGATTCCAAATCTCTGAGCTTAGTTTCATCTACATTGATTGATTTTCCGGTTTTATCCTCGGCTGTTAAAGAGACCTGTCCACCACTAAATTGGTATTTCAGCTTCATTTGATCGGGTAATATTTGTTCTTTGTACTTTTCTGTCGGCTTAACGGTCGGAGTGGGTTTGGGAGTTGTTGTCGGTGTTGATATTCTACCCACCCCAATGGACTCAAACCCTCTTTTAATGCTGTCAATAAATCCTCCACTAGATTTTGTTACCGGTTTCGCACCTTCTTGTTGATTTACTACAGATCTGCCGGATACCGATACGGTCTTGATTTCCGGCTGATTTATGACAGGAAGGTATTCCCGAGCATTTTGGTTTGATTGGAGGGACGGAACTGAGTAAGTAGGATCTGAATATGTTGGTGCGATTTTGCGCATTTCGACCGGAGGTTCGGTTGGGTTGTTAAAAGGAGTCGCTGTAGGCTGTATTACAGGTTCATAAGTCGGCATTACAGAATTAACTACAGTTGGTATCACGTTCTGTATCGTCGTTTGTGTTTCGTTCAGTGTTTTATTGCTGTGATTCTCAGAATTTCCCTTTTCATCGTCATTATTTTGATTTTCGTAATCTCCTAAAGCACTCTGAGATACGACAAGCACCGTTGCCCCAAAAACAAAAAGGACTATACCTAAAACTATCAAGAATTCGCGACGAACCCCATACTTACTATGTTTTCTTTTTCCCATCTACTCTTATTAAGACTTATTTAATTACAAGTGTCAAGTTGAGCTTACAATTTTATATTTTGTCGGTGTTTTATCTTAGTCTATTTACAAATAACCCATTCTTTCCTTAACATAACTTGGAATATCCTTCATTGTAAAAATCTCATCTTTAGTCAGCCAGACAACCTCTTCTTGGTCTTCAAGTGGTCTTGCTTCTCCAGACTTCCAATCACACAGGAAGGTAAGCATGATTACATGGTCTCCACTGGAACGAATAAAAGAGTCGTTATAAATCAGCTTGATTTCGTCCTTTATCTCTACTCCCACTTCCTCCATAACTTCTTTTTTTAAAGTCTCTTCCAAAGGCCTTAGCTTAATACCTTTCTCCACTTTTCCACCAGGAATACTCCATTCCCCCGGTGACTGATCATCATTTTTACTTCTTCTTGCTAAAAGATACTTGTTTTCTTTTCTAATAATTGCCGTAACAGCGACTACATGAAGAGGAATTTTATTTGACATAAGATGGAGTATAGCAAAAGTAAGTTATAGACTAATTATATCCACCCTATTGGTATGTGCAAATTATTTGTTCATATTTTTCACAATGAGAATTTGAGCTTAAATCACTCTTCTTTCCACGAAAAACCACCCTTGCGGGTGGCTTTTCGGTTCATGGTCTTGCGACCACTATTCTTGAAGAGCTAATTTAGCGTCCTCCGAAAGATCGCGCTGGGCGATCTTCTTTTGGTCGAGCTTCGTTAACAATTATGTTGCGACCATCGAGGTCAGCACCATTCATTTTTTCGATAGCGTTCTTAGCAGCCTCAGCGTCCTCGAATTCAACGAATCCGAATCCCTTACTCCTGCCGGAGAACTTATCTGATATAACAGTTATCTCGCCTAGGGCTCCGAAAGGAGAGAAGATCTCCTGGAGTCTTGATTGAGTAACATTGTAGGGTAGATTCCCTACGTACAAACGAACAGCCATTTCTGGCTCCTTTCTACTTTCCCTGTGGTAATCATCACCACAAGACAATCTGTAAAGGTTAAGATGATTTAACTAGCATATTATACCGCACTTTGTTAAAATACACTTTGATACTCTCGATTTGAGGGTAATTTAGCTTCCGGAAGCTTATTTTGGGGTTTCCAGAACTTTAATCTGGGGTTGTAGCTCAGTTGGTTAGAGCGCCCGCCTGTCACGCGGGAGGTCAAGGGTTCGAGTCCCTCCAGCCCCGCCAAAGAAAATCTCTCCCTAGTGGAGAGATTTTTTATGCCTAATTCTTGACACTATAGGTTTTTTCTGGTATAATAATTTTCACTAGGTCTTTAAATCAACCAGACAATTTTCGGAGGCAATAGTATGGATATTTTTTCAGCACCCACAACCGTCTATCGAGTCGATGGGCCGCCCAATAGGGGCTTATGGTATAACCCCGATGGAAAGTTCGTCGGAGAAATTCACAACAACCTATCATTTTGCCACGCAAGTGCATTGGAAATGCCTTACGACAAAACCTTAGTGGGTTGGCGTTCTTGCACAGAGACGCTAGAAGATCTCCTGCTCTGGATTTCGTTAGAAGAGTTTGTCCAGCTTGAGAGTAGGGGTTTTAAGGCATCGGTTTACGAAGCTCATCAAACGAAAACCTATATTCACATAGACCATGCGACGGGGCTTCAAATGCCTCACCTGGTCTTCAAGAAAGACGCAGCACGATTGATCCGTCTTCTCTCGGTTAGGGAACTTGGTCTTCAACTCGAGGAAGACAAGCTGATTTCTTCAATCAACTTAAGCCAGCAACAAATAGTCCCTCGCTAGTCGAGGGATTTTTATTGCATAGAGGGACTCGAAATGCCGGAGTCGAACCCGTAACTGTTTCGGCGAGGTGGGTCCGAGAGAATTCCGAAGGGATTACTCGAGGGAGTCTCGTTCCCCCCAGCCCTGAACTTTTTTACAAAAAAATCCTCTCAAGAATGAGAGGATTTATACAAATTTGGAGAGTTAGGTTATGTCTATACGACCACTTTGATTCGCATCGCCGTAGACTGACCGTTTTTTGGCGTTAATTGGAGTGCGGTTTTGAGGCTGGACAGACCAACCATCCTCGTTTACCTTGGTTTCGAGTTCGTCACCCCGGATTACGGAATAACTCAAGACTGGGGTGGCAAAGCCATCCACGTCATCTACGCCCAAAAAGCCACCCACGAGCCGGCAATCGAAGTTTGCACCATTTCCACCGTTGTCTGCTTTAAAATTGCGGCCTGCAAATTCGCCAGTTGACTGATGACCATGATTCTTGCCATAGTTCAAGACAAAGGGGACGCTGCTCAGGTGAGCAGGAATATCCTCACGATGAATCCCCTCACCATATTGGCGCTTGAGATTGACCTTCCAATCATAAAGATTTTCAGGTTTGGGGTATGGTGTCCCTGTGTGGAATTTGTAGTTGACAAACGAAGTGATCCAACCGTCCATGTCATCTACGCCCGAGCCAGAATAATGATTGTAAATGCTGGCCCAGAAAAAGTTATCAACTTCTTTGCGTCCGGCAACCGTATCGGCAATTTCCTGCAGTACGGGCAAAAGGTTCTTGAAGTAAAGCCCGAGATGCTCGGAGAAATAGCCGGATAATTTTGTGCAGGCGGACAGAATGTTGTCGTAGTCTTCCGGGGTACCGAACAAACGAATGCTGGGAATACCACAACAAACTCGCATCAGCATATCGTAGAACGGACTCGCGGCATCCAACACTGCTACGATAGAGGCTGTCTGACTGGCAAGATCATGTGTGGAAATTTCGGGGAGCATGAACTTTAACAGATCCGAGGGCATCTGCGATTCCAAACCCTTGTGAAGCAGACCAATACCCGTTGCCCATGCTTCAGCCTGATCAAACTGAGCGATATCGATATCGTTCACTTGTACATCGATCAACTTCTTCTCAGCTGAATCGGTGAATAGGTACCGGTATGTTTCAGGATTCTGACGGACACAGATGCCGATTTCGTGCAGCACCATCCACATAAGAGCTTCCGGACGTATACCTAGTGGATGATGGTTTGTGAAGCAATAGTGAACGGTGTTTAAAAACAAACTTGAAGCGGCTCCGATGGGCTTGTGTTCACTCTCGGGCAAGTCTTCACTGTGCCCGGCCGAAATGCATTCTTTACCTTGCCAGACTGGATTGACCCAGCGGGAGGTTCGATACCCACGCATATCAAGTGAATCATTTTTTTCAATCAGCTGAATAACAGGTTTTGATGCTTCAGGAAAAAGAAGTTTCATCTTTTCCGTTATCGCCTCGTGAGCCAAATTACCGTGACGCTTAGGCAGAGGTTCTGCCACCACACCGGGATAGCCAGGACCCGGTTCCCAGTTAGGATCGACCTCTCTTCGGTATTGCCATATCGGTAACTCTGAGCCTGGTACTTGATACTTTCCCAGATTGGGAATATAAACTTGTACTTCTTTTGCAACTTGAAGTTTCTTCATACACACATCTCCTTGTTCAACTGGATTGAATTGACTTAGCTAATTCAAAGAACTTGCCAATGAATGGCAGGCACATTTTACCCAATTTAAGTATTAAAATCAAGTTATGGGATTCTTACTTGTAATCATTACAATAAATTCAAGATTCGATTCAAACCTATAACTATCAGGTGTCCTATCTCCTCTTGCCCTGCTGAATATATGATCGTGCCTTTGTGTTTGGTATATTTAGAGCCGTGAGATAATTGTGGGATGGATGAAGCTATAAAAAGATCTGAAAATATAGGTAAACGGTTAAAAACGGCTGCGCATGATTATGACCATTTTAATCGAGTTAGAAACTGGGTTGTTTTAATAGCTAAGGATGAAGGTCTGAATGAGAGAGGGAAGTTTCTATTGGAAATATCAGCACTCTGGCATGATATGGCACTGGATAAGGTTACCGACCGATCAAAACATGGAGAAGTAGCCGGAGAAATGTTTTTGCATGAGTTTAAAGGTTACGATGTTTTTACCGAAAACGAGAAAGAAACTATCTTCTTTATGCTCAAATACCACGATAAAGCCAGATTGGTTAGAAATTCAAAAACGGATAAAAAACTTTTACAGATGCTAAATATCCTAACCGATGCCGACACTTTGGAGCTGCTTGGGGAACGAGGATACGAAAGAGCTCTTGAAACTGCAAGGGCAAATAATTGGCCTAACTTTGATACTAATAATCCAAAAGGTGAAACCTATGGCTTTTCGGCCAAACAGTTTGATGAAAGATTCGAATTGACTAAAACAGGAAAGATCAAACATGTAAAGGAACCGACTCTGGTTGGCTTGCTAAACTTTCTGATTAGCTGTGCCGATAATTTGTATTCCTCCAAGGCTAAAACGGTGGGGAAAGCCGGTGCAGATTATTTAAAAAGTAAAATTGACTACATTATTGGACAATAAACGCGATATATTTGACTATGGAAACTATAATCCCCACCATCAGACTGCAACAATTTAGAAGTACTCCGAGATGGAGAAGGTCGCTCAGTGGACCTTTTATCTGGGCACCTTTTTTACCTATGCTTCTGTTGGATTTTTTTATGGAAATTTATCACCATATTTGTTTTCCATTGTATGGTCTTAAGCTAATACCAAGAAAAAACTACTTTTTCTTTGATAGAACTGAACTTAATCTAAGCTGGTCGGAAAAGATTAGCTGTCATTATTGTGGCTATGCCAATGGACTGGCTGCATACATGGTAGCGATTGCAGGAGAGACCGAAGCTTACTGGTGTGCCATCAAACACAAGGAAAGATTAAGTTTGGAGACTCAGCCGCACACAAAGGACTTCATAGCTCAGGAAAAATTCAAGTAGATAGTGTTATCTAAAAATTAGATATCCCATGACTGAACCGAGGAAAGTCAGAAGCAAATCCCAATTGGTATCGTGTACTCCTGGACCGATCATATAATTTCTTCTCATAGCAATATCCACCAATAATTCTCCCATCTCGATTCCCACAGAAACCAAGTTGACAGTTAATAAAATGAAAAAGGCAACGGCAGAAGGATGCTGAAAAATAATCGGGAAAATAGTTACAAACCCTGTTAGTTCCAAGCCATAAAATAATAAAAAACCGGTAGCGAAGTGCTCAAATCTGTTATAAAGTGCTTTTTCTTTTTTTTGAACGAAGCCAAGGGTAAATTTAATTAAGTTGCACCAAAATGCAATCAATAGAAGATAGAGATATGTCGATTTATCTAGGGAAGAGGAATTTGACAAAGTGCCCATTAGAATTAGCATTACCACAAAGATACCTGCTCCAATAAGCCAACCTAAGCTCATTTGACTATTTTTGAAATTTATAACGCCCACGACTTGCAGTATCCCAAACAAGAAACCACATATTATCAGAAAGATTGGGATGGATAACATAACTAATCCTAACATGGAATGCAGAAGCAAAGACATAGCTATTGACATTGATAAAAGTTTATATAAGATTGGATTATGAAAACAGGACAGAGTACAGAAAAACGTATTAAAAATATCCTAAAATTCTTCAAAATGAACGAGAATACTATCAGCACCCTAATGGGTGGAGTGGTGATTGTGGTGATTGCCGGACTGATTTTTAACTACTTTAGGACCGCAAACCTCAAAACATGGCAAGGAACATTACTTAATGATCAGGAAACGGCCCAGACAGAAAACAAGGATATATCCGCCAATGATAAGCTGGTTACCACCCATAAAGTTGTCAAAGGAGATGACCTCTGGCACATCGCAGAAAAATACTACAAGTCTGGCTATAACTATGTGGATATCATGAAAGAAAATAAAATTACCGGAAAGGGAATTATCACAGCAGGCATGGAGCTTAGAATTCCTAACGTTGAAGCTAAGAAACTCACAGTTGTAGAAGTCAAAAAAGAAATAGCCATTTCAAAAACAGGTGATGTAGTAAAACAAGACGTAAAAGTGGCCGACTCTAAATCTATTGAAGTTGGTGAATACACGACTCAAAAAGGTGATTCTTACTGGAAGCTGGCAGTCCGAGCATATGGAGACGGATACAAATGGACAAAGATTTACTGGGCAAACAGAAAGTTGTTCGCAAAACCTGACATGATTCACGCGAACGTCAAAATCAACATCCCGGCTCTGGAAAAGTAAATACAAAAAAAGAGCGCCTAATAAAGACGCCCTTCAGACCTACTCGCTCATGCCACCAGATTCCATCGAATATTCTATTGAGCCCGCAAAATAATTATAACCAACGTTGCTCAATATCACATTCGCCTGATAAGGTCCAACTCCATTTCTAAACATGGTGGCGCTGAATGTATGACTAGCGGTACTTGAAACCGAATGTTTTGTTAAGACAGAAAGAAATACAAGCTCTGAGTCGTTGAGGGTCGCTTGAACCTGCTTCCCATGAAAGACCAGCTTAAGAAGTTCTACAGAACGAATGTTGATAATACCGTTTCCGGATAAGATTCCCATGTGGACCTCCAATGAATTTTAATGTTCACTATCCCAATCGCTTCGATCATATTTATAGGTGATGGAACCTTGATACGTTGCACCATTATCTTGAGAATTTAGCGTTACAAATGCGTCTATGACATGTGAGTCATGAACGACTTGAGTTCTAAATTGGTGATTATTGCCGTCTTCGATACCTGAAATGCCAAATTTTCGATGATCGGAAACTCCGTGAATCACTACACTGGATAGTCCGGACTGTAATGAGTCTCTAGCTTTTAGTTCAAGCGCGCCCAGTAACAGTAAAAATTCAGTAAATTGCTTTTTGGATATAGAAAAAGACAAGATGTATTTTTGCTCCATTATTTTCTCCTTTATGTCAAAGAATGGCTTATTTTACATCACAGTAGTCTGATTTGACTTTGCTCAAATGTTTCTATATTGTTAGACATGTCTAACTTTATTAGAGATATCAATAATTCAGAAAAAATTAACAGCAAATGGTCCTGGTTCAGAAAGCTTCTAGCTTTCTCCGGACCGGGATATCTAGTGGCTGTGGGCTACATGGATCCCGGCAATTGGGCTACAGATTTGGCTGGTGGGTCGATGTTCGGCTACAAACTTCTTAGTGTGATTTTGATTTCCAATATGATTGCCATACTTTTACAGCATTTGGCAGCCAAGCTGGGTATCGTGACAAAAAAAGATTTGGCTCAGGCATGTAAGGACTTTTATCCCAAAAAATATCATCGTTTTCTGTGGATCTTGGCAGAAGTAGCAATAATAGCTTGTGACTTGGCCGAAGTTATCGGATCGGCCATAGCCCTTAACTTATTATTCAAAATTCCAATCTTGTTCGGAGTACTTATTACTTCCATGGATGCGTTCCTACTTCTTTTTTTACAAAACAAGGGAATTAGATATCTAGAGGCTCTAATTATTTCTTTAATTGCATTGATCGTCGGATGCTTTGCTGTCGAAATGATTCTTTCCCAGCCGTCTATTCATGCTATTCTTGGGGGATTAATACCAAGCTCGGATATTATTAAGGATTCATCGATGCTTTATATTGCCATAGGTATTCTTGGCGCTACCGTAATGCCTCACAACCTGTATTTACACTCATCTCTAGTACAAAGCAGAAAAATTGGAGGATCTCAAAAAGCAAAAACAGAAGCCGTGAAATTTGCTACTATAGACTCCACCTTGGCATTAATAATTGCCTCCTTTGTAAATGGGGCGATACTCGTTCTCTCGGCGTCTGTATTTCACAAAAACGGTATGAACGAAGTGGCAGAAATTCAAGAGGCGTACAAACTACTCTCCCCTATTCTGGGAACATCTTTAGCAGGAACACTTTTTGCCGTTGCACTTTTAGCTTCGGGACACAACTCTACTGTGACCGGTACGATGGCGGGCCAGATAGTGATGGAAGGCTTTATGAACTTTAAATTAAAACCCTGGCAAAGGCGCTTGCTTACCAGGTCACTTGCCATTCTCCCGGCCATACTAGTGATATTAATCATGGGAGAACAATATCTAGGGAAATTGCTTGTTTTAAGTCAAGTAATTTTGAGCTTGCAGTTACCATTTGCTGTAATTCCGCTGGTTCAGTTTACTTCGAACAAAAAAATTATGAAGGGCTTCGTAAATTCCAATGTCATCAAAGCATTAGCCGGATTCGCTGCAATTACAATTACCGGGCTGAATATATGGATGCTTTACTCGATCGTGGCATGACATATAATGCTAACAAATGAAGAAGTCACTCTCAGAACCAAATGAGGATTATCTGGAAAGAATTTGTGAACTTTTGGATACAAAAAGCTATGCAAGAGTGTCCGATATCGCGGAAGAGCTAAAGGTAAAGCCGGCTTCGGTCACCTCTATGCTTCAAAAACTGGAAAACGATGGATATGTCATCCGGGAAGCTTACCGAGGTTTCTCAATGACCACTAAAGGTATCGAGATTGGTAAGAAAATCCAAAAAAGGCATGAGGTCCTAAATCGATTCTTAAGATTTTTGAAAGTTGATGAATCTGTAATTGCCGGAGACATCGATGGTCTGGAGCATCACTTAAGTGACCAAACTCTGAAAAAGCTAGAAGAGTTCCTAGAACAAAGCAAATAAGGGTAAAATAGAGGTATTGCCGGGGTAGCTCAGCTGGTAGAGCGGCGGTATCGTAAACCGCAGGTAGTGGGTCCGAGTCCCACCCCCGGCTCTAAAATATTATTTTTCCCTTGCGGAAAAATAATAATTTTGACAATTTGGGTGGGACGAGGAATGCCGGAGCCGAACCCGTAACGGTTTCGGCGAGGCCGGTCTCGAACAAAAGTGAGGGGAGTCCCACAAATTAAGGGTAGGGTCCCAAAAATAGTTAGAGTAAAATTAACCATGGATGATTTGAATAAGACACAAATAATTGCAAATACAGAGGAGTTTGTTAAGGGAAAGTTACTTGGTGAAGGGTCTGGCCATGATTGGTGGCATATTAAGAGAGTCTGGGATTTGGCAAAAAATATATCTAAAAATGAAAATACTGATATATTTGTAGTGGAATTAGGCGCGTTACTTCATGACATAGCCGATTGGAAATTTAACGATGGTGATGAATCAATTGGTCCCAGATTGGCAGAAGAATGGCTTATAAGTCAAGGAGTTGATGGGAGAATTATTCAAACTGTCAAAGAGGCTATTGAGGACGTGTCGTTTAAAGGTGCTGGTGTTACAAAGAAGAATAGATCAAAAGAGGGTGAAGTTATACAAGACGCAGACAGACTAGATGCGATAGGGGCAATTGGAATTGCAAGATGTTTTGCGTATGGTGGTTTTAAGGGTAGAGAAATATACAACCCTGATATTAAACCTGTGTTAGATCAAACCTCGGAAGAATATAAGAAAAACTCTGCACCATCGCTTAATCACTTTTATGAAAAATTACTTTTACTAAAGAATCTGATGAATACGGAAACCGGTAAACGGATTGCCAATGATCGACATAAGTTTATGGAAATTTATCTTCAAGAATTTTTTTCTGAATGGGACGGAAAAAGGTAATTTAAGTGCAATTAAAGCCCAAGGAGTAAAATTAACCATGATTGATTTAAAGAAGAAAATTGAAAAAGACATGAGGTCTGTAGAAAAGCAGATCAAACAGGCGGCGACCGAACGTGATGAAAGTGCTACACCAACTGAATCTACTCATGATCAAACCCGCCAGATTGCGAATCAGCTTTATAATTCCTTACTGGAGGAGAGGAAAAAACTGGGAGAAATTTTGGGCCTGGCCGGTAATTACAACACCGTAGTAAGAATCGGAAATCTAACCACCGGAACTACTCAAAAATATTTCGTTGTACCGAATGGTCTGGGAGGGACATCCGAAGGAGATATTATTCTACTGAGTGAGAAGACACCTTTAGCCAAAACGATCTCGGGCAGGAAGCCTGGGTCAGAGTTTGAACTGAATGGGCAAAAACTAAGGATAGAGAAGATTGAGGAGAATAAATAATTTCCGGATGGATTCCGGGTCAAGTCCAGAATACGATTACTTTTTTAGACTTAGCGCTTTTGCCAGTTGGACAGATCTCTGTTTGTAAGCACAGTATTCACACTCGTGTGCCGGTGCAGGGATAGTGTCTGAATTTAAGAGCTCTCTTATTTCCAATAAAGTCAGCTCTATCCAATCAGGATTACCTTCATAAGGAAGAATAGACATCTCGAATTCTAGTTTTCCGTCGAACTTAGGTAAATTTTTCTTGGCGTTGGCAAAAACAAAATAACCTGTTTTAGAAACCGCAAAGCCAAGTTTGCGGAAAATCCATTGGTAAATCTCTATTTGGCGTTTATAAGACTGCTTCCACTCATCGTCCAATGAAGGTGTTTTTGCCGAAGCAGTGGATTTGTAATCAACCATCACCAGATTTTCTTTACTGTCTTGCCAAATATCATCCACCAAACCATTGATCATTAGATTTGATTTTTCATCCAAAACTAAAGCTCCAACGTAGGCTGTCACTTCTCCGCGCCACTTTGGCAAATCCGGGTGACTAAAAGGAATCGCGTCAATGGCATACTTTTCTATTAGCTCGTGCTTCTCGCCATTTTTACGCAATAAATCGAATTCATTTTTAAGAAGATTATCGACCGCGGAATTTAGTGTGTAGGGCGGTGTAGAGGGCCTGGAAAGACCAAGGCGAACATCCATGTAGAAACATCGAGGACACTGCGTATAAAGCTCGATTTTGGAGCGACTGATTTGAAAAGGCTCTTTGGATTTGGGGTCGAACTTACCTCTAGTTTTCTGATAGTACATGGTGCCATGTTAGCACATTGATGGAGGGGGATCCCTCGACTTCGCTCAGATAGACCGCTATAATCATATGTTGATAAATCAAGAAAAATATATGAATAAACTTACTAAAATCGTCGCAACCTTGGGCCCCACCAGCGATTCGGAGGAAAAAATTGAAAAATTAATCGAAGCAGGAGTAAATGTTTTCCGATTTAATACTAAGCACGGTACTTCGCAATGGCACCAGGAGAGAATCTCCAGAGTCCAGAAAATTGCCGACAAAATGAAGGTGAATGTGGGAGTTCTTCTTGATTTACAAGGACCCGAAATCAGACTGGAAACTTTTGACAAGCTACCATTTGCGATTAAGAAAGATCAGATTGTTAGATTTACACCTTCCTTTACCGATGGTGGAAATAGTATTTGTATTCCCCATGAACTGGTTTTCGAATCTCTCTCGCCAAATGACCAAATACTTATTGATGATGGAGCCGTAGAACTTATCGTAGAGAAAGCCAGTAATGATTTGATAGAAGCCAGAGTTCTGGAAGATGGTGAGATTGGTCATCGTAAAGGAGTAAACCTTCCCGGAGTAGAGATACCACTCCCCTCTTTGATTCAGGAAGATTTGATGAAGCTAGACATGGCGGCAAATAATAAAGTGGATTTTGTGGCTTTGTCATTTAGTAGGACCAGAAAAGATATCGATATTCTCAGACTGGAGATGACCAAGAGGAATTTTAATGCCATGATTGTAGCCAAAATAGAAAGCCAGCAAGCGCTGACTAATATCGACGAGCTGATTGCAGCTGCCGATGTAATTATGGTGGCCAGAGGAGACCTGGGAACCGAAGTGCCAATTGAGCAGCTTGCTTACTGGCAAAAAATAATTATTTCCAAATGTCGTGCAGCCAACAAGCCTGTAATTACAGCGACTCAAATGCTCCAGTCTATGACAACCAATCCGAGACCAACGAGAGCCGAAGCGACCGATGTAGCGAATGCGGTACTAGATGGAACAGATGCCGTAATGCTATCGGGTGAAACCGCCAGCGGTAAATATCCGGTAAAAGCTGTTCAAGCCATGGCAAGAATTGCAGTTTTCAACGAAAAGACTAATACTTTTCCTGATTTTAAGGTAGAGCCTTCCAGCCAAACAGATATTATTGTGAATGCCACCAAGGAGCTTTTAAGTCAGAAATTTGTAGAAATTAAACTTATCTTGGTGTTTACCAGTACAGGAAGGACCGCCAGATCCATATCTAGATTAAGACCCAACGTGCCAATTATTTCGGTAACGGCTGACCAAAAGGTGGTGGAAGAGCTTACAATCTCCTACGGAATTGAAGGATTTAAGTCGCTACTTAGAGAGGGAGACTTTACCCTGCCAAACAAAACGACTGATGATTTGGTCGCCTCCGGCAGGATTAAGGTAGGTGACACCATCATTGTGGTCCACGGTCAAAACTTCTACAAAGAAGGTTCGACAAACGCCGTGGCTCTGCTCAAGATTTAGCCATTTGCCATATTTCATACAGATTGGTTGACAGTATAGCCTCAAAGATGTAGTATATGGGTTATCTGATTTCAGTTCTTTGAGAGGAGCAATAATGATGAATCTTTCATCTTCCAGTTTGATGGTCAACAGCGAATTAACGCTGGAGACTATCCGAAAATTTGAGTTGGAATGGGGTGAACTAAGAAAGTATTTTTATCGGGGTTTGTATTGCAATTCGTTTCTTCCTCTTAACTATTTGAAGGAAATGGTGAACCTTGGACTTCCGGTAGCAAAAGATTGTTATAAATATTACGTATTGGTGTCCTTGTCCGGCGCACTCTATGATTCGAATACAGACGCGCCTAATAATGTATTCTTTAAGTTAACAATTTTCAAGATTTTGCACCACATTTATCCAGGTATCTCCAAAGAAGAAAGAAATGCAAAGTTTATCAACCTTTTAAGCTTAATTATGATGCTGAAAGTTTAAAATGACGTCAGGCTCCCTATCGGGAGCTTTTTTATGGCTCGAGGAGGTCTAGGCCTTTGACGGAAGGGAGTGACTGGCCGGCGACACCCTGAATACTGCCATAGATACCGGCGGTACTCATGATGATTCGCTCTGCTTGAGCTTCTCTCTCTTTCCAAATCTTTTCGAAGGCAGCTCGCTCTTTGGAAATCTGGAGTTGCATATTTTGATGCACCTCGATAATACTTTGGATTTGCTGAACAAAGGCGTCACTTGTGAGATAGGTATAAATCATATCGGCTTTGGTTCCCCTATCCTGGCCATTATGCTTTTCTCTGGCAATATCAATCAAATTCTTTCGAAGAATTTCAGCCAAGGGCTGAACATACTTTGGCTCGGCTACCCAGACTCCTTGGAAAAAACCAAAGCCGGATTTCACTTCTTTGGGCAAGACAGTCGTGATGATGACCGGGATGTTCGCTTTGGAAGCACGCAAATCATCTTTTAGTTTGACTGCCCAATCATCTACCCAGGCTTTGGTACGTTTTGATTCCCACAAAATTACACCACAGGTAGTGCCAAGATTGGTACGGACCACTTGGCTGATATCTGCACCCCTCACACCTTTACCCACGGGATTAATTTCGTCATGAGGAAAGGCGGTGTGTAGATATTCTTCCAGATCCAGCTCTTGTACCTCTCCTTGGAGCTGTTGGGAACCTTGATTGGCTTTTAACTGGGCATCTTCTAGAGATTTTTTGAGATCGTTAATCATTTTCTCTTTCTCCAAATCTTTCAGCCGGTGAGCATCACTGGCTTCCAATAAAGTTTGTTGACGGATTTTGTCCCTCTCCTGATCAAGTTGCTTTTGCTTTTCCAGCTCAAAATTTTTCTTTTCATCTTCCAGTTTCAGTTTCTCCTGATGCATTTTTAATGCTTCGGCTCTAGCTTCAGATAATTTTTGGTCTTTAAATTTTAGTTCTTCTTCTATTAATTTAGTTTTATCCGCCAATTGAACTCGAACTTTTTCTTCAGATTCTTTTTCGAATTTTATCTTTAATTCTTCTCTATCTTTCTCGAGCTGCTCCTTATTAGACTGGCTCATGGCATCCGAGATTTCGAACTCTTCTCCGCATTTGGGGCATTTTATTTGATTGGGCATTTTATTATTATATTCGGTATTTGTTAGGGTTTGCAAGAGCAGTGTTAGAATACGAGCATGACAAGCTTTAGTGAAAGAGCAGCAAGAGTATATGGGACGGGAGAGAAAAAACCGGAGCAAAATGTGTCCTGGATTCCAAAAAAGGCAACTGGGGGTCCTCTAGCTCAGTTTAAGAAAGAGCATCTGGACGAAAACTACCTAAGCCAAGTCCGAGCAGAGGAAATCCTAACTAGCCAACACAAGCCTGGAGAAATCTTTGAGATGGTGAAGGAAATGCTGGAAATTATTTGTCACACAGATGAGATAGATACCCAGCTAGCCAACTTTCACGAATCCTATGGAAAGTTTTATGAAAAATATGAAGGTTTACTTGTCCAAGCGATAGAAGAGTTTATTGAGGATAAAATCAACTTCCTGGTCTATTCGGGCCATATCGATAAAGAAATCCTAAAAGGAAAGATAAAGGAAATTGAGCAAAGGAAGAGACGGGAAAAAAGAGAGCATAGAGAAGCGGCAAATCAATAGCCTCGCATCTTCTCGATGTATTTTTTGACTTGTCTTTTGGCTTGATTCCTGACACGAACAACACCGTCCATGAGAACCTTGTGGGTATCTTTGATGTTTATGGGAGAACCTGGTAAATTCATGTCGAACTTAATCTCGTAGCCGGAGCGGGTAACCTTTTCAATAGAGAGCGAGGCAATCTTTAGATCTTCTTGGTAGTTTTTTAAGAGCTTGCCTAACCCTTGGTCGAATTTTGTTTTTATCCTTTGTCGAAATCTTTCGCTGAGTGATAACTTTTGGGGATTGAAAACTATGTTCATAGTATTGATTGTAATACAACAGATGAATCCCCGCTTTCGCAAGGAAGACGGTGGAGTGAGATTGCCGCGGAGTACCTCGCAATGACGAAGAGTGAAATATATTTTATAATGAAATAGTGAAAACATTTTTGAGGCTCTTGTTATTTTTTGTTTGTGCGGGAATCGTGGTTTATGGTGCTCAAAATATACCTTTAGGTGATTTTGGCAAACAATTGATAAGCCCAAAAATCTATCTCCAGAGAAACAGTTCTAAATTTCTTCAAGATTGGACTAGGGAAGATATACTGTCGAAAATCAACACAGCAAGAGAAAAGGAAGGCTTTTCCAGAGTAACAATAAACGATAAACTGAACAAGGCAGCTCTCAACAGAATGTCTGTAATATTGTCAGAAAATGATTATGATGGTACTCTAACCGGTGTGACAAGAGAGGCATCGATAAAAAGTGCGGGGTATGATGCGAATCTTATTGGAGATGTTGTGTTAATGGACTTTTTCAAAACCAACGATCCGATCTTGGAATGGGAATCAGACAGTGTCACTAGAGGTACCTTGATGCATCCTGATTTTAAAAATGTAGGTATCGCGATAAAAAATGATCAAGATACCGTAAGTGTGTATGTAATTTTTGTATCCCCACAAAAAGTAATTCCGGCGCCGGTTGTAAAGAAGATTACTTGGGGTGGACCCGATTTGTGGTCATCTGTCAACAAGAGAAGAGTTGAGCTTGGGGTAAACCCCTTAAACAAGAAAGACGAACTCTGCACTATCGCCTCCATAAGACTAAACCAGCTACTGGAATTAAAAAAGCTGGACGGTCATGCAGGCTTTGTACCAACCCTAGACAGAGAAGATTTGAAATGGATTTCTCAAAAATATAATATTAGTGAATTCCTTGCCCAAGGTTACGATACTCCAACAGATACAGTGGCTGCCTGGGAAAACACACTTGGTCACAAGGCGTTACTTTCCGGAGGTGAATATGTCTGGGGTTGTGTGTACGCTCAAAATACTTTCGCAGTCGCCATCGCAGCGTATTAGACAATGAAGCTGTCTTCCGTATCCTCTACTTCGGGAATTACTTCTCTATCGAGAATATAAGTATCCCGATGACCCATCTCCCCCACACGCTCCCCTTCTCCTCTGATAATGGCTTCGATAGGGCGACACTGGTAGCAGCCATCTCTGCCATTTGGGCACTCGAATTTTTCCAACTTGCGGGCTAACTTAATCTTCCGACCAATATCAAGAACCTGAGTATTGGCCTCTTCCATATCAGGTAGTTCTTTTTCTTTGGGTAGGTCGGAAAAGTCCAAATACCAATAGCTGGCTCCGGAGATTTTTCTTTTCTGACAATTGCTGACCAACAGGAGATAAATGGGTAGCTGAAGTGAGGAAGAGGTTTCTTCCTTTTTACTGGTTTTGAAGTCCAATATATGAACACTGTCTGTGTCTTTAAAATACTCGAGCCAGTCGACTTTGCCACAAAGGATAATATTCTCATCTTCGGACAGCCAATAGTAAGGTAAACTTTCTTTAATTTTTACGGCAAAATTTAGTAAGGGACCCGGATGGTCCATAACTCTTCTGAGCATGGCTTTACCTCTTTCTTTGTATTTATGCTCTTCATCTAAATCTTTGAAGCCACCTTTCTTGCCCGAGTACTTATCCCAGAGCGCGTCAAATTTAAGGACCAAAGATTCTTTGAAGCGAACATCGGTAGGAATAATAGAAAGAGATTCGATAACTTCGTGGACAGCAGAACCCAGCGCTAGGGCTGGAGAAACAATTTGAACTTTGTTTCCGGTAGCTCTATCCTTGTAAATATTTTTTAGATAGTATGCCCTGGGGCATTGGAGGTAATCACTAATTGAAGTATGAGAAACCCAAACAGCAGAGTATTTATCTTTTGGCATTTTTATCGTTTCTTTTGTTTAGCCCGATTGTAAATAGAAGAATCAGAGCACCCAGAACATACCCACCGACAGTATCACTAGCCCAATGAGCACCGAGATAGATTCTAGAGAGTCCGATGGTGAGAATCAAGAAGGAAGAGCTGAGAATAATAATATTTTTTAACCAATAGTTTTTTATATTGTGGAATGCCAGGTAAATTATGTAACCAAAAATAACAGTAAAAAGGATAACATGTAGACTAGGAAAACTTTTGTCTTTAAGAAGTTCCTGAATGGTTACCAGGTCGGAACCGGGGCGGGGTCTGCCAATAATTTTCTTCATATAACTTCCCACAAAGGCGGCAATCAAAGGTGAGGCTGTAATACTAAAAGCACCAATCGTGTTACCCGTATAGAACAAAATTAGAGCAAGAGAACCTACAATTAGCTCTAGTTTGAAACCATCACCAATTTCACTGACAAAATTCATAACAAATGAGAATGTAGGGTTTTGAAAGCTTTGAAGATAACGACTGAACCTCAGATCTAAGTCAAAGAATGCATTGCTATATGCGCTAATTGCCAATATAAGGAAAATTAAGATAAGCCCAAAAGTGGCAAAAAATAAATTATGGTTATGCTTGGTAATATTTGGGTTTTTCATGCCTTACTATTATCATAATCGATGTTAAACTGTTTAAGCATGAAGAATTCAGGAATCTCTTTTAAAGTTGTCATTTTGGGGATTGTAAGCCTTCTAAACGATATTTCTTCGGAGATGGTTTTTCCCGTTGTACCCATTTTTCTAATTTCGGTCCTTGGGGCTCCTGCACTGGTCGTCGGCTTTATAGAGGGATTGGCTGATGCCATTTCAAGATTTTTGATGGCCTTTAGCGGTGTTTTGTCCGACAGGTCGCAGAAGAGAAAACCGTATGTCGTCTGGGGGTATAGCTTTGCCACGGTATCTCATCTAATGATGTCGCTAGCCTATACGTGGCCACTTGTCTTGTTTGCCAGGGTAATTCACAGAACCGGAAAAGGAATTAGGACTTCTGCTCGTGATGCTTTGATTACAGAGATTGCTGAAAAAGAACAGCGTGGACGAAACTTTGGATTTCACCGAACCATGGACTCACTCGGAGCCGTAATTGGACCTCTACTTTCAATAGCCCTCTTGAAGCTTCTACATGATAATTATCGTCAATTATTTTTGATTGCGTTCATTCCTTCCCTCATTGGAGTTTTACTAATTATATTTTTTATCAATGAAAAGAAAAAAACTCCGCTTGGTGTCGATGGTTTAAAATTTGAATGGGCAAAAACTAACGCTTCGTACAAAATTTTCTTATTTATAAGTTTTGTATTCGCTGTTGGAAACAGTTCAAATGCGTTTATGATTCTTCGAGCGCAAGACCTAGGACTTTCGATAGGGCTCACATTGATTACCTATGTTTTATATAACATTGCCATGTCCATTTTTTCACTTCCTGCCGGCATTTTGGCAGATAAAATCGGGGCAAGAAAAATTTTGTTTATTGGTTTTCTAATTTTCTCCCTTGTTTACTTCGTTTTTGGATTCATTGACTCACCAGTGTGGATTTGGGTTCTGTTTCCGATTTACGGCATCTACATGGCCCTAACTGATGGTGTTAGCAACGCTTACATCTCCAAACTTGTTCCCCATGAAATTTCTGCTTCGGCTTTTGGAATTTATCACACGTTAATGGGGATAGCTACATTCTTGGCTTCTACCATCGCAGGAGCCTTGTGGACAATGGTAGGCGCTAGAAGCCCATTCTATTTTGGAGGAGCAATGGCTCTGATAGCTGCTTTACTTTTCCTTGTATTAACCAAAAGAATTAAAGAGGTTCAACCTGTTGCCTGAGGGTTACAGGAATGTATGACTATTAATTATAATTTATTGTAGATACTATTAACTTATGGACGTATCACCCACAACAGAACCTATTAATCCGGTACCGCAATTTGAAGTGACTCCCCAACCAGTTCAAATTATTCCGACTCAAAACATCCAGCCTCTTAATTCTCCTTCAGAATTCCATACAAAATTAAGAAGTTATTCTCTGATAATTAGTGTTATTGGAGTTTTTATAATCATCTTCATCGCGGTTATTTACTTAATCTCTCCCAAGAAATTAGCGGAGACCACTGTAGCTTCACTACCTTCACCCACTCCACTTATTACTACACCTATTACAAACACCCCCACCATTCAAATTACCAACTTTTTATCACCTACCCCCACATCTACGCCAACAGAGTGCAACTCGCCTTTGGCACCGCTAAATGTCAGACCTTATGTAAGGTGTTACTATCGACAAATTAAAATTGACCAACTTGAAGCTCAGGCGGTAGAAAATAGAATTAGTCAAACGGTTGGTAGCCTGACCATTCCCATAAGTTTGGTTTTTGAACACTCTGAAGTTTATAAGGGAATCCCCATAAAATGGACAAAAAATCAGCCGTTAACCCCAGACGTCTTAACTTGGCTCAAGGCTGGCATCGACATCTTACCTAACTATTTTAATATTGACCATCCCGTTGCAGCGATAATTTCAGCTACTGATGAGGAATTGGAGTCGAAGTCAATAATCAAACCAGGACCAGACACTATGGCATATGCAAGTGGTTTAAATATATTTATTACCGCAACAACTGCAAAAGGTGGATCAACGTATTACCCCGTAGACAAGACATCTATTATAAATATCCTATTTCATGAATGGGTGCATGTAGTCCAGTACTACGAAGCACTTGAGACTTTTACCGAAGAATATTTAGCTAAAGGTAGGTTGGTCGAAGCAATGGCCACAGGTCCTCTGGAGAAAGGTTTTGCAAAAGAAGTTGGGTGGGTATACAACAGTGATGAGTTCGGCGACGGAATAATAGCAAAACTTAAAGCTGATAGCGAATCCCAAAAAACGACTGATTATGGAAAAACCAAGGTTAGAGAAGATATGGCGGAATCAGGAGCACTGTTTATGGTTTGTAAATCAAATCTAATATCTGAAGCTCGGATTCTGTGGTGGGAAAAGACTACCGGTGAAAGTCGTACTAAATTTTGTCACTAGTCTCTATGGGGTCGAGAAAATTAAAGAGAATCAACCTGTTGCCTAAGTCGCCTCAAAAAATCAATAACTCTGGCGTCCATAATAATGCTTTCTTCGCTGATGGGTCTAATAAGCTTTAAACCCGATAAAGTAGTGCATCTACTGAGAGCGACGTAAGTTTGCCCGTGGGCAAAGGCTCCCCTGCCGAGATCGATGGCGACTTTTTCAAAGGTTTTTCCTTGGCTCTTGTGGATGGTGATGGCCCAGGCCAAGCGGATGGGCATTTGGTTGTAGCTTCCCACCTCATTTGTTTCGAGGGCTGCTTTCTCAGGATTAAATACAGTTTTGAAAGATTTCCAGGTCACTGGTTCGATTCTCTCAAGCTCTCCCCCATCAATTTTGACGAAAACTACATCTGACTGAGCTCTAAATAAGGTGCCAACCGTGCCATTGATCCAGCGACCTTGTGGATCATTGTTTAAGAGCATGACTCTGGCGCCTGTCTTAAGAACGATAAGTTCGGCAGCGGGAGCTTGACCCTCGGAAAAATCACCGGACCTGATAGCTCGGAAAGAAAAGGTAGGTCCTTCGATTTGATCTAGCCTCGTCTGATTTATTTTGTCGGCTTGGTCGTTTATCGCCGTGAGGATAATATAGTCTTCGATAAAATCCCCTTCTCCCACAACTTGATTATTTAGCTTTTCGATATCTTTTACCGTGGTTTCTTTGTTTCTAATTTTGTTCAAAAGTTCAACAAAATTCTTTTCTTTTTGGCGGTAAATCTTATCCAACTCGATAAACTTCAACTGAGAATATAGCCCTCCAAAGAGGTCATTAAAAACTCTGGAGGAAAAAAAGTATGGCGTTTCGTACATAGCCGCCAAAGCGTCCTTTTCTACGTAGGTTACCACAGGGGGAAGCTGATGAAGATCACCAACCATGATAATCCTTACACCTCCAAAAGGAATATCTCTCTTCCTTGCAGACCGCAAAAATGCGTCAATACTGTCAAACAAGTCTGCTCGAACCATAGAGATTTCGTCGATAACCAAGATATCTAAGGTGTTGTAAATTTTTGATTTTTTCGTCCGTTTGGCATCCAGTGTTGCTTTGTCCGGAGTAATGTTTGGTGCAAAACCAAAAAATGAATGAATCGTTTCACCTCTGACATTTACTGCTGCAACCCCTGTAGGTGCAATAACGGCGATATTTTTCATCGTAGAGTTTCTAAAATGATCAAGCAGAGTGGACTTCCCCGTGCCGGCGTTGCCGGTCAAAAAAATGTGTTCTTGGCCATTCTCCATTATTTCCAAAACGGCTTTGGATTTTTCATCAAAAGTTAATGACATGTTTATATCGAAAGTAATAAATGATTCCGGTGTAGCCAGCGCCGGTGTTCTTTGTATCTGGGGTCAAACTTGGCTACCAAACCCCAAAAATGACTACTGTGATTCCGGTGAACCATGTGGCAAACCTCATGAATCACCACATAATTAACTATCTCATGTGGAGCCATAATTAGCTTGCGATTGAAGCACAGTTTATTATCCGGAGAACAACTTCCCCAGATGGAAGAAACTTTCTTTATATCTATGCGACTATAATCGACACCGATTTGCTCACTATAATAATTTACTTTCTCGGTGATAACCAAAATTCCGGTTTCCAGATACCATCGTAGCATGCCATCTTTCAGCTCCGTAATTCTCTTTGGGCCCACATACCCCTTGTATACAGAAGCGGTAAGGATTTCTTCGTTGATTTCCACTCTAGTTCTACCGGGGGTATCTGACTCAATAATATTCAGGGGGTATTCCCGACCAAAGAAAAGGTGCTTTTCTCCATGCTCGTATTTTTTTTCTTCTGGTCTAGGTGACCTGACGGATAGATGCTTCATTATCCAATCTGATTTTTCCTCTACAAATTTTTTGATGGCAAAGGCTGGTAGCCAAAAAGGTGCTCTGACTGTGACTCCCCTTTCCGGGTGCACACTAATTGTGGCTCCGGAAGCAATCCGTTTCGATCTAATTACTTTATATTCAAATGGAGGCACGCCGACTATTGTAAACTAAATTCAACTTCAGAGTATTTCCAAGGAGTAAATAATGGAGTCGGAAAGGGCAACCAGACTCTTGTCGGTGGAATCTTTGATAATGAGGTAACTTTTTTCTCTGGGGACGTAATAATAGGTTATTTCCTGACCGTCCTCTATGGTCGTAAAGGTAACTCCTGTGATTTCGCCTATGGAAATGGGTGAAATTGAATCAATCAGCTTAAAGCTGTCCCCCATTTTGGTAATTTTGGAATTAATGTTTGACTCCGCTAGAGTATTCACTGTATCCTTGTCGTTTAAATTTTCAAGAGAAATATTAATTTTCAATAGATCTCCAAAAAGAGTTAAGGATCGATTAATTTCTTTTTTTGGATTGATGCCACTAGGAAACTTAATCCTAATTTCCAGAGTTGAATCCTCATAAGATTTCCATGCCGAGGTGTCTGAAAGAAGTGTGGTTGAGGCTCCTAGAGTTTCCGGAGTTGACGCTGATTCTGTAGCGGAGTTTAATGAAATTTCGTTTTTTGGAGGAACTACGGGGATTTTATTCCAATAAGTACTTAGTCCGTATATGGATATGACCACTAAAAGCAAAATTGCTTTGAGCATATGATAACAATATCTTATCCTACTTAGGATATTTTTTCTCAAATTCGTTATTTTACAGGGCAGCGGAGTGTAAATGGAGCGGGATAGGGGAATCGGACCCCCTTCTCATCCTTGGGAAGGATGCATTCTACCGGTGAACTAATCCCGCGATGGCTTATTTTATGCTAGGTGGAGTGAGATTGCCACAGCTCGAGTACGAGATTCGCAATGACGGTCTTTGTCATTCCTGCGCAGGCAGGAATCCATTCAATTATTCCGAATTCTGTATTTATTTGATGGATTCCGGGTCAAGCCCGGAATGACAAGGTTGATGAATGAGTGGTTAAGATGTATTAGAATAGAGGCATGGCAGGCAGATACCGAAATAACCAAGAAAGTAGCAGATCAAGATTTTATATCCTTCTTTCCGTAGTTTTTGTATTTGTGGTGATTAAATGGGGAATCCCCTTTTTTGTAAATGTATTAGCCGGAGACGGTTCTCCCAGAATCAGTCAAGAAAAAGATGTAATCCCTCCTCAAGTCCCTATCTTGTCGGCATTACCGGAAGCTACCAACAGTGCTTCTCTACAGATAGAAGGCTATACCGAGCCGGGGGCGGCCTTGGACTTTCTCATAAACGACAAAATTTCTATTACAGACAAAGCAAATTCAGACGGTTCTTTCTCTAAAATTGCTACTCTAGACACAGGCTCTAATAGAGTTCAAGTGAGAGCGGCCGACGAAGCAGGCAATATCAACATTTCCGAAGTTAAGCTGGTAATTTTCGACAATAAACCACTTGATCTGACAATCACTTCACCAAAAGATGGCACAGAATTGTTTGGAAAAAACAATCAGGTCGTGGATATCCAAGGAGAAACAAGTAAACCGGAAAGCCAAGTAATCATCAATAGTTCTTTCGTAATTGTAGGAAAAGATGGTAGTTTCGTTCACAGACTACAGCTTCAGAATGGCAGTAATGAAATAAAAGTAGTCGCTTCAGATAAAGCGGGAAATTCCGCAGAGACGAAGCTTACTCTTGTGTATACCCCTTAACAGGAAGGGCCAGAACTAGCCAGAAAGTAAAATTGAGCCAGATGTAGAAGAAGCTGTTGTTGAAGAAACTGTGAAAAAGTATCGTGAACATAAATATCTTGATGGGCAAAGAGATCTCAGCCAGAGCCTTCTTTATCAATACGAAGAAAGTGATTAATCCTGCCAACCCCGTAGTGGCAGCAATAGCAATATAACTATTGTCTATCTGGAATCTATCTCCGGTAATGTTCCTTAAGGTGTTATAACCCCAGCCGAACAGTGGCCTTTGGATAAATAATTCGAGCCCTGTTCTCCAGCTGTCAAAACGGGAAAAAATTGAAAAAGTTCTTAGTAAATTAACCCCTTCTCCAAAAGGCTTAGGAATAATCCAAATAAGTAAACCTAAACCTAAGAGAAATAAGGTTAGAGAGTATTTTTTATTTACGATTAACAAATAAACAATACCCAAAAGGAAACAGAGGTAGGATGCTCGAGAAAAGGTCAGAGCCAAAAGAATTATTAACGGCAAACTAGCCAACCAACTCCCCAAAGAAATAAATGACAGAGCGCTTGCCGCCAGAATTGCCCCGGTGAAGTTTGGATCGTAAAGAGAGCCAATCAAACGAAAATAGTGATCATCAAAGCCGATCAGTTTCAAATATCTCATGTCCGGGAATAATAAATATTGAAGAGCACCAAGGAGACAAAAAATTGCCAAGGAAATTAGAGCCGGTTTTAATATATTTTTTTTGGAGTTTAATTTGGCGGCGAAGTAAACTGATGGGTAGGCAAACAATCTACCCAAATAGAGGAGGGGATAGATAATTCCCCCGCTTTGAAGATTTTTCAGATTAAACACCAAAGAAAGCAGAGCAACTCCTAGAAACCAAGCCAAGGGCATAAATAACTTATCAGTATAGATTTTGGCGTGGTTCTTTCTTCCTACAATAAGTGAAACGGTAAGCAGACCAAGGACGATATCCAAGAGGTAAACATTGCCAATGGAGCCGGGAATTGAAAAAGCAAGTAGTTGCCCAAATGGCCAGACAAAAATGGAAAGAATTAATAATAAATAAGTCATTTTGTCAGTTTAAATATTTGAATTCCCAATTTATTTGTATTTACCAAAACCCCCTTGATATTTCCCGAGTCCTCCCCTATCGTTACCAAATAATCATACCCCGAAAAGTTTGTGACCCATGAAGTATGATCAAAATCACGAGGGAAATAATATAGATTGTGCAGCTTATCTACGATTATTTTACTGTCTTTTGGAAGACTTGCGACAAAGCCATCCGCATCAATAAAGATTCCAGGCAGGCGAAAATATTGAGAGGTTAAAAGAGTGTTTGTGTCTACCCTACCCAACAAGAACGGAATGTATTTTTGCATAGCCAGCAAGCGAAGCCCTAAGATTAAAAAGCCCGATAAAATAACTGCCCAAAATGTGATTTTTTGATAGATTGCATTTTTTATAGTGCTTAGGTAGACAATAACCGAAACAATTAGAGCCGGAAAGTAAGGCAAGAAATACCTGGTGGAAGGTGGGACCAGAATCATGGTGAGAATACTGCCGAGTATGCCTACTACGGCAATTTTTCCAGCAATATTGTTTTTTTGCTTCAGAGAAATTATGGCTAAGATAAAAACCAATCCCACTAGTGGAGAAACAAAATCATCAAAAGGTTTTGTGAGATACCATGGCGTAAGCAAAACGTGCTGAAAAGCACTTCCAATACCCGAAAATGAGTTGTCTGTAAGACCACTAAACAACGGATAAATTGGATTTCCGGTAAACCTGTATGCCAAATAGAACCAAGGAGAAGCCACCAAGATTGCAGGAAAAATGATTTGAGGACCAAACACAATACTATAAATCGCCAAAGTACCGAGCGCGAGCCATTTAGTGCCTATTGCCAGCCCCAAAAAAATGCCTCCTATTTTCCAAGAACCTTTAATACAAAAATATAAAGCCAAAGCTTCCAAAAAAGTTCTAATGAGATCTATGTAGGCACTTCCAGACTGCCAGCTCACTAGCCAGGTGCAGTAAAAAAGAGAAACGCCAATCAATTTCCACAATGTGGTTTGTTTAAAATTCTCCAGAATTTTCCAGATGACATATCCCGTTCCTATTCCGGCTAAGTATTGGACCAATTTGGGTCCAACGGTGCCGGTGAAGTGGATGAGAGGGGTGAAAATGGTTTCGGCTAGTCTTGGCATGACCGAGTAATAAAGTAGCCCACCCGGGAAATACCATTGGTGCTTTAAAAGCCACAATTTTGGGATGGTCAGGTGGTACCAGAGCGCGTCGAAGCCGAGCTCGGGGGTGAAGACGAGGAGAAAATTGAGGAGGGCTAGTAAAATGATGGGGACTAAAAGAAGCACTACTAACCTGGATTGCCACAGCTCGAGTACGAGATTCGCAATGACGTGGGTGGAGGGAGATCGATTAACAGCTATTTTGTCATGCCGGACTTGATCCGGCATCCAGGCTTTTCTGGATTCCGGGTCGGAGTCCGGAATGACGTCAATTATTTTTGAGTTAAGAGTTAGTTTTGGTTTTCCCATTGGAAGGTGCGGACGGTTAGTGATTGGACTGCCATCAAGTAAGCCAAAAATAATCCCGCCGTGCCGTCCAGGATTCCAGCTTTAAAGAAATAATTGACTTTAAATTTGAGCAGGGGATAGAAAATTAGACGAAACCAGGAAAATGGTTTGTTTTCTAAATTTAAATATTTCGCATCAATGGGACTGTACTTTCCCATTCTGTTCGAAAATGCAGACACAAAATGATCTTTCCGGTGATAGAGAGGTGATGCCAGCTCCCCTACCCTACCTTTGATTTTCCAAACTTCATGGACAGTTCTAAAAAAATTTCCGGCGCTCCGCTTGGCCAACCTGAGAATTTTTATGTTTCCAGTTTCACCATGGCTTAAGGGCTGATGAAAAATGACATCTTTGCGACGTATACAGTAACCTGAGCACTTTGGATCTTTGAGGGTTTCAATTATTTCTCTTTGAAGCTCACTTCCCACATATTCATCATCATCCACAAATAGTACCCAGTCGGCCTTGGTCTGCTCTAAAGCGAAGTTTCTTTGGGCTGAGAAGTCGGAGTTGAGTGGGTGAGAGATGTATTTTATTTTTGATTTTTTGTTTTGGTCCAGATGGATCCCCGCCTTCGCGAGGATGACATTTGCGGAATTTCTGGATTCCGGGTCAAGCCCGGAATGACGGGTGACGGTACCTGGATTCCAGGTCAAGCCCGGAATGACTGAAGTTGAGTCGAGGATGACAGAAATTGAATCCTGGATTACGATGATTTCGTCGGCGAAAGAAATTGACTTTAATAACTGTGAACTAAGAATCGAATTATTTGTAATGATGGCGACAGCTAGTTTCATTGGCCTAAAATCTTCTTACTAACTCTATTTGACAAACTTAAAGATGGAATTTCGACATATTTATAAACCAGGAGAGAAACTCCTGTGGCAATCAGGGTAGACAGAATCAGTAAGACGAAATGGATGGTTAAATAATAATCTGCATAGGGAAGGTTGGGAAGATAAAGAAACATGAACCTAGCCAAGATATAGAGGATAGAAAAATGGATGAGATAAAGACTGTATGATATTTTGCCAAAAAATTGAAGTGTCTTGTTGTCCAGAAAATCAAATAATTTGGTTTTGTCGCTATAGATGATGAGTCCTATCAATTTCCAAGAGACAATGGCTTCAAAAACACCACCAACATACTCATCTGTCATATATCTGGTAACGAGCAAAATCACTAGTGTCACCGGTAAAGTAAGAGCGATGTACCAGTTCGGAAAATGGGAGAAGAATTGTTTAAATTTGGGCAACATCAGTCCAAGAAAAAACATATATAAATACCTTAAATCGCGAAAATCAGGAATATTAAAAATGGTAAAGTCTGCATAAATTAGTGCGACCGCAATTAAAAGATCAACAAACCAAGAGGTCTTTCTGGTGAAATGATAAAAAATTGGAATAATAAAGGAAGCAATGACAATTACCCGTAAAGTCCAAGTAACTCCCCCCAAATAGGTGTGAATAAAAAATAAATTGTAGAAAAACTCTTTGAAAGTCATCTCAAAGTTCATCCACCAGATGTACCAAAGCGAGGCTTGAGGAAAGGTCTGATAGACGAAGCCCAGCCGCATGTATAGAGCAATAAGTAAGATTACAAAGATGTAGACAGGATAAAGTCTAATCAATCTTTTGGTAATAAATGCAAACAAACTTCTTGGTGAAAATTCGACACGGCTGAGTGACTGTCCCAAGACCAATCCTGAGAGAATAAAAAATAAAGTGACAGCTGCTCCCCCATTCCCCAGAATCATCAACAACTGCTGAATCTTGCTCTGTAAATCGTGAAACTCGAAATAGTTCTGACCCCAGACATTGGCAAAAGCCGGAATGGCTACCACCAGAAATGAATGATTCAAAGCAACTATCAAAGATAAGATACCGCGTAAACCGTCAAGTTTGGTGATGCGTTCGGGTTTTTTTGACTCCATCATCATGTATTATAGTGACTATGAGAGATTTTAGATTACAGACTTTGGTAGACTGCATAAAAATATTGCAGAAAAGACAGATGAGTCTGTCGGACCTCCTGGCTTACGGATGGTTATGGGTCAAACCCTCTGAAGACAGGAAGGTAATGCCAAATAAAATGTATGATCGAATTGATTTGGTACAACTCAGAAAAATATCTTTCAAACTGGCACAAAGAGATCCGGCTTGGTTCCCTCGTTTATTCGAACCAACAACTCTTGGAATTAGAACTTGGGAGTATGGAGTGATGCTAAAACATGTTTCTTTTAGGGGAAAAACAGTTTTGGATGTCGGTCCGGGCAATAGCCGATTACCAAAGAATTTATCCAAAATGGGTGCCAAAGTAACAATGCTAGACATGGATGAGCCGCTTGAAAAAACAGAAATCAAGAAAGACAAGAATCTTCGCTTTGTATTGGGAGACATGACAAAAATTAGTTTTAAAGATAATCTTTTTGATCGAGTAATTTGTATCTCGGCAATTGAGCACGTAGATATGAAATCCGGAGGTAAGTTTTTTGATCTATCGGAGTACCTAAATAGAGCACTTCAAGCTATCAGAGAAATGGCTAGAGTCACAAAAAAAGGAGGCGTTTTTTACCTGACAACTGATTTTTATCTGCCCGAACAAAAAACCGATAAGTGGTCCGAGTCAACTGATAAAATTCATGGGGCATTCCCGTGGACCTATATCGACAAATTTGCCGAAGAAATTGAGAAGTCAGGAATTAAACTAAACTCGAAGGTAGAATCGGATGAAGAAATTCTGAGAGGCAATACAAATAAAGCTATTTACCGGGGTAGGTATTTCACGACCGTCGCTTTTATGGGAAGTAAAACCGACAAACAATGATATAAGTTCACACAAAATTGGGATCTTTTGATTTTTGGTACAAAAAAGGCGACTTGGTAATTGGAAGACGAATCTCCCTTAACAAATATGAGAAATTTGAGTCCTTTTTGATGAAAAAATTATCTTTAGACGACGGAATTGCATTTGATGTTGGTGCCAATATCGGTTTTTATTCTCTTATTCTTTCTAAGCTTGTAAAAAAAGTGGTTGCCTTTGAGCCGGAACCTATGAACTTAAAGTTGTTAAATAAGAATATTCATGAGAATAAGATTCGAAATATTGAGGTGATTGGGATGGCAGTCTCAGATAATACCTCTAAACTGCACCTTGGTTTGTCTACTGATAATTTTGGAGATCATCAGATAAATTCTATTGACGAAGACCGCAAAAATATTACAGTCGAATCTACAAACCTAGATTCTCACATGTCACAAAAGGTGGCATTGTTAAAAATCGATACTCAAGGCTGGGAACCGAAAGTTATCGACGGAGCAAAGAAATTGATTATTAGAGATAAACCGACAATTTTTATGGAATTTTGGCCTGAGGGATATAAAAGATCTGGCTTGGACTTCACAAAAATGATGAATTTTTTGGAAGAAGTGTACGGGAAAATATATCTAATTGATGATCGATTAAACTTAGTCTATCCAATCAATAAAGATTCACTACAAAAAAGATGCAAGTCTAAAAAAGGATATCTAGATCTTCTGTTTAAATCTAATATGACTACAACGGATGTCTGGATTTGCCTTTGTAAATTTAGGATTAAAAAGATATTTTCTTTATTCAGACTAGCCTAGAAAAAACTTTACTCTTAAAAAGAGATTGAAGATTAGATATAGTGGGCTGGCCATCACAGAAAGGTGTTTGCGGCAGAACAATAAATGGCTTTGAGCCAGTATCCAAAGTTTTCCTTTTCCCAGTTTTGACGTAGTTGTGGAAAGATGGTGAAAGAGAATTGCCTTTATAGCAATTTTTTGAGTGAAGCCTGCCTTTACAGCCCGTAGACAAAAATCGGCATCTTCATAATATAAGAAGTAGCTGTCGTCCAAATAGCCTATTCTCTTAAAAACTTTAGCCTTGATCAAAAGACAGGCTCCGGTAAAGTAATCCGGAAGCTGAGATGGCAATTTTAGTTTACGACTAGTGAGATGAGTATTTCTTCCGAATTTATGATCAACAACTCCTCCAAAATCATAGGTGTTTTGTCCATCCTTATTGTATTTAATTACGGGGGCAGCTATATCAGAGTTTTCTTTGAGGAGTTCGGAGACAAAATCTTTCGAATCAATTAAGCTATCCGGATTTATAAGTAAGACATAATCGGCTCCGTCTTTGAGCGCCTGTTTAATTCCTAGATTGTTTCCGCCCGCAAAACCGAGATTTGTAGTGGAACGAATTATTTTGACTCCCGCTAGATTTTTGGTGAGATGAGCAAAGGAATTACTTGTACTCCCGTTATCTACGACATAAAAATATAGATTTGATTCCCCACTTTTTGATTTGGAAAAGGATTTGATACAGGCAACTGTCTCTTCTTGATTATGATAGTTTACGGTGATGACGGCGATTTTCATAAAATATTATTTCTAATTCTGAGACGTTTTTTTGCCAGGTAAAATTGCTGACTGATTCCTTCACCCCATTCTCCCCCATTTTTAATAATTTTTCTTTGTCTCTTAGAAGTTTACCAAGAGCGTCGGCAATAATTGTGGAATCCCTTTCGATTAGTAAACCTGTTACACCGTGAATTACAGTTTCTTTAAAACCGCCTTCGTTTACAGCCACTACAGGAGTTCCGCATGCCATGGATTCAACCACTGAGAGTCCGAATGGTTCTAGGTGTGCTACAGCTAAAGTTAATTTGGACTGGCAGTAGATTTTTCTAAGCTTTGCTTGGTCCAGACCAATAATTATATCCAGATCTATATGAAGCTTCTTAGCCATTTTCGTTAGACCGGAAATATCCCAATTTCTGGGAGACGCGATTACAAGTTTTGGCCTAGTCTTTTTATCGATTTTTGAGATGATTTCGATTGCGAAAGGCAGCGCCTTCTGTGGTTCGTGATTGCCTACAACCAAAAATTGATTTTTCCTAACAACTCTTTCAGGGAAATATTCTTTGGTATCAATTCCTAGATGTATAGGCTTGCTCAAAAGACCATAAGCTCTAAAAATAGATTCTGAGGAATAAACTGAATTGGCGACTATTACAGTTGCGTAATGAGCATTTGAGATTTCGACTTTTTTTCTAAAGTAGCGATTAATCGTTTCATAAATTCGATTCACTAAGGGAAGATTTGAATCTATTCGAAGAAACTCTTCAAAATAGGCTCTGGTTGGTTCCTGACACAAAAAAATAGTTGGAGTTTCCAGGAATCTTAGAATCCAAGGCGCTTGAGAATGTCTGTCGTGAGAAACATAGACAATGTCGTATTTTTGGTCATCAATATCCCTAGCTTGCTTTCGCTGACGAAATTTTTGAAAGACAAGAGATTCTAAATCAGCAAAGAGGCGTGGCAAAAGGGGTGAATTAAAGCCACTAAGATTGTGGAAGACCGAAACTTCGTGAGACTTTTCCAGTAATCTTATTTGCTCTTCCATGGTTCTGGAGGCACCTCCGGCCGGCACGTCATAGTAAATCGCGATTTTCATAGCCTGATTTTACTCTGTCTCAGCCACGGCGAACACTGTGGAGTAAATAGGAGGCTCAGGAAGAAAAGGCTTTAAGAGAAGTTTCAGTAAGAATTGTTTAATCCTGTTACCCCTACTTAATCGCTGAATGAGAAGACCTGAGAGACTAATTGGCAAACTTGGTTTGCACATAATTACTTTTAGTTTGGACTTTTTTAGGACAGATTTTAGTGATTCCGGCGTGTAGGTACGGAGATGAGTGCGATCCAAGTAATGAGAATGAACCAAACTATATTCGGTGAGCTGCTCTTGATTGGAGTGAGGAACCGAAATAATTAGCCGCTTTCCTACCCGAGAAGCCTCCTTTAGCATCTTTTCATCATCAAGGTGCTCGATAATGTCAAACAGAACGACAGTGTCAAATTCATTTTTCTTGAAGGGAAGTACCGTAGCTTCTGAGTGGACATATTTAACATCCGGATAAGTTTTGGAGGCTTTGGTAACGAACTCCTTTTCGTTGTCTACTCCAACCGAATCGTAACCTAAAGAATTAAGAAAATTCGTATAGATGCCGCTACCGTGCCCAACGTCGAGACATTTCCCCGAAGCATACTTTTCCAGCAGAGAAGTTTTTTCGGGATTGAGACTAACTACACCCGGACCCCAGCCAAAAGCCAAACCGTTTTTGACATACTCAGACATGGTTAGTGTCTAGCGTAGTTTCAGGATAAGAGTGAAGGTTGAATATTTCCCTGCTTAAGAGTATCCAAGAGGTAGCCAGAAAACCCGGAACCGAGATAATAGTAGCCAGCAAGAAAGCGTAGGCTACCCCCAAGGCGCCGAAACGGGGAACGAAGTAAAAGGAAGCAGTAACTTCGACAAAGACGGTTAACACAGCAAACATCGATGGAATCTGTGGCTTGTTCAGACCCTGAACCAGAGCCGTTGGAATTGGAGTAAGTGAAACTAGTAGAAAATAGAAGCTAAGAACCTTTAGAACAGGATAAGAGGTTTGAATAACCACTGGATCTTTCAACCACCAGGTTAAAAAAGCTTCTCCAACAGTGAAAGTTAGAACGACTGCTAATATGCCTCCAGCAAGGACTAGAGCCTGGAGACCTAAAACCAATTGTCTTAGTTTTTTAATTCTGTCTCTGGAAAGAAGTGATGTGCTTAAAGGGAAAAAGGCTTGTGCGAATTGAGAAACTACACCGGCTCCTTTTGTGACTATGCTCTGTGGAATATTAAAAGCTGTAATCGCTTGAGCAGAAACCATAGCTCCCAGAATGAAATTGCTAAACTGACTTTCCAGCTGACCCGCTAAAGTTCCGATAAAATTCTTAAGTCCAAAAGAAAACAATTCCTTTCCTGTCTTCGTATCATAATGGGGACCAAAATCGTTTCCGGAAAATATTTTGAGAGCATAACTAGTGATGTAGGCAGAAGTTAAAAGATGAAAAATTAATTGAACACCTAGGATGATAGCAATATTGGGATAAACACTCGAAACAAGAGCTGAAATGATGGTGTTGGCTGAACCGACTAGAAGAGTTTTCGAATTAAAAATATCAAATCGCTGCTCTGCTTGAGGTAAATTTAGGAAATGGTTATTTATGAAATTAACAAAGACAATTATGGCAAGAATCAGGGTGGACCAATTCAACACTCCTGAATCTATATGAGAAAAAATCGGCATAGATTTTATGAGGTAAAGAAGCAAACATGAAACCGTCACAAAAAGAATAAAGGCGATAGCAATAAAGATAGAAAATGAAGTTTTCCAAGTTTTTATCTTATCTTCCCTAGTAGCATCAGGGAGTGAAAGTCTCCTAACGACGGCGCTTGAAATGCCAAAATCAAAAACAGAAGAAAGGGAAATAAACGAGACTAGGAGGATGTAAACACCAAATACGTCCCTACCTAAATTCTGGAGCAAGATGGAAATGGAGAAAAAACTAGCCAAAAGAAGGTAAACATATCCGGCCAAATTAAAACCCGTATTTTTGATTAAACTTCTTTTGATGGACATATTTTTTTATACAAGTTCTCGATTTGTACGGCGATTTTATCCCGATCGAAGTATCTTACTGCTCTACGGCGGGATATTTTGCTCATTTTGTGCCTCAAATCCTCATTATAGAGGAGTTTCTCTAGATTTGCCCTTAAACTTGCGGGGTTATTCGACTTGGAATAGAGAGCACAATCTTCACAAACTTCCGGAATCGCACCCGTGTCAGTAGCTATTATCGGTAGCCCACTAGACATGGCCTCCACCAGAACCATGCCGAATTGCTCCTCCCAAGTCCGAGTTGCCTTACTGGGAAGGCAGAGAATGTCAGCGTGGTTTAACTCGTAAGGGATTTTGTTATATGGTACCTTTTTGACAAAAACATTTTTGTAGCCGGTGAGGTCTGACTTAAGTGGACCGTCGCCGATAAAAGTAAGATGAACATTTTTATCTTTTTCACTTAGCTTTAGAAAAGCTTCTAAGAGATCCATGACGCCTTTTTCCGGCACCAAGCGAGCGATACAAAGAATATTTAGGTCTCTCTTTTTTTTCTTTGTCAGTTGCGGTTTGAATTTATTGAGATCTACCCCAACCGGAATTACAGAAATCTTTTCCGGCTTGACCCCCTCTTTGATTAATGTTTGCTT
Source organism: Patescibacteria group bacterium (assembly GCA_943355005.1). Taxonomy (GTDB): domain Bacteria; phylum Patescibacteriota; class Microgenomatia; order UBA1400; family MFAQ01; genus UBA10133. The sequence continues at coordinate 74,992 of CALRDV010000004.1, forward strand.
GGCGAGATTGGTAACAGCTATAAAGTGATCAATATTTTCTCTAGCTAGATTTTTGAATCCTTTCCGTCCTTTGATACCTTCGTTGTTGTGAGGAATGGTTTCCCAAACTGTGCTGATAATTTTCTTGACCTCTCCCCTCCTCTTAGCAAGGATGGCTTGATGGGTGTAGCCGTAATACGTTTCTGCGACATGGACGATGTCGGCGCCTCGGATAACTTTCTCGAGGCCAAAAAGCTTGTGAGCGTCGGTATAAATGCGATTTAGGATTGGGAATTTGAAAGGAAAGTTTGGCAGATCAGTTGGTGACCAAAGTTTGATAAGAGGCAATTCGATTTTTTCCGAAAGAGGAAACTTTGAGGAAATTGCCTTGATGTCGAATTTTTCTCTCAAAGGCGAAAAGTTCTGAAGTTCAAAAGGATTCAAAAAAGCCCCGCGGATGATAAAGATTTTCATTTTAATAAATTAATTATGTCAATTGTAACTCTTGACCATCTAAAATAACTCGTATCAATGCTTATCCTTTTTCGTTTTTGGGCAACTATTATCTTACTTGCTACCGAAGCACAGTTATTTTCAGATATACTAACGATTTTTGGATAAAATTTTTCAATTTCTTTTGTTCCACAGTCGTTTATTGTGACCAATTGGCATCCGTGACCAACTGCTTCAAGTGACGTCATTCCAAAAGGTTCTCCCTTTGCACAGTTTACATAGATTTTTGACTCTAAATATAATTTACCCAACTCGCTATCGTTTGGGGTTATTGATATTTTTAGCTTTACATTATTTTTTACTGCTAGTGATTTGAGCACGGCTATTTGTTTTTTAGTTCCATTCCCAGCCAGAACTAGCGATGGCCTATTATTATCAATTTTTCCCAATGACTTAATTACAATGTCATGTCCTTTGTATGGCAAAAAACTTCCCACAGAAATACACTGATTAGTTCGTTTAAATTTTTTGTTGGATAATTTTGTTAAGCCTGGATATACAACGATACTCTTCTTATTGTATATTCTCCAAATCTGATTACGAGAGAACTCAGAGTTTGATACTATGACATCTGATTTTTTTGTATTTAGTCTATCAGAAAAATATACAGGCCATCTAAAACATATTGTGAACAGAATGTCTTTTATAGCTGGAGCGTGCAGTGTTAGCCGTTCGTAGAACTCACGAGGCGGCTCATGAAGTATGTATACGCTTTTTCTTACAAGAGTTTGAAAAATGTCAGGGCATTTTCTGTAAGAATCTTGAAATATTAATATATTCTCGAACAACAGATCTTTGTTTAACCGATTTCCCAACATACGATAGTAATTTGGTAAGTACCAATATACATATCTTATATATTCAATAATATTTAAAATTTTATTTTTTTCTTTAACAAATGGCTCTGGGCTAAAGATTGTAATCTTGTATCTCTTGGCTAATTGGCTAATTACTTGCTTGCTGTATCTATCACCTCCTCCAAAAGTTTGGTTTTTAATTATGGCTATCTTTATTTTCATATTTCAATTGACTTTATTGTATTATGTTGTCAGTATTAACTTGTGTCAAAACAACCTGCATTGTTAACTTGGCTTACTGGGTTATTTTTATTTTTGTATCTATTTTTATTTTCGTTTCACGAAGTCACATTTGCTAATCAAATTGAGCAGATTATTGTTGATGATTATTTTATCAGCCTTGAAAATTATCCTTGGGTTGTGGGTGGATCCGTTGGAAGTATCGATTTTGACAACGGACTTATCATGTCTTCCAACGGAAACAGACAATTTCCTTTTATAAGTCTATCTAATTTAATTCCTGAAGTAGGCGACTTTTTTATCCGTGTAACGTATCAATTTCCAAATATTACTGACTTTGGTGTTGGAGTTGGAATGGGGAATATCGTTCCAGTGTATGGGAGCAGCCCGTATGAATTAGCGGGGGTAGAGTTTGATAAAAGTTTCATCAACTATCTTGTCTGGTCAGGTAAGAATGACGGACGTTTACTCCAAGCTAGACATTGCCTATCTCAATTCATATGTGATGATTTTAGAACTACTCTTGTAAGTTCTCCTGCTGACTCACTAATTCACATACTAGAAATTGAATCTATTGGTGCAAACTATTACATAAGAGATGACGGCATATTAGTTCAAAATCAAGTTCTAATAAACTCTCAAAGAAGACCCTCAGTGTTATGGGTTGGACACCCAATACTGTTGGACTCTCCTCAAGAGTGGACAACTATTAAAATTATTAATTTAAAAATCGGAAGAATTATTGATAATTTACCTAGGATTCCGGTTGTGATTATTCCTGGTTTTGGGGGGAGTTGGGATTTGGGAGCAATTGTAAAGGGAGTAGGCGGCAATAATTGGAAGGTGCCCAAGCAAGTGAAGATTTACGATGGAATTATGGATACTCTTGTGACCAAAGGCTTTGAAAAGGATAAAGATTTATTTATCTTTCCATATGACTGGAGAAAACCGATTGCAGATTTAGGAGAAGATTTGAATACTTTCCTGATTGACAAAGGATTGTCAAATACAAAGATTGATATTGTTGGACACAGTATGGGAGGTCTTGTGGCCAGAGCATATGCTCAAAAGTACGGTGTCTCAAATATAAATAAGATTGTTACGGCCGGTACTCCGCACCAGGGTGTCGTAGATGCCTACGGTCTCTGGGAAGGTGGAGTGTTCTGGGGGAATATATGGTGGGAGAAAGCTTTAGTTTCACTTACGACAGAATTAAATCATCGTTCCGGAGAAAACAAGATTGATACTTTAAGAAGAGTAGCACCCGCAATTAAGGACATTTTACCCACCGAAGACTTTATTTCCAAGAATGGAGTCCTCCAGCCGTGGTCAAACTTAGTGGAAAAAAATTCCTTTCTAAAAGTACTAAATACAAACAGCTTGCTAGTTGAGTCTGTTTTTAACCCCCTTTGGAGCGGGGATGAACAGACGAGAGTAGTAGTAAACACAGAAAAAAGAAACAAGGATGATGTAACTAAAAATCTTTGGGTAGATGGAAAACCAGTAATCACATTACCGTTTAATTCTGATCTTGGAGATGGAACAGTGACCAAAAAAAGCGCAATGGGTAATTTTGTAGACAAGTCGGTAGAGGGAACAGGAAATCACATCGCTCTAATTTCCGACTACCGAAATATCTGGAAAATATTGAATGTATTAGGGATAAACACAGATGACTCTTTAGATAGCTATGCATACACACCTTCATCAGTTTTTATGGCGGTACTAGCTTCCCCGGGTAGACTGGAAGTTTGCAACTGGACTCTGGATAGGTGTGATAACGATTTAGGGCTGTATTTCTCCGATAATAAATTATTTATGCTTCCTGGGTACAACAATGAATATTTAAGGGTAAAGGTTTATGCCGAAGGTGAGATTGGAAAGTATGGTCTTCATCTTGGTTTCGTAGATATTCTTGATAAATGGGAGGTGGTAAATGGAAATCTAAAAACTGTAAATCAATCTGACACGTATTATGTCCGTGGGGGCATCCGAAGGCCGGGCAGTACAGATGATTGCAAAAATAATGGTTGGCAAACATTTACTTTGGCCGGATTCATAAATCAAGGTCAGTGCGTCAGCGATGTAGTGCCTGGTGTGAACTAGTAATGTCTGTCAGTTTGACAGGGGTGTGGGTTTCGGATAGACTGTATTTTTAGGAATGAAAAATCAATTCTTAAAAAGAAAATCTGTTTTGAAGAAAAATAAGGCCTTTGGGCCTCTTTTTTTTGGCAATTTGAAGTGGGAAGGAGGTGAATATTTGTGACGGAAAAATTAACTTTTGTACCTTCCGGTCTTGTCAAAGATACTTCAGACTATAAAGAAATCGAGTTCTGGGGCCATGATGCCGGAGAGTACTTCATTGAAGAAATTGAAGCGATTGTGGAAGAAATCGAGAAAATTGAAAAGGCTGAAGGAGTAATAACTACGGAATAATGTAACAGTCTCTGAATTTCTGGATTCTGAATCAAGTTCAGAATGACATTTTATTCATGGTATAGATTACTGTTTGTCGGATAAAGAAAGAAAGATTGCTTTGTTGGCCATTTCGATAGCACCTTCTCTGGAATGCATGTGGGCGAAGAAGCCGCCGGCGTGGCAAAAGACAGAGCCTGTGAGTCCGGTGGCCAAATCTAAATCTGAATCCATTAAACCTCTCCATTCTGCAGGAAAACTTATCCTGTCACCATCAAACCCCTCTTTGTCGTCATGAGCGGCCTGGATACACCACTTAGTGCTGAAACTGTCGGGGAAAATGACAAATTTAATGTTGGTGAACTTTTCGACTGCATCGTGCCATTTGAGATATTTTTCCAGCACCAAAACTTCCGGCTCATTTTGCTTAAGGATTTCGTGAGTAGTGAGCCTTTCACCTTCAATTTTGGCTTCGACATTTTTTATTTCCCCTTTTAAGACGAGGGAGGCAAATTCTATGGCTTTTGAAAATGCCAAGTCAGTCTCATTTTCCTCAAAAGACCTACTAATGGCTGAAATTATCTGGGAACAATTGTATTCGCCAACACCTTTGGTGATGGGTGTCGAGAGACTGATGCCGTTATCAATGGCGTCAATGGGGGTGACCAGCTTCTTGTCGATGGCTTCCCAGACATCCTTGTTCGAAGTGATTTTTTTGCCGAAGGCTTTCCAAACTAGTCCGAAGGCAGCGTATGGAATCCCATTTTTACGTTCCCCTGCTCTGCCCTTTTGGTGATGATCAAATCTCTTTTTGGATGCCTTATGCTCTCCTCCCACATCGACAACAATGTCGGCGGATGCAATCTTGTCCAGATCTCTGGTTCTGATAATTTCTATCTCTTTGTTACTTTTCTCAAAAACCATCTTAAGAACGGCTAAAGCAAAGACTTCGTCAGCGTGAAAAATGCCGCTATGGGTGGCTACTTGAACTTTTTTCATAAGGGGTTATTTTACACTAGGATATCAATCGTGGCTGTATAATCAACACAGTCAATAGGTCGCGTAGCTCAGCTGGTTAGAGCGCTGCATTCACATTGCAGAGGCCACTGGTTCGAATCCAGTCGCGACCACATTTTCGATTTTAAGTTGAATATTTACTAAGTCCCAGCTAAACTAAACTGATGTCTTTCTTTCGAAAGTTGGTTCATATCGTCTACGAGTTCGTCGAAGCCTTCGTAATTTCCGCCTCAGTGTTTGTGGTGGTTTATTTATTCCTTGTTCAACCACACCAAGTAAAAGGAAGCTCTATGTTTCCCACTTTTAAAGACAAAGAGTACCTCCTGACCGACAAGGTGACGTATAAGACTAGAAAACCCATGGATGGTGACGTGGTTGTATTCAAAGCACCAATCAATGAAAATTTTGACTTTATCAAGAGAATTATTGCTACTCCCGGGCAAACCGTCATGGTTAAGAATGGACATGTTTTTGTAAACGATGAGCAGCTAGATGAATTCTACTTACCACCCGAGTACGTGACTGCGCCGGGTCAGTTTCTCCATGAAGGGGAAGAATACACCGTCCAAGATGGAGAAGTTATGACCTTTGGAGACAATAGAGACCATTCATCAGATAGTCGTGATTGGGGTCCGGTCCCCTACCGAAATATAGTAGGTAAAGTATTCTTGCGTTATTGGCCGACCAATGTAGCCGGCTTAGTAATGGAGCCAATCAAAGCCGAAGCCCTTCCGGCAAAGCAGGAATAATTTTAGAACGGTGTCCAAGGGATACTGACGTCTCTTTTAATTTCCACGCAATCTTTTTTGTCCATAAAAGGATTGAAGTCTTTTTTGAATACTGGCCAAATATCTTTAAGTGTCCAAGTATCGACTTCCACAATGTACCAAGGCAATACCGTATCTTTGATACAGTCGCCTGGCTCGAGAGATTTTAGATATTGAAATAAGACCCTGTTCTTTTGGGGTCTCTCGGTCCACTTAACGGTAACCTGAGCAAATCCTCCAAGTGAGAGGATTGTATACATCATGACAACCACTAATAGCACTTCTTTAGTCTTCAGCTTTAGATTTAATTTTGCCAAAGTGGTCGTAACAGCGATTGTTAAAAACATCATGGGCAAGTATGCATATCTTGGAGCTCCGGCTTGTCCCAGTCCAAACTGCCACCGAGAAATGGATATTAAAGAATATGAGCCGAAGAGGACCAAAGCTCCCAACAAAATTATTCTAATATTTCCGGCAATTAGTGGCCTAACTTTAGTAATAAAGTTTGAGAAGTAAATCCAAAAGGATAATGTAATCACCGCAACAAAACGAAAGAAACGGCTGGCTAATGGAAACAAAGATCTACCCAGAACCGAATACGAGATTCCAAAGAAGACGAACTTTAAGGATTCCAATAGGTTTATAGATGCAACCTCTCCCCCGCTTTTTGTAAAATAGATATAAATTAGGGTTGCTTGACTCAAGGCAAGTGGAAGCACCACACCGGTTCCCCAAAACGCAACCAACAAACAAATGGGAATTATCAAGCCGGTACCCCAATTTAGCCCGGGAACTAAGGCGACTAAATAAAGTAACAATAGTTTTGAACCCGTAACTTTTTTTGAAATAATATCTAAACACAGAGCGAGAGACAATAAGGAAAATAGAGTCGATATGGACATCATCTGACTTGAGGGCATCCACAGGATCTCGTAAAAGTTTACATTTATTACCAGAGTAAGAAGTGTGATGGTTTGCCAAAAAGTGCTTTTGGTGAGTCTCAGAACAATTCTGCTTGCTGTGTACACTGTTAAGGCATGAAGACCAATGGATACTGCCAGATATCCCGGAAAATTTAAACCAAAGACAAGCCACTCCAGCAGGTAGATAGGCTTAAACAGAAAAATCAGGTGGCCGGTGGCAGTTTCTAGAAGTGTGCCCGGGAATCTGGTTGCGACGTCCCACATGAGGATAATGTCATCTTGGTGGAAATACATCTTATTCACTCCATCTACAAACAAAAAAATCAATATTCCAACAACTAGTACTACAGATAGCCTAAGCAGGTTCTTCATTTTTTATTTGATATTTTTCCCCTGAGTATACTTTTAACAATATATTTAGGTCTTTGTTTCACCTCTTCAAAAATTTTTCCAATGTATTCTCCCAGAATACTAATCCCGAGTAATTGGACTGATCCGATAAAGAGTATTGCAATCAATATGGTAGTTGTTCCTCTTGGAGCCAGTTCCGGCATGGTCAACTTAAGAATAATTTGAAGTATCATTGCGAAAAAGGACGCTACAAAGACGATCAGGGACAACATCGTAATCATCTGAAGTGGCACATATGAAAATGAAAAAATACCCTTGGTTGCCCAGTTGAAGTTCTTTAAAAAGTTATTGGTTGTCTGACCAAACATTCTTTCCGGCCTGGTATATGTGACGCCAGTTTGCTTGAAGCCCACCCAAGCTCTCAATCCCCTAAGAAATCTATCACGCTCCGAAAATGTCTTAAGCACCTCCACTACTTTTTTGTCCATAAGAGAAAAATCTCCGGCATCCAATGGAATGGATAAATATGACAGCTGGTGAAAGATGCGATAAAACAATTTGTAGGCAAATTGCATGAGAATGGTGGCCTCCCGCTTTTGTCGGACTCCATAGACTACGTCATAACCCTCGAGCCATTTTTTGTAAAATTTTTCTATGACCTCTGGAGGATCCTGTAAGTCCCCATCTAATAAAATAACAGCATCTCCTGTGGAGATTTCCATCCCACTAGTAAAAGCCATTTGAGAACTAAAGTTTCTGGAATGATTTATGGCAGTTACATGATGATCCTTTTTAACCAACCCTACTAGAATTTCTTCTGTATTATCCGGACTACCATCATTTACAAAAATAATTTCATAATCTACACCAAGCTTAATAAATACTTTTGATAATCTGGCATGCATGTATGGAATGGCCTGAGCATCTTTATAGCAGGCTATTACCGCCGATAATTTTTTCCTTTTCATTTTTTCTTGACCGAAAATACGGCTAGATTGCCCGGTTTTATTTTAATATCCGTATCAATTAGTCTAGATTGTAACAGCTGTGTCCAATTTTTTAGAAAGTGTGGTAATGGTAAAAGCCTGGCAATATACCTCAGAGACATAAAAGCTGACGGCGAGTAACTCCTGACGACTTTGAATCTGTTTTTTTCCAATATAATTTGAATAGTTTTTGGACTATACAGATAAGTGTGTTCGATATCAAAAATGGCATTTTTATCTCCCAGAAGCTTTGCAAAGAAAGCATCTACGTTGTGATTCATTAACAATAGAACACCATCGGGTTTTAATAATTTGTGGCAAATTTTTAGAAAATTTGAAGGATCAGGAAGATGGTCAAATACTTGGAACGCACAGATAAGATCGAAACTACTATCAGGAAATAGGCCGGGTTTCAGAATTCCAACTTTTATGTTTTTTCGGTATTGGGGCGATGACTTTTTCACTGCATCCTCACTTGGCTCGACACCATAAATCTTAGTAAAACCAAGTTTGGAGACGGCCTGAAACAAAAATCCGCTACCACAACCAATTTCAAGGTAACTTTGTCGCTGAGGAATTATCGAGACATTGTCCGAAATAATATTTGAGTAAGAACGTATCAGGTTTTTGATTTGGGTTTTATAAGTAAATTTACTTTGACGATAAAGAGCTTCCAAAGTGGAACTTTCAATTTTTTCTTTCGTCCTTACGAGTCCACAGCTATCACACTTAATAATGGTGCCATGAACTCTGTCCGGACTACGACGGGCGGAAAAAACCTTGGTATTTAGATGGCTTTTGTCATTAAAACTTTTTTTGTATAAAACCTTGTATGAACTTCCTGCTCCACAAATAGCACAGGTTAATATTTTTGGTATCATAGCTGTGTATTATGACAGCAAATAAAGTAGTTTTGATTACAGGAGCAAATGGATTTATCGGATCCAGACTTGCTGAACTGGAAAAATCTTCAGGTAGCAAAGTAGTCAAAATGGACCGAGAACTCCTTTATCTTCCCAAAGAACTAAAGGCTTTTATTGAGCAACTAAAACCTAATTCAATCTATCACCTGGCGGCATACGGGAATCATTATCATCAGAAAAATGTAGAAGAAATTGTTGCCTCCAATTACATGGCAACATTCAATCTTTTGAACGCTTCTAAGGAATCAGGTTTTGACTGTTTTATAAATATTGGATCCTCGAGTGAGTATGGCACCAAAACTCTACCCATGAGTGAATCTGATTTACCTGAACCCTTAACATTCTATGGTGCTACAAAGGTCGGCTCAAACTATTTGGCCAGAGCCTTTGCTATTGAAATGAACCTGCCAATTGTAAATGTAAGGCCATTTTCGGTATACGGACCAAATGAAGCCAATGAGAGATTTATTCCCAGAATAATTAATAGCGCTGTTCAAAGGAAACCCCTAACTTTATCTGTAGGAGTCCATGATTGGATATTCATAGATGATTTCGTGGATGCGCTTAGATGTGTAGAAAAAAATATATCTATACTTTCCGGCCAAACGGTAAACGTCGGCACAGGCGAACAATTTTCAAATTTGGAGGTGGTAAAAATGATTGAAAAGGTAATGGGGACACAAATTGAAATTACCTCAGTTCCCGGCTTGAGGAAATTTGATACCGCCATATCATGGGTGGCGGATATCTCCAAACTTAAATCCCTTGGTTGGAAAAATAATCACAGTTTAATGGAAGGGCTAGTAAAAACAGTCAATGCTCGAACGGCAAATTAAAAACAGACGCCGAATACTGCAGCTATCTGCCGAGGCGGATGTGTCGCACCTTGGCTCGGCTCTATCTTGTGTAGATATCATTGATGCTATTTATATTGTTAAAAAGAAGGGAGAGAAGTTTGTCTTAAGTAATGGACATGCCGCCTCTGCCCTGTATACCATTCTAGAGAATGAAGGTTTAATCACGAATCCCAACATAAATTTACTAGGTGTACACCCCGAAAGGAACCTCGAGCTGGGAATTGAGGTGTCAACGGGAAGTTTGGGTCAAGGTTTGCCGATTGCGGTTGGGATGGCTCTGGCCGATAGATCCAAAAGAACATATTGTTGTATCTCGGATGGAGAATGTGCGGAAGGTAGTATTTGGGAAAGTTTAAAAATTGCATCAAACTTTAAGCTAAATAATTTGGTGGTTGTGGTAAACGCCAACGGCTTCTCCGCTTACGATAAAGTTGAGGCAGTTTTACTTCTCCCCGCCTTTTCAGCTTTTGGCTGTGATGTAATCGATGTGGACGGACACGATATTCACGAACTGACCGAGGCCATTACAATACAGACAGACAATCCACTGGTGGTTTTTGCTTATACAAAAGTTGATCAGCTTCCATTCCTGAATGGCTTGGATGCTCACTACCGCAAACTAACCGCCAGCGATCTTGTTGAAATCGATAATATATGGCCGAAAAACTAATAACACCCGAGAGACACGAAAGCATGAGAGGCTGGTTCGCTCATGAGCTTTATTGTCATATGGAAGAAAATTCCAGAATATGGCTGGTAAGTGTCGATCTCGGCTATGGAATGTTTGACAAAATAAGAAAGGACTTTCCCGATAGATTTGTAAATACCGGAGCGGCCGAGCAAGCAGCCTTGGGTATAAGTGTAGGCCTAGCATATGAGGGTATATTCCCTGTTGTCTATTCGATTACACCTTTTCTCTTATACAGACCCTTTGAAACTATCAGAAATTACGTGAACAAAGAGGCTGTACCTATGCTATTGGTCGGTAGTGGTAGAGATAAAGACTACTCTCATGACGGATTCTCCCACTGGTCGGAGGAGGATAAGGAGCTGATGAAACTATTTCCTAATATAAGCTCTTATTGGCCCGAGGAAAAAGAGGATATTCCTGAATTAATGAAATCCATAACGGAACACAATAGTCCATCTTATCTGAATTTGAGGCGATAGATAAAAATTCTAGTACTCGCGGGGGGAGGGGTCGGTTTGGACTTCCGCTTGTACCTCGACTAAAACTTCGGCTTGAGAATCGAGAGCTGCAATCGGGGCAAAGGCGTCGGAGAAAGGTTCGAAAGGATTTGAGTAGGTACTTTCTGCATCCTGAGATTCAGAGATTTCGTCGTTTGAGATTGCCGCGTCGCCTTCGCTCCTCGCAATGACGGGAGTTTCTGACTGGATGGGGGCGGAAACAACAAGGGAGTCGTGAATTTTTTGAATTTGTTTCTCGGTTTCTTCTGGGTTTCCTCTTAGGACTATATGAATCGCGGTCTCCACTCTGGAACGGCGCATTTTCACTTTAGCGTTCTCCCCTATCGAGTGTTGAATTTCACTGGCCATACTGTCGATAAATTCATTGACAGTTTTAGTATTAAAACCATCGATGGCTTTGGACTTGTGCATGGTTTTCTTGAATCGGCGGGAAAGCTCCTCAGCTCTTCTTACGGACCCACCTTCGCGAAGAATTATCTTGTACGCTTCAATCATGGATTGAGTATCGGGAATGGCGGCTAGGGCTCTTGCATGGCCTTCAGAGATTACACCGGAGATAAGTCCGTCTTTGAGAGCATCAGGAAGCTCAAGAAGGCGCATGGTATTGCTGACAAAAGCGGGACTTTTACCTATTCTTGAACTAATATCTGAATTACCTAAATTGAATTCTCTTATAAGTCTTTCAAAAGAGTTGGCGCGGTCAATGGGATTGAGGTCGGTTCTTTGGACATTTTCCACAATGGCCATCTCCAACATACCTTGAGGGGAGGTTTCGATGATGCGGACAGGAACCTCTTTGAGTCCTGCAAGTCTGGATGCGCGCCATCGACGTTCGCCAGCGATGATTTGATATCCGGCGGGAGTGTGGGCTATGACAAGTGGCTGAATAATGCCGTGAGTTTTTATGGAATCAACTAGCTCGGAAAGTGATTCGGGAGTGATGACACCTCTAGGCTGAAGAGGATTTGGTTGTAAATAATCTAAAGGTAGGATTGAAACAGGCTGATCGTCCATTTAGTTTGAAATTACATCAACGTAATTAACGCCATGCAATTTTCTAAATTTGACTACTCCCTGAGATAGGGAAAATAGGGTGAAATCTCGACCAAGCTCGGTGTTTAGACCGGCATGAAAATCGGAGCCTCTTTGTCTGACAATAATTTGACCGGTTTTGACAGCTTGACCACCATATAGTTTGACACCAAGTCTTTTACCTGCGCGCTGGTGATGTTGGTTTGTTGCTCCACCTGATTTAACGTGTGCCATGTTGAGTTATTTTATTGATTATTTATATTTTCCTGGATTGCCACAGCTCGAGTACGAGATTCGCAATGACAGATAGAGTGATGGTTATTTTTTTTGAAGTATCACGATTTCGCGGCGGACGTCTGCGTCCGGACGTGAATAAAGGATACCTCGTTTCAGCTGATTGTATCCCAACTCCAGCTTGCCGTCAACAATATTGCTTGTCTTATAGACATGCTTACCATCGTCAAAGCTGGGGAAAACCATCACAATATAGCCACCGGGTTTAAGAACTTTAAGCCAATCTTTGAGACAGCCTAAATACAATTTCTGTAAACCGGGAACCAAGTACTGGATTTGATCCGGCCTGAGATGAGGTTTGCCCAAAAATGGCTCGGTGACGATAGCGTCCACATCATGAAATCTGTCCGAAAGGTGGGTGGCGTCCAAAACTTCCATTTTGGCTTGAAAACCTAAAGAATTTAGGTTGATTTTACTTTCGTGAACTTGATTGACCAAAATATCACTGCCGGCTATTTCGTAGCCAAGCTCAGCTGCTTCCACAAGTACGCGTCCGGAACCACAAAAAGGGTCAACCAAGAGCTTGCCTGCGGGATCTAAGGGTACCAAATTCACCATACTTCGGGCAATTTTAGGAGGGAGAATACCGGCTTTGGCGTTGGCGTAGGGCATGTGGCGGTCTTTCTTGATCCAATGCTCGTAGTCGTGTACCCAAACCGTCTGCCATACCTCATCTCGATTTCTGTCGATAAAAAATTCGTCGATTTTGTGTTTTTTTATAAGTATCGGAGTAAGTCCAAATATGTCTTTGGATTCCAAAAACCTACCCTTGCCTCTTACTTCTTTCACTTCCTGGTCGAATTTGGCCGAGTCGCCGAGATTGTCCAAACAAGTAATAGAAAAATTCTTTAAGGTAATGAGGTCGGCAATGGACTGTGCCACGGGGGCTACCCCGACGGATTCTTTGGCTAATTTAATACTACAGCCAAGCTTGCCGGCCAAAGCCTGGGCGGTTTCGACATCGGAAGACACAAACAAAAATACATTTGGATACAAAACAGTGGCTCCTTTGACTTGAGTCTCAATCTCTGACTCCGCCAAAGTGTTACTGGCGCCGACGAAAATTATAAAACGCATAATTTGTTTTTATAGAGTGATAGCCTTCACAGTGAAGTGGCTTTCAAGCTGTCTATGACCGGTGACTCGACGGTATCTGGATTTAGCCTTAAATTTGGCAATTCTGATTTTTTCACCTTTTTGAACACCCTCTGAAACGAGCTCAACCATAGCTTTTTCCAAGAAAGGTTCGCCAATCTGAGTTTTCTCACCATCGTAAGCCAAAAGAACCTCCTTGACTTTGAGAGTTTCGCCATCTTTGACGTCCATCTTTTCGGCCACGACTTTATCGCCTTCTTTTACTAAATATTGTTTTGCGCCAAGTTGAATGACTGCGTATGTGATTTTATCTGCCATGGGCGCTATTATATCTCAAAAGGGGTGATTACATCAAGCTGTCTTAAGAGCAAGCCAATTAGAATTGCAAAACTGAGCAGAGAACTGCCTCCATAGGAGAAAAGCGGGAGGGTAATACCTGTGACCGGCATGATTCCTAGGTTCATGCCCACATTGACTAAAAACTGGAAAAGAAATAGGAAGAAAATTGAGAGGGAGAGAAGGTTCTGGTCTTGGCCGTGAAGCCTTTTAATGGATTTCAGGCAGAAACTGAATAAAATATAATAACCGGCAAAGAGGACAGAGGCGCCAATTAAGCCGAACTCTTCCACAAATGAGGCAAAAATGAAGTCAGTGTGTCTTTCCGGCAGGAAGTTTAAATGTGACTGGGTTCCTAGTTTGACTCCCTTACCAAAAATCTTGCCGGACCCAACAGCAATCGTTGACTGAATCACATTGTAGCCGGCTCCTTTAGGATCGGCGTAAGGATTTATAAAAGTTTCCAGCCTCTGTCTTTGGTATGGTTTCAAAAGTTTGGACTCCAAGGGCAGGACAAGGGCAAGAAAAATGACAGCCAGGATAATTAACTTTTTACCGTAGCCAATGAAGAATAATAAGGCCAGGGGTAAAACGGTTAGGGTTAACGCAGAGCCAAGATCCGGCTGTAAGGCCACAAGAACAACCGGAAAAAGAATGATGCCAATAAAACTTAGGAGTTGTTTCCAGTCGGGTTTTTTTATTTTGGAGAGATAGGCTGAGTAAAAAATGGCTAAAAATGGCTTGATAATCTCGGATGTTTGCAAGTTAAAAAAACCTAAATCAATCCAACGAACGGAACCTCTGATATTCCGCCCGAGAAGAAATGTAAAGAGGAGAAGAAGAAGACTTACGACATAGAAAGTCCAACCAAATCCGAGAAGTAAGGGTATGTCAGCCTTTGCAATCAAGTAAATTATGATTACACCGGCGATGGCAAACGCCAATTGAGACATAAATAGCTCGGGAGCTGTACTCCAGATGGTAACAAGACTCAATATCTCAATAAAGATTAGGGCAAAAACAAGCAACCCTTTCTTTTGACGCATTAGCTTCTGATTATTTTAACTTCATCGCCTTTGGTAATTTCTTTGACCAAAGTTTTCCTTTTTATCTCTCCAGCAAAATCTTCCGGCCAATCCGGTAAAGTTACGGAAACAAATTCATCCAAATTACACCCGGCAAGTTTTCTGGCCTCTTGGATAGAACGAATTACTTCTCTCATTTGTCCTCTTTTGACCAACTCGGGAGTCAATGTCAAATCCAGCTTTACCGAAAGTTCTTTATCATCTTTAAATTCCACAGAAACTATATTAAGCTCCTCTTTGATTAATTGAATTAGTTCCTTTTCTTCCGAAAGATTTGCGACCGGTCCGGAGATAATAATTTTTGACAATGGCTGTTTGACCGCGATGCCTTCGCTTTTTCTGGTCGAGTGCCCCATCTCACAAATACTTCTAACCAGTGCCATTTTCTCTATCAGCTTTTGATCTACTATTTCCGGAGTAGTCACTAGTGGCCAGTCAGCCAAATGGACAGTTTCTTCTCCGGTGATGTTCGTGTACATCATGTCGGCCATAAAAGGCGTAAAGGGCATTAGGATGCGCGACAAGCAATCAAAAACTGTACGAAGAGTCCGGTAACAGTTCTCTTTATCTTCAGGACTTTCGGCACTGGGACCAACCCTGTCTCTGGAACGGCGGATGTACCAAGTAGACAAATCAGAAACGAAACTTTCAATAGAAGCTGTTGCCGAAAAAGCATCAAATTTTTCTAATCCTTCAGTAACTTCCAAGACTGTTTGATCTAATCTGTTTAGAATCCAGAGGTCTAGTTTTGAGGGGACATTTTCGAACTCAATTTTTGGTTCCCATTTTTCCAAATCGGCATAGTTGGCAAAGAAGCGATATGAATTCCATAGCAACATGTGGAACTGTCTTTTGGTTTCGGAAGTTAATTTGTATCCAAACAGAAGATTTCTTTCCGGATTGTGTCTGGTGAAAACCCAGCGCATTACATCGACTCCAATTTTATCGGCGGCTTCGTTGAACTCGATGGAGTTACCCCAAGATTTATGCATAGCCCTACCATCTTCTCCAAGCATACTGGCAAACCCCAAGACTGTATTAAATGGATTTGTATCTTCCAATACCGTACTCATAGCTATCAAGGAATAGAACCAGTTCTTAAACTGACCCGGGAATGATTCTGTAATAAAATCGGCAGGGAACCATTCCTTCCAGTATTTTTTATCCGAGGTATAGCTAACTTTCTTGGTGACCGGATCAACTAAGGTAGAAAAAGGAACTATGCCGGCATCCAACCAAGGATTGCCTACGTCCAATATGCGGGTCATCGTTCCTCCACAATCATGCTTGATCTTCACTTCATCAATAAATGGTTTGTGTGGAGTGTGACCTTCGAATTTATCCCAACCACAACAAGCTTTTTCCTTTAATTCATCTTTGCCACCAACTACGATAAATTCATCGCACTTATCACAGACCCAAATCGGTAGGGCCAATCCCCAATAGCGATTCTTCTTACTGATGAGCCAATCATGCATGTTATTTAACCAGTCCGTCTCACGTTCTTTGCCGAATTCCGGCTTCCAAGTAATTTTATTATTGGCATCAATCATCTTTTGGCGCAGAGTTCTACCCCGGCTGTCGGCCGGATCTACTTTGTCCATGGCGATATACCATTCGTCGGTGACTTTCCATACCAACTCTGTCTTACAACGCCAGCACGCAGGATAACGATGGGTATAATTTTCGATTTTGAAAATCCAGTTCTCCCCTGCCTTTTCCCGTTCTTCAAGATATTCAAGAATTATTTCAGGATGTTTTTTTCCATTTTTTCCGGTTAAGAAATCCAGTCCGGGTAAGTAATCGGCATTGTCCGCAATAATTGGAATCATGGGGAGTCCAAGCTTCCGACCAAGAGCAAAATCTTCCGTACCGGCACTGACGGCTGTGTGGACCAAGCCGGTACCATCAGTATTACTAATGGGCATGATGAAAGAATCTGTAGGAACAACAACATGGAATTTATCCGGATTGGCTAATGCCACTTCTTTGACGGCAGTTATTTCATCAAAGGGACCGGTGTAGTGAAGTCCGACCAGTTCTTTGCCTTTGACGGTCTTCACAATTTTTTGATAGTCAGTCTTAAATACTTTTTCTACCAAGTCTTTCAGAACCCAGAAGTTGTCACCCGAATTCACTTGAACTAAGGAGTAATCTTGTTTCTCGTCTACAGCAACGGCGATATTGGCCGGTAAGGTCCAGGGAGTGGTGGTCCAGACCAATAAATATTCATGGTCACGACCGACAATGGGAAGTTCGAAATAAATTGATTTGTGAGTCAGCTCTTTATAATCCTCAGTTAGCATCTCATGCTGAGAAATAGCTGTTTCACAGCGGGGACACCAAGGAACAGAGTCGTGCCCTTTATAAACCCAACCTTTTTCCCAACAGACCTTAAGGAAGTACCAGATCATGTAATTGTTCTCATCCGACATAGTGAAGTATGAATTGTCCCAATCCATAAAATAGCCCAGACGTTTGCTTTGGTCTGTTTGGATATCCGAATATTTAACGACTCTATCCTTGCAGTGCTGAATAAAATTTGCGACACCATAGGACTCGATATCTTTCTTAAATCTAAAGCCAAGTTCTTTCTCTACCTCTACTTCTACCCAAAGTCCCTGGCAGTCAAAACCATTCTGGAATCTTTGTTTGAAACCACGCATATTTTTGTAACGTTGCCAAAGGTCTTTGTAAGTCCTTCCCCAGGCATGATGAACTCCCATAGGATTGTTGGCCGTTATGGGACCATCTTGGTAGTAATACTTCTCGCTCGAGTCATCGTTCTTATGGAGATATTTTTCCACAATACCGGACTTATACCAATGAGTAAGTAAAGCTTTTTCCAAAGCCGGAAAATCGGGGCTTCCTTCTACCTCTTTTATTAGATGTTTATCTTTGGCCATATTATTAGTTTACCGTGCTCGGATACTTTTTGGTATTATACCAATACCATTGACCTCATTGATAAATTGCATGAAAGCATTATTTAAATTGTAGGTGGTAAGATGGGGTATTATCAATATTAAATAATATGGTAGGATTTCATACAAATATAGAGGCAGACACGCTGGCAAATAGTAACTTCCGAAAGGTAGTCTTTACGGCACCTCATTCTCAGCTGGTACTTATGAGTTTGTTGCCTGGTGAGGAGATTGGTATGGAAATACATCACGATGTAGACCAATTATTCCGATTTGAGTCTGGTACCGGTAAGGCAATTTTGGATGGAGAAGAGATGCAAATTAAAGATGGAGATGTGGTTATTGTTCCCGCAGGTGCGAATCACAACATCATAAACACTTCCACAACCGAACCTCTAAAACTCTACACCGTATATTCTCCCGCGAATCATCCGGATGGTACGATTCATGCGACCAAGGCTGAGGCTGAGGCAGGAGAAGCGCTCTACGAGAAGCATTAATCTTCCAAATTAAAACCGGCCAGATACCGATGAGCCAAGGACCAGACTATCAAAACGGACACCAAACCAAAGACAAGAAAACCATTGATAGCCAGTCCTTGGCTCAGAGTTTGTCTTAGCGAAATAACTATTAGATATGCACTAAGAGTGCCTACGATTGAAACAAAAACAATGGAAATCAATCCGGACATACTTGTACTGGCTCTATCCGGCTGGTAAGCAAGACTGTAATCAGGCTTGAGTAGCCCAATTAAGGGAAAGACTACGGCCAAGAGGGAAATAGCTAGAAAACTGAAAAGACCAAAAAACCAAGGGAAGACTGTAAAGGGCAATATTTGCCATTCAATGATGGCCAGGAATACAATTGGTAAAGAAACAATTAAGGAAACGTAGATCTTGGAAGCCAGGATCTTACCGACGCGGACAGGAATAGTAAAAAACCACCACCGACTTTGTCCTTCATTGATCCCCAGAGGATAAGTGAGCCGAATAAAGTAGGTGCCGGCAAAGAAAATGAGCCATGCAAACGAGAAAGCCAATGAGTCGACTCTAAATCTCTCGGGAACTCCTCTGGCACGATAACCTTGTCCAAACAAGCCAAAAAAGACAATAATCATGGAAATCAAAAACAGTAAATAGCCAATATTCCCCGGATTGCGAAAGATGGAAAGTAAGTCTTTGGTGACTAAATTGAGATTTCTTAATTTACCTAGACCTGGTGCAGGTTTCTTGTACGTGGACAAGTGATTCTTTTGCGATTGCCAACAGCGAGTAAATAACTTGGCTTGAATATTAATAGAAACAATAATCAATATTATGGTGCCAAGAATGAGTCCGAGAGAATTAACAAATTGTCCCAAAGCGAGACTTAAGAAAGCCGTCCCAAGCCAAAAATTACGAATGAGAGGGAGGCCAATAAAAAAATCGTTAAAGCTTGTCGAAGAGAGATCTCCTAAAAGTTTTAATTCAGGAGGAAAGATAAATCTCAAAATCACCCAAGTGAAAACTAAAAGTAAGAGGCCAATGATAAAAGCCAAGAAATGACCATATTTTTGATGAATAATCAGCGAAATAGCATAACCAAGTGATTGGCCAATTGTTTGAGTAAAGAGAGTCATGATAATGAGCATAGCCAGAGAACCGAATAAATTGTGAGTGTAGGCCAGTATCAAAGGAAATACGGAGATGACTAACAGAAACAGATTAATTAAAACTGAGTTGAGACTTGCGCGGAGCGATAGAATTAGGGATGATATTGGAAGAGTGAGCAAGTGATCAGTGTGACGGCTGGGCGTCAGAAGAAAAGTAACTGTGGAGATAAGCGAGCTAAGAATCCCTATCCAGAGAAGTATGGCAAATGCGCCCTTGAGAATGTAGAGGGAAGTTTGCTGTCCGAAAGATTCGTAGGGAGCGACATACCGGAAAAAGGCATTTGACCAGGCATATACCCCAAGAGCAACTCCAAGAAGTACAACAAGATATGACAGCGACACTATAATCTTGGAGACTGTTTGTTTACGAAACCAGCCCTTGAAGGCGAATGAGTCCAGTTTGACCAGTTCTAAAAATGCCAACATATTAAGAGGTTGTTTTGAGATAGATATCTTCTAAATTTATTTTTGGCCCAATTGGTATTTCTTTTACCAAAGTTCCGTTTCTGATTATGCCAACCGTGTCTGCAAACTTTTCAACAAAACTTAAAGTATGGGTAGAGATGAAGACAGAAGAACCTTGCTTCACGAAACGACGAAGACTTCTACCAAAGATTTCCACGGAGGCAGTGTCCAGACCTACAATGGGCTCATCTATGACAAGAAGCTCGGGGTGACTAATAAGAGCAGAAAGAAAAGCGGTTTTTTCGATATTGCCCCGAGAATAGCTCTCGGTTCGCGTCTCCAAGATGTCTGCCATGGGAAATATCTTTTTTAATTCCGAGAATCTGGTGTCGATGACTGACTCACTTAAACCATGAAGCTTACCGCTCAAGCGGATAAATTCTTCCCCCGAGAGATACGGGTAGATTGCCGGATTGTCTGAAACATAAGAAAAAAGGTGTTTGGCTACCACTGGCTTTTCCAAGATATTGACGCCTTTGATGTTTACTTCTCCAACGTCCGGCCGTAGCAGACCAACCACGCAGTTCACCAGTGTAGTTTTCCCCGAGCCATTTGGGCCAATGAGAGCATAGATCGTACCTGGTTTAACACTCAGAGAAACATCATTTACAGCTACCAAATTACCAAATTTTTTGGTGACGGATTTTATTTGTAAGATATCGGACATACAAATTTAAGTTTACAATATTCCCCGGACATTGCCAAAACTTATTCTGTCCTGAACGGCGTTTTCCGTGTTTGCCATGATGGCTGGAGTGATGACGAAGTTTCCCCAACGGTCATTAATATCATCTATTGCTCTCACCAAACTTTCTTTTTTCAAACTGTCTTCAAAAAGTCCAAGCTGCAAATTGTTTCTTTCCGAAAGATTGAAACAAGAAACGGCCAAGTTACGTACAGGCAAACGATAGGGAGAGTGGGACAGTAAACGGTAAGCAATCCGGTAAATATCCTGACTCAAAGAAACGGATTGGTCCAAACTAATTCCTTGATGCCAATACTCGTGATCTTTAAAAAGCAAACCAAGATGAATACCTTTAGCTTGATGATTGGAGCTACGCATACGGAAACCAACTTTTTCTACAAGCTTGGAAAGTATGGGAGCGAGCTCCTCCGGCTTCACCAGAAATTTGGGAAGAGAATAAGAGTGGCCATAACTTTTGACACCCCAATCCACATCATCCACCTCCCAACCTCTGAGACGAACGAACCAATAATAATCAAAAATTGAGCGAAAGGCCGACCGAAGAGTGCGAAGATCGGCGTGGTAAAAATCCAAAACAGTGTAGATTCCGGCCATGTTTAGGCGAGTGGCATTCTGGCGGGCGATACCGGTAAGATCCGTAAGAGTAAGACTCTCGTAAATTTTTAGAAAATTGTCTTTATCGATTTCGTCCAGACCGTCCGGCTTGTGAAGATTGCTCGCCGTCTTGGCCAAAAAACGATTGGGTCCTAAGCCGACGGAAACAGTAAGGTAATCCCCTACTTCTTTTTTGATGCGATCTTTAATTTCCAAACCAATAGTCAGTAGACCTCTTTTGAGAGCCGGTGTGCCGGCAAAATCCAAAACAAATTCGTCGATAGATTTGGGAACTACGACCGGAGTGTAAACAGAAAGTATTTTCTTGAGAGCGGTGTGAACCGACCGGTATTTGTCCGGGTCCGGGGTAAGGACGATAAGATCGGGACACAAGAGACGGCCCTCTTTGACCTGCATACCGACTTTGATACCAAGTTTCTTGGCTTGGACGGAAGGAGCCACGATACAACCATTCGGAGTATCGTAAGCGGCGACAGCGACGGGCTTGTCCCTGAGAAGTGGATTGGCTTGCTGCTCGATAGTGGCAAAGCAGGAGTTCAAATCTATATGCATGACCGTAGACGGAGAAGAATTGAAATCTAACTTAATTGGCAAGCCCATCGGAGATTTCTTCAAGAGTCCAAAATAATGATTCGGTGTCCAATCTCAAACGAAAAGAAAGACCTTGGGCAGTGACGGAAAAAATATGAAAAAGTGTCCTGCCTTCCCGAAAAGTATGATGCAGACCGACTTGGGCGATGCGGAAAATTTTACCATCCCAAAATATTTGCCTAGGTGAGATACTCCGTTTGCGATGATCAAAAACTGTTTGAACGGAAACGGGAGCAGATATTTTTTGGATCATATTGGTTTATTAATAAAATAATTTGGTTTTGGTAAAAGGCGAAGAAATACCGAATATATATTCATTAAACCAAAAAATACCCGAATGGTCAAGATACAACAAAAACGGAAAATATTTATACGTAAACTATCTTTTTTTAGAAGCGGAATTCACCATTGATTTGCTCAGCCAAAAAATAACTCGCTTGGGTTCATCATGGCTAATATCGGCAATGAGAGGCACGCCTTTGGGTATTTTGAACTTTATTTCAGAAGCTGGTGTGATGATCAGTTTGTTAATTTTTCTTTTCAATTCCCGTCCAGCCTTATTCATATCAGTTTGAGAGATAACCCATTCCTTTAACTGGTCAGTAGCCATAATCAACGTACCACCTTCTCCTTGATTTTCGTAATATTGATTTAAAAATTTATCAAAAAGCTTGTGAACAACCTCAACAGTAAGAGAGTTAAATACAACCAATGAATCGACTCTGTTCAGGAATTCCGGCATATGCTTCCAGTAATTTTCAGCAGCAGCAACACCTGCGATCTGGATATCTTTCTGATGGTTATTAATTCTGTCTGAGATGAAACCCAACGTGCCCTTACCGGACTTGATATCCCTTATTTTATCTGAGCCAATATTTGAAGTTAGAATAATAATTGATTGAGAGAAATCTAAAATGTTTGGATCAAAAAATAAATCTTCTTCACCATCCATATTTTTGTCCATATCCATAAAATCAAACGAATCATCATCTCCATTTATATCCAGACGAGCTTTATCCATAACTCTTAGTAACAATTTGTGGAGAGCGGGATGAGCCTTTTCTATTTCGTCAAAAACCAAAACATTTGGCCGGGATAAAAAATCATTGGTAATGAGAGGTTCATCGCCATAACCAACATAGGAAGGAGGAGCTCCAATAATCTTGTGAATATCGTGGCTCTCTTGAAAGATACTACTATCGATAACCTTTAAACGCTGTTCCGGATGAAGCGGATCAAAAATCTTAGCAGCTGCCATGCCCATTTCTGTTTTACCGACTCCAGGTTCACCCATGAAGATTCCTATATACATAGGCCTATTGGGATCACATAGTTCACCAAGATATCTGGTTATCGGGCCTGCCACTTCAGCACAGGCCTCAGGCTGGCCAAACACAGTTTCTTCCAAAAACTCTTTCACCATTTGAAAAACAGCCTCATCACTTTCCACGGAATAATAATCTGGATTCTTCATCAGCCTTCGTCCGTCCAAATTGTCTTTTTTTTCGTTTGCCATTTTACTTTTGTTCTTGGATTATAACTCTTATTTTCCTAAAGTATATTAACTTTCCAAACCAAAAAAATCACTCTCAAAAAGAGAGTGATTTGTGAATCTATTTCGCGTAAACGATCAGAATAGCAGTCTCTGAGGGGCAAAAGACTGTGGCGTTGCCGGGCCAATCCCAAGGTGTTTGGATCGTAATTGATCCAGGATTTGATGATGTTGTTAGCACAACGACATCCCTGAATCCTGGTCCGATGTAGAAGAAAGTCGATCCATACTGACAAACTACCTGTTCCGGGGATGATCCGATGAGACCATCATAGAGAGGAACAGTAGACAGGTTCACATTGCTGACCGGTTGCGGATGATTACTTGAATTGGTCAATACCGGAGTAGTTGGCCAATTAGGATCAACGTAACCGATCGTGCCAGCGGGGGCGACGATAATCTGTGTAGGAACAAAAGTTGGCATCGCTGTTGGTGGCATCAAAATTGTCGGAGTGGCAGTTACCTGCGGTACAGCAGGAAACGAATTCGGATCGTTCACGACCGGAGTATTGTATTGACCCCCAACTTGAGTCGAAAATGGATTTGAACTAACCTGAGTTTGGATTGGTGCTTTAGGCACCAACGTGGCAAAGTCAAATCCGTAATACTTTGCCAGCAGACCACCAAACCCACAAAAAACTACTACTATTACTAATAGTACTGCCAGACCAAACAAACCAGTTGACCTTTCTCGCCGGCGTTTCTTGAAGGATCCGTACTTTCTTATATAATCGAACTCTTCAATTTGGTCGGTAATTTCGGCGCGTTTGGCATCCTTTTCTACCTTCTGGGCTTGAGATTTTAAATTACTAAATGCTGGGTCAAACATGCGACCTCCTCTCTTTGATTTTTAATTTTGCGAACCAAAACTTTCTGCTTGATTTTATCAGAAGATGCGTAAAATGTCAACTATAGGGTAATTTAGTCCCAAACCCTACGGAATAAACGGTTTGTAGAGCTTGGAATATAGCTTCATCGCTTTGGGTGCGTTGGTGTACATATCCTGTCTGTAGACAAACTTCTCTGAGGCTTTGGAGTTGTTAGTTACACCCTGGTCTCTACCCAGTTGGAAGCCTGTCCAGG
>CALRDV010000005.1 GCA_943355005.1 Patescibacteria group bacterium
AAACCAAATTATCTTGACTCCGGCTACAAAGGTCCTGGTGAATATTTTCTCAAACTTCGTCGCTACACCGGTGGCAGCGATAACTCCGCCGGAGATTCAAATACATTGATAGTAAATCTTACCGAATCTCTCCCCACACCTACTGTCACACCCACTCATTCTCCAACCCCAACAAAGTCACCAACACCATCTAAGTCTTCAACCCCATCTGTCATCCCGACAAGTTCTGTCATTCCGGGCTTGACCCGGAATCCATCCCCAACTGCAATTTCCACCAAAACACCCACTCCCTCACTAGTCTCTACCAAAACCCCAATTATCGTCATCTCGACCGACCTGCCCGCCGTGGCGGGAGCGGAGAGATCTCAAACCACCAAAATACCCTCCGTCATTGCGAGGAGCCTAGGCGACGTGGCAATCCAGGAAAGCGATATCCCAAACTCCTCACCCTCCTCCATCCTCGGCACCTCCACCTCATCATCCGTCATTGCGAGTCTCGTAATCGAGCCGAAGCAATCTCAACCATCAACACACTCCGCCATCACCTCCCTCTCCTCCCTCAAAAACACCTTCATTCTCGGCGCAATCATCGCTGCCGTCTCCGGCGGTATCCTGTATTTTCGTCTCCGGAACGGCTAGAATATCTTATGAAGAAATTTATTCTTAGATACGTTCCTGTCGTCCTCTGGATGTCGCTGATGTTTTTTGTTTCTTCGCGTTCAAATCTCCCCGTTACCGGTACCTTCACCGAGGATTTTATTGCCAAGAAATTTGCGCATGTTTCAGAATATTTTATTCTCATGTTTCTCATGTATCGAGCCGTAGGGGAAAAGAGTCCGGCCAAAGCATTTTTATACGCTCTCATTTTTGCTTTTACGGACGAGACTCACCAGCTTTTTATTCCTACTCGTACCGGCATGCTCCGGGACGTGGGTATCGACTCCATCGGTTTAATTGTTTCTTCGCTTATCATTATTAAATTACGTTTATGGAACAGCTTTTTGTTAGTTCTTCCTCCGAGGAAACTCAAGCCATAGCTACCACCCTAATCTCTAATCAAGAGAAGGGGACTACTATCTGTTTGTATGGTCATCTCGCAGCAGGTAAAACTACTTTTACGCAAGGACTTGCTTCCTATCTCGGCATTTCTCGCTTGGTTTCTCCTACATTTATCATCATGCGCGAGTATCCCGTCACCACTCACCCGGTCATCAAGCGCTTATATCATCTAGATCTATATCGTTTAAATTCTGTCGAAGAAATTAAAGCCTTCGATGTGGAAGAAATTTGGTCCGACCCAAGTAACCTCCTAGTCATCGAATGGCCTGAGAAATTTGTCGACATTCTCCCAAAGAGCCGTATCGATATCCATTTCAAAGCCACAGCCGACACCCAGCGGGAGATTAAGATTGTCGCTTAGCTACAATATTTTTTCTCCCTCTACCTTTCTGACCGGAATCTAGTCCGTAGCCTTCCACCCATCTATCTTCAATACTAAATCCCAGAAAATCTATAGGTACCTCTACTTCTCTTCGAGAGGGCTTAGATAATAGAGCACACGTTTTGATTGATTTTGGATTTCTGGACCACAACATTTTGAGAAGTTTTTCAAAGCTATAGCCGGAATCTACAATATCTTCTACTATCAGTACTTCGCGTCCCTCAATATTAGTATTTAAATCCTTCTCGATTCTGGGAGCTCTAGTTGATTGTTCCCCTTCGCCGTAGCTGGAGACGGCAATAAAGTCTACCTCCACATCCGGCAAGTGGTCATTTAACTCTCTTAGAATATCAGCCGTAAAAATAAAAGCACCTCTAAGTACGCACACTACCAGCAGCTTCTTATCTTTATAATTTTCAGCAATCTCCGCCGCCAATTCTTGCACTCTGGCTTCTATTACGCTCTCGCCTAGTAGGGTTTCCCATTCATTATTATCCTCGTTTCCAGGTTTAATTTTCTCCGTCATAAATCCATTCTACGCCAGCCATTTCTGGACTTTTGACCATCATCAACCTATAATCTCAATGTAAATTAAAAAAATACATCCTAACGACTAAGGAGATCCTAATGACTATTATTCGTAAAGTCATAGTTTGCGAGGGATGTGGTGCTTCTGTCGGCTACTATGACGACATCTGTCACCACTGCCAATCAAATCTCGAGCCACTAGCTACTATCAGACATAAGTTGCCTTGCGCCACCTCAAATCCAAATGCCAAGCCTGACTCTGAACTAATCGGACCTATGGTTGAATTTTATGGCAACTTTGGAAGATATATTAGACCAATCCATATCGACGAACACATTAAAGCAATGACGATTCTGAGAGATCACGAATATCTGTTTCGGGACTACATTATCGACCTTCTTTCCCTTCTCTACCACTTTAGGAGTAGATGTTTTGAGCATGATGAGGATAGGCGTCAAATTCATCTTGAAATATTCAAGTGTCTAGAGGCCATCCACAAAAGCCTCACCAAATAAACTGTTACTTTAGACCCCCTCACTCGACGGGGTCTTTTTTATGCCAAAATTAATTAATTTGCCAAGAGTATAATAATCCCATATTATGATAATTCATGAAAGACTGGATGGCGGTGAGAGCTTTACTCCTAGAATTGATTTTTCGCGCTACGGAGATTTGGGAGGGAGAATCAACGAAGAAGATTATCTAAGTGCCATGGAACGCGCCACTAGTAGTAGAAAGCAGTCAGAATCTCTTAGAGGCCAAGTCAAGCACACAGCTAAAGTGGCCCAAATAGATTTGAACGATATTGTGGGTGGTCCCGAAAACTTGTATTTTCTATATGGAGTCCTTAGAGATGATGTTAAGCCAAATGTCGAGCATCACCATGGTCAGATGTCCGACGAAAGGTTAGTCGTTGAGGCTCTCAGAATGCTCGACAATCCTGACTTTCTGGAGAAAGTAATTGCTGCCTATCCAAATATCGATTTCAATTAATCTTATGAATCGGGATTATATCTTTTTGAGTTAAAATAGCACTACTTGTCATTCCCGACCTGATCGGGAATCTATATAGATAAAATTCAAATATGAAATTATTTCTCGACTCCACTGACAATACTCAAGTTCTCATTCGTCTTGACGACAAAGAATTTATCAACAAGGTCGATTCTCCCCGCAACCAAGATGTTTTTGGTTTTCTTTTGTCATGTCTGGAAAAAGAAGGTTATAAGCAAGAAGACATTACCGAAGTCGAAGTCAATCCAGGCCCCGGCTCTTTTACCGGCACCCGCATCGGCGTCACGATAGCCAATGCAATTGGCTTTGCCCTCAGAGTTCCAGTCAACGGCCAAAAAAATCCCGTCGAACCCATCTACTCATCTCCTCCAAGTATCACCACCAGGAAATAGTACCTATTTCAATATAATATATATTCAAACTTGACATCCGTATATATATTATCCATACTGAATTCATATAGTGGTTATCAAATAAATTGGATATGAAGAAAATTAAAAAATTTAGTCTAGTTAAACCATTGTTAATGGTTTCATTTCTGGCTATCGCGGCATTGTCTGTCAGAGGAGTGACATCACTCAAATCACTCAATAACTCCTCGGGAGATGTTCTGGGAGCCACCACTTATCCGATTACAATCACTAGTCCTGCTAACAATTACGGTTACTATTTGCTGAGTCCGGGTCACGATCCCGTCGAAATGTTTTACAACTGGACAGATTCCATTCCAAATGGCCCAGTAAAATACCAAATTGAACAAAATGTTGCTGCATATCCAAGCGGAAGAGAAACGCTTTTCGGATTGTGGTACAACTGTAGAGATGTCTGTACAGATAGATACTGTGATAAGTGCTTCCAGGATAAATCTGTCTGGACCGGCACCTACTACGGCTCAGCTTACGATCCCCCTTACGCAGATGACTATGAAATGTGGCGAGTAAACGCCAAAGATAGTTTGGGAAATATTTATCATTCAGATTGGAGCAAAATAATTCTGCTGTACTCCGAGAGACGTAGCACTCCATCCAATGCCCCCGTACTACTTACGCCGGCCGATACTTATATTCACGTAGAATCTCCTTCCAAATTTGACTGGCAAGATGTTACCGGCAATTTAGGATATATCATTGAATTTGCAAAAGACTCATCCTTTACTCAGAAGGTTGGTACCTTTACCGTTAATGGCTCAAACTATACTCACACCTCGTTACCAAAAGGCATAAACCTCTTCTGGAGAGTCAGAACCAAGCTTGTAAATTCTCAGTTATCCCCCTGGTCAATTGTCTACAAGTTTAGAGTTTCCAATCCTCCAAGTATTCCGGTTACTACCTCGCCGGCGGCAAATTTTGTCAGCCAGATAACCAAACCTGTTTTTAAGTGGAATGCTTCTACTTTAAACCCCACTCATTATGATATACAGATTGCACCTACTTTAGACTTTGATCTAGAAACAACCTTCGGTTCAGGCGATATTCGAGTTCCGGTACCTGCTACTTCATGGACTGACCCAAATGAACTTCTCAGAGGCAGATCCTACTACTGGAGAGTCAGATCATCGAACTCGCTGGATGAGATGAGTGCTTGGTCCCCGGCGAAAAAAATGGGTGTTGCTCCTGTGAAGCCTGTTCAAGGTGTCCCAACAGCAGGTGCTACCCTGCAAGTCCTAAAGCCAAAGTTTACCTGGACTGAGTCTTATGGAGCTACCTCTACGACTATTCAGGTTTCCAAGTCAACTACAATGTCACTCCCGGTTATCAACAAGACTCTGATAACTGCGCCGACTGCTCCTGTTACCAGCTATACACCTACGACAGCTTTGGTGTCTAAGACAGTGTACTACTGGAGAGTAAAAGCAAATTCACCCGGAGGATCTTCCGCTTGGTCTCCTGTTAGAAAATTTACAACCAAGTAAAAAGCTAATAGTTAAAAAACCCGCGATTCTGCAAAACAGTTTGCAGATAGCGGGATTTTTTGCAACAGGCAAACCCGAGAACATAATTTCTGAGTCGAACCCATCTATTCCTCACCTCCCAGCATCACGACAAAAAAATCCACGTAATTTCCAAATAATTGTCATTCCGGGCTTGACCCGGAATCCAGTCCCCCAATCTTGCAATTTGACCATCCGTATTATTTCCTGTATTCTTTAATGTAATGTTTAAAACAACTTTAAGAATAATAATCCTTTCCCTATTTGCTCTTTCTGCTGCTTCCCTAGCCAAAAATATTTTCGCTCAGGCCAAGCCGGAAAATTTAATCCCCGATTCTTACATTGTTGTATTCAAAGATAGCGTCGGTAATCCAAGTGAAAAAGCAAATGCCATGGGCAAGCTCCACGGTTTTTCAGTGGACCATTCCTTCTCATCAGCCATCAAAGGTTTCTCTGCTGTCATTCCGGCAGCCAGATTGGCTCAGATTAAGCAAGATTCAGAAGTTCAATTTATTACCCAAGATAGAGTAGTTACCACTCAAGCAGGACAAGTAACTACTCAAGCAGTCCAGCAAGTCCCAACCGGAGTAAATCGAATGGGAGTTCCAAGCTCAGGTAATACGGGTAGTGGAATCGGTGTAGCAGTCATTGATACCGGCATCGCACTTTCACATCCGGATCTTCAGGCAAATATTGGCGGTAACTATTCCTGTGTCAAAGGAAAACGGACAGGGGACGATGATAACGGTCATGGTTCCCACGTAGCCGGTACTATCGCAGCAGTAAACAATGGAGTTGGTGTCGTCGGAGTGGCATCCAAAGTTAAACTCTACGCTGTCAAAGTTCTTAACTCGCAAGGTTCGGGTTCCTGGTCTTCCATTATCTGCGGTATCGACTGGGTTACCAAAAATGCTAATGTTCTAAATATCAAAGTTGCCAACATGAGTTTAGGTGGTAGTGGTTCAAGCGACAACAACTGCGGCAACACAAATGGAGACGCTTTACATAAAGCTATTTGTAAATCTAGGGATGCCGGAGTGACTTACATCGTAGCTGCAGGCAATAATGGCGCCGATGCTTCTACTTTTTCACCCGCCTCTTACAATGACGCCGTTATTACAGTTTCCGCCTTGGCAGATAGTGACGGTAAGTCCGGAGGTTTGGGTGCCACAACTTCTTATGGAGCAGATGATACATTTGCCACTTTTAGTAATTACGGCAATGTCGTTGATTTAGGCGCTCCAGGGGTAAATATTTATTCTACTTGGATAGGCAATGGCTACAATACTATAAGTGGTACTAGTATGGCGACTCCTCACGTCTCCGGCTCAGCTGCTTTGTATATAGCCAAAAATCCTTCATCTTCATGGACGCAAGTTAGAGAAGGGCTAAAAGCGCTAGGTGAGCTCAAAAATGCCGGTCACACCGATCCTTCGAATCTACATCCCGAGCCAATTGTCCTCACGAATACGCTGTAACTTTCCGTAAAGAAACACTTGACATTTATCTTATAGAGGTCCATAGTGTGACATGTAAATGCCAAATAATTTTTGGATTCTGCCCTCAATTTACTCTTCGTTTTTCTCCTTCTTTTTGTATAAATCTTTTAAATTAGTACCCGCTCTGCCTCACCACTCGTCATTGCGAATCTCGTAATCGAGCTGTGGCAATCCAGGCTAATACAAAAGACAATATAAATTAACATACAGAAAGAAGGTGAAATAAATAAATGAAGAAAATAATATTAAGCGTTCTCGCAATCG
Source organism: Patescibacteria group bacterium (assembly GCA_943355005.1). GTDB lineage: Bacteria > Patescibacteriota > Microgenomatia > UBA1400 > MFAQ01 > UBA10133. The sequence continues at coordinate 6,678 of CALRDV010000005.1, forward strand.
TTTTGACTCTCGGTGTCGTTGGTGGTTCAGCATATGCATTATTTAGCTCTACAGCTACAGTTCAAGGTATTGCAATTAGTACCGGTAATGCAGGTCTAAAAATCTGGGATGGTGACTCCTATGAAACCACCTGGACATCTACAGATGCGTTCAACGGTATGTATCCAGGAGAGAGTAGAACCACGACCTGGTACCTAAGAAACGATAGTACATCGGCCATTAGTTTAGATGTAACAGGGCAATTGATGTCAGCTGGTGGTGATTGGGCTGAGTTACAAGTTATTAAAATGAAAGCCGATGGTAATTCATTAGCTCCAGCTCCAGAAGGACCTCTCACAGACTGGAATTCTACCCCTGTCTCTTTGGGAAATATCCTTCAGAACACAACCGCAACATATCTCGTAACATTTACTTTACCAAGCGCCTCAGGAAATGAAGTGGCTGGAAAGTCCTTAAACAATGTAACGTTTAACTTTGTAGGAACAGAAAAACTATAGAGTTTGAGCCTCTATCAATTACAGGTAGGACAGACCTGTGATTGGTTAGATGCTTAACCAAAAACTAAAACCAATCTTAAAATTTTTTGAATGGCTAATTTTCTCAGCCCTTATTTTTGTTGTTTTTATTATTCTCTCTCCACTTTTCCATCTAAGAGGACTACCTTCCACATTTATCGTAGCTACCGGCTCCATGGAGCCATTAATCAAAATAGGTTCGATTGCGCTTACACAAGAAATAGATCCTAAATCGGTTAAGGTTGGCGACATCATCGCTTTCACTTCGCCAAGCGATCCAAAACAAACCATTCTTCATCGGGTAAACAGCATCTCATCTGTTGATCCATTAACGTTTAAAACCAAAGGTGACAATAATAAATCAATAGATAATTGGGATGTCCGAGATTCCGGTATCAAAGGCAAATTTAGCTTCGCTATTCCATATCTTGGTCACGCCGGCGCCTTTATTCGCAAGCCTTTGGGATTTAGTATCGTCATTGGCATTCCGGCAGTACTCTTTATCCTTCTTCAGCTTTTAATCATCAAAAAAGCGATTGCTGAAGAGGTTGATCGTAAAGTTGCTAAGGCACTTGGCTCTCATACACTTCCTGTTATCATTGCCTTTTTTATATCACTCCTTGCTCTGTCTAGAGTGCCACTAGCATTGGCATATTTTTCTGACACAGCAACTATTTCGGGACTAAGTCTGTCGGTCGCAAATTTCTCCTCCGATGACGATGATGACGACGACAAACACTGCCCACCGGCCAACGACAAGGGAAACACGAATGACAAAGGGAATGGACATGATAATAACTGCGACGGCGAGAAAGATACCGGTAACAATAAGGATAAAGATAAAGAAAATGATAATGATGATGAAAAGGAAGATGAAGAGGTAAGCAATTCTCATCATCCAAAATTAGAAACTCATCTCGATTCAGAACGCCACTATTTCTCCTTCAGTCTTACTGATGTCGAAGATTTTTACGAGATTTCGTACCGAGTAAATTACGACACTGAAAATTCCTCGAGAGAGTTTGAAGGTCGGGAAGATATGGACAGAGAGCTGGAATATAGAAAACTTGATATCTTGCTTGGTTCCAAATCTGCCGGCGGAGGTGCTGTCTTTGACGAAGGCGTCAAAAATATCAAAATCTCCATTCGTCTCACCCGTCCAGACGGCACATTCTTCGACCTCGAAGATAATATGGAATAGTTCCAGTCAACACCCCCCGTCATTGCGGGGTTTGAGGTATTTTGGGTTTAACAATGAATCCCTTGTGGATTTATTGTTAAAAAAAATATAAAAATAACTCAAACATGACGCAGCCTGTTTCGTAACGAACCAGGCTAGGCAGGGTTTACAACGCGTGGCAATCTCCCTCCACCCATCTTCCGAAAAACTGGATATATCAATCTTCTGTAAATAAAACTATACTGACGTAATATTGCTTTGTTTAATTAGCAAAATAATTAAAAAAAATGAAAAAGAAGTTCCTGCCACTTCTTCTCGTAGGGGTCTCCGTTATTATTTTCCCGTTTCTTTTCAGCCAGCCAGTCCACGCCGACGAAGACAGTCCAAGTACTGTAACCTTCTGTCTCAAGCACAATGGCTCAGTCTACACCGCCGGTCGTGGACAGAAAAAGTCATTCTGCAGAGACGATGATAGATATATTAGTTTCAAACTGAGTATTTTAGACAATTTGGGCACCGTTGGCCCACAAGGGCCCATTGGTCCCGCCGGCTCTCAGGGTGTTCAAGGAATTCAAGGTGAGCAAGGAATACAGGGAATCCCCGGCACAGGCAGTGGAGATTCCATTCCCGGCCCCAAAGGCGACCAGGGAATCCAAGGAATTCAAGGTGAAGTTGGACCCAAAGGTGACACCGGACTTCAAGGCATACAGGGACCTGTGGGTCCTGCCGGCCAAGACGGCACCTCAGGCTCAGGTTCCGGCATCTCCGGCTGGGAGAAAGTCATGGCAGCCACCACTTCCGCAGGCACGGACCAAACCTTCAGCGCCACCTGTACCTCAGGCAAGAAAGTCATTGGTGGAGGCTACGCAACTTCAAACGCCGTAACCTATTTAACCTATTACGCATTGGAAAATTACCCAAGCACCGACAATTCTTGGACCGCCACTGTACACAGAGCTAATTCTGGAGGTGCCACTTGGACTCTCAATGTCTACGCTCTCTGCGTCTCCGGACTATAATGTAGTCTTAGAGGAAAATAAATATTCCCCCATATTATGTAGTATGGGGGAGTTTTTTATGCCATTTAGCTTCAAATCAAAGGTAAAAATATATTGTAGTTTGTAGCACAAGGATGTAGAATATCGTACACAATAGTCTTATAAAAAAGAAGTCTACTCCACAGAAAAATGCTTAATTCAGACATAGATGTCAAAAAAAGGATACTCGAGAACGACGCGCTAGTCGAGAAGAAACTATCCGAAGACGAGCTTTTTGTGGAAATTGCCAAAGATTTTGGCTTGCCATTCACGAAAATTAACGCCTCAAATATTGAGAAACAGGTCCTAAATCTATTGCCGGAAAAGATTGCCAGATCAAATAAAACAATAGCTTTCGGGAGAGACGAAAAAGTCGTCAAAATAGCCGTTGTTGATCAGCCAAATCAGGATTTACTTGATATGATTTCGAGGAAGACCAATCAGCCTATAAAGGTCTATTTCACTTCACCGGAATACCTAAAGAAAGCCTTACTTTTGTATCGTTTATCTCTTCAGGGGGCTTTCGATAAAATTCTTAGCGACATCTCGGATATTACCTTGGAAACAGCTCCTATTAGGAAGATAGTTGATCTTTTGATTGACTATGCATATCAAGATGGAGCTTCGGATATCCATATCGAGCCGGAAGAAAAAAAGTTTAAGGTCCGTTTCAGAATTGATGGAATTCTGCACGACGTCCTGACACTACCAAGAGATCTACTGGATCGCGTGGTCACTCGCGTAAAAGTACTTTCACGTCTCAGGACGGATGAGCACCTTAGTCCTCAGGATGGTAAATTCCGTTTCTTTATCGAAGATGAGAATCTGGATATCCGCGTTTCTATTGTTCCCATTGCCGATGGTGAGAAAATCGTTCTCCGATTGCTTACTTCTAAGTCTCGTGAGTACTCACTGGATAATCTGGGACTCAGCGAAACGGATTTGAAAACCATCCGCAAAGCTCTGGACAAGTCCTACGGCATGATTCTTTCCACTGGTCCCACCGGTTCAGGCAAAACCACTACTATCTACGCCTTGATAAAAATTCTCAATACGAGAGACAGAAATATCACTACTATCGAAGACCCTATCGAATATCGTATTGAGGGTATAAACCAAATTCAGGTAAATACCAAAACCAATCTAACTTTCGCTAATGGTTTGGGCTCCATCCTTCGCCAAGATCCAAACATTATTTTTGTCGGCGAGGTACGCGATAGCGAAACAGCTGCTATTGCGGTGAACGCTGCTCTTACAGGTCACTTAGTTTTCTCCACTTTACACACTTCGGACGCAGTCGGAGCGGTTCCCAGACTTTTGGATATGGGTATAGAACCATTTTTACTAACTTCTACGGTAAATGTCATCATTGCTCAGCGTCTTTTACGTCGAGTGTGTGTAGACTGCAAATATTCTTACACGGTCACCCGAAAAGAGTTGGCCAAAAATATTCCTTTGGATTCCATTAAACGGGACTTTGGCAGTTCCTCCGAAATTAAATTTTACAAAGGCAAGGGTTGTCCCACTTGTCACCATACCGGCTATCTCGGTCGAGCCGGCATTGTCGAAGTTCTCACCATTTCCAAGGCTATCAGAAAGTTAATTATCAGTGGAGGTGATTCGGATCAAATCTTGGAAGCTGCTCAGAAAGAGGGGATGATTACCATGTTTGATGATGGATTGCGCAAAGCTCACCAAGGCGTCACCACTATCGATGAAGTTCTCCGGGTTACCAAAGTTGAAATATTATGAAAAAAACCAAAGATCTAAGCAAGATCAGAATCAGTAATAACGACAAACTAAATTTTTTGTCCGGGTTGGGCACCATGTTAAGAGCCGGCTTATCCGTCCTGGAAGTTGTCAGTTCACTCGCTGAGGACTCACGTGGAGATCTAAAAATCTTTTTCGAAGTTCTGTATGAAGATTTAACCCAAGGTAAAACCATCTCTTCATCATTAGCCAAATTTCCAAGGTCCTTTGACAAAGTCACCATCAATGTCCTAAAGTCAGCTGAAGAAAGTGGTACTTTGGAGTCGACTCTCAAGGACGTCGAAACCACCATTCAGAAAACAATTAAATTCAATGACAAGATTCGTTCCGCCCTTCTTTACCCACTAGTCGTTTCTGTTGTGTTTATTTTCATCATTGTCGGTATCTTAATTTTCGTCATTCCCCGCGTGTCTACAGTCTTTACTTCCTTAAATATCGACCTCCCTTTACCCACCAAAATTCTTTTGTATATTTCGAATATCCTGACACAGCAAACCATTTGGGTAGTCGGTTTCTTCAGTGCTCTTATCCTAGGAATTATTATTTTGTATATCAAGAAAAGAGATTGGCTAATAAACCGCTTCTTGTCTCTACCTTTTATTTCTACTATAGCGGCGGAGATAGATTTGACCCGCTTTTCTCATAGCCTCTCATTACTTCTGGATGCCGGAATTCCAATTACTTCGGCTCTCGCCCTTACTCAAGAAGTCATCGTGAAAGAGGAAATTAGAAATGTCATTGCTGAAACCAGAGATATGGTTGGCTCCGGCAAAAAGATTTCTGAAAGTTTTAAGAAATACAAAAAAATCATTCCTAAATTGGTTATCAAAATCATAGAAGCGGGTGAACATTCAGGTTCGCTTAGCGCTTCCATGCAATACATTTCAGATTATTTGGAATACCAGGTAGAGAAGAAACTCTTCTCCGCTACGACGCTTCTTGAGCCCTTTATGCTCGTGACTATTGGCTTTGTCGTGGGTGGCATGATGCTATCTATCATCAGCCCGATTTATTCTTTAATTGGCCAAATTGGACCTCGATAATGAAAGGCCACACCTTATTAGAGATACTTATTGTCCTCGGATTATTTACTGTTATTTTTACGGCGACATCTCTAAATCTCTTAGGTGCTAGGTCAAAAACATCACTCGGAACTTCAGTCGACGTTCTCTTGGCCGATCTCCGCGCTCAGCAGACCAAAGCCATGAGTGGCGATACCGGAGGAGGAGGTACCAATGTCAACTTCGGAATCCATTTTCTAAGTAATTCATATGTTCTTTTCAAAAACACCTATTCTGCCTCAGATCCCTACAATTATTCGGTGAATTTAGACGATGTCAAGATTGATACTACTTTTTCCGGCTCAGAAATTATCTTTCTTAAAGGTAGTGGAGAAGTTTCGGGATACAACCCTGTCGCCAACACCATCCGTTTAACCAGCCTTAGTAGTTCCGGTAGTCCAAAGATTATCACCATTAATCGTTTCGGTGTCATTATCTCCGTCAACTAACATGAAATTATTCAATAAAAATCATGGTTTCTCCCTCGTCGAACTCCTCATCGCCATGGGTCTCTTGACGATTTTCATCCCCGCTCTAGTCAGTGGCCTCTCCGCCGCCAGATCAGGTAAAGTTCAGCAAGAACAAAGACTAAGCGCCATGTCCTATCTCAAAGAAGCGGAGGAAGCAGCTAGGGCAGTAAGAAATAATGATTGGGCAAATGTCAAAACAGCGGGGACATACTACCCATCCATTTCAGGAAACACTTGGATACTAAATTCCGGCACTCAAAATATTAGCGGATTTACCAGATCAATTATTATCAGTGATGTTTCCCGTGACTCTATCTCCGGTAATATTTCTTCGACCGGGACAGTTCCGGATCCCTCAGTCAAAAAAGTCGACATTTCGGTTTCGTGGACCACGCCTTTTTATTCGCATGTGGACTCCACCTTTTATGTGAGCCGATATTTATCAAATACTCCACTTGCCGGCTCCGGAACTATTCAGCCTTTTTCCGGAAATGGTAATTGGTGTACTCCTTCACTGTCCATTACAAACGTAGATTTATCAGGTCAAGGTGTCCCAAACGCTGTATCCGCGATTTCCGGTCAAGTATTTGCGGCCACCGGAGCGAACGCTTCCGGAGTCTCTTTTGCAGATGTATTACTCACCGATCCGGCCTATCCTTCACCCCCGGTCTCAACCCTAAACGGTACATTCAATGGCTTCAAAACCAATGGCATTTTTGGTGATAGTAGTTACGCATATATCACGACCGATACGAATTCCAAAGAAGTTGTCATTATCGATTTGGCACACAAGGACATCAGTAACAAATTTCTTTTGGCCGGCGTTTTTGACGCTCCTGGGAATACCAGTGCCAAGGGCATCTTTGTAACCGCGACCTACGGATATATGACTACGGGAAGCAAGATGTTCAACTTTAATAAAGTAGGTTCAAGTCTTCCCTTGGATAATAACGGAGTCGCGCTCGATGGACTCGGTCAGAGGATTAGTGTGGTTGGGAACTACGCCTATGTTGCTACAGATTCAACCGGAAACCAGTTAAACATCATCGATATCAGCAATCCGTCGGATCTTAAGAAAGTCGATACCGTTCATGTCGATGGAAAAGCCGGAAAAGATGTCTTCATTAATACCGCCGGAACTCGAGCATATTTGGTAACTGCCTCATCTGCTTCTCAGCGGGAATTCTTCATTATTAATATCGACAAAACCAGTGCCAACTACAAACAAATAATTAGCTCTTACGACACAAGCGGTATGAATCCTACAGGGGTTTCCGTTGTTACACCAAAGAAAGGTATTATCGTCGGTATCGGTGGACTTGAATACCAGGTAATCGATTTAAGCGACGAAACCAATATTCCTTCCACGCCATGTGGAACTCTAAATATTGATTCTGGTATTAACGGTGTTTCTTCCATATTGACGACCAGCACTCCTCCAAGAGCCTATTCATATATCATCACCAGCGTCCACTCGAAAGAACTTCAAATCATTGAAGGGGGAAGTGGAGGGGGAGGTGGCACAGGAATGTTCGAATCAACCACTTTCGACGCCGGTCACGACGTCGCCTTTAACTACTTCACTGCGACTGCGGATCCAAATTTGACCTACAAATTCTCTATCAAACATGGCATAAGTGGCAGCTGTGCAGGAGTCACTTTCTCCGACAGTGATTACAATTTACTTCCCATAGGTAGTCTTCCTTTAACTACGATAGGAGCAGGCTATACCAATCCGGGTCAGTGTATGCGCTATCGGGTCACTAATTCCGCCTCCTCCGCAGTCAGTTATTCTCTAACTATCAATTACTCACCATGAAAATAAATTCTAAAAATCATCGTGGTTTGCCTCGCCATCAGGCGGGATTTTCGATTTTGGAACTTCTGATTTACATGGGAGTATCCGCTTTTTTACTTGGTTCATTGACTCAGATATTTGTACTAATCAGTAGGCTTAGATTAGACACTCAAGCCTCTTCAGAGCTCCAGCAAGATGGTATGTTCCTGTTATCCAGGATGAGTTATGATTTGGCCCGCTCAGGTACCATCACTACACCTGCTCTTGGCTCACAAGGAGCCATCCTACAGACAGATATGATTAAGTATTCCCTGGACGCTAACAATCACATTCAAATAACTGATTTGTCCGGCTCAGATATGATTTCCGGTTATGACACTACGGTTTCGGGTCTAAACTTCTTGCACCTTAAGAGTGGCAGTAAAGATAACGTCCAAGTTTCTTTTACTCTTACCAGCAAAGTGGTCAAGGCCGGAGGGTCGCAGACTAAACAATTTATTACAACTATTGGTACAAGGTAATATGAAAAGGTCAACTCAAAAAGGAAACGTCTTAATTACTCTGATAATTTTTATGTTGATTTCTACCATAGTTATCTCAGCGGCGGTTGCTATGATAATTACCAATACCGGCGCAATATCCGGTATCGAGCAAGGCCAGATGGCTTACCAAGCAGCCGAAAGTGGAGTGGAAGAAGCTGTAATTCAGCTATTAAGAAACCCCAATTTCTCAGGCACTGTCAGCAATATTTCTACCGGACTTTCTAAATTCACCTATACTGTCAGTGTATCTTCGCCCAAAACCATTGATTCATATGGCTCATATTTAGGCTTCAAAAGGCATATCTATGTCACCACCTCGTATAATTCAGGACAGTTAGTGGTCAATCCTTGGCAAGAATCTTTTTAATTACAAAAAAACCATGCCCAAAAAAAGAAACTCCATCATTAAAATAGAAGGTGATAGATTAATCTTCGAAAATTCGGATTTATCCAAGTCTCTCAAATTTAATTATCCTGCGGATACAGTTAGAGATTTAGAAATACTTGATGCCGAGAAGTTGGAAGAGGGGATTCAAACTTTCATCACCAAGAATGAAATTTCTGCCGGTTCTCTGCTCTTGGTACTTTCCAAAAATATTACCTTCCAAAAATCAATTTCTTCTTCAAACATAGAACAAGAAAGAACAGCTTTCTTGGACAGTATACCTTTCGAAACCATCTCTTCCAAAATTTACGGGAAGAAGGATAGTCAGGTAATTGTCGCTACCAATCGAGATCTTGTTCAGAAATTCCAATCAATATTTGTTCACCTAGGTTTTCAGGTTGAGGGTGTCGTTCCTGAAGAATTATTACCGGAAAATTACTCGGATCTGTACCTAAAAAAATCTACATCCTATTCTCATCTCAGTATGGCAGGTAACTCCGGCTACAAAGAAACCAAAATCAATAAAATCGCCAAGAAAGAGATAGAAGCCAGCAAAAATCTGCGCTTACTCCTTACCCTCTTTGGATTTTCTTTCCTCGTCCTAGGTGGCGCCTACTACTACTCCCACCGAGAGTACGATTCGGCAAAAGTCTCAGAGGTTGTCATTCCCGACCTGATCGGGAATCCATCCGGAATACCTACAAACACATTATCCGACCCTTCCACCTTATCGGTCAAGATTTTATATCGTCCACAAGAGGAATTATCAGCCAAGGAGTTGCAAAGTATTTTATGGTCAAGTGGTTTCAAGAATACCGATTTAGTTGCCACCACTTCCGCTGGCCTGAGCACAAATCTCTCTTTGTCGCCGAACCTTCCTCCAGACCTAATTCAAAAGATTCAAGGAGAACTCTCCAAAATCGACAAAAACTACACTGTTGACTCACTAGTTTCGGAAAATTCGGAAGTAACGATTTTACTTGCTAAATCAAGCAAAAAGCGATAATCCTAAATTTCACTATCAAAGTACATCAAAACATATCGGCAAAACTATTGACATCTATAGCTATAAGGTGTTTAATCAGGGCATTAATAATAATTAATGCAAAGTTATGGCCACCAAAAATAATAACCAAAAAGGTTTCACTCTCATCGAGCTTCTCGTCGTCATGGGAATTCTCGCCGTACTATTAACCGCCGTTTTGATGGCTATAAACCCATCCAGACAATTCGCTCAAGCCAGAGATTCTCAGCGCAGAAATGATGTCTTAGCTGTACTAGATGCCGTCCAGCAAAGTATGGCCGACAACAAAGGTGTTCTTCCTGGCAGTATCACAGCCACCCCGACCGAAATTAAGACCGGTGGAATTGACCTCTGTAGCGAACTTATGCCGAAGTACATCTCCATTCTCCCTTCAGATCCTTCCTTAAATACTAGTCTTACTGTATGTCCAGCCTCTCCGGCCACCTACGCTACCAACTACTATATTTCTAAGGACTCTGATGGTCGCGTAACCGTCACTGCTAACGGAAAAGAAATTGCCACCTCAATTTCCGTCACCCGCTAAGACTTAATCGTCATTGCAAAAAAAACCCGCTTCGGCGGGTTTTTTGTATCATAATCACCACACCCGCTCGCTTTACTCGCCTCCCTCTCCTTATTAAGGAGAGGGTTAGGGTGAGGTTATATCTTTTTCATTCGTCATTGCGAGGTACTCCGTGGCAATCCAGGTTTTATTCCTTGTACCGAAAATCACATTTTCCTATTTGATTCCCTTTGATTCTATTGTATAATCCCATAATCATTATCGCAGTTATAAATGACATCGAAATTTACGGGCGCCATCATCGTCGATTCCTCTTTTTGGGCAAAGCCCGGTGTCCAAAACAAATGGAAAAAAGCCCTAGATAAAATAGATACGGGATACCGCATTTTTGATAAGACAAAAAATAGGTTTGAAATCAAGAAATCTCTCGCCAAATTCCTCAATGAAACTACAGCTCAAGAAGTTTTTCTAATAGACACCACACATACATCACCCTCCGACCTTGCCACCTTCTTCAAGTCAGCTCGTCACTCAGACAACCAGCTCTTCCTCCAATCCAATCCGTCCATCACTCCATTCCACAAAATCCTCTCCAAAAACCTGCACCACGGCCATGAAGTTTTAGCCTATTCACCTCTCAAACTTCTTCCCCAATCACTTTGCTACAATCTCAAACCCTCCGACCTCTCTTTTGGCACCGATCACGCCATCATCCATCTCGCCACTCTGATGTCTCTCTCGATACAAAAAGTCGAGACCAAAATAATATCCAAGAAACGTCACCTACTTCAATCAAGTATTTCCCATCTATCCACCCGCCTTTCACCACCACGCCCGTATCACCTTCTGGGAGATAACTCGGACAATATGCTCGGCGCCGGCATGGTCCACAGAGGAAAAACTTTCATCACTCACACCACTTTGAAAGAGCATCACAGCGCCACAAATACTTTTACTGTTCCTCAAGCTCTCACCGGACTATTTATCTTGCTCGTCCTCATCGCTGGTGTCCTCACTTATCCCAGGAACACCATGATTGCTTTCACAGCCGTTCTCTCCACCATATATTTTATCGATGTTCTCTTTAATCTTTTCCTGGTGGGCAAAAGTCTTCAGACACCTCCCGAATTGAAGTTCACCCCGGAAGAAGTGGCTAGTCTGAAAGACGAAGAATTACCGATTTATACCATCCTTGTTCCTTTATTCAGAGAAGCCCTCGTCCTCCCTGGTTTTGTCGAATCAATTTCCAAGATGAACTATCCTCAATCAAAATTGGATGTGCTTCTTCTCATGGAGGAGGATGATAAAGAAACTATAGACGTCGCCAATTCTTTAAATCTTCCCGCCTTTATCCGCCAAATCATCGTGCCTCACTCCATGCCGAAGTCCAAGCCCAAGGCCTGTAACTACGGTTTAGCTTTTGCGAAAGGGGAGTACCTCGTAATTTACGACGCCGAAGATCATCCGGATGCAGATCAGCTGAAGAAAGCCATTTTAGGATTCCGTTCTTCACCTCCGGAAGTTGCCTGTCTCCAAGCCAAGCTAAATTATCACAACGCCAATCAGAATTTACTTACCCGTTTCTTTACCGCCGAGTATTCTTTGTGGTTCGATGTTGTCCTCCCCGGCATGCAGTCCATCAATACTTCCATTCCCTTAGGTGGCACTTCCAATCATTTCCGAGTCAAAGATATTATTAAGTTCCGAGGTTGGGACGCTTTCAATGTTACCGAAGATGCTGACTTGGGTTCTCGCCTTTTCCGCGCCGGCTACCGCACTGCCATTGTTGATTCTGTCACTTTAGAAGAAGCCAATAGTAAAGTAGGAAACTGGATTCGTCAGCGTTCTCGCTGGATCAAGGGCTACATGCAGACCTATTTAGTTCACACTCGCGATTGGCGAACTTTTTACAAAGAACAAGGCTTGCATGCTGTTATCTTTCAGCTCTCCGTCGGCGGCAAGATTGCCTTCATGCTCATCAATCCACTTTTGTGGGTTATGACCATTTCCTACTTTGCTCTATATAAATATGTTGGACCAACCATCGAGAGTTTTTACCCAACTCCCGTTTTCTACATGGCTGCGTTTTCTCTAGTCTTTGGAAACTTCCTTTTCCTCTACTACTACATGATTGGTGTCGCCAAGCACGGACACTGGACCCTGGTCAAATGGGTTTTCCTCGTTCCTCTTTACTGGTTACTTCTTAGTCGAGCTGCCCTCAAGGCACTTTATCAATTAGTCGTAAATCCACACTATTGGGAGAAGACTGATCACGGTTTACATTTTAGTTTCTTAGCCAAGAAACAAGCCAAAGCAGAACAGAAAGCCGCCCGCAAAAATAATCACAAAGTCTCTCTCTTCTTCCTCACCGCAATTCTTAATGTTTTAAACCTCCTCCAAAAACTCACTACTCCGAAACCATCCGTCATTGCGAGTTTCGGTAAACCGAACCGAAGCAATCTCACTCCATCAAACGACAATGTCATTCCGGGCTCGACCCGGAATCCAGAATCTGTCATTGCGAGCAAAGCGAAGCAATCTAGCTCAATAGCTTCGTCATTGCGAGATTCGTACTCGAACCGAAGCAATCTCATACCATCCAGACTCACATCATCATTCAAAAAAGCCTACTACCACCCCCAAGCCGGTAGCATCATGCTCATCATCGCTTCCGTTCTCGGCAACTTCCTAAACTTCGTCTACAGCGCCTACCTCGGCAACACCATTAGTCTCGAGCAGTTCGGTCTCATCAGTCTTTTTGGCAGCTTTCTATATCTCACTCAAATTCCAACCAGTATTTTTGGAAGTTCCGTCACCCGCGAAAGCGCTTTCTATTTTGGTAAGGAGAAAACTCAGCCCAAACATATTTGGAAACAATTTCGTCGCTGGGGAATCTACTTCTCTCTAATTCTTACAGTTATTTGGCTTCTTTCCATTCCATTTCTCCGGTCTATCTTCAAAGGCGATTCCTTTATTCCTTTTTACATATTCTCCCCGGTCATAATTCTCGGCTTACTTTCTTCCGTTGATAGGGGGTTCTTGAATGGCACTCTTCGTTTCAAAATCCTCGCCACCGTCGGTATCACTGAGGCCGTCATTAAACTTCTGTTTACTATCCTTTTGGTATCCATCAATCAGAAGCAGAATGTCTATCTCGCTCTACCTCTCTCCATGGCTTTCTCTTTCTTGCTTAGTTGGTTCTTCGCCAGCAGAGTTCCGGAAGACAGAGTGGTTACCGAAGATAAGAAAATAAAGTTCCCTTTCAAATTCGCCGGCACAGTTATTCTAAATAAACTTTCATTTGTCGCTTTCCTGGGTCTGGATATTGTGATTGCGAAAATAATTCTTTCACCCGAGGACGCCGGTCGCTTTGCCCTGGTATCGCTAGTTGGCAAAATGGTCTATTTTTTCTCCGGGCTTACAGGCCAGTTTATTCTCCCTCTCGTAAGTAAAGAGGAAGGTGCTTCGGGTAATCCTCAAAAAATATTTAGTCAAATCTTCCTGGTCACCATTTTCTTTACTGCAGTTTCTTATCTTGGTCTTGGCGTCTTTGGCTGGCTAAGTGTACCTCTCTTATTTGGCCCCAAGATGCTCGCAGTGATTCAATACTTGCCTTTTTATCTCCTCGGCATCGCTTCGTTTACTTTGGCTATGTCCATAATTTCCTATCACCAGTCCCGCAAGAAATATTTAGTTTCCATTGCCAGTTTTGCAATTACCCTGATTCAGCTATTCATTCTCATTCGTTATTACCAAACCTTAAAAAGTTTTACCGTCACCCTCGGTATCTTCGGCATTATCCAGTTACTTGTCGCCGGTATCATGCATCGTCTCACTCGATATTCCACTGCCATAACCCAGAATTCTTACGCCTTTTTTAATCTCTTTAAATCACAAAAGAAATCAGATAAGGCTTTCGAAGGTCAGATCCGTTTCTTGATTTTCAATTGGCGTGATACCAAACATGTCTGGGCAGGGGGTGCCGAAGTCTACGTCCAAGAGCTTGCCAAAAACTTAGTAGAGAAAGGACACCAAGTCACCATCTTCTGTGGGAATGATGGAAAGAACTTGAATTCAGAAACCATCGACGGCGTGGAGATTGTCCGAAGAGGGGGTTTCTTCACTGTCTATATCTGGGCTGCTATCTATTATCTCTTCAAATTCCAGGACAGCTTCGACATCATCATTGATTCCGAAAATGGCGTTCCCTTCTTTACTCCTTTCTATACCCGCAGACCCAAACTTTTATTGATCTTCCATGTTCACCAAGAGTTCTTTAGGGAAAATTTAAAGTTCCCAATGCTTCAAATAGCATGCTTTATGGAAAAAGTATTAATGCCAATTTTGTATAAAAACGAGAAAGTGATGACTATTTCAGAATCATCCGTTCAAGACATATTAAAGTTAGGTATCTTCAAAAAAGAGGATATATTTGTTGTAAATCCAGGGGTAGTTGTTGAATATCCTCCAGAGGTGACACCACTAACAGAATATCCATCATTGGTATATATAGGTAGACTTAAAAAATACAAAAATGTTGACATTGCCGTCAAAGCTTTTAAGAAAGTACTTGAAAAATTCCCGGATGCAATATTCAGTATTGGTGGTCATGGGGAAAGTTTAAGTCAGCTTACAAATTTAGTTAATAAACTCGGAATTCAAAAATCTGTAAAATTACTAGGACGTGTAACAGAGCTTCAGAAATCAAAACTATATCAAGAATCATGGGTAGCTATACAGCCGTCTTCTTTTGAAGGTTGGGGAATTACCGTTATTGAAGCAAACTTATTTGGAACACCTGTTGTAGCTTCTAACATACATGGGTTAAGAGATTCTATTGTCGACGGGGAAACCGGGATTCTAGTCAAGTCGAAAGACTCAAGTGCCTTCGCAAGTGCCATAAATAAAATATTCGGAAACAAAAAACTTAGATTAAGAATGTCCGTCGCCGGTGTAGAGCGAGCCAAAAAATTCAACTGGTCCGAAAACACCGACATCTTCCTCTCAGCCATTCAGCGATATTACCTAGACCTCAACTACAATGAAAACAAATAAAAAGTTGACAGTCACCATCGGCATCCCTGCCTATTTTGAGGGATCAAATGTAATATCGATTGTTTCAAAAATTATGAGTCAAAATACTACCCACTTTGAACTTGCAAAGATTGTGGTAGTTTTAGATGGATACGAAGATGAGTTTTCCGAATACTTGTCGATGTATCACAATGAAAAAGTAAAAATATTCAAAAATACTAACAGAAAAGGAAAGTCACACAGGCTCAATCAAATTTTTGAAACATCAGAAACCGACCTGGTAATAACGTTGGATACGGATATTGATTTTGCTAATGAAAATGTACTCGATAATTTAGTCATACCTTTTTTGAAAAATAGTTCGATAGGTATGGTGTCCGGCAAATCTTTCCCCACAACACCGAACTATTTTGTCGAAAAAGTCTCACTCTCTAGCATTCTTATTTGGGAAGAAATAAAATCCAGATCAAAAAATCCGGCTTTTACGGCGGAAGGAACAATTAGATGTTTTTGTAAAGCCCTTTACAAGCAATTAAGATTTCCGAACAAAAGTGCCGACGATATATACTCATACTTAGCCTGTACGCATCTTGGATTCAAATATTTCCATCAAAAAAAATCGATCGTAAATTATAAGACTCCAAAGTCTTGGGTAGACTTTTATCGAGGGCAAATAAGGTTCTTGTCATCACTAAGTATTCAGGAGGGCGAGTTTAATAATGAGTTTGTAAAAAATAATTTCTGTATCAAGAACTCAGACAGAATCGCGGCCCTATTAAAGGTTGGCAGGAAACTTCCCTTGCAAACAATTGTCTATATTTTTACCTGGATAATAGCAAAAATTACCATAATTATTTCCGGGCCGGTAACTACTTCAACTTGGAAAATTTTGCTCTCAACTAAGAAATAAATATGAATAAACCAACTGTCACAATCTATGTTCCTGCCTACAATGAAGAGGCAAATATCTCCAACCTTATTAAATCATTATTAAAGCAAAGGCAGAGAAAATATCGGCTTAAGAACATAGTTGTAACATCTGATGCCAGCACGGATAGGACCGTTCAGTTAGCCAAACAATTTAAAGATAAAATAATTATAGTTCTAGACAATAAAACACGATTGGGAAAAAATCAACGAGTCAATGAGGTTATCAAGATGTCATCAAGCGATATATCTGTGATAATTGATGCTGACACTGTTCCGGAAAGTGATTCGACCATAGAATTACTAATTGATCCCATTATAAAAAATTCTCGCGTTGTTTATACTTCAGGGCTTCCAGTTCCAATAAAATCAAATACTTTTATTGGTACTGCAATACAAATTGCTAGAGGTGTTTGGGACAAAATCCGTGACGAAATTAAGAATGGAGAAGGCATATATACCTGTCACGGACAGCTATACGCGTTGAGGACGGACTTTGCAAAAATGCACCCATACCCTAACGAGATGTGGACAGATTCTACTTTCTATTATTTTACCTGTATTAAAAAGAATCGCTTATATAAGCCAGCGAAAAGAGCTCGAGTTCTCTTTAATACTCCATCTACCCTTAAAGATCATATTTCACAGATTGGACGATACCAAAATCTTGATTCGATTTCAATTAAATATTTTGGAGACGAAATCAGGAAAGAATTATCTATACCAAAAAATCTTTTGTATAAATATAAATTAAACGCCTTTCTCCATTATCCGGTTCACACCTTAACAATATTCATTATTAATATTTATGCAAAGACTGTTACAAAAGTCTTAAAAATAAATAAATCCGGAGCATGGTTAACGCAATCCAGCACCAAACAATTAATAAAAAATGAATAAATTTCCTTCAGTTACTATTGGAATCCCTGCATACAATGAAGCTGAAAACATTGGCAGTTTAATTACGAGCATATTGAATCAAGATTTCCATAATTTTAACTTAGTTAAAATTATTATTTCCTCTGACAACAGTTCTGATGATACGGTTAAAATATCAAAATCGTTCGACGAGAATATCATTGATGTATTTGATAATAAAACCCGAAAAGGTGTGGCCTTTCGGCAGAATCAAATCATACAGTCATCGAACACAGATGTATTGATATTATTAAATGCTGATATAAAAATAAAGCAGAAAGATTTTCTGTGGAGGATGATAATGCCGATAGTATCTTCAGATGCAGACTTGACCTCATGCAATCTGGCAGCTTTAGAGCCAAGGACGTTTATTGGAAAAATAATGGTATTTTCGTTCAGTTTAGGTAACAGAGTTTTTGTGGAAATGAGAGGTGGACATAACTTATATACGTGTCACGGAGCAGTCAGGGCTTTTTCGAAAAGATTTTATAAAGACTTAGAATTCGAAGAAAGTGTCGGTGAGGACGCATACTCATACTTAGATTGTCTAGCTAAAGGTCTTACATACAGATATGTAGCCAATGCGACAGCTTTTATTCGCTGGCCGGAGAACGCCGAGGATCAATATCATCAGAGTCTCAGGTTCCATCAATCAAAAAAAATATTATCGAAAAAGTTTGGAGAAAAATTAGTACATAAGGAATATAAAATACCAAAGCAAAAGGTTCTAATTTCAGTGATAAAGTTTTATTTTTTCCATCCGGTGCACGCCCTAATATATACTCTATTTTATTTCTACACAAAGTTATCGTCACTCTTTAATAAGCATGATAATACCTGGAAAGTTTCAATAAGCTCAAAGAAACTATGAAAAAAACAGCCCAAATTATCAGGGGAATTATCTACTATCTATTCGGTGTTTTTGATGATTTCTTAAACATAAAGGTTCCGGATATTGTAGTTATTTGTTATCACGGAATTGGCATAGATGATTGGCAATACAATATTAGCCTTGAAGAATTTAAAAAACAGGTTGACGTGATTTTAAAACTACGAACTCCGATGTCCTTGTCTCAGTTGACCGAATACATACAAGGTAAAAGAAAAATAGAGAAACCGTCATTTGTTATTACGTTCGATGATGGCTACAAAAATGTACTTAATTGTCTCGAATATCTAAAAAATAAGGATATAAAACCAGGGGTATTTCTACTATCAAACGAGGACGGAGTTAATAGGTCTGAGATGGGAAATTCACTAGAGCTCTTAACATCAAAAGATGTTTCAAATTTAGTTTCAGCTGGTTGGGAAATTGGATCACATGGCGCAACACATCAGGATTTCTCTTGTCTGTCTACGGATGAAATTACTAAAGAGATTAAAGTTTCCAAAAGTGACCTTGAGAAAAACCTGGTAACAGAAGTTCAGTATATTGCTTATCCCAAAGGCAGATATACAAATTCCATACTCGATGAAGTCAAGCAAGCGGGATACAAATTAGGACTTACTATGGATGATAGTTTTATTTCTCGTCAAACCAATCCACTGCTAGTTCCAAGAATAGGTGTGGACAAAAGCCATAAAATTTATGAATTTAAAGGGTCATTTTCTCCGACTGTAATCAAACTTAGACATCTACTAAAAAAAATCAACATAAACAAGATATATGGCTAATAAAAAAATAGAAGTTATCAGTAAGTATTTCTCTCCTGCTAACGCCGGGATTGAAGTCAATATTACCGAAACCTACAAAATCCTGGCTAAAAAGGGTTGGGATATCACAGTCCACACCTCGACCGACACCTTAACCGAATCAAACGTCCTCCCTTTAACGGATCAAATTTTGGGGATGAATGTTAAGAGGTACAAATTTGCTAAATTAGGGTATTTCCCCAAACTTGACTGGGACAATACCGACTTAGTTTGTTTTCATAATTTCAATGTATTTTACTTTTTTATACTTGCTTATATAGGAATCAGAAAGGTCTTTGGAAAGAAAAATTTCGGAGTAGTCGTCACACCACATGGTGGCTTCAATCCGGAATGGTCAATATACCCAAAGCTAATGGTTTTGATAAAGAAGTCTTATCACTTTACAATTGGAACCTTCCTTATAAATAACGTAGTAGATAGAGTTCGGGCTGTATCGGAATGGGAAAGAAACGAACTTATAAAGTGTAATGTTTCACCGAAAAAAGTAATAACTATCAGTAATGGACTGGAAGATGATGCATATAGGGATCTGGAATCTCTTGCCGGTAGCGACATAAAGAAAAAGGTTAAAGATCTCGGAAAATATTTAATCCAAGTAGGTAGAGTATATGTAATCAAAAACTACGAGACAGTTATAAAGTCTCTCGTAGACATTCCGAATGATGTGAAGTTTGTTATTGCCGGCGGAGTGGAGGGAAACAATAGTTATTTGGAAAGTCTCAAGACACTTTCAAGGGAATTAAAGGTAGAAGATCGGGTAGTATTCCTTGGGGTCATTAGAGGTGTTGATAAGTATTACTTGATAAAGAATGCACAAATGATGGTCCATATGGCAATTTGGGAAAGCTTTTGTAATGTTGTACACGAAGGCATGAGTCAAGGACTTGTATGTATAGTGGCAAACAATACTGCTCTTCCACTACTTATTAAAGATGGAGTTAATGGCTATTGTGTCGAAACAAAAGATAGTAAAACGCTTTCGGAAAAAATAAACTTTGTGCTAGAAAATCAAAAAAACAAAATAATTGTGGACATGAAAGAAAGAAATAGAAAATTTGGACTTGAAGAATCTTGGACAAGCGTAGCTAATAAAATGGATAAGTTATATAAAAGTTTATTGAAAGCAATATGATGATATTAAATAGCGTAAGAAAATTGTTTTTTCCAGAGCCATATATCGACAATGGTAATTCTCTAAAAAATAAGGTGGTGATAATTACTGGTGCAAGACGAGGAATCGGACTTGCCACTGCTCAACTGCTTAGAAAAAAGGGTGCTAAGCTTGCGCTAATTTCTAGAAAATTTGAAAGTAAAAAATTAGATGGAGTTCTATATATTGAAGCCGACATATCTATTGAAGAGGAGTGCCGGAATGCAATTAGTCTGTGTATTAAAAACTATGGGAAAATTGACTGTTTAATTAACAACGCCGGAACCTTTATTGACAAGTCGCTGGATCAAACGACTTTGGAGGAATTTAAGAAAATTTTTGAAAATAATGTGTTCGGAATGTTTAATATGACCAGACTTATTGTTCCATTTATGAAAAAACAAAAAATGGGAACTATCATAAACATTGGTTCAAAAATAAGTCATAATTCCAATGTCACGCCGAATAAAGTTACTTATGCCACTAGCAAATATGCTGTAGAAGGATTTTCTTTTTCCTTAAACAAAGAATTGAAAAAATTCGGCATCAGAGTTTGTTGTTTAATGCCGGGAACAGTTTCGACATTTATATCTAGACTAAGTAAAGATTATTTATCACCCTTTGAAGTTGCAAATTTAATTAAAATTATTATCGAATCAGAAAATATTGACTTTGAAAGTATAGTTTTTAAGTCGGTAAGACAAAACATATAAAGACTATGAATTTCAAACTTCCAAAAATAGTAATTAATCCGGCTTTGGTAATCACTCTTTTATTAGCTATATTGCTATTGTTCTTTACCGTTAAGGGAACCAAAAAAACATATTACGACCAAAGCTTGTACGACACCTCAATGGGAAGTCCTTTTGAGTCATCTAATAACTCCTCAAGGTATGCTTTGACTGAGGCAATAACGAACAGACTTTCCTTCATATTAACTCCAGAAGAAGCAAAATTTTCTTCTCCAGATGTCGCAAAAAAGAACAATCGTTACTTTAGTCTTTTTATGCCTGGAGTATCGGTCTTAGGCGCACCCTTGTTTTATATTGGAAAATATTTGGGGTTTCCACAACTAACTACATATTTGTTAAACGGAATTATTTCGTTAGTGTGCTTACTCTTTATTGTAAAGATTTCAAGAAAAATAGGTGCAAATAAGAACTGGTCAATTATTAGCGGATTTCTATTTATATTTTCTTCAAATGTTTGGGCGTATTCTCTTGGCTATACTCAGCATTTGCTGACCACACTGTTGGTGTTAATAGGACTCAAAATTATACAAAACAAAATTAACGTGTTAAACAATCTCTTTCTTGGAGTTGTCTTCGGAGCCGGCTTAATGGTCGATTTACCAAACGCAATAATTCTGCTACCTATCGTCATTTATCAGATTTTGCGCCATTTTGAGGTTACATATAAAACATTTAAGATAAATTGGAAATTATTACTTCTTGCTGTTGGGGTGGTTCCTTTTATAGCTAGTTTTATTGGTTATAATATTTTGACCACAGGTTCTCCTTTATCTCCGGCACAATTTTTAGGGAGAACTAGCGACTTTTTTGTAACACAGGAAGAAATCAACATTTATGAGGCCTCTCGTACGGAACCCAAAACTGGCATTAGTCTACCGTTTAAATCTAGAAAGCAACTGCAAGGACTTTATATTTTAATTGTTTCGAATGAAAGAGGAATCTTGTATTATTCGCCAGTCTTGATATTGGGTTTATTTGGTTTTTATATATCTTCCAAAAATAGAGGAAGTCTTAGTTTCAATCAAGTAACTCTGGGAATAATCGGATTAAATTTATTTGTTTACGCAATGTTTGGTGATCCCTGGGGTGGCTGGTCATTTGGACCTAGGTATATGATTCCGGCAACCGCCGTCATTATGATATATTTCCCATTCTTTTTTGAATCAAAGAAATATCGAGTTTTGAAATCAATTCTGATGGTTATCTTGGCCAGTTACAGTATTTATCTCTCTTCCTTGGGGGCACTAACCACATCTATGGTCCCACCAAAACAAGAGGCAATCTACTTTACAAATCCAATCCCATACACCCCGCAACTGAACAAAGAATTTATTGAAACTAAAACCAGTTCTCTTTTTTACAATCTTGTTTTAAACGACAAAATATCAACACTTGCCTACTCAAGAGTTATTCTATCGCTTTGTTTGATTTATTTATTTGGCATGACTATTTACGCAAACACCCATGATTAAATTTATTCAAAACAAATCTGTTGTCTGGTATTTGGCGATAATCTTGTCAATCGTTTCCATCTTTACCTTCAAGCTATATCTAGACAACGGTCTGGGTCTTTCCTACAACGACGCGCGTTCACACTTGGACATTGGTCGTCGTGTGGTAGAAGGTCTTAAGCCGGGCTTAGCTCAGCTCGGCTCAGTCTGGCTACCGCTAGACCACGTCCTCATGATTCCGTTAGTTTGGAATGACTGGGCTTGGCACAGTGGTTTTGCTGGGGCGTTTTGGAACATGCTTTCTTACGTCGGTATTGGAGTCCTAATTTACAAATATTTAGAGAAGTTAAAAGTTGGTATGGTCGGCAGACTGTTCGGAGTATTTGTCTTTGCCAGCAATCTCAATATTTTGTATCTTCAGTCTACCGCCATGACAGAACCTCTTCTTTTGTTCACCATGCTGGCAGGCTGTTACTACCTCATGATTTGGATGACGGAGGATAGATTGCTGGATCTAATCAAAGCTTCTTTCTGGGTCATGATGTCCACACTGGTACGTTACGATGGCTGGTTCCTTTTGGCCGTAGTTGCTGGTCTGGTCGCGCTCAGAACTTGGTACAAAAAGGGTTACAAAACTGCCGAAGGTACCCTCATTTTATTCTGTACTGTCGCCGCTTTTGGTGTTGTATTGTGGTTTGGTTGGAATCTTTTGATTTTCAAAGACCCTCTCTACTTTGCCTTCGGTCCTTACTCCGCCCACGCCCAGCAAGAGCAAATGCTCGCTGCGGGCGCTTTACCTACCAAAGGCAACGCCGTGCTATCTCTACAGACATATTTGTACTCCATGATCTACAACTCTATTGCCACCGTTGCTTTCTTGGGTATCATTGCCACATTTGTGCTCTGGTTTGATAAAAAGCTTGATGGGGCAGCCCGTCTTGCCTCCTCGGCTCTCTGGGCACCCTTTGGTTTCAATATCATCGCCCTCATCTTCGGCTTCTCGGTTATTTTTATTCAAGGAATTTCCGGCAATACCTGGTTCAATGTCCGCTACGGCGTCATGCTCATGCCGACGCTTGCCATCTTTATTGGGTACTTTGT
Organism: Patescibacteria group bacterium; assembly: GCA_943355005.1. GTDB lineage: Bacteria > Patescibacteriota > Microgenomatia > UBA1400 > MFAQ01 > UBA10133. The sequence goes on from CALRDV010000005.1 coordinate 30,029, forward strand.
ACATCGTTTCAAAGATTTTCGCTGGGTCATCATTGGACTATTTATGTTTGTTTCCTTCATAGCTTTTACCAGTAACGACTCTGTCAGTATCGACGATGCTCGTGTTGGAAGCAGTCAGAAAAATGTTTCCGAAGTATCAGGTTGGCTAGAGAAGAATGCCAAAGACAAGCCGGGTTTCATTATGATTTCTGCTGCCAGCCACGACGCTATTATTTTCTCCAGTAATCTGCCAATGAAGAAGTTTATTCACGAAGGTACTGGTGCATATTGGGAAAGTGCCGCTATTGCTCCGGACCGCTGGGCCAGATGGATCGTCATGAGAACCCACGATGTGAACGACTCTACCTTTAAGTTTGTCGGTGTCGCTCCGGGATTTACCAAGTATGATTTAGTAGACAGCTATCCTTTTGCTGATATTTATCAGCTGAGAGATGAATATCTGCCGGATCTAAACACCACCCCCGTCTATGGCCGTCAAAAATAAAATCATCTTAGTCCTATTCATTTTTGCAATTTTAATCGTTGCTAGATTTTTTCAACTCTCCTTGGTTGGTGGTTCGGCTACCCCCAAACAATTTTGGTCTATCCGCTCCATCGATGTGATGAAATATAGCCGTGACTTGGCCAGGGAAAAATTAATGGATCCAAAGTTCGATGTCACCATCGAAAATCAAATTAGCGCCATTGCTTCCACCGGCGCAAGTCATGTGGCTCTCGGAGTTCCTTACGATCATGAATTTTTACCCATTATGCGCCGCTGGGTCACTGCTATCCGCCGGCACAATATGAAGGTATGGTTCCGTGGCAATCTCTCCGGTTGGGAAGGTTGGTTCGAATACAAAAAGATCGATCAAGAAACTCATACCGCTTGGATCAAAGACTTTATTCTCAAGAATCAAGATCTTTTTGAAGACGGCGATTTATTTTCCTCCTGTCCGGAGTGCGAGAATGGCGGAGAAGGGGACCCCCGCCAAACCGGCAAGGTCGAGCAGTATCGTCAGTTCTTAGTAAACGAAACAGACGCTGTCCGTTTTGCTATGCGCAAGATCGGTAGAGATATTCCGGAGAACCTTCACTCCATGAACGGGGATGTAGCTAGATTAATCATGGACAAAGAAACCACCAAGAGATTGGGTGGAAATGTGGTCATCGATCATTATGTCGCCACTCCGGAAAAATTAATTTCCGATATCAGAGAAATGGCTCGGTCCTCAGGTGGCAATATTATTCTTGGCGAATTCGGTGCCCCCATTCCGGATATTCATGGCAACATGGACGAAGCTCAGCAATCCAAGTGGGTCGAGTCTGCTCTCCGAGCCATGAGTCAGGAACCTCTGGTGGTCGGTGTCAATTACTGGACTAGCTTCGGAGGCAGTACCAAGCTCTGGAACGACGACGGAACAGCAAGGCAGGCTGTCGAGGGTGTCTCCAAATACTTCACCCCACCTCAAGCAGCCTCAAAGGTGGTTACCTGGTTTGGCCTGCCTGTAGCCGACGCTCAGGTCTATCTGGGTACATATAGTAGTAGTACCTCAGCGGGTGGCTCATTTAGCCTCCCCAGTGTCTCTCAATCGACCTTGGAAGTCTCCAAACCTGGCTTTGTAACCTACAAATTCCCCGTAACTTCGACCCAGAAGATTTATCTAGAGCCTACTTCTTTGTTTACCTTCCTCAAATTCTTCATTTTTTCGTAATAGGGTTATCCACATCCATAGTATTGAATAATTGGCGGTAAAAGCGTAAAATTGGCACATTCAATAATTGAATGACCAAAATGACCACAAAACAAATTGTTAGTATTGTTACCACCTTCGTTTTTACTGCGATAGTTTTAGTCAGTCCCATAACAGCCAAAGCCCAACTCTCTTACCCCAATTTTCCCAGCTGTCTGAATCCGAGCGGCACTGTAAAGGTTATCAATGACTCAGGTTCTCACGGAGTTCCCGGAGATACTAGTAATTACACCGGCAAAGATATTGTTTATACAAATTCGGATGGCAATTACACCCAGTGTCTCTGTACTTCCAATGGAGATGGTATTCAGACCAATTGGTGGAAGACCGGCTCCATTACCGAAGAAGAAACAAATACTCTAAAAGCTGACGGCTGGCTCTATATTCCCGATGGTAGTCTTTGGGGATTAGAGAAAGACTCCTACATGGCCAAGAATTCCAAATATGCTTGTACTTCCAATACCGAATCCGGTGGTGGCTCTAGTAATAACAGTTCAAGTAATAGTTCTTCATCCAATGGTTCTGTCCAAGGCACTTCTACTACCCGCTTTGGTCAAGTCCTGGGACTAGCCACTACAGGAACACTTCCTGCTGTCATTGGCTATATTACTCTCGGCGCCATCGCTCTGATCATCTCCCGAAGATTAACTAAATAATAAACACTTTGTCATTGCGAGTGTACTCACGTGGCAATCTAGATTATGTTTAAAAAATTCCTCTCTGCTCTATTTTTTATCTCCGGGATATTCTTGATCTCTCTCGGTTTTGTGGATTTGGCCAAAAGACAAGGAATCATTACCCCGGAGGAAGTCATACCATCACCTTCGTTGGCTACCGAAGAGCCTCTCTTGATTTTTCTTCCCAAAGTCGGCATCAAACTCCCAATCTATCCGACGGAAATAAAAGACCGGAAATGGCCAACCACCGAAAGCGGTGTGTCATATATCAAAGATTCAGGTAGGCTCGGTGTTTCAGGTAATCTAGTGATGTACGGCCACAACTGGAAAAACCTTCTAGGCAGTCTCAAGAATTCCAAAGTTGGCGATACTCTGGACATTTTCTCCAATCAAAACAAAAATCATTCGTACGTCATCAAGTACGTCGCCACAGTAGACGCCAAAGACGTCAGTATTCTCGCCGATACCTCATCTGAAAGAATCACTCTCTACACCTGTACCGGGCTCCTAGACTCACAGCGCTTCGTCGTCGTCGCCGAAAGAATCAAAAGCTAAACGTTTTTCCCCGCGCTATACTTATCTCATGAACAAACTTTTAGGTCTAAGTCTGCTCGTCATTCTCATTGTTACTTTAGCAAAGCAATTCACTCCAGCTTTTCAGCAGGAAGTGGGTTACAAGATGAAGAAGGTTGAAACATTTTCAAAGACCGAGATTCGAGCCATTACCCCCGTAGATACCGATTTTGGAATTGTCATTCCCAAAATCGACGCCAACTCCGCGATCGTCAAAGATGTCGATCCTTACGATGAGCTTGCTTACACTCAAGCCTTTACTGCGGGTATCGCCCATGTCAAAGGCTCTGTGATGCCGGGCCAAAAGGGCAATATTTTTCTCTTCGCCCAGAACTCAGCCGATTCTTTTAAGTCTTCCAAATTTAATCAAACATTTTATCTCCTAAACAAAATGGAAGCAGGGGATGAGATCTATCTATACTACGGCAGGAAAAAATATGTCTACATCGTGACGGACAAGAAAATTGTTGCCAGAAGCACCGTCGAGTATCTTTCGGATGATAAGTCGGCCGAAACCATTACCCTGATGACCACCTACCCGCCTGCCACTTCCCTGATGCGGGTCCTCGTCCACGCCACCCTTCAGAAGATTTAGAATACCCCGGTAAACGCTTTCCAGTCGGTAATGATGGTCAATACTATGTACGCAATAACACCTGGAGTCACCACTAAGCTCTCAAACCACTCTCCTGTTTTGATTCTCCATGACTTTGTCGGTGGTAGTCCAAATTTATATTTCAGAGGATAGAGTAGGGGAAGACCCTCCTCCGTCACACCGTCGGCGCAAAGGTGAGAGATATACCCAATCATCAAGGATATCGACACAATCTGAAAATTAATAAATGTGCCATTGAAAATTATGGGTAGTAGCCAATAAACTATTTTGTCTACAAGAAAGATACCAAGTAATGAGTGAGTCAGCCCGCGGTGAGATAAAAAAAGTTCATTGAATATTTTTCCCACAGACCTACCAAATGGGAGCATGCCCCACAATCTATTCGTAGCCTGATCTAAGTCGGGCAGTAGCCCTCCCGCCGTATTGGCGACGAGCGCCGTCATAATTGTAGCCAGCCCCAGGTTTGTTTGAGGGTAATAAACATTCGCCGTCAGCAGCCCGGCAAAGGCTATCATGTTGTGAGTTCTTCCCAGCATTTATTCAGTATATCTAAAAATAGATATAATCGGACTATGGTCAGTCTAAAAAAACTTCAAAAACAAATCTACGCAAACAAAATTGAGAAAGGTTTCAACACCACCGATATCTATAAAGAATTTTGTCTTATCCACGAAGAAGTTTCTGAGGCTTGCCGGGCTCACTACAAAAAAGAATATACAGTCGGAGAAGAATTAGCAGATGTTGCCATCTATTTACTCGGTCTATCGGAAATATTAAATATCAATCTCGAAAAAGAAATCCTCAGAAAGGTTGCTAAAAACAAAAAGCGCGAATACAAAAGAGTGAATGGAGTGATGCGAAGAATTAAGGACGCTTAGCCCTCAGAAGATATCCGTATGTGACATAATTAAAAGAGTTATGCCCTCCGGCCAGAGATTTTCTCATCAAAAACTATTTTTAATTCGATTTCTTTTGATTGCTGGCTTTATTGGCAACGGTATCTATCTTTGGTGGCGGATGAATCCTTTATTTTGGAATAATTCTTTTCTTTCGATACTTCTTTTGGTTGCCGAATTGGTTTTTTTTGCAAACATGGTTATTCATCTTCCTGTGTTGTGGTTCCGGAAGCCCACACCTATTCCTTTAAGTCCGCCGGTAGGCCCGATAAAAATTGCTTTAGTCATTCCTACCTACAATGAATCCATTAAGCTTCTATCCAATACTTTAAAGCACTGTCTAAATTTAGATATTCCTCCAAACATTAAACTTAAGGTTGTTGTCTTGGATGATGGACAGCGTCCGTGGCTGAAAGAATTTGTCTCCAAAGAAGGCCGTTCCGGCGGACGCACGAAGCTAGAATATGTCTCTCGCAGTATCAGGAATGGGTTTAAAGCAGGCAACATAAATCATTATTTGGAAGAATATTGCAAAGAGGATTGGCTCCTGGTTCTGGATGCAGACTTCGTTCCAAGACGTGACATTCTCTCCAAATTTTATCCTTATCTCGGGACAAGTAGTTTAGGCTTTGTCCAAGCCCCCCAAAGCTTTGACAATATCCCATTTACTGACCCCTTTGGCCAAGACCCCGACCTCTGGTTCTCGATATTGGAGGTAGGTAGAGAAGGTCAAGACTCTCTTATCTGCTGTGGCACTCCTACCATTTTTTCTGTCCCGGCTCTGCGCAAGATTCACGGCATGCAGTTAGGAGTGACGGAAGACTTCATTACGGGGGTTACTATGCAATCATACGGATATCGATCGGCATACATTCACGAAACAATAGCTATTGGCAAATCAAGTACCGACATGGCAGATGTTACCAATAAAGCCGAAAGATACGCTTCCGGAGCATTTGAATTTGTTTTCGAGCGAAAAAAATGGCGTCTAGGACAAAAGCTAAGTTTTTGGCAAAAATTTATTCACTTTACCTACCCATTATCTTTTCTGGCCCCTCTTTTTACTCCAATTCTGATTATGATGCCAATTATCTCTCTGATGACCGGAATAAGTCCTTTTGTCATCGATCAAAGCAGTAGACCTTATCTGGTAATTCAGCTACTTTCGCTTCTAAGTTTAGAGGTGATATTTTTCTCTTTGGTTGGCACCAAAGCCTGGCGTGCTTGGCAATTTTATTGGGGCATGTTTCCGGCTAGTTTTACCGCCGTTTTTAGGACATTATTTGGGCGGGCGATCTTTAAAGTCAGTGAAAAGGGAGATAGCAATCAGGTCTCCGGTCTGACTCAATTAAGATTTGTAATATGGCAATTGTTTTTCTTTCTGCTTGGGTTGGTCGCTCTGGCTCAATCCTTATTGTTGTTTGTAAGGGGAGAGTTAAATATTTCTCTTTATCCTGCAGTCGGATGGCTGATACTAAACTCTGCACTTCTATCCGGTGTTATTAGTCCGCCGTTCCGCAAAATCGTTCTGGAATTTAAGTCCATCACGATAACCAAAAAAGTCTTAATTTTTGCACCTCTATTGGCAACGTTTTTTATGATTGTATATCTTGGAAATGTCGTGAGAGATAAGTTCGTAACACCGAGCGACAGAATCCAAGATGAGGAAGTTGTCGGAAATGTTTCCAAAAATGCAGACCGGTTCGCTGTCTCACTTGATAGAGTAAATGCCAAGCTAAGCAAAACCGGAGAAAATAATTTTCAAAAATTATTATTCTTTATTGGCTGGGACGAAAACACAGAGGAGTCAGGTATTGCACAGTTCAAAAGCGAAGTCGAACCGGTCCTAGATCTCGCATACAGTCGTCATATGACTCCTATCATTACTTGGGAGCCAAAATTTACGGATTCAGCCAAAAGTCTTTCTTTGACGGATATTGTTTCCGGTGATAGTGATAGATATTTGAGGGGATGGAGAAGTGAATTGCAGAAATGGTTTGACACACATAAAGGATATGAAGTAAGGATTCGCTTTATGCATGAAATGAATGCGCCTATTGCAGAATATCCTTGGAGTCATTTAGCCCCTGCGGACTATAAAGCAATACATGAACATGTTTATTCCGAGATTGGTCAAGTCGAAGGTAATTTGAAGTGGATGTTAGTCTTCCAAAATTTGACTTCGGATGCCAACTGGCAAAACAAGCGTGCCTCCGATTATGAAAAATACGTTCCAAATATTCCTTTTGAGTACATTGGAATAGATGGATACAGCCGTCCTTTTAAGAAAGGAATCGACGGCCCTCCCGGAGGTGAAGTCACTCCTCAACAAGTACTTCCCGAGGCATTTTTCCGGATCATGCACGAGAAGTTCCCGAAGGCTCAGCTGGTGATAAGTGAAACCTCTGTGCCGTATTTATCCAAGACCGACGAAGCTGTACCGTATCCGACAGGAAAGACATCTTTCAAGATGACGGACACGGAAAGATCTGAATGGATTAAAGATTTGCAACAATACACCATTAAACTTGGGCAAAAATACGGACTATCGGAAGTTACTTGGTTTGATGGTAATACAGATTATCACTGGTCACTCATTGCTCCGGAAGATAAGCTAACTATCGCCTCATTTGGAAAAATGATTTCAGCATTACAGGCCAGTGGAATTGCTGTTGGGATTTATCCGGGGGGAAAATGATATACAATTTGCGCAGGACATGACAAACATAAATCAAAATATTCAAAAATTCATCCCGGTATTTTTGGTTGGGATTGGATTAATTTTGGTCTTTGCGGTTGCAATGTATTCTAGATATAACAATCAAGACCCAAGGTCTTTAGGATACAGTGGGAAACCTGTTCCGGTTGAGGTGTCATTTCCGGATATTACCGAGAGTACGCCGTCTTCCACCCCTTCACCACAAATCACCAAGAAAATGCCGCTCTATTTGGGATTTTCTTTTGAGCCGTTTGATGATCAGCACATTGCAGATATGTCAAAGATGGTTGGAGATAATCAAACCATAGCCAACACTTATTTACAGTGGGGGAATCCGGGCAATTCACGTTTTACTCCTGAGTTATTTCAAGTTTTTACACGGCGAAATATGACCCCTATGATTACCTGGGAACCTTGGGTACCGGGTGCCGGTGTCAATCAGTCTGAATATTCACTTGCTGTGATATCCGGAGGGAAATACGATGATTACATTCGTCAGTCTGCCAATGAAATAAAGAAGTATGGCCGACCCGTTTTTATCAGGTTCGCTCATGAGATGAATGGTGATTGGTACCCTTGGTCCGGTACTGTAAACGGTAATACTCCTTCTCAGTATGTAGCTACTTGGAAACACGTCGTAGATATTTTCAAATCGGAAAATGTTAGCAATGTCACCTGGGTCTGGTGTCCCAATGCCGGTAGTTACCCTGCCGTTCCTGCAAACGATTTATCCAGATATTATCCCGGCGATGCGTATACGGACTGGGTGGGTTTAGATGGTTACAACTGGGGAGAGTATCAGGGAAGTCAGGGATGGAATAGCTTCGACAAGATATTCGGCACTTCATTCACCAAAATGTCCAAGATTACCTCTAAGTCGTTAATGATTGCTGAAGTTGGTTCAAATGAACTTGGTGGTAAGAAAAGCGACTGGATGAAGGAATTTTTATCTCCGAACTTAACTCAAAAGTATCCCCAATTGGGCGCCATAATTTATTTCAATTTAAAGAAGGAAGTGGATTGGCGTATCCAATCGTCACCCGAATCGCTCAAAGCCTTTGTTGAGTCTCTTGGTCGACAAACCATTGCAAAACAAGTAAGTACCTCCAATCAAAAGATTATTCAGTCAAAGTAATCAGGGTGGCAAGTAAAATGAAAAAAAAGAAGGTTCAGGAAGTCAGCTACGTCAAATATTTATTTGGGTTTACCCTGGTCCTCTTTATATTTGTCGGTACATGGGTTTGGAAATTTTATCAAACCTCCGTATCAAGCCAATCCAATATATTACTGGTCAGTTCGCTCATCAATCCTCCGGACAAAATATTTTTCCAGGGAATTACAGGCACTCATAGTTTAAGAACTTTCCGGTCTTTGCATTTGGATGAGTTAAACTCGTCTGGGAATCAGATTCCTAGCTTCTTCTTAGGTCGGTATCAAAGTTGGTCGCAAGACGAGCTCGCCAAAGCAGATTTTGTATTCTTGGAGCAAGTTCACAAAGCCGGAGCCATACCTTACATCTCATGGGAGCCTTGGTCCGGGTCCCGTTTGGCTACACCAAGCTCTCAAATTGCTTATCGGCTTGCAAACATCGTTAGAGGCGATTTTGATAGCTATATCCACACATATGCGTCTGATTTAAAGAAGTTTGGCTATCCTGTTCTGTTGCGGTTCGCTCACGAGATGAATGGTGATTGGTATCCATGGGGGATAGATGTAAATTCAAATACCTCTAAAGATTTCGTTGACGCCTGGAGACACGTTCACGATATTTTTATTTCGGAAGGGGCTATAAATGTTTTGTGGCTTTGGGCACCGAACGAACCTTTTGGCGGTAAAAATGGGACTAACTCGGCAAAATATTCTACATTTTATCCCGGGGACAGTTATGTAGATTGGGTCGGATTCTCTGCGTACAATTGGGGAGAAGCGAGAGAATTTAATGTCAACAGAAGTTTTTCAACCATGGTATCCAAAGCATATGATTTACTTGTCCCATTCAGGAAACCCATTATGCTGGCCGAATCAAACAGTTCTATTACCGGCGTAGACAAGGCAGACTGGATCAAAAATATGAAAGCAGATCTAAAGAAATTTCCTTTAATTAGAGGTGCAATTTGGTATGAAAGCGACGACGGTTCATTTAGTATCGAAAAAGAATTGTTTTTAGTGCCATTTGTGCCATAATGATTTAAGCTATGGCGCATCCTGCCCTCACTCTTTTTGCACCGCACCCACACAACAATCATAAAGCCAAAATTCTTTGGCCTGGTTCTATCTTGGTTCTTATTGGCCTTTTCATCATGGGTCGTTCGATTATCGATATCACCATTGGTCTTCAGCCAGGTGTTCTTGGTTACGCTTCTCAAATAGATCCCGCTAAAGTTATTGAGCTTACCAATAGTCAGCGCTTGAATTCGGGTCTTGGCATTGTTACTTTAAACTCCGACCTTTCTCAAGCCGCCGCTGCCAAAGCCGCAGATATGTTTGCTCACAATTATTGGGCACATATCTCACCTCAGGGTACAGAACCTTGGTACTTCGTCACCAATTCCGGCTACAAATATCAGCACGCCGGCGAAAATCTGGCTCGAGATTTTAGTAATCCAGGGGACATAGTGAAGGCTTGGATGGCTTCACCTACTCACAAGCAAAATCTTTTGGATCCCCGATATAAAGATATTGGTGTTGCCGTCATGGATGGCTATATCAATGGTGTCGAGACGACAATCGTTGTTCAGATGTTCGGGACGCCACAAACTTCCGTCGCTCAAATCGCCGCGAACAGAGTAGACGCCAAACCTGCTCTCGCTCAAGAGCCTGTTCCTGTACCTCCACAAACACCGGCTGTAAAAGTACCGGTTAAGCCGTCTCCCCAGCCCACAGTTGTAGGTGAAAAATTAATTCCTTCATCAGGAATTTCACCTCTCGATCTTTCCCGAACCTGGTCTCTCGCTTTTGTCATTCTTGTTCTATTTGCTCTTAGTCTTGATTGGATATTTGTTCTTCGTTACAACATCATCCGCATCTCCGGAGATACGTGGGCTCACCTTACTTATTTCATTGGCATGGCCGTCATTCTCATTATTATTCGTCAAGGAATCATTCTATGAGAAGACCTGTCAGCAAAGTCCTCGATTATTTATTCTTAAGTTTTATCGTTTCTGCTGCAATTATAGGAGTTTTAATTTTTAATGGAAATAAAAATTATCAGATTATTACTGTCTTTACGTTATCCCTTTCATATGTCATATGGGGTCTACTACATCACCAAAAAGAGGGGACACTTCATCCAAAAATCATAGCTGAATATATCGCGTATGCAGTTCTTGGAACGATATTAGTTATAGGTTTATTTTAATTTTCAAACTTGCGTCGTAACGTATAATAGAAGAAATGAAAGGAATTATTTTAGCGGGTGGAAGAGCCACCAGACTCCGACCATTGACTTGGGTGATCAGTAAACAATTGTTACCGATCTACAACAAACCCATGATCTATTACCCTATCGAAACTCTTACCAGAGCCGGAATCAAAGATATCTTAATAATTCTTGCTCCGGAAAATGCCGGACTCTTTTTGAATCTTCTGGGGACCGGTGATCAGTTTGGAGTTCACTTCAGTTACGTCATTCAGAAGGAGCCGAAAGGTTTAGGTGAAGCCTTTATTCTTGGTGAAGATTTTTTGGACAACGACAACGTCACGATGGCTCTTGGGGACAATATATTTGACGAAGATTTTTCTAAACAAATTAATTCATTCAAGTCAGGTGGACAAATCTATGTCAAGAAGTTAGACAGAATTGAGGAAGTCAGAAGACTTGGAGTAGTGGAGATAGATAAAAATAATAAGGTCCTATCCATAGAAGAAAAGCCGGAGCACCCCAAATCTATGTATGTCTCTACCGGTCTTTATACCTACGATTCACGAGTAGTGGAAATCGCCAAGAATCTTAAACCTTCCGCTAGGGGAGAGCTAGAGATTAGTGGTAACCCCAGTATTAGTAATACATTTCTAGAGTCGGGAGAGCTTAAGGCTTGCGTCTTTGATAGTTACTGGCAGGATGCCGGCACCTTCGATAGTCTTTTGGAAGCCGGCAATCACATGGCCGAGAAAGAAAAATTAGCTAAAAAAATATGAAACTCTTAGTCACAGGCGGCGCCGGTTTTATTGGTTCAAATTTTATCCGCTACTGGCTGGAAAAATATCCTTCGGACCAAATAATTACTTTAGATTCTCTTACATATGCCGGTCATTTGAGTTCTTTGTCGGATATAGAAAAAAATCCCAACTACGCTTTTGTCAAAGGAGATATTACGGATCCGGTAATTGTCGATGAGCTGGTTTCTCAGGTAGACACTATTGTTCATTTTGCCGCCGAGTCCCACGTCGACAGGTCTGTTAAGGACCCCTTGGTTTTTGTCAAAACCAATATCATCGGAACTCAAACTTTATTGGAAGCCGCCAAAAAGCATGGTAATAAAAGATTCCATCACATTTCTACCGACGAAGTATTTGGTGCATTGACACTTGGTACAGACGCCAAGTTCGATGAAAACACACCCTACGACCCTAGAAGTCCTTACTCCGCTTCCAAAGCCGGCTCAGACCATCTTGTCCGGGCATATTTTCACACCTTTGGACTGCCCATTACGATTACCAATTGTAGTAACAATTTCGGACCCTACCAAGATACGGAGAAATTTATTCCCAGGATGATTACCAATCTTCTGCAGGGAGAGAAAGTAAAAATTTATGGCGATGGACTCTATGTCCGTGATTGGCTCTACGTTCTAGATCACTGCTCTGCCATCGATGCTGTTCTTAAGAAAGGCAAAATAGGGGATACTTACACCGTAGGTGGGCTTACCAAGGATTACTCAAATCTAGATATCACCATGATGATTCTGAAGATGATGGGTAAGGACGAAAGTAGTATTGAATACGTTACTGATCGCCCTGGTCACGATCGCCGCTATGCCGTCAACTGGTCCAAAATAAATAAAGAGCTCGATTGGTCTCCGTCCGCCGATTTTGATTTCAGGTTACAGGAAACCATTACCTGGTACAATTCGAACCAATCTTGGTGGAAAGATATGAAAATCACTTCAGAAAACTTTTATAAAAATAAATAAACCAATATGGGGCTGATCAAAATAAAACACAAATCAATCGCCCTGCCCAAAAATACCAAGCTTTATCGTCAAACATACGAAAAGACCGAGGGCATCAAAGATGTCCATGTTCTTAAAGTAAATGTTTTTGCAGATGATTATGGTGGTTGGTTTAAGGAGTCTATGAGATTAGATACCAAGGGAAACAATGTCGCTCTCAAAGAGCTTGGGTTATCGTTTCACCCCATCCAAACCAATACCTCATTTTTGGCACCCAAGACCAAACGATTTTGGCACATTCATCCGAAACAAAATGAAATCTGGACTACAAGTGGCACAATACTCATGGGTCTTATCGACTACCGGCCAGAATCTATTACTTATCGCACTAAGATGAAAGTCATTCTTTCTTCTGACAAATTGATTTATATACCCGCCGGCGTCGCTCATGGTTTTATCAATCCCAATTTTGATCCGGTTGTTCTAAACTATTTTACGGATCAATACTTCGTGGCGAATGAATTTACCCAAGAATGTCGCATAGACCCCAAAGTTGTATCCTTCGATTTTGTCAAACCGGAAAAAATGTAAATATGAAAGAAAAAATACTCGTCACCGGCGCAACAGGATTAGTAGGTTCAAGATTCGTCGAACTTGCCAAAGAATACAGTCTCTATACTCCGACATCAGAGGAAATGGATATTAATAATCCAAGTTCTGTGAAGTCTTATGTGGAGAAAACAAATCCGGATTGGATTATCAACTTCGCCGCTTTTACAGATGTAAATGCTTCAGAAGAACAAACCGGTGACAACACCGCTAGCGCATGGCAAATAAATGTGGTTGGAGTGCAGAATTTGCTTGGCGCTTTCAAGTCCAAAAATATTATTCAAATATCTACGGACATGGTTTTCCCGGGAGATTTATCACAGCCAGGACCCTATGCCGAGACAGATATACCACCCACCACAAACGAAAAACTTACCTGGTATGGCTGGACCAAAAATAGAGCCGAAAAATTAATCAATGAAAGAGGTGGTACTGTTCTTAGAATTATTTATCCCGTTAGATCAAGTTTTGAGGATAAATTAGACTATATTCGAGGAGCCCTCAAAAAATTTGTTGAAGGTAAGATGTATCCCTTGTTTCATGACCAGCAAATCTCTATCGCCTTTGTAGACGAAATAGTCACTACTCTTAAGAAAATTATTGAGAATGACGCACACGGTGTTTTTCATGCTTCATCCGACACCACTACGCCTCATGAATTAATTTCCTTCGTAATTAAGCAACTTGGTGGCGATGAATCATTGGTTAAATCAGCCTCAATTCATGATTTTCTGGCGACTCAAAAGAATGCCAATCGTTATCCGGTTTTTGGTGGTCTAAAGTCTAAGCTTACAGAAGAAAGATTGTTTGGTGGACTAAAAACTGTTATTACCGAAGAAGAGCTAAGCACTCATTTCTCTACATGGCAAACTGTGGTCGAGTATCTCATTGGCCAAGGTCTCACCTTGCCTGATAAGCAATAATCGAGTACCATAATAATATGTCTGTTCGTTCTGTCATTCCCGACCTGATCGGGAATCTATTTAAATTCACTCCGATTATAATTGTCGCTTTTTTGGCTTTCATCTTCTCCCCACTCGTCATGGCCAGCGCCAAATCAGACTACGATTATCAGTACGGTAAATATAGAACCAATTTTGCCGAGTTCGCTATTCTTAAGCAAGACTACTTAACAACTCCAAGTCTGGACAATCAGCAAAAGGTTATGATCTCGGCCAAGCAGACTATCCTTAGTCGTGATCTAGCCAAAGCATCTCTAGATTGGTATCTTCTGGATCTTATTGGCAGTTATCGCGTCGATTACGACCCCATTAAGCCCGTAATCACTGCTTTAAACAGCTCACGCCAATATTTCCTGGATCAATCATTTAAAGCCCAAAGTATAGTCACTGAAGCCGATTTAAAGAAATTTACCAACAATTATCTCGAGACTGTTCCTGTAAACGACGCCATGATTAAGTTCGGCATCTTAGCTCACAAAATCGCTGAGTTGGTCAGAATCCAAATCGATTCCAAGACGGCATTGGAAACCATCATTCCCAAACTACCTTCACCTATGCCACAGAATCTTACCGATCGTATCCAAGAGCTCAGAGATAAAGCCAAATTTATAGATGCGAAGATTGATACATTTGCCAATAATCTTCCCATGGCCGAGGCCGTGTCTGAGTCAGCTAATGATATTTTCTTCTCCTCCCGCGTAGAGATTTTGACTGAGATTCGTCTACTTCAATTAGATTGGATTAATCGTCTTATTGATATCGATATAAACTATGTCCAACCCCAAATTTGAAATAACCAATCCGGAAGCAATTAAGCTTATAAATGATCTAAAAAGTGGAGTTATTTTTGCTCCCGTAAAAGCTTGGCTTACTAAATATAAGTGGTACTGGGTAAGTGGTCTGGTCGTGATTGTGCTTTTGATTTCTTTAGCTATTGGCAAGTCTATTGCCGACAGTCGCAGGGCTCCGGTATTTCTACCACCCGATCTGGGTACTCCGGTACCTACCACAGAAGTTGTTGTTAAATCAGATTATCAGTGGATTCGACAGAATATTTTAAATTACAGCACCGAGCTTCCTGATCCGGTGATTCCAGTAATGGATAACGCAATAAATCTCGAAAGTGCTAATATATAAACTATGGCAAAAACCGCTACCAAAAAAACAATTAATAAAGTAAAACCGGCAATGTCCGCAGAAAAAATGAAAACAAAAAAATCGGTGAAAGTAATTAAAAAACTACGTCCCGTTTCGGAAGAAACGTTTGAAATGGATTCTTCTGTTTCTTCAATTAAAGAAGTCAGTCGTCCTCCCTTTGGATTTATTGTAAAACTAGTGCTAATCGTGGCTCTTGGTTCTGCCCTTTATCTACTTGCTCAGAAATATCGCGGTCTTGTATTGGCCGGTACCGTAAATTCTTCTCCTATTAGCCGATATGAACTAAACCAGAAAATGGTCGAGAAATATGGCAAACAAACTCTGGATGATATTATCAACGAAAGAATCCTAAATTCTGAATTAAAGAAAAACAATATTGTAGTTTCCGATCAAGATGTCTCTACAGAAATGGCCAAGATTATCAAAGACTATGGTGGTGATGAAGCCTTTAAGTCGGCACTCACTCAATATGGTCTTACCGAAGCCAAAGCCAAAGATTCCATCAAGCAGAGTTTGGGTCTCAAGAAGTTAGTTGAAAAAAGTTACAAGATTGACATCACTGCCGACAAAATCAAAAAGTACTTTGATGACAACAAGACTCAGTTCAAAGATAAAAAATTGGAAGAAGTCTCAGCCAGTATCAAGGATACCCTTTATCAGCAGGAAGTCTACGCCAAGACCCAAGAGTGGTTTACCGGTGTTCGCAAGACTGCCAAGATCGTAACCTTCATTTAAATTAAAGTGAAAAAATCTGCCCAAGATTTAAAAGAAAAAATTTCGAAAGCTGTTGTTAAGCGCTGGATGATTCCGGCGCTTACGGCTTTTGTGGTTATTATTTTGATAATCATCGCGGTTTTTTATAGGAGAGGTCCTCAAGTTATAGCTCCCGTTGAGCCATCGGCATCACCTTCTGCCATTTTAAATCCTGGGAATATTTCACTACCTTCACCCGAGTTGCGAAGCAGTAGCTCAATTGAGAGTGTTTTAAAAGGCCGTCGCACCCGAAGAGACTTTATGGATACAGAGCTTACTCTCAAGCAAGTGTCTCAGATGCTTTGGGCGGCTCAAGGTGTCACAGTCGATTGGGGTGGTCGCACTACTCCTTCTGCCAAGTCCACCTATCCATTATCGGTATTCCTAATTGCAAACAAGGTTTCCGGCTTGGAGCCGGGAGAGTATCAATACATTCCGGGGGATAGAACTCCGATCCACCAGCTGAGACCTTTGAAGTTAGTTGATCTAAAAAAAGCTCTGTTTGAAACCTTAAACGAAAGTTCATTCAGGAATGCTCCCGCGGTTTTGGTAATTACCGGGAACATGGGGAAAATGGCCGAGTCTTATGGTGGCATCCCTCACGATAAAGAAGTTTACTTAGAAGCCGGCCACGCCGGTCAAAATCTCTATCTTCAGGCCGAAAGTCTAAAACTCGGCGTGGTTACCATCTCCGGCTTCGACGAAGAAAAAGTCCTGGATCTAGTGACTATTCCAGACACGGATACTATAATCTACCTAATTCCATTTGGAATCCCTAAACAATAAATAAGATGACTGGAGAAAAAACCTTAGAAGAAATAACTCAAAAAAACCAAAAAGAGAGATTTAGTCATTTATCAGACAGAGAAAGAGAATCTTTTTTTCAAAAATTGATGACTCATGATCATCTAAACGAGGATCTAGCGAGGGCTGTATTTGAATTATTTGAAGATGGACGGGCGGGGTCAGTTGCTGAAGCAAAAAAAATCATAAGGGAGAGTGAAAATCCATCTCACTACTCCGATCACTAGTCCAAAGATCTATTGTCATTCCGGGCTTGACTCGGAATCCATCAAATCAATTCCACTACCTGCCCTTACGCCACTTTTCGATTTCCTTGTGATTCCCGGAAAGTAAAACATCCGGCACTTTCCAGCCATTGTAATCGGCCGGGCGGGTGTATTGAGGATATTCCATGGCCATTTCCTCACTGTAGGACTCTTCTTTAAGAGATTCAGGGTTTCCGAGTACCCCGGGCATCAGCCGGCAAATACTATCGACCACCACCATCACCGGAAGTTCGCCACCACTTAATACATAAGGCCCGATGCTATAGATTTCATCTGCCAAGTGTTCGTGGACGCGGTGATCAATACCCTCAAAGTGAGGTGCAATAAAAATCAAATGCTCTTCGGATTTTAATTTTTCGGCACTTTTCTGGTCATACATTTTGCCCTTTGTATCCATCAAAATCACTTTAGTGTTTTCTTTTTTAAGTTCTTTTATCGCTCTGTCTATCACGTCGATTTTCATCACCATGCCGGCTCCGCCCCCAAATGGGTGGTCATCTACACTTTTGTAGTTATCATCGCTCCAGTCCCTTAAATTGCGGACATTAATCTGCACGGCCTCTGTTCCGACGGCTCTGCCAATCATGGAAGTGCGGAAAACACCCTCAAACATCTCGGGGAATATGGTCAAAATATCGATTATCAGCATACAGATAGTATAATCGAAGCATGCCAAGACTTGTAAAGAAAACCGCTCACGCACCCATGAAGGTAGGGGATAAGTTTATTTGTATGTGTGGACTCTCCAAAGACCAGCCATTTTGCGACAAATCCCACCTAAAGACCATAAAGGAGGACGAATCCAAGCTCTACTGGTACGAGAATGGTAAAGCCGAAGAAATTGTGACCGAACCCGGCGAGTGTAATTGTGAAGAGTGTAAAGAAGAGAAAGCCTGTTGTGATGAAGGTGACTGTAAGTGTGGAGGTAAAGGAGATAGTGAGTGTAAAGGGGATTGCTCAGGAGAAAATTACTGCGGCAATTGTAAAAAATAATTATGAAAAAACTTCCTATCGCCGTCATTATCATCCCCACGTATAACGAAGCTGATTCAATTGGAAAGATGATCGACCATCTTTTTACTGTCACATTCCCAATAATTAAAAATTGGGACTGTAAGGTATTGGTGGTAGACGACACGTCCCCGGATGGCACATACAAGGTTGTTCAGGCCAAGCAAAAACAATTTAAGAATTTATTTTTATCACTCAGCGCCAAGAAAACCGGAATCGGCGGGGCTTACGTTCGAGGATTCCGCTACTCTATGACGGAGCTTCGTGCAGATGTCGTCATTGAGATGGATGGCGACTTTCAGCACCCACCTAGACTGGTTACCAAGCTTTTAAAAGCAATCGATGATGGTTATGATTATGTAATCGGCTCCAGAAAAATAAAGGGCGGTACAAATCCAAAAGGATGGGGATTCAAAAGATTGTTCTTTAGTGAGATTGGTGGACTTGTAGCCAGAATGATCATGTTTTTCCCGACCAGAAAATTCTTTAAAATCACCGACCCCACCAGTGGTCTAAGAGCATCAAGAGTCAAAGGTTTTGTCGACACCATGGACATGGATCATCTATATTCCAAAAGCTTTGGTTACAAGATGGAGTTTTTGTTTCAGATGATCGGACTGGGAGCAAGATACACAGAGATACCTCTCCAATTCAATGTTCGCAATGCTGGCGAATCCAAGATCGAACCACAAACAGCAAAAGAGATATTTAAAACAGTTTTCTTGTTGAGATTAAATGATCCGGTTACCAAAAAGTTTATCAAGTTCGGCACTATTGGTTTCTGCGGTTTTATTATTAACAAAATAGGCTTAGATGTCTTTGCTACCATTCTCGGTAGGTTTATTGATAGTGTTGGTGTTCGAAACACTTTTGCAAACGCTATGGCCGCCGAACTATCCATAATTAATAATTTTACGCTCAACAATCGTTGGACCTTCAAGAAAGAGCGCCTTCCTTGGGGCAAGAAATTAATTCGTAAATTCACCCAGTTCAATCTCAGCTCTGTCTTCTCCGGAATTATTATGCCTAGCTTGGTTATCGGAGCCGGCACCCATTTCTTTGGAGATGACTACCGTACCTTTTTCTTGATTGGAGCAGTCATCTTTATCACTGTCCCGCTAAATTGGTTCATTTATAACGTCTTTATCTGGAAAAAGATTCAGTGAAAAAAACTCGCTTAGAGTTATTGGACATTTCGAGAGGCATTTTTTTGTTTGGAATTCTTGTCGATCATCTTCGAAATTTCCCAAGCATATTTTTATTTCTCACTGGTGGTGCCTATCTCTGGGTTTCTTTTGCTGCCGGTTTTTTTGTCATTTCCGGGTTCATCTATGGTTACAAGAATAGTCTTCAAGAGATTTCTTTCGGATCACTTGTCAAGCATGCTTGGTCAAGGGCTGCAAAGCTTTACTTCTGGGGAATTGCTCTGACTCTTCTCTTTACCGTTTGGGGAAATTATCTTCCGGTCGAGATCAGAAAGATGGGCCTCTGGGAAATTGAAACAAGCAACCTTTTCCGGCTGGTAGTCGATACGCTAACTTTGAAATATATCTACGGTTGGGCCGACTTCTTGCCATATTACAGTCTGTATTTATTATTTTCACCCTTCGTGCTTTTGGGAATCAAATACCTCAAAACTTGGCCAATCTTACTTATGAGTTTAATTGTTTGGTATTTTAGGGGTGACAATATTTACTTGGCTTACCAGATAGTTTTTTTCGCCGGTATGGCTTTGGGCCTAAATCACTCCTATCTGGTCGAAAGATTATTGAAGCTATCCAGCCATACCAGGAAGGTTCTATTAAAGTTGGTAATCTTTTTGTTTATTGGTTCACTGGTACTATGTCTAATCTCAGTTTTCTTCATAAAAAACATTTCAAATTTAGGTATCTCCCTGAATAGCTCAATCATGTATTTTATACATAAAAACAATGTTCTAAATTTGTACTTCGATAAGAAATTACTTGGGTTTGGACGATTACTATTAATACCTATTTGGTATGGAGCATTCTTTATATTTATGCACAAGAATATCAATTCTTTTAAGAACTTCATTGGAGAAGCGCTTCGAGATTGGGGTAAAAACTCTCTTTTTGTCTATATTCTTCATTCCATTATTGTCTTTGCAAGTCCATATTTGATATTCAAAATAGGGCTAAATGGTTTTTGGGATTACACTCTATACGTTGGACTGGTTCTATTACTTGTAAATTATGTCGTCAAGATCAAATCTAGGTTCTGGCCCTACAAAACTATCTTCGATTGAAGCAATTATAAGTACGGAGCCCAATCTGCAATCGGTGCAGTATTATTCAGAAGGAAGTTCCAAGAGTATATTAAAATCGGCACTATCAGTAAACAGACAATAAATTTAAACTCTTTTTTTTGTATCATCTTATCCCAGCCAATTAGTACAAATGGAGCAATGGGTAAAATATATCTGCCGATATCTCTGTGAGCGATGAATAAAGTAGAGAGGAAAAAAAGTCCGGCGAAGAAATATTCGATATCCAGTTTCTTTTCTCTAAGTTTCATAATTCCAATTCCAAATACTAGCCATACCCAAATAATATCTTCAGACCAGAAACTGCCTACCCAGTTTTGACCATTAGGAGAGAATACACTAAATGGAGGCCAGAAAAGATGGATATTGTCTCCACTATTGAAATAAGCTAATACGTCTCCCGTTCTAACACCAAAGAACCAAAACAGAAGCGGAATTACCGCAAGCTGGATTAGTAGTGGCCAATATTTAAACAGAATCTTTTTCTCTTTAAATGATTGAACTAAAGCAAAAATACCGTAAGCGGCGAGTAGTATAATCGCTGGACTTTTAGTAAGCTGAGCCAAGGCGGCCATGATACCCGCCATCAGAAAATTTTCTTTTTTGAAAGCATAGACACTGGCCAAGATAAAAAAGATAAACCACGGTTCCGGAGATCCTACGGCTCTTACGGCTACCCACCGGGCAGGCAAAATCAAGAAAGCCAGACATAGCCAAAGAGCATTTTTGCTTAATTTAAAATCAGTTGTGTACTTCAGCAACATCAGGTAGCAAAGCATCGAACCCAGCAAGGTTGCCATCAGCATTGCGGTTGGACCTTTCATAAAAATATCAAACACAGAAATCACTGCCGGATATAGCGGAAAGTGAGCCGGGTAATACTCGGTAGGGAGAGGACTTGAAAACTCTGTCTTGATTGCTTCTTTGTTGTACCAAGTTTTAGCCACAATCAAATAATTTGGTCCGTCAAAGTTCTGCCAAAGAGATTTGGTTCCTTCTGTGAAGTCCAAATTCCATCCGGGGAGATAGATCTTCAAGGCAAAAGGAGCCCAGACCAGCAAGGTAAAGAGTAAGGTAATCAACATTAAATAAGCTCGTTTCATCTATCTCTAGTATATACTTGTGAGTATGTCGCGACAAATAGATAAAATGTCTGTGTTTTTGCCGGCCTTCAACGAAGAAGCCAATCTCGAAAAGACCGTCAAAAATGTAGTCGAAAATCTCAAAAAAAATGTATCGGAGTGGGAACTAGTCATCGTAAATGATGGTTCCAAGGATAATACAGGTAAAATCGCTGATTCTCTAAGTAAAAATGAAAAAAGGATTTCCGTCATTCATCACAATCCAAACCGCGGTTACGGAGCCGCCTTCAAGAGTGGCTTGTATGCATGCAAATATCCTTGGATTTCTTTTATCGACTCCGACGGCCAATTTGATTTCAAAGAAATTAACCGCTTTATCGATGCTCAGGATAGAACTAAGGCAGATATGGTAATTGGTTATTACTTGGGTAGAAAGGTATCTCTCTTACGTAAATTAAATTCGAAGGCTTGGCAGACTGTCGTCTTTATTCTGTTTGGGTTAAACGTTCATGATATTGACTGTGGCTTTAAATTAATTTCCAAAAAGGTTATTGATAAGATTGAACCTCTGCAAAGCGAAAGAGGCGCATTTATAAGTAGTGAGTTTCTTATCAAGTCAAAAAAATCGGGATTTAAAATCGTGGAGATTGGGGTCCAGCATTATCCTAGAAAATTCGGAGAAGCTACCGGTGCTAAGCTAAATGTAATCATCCAAAGCTTCATCGACCTCTTCAAACTCTGGTACAAATTAAAATAATACTACCCCTCGTCATTGCGAGGAGCAAAGCGAAGTGGCAATCCAGGAAAACAAACATGAAAATACTTCAAAACATAAAGGACTTCGCCAAAAACCACAGACTTGAGTTTACTTTAATTTCTATAATTCTTCTGCTCGCTCTCACTCTCCGTCTGTATCGAATAGGCGACTTCCTAACCTTTCTGGGTGACGAAGGTCGAGATGTCCGTATCGTCAGGGATTTGATTACGAGGGGAAATCTTGTCTTCATTGGACCTCAGACTAGTATCGGGAATATGTATCTCGGTCCACTCTACTACTATATGATGGCTCCAGCTCTCCTCCTCTCCGGTCTGAATCCTGTTGGGCCGGCCGTGATGAATGCGCTTCTGGGCACTTTCACTATCTGGCTAACTTGGTTTGTGGCTCGGAAATGGTTCGGTAAATCTGCCGCTATTATCGCCGCTGGTTTGTATGCCATCTCACCGGTCGCCATTATTTATTCCAGAGCTTCCTGGAATCCAAACCCCATGCCATTCTTCGCCCTGCTTTGTGTTTGGGGAATTTATGAAGTCTGGCAGAACAAAAAATATTTCTGGCTTCCTATTGTCGGAGTTTCTTTTGCCTTCGCGCTTCAGATGCATTATCTAGGATTGTTGCTTATCCCTACGTTGGGACTTTTTTGGCTCTTTTCCTTCAATCAAATCAAAAAAAATGTAGTACAAAAAAAGATTTTTGTCCGTCAAACACTGATAGCCATTGGCCTTTTCTTGCTCCTAATGTCTCCACTTTTGTTGTTTGATATCAAGCACAATTGGATGAACTTCAACGCCTTTAAAGCTTTTTTCTCCGATCGTCAAACTACGGTAAATCTAAACCCGGTTAAATCAGACAGGTTCCTTCCGGTGATGCTTATGACGGTTTCCGACATGTTTTTAGCTAGACAAACTTTATTTGCTCCAATTGGCTTGGTGCTCACCTTACTACTTTCTATCTGGATTTATTTAAAGTCAAAGTGGAAAACACCCCTAAAGGTTCTCTTCCTTTGGCTTGGCTTGGCTATCTTAGGTCTTAGTGTCTACAAACAGCACGTCTATATTCACTATTTAGGTTTTATTTATCCCGCTCTTTATTTACTTTTGGGCGCCTTACTCGGATTCTTGTTCGAACAGAAATTAGTTTTGAAAATATTATCTATTATTTTAGTAATATTCCTTTTTAGCTATTCCCTTATTTACAGTCCGATAAAAGAAACCCCAAACCGTCAGCTCTGGCGGACAGAAGCCGCCGTCGATCTTATTATTAAGGAGTCGTCTGGCCAGCCTTTTAACTTCGGACTTATTGCCAAACAGAACTACGACGAATCCTATCGATATTTTTTGGAAAACAAAAAGGCACCTGCTTTCAGAGGAGAAGATAAAATTACCGATCAGCTCTTTGTAATTTGTGAAGATGGTGACTCATGTGTACCGGAAGGCAACACTGCTTATCAAATCGCTAAGTTTGGTCAGGCTCATGTGGTCGGCACTTGGAATATTGACTATCTCAAAATTTATCGTTTAACGCACTTCAAATGAGTAACACATTGCCTACTTCTCCACTGATTTGGCTTGATTTAGAATTCACCGACTTGGATGTCGACAAGGGGGTAATAGTTGAGATCGCAACTGTTGTAACGGACGGTAATCTAAAGGTTCTTGGTACCGGTCCGGACATAGTCATTCACCAGCCGGAGTCAATTCTTACGACCATGGTCAAGTGGAATCAAAAACATTTTAGCGAGTCCGGCCTAATTACCGAGATTCGAAACTCTCAAGTTTCCGTGGCCCAAGCCGAAGAGGAAACCCTCATTTTTTTGAAAAAATATTGTGCACCTCACACGGCTCTTTTGGCAGGGTCATCTGTTTATATCGATCGTGAATTTTTAAGGATATACATGCCAAATCTTTACGACTTTGTTCACTACAGAATAATTGACACAAATACTTTAAAGGAGCTTATGCACCGCTGGTACCCCAGTATTCCCGATTATCCGAAGGTTGAGCCACATCGCTCTGCAGGAGACATTCTCGAGTCCATAGATGAGTTAAAATACTATCAGACCCAGATTTTTAAACTTAACTCATGACACCAAAACTTTCCATCGTCCTCAGTAACTACAACGAACACGCCAATCTCGAAAGGGGAGTCCTCGACGAAATGTATTCTTATCTTAAGACTGCCAAATATACTTGGGAAGTAATCATCAACGACGATGGTTCTACGGATGGCGGAGATAAAATTATCGAAAACTTTTGTAAGAAACATCCCGGATTCAAAATGATTAGAGGTCAGCACGGGGGGAAGGCAGCCGGCATTTGGAATGGTATTAGGGAAGCCAAAGGGGAAGTTGTCCTCTTTACCGACATGGATCAGTCTACCCCTCTCAAAGAGGTCGAAAAACTATTGCCATGGTTTGATAAAGGCTTTGATGTTGTTTTTGGTTCCAGGGGTAAGATGAGAAAGAACTTCAATCTGATCCGCCAAGCTTCGTCCTGGTCCTTCAGAACTTTCAGAGGCATGATGCTTCTCCACGATGTAGTGGATACTCAGTGTGGTTTCAAAGCTCTCCGTACTCAAGTAGCCAAGAAAATTTTCCCAATGCTTTCGGTAATCAAAAGTAAAAAAACCGTCAGTAAGGGCTGGACTGTCTCCGCTTTCGATGTAGAGCTTTTATTTTTAGCCGAAAAGCTTGGAAACAGATTGAAAGAAGTCGACGTACTTTGGAAAAACGAAGACACTTCTACCAGTAAGCAAAAAAGTTTTATCGGAGAGTCTGTAGACATGTTGCAGCAAATTATTCAGGTAAAAATTAACGACCTAAACGGCTTGTATGACCAAAAATAGACTTGTTTGGCTTATTGTTCTGGCCTTCACCACTCTTGTATTATTTTTATTTTTTCGTCTTTACTCCTTAAACAAAATCCCTGTTTTTGTAGATGAAGCCATATATGTCCGTTGGTCTCAAGTTATGAGGACGGAGCCAACACTCAGGTTTTTGCCTTTATCGGATGGTAAGCAGCCACTATTTATGTGGTTGACCATGCCCGCCCTCAAATTTATTTCAGATCCTCTTGTCGCTGGCCGGACGATTTCAGTACTGGCGGGATTTGGATCTCTGATTGGTGTTGGGATTCTTGCCTTCGTCATCTTTGCCAATCCATTTATTGCCTTATTCTCGTCGCTTATTTATGCCATCGTCCCTTTCACTATGTTCTTCGACCGTATGGCTTTGGCGGACAGCCTTCTGGCGATGTTTGGTGTCTGGTCTTTGATTTTTGCGGTAAAGTTTGCCAAAACTCTCAGTACCGAATACGCCATTTATCTTGGTTTTGCCATCGGAGGAGGACTGCTTACAAAGTCTCCGGCTATGATTTTTTATATCTGGTCACTTCTCACAGTCATTTTTTTCTTGGATCGGTCAAAAATAGATTTTAATAGCATCGGTAAATTTATTTGGGGAGTTTTCTTAGTCGTAGTAATATCTCAAGTGATGTATGGCGTTCTCAGATTGGGTGTCGGCTTCCAGATGATAGGCTCCAGAAATCAGGATTATGTTTATTCCATCAAGGAAGTGTTGAGTCACCCATTTTTGCCATTTATCGCAAACATAGAAACCACTGCGAACTGGCTTTTCTTGTTACTTACTCCCACTGTTCTGATTTTGGGAGTCCTCGGCTATTTAAATTCCCAAACCAGACGATCTTTTATTTTTCTTCTCTTGGTGTCTCTCTTACCACTTTTGTTCCAAGCGTCTATCGCCAAAGTCTATACCACTCGTTATATTCTTTTTGCCGTATTACCGCTTTTGCCTTTGGCCGGACTTGGTCTTCATTGGTTGTTTAGTCGCAAAGGGTTACTTATTAAGTCATCGATAATATTATTTTTATCCGTACCGATTATCATTACTTTTGTCTATCTGTTTAATCCTTCTGCTGCACCCATGACTAGAGATATGAGTACCGGATATTTGGGTGAATGGACAGCGGGCACGGGTCAGAGAGAGGTTGCAGAGTATTTACTAAACGAAGAGGCCAAAGGAAACAAAATCGTGGTCTTTACCGAGGGAACCTTTGGGACTCTTCCGGATGGTTTACAAATCTATACCGAGGGTCACAAAAACATCACCATTGTGGGATCCACTCCCAATATTTTTGAAATTCCTGAGGGTTTATTAAATACCAGCAAAGACAATCAAAGATATTATGTTTTAAATGCCTCAAGGAATCATCTGCCTGCCTCGGAAATGGCAAAACTCGAGCTAATCAAAGAATACCCCAAATTACCAAGACCGGACGGATCGCGCGAGGCTCTTCTCTTCTTCCGCCTGAAATAAGGTCGTTCTTCCATATATAATTACATCACATGCGTTACTTTTTTCAGATCATTTCAACTATCGCCAAATTCGTTTCTCGCTACCGCATAGAATTTTTACTCTTACTTCTTGTCATTCCCGCAATTAGCGATGTTTTTAAAGAAGGTTTTATGCCTATGCATGATGATCTTCAAGTTCTCAGGTTAGTTGAGGTCCACAAGTGTATTTTGGATGGTCAGATACCTTGCCGATGGGTTCCGGATGCCGGTTTTGGCTACGGATACCCTCTAATGCAATTTTACCCTCCCATGCCTTATTACCCCATGGAGCTCATGGTTTTACTGGGGTTTGGATTTTTCTTCCCGGTTAAAGTCATGTTTGCTTTAGCTTTTGTTCTCAGTGCCCTCGGTATGTATTTGCTGGGGAAGGAGTTTTTTGGAAAATGGGGTGGCATCCTAGCCTCGGTGTTATACGTCTATTCTCCTTATCATTCTGTCGACGTCTATGTCCGTGGTGCTATGAACGAAGCTTGGGGGATGGTCTGGTTCCCGTTCGTCCTCCTCTACATCTACAGACTTGTCTCCCGCCAAGGCGGGACTCACACCGCCCCGTCATTGCGAGGTACTCCGTGGCAATCCAGTTTAGCAAAAATTAAATTTCAAGTTAGTTCGGATTTTATTTACCTCAGTATCGCCATAGCTCTTCAGCTTACTTCCCACAATGTTATGACTCTCGTATTTGCCCCTACGGCCATTATTTGGGCATTATTCTGGATGTGGAAGCTAAAATCATTTGACAAGATAAAAGACCTCTTCTTCTCTGGCTTATTCGCTTTAGGTCTTTCTGCTTTTTTCTTTATTCCTGTCGTGTTGGAGCAGAAATTTGTGCACGTAGACTCTATGACAAGTGGCTATTTTAATTATTTAGCCCATTTTGCCGACATAAAACAACTTTTTTGGACTAGATTCTGGGGCTATGGTGGTTCTACTTGGGGGCCGGAAGATGGCATGTCTTTCTCTGTCGGTCATTTTCAGTGGATCGGCGTTATCCTCGCCGGCACCGTTGCCTCATTAAGACTCTACCGCCTCAAATTTTACAAAAAAAGCTCCGTCATTGCGAGTCTCGTAGTCGAGCCGAAGCAATCTCAATCCACCAAATCATCCTCATTAAACCTCATGATCCTTTTGACCATCGCTTTTGGTTTTGGTTATGCCTTCCTCACCCACAGCCGATCCAGTTTTATATGGGAGAGACTTCCTGTCTTGCAATACGCTCAATTCCCATGGCGCTTGGTCGCTCTAATCGTTTTTTACTTTTCTTTTGCTACCGGTTATTTAGCTACCGTCACTCTGCCAAAAATTTTCAAAACGGTTGCCCTTACTACACTTATTGTTAGTATCATTTTATTCAATCTTCCCTTTTTCAAATTCGAACGCCATGTCAGAGTGACATTTCAAGAAAAATTGTCCGGACTTTCTTGGGAAAATCAGGTCACTGGAGGTATCTTTGATTATCTCCCGAGGACAGCTTCCAGACCTCCAGGAGATCCGGCTTTCACTATTCCCATATACATCGAAGGTCAGGGTGGCATTCTCAACTACCGTTCCGGGTCAAATTGGATTACTTTCGATGCTTATGTTTCTACAGACACTTCCAAAGTTATGATACCTATGTTTACTTTCCAAGGAATAAAAACCAAGGTGGATTCCAAAAAAGTGATTACCGAAATGGATCCTGACTTAGGCAGAGTTATTTTTAGTCTTGATAAGGGACTTCATCACGTCGAAGCCAAGATTGGCTATACCAAAGTCAGACTTATTTCCGATCTATTAACTCTCTTTTCATTCATTCTTTTAATAAAACTACTTCGCGATGATCGAAAACACACCTCCTGACGCCCCATCGGTACTTGAAGTCCAAGAAGTAAAAAGACGGAGTATTTCCGGTGTCCTAGCTCTCATATCTCGTACTTTCATCATTCAAATTATCTCCTTTGTTGCCACCCTTGCTCTTACCATTTTTCTGGACCCAAACACTTACGGAATCTTTTATCTTGTTTCTTCGGTCGTCAACTTTATGGCATATTTTTCCGACGTCGGTTTGGCCGCAGCACTAATTCAAAAAAAGGAAGCTATTACCAAGGAGGATCTCTCCACTACTTTTACTATTCAACAAATATTGGTTCTATCTCTGCTTACCATCTTGTTTGTCTTGTCTCCGATAATTCAAACTCAGTATCAAATTGATCAGTCAGGGATGTATCTACTTTATGCCATGGGTGTTTCTCTTTTCTTGAGTTCGCTAAAGACAATACCTTCCATCATGTTGGAACGGGAAATCAAATTCAATAAACTAATTCTTCCCCAAGTTCTGGAAACTCTTGCTTTCAATTTTGTCGCCGTCTTCTTTGCGTGGAAGGGTTTTGGAGTCACTGCTTTTACTTTTGCTGTTCTCGCAAGGGGAGTTGTCGGTCTGATTGCTTTATATATTGTCTACCCATGGAAGCCAATTTTCGGCATCAATCGCTCCTCGCTTTCTCATTTACTAAAGTTTGGTTTACCATACCAAGTAAATACATTTTTAGCTGTATTGAAAGATGATGGTATGACGATTATTCTGACCAGAATAATTGGAACACAGGGACTGGGCTATATTGGTTGGGCCTCCCGGTGGGCCGGTTTACCTCTAAGAATTGTGATGGATAACTTGACTAGAGTTTCCTTCCCAACTTTTGCGAGACTCCAGCACGACAAAGAGAGATTGGCTAAAGCCGTCGAGATTAGTCTTAAATATATGTGTCTTTTAACTTTTCCGATTCTTGCCGGGATGGGTTTCCTGGCTTTGCCCATGACCCACTTGATTCCACGGTACGCCAAATGGCTTCCGGCCATTATTCCTCTTTACCTATATCTGTACAATTCTGCTTGGGCCAGCATTAGCACCAGTCTGACAAATCTACTAAATGCTACCGGTCATATAAAATCTACTTTCAAACTCATGCTTATGTGGACAGGTCTCACTTGGGCCATTATGCCAATATTGTCGATTAAATTTGGGTATATGGGAGTTGCTTTTGCTACCGGAATTATTGCCACTTCTTCCATAGTCACCATTATTATGGCCAAACAACATGTCAACTTTAGTATGATAAATATAGTTAGAACTCCTCTTCTCGGATTACTTCCCATGATCTTCTGGCTCTACTTGTCAGTCGGCTCTATCGGTTCATACACTACCTTGGTCGGCATCATCATTACTTCTGCTATCATTTATTTTGGTTCAATATATATTTTGGAAGGCAAATTATTTTTTACGGATACGCTTAGTTACTTCAAGATCAAACATGTTTAGAAAACTATTAGTCATAGTCGCCATTATTTTCTTCAGTCTGCCCGGAAAAGCTTCAGCATTCAAGGCAGATACTTTTGTGACTTTTGCGAATCCTGTCCGCGGTCCGGAAAATTGGCAAGCGGGAAAGCAAGATCCCCTGGCTCTTCCGAAGTTTCAGTATGCCGAGTCTACTCCCTCCGCTTACCCCATCACCTGGCTACTTCGCTACGATGCAGTCCGAGATTCAACGATGTCCGCTTTTTTCAAGACTCTTTCGGAATCCGACAAGACTCAAACCTTAGGTGCCTTTTTGGAGATTACTCCAAAGCTAGCGAGTGATTCGGATGTTTCATACCCTGCCGGCACTACTCCATTCAATGCCAATCGAATTTTCCTTTCCGGCTACACGACAGACCAAAGGACCAATCTGATCGACACCTTCATGGCAGCTTTCTTTGTGGAGTTCGGTTACTACCCTAAGTCGGTAGGGGCTTGGCACCTGGATAGTTATAGTCTGCAGTATCTTCAATCAAGATATTCCGTCCTTACTGCCATGAACTGCGACGACCAATACTCTACGGATAATTACCGGATTTGGGGAGGGTACTTGGGTAGTCCTTATTTCCCTGACAAAAACAATTCCTTAATTCCTGCGAACTCCTCTTCCAATCGAATCAATCTA
This sequence comes from Patescibacteria group bacterium, assembly GCA_943355005.1. Taxonomy (GTDB): domain Bacteria; phylum Patescibacteriota; class Microgenomatia; order UBA1400; family MFAQ01; genus UBA10133. The sequence goes on from CALRDV010000005.1 coordinate 60,385, forward strand.
GCTATGGTTCGCTGGGCTCAGCGTGATCTCTTTAACTTTTATGGATACCGATCCGAATCTTCTTACTCCGTACAGGTAAACGATTATCTGGCTCAAGGTCAAAACACCAAGTATTTCGAAAAACTTTTAGGTCAATATTCTCAGAAGAAAATGAACGAGTTTACCTATATCAATATTGGTCTGGAAAACGACCACAGTCTACTTGAATACAAGTCCGAAATAAAAAATGTCTACAAACTACTCATTGCCAATCAGGGGACGTACAATCTCCGATTTACCTCTCTTTCTGATTTCGGTGATTGGTTCAAAGCTCGTTATCCGGAGAGCTCTCCGGCTTATTACTACGAGTCTACGGACCCACTCAGTGCCAGGTCGGGTAAGGTCTACTGGTACCAAAGTCCTTGGTATCGCATTGGCTTCAAATCCGAAAACGGTAGTACTAAAATCGTTGATTTCCGAGTCTACAATCGCAATGTTTTTGAGGATTATCTCCATACCCCAAATCAAGGTTTAAATCTCTATCAGGAGATTCCGGCAGTCATCGATTCCGTCAAATGGCCAGGTACCGAAGCAGTATTGAGCTTTGATATGGAAAAAGCGACCTTTGTTTACTCGAAGCAGTGGGATTATTGGCAAGTTGCCTTTAAGTCCGGAAATCAAACTCTCACATTGTATCCAGACAAAATTTCCTTCACCGGTTTTTCGGCACCGTCAATTTCATCCAAAGACGTAAAGTCTGTTTCCAAGAAAGACACTACCACCTGGGAACTAACTCCTTTCACGCCATTCCAAAAAACTTCCAAATTCACCTGGCTCTTCTGGCTAGTGGTTATCATTGCCGTGATCAAAATCATCAAAAGATTTAAAAATCCTCCTACTTCGTCATTGCGAGATTCGGTACACCGAACCGAAGCAATCTCGTCCACAAAAACATCCGTCATTGCGAGGATATTCCCGAAGCAATCTAGCTCATCAACCACTCCAGTATCCGTCATTGCGAGGAGCGAAGTGACGTGGCAATCCAGGAATTTACTTTTCGGCATTATCATCGCCCTCCTCGCCACCCTTACCGTCCTCCGAAACGGACTCCTTTATCCTTTTGGTATGGGTTTCTGGGGACCAAATGGACACGACGCCATTTTTCATCTTTCTCTAATCGAAAAATTCGCCACCAACCCCTTTAGTTTTGTTCACCCGCAAATTGCAGGGGAGAAGATAGCCAATTATCACTTTATTTTTGATTTTATTTCCGGACTTATTGTTAAACTCTTTGGAATATCATCTATTGATCTCTATTTTCGGATTTTCCCTGTCATTGCCGGTATCGCTATCGTGTTTCTTCTTGATAAGCTTTTAAAACTCTGGAACTACAACGCTCAAGAAAGATTGCTAGCGATTTTTCTAGCCTTTTTAGCCGGTTCATTTGGCTTTATCTCCAAGCTCTTTGTGGGGCAGAGTATTTTTGCCGGGGAATCATCTTTCTGGTCCAATCAGTCTGTTTCCATATTTCTAAACCCTCCCTACGCCCTCTCACTAATTGTGCTGTTAATTTTTTTACTTCAACTTTCTCGTCATTCCGGGCTTGACCCGGAATCCAGAAATTTGTCATTGCGAGGAGGTAATCCGACGTGGCAATCTACATCCATCAACCGCCATGATTATTTTCCCCTCATCCTCCTTGGCGCCCTCCTAGCCCAAACAAAAATTTACGCCTTTATCCTGCTTCTCGGCGCTCTACTATTTTCTAAGAGATACAAGCTCTTTATCGGAGTATTGGTATTAGGTGTTCTTATTTCTTTGCCCTTCACGACTCTTGGTGGACCGTCTCCGTTTCTTTTCTCACCTCTTTGGTTCCCCAGAAGTCTTTTTGCTTCTTTTGATCGCATGTATTGGCCACAGTTGGTTCAAGCTTGGCAAGCATACGAGGCTTCAGCGAATTTTGTAAAGTTGGCCTTAGTAAATCTTTTTGCTCTCGTAATTTTTCTTGTAGGCAATCTAGGAATGAGATGTTTTGGCTTATTGGAAGTAATTAAGACTAAGTCACAATCTGTCTCAGAATCTCTTGTCCGATGGATAATTCTTTTCGGCCTTATCACCCCCATACTTTTTGTCCAGAATATCAATCCCTGGAACACTATCCAGTTTATGTATTATTCTCTCTTTTTCTTAGCCCTCTTCACTGCCAAGTGGCTTTCAAAACAAAATATATTACTTTTTCTACCATTGGTATTTCTTGCCACTCTCACCTCCATTGGCACTCTCCAAGACTACATCGGTTTTTTCTCTGCTTCCAGAATTAGTTATTCCGAGCTCTTGGCTCTAGACAAATTAAGAGACCAATCAAAAGGAATTGTCCTGGCTCCGCTTTTTAATCAAGCCGAGTCAGGCGCAATTTTTGCCCCCAAGCCTTTGTATTCTTATGTTTCCACGGCATATATCTCAGGATTGTCAGGTCAGCCTGAATATCTGGCAGACACAATAAATCTAGACATTACCGGCTTCAACTACACAGACCAAGCTAGAGATATTCAACGCTTCTATGTGACAGGGGATAAGCAATGGGCTTTGGATTTCTTATCCAAGAACAAGATTAAATACGTCTACGAAACCCCACTCCGGAAAATACATTTAGCTCCGGAGGATCTCAAACTCAAGAAAATCTTTGACTCAGGAGAAATAAACGTATATAAATTTAACTAATACATGTCAAAAACGAAAATCTCAGCTGTCGTCAATACACGCAATGAAGCGGATAATATTTTTGATTGTCTAAAAACTTTGGGTTTTTGCGATGAGATCGTGGTGGTTGATATGGAATCTGAGGATAATACAAAAGAAATAGCCAAGGAGTTTACAGATCGCATTTATGATCACAAGAAAACAGGCTTTGTTGAACCTGCCAGAAACTTTGCTATCAAAAAAGCACTTGGGGATTGGATACTTATTGTCGATGCAGACGAGAGAATCCCAAAATCTTTAGCTGTTAAGCTAATCGAAATCGCCAATCTGGACCAAGCGGATTTTGTCAGGGTCCCCAGAAAAAATATTGTTTTTGGTCAATGGCTTCAGCATTCTCGTTGGTGGCCGGATTACAATATCCGCTTCTTCAAAAAAGATTCTGTCGAGTGGCAGGAAGAAATTCACTCTGTTCCTATTACGTATGGCAATGGTCTAAATTTGGAGCAAGAATCGGCGATGGCGATAGAGCATCACCATTACAGAAGTATCGATGAATACTTTGTTCGTTCTCTTCGATACTCAAATCAACAAGCAAAAGAGCTTATTGAATCGGGTTACAAATTCGAGGCTGCCGATTTAATTAAGAAACCCATGGGTGAATTTCTTTCCCGTTTTTTTGCAGGAGAAGGTTACAAGGATGGTCTTCATGGTTTGATAGTTGCCATGCTGCAGTTTTTCTCCATTTTACTTATCTATCTCAAGGTTTGGCAGTTTGAGGAGCGAAAGCCTATCAAAGGACGCGAGTTTACCCGTGTTTGGCAAGCAGCGTTTTTGGATAAATTCAAAGAATTCCGATACTGGTATTTAACTGTTCTCATTCAGAATTCACGCTCAAAAACCGAGGCATTTTTCCTCAAGCTCCGTCGCCGTCTCCAAAAATAAGTTGCTATACTGAAAGCATGATCACAAATGATGAGTTTTCAAAGTTAAGATCCATAATCAAAGAAGAAGCAAATACGGCACTTGAAGAAAAACTAAAACCTATCCACAAAAAACTAAATAAGATAGATAGAGATCTGAAAGCCACAAATCACTATTTTGACGGTCGTATTATTGGTCACGAAAAAAGAATCACCAAGATCGAGTCACACCTAAATATCTCGACAATATTATAGTTCACCATGCAAAACAAGGAATTGTTTCCGGGCGAACCCCCGGCATCTTTGTATATATCTACAGTGGAGTTTCCGGACGGTATCGAGTTTCTAGTATTCGAAAAAGATGGACGGTTTAGAGAAGGAAAAGATACTTTAAGGATTCTCGATAAGTATATTTCAAAAATACCCTCTTCTTGGGTAAGCTACCCGGATTCCATCAAGCGAGTTTTATACTCCATGGACAGACTTGGTTTAATGCCGGAAACATTTTACGGACAAGTTAATTATTACTTTATTTATTGGATAAAAATCGAGATAAATGAGTCTCAATTAACATTATATTTTACCGAAAGTGGCTCTCCGGAAAGGTGGTCACTCAAGAGTGAGGGTAAATAGAATATAATAAGGCTAGATGAAAATAGCTTTTATTACGGTTAACTTTCACAGTGACGAGGACACTATAGAGGTTGTTTCTCAGCTTGAGAAGAATGTTTTGCCAAAAGATACCGAGATGACCATCTACTGTGTCGACAACTCCGTTTCCCATGAACTCAAGGAAAGTCTTTCAAAATACCCCCATTCTGTCTACCTAAATTCTCCCGGCAATATCGGGTTCGCTGCCGGCAACAATATTGGCTTTAAGCAGGCAATAAAAGACAAGGTCGATATTATCGTTCTGATAAACAACGATACTGTCGTTCCTTCAGATCTGGTACAGAATATTTTAAATTCTCCAATAGAAAGGGACGATATTGGCGTCGTTGGAGGGCTCATTTATTTTGCCAAGGGTTTTGAATTTCACGCTAACTACAAGTCATCGGATCTTGGCAAAGTCATTTGGTATGCCGGGGGCAAACATGATTGGAACAATGTCTACGCCAGCCATGTCGGAGTAGACGAAGTCGACAAAGGTCAGTACGACAAAATCAGAGACACGGATTTTGTTACCGGTTGTTTGTTCATAGTTCGTAGAGAGGTTCTGGAAACAGTGGGTTTGTTTGACGAACGATATTGTTTGTATTTCGAAGACTCCGATCTTTGTGCTCGCATCAAAAAAGCCGGCTTCCGGCTTGTTGTAGATCCACAAGTTAAGCTTTGGCACAAAGTGGCCCAAAGTTCAGGTATCGGCTCTCCCTTAAATGATTACTTTTTAACTCGCAACCGTTTACTTTTTGGGACTACGTACGCCACAGCAAGAACCAGGTTTGCTCTCATCAGAGAAGCCATCAAAAAATTATTCAGCGGCACTCCGGCCCAAAAAATTGCCGTCAGAGATTTTTTCACCGGCAATTTAGGATGGGGTAGCTGGAACAAAAAAGTATCACTGCCGATTAAACAATAAATATGAAATTATCAATTATTATCCTTGCTCGAAACGTTGCGGAAGAGATAGTTCCGGCAATCAAATCTTCCCAATTTGCCGATGAGGTTATTGTCGTCGATACCGGCTCCACGGATGGGACACAGGAAGTCTGCCGAAAGTTGGGGGTAAGACTAGTTCAATCCCCTGGAGATAGTTTTGCCAAGTGGCGCAACGATGGTGCAAAGTCCGCCAGAGGTGAATGGCTCTTGTACCTCGACTCCGATGAGCGTATCCCGGTTAAACTTGCCAAGGAAGTTTTGGCCACAATCGATTCCACCGAATTTTCTGCCTTTACCATTAGCCGCTATGAAGTATTCTTGGGTAAACATCTAAATCACTGGGGGGACCCAAGGGTCCTAAGGCTTATGAGAAAAAATTCTCTTAAGCGTTGGGAGGGTAAGCTTCATGAGCAGCCAAAGATTGTAGGAAAGGTTGGAGATCTTCGTCAGCAAATGGTCCATTTGTCTCACAAAAATATCGATGAAAAAGTACACAGTACTTTAGCCTGGTCAAGAATCGAAGCCAAAATGCTTCTGGACGCCGAACATCCTCCCATGGCGGGCTGGCGTTTTATTCGAATAATGTTGACCGAGTTTTGGGATAGATGTATCAAGCAAGGTTTGTGGCGAGATGGGACCGAGGGCTGGATAGAAATAATTTATCAAATGTTCAGTAAGTACATGACTTACGAACGTCTCTGGGAAATGCAGCGCAAACCCTCACTAAAAGAAACCTACAAAAACATCGACAAACAAATACTAGAAGAATGGGAAAAATAAATATCTTCGGATTTGTAAAAAAGTATCAATTTTTTATTGCCATCGGAATTATAGTTTTCATCTTTTACACCTTCAATCTAAATAGAAGTACTAGATTTATCTGGGATGAATCTAGAGCTTTGGTGGATATGCATCGGATTTGGGAACAAAAATTAATCACCTTTGTCGGTCCAATCTCGGAAGACAACTTAGAGATGTTCCCTTCACTTAGTTATTATATGTATCTTCCGGGAGCTATTCTCACCAAATTTGATCCTCTGGGTCCTGTATACATGGCTGTATTATTTGGAATGTTTGCTTGGATTATATTCACTATCGTAATAGTCAAAAAAATAGGAATTGGCCTTAAATCATTCCTGTTTTCATTATTTGTTGGTATTCTAAATCCGGTTTTAATAGCCTCTCGATGGGCCTGGAATCCCAACCCGGTAATTTTTTGGATGATGCTATTCATTTCTTCTTTGTTTTTCGAAACTCCAATTGTTCTGTTTCTTGGCGGAGTGTCACTTGGAGCCACACTATACCACCACTATCTTGCTGCATTTGGGGTAATCCCAGCTCTAATTTTTCTACCGGTATTCTATAAAAATAATAAACATATTTTTAGAAACATTGGTTTTACAATTTCAGGATTCATTTTTTCTATTATTCCATTCGCTCTTTTTGAGATTAAAAATCATTATTTCTTAAACTCTGCAAGTTTTTTGGCATCAAATCAAAAATCATTTACTACATTTTCTATAATCGGATATTGGGAAAGACTATGGAACTCCATAGTCATTTTTGCAGCGATGTTTTTTCCGAACAACCTTTTCTTTACAATTTTTTGTATTGCTATGTTTACAGGATTATTTTTAATTTTCAAAAGGGATAACACGATTAGGTATGCATTTCTATCGTTGGTGTTTTCATTCTTATTATTTGGCTTTGTAAGAGTTACATATTCTCATTACCAATATATTCAGGTGGGATTTGCCCTTCTATTTGTATTTGGCTATCTAATGGTGACCAAGAGCATGTTTGGAAAGTTCGCTATCTCCCTTCTCTTAGTTAGCGCACTGTTTATGGGAATTAGGCAAATAAATCAATTTACCTGGCAAGGGGACATCGATGCTGTCAGGAAAATTTCCAGCATTATTTCCTTGGAAACTGAGTCAAAAGTGAATATTGCCGCAATATCGAGTGCGGACCCAAATACTACGGGCCAAAAGTATAGGGACATGCTCTTGATAGGAGGAAAGACTTTGGATGCTTACAATAAGTATCCCGAGGATAAAGTTCTCTATGTCGTATCAAACAGTCTTGATCAAGCAGAAATTAGAACAGACCCCGCTTGGGAGATGCAGCCGTTTCGAGGCGCTATAATTACCCATACCTGGAAAGTGAGTAATTATCCGACATATCTATATCGTTTTGAAAAAATATGAAAAAAGCTTTACTCTTCGACCCATACATGGACACTCTTGGAGGAGGGGAGAGGTACGTTCTCTCCTTCGCTTTGGGTCTGATTAAAAACGGTTACTCCGTCACATTGGCCTGGAACTCCGACAAAGAGTTGAGAGAAGCCGAAAAACGTTTTGGCCTGGACTTCTCTAAAATTATGGTGGATTCCGCCGCTTACGATCTTTGTAGTCAGAAATCAGCCTACGCCGAAAGGCTAAACTTCACCAAGGACTATGATCTGATTTTTTGGGTCAGTGATGGCAGTTTGCCTTTTTTGTTCTCCAAAAACAATCTTATTCATCTTCAAGTTCCATTCAAAAAGTTTGGTTCCAATGCTGTCATTAATAATCTAAAAACTGTATTTGTAAAAAAGTTTGTCTACAACTCCAACTTTACCAAAGAAGTTTTGGAAAAACAGCTGCCGGCTTCTAAAGGTTTTGTTCTATATCCTCCCATCGATATCGATAAATTATCTTCAGGTGAGAAAGAAAATGTCATTCTCTCAGTTGGTCGTTTCGATTCACCTTCTCATAGTAAACGCCAAGATGTTTTGGTTGAAGCTTTTAAAATTCTTTCAAAGAAAAACAAAGATTTTAAGTTGGTTCTAGCCGGAGGATTAGTTGGAGATGAAACTCTTATGAATAAAATTAAAGCTTCAGCCGAAGGATTGAATATTGAGTTCGTTATCAATCCGGACTTTACCGAGCTAAAGTCGATGTATTCCAAGTCTAAGTTTTATTGGCACGCCGCCGGCTACGAAGTTGACGAGATGAAAGATCCGGAAAAGGTTGAGCACTTTGGTATGACCACGGTGGAGGCCATGGCATCCGGTGCAGTCCCCATTGTGATATCCAAAGGTGGCCAGAAGGAAATTGTGACTCCGGAGACGGGATTCCTATGTGAAACTCCTGAAGAAATTGCAGACAAAACTCTTTTGCTAATTTCAGACCAAGTAAAGCTTACCGAAATGTCCAAGACTTGCTTAAATAGGTCAAAGGTCTTTTCTATTGATAATTTTTATGAAAAAATTAAGGTCTTATTATGAAAAATATAATCATGTTTGATAGGAAGAACTTCTGGCCGATACTGATATTTTCTCTCATAATTATCACTACCCTTATTAAGGGTGCAGAAGTCCTCAATAATAATTTTCCAATTACTACCGACCAAGGCAGAGATCTGGTTGATATTCGCCATATGGTGGTCACTCACACTCCTAGGTTGGTCGGACCTACGACCAGCATCAACGGTGTATTACTCGGACCCTTTTGGTATTATTTCAACTTGATTCCTTTTATCGCCGGAGGTGGCGATCCCTCCTACATAGTTTACTGGCAGATAATCTGGTATCAAATCTCCATTGTTGTTCTCTGGTTGGTCTTGAAAAAAAGGAATTCAACGCTTGCCGGCATAATATCGCTTCTACTTTTGCTCATGCCAACAGGTTTCAACACCGCTCGCTATTTTTGGAATGCAAATTCTATGCCTTTCTTCACCGCATTCTATTTCGCCGCCCTCATCTGGGCACTATTTCCTGGCGTCATCTCGACCGAAGTGGAGAGATCTCCCTCCACCAAACTTTTCCTCCTCGGACTCATCTCCGGCTTGGCTATGCAGGTTGAAGCCGCTTTCGGCATTCTACTTTTCCCCTTCGCCTTTCTCTACCTAATGTTTTGTCTCCCGCCTTGGAGGGACTGGTTTCTTAAACTGAAAAAAACCATCCCCCTAATAATCGGTTTCGGTGTCACCCTCCTCCCTCAAGTCTTATTCGAACTCAAACATGGCTTTATTATGACAAAAATTTTGATAAGTGAAGTGACCGGAAAAGGCGATATGTTGGGAGAAAAAATTTCTTTTGCGGAAAGACTAATTCAGCGAAAAGAACATCTACTGGACTTAATTCAGCACTCCAGCCATCTACCACCAAATACCATTGTCGGCTTATTCATACTCGCTCTAATTGTTTATATTCTCTGTCATTCCGGGCTTGACCCGGAATCCAGAATTAGTAACAGTAATGCCAAACATCACACCATCTGGTCCCTCTCCTTCTTCTTTATTCTTTTCTCTGCCATTTTTTACATACTTTTTCCTCAGAAACTAAAAATATGGTACACTCTGGGTTTTTCAATCCCCTTAGCTATCTTTCTTGGATGTTTCTTTCAATACTTGCTCGAGAGAAAACTGGTCATCTTTAAAATGGTTGCGATTGGACTTTTGATAATGACTGTTTACTACTCCATTAAGTCTCAAGTTGATTACACAAGAGAAGTCGCCTTTAAGGCTTCTGATGATCGCAGTAATTTAAAGAATGAATTGGCGGCAATTGATTGGGTTTACAAGAACGCCGATGGTAGAGGCTTTAATCTTTACAGCTATCTGCCCTCAGTCTATGACTATCCCTACAATCATCTCTTCTGGTGGTATGGTAATGGCAAGTATGGCTATGAGCCTGCCGAAACAGCATATCTACCTGGTCAACCTGAATATATCAGAAGTGTGGACAGGCTATGGACCAACAAAAGACCTCTTGATGCCGACACTCCTCTTACTTTCTTAATTATTGAAGAGGACTTTGATATGCCTTCTAGGACTGTTGCTTGGCTCGGTAATTTCGCTAAACTTTGCCTTATCAAAGAAGAGGTTTTTCCTTGGCACGCCAAAGTCCAAATGATGACTACTTGCAATAAGTAATTATTTTTGTTTCTTCAGCCAAACCAAAGCAGCTACGGTTCCAATTAGTGAGATTATGCTTATCTTCATACCCAGCCAGAAGCTTGCCGGCTGATAATCAAAGATTACTTCACCACTATCGCCGGTCAGCTTAATACATCGGAAAATGCCCTCGCATTTATCGATGTTAATTTCCTTGTTATTTTCGAATGCTTTCCATCCAGGATACCAAGTATCAGCTAGTAAGAGTGTCTGATCTTTGCCTCCTGAAAATGAAATTTTGATGGTGTTTGGTGTATAAGAAGTAATCTTTACTACGCCACCTTTGGAATTCACATATCTTGCTCTAGGGAGATAGTTTACATTTTCCAGGATAGCAGTAGCCTTCGTTTCATATACCTTTTTCCACTCTTTCTGATTTATCGAGTAATTGATATTTTCTCCGCCAAGTTTACCGATGTTATCTCTTTTTACTACCATCAGATACTTCACATTGAATTCACCAAGAGCTTTGGAATCGTATCTCTCAAGTTCAGAATATCTGGAAACATGTCCACTGGTGTTACCGTTTATTTTTTCTTGGTAGACCTGTGCATACTCTTTTATGGCCATAGGATCGTAGCCGGATGCGCTCTGGAATCGATACTGCATCCAGGTAGCCGGAGGCATTACTTCTGCTCTTTCGCGATCTATCCTAAATACTTCAGTCTTTGCATTTTCCTTTAAAAATAAAGTGATTGGCATATCCGGATATACAATTCTTGCAGGGACAAATGGAATGTACTTCCAGCCAAACCTAAACATTTCCAGACATGTTAGTAGTACAAGTGCTCCGGTAAAAGCTTTCCACCTTTTGGATAACAACAGTATTATTGAATACCCCAGAACCAGTGCACCGGGCAATATCAAGTTTCTAAGTGAGACAGCTCTTCGCTGAACCAGACTAAAGTTTGGGTTATCGGAGGAAAGCAAAATCCCGTCAGTGTATCGGGCGAGATAGTAAGACACCCCATAGAATAGCCCAACTATGAAGATTGAAAATAATACCTTCTTGGTGTTAATTTTCTCTAGATTTGAGATCACAATGCCGGATAATACTGCCAAACTCATGGAAAACATAACGGCAATTCTTCCGGCAGCACTGGTAGATAGTCCCGGAACGTTGTAGGTATAGATGGCGCGTCCAAGAGGTGTATCAAAGCCAAACAAAAACGATAATATTGCCACAATTACAAAGAACCTCACATATTTATTGGACTTAAATAAGAACAAGGATAAGATAAAACAGAATACTGCTAAAAGACCGGTATAAAAGATTGCTTCATGATAATTAAACACTCCAAAAAAGTTCCCGGTCGCTGCATTTCCAAAATAATCTGGAGCAATAAGGGTCGTAAGATACTTCATCGGCAGCAGACCATAGTTGTATGCTGAGATGTAATTTTCTACAGATCTTAGACCATACTTGGTTAACTCCAGAGTCGGTAACAGTTGAAAGGCTGATAAGCCGACGGAGAGAATTCCCGGAATGATCATAGAGGTAATATCTTTTACATCCTTTTTCTCCAGCCATTTCCAGAGGAAATAAGTAACAGTCAGAATAGAAATGTAAACCATTATCTGGAAGTGCCCGGAGGTAATTAGCAGAAAAAAGATTACAGGTAACCAGTACAAATAGTAGATTTTTTTAGAATCGAAATATTTTTCCAGCACTATAAAGATCAAAGGCATCCAAATCATAGCGTGAGCAGCGGTTACAAACTGAGCCCAGCTAATGGCAAATCCGGAAAAGGCATAGATTATAGAGCCTGTCACAGCTCCAATCTTGTTTAGTTTAATTTGTCTTAGATACCAATACATGGTAACGGCGCAAGCAAAAGACGGTAGTACTACCAAGAAGGTCCATCCCCGGATATCTCCTAAGAGTATATATATTATTGTGAAAGGATAAAAAACACCGGAGTGAAAGTTTGCCAGCAAAGGATATCCGGAGTAGGAATAAGGATTCCAAAGGGGAATCTGTAGGTGCTTCCATCCTTCAGCAATCAAACTCTTCCACATATAAAACTGTGAAAAAATATCCGATATCAACGGATTTTTTACCGGCACTCCGGTAGGGAAACCCCACTTATCTTCCAGCCAAGGCATATAAGCTCCGACCATCAGATCTCCCGGAAAGGGGACATAACCCTTCAAAAATACCTTCCAATAGTAAACAATTGTTGCTGTCAAAAATAGCAAAACTGGCCAATACTTAAGGATTTTTTTCATTTTCAAGTTTAATTTTAACACTCGTTAGACGCTATAATAAGTCTGTGGCCAAACAAACAAAGATAGACATAATTATTCCATCGTACAACGCCCGTTATTTGTTGGAGAAAAATTTACCGTCAATTGTCAAAAATACCAATGATTTAGGTAACTTGATAATTATTGATAATGGCAGTACGGACGATACGGTAGAGTGGTTAAAGAAAAATTATCCTAAGACAATAATTGTCAGAAACAAATCAAATTTAGGCTACACCAAGCCCATAAACCAAGGAATATCCAAATCTACCTCAGAATTTTTTATCTTAATAAATAATGATGTCCGACCAAACAAAGGATTTATAACTCCAACTTTGCCCTATTTTTCTGATCCGGAAGTTTTTGCTGTTTCCTTCAACGAAGAGGGTGCTTCCTGGCCGGATATGCACTGGGCAAATGGAAAGATGCAGTTCTCACAGGGCTCGAATAAGTCTAATCCGGTTGTTTCGGCATGGGCATCGGGAGGCAGCGCGATTTTTAGAAGGTCTATCTGGGATACTCTTGGGGGTCTGGACGAGATCTATGCTCCGTTTTATTGGGAAGACATTGATATTGGCTTCCGAGCTTGGAAATCCGGATACAAAATAATTTGGGAGCCGTCATCCACAGTGGTCCACGAACATGAGTCGACAACTAAAACATTAAATCCCAAATATATAAGTTTAATAAAGCAAAGAAACGAGCTATTGTTTAACTGGCAAAATATTACAGATCCGAAATATATTCGTGGGCATATTTTATTTCTCCTAAGTCACTCACTACGTCACCCCGGTTACCTAAAAGTAGTCTTGACAGCAGCCTGGAGATATCTCACTCACCCACATCAAATTAAAAGAAAATTTATTATTTCAGATGACAACGTGTTGTCTCATATCTCAAAAACTATATGAAGCCGGAGCTTTCCATCATTGTAGTTGGGTATAAGTCAGAGAAGACCATTGGTCCTTTTTTAGATTCAATACAAAAGAATCGTGACCAAATAAAAAAGGAAATAATTATGGTTGATAACTATCCTGCCGATAAGGGGGCTGACATTGCTCAGAAACACCAACTGAAGCCGGTGGTAATTCGAAATCAGGAAAACATTGGTTTCTCTAAAGCTGTAAATCAAGCATTAAAGCGCGCAAGGGGCAACTACATCTTGCTTATGAATCCGGATACTCGCTTGGTAGGTTCGGCACTAAAATATCTCTTGGACTTCGCCAAAGATACTCCCAAACTTGGCGCGGTAGCACCCCGCCTACTTAATGATGACGGTAATATACAGCCATCGTGCTCCAAGTTCCCTACGATTTGGAACGCCATAAAATACAATTTTTTCGGCTGCAAGAACTGTTTTAAGAAATACAATCCAGGCAACAAAACCACCCAAGTAGAAGTTGCCGTCATGGCCGCTTTCTTAATTCCCAGATCGACCATTAATCAAATTGGTGGGTTGGATGAAAGGTTCTTTTTGTACTACGAAGATGTTGAGTACTGTCGCCGTCTCCATAAGAACGGTTTACCTGTCTACTATCTTCCGAACGCAAAAGTCCAACATACCCACGGAGCCAGTGGTAACTTTGTTTCGCATCTAAAAAGTCCATTACTTGCCTCAGCAAAGACATATTACGGTCCTACATACTCTTTCCTTCTTAATTCCGTTCTCTGGATTGGTCACAAATGGCAAGTCATACTCCGCCGTAAAAAATTCCGTGACTGATTACTGTCACTTTATCTCCGGGAAGTTATAGCTGTAGCAAATCTTATCCTTAGAAATCCTTTTCTCTAGATAGAATTTTCCTATTTGAACAGAATTATCAATTGATGAAAACAGATTTTCCTCAGCTTCGTCTTTATCGAAAAGTACTCTGGGGATTCCACCACCAGGTTCTTTTAATAGAAACCTTACACAGGTTGTGCCATTACTGGGCTGAGGGAGATAGCCCGGAAACCCGAGTACATTTCCTGTTTCATAATACGGCAGGTAGCCATAAACAGGCAGCCCGAACTGATCAAATAAATATGCCCATACGGTCTGAATTTTATAAGGCATAGAGGTAACTCTGACTGTGAAAGATTTTCCATCTGCCCAAGAATACATTTTTTTTACAACTGCAATTTCATCGCTTAATTGCATATATTGCTGAGTCTTTATATCTTCGATGAGTCCGTCTCTATTTTGATTTATTACCCTGCTAACATTTCCAATAATCACCAAAAAAATTATCAAAAAACCCAAAAAAATATTTAATCTGGATATTTTATCTATTAATGTGGATAGAGCTATTATCATACCTGTTCCAATGCCTACATTAATATAATAGACGTTATATGAACCCATGAAGGTAACTATTATTCCTCCAAATACCCACAAAAGTATTAGCCGATACTCGGACTTTTTTATAGCTTGATAAAACATGAAGCATAGGAGTATTGTTCCTATTATCCATAAAATTTTCGGTTCAACAGGAGAAAAGTTGTCATGTAACATAAGTAGCCATCGCTGAACATAAGTGGCCCATTTTGGTTCAGTACTGGTTGCGTTATAAGGAGATGATGCCAGTTTTAAAATTATCCCAATACTTCTGAAACCATTTTTAAATTCAGCTAGAATATAAGGCGAAATTATTCCGACGCCTAAGCTAGTTGCCAAGATCCAAGACTTCCGGTTTATCTTCTTTATCTCGTTTCTTAATAATCCTAAAATTAAAATTCCTAATGGTAGTAGTGTCATCAAAAAAAGCTCAAACTGAACTCCAGTTGCCATTCCAACTGCCATAAGGGGCAACCCCCAAAATTTATTTTTAGATTTAAGAATGATAACTGCACCCACAAATAATAAAATCCAAGACCAAACAGCCAAGCTTGGATTGCCAATATATAAAGAGTATTGAGTAGCCTCAAAAGATACAGCAAAAATGACAGAGGCGATATAGCCCGGTCGTGAGCCAAACAATCTTTTGGTTATCCAAAAGATTGGAAAAAGTGCTAAGGCGTTGAAGAATCGATATATTACCGCAACAAAGAAAGGGTTGCCTTGTCCCAATAAATAGAATAATCCAATCAAATACCAATGAAGAACTCCGTGATTTAGTCCGGTTATGCCATTAGCTGCCGGGCCAATGAGTTTTAGGTCCCCTTGCTTGTAAATTGCTTGAGAAATGAAAGCGTCTCGAGCCTCATCGAAACCAAAATAAACACTTTCTTTAAATGAGTAGAATCTTACTATTAGAGCCAAAACAAATATTATCCACAATAGATAGTTTCTTTTCACAAAATGAATTTTATCAAAGAATAAAATAAAGCTCATTATTTAGCAACCGTATTGTGGCAATTCTTCATTCCAATAGCTTCTCTTTCTTGAACCGTAAACAGACCGACTGCGTACCAATTCTTTATCGTTGAATAGTAGTTTTCTTCTTTTTCATCGAGTGATACTAGTTCTAACGGTAAACCGGTCATTGGTTCTCGGACCAAAAATCTTAAACAAGTTGTTCCGTTTATCGGTGTCGGCAGTTTGCCTGGGAAGCCGGCTATGTTTCCATGCTCCCAATAAGGATAATAACCATATTTTTTGTAACCATACTCATTTAGCAGGTAATACCAAACTGTTTGTATTTTGTAAGGAATACCGGTTAGTCTCAGGGTAAAACCCCGGCCATTAGCAGTTGTATACATACCATCAACTATTTTTCTTTCATCAATTAAATTCATGTATGGCTGAGGTTTAATCGCCGGTATAAGTCCCTTATCTCTTCTTGCGTATATCATTGATGCGTTGCTTACAAAAATACCACTTAAAATTAAAGCTAGCCAAAAATATTTCCTGAAATATTTTTCTAATATCACAGCGAAGACAATTAGGATGGATACACTATTTCCCACATTCGTGTAATAAGCCATATGGCCTCCTGCGAGCATAATTCCGACCCAAGACATCATCCAAACTAGCAATATAGAAAATTTCTTATCTTTTTTGGCGGCAATTATTAGCCATATTGTAATGGACAATGTTACGGCGGTTATCAATAATCTCTGCCAGCCAATATCCATAGAAAGTCCTATCAAATTGTCTCTAAACATAATCAAGTATTTATGCCAATACAAAGTGTATTTAGATTCGTCCGGACTCATAATTCCAAAGCCACTATGAATAAGGTTGTAAGCCGATCTGATTTCCCTGAAGTTGTACTTTAGTTCCGCCAAAATATAAGTCAATATTACAAAAATAAACCAGGCTCCTGAAGTCAACCAGGTTTTAACCGGGATGAGACTAATTTCCTTACATAGTAGAATTCCTAAAGCCAGTAGACCTATACCAAAACCTGCATAGATTATATTAAACTGCACCATAAGTCCAAAGCATATAGCAATAATTGGTAGACCTTTTTTTGTCACCCATTTATCGTTTTTGTAAATAGACGCTACGACAAACATTATCAGAAGCCACAAGATAAGAGCTAATGACTCTTTTCCCACATACAAAGAGTACTGACTTTGTTCAAATGAGATTGCATACAGAAATGCCGCCAAATATCCCACCCTCTCAGAAAACAGTTTTTTTGAAATTGCAAAAACCAAGAATATTCCAAGGGCATTTATCAATCTGAAAAGTATGGAAACTAAATACAGATTTCCATGAAAGAGCAAATAAACCGGTCCAATCAGGTACCAATATGCAGGACCGTGAAACATACCTGTATCTCCAGATGCCGGAGGACCAATAAGCTTAAAATCTCGTTCTGTGTAAATACTCTGCGAAACAAGTGCGTCTCTGGCCTCATCAAATCCAAAATAAATATTGTTTTTAAACGAATAAAACCTTACAAAAAGAGCGAACAGGAATATTAATCCCAAAATCCACCATTTATTTAGTTTCACAAGCCAATTTTATCAAATTTCTCCAAAGACAATACGGGACTTGGTATACTCAATTTATAAATGAAACTGACAAAATTTACTTGGATAGCTCTAATCGTTGGGATTATCCTCAGGCTAATAGTGATGGGTATCTCGTACCACCCGGACCTTTCCGGACAGCTTCTTTCAGGTTATTTCTTTGCCTTTGAGGGTGTCACAAATGTCTACGATCATCTGGCCACATTACCATCGGATCATCCACTGGTTAAAAATTTCGGAGTAGGGGATATCTTTATCTACCCTCCTTTGACTTACTTTACCATCGGCTCCTTCGTGAAGTTCTCAAGTCTCTTCGTCCCTGAAAACTTTTTCTTGAATCTTATGAACGGTATGTCTATCTACCAGCCAGGTTTATCTTGGAATTTAATTATCCTCAAACTCCCATATCTATTAGTAGACATTGGCATGGCTTTTGCACTTGCATCACTCTTTGACAAAGAAAAACAGAAAAAATGGGCTTTCTTACTCTGGCTCTTTAATCCTGTAACTTTTTACGCTACCTTTTCCATGGGGGTCTTCGATATTATTCCGGCCATTTTTACGGTATTGTCACTTTACTTCGCCAAACAAAAGAAACTTCCATTGGCTGCAGTCATGCTTTCTATTGGCGCTGCATACAAACAATATCCCATCTTTTTACTTCCCTTTATTGTGTTTTCGGCCAAAGATTTCCGGGAGGGAGTGAAGGTGGCTGTGTGTGGAATCATCCCGTATCTTCTTACGGTAGCTCCATTTCTTTCTTCTTCTGCGTTCAAATACATGGTATTTGGAGCCAAGTCCCAAAAAGAGTTCTATATGGAGTGGATGGTATCCGGCTCAGAAGGACTGTTCCCGTATCTTATTGGTGTAGTCTTACTTTATCTTCATGCGTATAGAAACAAAACATTAATCCCAAAACTGTGGAAGTATTACCTGGGTATTTTTCTCCTTCTTTTTTCTGTCACCCATTATCATCCCCAATGGTTTATTTGGATCGCTCCGTTTATTGTTATTGAACTAGTAAGTACGGAGTTTTACAATCTGTGGTTAGACCTTACTTTGTTTGCCTGCTACGTTTTTATAGTTTTGACTTTTGATAATTCTCTTTCTGTCGGTATGTTCTCGGTACTCAACCAAAACCTAAATCAATTCCCGGGTATAGATAAGATTATCTCCTCCAAGACGGATATCTTCGCTTTAAAGAGTTATGTTCGAAGTTTATTTGCTGGAGTCAGTCTTTTTCTAATTGTTGACTTGCTAAAGCCGAGTAAGAGGCAAAAGACCAAATGACACCTCTGCTGTTTTTGGCATCTATATTTTCACTTATCTTTCTTGTAAGAGAAAAAACAGGCTGGTTTAGTATTTTTTATCTCACATTTCTACCTTTCATTGTATTCTCAGGTATTTCTCCTATCCATTTGACTGCCTCTCTCATACTCGGATATCTTCTTTTTTGTCTCTTTAGTAAGCCATCGTTTTACTACTTTTCACTCTTTGTGATTATTTTGATTACCTCTATTGCCATAGTCCAGCCAAGAAATGGTCTTGATTTAGGTATGTTGAATGCAGTCAACGCTCAAAGGGGGGAGCATCCTGGATATGAAAGTCTGTTACTACCCAAACTACTTCACAATAAGTCTGACCTTTTTCATTCTTATATAAACAATTTTGATAAATTATTGTCTCCGGTAGCCATTTTTGCTTCCGGATTTTGGCACAATATAAGTACTTATTATCCTCTTGGCTATCTCTTTCCTTGGGATCTTTATTTTATTTATCGCTTCTTCAAGTCAAAGACAATTTCTTGGAGTCGAAAATCTAACCTGTACTTTCTTCCGTCTTTATTTATGGTTTTGATGCTTTCCGGTTTTGTTTACATTGACCAAGCAGAGATTTACGCCTTCGCTGTAGTTTATTTCTTGGCGATTTTGGCTTTCCTTGGATATTCTCAGTCATCCGTAAAAACCAAATACCTCTTCCTATTCATCAACTCAATTTATTTGGTCTATCATCTGGTCGTCACTAGTTACTTTCCCATATGACAAAGTCGACTTTTAATCATAAACATGTCATTCCCGACCTGATCGGGAATCCATCCCCTGTTAAATTTATATTTTGGATCATAATTTTATTTGTTATATTTTTTTCCCGCTTCTACAAACTCCAAAGCACCCCTCCTTCGCTTTCGATTGACGAAGTCTCTATTGGTTACAATGCCTATTCCATTCTAAAAACCGGTAGAGACGAGTGGGGGACTTTTATGCCGGTTTCTTTCCGATCGGTAGGGGATTATAAGGCGCCCACTCTCATTTACCTCACTGTGCCCTTTGTTAAAATTTTTGGTTTAAACGAGCTTGGCACTCGGCTACCGGTGGCCATTTTTTCTACTTTAAATATCTTTTTGTTTTGGATACTTGCTAAACGTTTTATTTTTAACAAGAAATTTATTTGGTTGTCTTATCTGTCCACTCTAATATCCTCTCTTTCCCCTTGGCTGATTCCTTTCTCACGTTCCGGATTTGAAGCAGTCATTGCCCTTACTTTTCTACTCGCGAATCTTATTTTTGCCTTCGAATTTAGAAAATCCGGTCGGCTCCTGCATTTCTTTTTGATGTTTCTCTTCGCTTATCTCTCTGCCATTACTTATCACTCCACCAAAATAGTTGTACCTCTCTTAAATTTATTCTTTATCGGCTTGGAATTTAAGTCTTTCAAATCTTGTCTTTCTAACTGGTACAAAGAGAACAGGCTTGCTCTTGGTACGACGACCATCCTATTTATCATGATTACATTTTTTTTCGTCCAAAATTTCATTTTCGGATCAGGCTCCTCGCGGGCAAGCATGACCATGCTTTCTAAGGATTTTGATTTTGCAAAGGGTTTGCTTCCTCAGTTTTTGCCTCACCCGTATGCCGGTCTTACTTCATTTATAGGCTTATTTTCCCTTTGGTTCAAACGCTACCTGGAATATTTTTCACCCAATTTTTATTTGACCTCCGGTCTCGGTTTGGTCACACCAGGACAGCCGGGACAGGGAGTCATCTATGCTATTGAGTATCTGTTTCTGGTTTTAGGTTTCATTATGTTGATTTTTAGATCCAAGTTCTTTGAAAGCATCCTTTCTACGCCACTTGCGGCCAAAATCTTGACTGTCTGGTTCTTTGTATCCTTGATTCCGGCCTCCGTCACCAACAATAGCCAGCACTCACTGAGAACTTTAAATATCATCCCGGTCATAGCCATCCTTATTACCCTGGGAATTGCTTTTATTTTTGTTTCAATTGGACAAGACAGGTTAAAGTATTTGTTTGGCTTCTTTATCTTACTGGGCTATATTTTTGGCATCGTTAGATTTGCCGATTATTACAGTCTTCATTACCCGATAGAGCTCTCGGAAACCCGTTCATACGGCTGGAAGCAAATGGCTCTTTACGCCAGAGATCACCATACCGAGTATGACTCTGTCTACGTAGATCCTAGATTTGGAACACAAGGACCCTACACTTATGGTATTCCTAATACCTACTTCCTTTTTTATTTGGAATACGATCCATTTAAATATGTAAACGATGCCAACAGAAAGTCTCTGAGTACTGATTTTGAAAACTTCAAGTTTCTCGAAATTAATTGGCCTGACTTTGACCATACCGAGAACAACTTATACATCGCGAGTCCTTGGAGCATTCCTGTCGAGTTGATTGGTTCTAAGCAACAAAGATTTTACGTTCCATTCCTAAATAACTCCTCGGGTCTATACGCCATTTCAGATAGGTAGCGCATATAATTACT
>CALRDV010000006.1 GCA_943355005.1 Patescibacteria group bacterium
GACCTGATCGGGAATCTATAAAAATGAATTCCAATAAAAAATCACCATTTGTCTCCATAATCATCGTCGATTACAAAAAGAATAATCCCTATCTGGTGGAATGTCTGGATGCCATCCAAAAACAAACATACAAAAATTTTGAAACAATCTTAGTTTGCGATTATCCAGTCACTTTGTCATCCTCGAGAATGCGGGGATCCATCCCCTTAATTCGTCAAAAATCCTTTGGTTACTACGTCGGGCCTGCCGAAAAAAGAGACAATGGTGCCAAAATGGCGAAAGGGGAGATCTTAGCTTTTATCGATGACGACGCATTCCCATCAACTGACTGGCTCAAAAATATAATTCCACACTTCAAAGATCCAATGATTGCAGGTGTCGGAGGACCGGGAGTTACTCCTCCAGATATATCCTGGCAGGAACAGGCTTCCGGCTGGGCTTCTGCTTCTCCTGTTGGTGCCGGCAACTATACTTATCGCTTCCTTCCCGGCAAAAGACGCTTTGTTGATGATTATCCTTCCATGAATCTTGCAGTCCGTAAATCTGATTTTGAAAAAGTAGGAGGCTACGATTCAAATTTTTGGCCGGGAGAAGACACAAAGCTGTGTATGGACTTAACGCATAAATTAGGAAAAAAAATAGTCTACGAACCAAAAGCCATTGTCTACCATCACCGTCGACCCATTTGGCTAGGCCATTTAAAGCAGAATGGTAGTTTTGGACTTCACCGAGGTTTTTTTGCCAAGATACTTCCCAAGACTTCTTTCAAACCCATCTACTTTGCCCCCTCACTTTTGGTCTTAGGGCTTTTTTACCTTCTATTTTTGGCCCGCCTAAATCAGCCACCACTAAATTATTTTCATACTTACGGTTGGCTGGCCCTAAAAATCTATTTCATACTTCTATTCCTCAATTCCCTCTGGGTCTATTCCGTCATTGCGAGGAGTGAAACGACGTGGCAATCCAGGCTATCAAAAGGCCTTCTCCAATCCCTCCTCTCCATCCCGGTCATCTTCACCACTCATCTTTGGTATGGCATCTGTTTCATCCAAGGATTCCTATTTACTGATAAACTAGTACGTTAATGACTAAAGTAACCACCACAGATAGTACTAGTGAAGCTACTCGCAGCGATGGCTTCAAAATTACAGTTGACCTAGACCAGTGCATCTCCGCCGGTCCTTGCTCAATCGCCGCGCCTCTTACATTTATGCTTCGTGATTCAGACGGTAAAGCCATTATTTCGGATCCGGACGGTGACGACATAGAAAAAGTGATGGAAGCTGCGCGCTGCTGCCCCGTTCTTGCTATCATGATAAAAGACCAAAACGGAAAGAAACTCTTTCCCTAATTGTCATTGCGAATCTCGTACTCGAGCTGTGGCAATCCAGGAATAATTAAAATACATAAATGCCCAAAAAACTCAAATCCAAAATATCTCCCTTACGTCTAGTAGTCGGCTACCCCCCCATGCCTTCGGATCTAGGTGTAATGCTTCTCTCTCAAAACCGCCAATTCCAGTACTTCAACGCCAAGACCTACATCTATCCAATGGTCCCGGCTTATGCAGCCAGTAATGCCAAAGATAAAGGCTATTCGGTCAAATGGATGGATGGTATCGCAGAAGAACAAACATTTGAAGATTGGCTTAGCGAGCTGAAGAAATTCAAACCTGATGTCTTGATGGTGGAAACGAAATCCCCAATTGTTAAGAAGCACTGGGCTCTCACAAAAATTCTTAAAAAAGAATTACCAAATTTACTTTTAGTCTGGGTAGGGGATCATGTTACTTTTATTCCAGAAGAAATGATGGACAATAGTAAAGTTGACTATTTAATTACTGGTGGTGACTACGATTTTGGTATCGTAAATCTCCTTGATCATTTATCTAAAGGAACAGAGCTCGAAGGTGGTATTTGGTGGAGAGAAGGAGACAAAAGAATCAAGCAAAAACCCGCAGAAACATTTAAGCGCAAAGGAAAAGTTGCTTTCGCCAATTCCGGCAAACCCAGTATTGCCCACGATTTAAACGAACTTCCATTTGTAGATCGAGAACTTACTAGATGGGAGCTCTACTCTGTTTATAACGGCAACTACAAATACACCCCTGCTACCTATATGTACTCTGGTAGAGACTGTTGGTGGAATCGCTGCACCTTCTGTGTCTGGGACCACACAATCAACCCTATTGGCTCGTACAGAAGATTTACGGCTCAGCGTCTATTCGACGAAGTTAAACATGTCGTAGACAATTACCACGTCAAAGAAATTTTTGATGACGCTGGTACTTTTATGATTGGCAAACCTCTCGTCGATTTTTGTAATCTGATGATAAATTCCGGATACAACAAAAAAGTTGTCTTTGGCTGCAATATGCGTCTAAATGCCCTTAAGCAAGAGCATTATGATCTCATGGGTAAGGCCAACTTCCGTTTCATTCTTTACGGTATGGAATCGGCCAATCAATACACTCTCGATCATCTGGATAAAGGTCTAAAAGTAGAACAAATCGAAGAAGGAGTCCGAATGGCCAAAAAGGGTGGACTGGATCCTCACCTTACCATCATGATGGGCTACCCTTGGGAAACTTACGAAGATGCGAGAAATACTGTGGAGCTAGCCAAGAAATGTTTTGACAAAGGTTATGTCGACACACTCCAAGCTACTGTCGTCATCCCTTACCCGGGTACACCTCTCTGGAAAGAATGCAAAAAAGAAGGCTGGCTATTATCGGAAGATTATGACGACTACGACATGAGAAAACCGGTGATGAAATCCACTCTTTCCGAGAAACAAGTTCTGGAACTAACACAAGATCTCTACAAGGCTTTCTTAAGTCCCAAGTTCATGCTGAGAAAGGTTAGAGAAATCAGGAGTCTTGACGATATTAAATTCCTTTTTATGGCCGGCTGGCGCTTCCTTGGCCACATGATGGACTTCTCTCCCAAACAACTAGGCCAACACGGCGATGTTCAGAGCAGTTAAACGTCTGTCATTCCGGGCTCCGACCCGGAATCCAGTTCTCGTCATTGCGAGTTTCAGTACTCCGAACCGTGGCAATCTCACTCCATCTACCTGATAAACTATAGAAATGCCGCCGTCCATATCTGTCGTTATTCCAACTTTGAATTCTGGCTCGGTCTTGGAAAAATGTCTCAAATCTATTTCAATTCAAAAGTATCCCAAATCAAAAGTGGAAATTTTGATAGGAGACGGAGGGTCCACGGATGATACTCTTTCGATAGCCAAAAAATACGGTGTCAAGATAATCTCAAACAAACTAAAAACAGGTGAGTCGGGGAAAGCGGTAGCTGTCAAGGAAGCCAAAGGGGATTTAATTGCCCTTATCGACTCGGATAATATCCTACCAAATAATCATTGGTTTGCGGACATGGTAAAGCCATTTGAGGATCAAGAAATAATTCTTTCCGAGCCCATCAAATATAGTTATCGAAAATCTGACCCATATCTAACTAGATACTTTTCATTACTTGGTATGAACGATCCAATCTGCCTATTCATCGGTAATTACGACCGCCATTCATACATCACCGAGCGCTGGACAGATTTAAAATTTTTGGAAGTGAAAAAAGGTGGTTACATAAAAGTTACATTAGACCACAAACCCATTCCTACTATTGGGGCCAACGGTACGATTTTCAGAAAAGATATTCTGCAAAAGGCAGTAAAGAACTCAGATTATCTTTTTGATATCGATATTTTACTCAAGATCATCAGGTCAGACAAAAAAGTAAAAATCGCCAAAGTCTATACGGGGATCGTTCACACCTTTGTCGAAAATGATGCAAGAAAATTTTTCCGAAAACAACTTAGAAGGATGAACGACATGTCATTTCACAGAGCCAAGAAAAACAGGGAGGTTGATTGGGAAAGTTCATTCATGCCGGGAATCCTCAAGTTTGTCTTATCCTGTGCACTAATATTGCCAATCTTATTTCAGACTTTAGTAGGATATTTCCGAAAACCGGATTCAGCCTGGCTCTTCCACCCCATTGCTTGCTACTCGACATTGATAATATACATTTACGGCTGGATAAGAGGTAAAATCTTACCGGCAGAGTCTAATCGGGTTAACTGGAAGCAATGACAAAAACAAAAAAAGATGGTTATTGGTTAAATAAAAAAGTGGCGGTTACCGGGGCAGGTGGTTTTTTGGGTTCTCATTTTGTAACTGAACTTGAATCTCTCGGGGCAGAAGTTAGCTCATTTTCTAGAGAGAAAGTGGATCTATTGAGTTCCGAAAAAACGACTATTGCACTAAGTAATATTGATGTAATCGTCAATTGTGCGGCAATCGATGGAAATGCAGAATTCAAGAAAAATCACGCCGCTGAAATTCTTGATGCTAATATGAGGATTTCTTCCAACGTTTTAAATGCTGCCAAAAATAATCAAATAAAGGAGGTTGTATTAATCAGCTCTTCTGAAATTTACTCAGGTTTCGCTCCAAATCCAGTTAAAGAGACGGATGATTATCGTACATTTGGTGGTCACACAGAAAGTGGGTACATTTTATCCAAAAGATATAGTGAAATATTGGCCACTCTTTATCAAGAGCAGTATGGATTTAATGTTTATCTGCCTAGACCATCAAATATATTTGGACCCGGAGACCATTTTGGTGAACAGTCAACCAGGGTAATACCCAGTTTTATCAGTAAAATCGTAACAAAGATGCCAATAGAAATTTGGGGGGATGGTTCGCAGGTTAAACAATTTATTTATGTAAAAAATGTTGTCGATGCAGTTCTGTCTACGGTTGAAAATAAGAATAATGGTGTCATCAACATATCCACTAACGAATACATATCAATTCTGGAATTAGCTAAAAAAATATCTTCATTATTAGATATTGAAGCAGATATCAGATTAGATAATACAAAGTCCATTGGGTCGAAAAGCCGTATTCTGGACACCACAAAAATGTATCAATTGACCCATACAAATCCTATGTCACTGGAAGAAGGTCTTGTTGAGACGATAAAATGGTATAAGAATAAATTTTACAAATAAATGGACTTAAATCTAAAACTGATTCGGTTGATGCTTTATCCGTTTTTGATTTTCTCGCTTGCAATTTATGTATGTTTATATCTCTTGACACCGCTGAAGTTCGCCTATCAGGCATCAATAGTCTCAGGCTTTATTTGTACATTAATCGTATACATTCTTGAAAAGCCTAATTGGGCAAACATTTTTGGTAAATTTTTTAGTTGGAAAACCGTTCTTCTATGCATCCCAATTGTCTTTTTAATTCTAGTGTATGGTTTTGTGCTCTCTCCGTTAGTCAAAATTAGAATTTCGGATGGTCATGAGTTTCTGGGCTTAACGGCTCTTGGTGACTATTACAAACATCTATATATCCTTTCGGCAGTAAAAACTGAAGGACTCCCGCCTCATCATCCATTTTTCCCGGCTGCCAATCTCTCGTACTATTATGGCTATTATTTAATTCCAAGTGCAGTTTCTTCGGTTTTTAATCTAGATCTATCCCGCGTCTTTCTCATTTATCTGTTATTTACGACGTTCATCATTTTGTTTGTTGTCGTTCAGGTCTCAGTCTCTCTGTTTAAGACTTGGTATCAAAGATTACTAACCCTTTTCCTTTTTATCCTGGGGACAGGTCTTGATATTGTCCCCACCTTAATTCAAGCAAAGAAAGGTATTCTTACAGCCAACCATATTGAATTTTGGTCACAGGTACTAAGTCTTAATAACTATATTGTTAACAATCTTTATACCGTACTGTTTTGGGTCCCGCAGCACAGCTTCACTAGTCTATTTGTTTTGGTTACAGGGATGATGTTAATAAAGGATAAAAAAATACCCATACTATGGCTGGTGCTTACAGTCTGGTTCTGTATCATTTCCAGTACATTTGTTTCTGTGGCTCTTTTAATCTGGCTGATTTTAGCCATCTTGTTTTTGCCTCATTTCAGGTTAGGTTTGTTTGTTTCTGGTGTGCTATCAATATTATTACTTCTTCCGTACATAATAGAGCTCGGCAGTAGAGGTTCAATACTTTCTTTTGGGTTCTACATGACACCTTTTGTGTATCTATCTTTTTTACCCAAATGGATTAATTATTTTTTAACTTTCTTTACTGAATACGGTATTATTCTTGTCTCTATACCAATATTCTTTATTATTCAAAGCAAAATTAATAAAAAAATTGCATGGCTTGTTACGCTCGGAGTTTTATTGCCTATTATTCTTGGCTTATTTGTAAAATCTTCCGGGTTTAATGATTATTCTATGAGGTCTGTATTGCCTTCTCAAATGGCTTTGCCATTTGTAACAGCATATATTATTGGGAGCGTGGAATCGGGGTGGTGGAAAAAAACTCTTTTTGTTCTATTAGTTTTAAATTTAATTCCTGCCATGATTGGGCTTTTTTACGAAATCCATTTCAGATTGATAGATAAGGGGGAAATAGATTCACAAACCTCTGAGCTTTTAGTTGCACTTCGTAAAAATCCAGTACAAAATCTGGCTGTATTATCAAATGAGGACTGGGTGTTTCTGATACCCTCTTATGGCTATCAATCAGTTACTTCTCCGCGCTTGTTTGATTCGGAAAGCTATCTATCGAATTCAGAAATTAAATATCAGAAAGAATACGCCGACTTAGTAAATAATATTTTTATTAATGAAGATCTTGGTGGTAATTTCATAGATGTATTGAACGGTAGGGAGCAAAGACTGCAAAAAATGGGCTTGTTCTTTAATTCCAATAGAGCCTTCAACTTTGTTGTTTCCAGGTTTAGAGGCGTAAAAACCGACATTAATCCCCTTGAGAGAATGTTGAACTACTCGGGGGCCGGTGTAAGCAGTCTTACAGACACCTATCTTTTGTACTCAGGGTCTTCCCTTGATGATGCCTTTAGGCATCTAAAAATTGAATTGAGGCCAGAATTACTAAAGAAAGAATTTATTGATTCAAACAATAAAATATATTTACAGAGCGGTTTTCAGTTCGTTATTGGCTGTTCTAAAGATAAAGCTTCGAATTTAATTCTCGAACTAAATGATTCTGTCTCACTCTTTAATAAAAAACTTGAGTCAGGCAAGCATCTCTGTGCAGGAGCAATTTATTATCAGCCCAAAGATGGAAAGGTATATGTTTCCCAAAAAAGCGAAGTAGGGGAAATCTATGTAGCTCCGATAATTTTGCGTAAGATTTAGTCAAAATTCTCACTTTGAGCACACAAAGACGTTAAATGCGGTAAATAAGTTGATTACCGGAATTTTATTTAATACCGCATTAATTTTCAAAAACAAGGGGGAATAGTTTGTAAATGATGTGGGAAGCCAGCTCCAGCGTACATGTTGATCAGCTTTGAAACCATTCTTATCGAATATATATTTTAGGGAAAACTCGTTACTTCTAAGATACTGAAATGTTAGGTGACTTTTTATTTGACCATTCATCGTTAAGAATGGTATAAAAAGCAAATTTAAGGGATTCATCTCAAAAACAATTAATTTCCCATTTTTTTTGAGAGACAATCTTATGTGCTCTAGAATTGCATCCAGGTCATCAGTGTGGTGAATTAAGTTAACTGCTAATACTACATCAAAACAATTTGTATAACCTTGATTTTTGAAATCACCAACTATTCCCTCAAAATTATTAAGCTTGTAGTATTTTGCCGTCTTATTTGCTATTCCAATTGAATTCTTAGAGATATCGATTCCTGTAACCTTATTTGCATATTTGGCTAGTTTTAATCCCAATTTCCCGGTACCACAGCCCAAATCTAATACAGTTTTACCTTTGAGGGGTCCAATAATATTTTTAAAAAAACTTAGTTCGTTAATTTCAGCGACAGGAACATTTTCAAGGTCAAGTCTATTTATTCCCTTAGTATAACTATCCCAATATTTTGCCTGTTTTTTAGAAAATTTAGTCTTCACCCGCTAATAATAACATTTTTAATCTCTCGTTTACTTGTTTATCGATATCAAATTGTTTAGCAATATTCAGACAAGTTCTACTTTGGCTTGCTAAATTATCCTCTGACAAGAAAAGTCTTAAACTGTCAAAATCAGTAAGATTATTTTTGGGTGCTAATCTGTATACAACTCCACTATTCAGTATAGGTTTTGACAGAGAAGGTTCTTTTGAAACAATAAATGGTAGACCACACAATAGAAAGTCCCAAATTTTCATGGGTTCGATAAATTCGGTAGAGCCGAATTTCTCATCATACAGGGCAATTCCTACATCACATTTTGCGGCGACTTTCTGAAATTCCAGCCTTCCATTCAATCTAAGTATGTCCGTATTCCTAAGCATATATTTTTTTGAATATAATTCAAATTTTTCGTGATCTTTGGTAGGGACAATTACGTATTTGATATCTTTTCTGATCTCTTTTTGTATGGTCGAAAGAAATCCGAATAAAATATCAAATTGTCTGTCTGTCAATAAGCTCCCGGTCCATATCATTTTGTCGCCCTTGCGCTCTCGGTGACCAGAGCTGTAAATAGTTGGATTAAAAACCACTGAATTGGGTACATAAAATGATTCAATTCCATAAGTTTTTCTTTTGTAATCTCGCAAAGCTTCGCATATGACCCACGTCTGATCGCTATATTTAGACGACCATTTATCTGCAGTTTCGTAGAGGAGCTGCAAATATTTGTTTTCAAACCTATTCTTGTTGAAATCTACACAATGAAAAACTAATGTGTATCCCAATAAGGGTCTAAAAAGTAATAGTGGTAGACAGGAGAGTGGGTCGACTCCAATTACTAGTTTTTTCTTATGTTTGTTTTTTAGCGACCATTGAAGAATAAATTGTGTCGTGATAAGGATATCTATAACAAACTTTACGGGCAATGAATTGCCCAAAAAAGAAGGTAGAGTTTTTTTTTGTGGTTTCTTCCATTTGCCATAAATTATTTCGTTCTTATAGCCCTCTAGCGGTAGTCCTAATATATCTACATTTTTTATGTTCTTAATTAGTGCTGAAGACAAAGAGCTATAAGGTCCCTCTATTGGTGCAAGAGGTTCTGTTTTGCGATAAGCAATATGGGATACAACAAGTACATTTTCAAATTTTTTCATAATCTCATCTATTCTACCCCGAATCGTGGTATATTCTGATAATAACTTGCTTGCGCTTATGGAAGAAATAAACAATTTTGAATTAAACAAAACTCCCGTTTCATTAGTCACGGGTGGTGCCGGATTTATAGGGTCGCATGTTGCAGACCATCTAATATCCATGGGTCACATGGTTGTTGTATTAGACGACCTGAGTGGAGGCTTTATGAGAAATGTTAATACTAAAGCCATATTTGTTAAAGGGTCTGTCACAAATGAGAAAATTCTAGATGATTTGTTCCGTAATTATAATTTTGATTATGTATTTCACTTGGCCGCATATGCAGCAGAGGGATTGAGTCATTTTATTCGACAATTTAATTATAAAAACAATCTCATTGGTTCAATAAATCTAATAAACAGATCTGTAAAATTTGGTGTCAAACAGTTTGTGTTTACCTCTAGTATTGCTGTTTATGGTAAGAACCAAACACCAATGCTGGAAACGACTACCCCTTCTCCTGAAGACCCATATGGTATATCTAAGTATGCTATTGAGCTAGATTTGAAGGCTGCTCATGAAATGTTTGGATTAAACTATACTATATTTAGGCCACACAATGTATACGGAGAGCGACAAAATCATGGAGATCCATACAGAAACGTTTTAGGTATTTTTATTAACAATATTATGAAGGGTAAACCAATGACCATTTTTGGTGACGGTTCCCAGACCAGAGCTTTTAGTTATATCGACGATGTAGCTCCTTATATAGCAAGGTCGATTGAAACCCCAGACGCACTTAACCAGATAATTAATATCGGAGCCGATAAACCCTACTCCATAAATGAGTTAACCTCAGAAATCGCTAAGGCCATGAACGCAGAAGTAAATATTGAAAAGCTTCCCGCACGCAATGAAGTCGTAAATGCATATTCTGATCATTCAAAAGCAAGGACGATATTTAAAATTATATCAACAACTAATTTGGAGGATGGTATTAAAAAAATGGTAAAGTGGTCAAAAGAATTAGGACCAATGACTTCCAAAAAATTTAAAAATATAGAAATAAAGATCAATATGCCTCCTTCGTGGAGCGCGTTAATTTCAAAAAAATGAAAGATTCCGGAATTATTAAAGTTAGCATTATTGTTCTTAATTACAATGGAATTCAGTTTTTAAGGAAATGTCTACCCTCTATTCAAAAACAAACCTATAAAAATATTGAAACCATTGTAACTGATAATAATTCTACCGACGGAAGCCAAAAATATGTTAAAAGTCTGGGATGGGTGAAGATATTGGAAAACAAACAAAACTACGGCTATACAACAGCAAACAATTTAGCCGCTCTAAAGACATCAGGAAAGCTACTTTTATTTCTAAATAACGACACTGAACTCTTTCCGGATGCTATCGAGTCTATGATTAAGTGCTATAAACCAAAGACTGTAGTGGCACCTGCACAAATTATCACTGGAAATAAGAAACGGGACAAAGTGGGGTCGGCCGGTCCTGGGATGGACATTTTTGGCTATTCCTATGTAAATACAGATCTGCCCAAAACAAAAATGTTTTATGTAGACGGTGCAGCCATTCTAATCGGTAAAAAAGATTTCTTAAAGATCGGAAAGTTTGATGACGAGTTATTTATTTTTCACGAAGATGTTGATTTGAGCTGGCGGGCTCAAATTTTCGGATACAAATTAATTCGATGCTGGGAATCGAAATTATTTCACTACAGTGGAGGAAATGTTACAGGAGGGAGTAGAGTAAGTGCTGGAAAATATACGGCCAGTTATAATCGACTATATCTTAATCAGAAAAATGTTATTAGGAATCTTATAAAAAACTATTCTTTACCGTTTTTATTAATTATTCTTCCTTCCTTAATAGCCATCCATTTTTTTGAAATACTAGTTTTGTGCGCACTTGGTCAATTTTTAGCCGTAAATTGTTATTTTCTAGCCTATAAATGGAATATTCAAAATTTGGAAAGTACTTTAAAGCTTAGAAGGTGGATTCAAAAAAGGAGAACTGTTTCAGATTTTAAACTTATTTCTAAAATGTACTTTGCTTATTCAAAAATAACAGCGTTATATCGACTGGGGCTTCCAAGTTTTAAGTAGATCAGCTAATGGCAAGAAAAATAAGATTATTGATTAACGGAATTACTTTTGATGATGCTAATCTCGTTCCTTTAACTCAAAAAATACGTTATTGGAAAAAAAAAGGAGCCATTGTTTCCTTGATCGGGACTGATTATTTGGTCCAGAGAATAGGTACCGGATACATAGACAGATTAATTAATATTGGAGGGAAACCTCTCTCGGGAGGCAAATTTTCCTTTATAGGATATTCACTTACGAGAAATATTTTAGCTCTAACACATTGGAGAGAGATAGCAAAAGTAGATACTGTTTACTCAATTTCGTCTGTTTTAGATTTAGTTATTTTGCCGTTCTTATTGAAAAAAACCGGCAAAGTTAAATATTGGGTTACTGTTTTAGACAATACGGTACCTTTAATCTCAGAAGGAAAAATTATTGCCGGGAATTTCCTCGTTCGATTGTTAGCATGGGTGTTTTTTCAAATAAGTATCTACATGTTAAGATCAGCTGACACCATATTCGTAGTAAAAAATGAACTTAAAACTTACTTAATAGATAGAAAATTTAAAGCTAGTAGGATCGTTGTTACTGGAAATGGAGTTGAAAAAGAATTTATTTTAAAAGCAAAAAAACGTGTTAAATATCGTTATGATGGGCTATTTGTTGGACGTATAAACGAAGCTAAAGGCGTCTACGATTTATTAAAAGTGTTGAAAATTGTTAAAAGAATATATCCAAACTTTAAACTGGCGCTCATGGGAAAGGGTGATGATGATATCGAAAAAAAATATAAAGCAAAAATTAAAGAATTAAGGTTAGAAAAAAGTGTAAACTTGCTAGGGTTTAAAACAGGTCAGGAAAAATATGACATAATTAAATCTTGTAAAATATTTATATTTTTAAGCCATACAGAAAGTGTGCCTGTTGCGCCAATGGAGGCTGTTTGTTCCGGAAAAATAACTTTAGTTTACGATCTAGATGCCTACAATATGTATAAAAATAATGAAATTATTAAATTTAAGCAAGGCGACTTTGTTTCTGTTGCTAATAAGATAATTGAAGTTTTTAAAAAAAGAAACTTCATAAACGAACCCGGAAAATTGTTACTTAAAAAATACGATTGGACTTCGATTTCCAGAAAAGAATACAGTCACCTATCTACTAAACAATAATTTAGCCAAATGATGAATTCAGCCAATAAACAAGTCAAAACAATAAAATATAACAAAAAATATTTTGAGAGTCTTTTTAAGTCCCACGACTATTCAAAAAAAGTTAAGTTTGCGTCATTTGGCCATATATATAGAGATCTAGCGAACTTATGTAAATTATCCCCTGGAGATAAAGTAGTCGATTTTGGTTGTGGTAACGGAGAACTTAGTTTTTGTTTGTATCAAAAATATGGTGCAGAGGTTACAGGCATAGATTATTCAGGTGACGCAATTCAAATAGCAAAAGATAACCTGGTAAAACTATGTAAAATAGACAAAAATCCAAATATTAGATTTATAAATGTCAACAACGATGGTCTCCCCAAACTTAAGAACATTAGCTATGTATATTTTTGTGATGTACTGGAGCATATGTACGACCACGAAATTTCTCAAGTATTAAAAAGGGTTAAGCTTTGGAATAATAAAAAAATTAGAATTGTGGTACACACAGACAACAATACTTTTCTCAGGTTTGTTCGGCCATTTATAGACGGACTATCTATTATCACCGGAACAAGTAGTGTCCATCAGGTACAAAGCAGAAATTTGTGGGAATCGGAACGACATGTAAATTTGACAAATCCAAGTAAATTTAGAAAAAATATTTCTAAATATGGCTTCAATGAAGTGAAATTATTCTACCCAGAGGTCAATATGGATAAGATAGAAAGACAGTTGGGGGGACTCTCTCGATTACCTCTATTAAAAAAAATTGTGTTTTTCGCTTTAAAAATGCTCAAGCCATTAAGTCCTTCTTTCTACGGAGTATATGAATATGAGTCAAGGTAGGTTCGTAAAGTTTACGCGCCTTATACCAATTGTCGTCATCCTAATTTTATCTTTTATCCCGGTTGTTTTAACTTGGGGAAGAGTAGTTGTTGGTGGAGATACAACAATTCCTTTTGATAGCGCAGCCATCTCTAAATTTCTCTATCAATGGATTGGAGTCCAAAATGGTTCATATTTTTCTGTTAATTTTTATCCGCTTTACTTTTTTTATAAAATTGCTGAAATCCTCGGTCTCAGTTTTTATCAAATATCCTCTCTACTCTTGTTTGTACTCAGCTTGGTCGCTGGGTTAGGTGTCTACAGATTGACGAGATTGTATTTTAAAAGTGGAAATTATTTTGATTTCATATTTCCAATAGCTTTTTATATGATGTCTCCTGCGTTACTCAACAGCTGGCACTATTTATATATCTATTCATTTTCACCTTGGTTCATTTATTTGCTTGTCAGTTTTGTTAAAAAGAAGGAAATCAATACTGTAGGCATTATTTTTCTTAATATCATAATATTTTGCGCCTCGATGGACCTACCAAATCCAAAATATATATTTTTTCTTCTTTTGAGTGCAATTACTATTGCTATTATTAGCTACATCACAAAATTAGTTGATATTAAATTCCTTGTCAAAGTAATCTGGGCAATTGGTATTTCATTATTATTATCTGCTTATCTAATACTTCCTTTGGCAAATTTTGCTTTAAGATATACCCCCTCAAACTATGGAGTTACTGTAAATCCAGGGAATCAGGGAACCGATAGTATGTTAGATTCTGGATCAGCCACAATAAACAAGATGTTTGCAGTCCACCACAGTGGAGTCAACATTAACAAAGACGAAAGAGATGCGTATTTAAAAAATCCCTTGATAACCCTTACTGGTTATGTTTACCTGTTTGTGATTATTGCGGATATTTTCCGTGCTAAAAAAAACAAGGGTAACCGATTACTTACCTCGCACAAACTTATATTTCTCGCTTTAATTGTTTTGTTTCTGATTTTATCAACCGGACCGAATCCTCCATTTGGTTATTTTTACATGCTCATTGTAACTAAGGTAAAACCGCTTGCGTTTTTAAGAACGACTGCCGGAGCTGTTTTTTTCTTAGGGTTGTTTTATTCAGTTTATATTTTTATATTTTTACAGACTTTGAAAAAATATAAGAACTTAATTCAGGCTATTTTAATAATCGCGGTACTTGTCACCGGTTATCCACTAATAAATGGAGATTTTTTTGAGAACAATACAAATATTAATCAGTTCGCAAGTAAGGATACTAAGGGCTTTAAGTTAGCGTCTGATTATTTCGGCGTATCTCCACTTATAAATAATCAAAAGGTTGACTCAAAAACATATTATCCGGGGATGGATTCATCTTACATATATACAAACTGGGGGTATTTTGGTCCAATGTTTTACACTTTTGCGTATAACACCTCTCCAATATCAGATAATATGATTATATATAATCGTGACTATCACAATATTGGATTAACTTTCTTGGATTTAACTGCTGTTCAAAGTACAACAACCCAACGATATTTCAAGAGACAGCCTATATACGACGGAAAAATAGTTAAACTCTTTCAAACCTCACAGTCAAACTTTCTACCCCATTTTTATACTCCTAAAATAGTAAGTTCAAATTACCTGGGTCCTAAACAGAATGAAGAATCTAGCCCAAGTCTGCCGTTTAATGTAAGGTCAGCAGTTTACCCTAATAAAACAAATCTAAGAACTGTTGAGATACAAGATCTTCCTCACCTTGAATTTAAAAAAATTAATCCTACAAAATATAGAATTGTTGTTCATGATGCATTCACAAGTTTCCCCTTAATATTTTCCGAATCTTTTAATTCCGGATGGAATATATTCGTTACCGATATGGAGAAACTTGGTAGACCAAAAGAAGAGGGGTTGCAGACGATCTTGCAGAAAGTTCCATATAAAATTTTAGTCGGCAACGAAACAAATCAAGCCACCAAAGAGGAACTTATTAGTTTTGTAAAAAACGGCTTAGTAACTGATTTGGGGGATGGGAGAATAAAAAAAAACAATTATTATAAGTGGGAAAATGCAAAAAAAATCTTGGACTATACAGAAGATTTCAGTGTTGATTTCATTTCCAAAAACTTTCAGGATACCATACAAAACGATAATTTAAGAAATGGTCATTTCTATGAAACTTGGTTCTCAAAACCAATACAAGCTGATCATCAAGTCGTAAATGGCTACGCCAATTCATGGATCATTGACCCATCCAGCATATGTAGTTTCAATAAATCTTGTATCAAAAATGAAGATGGTTCCTTTGACTTTGAAATCACTGTTGAATTTTGGCCACAAAAACTCTTTTACATTGGAGTCGGAATTTCAACGATCACGGTCTCAACTATTCTTATCTTACTTGCTTTCGGCTTTCTAAGAAAAAGAAAAATATCCTTTGTTGATTAATTAATTATGACAAAAAAACATCTTAGCTATATTTCACTATCGATTTTTCTTTTGATATTAGGAGTCTACAACCTTTTTAATCTTTTAAATAATCAAGAATTCGGGATACTAAACTTGGATGTTCGAGGAAACACAGAGCAACTTATCGCTACAAAATCCGGAGAGTTACTTAAAGGTGATAAGGTCTGGGGTGCTTTTCATTCTGACTATTCAAATTTAGGCATATTGTCGATGCGGTTTTATAACGGTGATAGAGATAGTAAAGATACTTTGATTTTCAGATTTAAAGAAGAAGGTAATGATAAATGGCTTTATGAGGCTAAGTATGAAACGGATCAATTTGTTCCTCATCAATTATTTCCATTTGGTTTTCCCATAATTTATAACTCTGCGGATAGGAATTATGTATTTGAATTGGAATCGGCCAGAGGAGCCACGGGCAGTGGAATATACATTGACAATTCACAACCTGTTTTTGTTGCAAAATCAACCTATGCCAGGTCAGATTTGATGAACAATAACAATCTGCTAATTTATTTTATTAAAAATAAAATTTTAAACATCTTTGGAGATCAATACATTTTGGCAAATATTTTTGTATGTTTCTTGCCTCTTATTATCTTTTTGGCCTTTATCGCGACTAGTGGTTTGATTTACCAGTATTTATCTATTTTTGCTTTTACTCTTATCTTGCTGGACATATTTCTATTAAATAATCACAACGATTATTATTATGTGTATTTCCTGTTTTTATGGTCCTTAATTTCACAGAGATATCGATTTGAAACCAAGATATCCACACTTATATCCTTCATTCTTTACATTGTCACTAGTATCATTTTTGTATTAGGAAGCAGAGATGTATCTGAAAAAACAGGGGTGTGGGCGCTTGTTTTTTTACTTTTCTCGACCATACAAACCATCTTTGAACTTAACAACTCTAAGATAAGATCAATGACATTGAGGTATTTTGTAAAAAACTTGTTTCGTTTTGAACCAATATCCGATCAAAAGGTAATTAAAATTCCGGAAAAATTTCTAAAAGTTTTATATGCAATATTTTTAGTTTATGTGTTCTATTCAACATCATTCCATATCTATCAAGCTATAGAAAAATACAAGCAATTTTATCCAACTTCTTATCTTGGCAAGTTTAGTTTTTCTTTTTTGCTGCCAGAATTTATACTGGTGTTGACACTGTCTTTATTATATTTATATAAAAGAGTAGTAATAGTTAAATCAAAAATTCTTTTGGTTGTAATATTTACGGTTTTCTATTTTTCAACCAGGCAGATAATTTACCAGTCGCTCTCTTTTGAAAGCTTACCCACCATTTTTTCCGTCTCACCTGAGCACACTAATGAGGCGTGGGTTGATGTGGTGGTAAAAGGTAAAAACTTTAGAAATATACCATTTATCGGTAAGGTATATATTAGCGATATCGAACAGGGTGAATATCTAGTTTTATGGTCTGATGAAAAGATTGTTTTTAGAACCAGCCCGACATTGACAACGACGGGAGAAATTAAAGTTGTTCCCTTGGACCGGAAACCTTCAAACAGTGTACCTTTTATGTATAATTTTAAATATATAAAATGATTAAGAAAATCAACCAAATTGGTCCATTAATCCTTTTTTTGTGTTTATTTTTTCTTCCTTCCCTGTTTACTTTCTTCTCCGGTGACGACTGGTTTCACCTTCGAATCACCCAAATAAGTTCAATAAGTGAGTTTTTAAACTTCTTTTCTTTTTCACACACGGCGCAATCTGCCGCCTTCTGGAGACCCCTTCCCACCCAAGTCTTTTTCTTCGTATTCCAAAAACTTTTCGAGTTGACTGTCTGGCCATATCACTTATTCGTTCTAATCTGCTTTGGATATTCTCTTTATTTAGTCAAGAAGTTCAGTTCTCTATATCTAAAATCCGAAATTCAGCAACTGTTATCAGTACTAATCTATGGTCTTTCGGTTTCCAACTTCACCAGACTCTATTTCCTATCCTCATTCCAAGAGATCTCTTTGGTTATTTTTTCACTTCTTTGTCTGCTAAATTTTCCAAAATCTAAATACAAGGCTACTTTTTTCTTTGTCTTGGCTCTGATGTCGAAAGAGACCGCTGTGGTAATACCTCTGCTTATACTTCTGTTTAATTTTAGAGAGATCAAAAAGACAGTTGTCTCCATTTTGCCTTTGGCCGGAATACTTCTCGCTTATCTTTATTTTCGCTTTGTCGTTTTTGGTTCGCCGGTAGGGGATAGCTACACTTGGAACTTCTCTCCCGCGAAGGCTGCCAATACTCTTCTGTGGTACGTCCTCTGGAGTTTTGGTGCCCCCGAACTTTTAGTTGATTATGTCGGTAGTGGGTTTAGATTGATGCCCAAGTTTTTCACAGATTATGCCGTTTGGTGGAAAGTGATCATTCTCTTACTCATGGGTACTATTGGGACAACCGGTTTGTTATTCATCCAAAAAATTAAGAAAGTAGACTTTATGTTTTTGAAGTTAGACTTGTTCTTCTTGATTACTATTTTTCCCGTTCTATTTCTTCCTTCGCACAAGTTTGCGCTGGAGTTGGGTCTACCACTGGTTGGCTTCTCGATGGCTATTGCCTGGCTCATTCCCAAGAAACTCAACATTTTGAGTTTTAGTTTTTTTGCTTTTTTTGTATTTTTGAATTTGTCTATGAACTACTTAACTTACATAAGACATTACTCTGTCAGTAGGGGAGAAATCTCGCAAAAAGTTTATCAACATATCTCAAAGAATTACGCGGTCTACCCAAGTGGTAAATATTTCGAATTTATTAATGATTCTGGAGACTACGGTGCGGAGTGGGGGCAATCCAAGCAAATATCCCAATCTTTATCGGGTTCGGACTTTTTCAAGGTTTACTACAAGAACCCAGACATAAAGGTATATTATCAAGATATACAGGAAGCTATTCCTGCCGGTCAAACCCCAATATTTTTAAGCACTAAACAATTTTTATCCCGGTGAAAAAAAATAAATACTATCCC
The DNA here is from genome assembly GCA_943355005.1 of Patescibacteria group bacterium. Lineage (GTDB taxonomy): Bacteria > Patescibacteriota > Microgenomatia > UBA1400 > MFAQ01 > UBA10133. The sequence goes on from CALRDV010000006.1 coordinate 18,657, forward strand.
TTAATCATTCTGTCAGCCATTTTCTTAATTGGCTTGTTTCTTAGGCTTTATCGAATAAATCTTAACAGCCCTGCTTTGTATGCCGACGAAACCGGGCAATACTTTGTTTTTAAATCAATACTCGAAGGCACATCATCCTTTATAGAGCACCTCATCAAGCTTTCCTTTTCTTTTACTTGGTTTTTGGGTTTAAAACCTTTGGGTGTGCGCTTACCTGCAGCAATATATGGTTCTTTGTTAATTCCATTGGTATATTTTCTAGGTTTATCTTTTTCTGGAGGAAAAAAGAACGAGTCCCTAGTCTTCGCGGGTATGACTGCGATAATCCCGTGGGACTTTATGATCAGTCGTATCGGCCATTCCCACATTCCAATCATGATCTTTATGGTCTGCCTACATGTATTGCTTTATCACAGAGCCAAGACAATTAAAACCTATATATTGAGTTTCCTCCCATTAGGAGTAGCAATGGTATATTACCCTTCGGTTATTTTTATCGTTCCCTTTATTGTTATTCATTTTCTTTTGGAGATAAATAAGCTATTTGACAGAAAATTTCGTCTACCGTTCTTTGCTGGTTTGGTCTCCTTAACTCTTGTATTCGGAGCTTTTTTGTCATTTCGTTTTCACTTATTTAGTGCGGGAGGCAGAGGTTTGGATTTAGTTATTTGGAACGATGTAAACACACCTTGGCAGACGGATAAGTATCGCGCTCTTTCCTGGAACTCGGAACCTACCGTGTTTTCTTTTGGGCTACCACCAGAGAAGTTGGCCAATAAGCTGGTTTACAACCGGGCTATGGCGAACCTTTCTACTTTTGCTCATAACTATTTCACTTTCTTCTCGCCTGACTGGCTATTCTTCAAAGGGGACGCTATCTTACGTCACTCTACTGGCCAAGTGGGGGCATTTTATCCTTTCCTGATTCCCTTTATGCTCTATGGAGCCTTTGTTTTCTTCAAAGTGGCAGATAAGAAAACAAAGCAGATATTTCTTATTTGGATTCTTGCTTCTCCGATACCTGCAGCCATCACCAAAGACGGCGCAGGTTACCTTCTCAGAGTTGTCACCGTGCTACCCTTCCTGACATATTTCTGTGCCTTAGGGATAGTGGAATCATTTAATCTGATTAAGAAGAATTTAAGGATTCCCTACGGAATCATTGTCGGACTTATTGGCCTTTACTCCGCCTACTATTTCTTTTTTGGCTACTTTCATGTTTACCCTTCGCTATCCGCCCGTAGTTACGAGTATGGCTTCAAAGAGCTGTCGGACTTTCAGGTGGCTAATAATAATGCTCCGATGCTTGTAATCTGGGACGGGTATTATCACAATAATGATTTTCGTTTTTGGCAGGCCACTCCATTTAGTGAATACAGCTCCTTCAAAATCAAAGAAACTGTAATAGGGGAGTCACACTTCAATCAAACCTTCACCAATCTGTATTTTGTAAACCCCAAATCCCTCAACGATCTTCAACGATTCTTAAGTGTTTTTCCGATCAAATACATCGTACTCCCTGACCGATACTTCATAAATTATCCAACTGAGATAGACGCAGAGTTTGCCACACCATCTGCCGTCATTAAATATCCAGACCAAACTCCTGCCCTAAGAGTCTATAATCTAGAACCAAAATAGGCATAAATGCACGAAAACAGCTAAAAAAGGCAAAATTTAGGCACGAACTGTTAATACTTCACTATGAACTGTTAACACTTAACAAATAAGCTATAATATACCTATGTCCGACCCAAGTTACACTCAAAGGATTCTAAATTTCATTCAGGCACGAGGTCAAACTCGTGTAGAGGATTTGTGGCGTGAATTTAAGATAAGTAAGGTCCTGATTCATCGATATCTCAAGAAACTACTTCACCTAGGTCAAATAGCTAGAGTCGGGAAACCACCGTTGGTTTTTTATGTCTATATGAATGGCGATCTTGTCAATCCGCCTCAAAAATTGGAAATTTCTAAAAAAATCAAAGACATCATAGAAAATGATTATCTATATGTTTCTCCTTTGGGTGAAATTATTCCGGGAGTCAATGGCTTTATGCGCTGGGTAAAAGATATTAAAGAGGAAAAACACGCTGTAAATCTGGCAATTGAATATGTCAAAACAAGAACAGAGGCCAATGCCTACATTAACCGTTTTGGATACATCAATGCCATCAAAAGAATAAAAAGTGTGTTCCCGGATACAAAGCTTTACAGAATGTATTATCTCGATTTTTATAGTCTTCCAAAATTTGGAAAAACAAAGATGGGACAACTAGTACTCTACGCCAAACAAGCACAAAAAATCTCCCTGATTGAAGAAATAGTTCCTCAGTTTCATAGAGTGGTCGAAGACCTTATCAAGAGGTACAAGGTTGACGCGGTTGGTTTTATTCCTCCTACTGTACCTAGAAAATTTCAGTTTCAAAAAGAAATGGAAAAAATCATGAAGATCAAACTTCACAAAGTGGAACTGGTTAAAGCATACGTGGGAGATATTCCTGTGGCACAAAAATCGTTGTCCAAACTTGAAGACAGAATCACAAACGCCAGAGGATCTATTTTTCTAAAAGATGAAACTAATAAGCACAAAACAATTCTTCTTATTGATGATGCAGTTGGGTCCGGTGCAACACTAAACGAAACAGCTGCCAAAATTATTCAAACAGGCATGGCTAAAAAGGTCATCGGCCTTGCGGTAGTCGGAAGCTATAAAGGCTTTGAAGTTATCAGAGAAATTTAAGTTCAAAACTGAGTTTTATAAGGTCTGAAAGACAAGCAAATAGCTGAAGAACGCTTACCTTGTCATTTCGATTATTCTTATTCTGCTGAATATCAACAGTTATAAGCTTGGCGCCTTTTTTGACGGACCGGACGAGTCTCTCTGCTTCGGCAAAGACTGACTTAGACTTGGTCTCGTCTACATTGTATTTAGAAATCTTTACCAGTTTTACTGTTCCCGCGTCATACACTTTGACTCCGGTCAAAATCCATACTAAATTATTGTAGAGGTTCGAAACAATATTTCTCTTTAGCGTATAGTTTTTAAACTTTCGGTTCCCGACAACAATGTCGGCTTTTTCTTGCTTCATGGCCTTGTAGAATTCTTGTAGTACTTGCATATCGATGTCACCATCTGCGCCATTGAAGAATACCAGCTCATTCTTTGCCAGCTTATACAAATCGCGCAGGCTTTGTTCGATACCCAAATTCTCCTTGTGGTGGAAAACTTTAAGCTCGGGCATATTCAATTTTTCTAGAATATCTATGGTGTTATCTGTACTAAAGTCATCCATCACAAGTATTTCGAAATCCTTAGTGATGCTTTTGACTGCGTCTCTGGCATCCAATACCACTTTTTTTATAGTCTTAGCTTCGTCCAGAGCGGGGATTACGATGGAAATAGCGGGGTGTTTCTCGATTTTCATGTATAGATAAGAATTATATAATGAGCTAATCAAATGAAAAAAATAATAAATCTCTGGCCTTATATCCTGATAATAATATTGGCTATTTTTATTCGTTTTGTAAATCTAGACAAAGTTCCTTCCTCTCTCTACTACGACGAGCTTGATGTCGGCTACCAGGCTAGATCTTTTTTGGAAACCGGAAAAGATTACAGGGGTGGCTTTTCTCCTTTTTACTTTCGATCGTTCAACGCAGATGGAACCCCTCTCCCTGTCTTGATTACAGCCTTAACTTCTTTATTTTTTACTTCTCCGGAATATCAAATCCGGTCTGGGGCTGCCACGGTCGGAGTTCTAGTTGTCTTGGTTGCCATGATTCTGGTATTCCAGGTGACGAGGTCAAAATGGGCCGCCGTCATCGCCGGACTGGTTTTCACTTTTTCACCTTGGAATCTGCACTTTAGTCGATTAGCTTTTCAGGCCGAGCACGCCCTACTCTTTCTTCTTGCTTTTATTGCCATTTTTTATCACTGGCTAAAAATCAAGTCCAATACCGCTTTTTTCGCGTCGGCTATTGTCCTGGGGCTCTCAATCTATACCTACCGCACCATGAGTTTCTTGTCTCCGGTACTCATGGTTTTCACTCTTCTTTATTTTTACAAAGACTTTATCGCCTTTGGTATTCGGAAATCTTTGGCTTGGATTTTCCTAGTCTTACTCTTTATTATTCCTTTTCTCTATGCCACTACTATTGCTTCCAAAGATCAGACCAGGATAAGCCAAATCTCCATCTTCTCTGACCCCATGACTCCGATAGAGGTGCAGCGAAGCCGTGAGCTGGTCTCAGGTAATTTCCAAGATCCGACCCTGGGGCAGACAGCCACTCTCCAGTCCAAAGTCTTTCATAACAAGCTCTTGAGCTATATCGAGAAACTTCGAAATAATACTTTCAATAATTTTTCTCCGGATTTTCTTTTTCTTTCCGGTGATCCGAACGGCCGCCACTCACCCAAAAATACCGGGGAGCTTCTCTTCCTGGATATTCTTCCACTGATTGCCGGGCTTTACTTTGTATTCCAAAACATCAAAGACAAGCGGTATTCATATTTACTTATTTTGCTTTTCCTTGGAGCCGCTCCCTCAAACCTAACATTGGATGGTTCCAATCACGCTTCTCGTCTCATTACTTTCTCCGGACCTCTACTAATAATTGTTTCACTCGGCTATTTCTCACTTATTTCTTTTCTTTCGCGTCAGAAATGGGGACGTATAACTTCCGGTATCTTGATAGGCTTCTGGCTCTTTGCTGTAGCTCAGTTTCTTAGTAAATATTTTTATGAATTCCCGATAGTAAACTCTAGGGAGTTCGGATATGGCTACAAAGAAGCCATTCAAAAAATCAATATTCTCGCGGGGGACTACGACCAAATTTATTTGAGCGATATCAATGATCCACCTATGCTCTATTACTTTTACTGGGCCAATATTCCACCGGCTGAAGTTCAGAATTATGGCACCGACTTTAGTATTGAAGTCATTAAAGGTTTGCCATTGGACAAGGTCAAACCTTATCACACAGAAATTCCCCTGTGCTACGAAAGTGTGATTGAAGGTTTGAAGCCCAATATTCTATACATGGTCTCTCATAAAAATTTACCCATGGACTTCCGCTCTGTGGACAAAGACAAAGTCCCGACCGGACTCAAGCTTATAGATGTAATCAAATATCCGGACAACGAAGTCGCATATTACCTAGTTACTAGAGACAGTATTGGTGCTAAGCTAGTAAATCCTATCAAAGGTCAAAAATGTCCATAATATGAAAATACTTGTCACTGGAGGAGCAGGGTTTGTTGGTTCCCATCTTTGTACTCGTCTAATTGAGGATTGTCACAAGGTAATTTGTTTAGACAATCTTTACACCGGAAGAGTAGAGAACATAGAACCCCTGATGGAGAATGATAACTTTACTTTTGTCCAGCAAGACATCCTAGAGCACCTAGATATTTCAAACCTTGACCGTATTTACAATCTTGCTTGTCCTGCTTCACCGCCGGCTTATCAAAGTGACCCCATCTATACTTTCAAGACTTCGGTGCTCGGCATTATGAATATGATTGACCTCAGTATTGCCAATGGAAATATTCCACTTCTTCAAGCTTCAACTTCTGAGATTTACGGCGATCCCGCAGTCAATCCTCAGCCGGAAAGTTACTGGGGCAATGTCAACCCTATTGGTATTCGCTCTTGTTATGACGAAGGCAAGCGGGCTGCTGAAACTATATTGATGGATTATTATCGAGGCAAGAAACTTCCCATTAGAATTGTCAGAATATTTAACACCTACGGACCAAACATGGATCCTCAAGATGGTCGCGTAGTAAGCAACTTCATCACTCAAGCCCTGAATAATCACAAACTTACAATGTACGGTGATGGAGAACAGACCAGGAGTTTCCAGTATGTCTCAGATCTCATTGAGGGGATGATTCGCATGATGGAAAACGAGAAAGATTTTATTGGTCCGGTAAATCTAGGTAATCCCGAAGAATACACCATGAAAGAATTGGCAAAATTGATTCTCGAACTTATTCCGGAATCCAAAAGCAAAATAGTACACAAGAAATTACCTTCCGATGACCCCAAAGTCCGGAAACCTGATATCGCACTCGCCAAGGAAAAACTTGGCTGGGAGCCGACAGTGCCTGTCCGAGAAGGTCTTCTGAAAACCATCGACTACTTCCGAAGTTTGTAGATTAATCTGTAAACCCATAGTTGTCATTCCGGGCTTGACCCGGAATCTATACAGAGTTTCAATTGTTAACAAAAATAAACAAGTAAACCTTGCTTTCGGGTAATGTTTGGTATTAAATAGTGTTAGTTAACATTTATATTGAGCTATGGAAAACGATAGAGAAGTGGCTTTATTTGAGAGGAAGCATGTTAGGAGAGTTTGGTATAAAAAAGAATGGTGGTTCTCGGTTATTGATGTAATTTCAATTTTAAGCGAAAGCAGTATTCCAAGGAGGTATTGGTCCGACCTAAAACAAAAAATCGTCATAGAGGGTCATGCTCAACTGTACGAAAATATCGTACAGTTGAGAGTAAGATCTGCAGATTTAAAAAGAAGGATTACTGATTGTGCAAATACCTCAACCATGTTGAGAATCATACAGTCAATTCCATCTCCCAAAGCCGAACCGTTTAAGCAATGGTTAGCAAGAATCGGAAAAGACAGAATTGATGAAATAAACGATCCTGAACTTGCTATGGCAAGAATGAAGGATCTGTATGAAAAGAAGGGTTATTCCAAGGAATGGATAGAAAAAAGATCTCGTGGAATTGCGGTGCGGCAAGAATTTACAACGGAGTGGAAAGATCGAGGAATTAAAAACAGTCAAGAATTTGCCATCCTTACCAACGAAATTATGCAAGGAACTTTTGAAATGAAAGTTAAAGAGTACAAGGGCTTTAAGGGTTTGGAAAAAGAGAATCTCAGAGACCACATGAACGATCTCGAGTTAATCTTAACCATGCTTGCGGAGGCTACGACTACGAAACTCCATCAGGAAAGGGATTCTCATGGCTTTCATCCCATCAAAACTGATGCTAAAGAGGGTGGTGAAATTGCCGGAAATACCAGAAAGCAGATCGAGAAAGCTAGTAATTCAAAAGTAAGTTCAAAACAAAATTATCTAAAATCACAGCAAAAAATAAAAACCAAGATTGGCTAATATCTACTAATATCTCCTAACATTAACTAATATATACTAATATTAACTAATGAAATACCAATGGCAGATATCTTCGGAAATAAATCAGTTGCTCATCAAGCTGGAAGCGCAAAAGATTTCCCTAGATAATATTAAACAGTTGCCTCATATCGAGCTAGCTATCCGAGCTAGGTCTATTTTGAGAAGTGCGGTATACTCCGCGAGAATAGAAGGGTTCCCTGACGAAGAGTCCTATCCAAAAAAGGAAAGCCAAAATCTACTGGTGGCATACAACCATATCCACTCTACTTCTCTGAAAGTGCTGAGTCTGGCCGAAATAAAATCACTTCATAAGCAGGTAATGTTTAACTTGTCCAATTCTGCCGGTACGTATCGTTCTGAACCTTGGGCTATTTTTGATAAGGCAGGAAACGCGGTGTATCTGGCACCTATGCATTTCGATGTTCCAAAACTTATGGATGAATACATGGTGGATATTGTTGGACTAAAAGATCACCCTGCTGTGGTCGCCGGAGTAGCTCAGTTTATATTCGAAAAGATTCACCCCTTTGCCGATGGCAATGGGCGCGTGGGCAGATTGATTTCCGCCTATATCTTGACCCAAAAGGGATATGGCTTAAGAGGACTCATACCTTTTGAAAAGTATATTGAGTCTCACAGAGAACAATATTATGTTGCCTTGGAAAGTAGTAGAGAGATATCTGAATTTATTAAATTTTTCTTGGAAGCTCTCACTTCAGAAATTACTGAGATTATTGGCGCACTCAGTATTCGGGAAGAGAAAAGAGAAGATTTGTTGCTCCCCAGGCGAAGAGAAATCTTTAATATAATTTCCGACCATCCTCTGTGTGGATTTGATTTAATACGTAGAAGATTCTTGGTGGTAAATGAAAAAACCTTAAAATACGACATCTCTCAGCTTCTTAAAAAAGGCTTCATTGAAAAAATTGGAGCCACCAAAGGAGTTCTCTACAAAAAATCCGTGTAAAATGTACGCACTATGCCAGAACAAAAAACAGCAGTCATTGTCGGTGTTACTTCTCAAGACGGTTCGTATCTGGCAGAGCTTCTACTAAGTAAGGGCTACAAAGTAGTCGGTACCATTCGCAGAACCACATCACTTGTTCACGAAAATATTGAACATTTGAAAGGCAAAATTACTTTAGTCGCCGCCGATTTAATTGATCAAGAATCTATTAATCAAGTAATGATCAAGTATCAGCCGGATGAAGTTTACAATATTGCTTCTCAGTCTGTACCGGGAGATGCTTGGACTCACCCTTTCTATACAGGAGAAGTTACTGCTCTTGGTCCGGTCCGTGTATTTGAAGCAGTTCGTCACTTTTGTCCCAAGGCCCGCGTCTATCAAGCCACTTCCCGCGAAATTCTCGGCGGTGTCAAAGGAGTTGATAGAGCCAATGAATCCACTCCGCTATTTGCCAACAATCCTTATGGAATTGCCAAGGCCTATGCTCATATGATGGTGAACTGCTATCGCGAATCATATGGCATGTTTGTTTGTGCTGGCATTCTTTTTAATCACGAATCACCTCGTCGATCTCTTCACTTTGTCACCCGAAAAATTTCTATGGGAGTTGCCTGTATTAAACTCGGCATTAAGAATCCTCCCGTCAACGAGCTGGGTGAACCCATGGTGGATACAGCAGGGAAAATTCATCTGGGGGACCTCAATGCTATGAGAGACTGGGGCTATTCCAAAGATTATGTCGAAGCCATGTGGCTAATGCTACAGTCTGACAAGCCGAAAGATTATGTCATTGGTACGGATACGAATTATTCGATCAAAGATGCCTGCAAAGCCGCTTTCGACCATGTGGGTATGAATTGGGAAGACCATATCATTTCTAATGAAAGATTACTTCGACCTACTGAAATTACCGACATGAAAGGGGACTACTCACTGGCCAAAAAAGAACTTGGCTGGGAGCCAAAAGTCTTTATGAAAGAGCTGATGGAAATCATGGTCGATTCGGATATCAAATGGCTCAAAGCTCATAATGTAAAATAAACCATGTCAAAAGAAGTTTTTATCACCGGTAGTGAGGGATTTGCCGGTACCAAGCTTAAACAAGAGCTAATAAATAATGGTTACGATGTCACCGGGACCTCATTGTCCGAAGTCGTGGGCGAAGAAGAAAACATATTTCAATGTGACATCACCGACAAGGAAAGGGTTAATAGGCTTGTATTTGATTGCCGGCCTGCGGCCATTGTTCATCTAGCAGCACTTGTCAAACCAAGTGATGCTATAAAAAATCCGGCTCTGGCGCAAAAAATTAACGTTGACGGCACTAGAAATATTTTTGATGCTGTCAGATTGATCCCGAATTACCGACCTAGAATTGTCATCATCGGATCCTCAGAAGAGTTTGGGGTTATCAATTCTGGTGAGGTTGTTACGGAGGAAACACCTTTGGCTCCAGTAAATCCGTATGGTGTAAGCAAGGTTGAGGCTTGGAAGCTGGCACTAGAATATATTGAGAAATTCGATCTGGATATAGTTTCTACCATTCCCTTTAATCACACCGGTCCAGGTCAAGCACTTGGTTTTATTGCTCCCGACGTTGCTTCTCAAATTGTAGAGATAGAAAGAGGTCTAAAAGACCCAATACTAATTACAGGAAACATTTCTCATCGCAGAAATTTTTCTGATGTCCGAGATGTGGTCAGAGCTTACAGGTTATTAATAGAGTTGGGTAAAACCGGTGAGAGATATATCATCTGTGCCGACAACAGTATTCCTCTCTCGTATATTATTGATAACATGCTCAGTCAGTCACTAGTCAAGATAGAACATAGAATCGACCCTAATAGAGCCAGACCTGCTGACATCGCCGACATCTCCGCAAGTCACGACAAAATTACTAGTGCTACCGGTTGGCAACCGGAAATCCCCATTGAACAAACCCTCAAAGATCTTTTGAATTGGTATCGGAATAGAGGGTAAGATAGAGAAGTGAAGAAAATAATTGGCTTACTCAAGACGCAGACTCTCAAGGATTCTTTTGTCATCTTTATTGGTTTGGGTATCACCGCTGTCATTGGACTTATTTACACCATTGTTTTGGCCCGTGCCATTGGTCCGGTAAATTTTGGCATCTACTCCGCCATTACCGCTCTGGCGACGATTGTATACAGTTTGGGGGACCTAGGTATCTCACCGGCCATCATTTATTTGATTCCCAAGCAAAAACTAGATAGATACATTTTGGTCGCCACTGGCTTTTGGATGCAATTTGGAGTAACGGTTACGGCATTCCTTTTTATGGCTGTGTTTGCTTTATTCTTAAATTTTATTATTCCAGGATCATCTCAAACAGACTTGCTTCTGGCAGGAGGCATAACCATTAATTATCTTTTAATCGGCTACGCCCAAGGCATATTTACGGCGGAAAAGAAATTTTGGTCCTATTCTTTTAGCCAAATCATCGATTCTTCGGTGAAAATTATCATTGTCTTCTTTTTGTTTCGTCTAAACAGATTGACAGTTGGCTCAGCCCTTACCGCCAATCTTATTTCCACCCTTTTTGCTCTTCTACTTACATTTGGGAAGGAGCTTTACAAAATCGAGTTTGATTTTAGTCACAAAATATTTCTAGATATTGTCAAGTTCGCCAAATGGATTGCCGTTTCCAGAATCTTCAATGTCCTTATCTCCAAAATAGACGTCATACTTCTAAATCTCATGGTGGGTAGCTTCCAAGCAGGTATCTATGCCGCCGCAGCTAGAGTATCTCTCTTATTTATGCTGATAGTTTCCGGTCTTGGCTCGGTGGTCAATTCCCGCTTTTCTTCTTTTACAAGCGGGCACCAAGTAAAAGCTTATCTAAAGAAACTTGTAATTCTCACTTTAGGAATCTTGCTTCTCATGGTTCTTTGTGCAGGGCTGGCTGAGCCAATCGTCAGGTTTGCGTACGGTGAAAAATATCTAGATGCCATTTCTGTCTTTAGATATCTTACCTTGGCCATGATTCCGTTTATTTTTTCCGTTCTCACTACACCCCCGCTTCTCTATACTTACAATCAGCCAAAGTTTTACGCAACAGTTTCCGCTATTCAAGTTACTCTTTTGATAGTTCTTGAAGTCCTCTTAATTCCTTCTCTCGGCTATTTTGCCCCTGTCGTCGCGCTTGGTGTTAGTAATGTTTTTGTCCTTCTTGTTTCTTCTGTAAAGCTTCACTTTCTAATCAAGAATCACATCAGTTGAAGAGATTGTATTTAAGGATACACCAGAGTGCTTGTACACCATCTTTCCAGCCTATCTTTTTTCCTTGCTCGTAATTTCTACCGTGATAGCTTATGCCTACCTCATAAACCCTGCTTCCCATCTTGGCAATTTTAGCTGTGAATTCCGGCTCCATGCCAAATCTATTTTCTACTAATATCAATTTCTTAGCCACCTTTCCGGTAAACATTTTGTACCCTGTCTCCATATCGGTAAGATTTAAATTTGTACACATGTTGGAAACTAGGGTTAGAAGATTGTTCGCCACCATATGCCAAAAGAAAAGTACCCGGTGAGGTCTATCTCCCATAAATCGGGAACCAAATACCACGTCAGCGTCCCCATCCAATATTGGCTTAAGTAGAAACTTCATTTCGTTCGGGTCGTATTCCAAGTCGGCATCGTGAATCATTATGACATCTCCGGTCGCTTCCTTCAGTCCCCGGCGAATTGCAGATCCTTTTCCTCTATTCCTCTTCGATTCAATCAGCAATATCTTTACATCCTTTTTCTTTATCTTTAGAATTTTTGATGCTTTAATTTTCTGTCTTGTACCATCCCAACTGCCATCGTCCACCACGATAATTTCTTTCTTTAGACCTTCAGACTGTGCAGAAATTACCCGCTTAATCGCCTTTATCACAAACTTCTCCTCATTAAACACCGGCATAATTATGGATATCTTACGCATGCGAATATCTTAACACTTGTAAGGAGGCTATAATCAATTCATGGCTTCCGCACAAAAATTCTGGACTAACAAATTTAGAATTCTCTTGTTGCCATCTGTTCTAATTCTTCATACCCTTTTGATTTTTTTGAGGGGCTATTTCTTATCCATCGAATTTACCCTTTATCCTTTTTTAAGAATCCATGGGTTTTTACCTTACCAAGATATTATCGACCATCATTTTCCCTCGCTTCTGTTTGGACCTTTTGCTCTACCTGCACTTCTTACCTCAAATCCATGGCCACTTCTCGCAGTGTTCTTGACCGTTCTCTGTATTACTGACATCCTTCTTTATGGTGTATTAATCAAGTTCCGTGTCCGACTACCTCTAGTGTGGACCATTCTTTATGTGGTGACATCAGTTTACTTTTCCGGCAATGTCTTGTGGATAGAAACTTTCGTAAATCTATTAATTACTCTCTGGCTTTTTCTTTCATTTTCAGATCGTCCGATATCCAAATTCACTTCCGGTCTGCTTATTTCTCAGATAATATTGCTTCGTCCCACTCTTTTTCCGGCTTTAATTTTTATGTTTTTTGGACTCTCTCTTCCGGTGTCGGTTTTCTTGTTTATCGGATTTATTGTCGGTTTATTAATCCCAGGCATTTATCTATATCACTTCAATTTAATTGATGCTTTTTATCGTCTGGCCATAGTTTTTAACAGTCAGATATATCCTGCAGCGGCTAAACTACTTCCCGCCAAGCGGCAAGTCTTACTACTTTTACTTTGGCTGGCTCCTACTGTTTATAGTCTTTTTAGAAATAAGAAATACCTTCTACTGGCATCGCTATTTTTTACTTTACTTCTAGTCGTCCCGCGATTTGGCTTTGAGCATTTACAGCCATTATTCCTTATTGCCACTATTTACTGGTCTCTCAATTGGAAAGGCTCGGGTCGCATGGTCTTGGCTTTTATAATTATTCTTTTTTCCCTCAATCTCATTTCTTCCGTTCGCCATCCATATGGCAACTATTTCTTTACTCCTCAAGTCCAAAAGGTGTCACAATTTGTAAAGCAGCTCCCTGGCAACACCATCTATCTTCTGGGAGCCTCTGACTTGATTTATCCACTCTCTGGAAAATACCCACCAAACTTTACCTATCTTCCCTCGCTTCCTTGGTACTTTAGTCAAAAAGATTTTGGTAAAAAAGTGATAAGTTCATTAGCTGGCGGCTATACTCCGGTGGTAATCGACTTCAGCGCTACTGTGGACGGCTATAATGTGGTGGAGAAGAGTGGTCCCATTCTTGAATATATTAAAATGAACTACAACCAGGGAGAAACTATAGAGAATTACGTTATTTATTATCCTAAACCATGAAAATAGCTATTGATATTTCTCAAGCCATTTATGGCACCGGAGTTTCCGTCTACACCAAGGAAATTGCCAAAAATCTCATCAAGCTTTTTCCGGATGATGATTATGTTCTCTTTGGAGGCTCTCTTCGCCGTCGGAATGAATTGGTTGCACTAGCAAGAAAACTAAAGGGTACGCCAAAGATATATCCTTTCCCTCCCACATTAATGGATTTTATCTGGAACTCGTTACACTTGATTCCTATTGAAAGATTTACCGGTCATGTAGACCTTATTCACACCTCAGACTGGACAGAACCTCCCTCCAAATACCCAAAAATTACAACTGTTCACGATTTAGTCCCATTTTTGTATCCACAAACCACTACTGACTCAATTCGTAACGCCCACAAGAAGAAACTTGCTTGGGTGATGAGAGAATCAGATAAAATAATCGCGGTTAGTGAAGCCACCAAGAAGGATCTGATTACTATCCTGAGAATTCCGGAAGAAAAAATTGTCGTTATCCCTGAAGGTGTGGAAGAAAGAAACGAACCTCAGCCTTTAGACATTCAGGAAATGGCACAGAAACATTACAAAACCGGGGATGAATATATTTTTTCACTTTCTACCTTGGAGCCAAGAAAAAACCAGGAAACTTTAATTAAAGCCTTTAAGATAGTCAAGAAAACTTTTCCCAACTTAAAGCTATTGATAAGTGGTAAGACGGGCTGGGGAGACAAAATCGCCCCGGTAGAAGACGTAATTATGCCCGGCTACATCCCTTACGCAGACTTACCCGCCCTATATTCCGGCTGTTTGGCTTTCGTCCATCCGGCCCTCTATGAGGGTTTTGGCCTTTCACCACTCCAAGCTATGGCTTGTGGCGCCGCTGTGGCTGTTTCGAACGCTTCCAGCTTGCCTGAAGTGGTAGGCGAAGCAGGAGTCCTTTTTGACCCTACGGACGTCGAAGATATGGCCGCTGGTATAATAGAAGCAATCAACAACCGCTCAAAATTAAGACGGTTGGGCTTGGAACAAGCATCAAAATTCACCTGGAAGAAAGCCGCAGAACGCACCCACAAGGTTTATGAAGATGTCTTGGCAAGCCAATAATCTATGAATATCGGATTCGACATAAATGAAGCTAATATCCCTCAGCGCGTAGGCGTCAATCAGGTGGCTTATAACATCTTCGTTCATATGGTGAAGAATTTGCCTGAAGGAGACAAGATTATCGCTTTAGGGAAAGAAAGACCTCTTCCGGACATGCCACCAGCCTCAGATAAACTCATATATGAAATTTTTGGTCCGAAAAAAGCTTGGGTGCTTACCGGGCTTACCAAAAGACTTTGGATCAACAAGCCAAAGATAGATGTTCTATTTTCTCCCAGTCACTACTCGCCATTTATTTCCCGAGTCAAAAGCGCCATTTATCTTATGGATATGTCCTTCGAGCTCTTCGGTACAGAGTATTTTACAAGCTACGATATCAATCAGCTTAAGAAATGGACTCCAATCTCAGTCAAAAAAGCCAAGAAAGTATTTACCATTTCACAGTTTAGTAAAGATGAAATAATGCGGCTCTATAGCACTCCTTCCGAAAAAATAGATGTCATCTACCCTGCCTACGACAAAAATATTTACAATGGCAAAATTCCCAAGACCAAGCAGATTTCGGTAAGGAAAAAATACGGTATCAATGGTAGCTTTCTCCTATATTGGGGTACTCTGCAACCCAGAAAAAATATCAGCAAATTAATCGAAGCCTTTTCTCTATTAAAAGAATCCAGACTTAAGCTGGTAATAGTAGGGAAAAAGGGATGGTTGTACGAACAAATTCTCGAACAATCTCAAAAATTGGGGATCACCAATCGTGTAATTTTTGCCGGTTTTGTTCCCGATGAAGATCTTACTTCACTAATCAAATCCAGCCGAGCATACGTCCTTCCTAGTTTGTACGAGGGCTTTGGTATGCCCGTCATCGAAGCGCAGGCCGTCGGCGCCCCAGTGGTCGTTTCCAGAGTAAGTTCTCTTCCGGAAGTCACAGGTGAATCCGGTATATATATAGAAGACCCAAATTCCATCGAGAGTATCAAGGAAGCTCTGGTAAAAGTAATGGCTTTAACTCCCAAAGAGAGACTCAGGATAGTTAAAGAAGGAAAAGAAAATGCTAAAAGATTCGATTGGGATGCGTCTGCCCAAAAAATTATCTCTATACTAAAGAATATATGAACATCTCCAGCTTAAATATCTCCGGTCAGGGAATTTTCTTCGTCGACAAAGAAGGTAATCGGCTGCCTCTTTCCACCTCCTTCAAGAAAATCTTCGTCCGATTTTACAATTACGCTTTGGATCTGGAACTTTTCCTGCTTTGGATGGTTGGCTATATTCCCAGCCACATGATTCGTAAAATATTTTATTTTCTAGCGGGCATCAAGCTCGGTAGGGGAGCTACTCTTCATATGGGTGCCCGTTTCTACATGCCCAAAAATATTTCTATTGGAGAGGGAACCATTATTGGAGACCACGCATTTATAGATGGTAGAGCTAAGGTAAAGATCGGCAAACACTCCGACATAGCTTCCCAAATCATGATTTACAATTCGGAGCACGATCTTTCAAATCCGACTTTTGTCGCCACCGAAGAGCCTGTCACTATTGGAGATTATTGCTTTATCGGGCCCCGAGTCATAATTATGCCTGGTGTCACAGTCGGAGATGGTGCGGTGATTGCGGGTGGTGCTGTCGTCACCAAAGATGTTCCTGCCGGAGTCATCGTTGGGGGAGTTCCCGCCAAGATAATCGGCGATAGACCTCTAAAACAATATCATTATAAATTGGGAAGACCCCGTCTCTTTCAATGAAACATACTTCCGTCATTGCGAGTCCTTCCGTCATTGCGAATCTCGTACTCGAGCTGAAGCAATCTCTGAGCCCGGGCTTAAGAATATTTATTTCTTTAGTCTATTTGCTTGGAGTAATTTATTTAGCTCTCCCTTCCCCCGCCTACCCTGAGCTTTCCCGTTCCGGACGTTCTGATGAGCCGGGTGACACTTGGCAAAACCCTGACCAGAAGGGTTATTATTCCAACCTCAGTCGATCTGAGGTTTTAGCCGATATAGAGTCTCAATTCAATATTAAATTTTTGGGAATTACACTTCCCACCTTTCGACTTAATTATCGACCGGAGGATGCAAGCGATCTAGTTCGTGGCCAATTACAAAGCTACTACTTGGAGGAAATCATTATTCCATTTAGAGAATCTATTTTTGTCAATGGTTGGGAACCAAAGAAATCACCTCAATATGCCCTGCTTCCCGATAAATCAAAATCAGATCTTTTTCTTCACGGAGTTCCTTACGATGCCAAAATTACTTTGCGCCCGGCAAACTCTCCTGTGTGGGCAAGACTTCTGGTCTGGACACTCCTGTTTCCCTCTATTTATTTAGTCTACCTATCATTTAAAAAGACTTTTGATAAGTAAATGACCGACATCGACCTTTCAATCATCACCATTTCCTACAACACCAAGCAGATAATGTTCAACTGCCTTGAATCGGTACTGAAAAATACCGAGGACTTAAATTACGAAGTCATTGTTGTAGAGAACGGCTCAAAAGATGGTTCTCTGGAGATGATCAAAAAATATTGCAAGCGACACCCAAGGGTAAGAATTGTGAATGCTAAAGAAAATATTGGCTTTGGACGAGGAAATAATCTGGGTGCAAGCAAAGCAAAAGGGGAGTATTTGCTATTCCTTAACTCTGATACTCTAATTATCGACAATGCTTTGAGTGAGGTTGTTGAAAAAGTCAGGAAACATCGCAATATCGGTGCTTATTCTTGTCGATTACTGAACGCCGACTATACTTTTCAATCTTCAGGTGGACACTTTCCTACGTTTTTTAATGTCTTTGCTTGGCAACTATTTGTAGATGATCTTCCGTATATCAGTCAGCATATAAATTCTTTCCACCCCAAACAAAGTCAGTACGATAAAGGCCAAAAAATGGACTGGGTCACAGGTGCCTTCATGGTCATCAAAAAAGATTTATTCGAAAAAGTCGGCGGTTTTGACAAAAAGATTTTCATGTACACCGAAGAGATGGAACTTTGTTATCGTCTAGACAAAGAAGGTCATGAAACTTTCTATACGAATTCACCATCTATCATCCATTTGGGCGGTGCTTCAAGTGGCTCCTATCTGGCTTTCACGGCAGAGATAAAAAATATGATTTACTTTTGGCAGAAACATATGCCTCGCTGGCAGCTACCATTTGTCAAAATGTTCTTTTGGATTGGTTCATTGCTTAGACTGTTAATATTTGGGATAATAAAAGGTGATGCTAAAGCTCGACGGGCGTATTTCCACGCTCTTGGATTCATTTTATAAATATTTGTTGGCCGCGGTTTTGATCTTTATTCCGTTGTACCCAAAATTTCCTTTGTTCACAGTTCCCTTTACTTACGTTGCAATTCGAGCCGAAGATTTTCTTATTGCTTTGGTTTGGCTATTTTTTATCGCCAAGGTGTTTCTTCAACGGAAAATTACCTTTCCCAAAGTCACACTGCAATTTGCCGTCTTTTTCTTTATCTCTTTAGTCTCATCGCTTTCGGCTATTCTCATCACCAAAAACGTCCAACCTCTGATAACCATTCTTCACTATTTTCGTAGAATCGAATACATGTCGGTCTTTTTCCTGATTTATTGGGCAGGTAGGGATGTAGGTACTCGCCGATATTTTGTGGAGCTGGCTCTTCTTCCTGCACTTGGGGTTTTTGCTTATGGCATTGCCGAGATTTATTTCGGCGCTCCGGTGATTTCCACCATGGACTCCGAATCCAGCAAAGGCATTGCTCTGGTACTGCGCCCAGGTGTCACCTTAAACAGTACCTTTGCCGGTCATTACGATCTCGCTGTCTATCTCAGTATGATGCTTACCTTCTTAATGTCCTTTACTTCAGAAGCAAAATCTTGGCTTAAGCGACTGCCCTTTATTGGCTTATTTTTATTGATGCTGTGGCTCTTTATGCAAGCAGGCTCCAGGATTTCTCTTATTGGTATTTTTCTTTCCGTCGGTATTACCGCCTATTATTACCGACAATATCTTCTTGGTTTTATTTTCTGTTGTTTAATTACCCTTTTTGTCGTCACGTCTCCCCAGTATGTCAGTCGTTTCAAAAGTATTTTCAATGCAATTATCCACACATCACAGCTCATTGTCCGCCCTGTCTATGCTGCTGTTGCCACCCCTGCTGCTGCCATAGTGAAGACTACCCCGGACGCTCCTCAAGACATATCTACCAATATCCGCCTAAAGGTTGAGTGGCCAAGAGCCATGAGGGCTTTTTACAAAAGTCCATTCTTCGGAACCGGCTATTCTTCCATTACTTTGGCCACTGACAATGATTATCTCAGGGCTTTAGGGGAGACTGGACTATTTGGATTACTCTCTTTTCTTGCTCTGCTTTTCGCTATTGCCAAATTTCTGCTTCAGACGGTCAGGAAAGTTTCCGGCATTGATAAGGTAATTATTGTCTCCGCCATAGGTATCTTCGTGGCTTTTCTTACTACGGCCACCTTTATAGATGTCTTCGAATCAAGTAAGATTTCTATTCTCTTCTGGGCATATATGGGATTAGCATTTAGCACACAATCAAAATGATGAAAAAATTTCTAATTCTCGGTATTCTGGTTTTGGCTCTCTTTCTCCGCCTCTACAAAATTGATAATCCTATTGCAGATTGGCATTCTTTTCGTCAAGCCGATACAGCCTCAGTAAGTCGGAATTTTATTGAAAAGGGGATAAACATGCTTGCCCCTACATATCACGATAATTCCAATATTCAGTCAGGCAAAGATAATCCCAATGGTTATCGAATGGTCGAATTTCCCATCTACAATGCCCTACACGCCTTCGTTTATCGTCTTCATCCGGCGTGGGGTGTAGATATGTCCGGACGCCTAACTTCCGTGTTCTTATCCCTCATTTCCATCTATCTTGTTTTTCTGATTGGTGAAAAGCTCTCCGGAACTTTCGTGGGCTTTCTCGCGGCAATATTTATGGCTGTCCTACCTTTCAATATTTATTATTCGCGGGTGATTTTGCCTGAGCCTTTGATGATTACTGCTGTGCTGGCTTCTTATTGGTATCTGATAAAAATGTCTGAATCATTGGGGGTTCAAAAAAGATTTTACTTGCTGATTAGCACTCTTTTATTTGCTGTCGCTATTCTAGTCAAACCATTTGCCCTCTTTTTTGCCTTGCCTCATTTAGCCATTGTCTTCCGATCCTGGGCGAAGGGTGAGCTGCACACTTTTGACATTATTGTTTTTAGTATTCTTGGAGTTGCCCCATTTATCTGGTGGAGAAATCATATCCTACTTTATCCCACCGGTATCCCGGCCAGCGATTGGCTATTGAATTCTACAGGTATTAGATTTCGACCCGCCTGGTTCCGTTGGCTCTTTAGTGAGCGCATTGGCAAATTAATTCTTGGTGTTTATGGTACCACTTTCTTGATGCTAGGTCTGATAGCCAAGCCAAAAGATGAAGGTCTTGCTTACTGGCTTTGGGCCATTGGTATTGTTTTGTATTTCAGTGTCGTCGCCGGAGGCAATGTCCAGCATGACTACTACCAGGCTATCATTATTCCTTTTATTTGCTTTATGCTAGCCAAAGGAGCCCATCTGATGTTAAGTTTGTCGAAGACTACTTATTCCCGTTTCTTAACTATTATGATGACATTGGTCATCTTTGTTTCTATGATTTCACTTTCTTGGTACGAGATCAAGGGATATTATCAAGTAAACAACTGGCCTATTGTCGAAGCCGGCATGCAGGTAGACAAAATAGTTCCGAAGGACGCCAAAGTAATCGCTCCATACAATGGTGATACTGCCTTCTTATATCAGACCCATCGCGCCGGCTGGCCCCTTGGCTATGACATAGAAGACAAGGTGGCTAAAGGCGCCACTTACTATGTCTCTGTTTCATATGACGACGAAGCCAGAGCTCTAGAGAAAAAATATACTTTGGTCGAAAAAACGGACAAGTTTATTATCATCAAGCTTTCTAAATAATTTATGAAGATCTTGATGCTTACTCCTTACCTGCCGTATCCGGATAGTTCCGGTGGTCAAATAAGAACCCAAAATCTCTTGAAGCATCTTTGTAAACATCATGAGATAACTTTGATTTCATTAATCAAAGATCCAAAAGAGAACGACAATGTAAAGCATTTATTAAAATACTGCAAAAAAGTTTTAACTTTTGAAAGAAGCCGCACGCCTTGGACGATAAAAAATATTCTCAAGACGGGTTTTTCTTTTGATCCATTCCTGATCGTCCGCAATCATGCCCCGGGTGTCAAAGAAGCCGTTACGAAAGAATTAGAAACCGGTAAATATGACCTTGTCCACGCGGAAACTTTCTATGTGATGCCAAGTATCCCCAAAACCGATTTACCTATTATTCTAGTGGACCAAACAATAGAATATCTGGTCTACCAGCATTATGTAAACGAAACTGCTCTTTGGTTTCTTAGACCTCTCTTGCAGATTGATGTGGAAAAGACCAAATATGCCGAGAGATATTATTGGCGTCAGGCGAATCAGGTGGTCGCAGTGTCCGAGGCAGATCGCAAAGAGATGCTAAGGTTAGAACCGGAAATAGATGTAAGAGTTGTTCAAAACGGTGTAAATTTGGATTTATTTAAAAAAAAGACAAGATGGGATACAAAAGAAAAAGTGATAATGCAGCTTAGCAACTTCCGTTGGCTTCAAAACATAGAAGCAGCGGAGGTGCTCATCAAAGAAGTTTTTCCTCTAGTCCAGGAAAAGATCAAAAATGTAAAGCTGTGGATTGTCGGGCAACATATTCCGACTGCTATATCGGAAATGGCAACAAAGGGGGTAATCATCAAAGACTTCCCGCCGGAAGACGCAGACTCTTTAACAGTATGTCTTCAAAACGCCTCAGTTTTTGCATCCACCATAAAGGGTCCGGGTGGTTCTAGGCTAAAGAATCTTGCCGCTATGGCCAGTCAGCTACCAATCGTTTCGACCAGGGTTGGTGTCGAGGGTCTAGATGTAGAAAACCGTAAACATGTTCTCATTGGCAACTCTTCAAAAAAAATAGCTGATTTGATTGTCAAAGTGATAAAATCACCCGCGTTGGCAAAGCGGTTGGCGGTTACCACTAGAAAACATGTCGAAGAAAACTTCGATTGGCGGATAATGGCTGACAGGCTCGATACACTATATAAAAAATTAGGAAAAAATGAAAAAGAATAAATTTGAACTTGGCGTCATCATAGTCAATTACAATACTGAGAAATTAACCGAAGATTGTTTAAACTCTGTCTTCAAAGCCGATGCTCCCAAAGGCGGGCTTCAGGTAGTGGTTGTCGATAACGGTTCCAAGGATGGAAGCTTGGAGATGCTTAAAAAAATGGCCAAGAAGCATGAAAATCTGATATTGGTGGAAAACTCCAAAAACTTAGGTTTTTCAAAAGGCAACAACGTTGGTGTCGAAGCCGGCGACGCAAAACATCTGCTATTTTTAAATTCGGATACTGTCATCAAGCGGTATAGTCTAGTTAAACCACTTAAGTATTTGAAGATGCATCCCAAAGTCGGTGCGATTACAATAAGGCTTTATTTGAAAGACGGCTCGATTGATTATGACAATCACCGAGGTTTCCCCACTCCATGGACTGCCATTACCAAGTTTTCAGGATTTGCGTCACTTTTTCCTAAATCCACTTTCTTTAATAACTATCACTTGGGTTTTAGAAAGCTGGATAAGATTCACCAAATCCCTGTCGCCGCCGGATCTTGGCTGATGATACCCAACAAACTATTCCATCAAGTGGGTATGTGGGACACAAATTATTTTCACGGAGGCGAAGATATAGATCTTTGTTATCGCATCAATGAAGCCGGATACAAAATTATTTATTACCCCAAAGTAAGCACTCTGCACCTACGGGGAGCGACCTCAGGTATCCGAAAAGAAAATGCCATGGCAGCTGCTTCAAATAAGGCCAATCGCATGAAAGTCGCCAAAGCCTCAACCGATGCTTGGAGAATTTTTTACAACAAGTACTACACAAAAAAGTATCCTTTTTTTGTTACTGCTCTGGTAATTGGGGGGATAGCATTACTCGGTAACATTAGATTTTTAAAATACAAATTATCCAAATGAGAATTGGCATTGATTGTCGGCTTTATGGGTTGGAGCATACCGGACTCGGTCGTTATGTCATGGAATTGGTCAAATTTGTTTTGAAGAATGATAAGAAGAATAAATTTGTTCTTTTCTTAAATAGCCGGCATGCGGCTGAATTCCAAAACCGTAAGCGTGTAAAGGTGGTTGTCACCAATGTCCCTATTTATGGTTTTGCTGAGCAGATCGTCATGCCTTTTGTCTTTGGAAGAGAAAAGCTGGATTTACTTCATGTCCCCCATTTCAATGCACCCTTGCTTTACCCCGGTAAATTAGTTTTGACGATTCATGATTTGATTAAGCATTATTCCACCGGCATGGCTACCACCACCAGAAAACCATGGCTCTATGCCATCAAGAGGATGGGATATTTACTGGAGCTTTCACTGATTTCCCGCAAAGCTGCCCATATCATCGTTCCTTCAAATTTTGTGAAGCAGGATGTGTCTAGTCGACTGCGTGTACCTTTGGAAAACATCTCAGTAACTTACGAAGCTGTTTCGGGCACTATAAATGACATAGTTTTGGATAATAAAGATAAAAAGGAAGTATTAGAAAAATATCACTTAAATCAACCATTCTTAATCTATACCGGCAATATCTATCCTCATAAAAACGTGGAGATCCTAATAGATGCAGTCGCCGGTCACAATCGAGAAAAAGAGCTGGACTTGGAATTGGCTATTATTTGTTCTCGGTCGGTTTTCTGGGACAGGCTAAACGAAAAAATACGTAGTAGGGGATTGGAAAGTGTAGTAAAACTCTTGGGCTATGTCGACGACGAGGGTGTCTCCAAACTTTATAGTTTGGCCTTGATGCTGGTCCACCCCAGTAAGATGGAGGGTTTTGGTCTTACCGGTTTGGAAGCTATGAATGTGGGTCTACCTGTGATTGCCGCTCACGCCAGCTGTCTTCCTGAAGTCTATGGGGACGCAGCCCTCTTTTTCGATCCGGAGAACGTTGAAGATTTGGAAATGAAAATAAATCAATTGATAAAGGATCCTGATTTGAGAGAACAGTTGATAGAGAAAGGTTATCTTCAATCTAGAAAATATTCCTGGAACCGTATGGGTAAGGAAACCGTCTCCATTTACAACTCCCTCACTAAATGAAAATCGCCCTCGTCTACGACCGAATCAATAAGTTCGGCGGTGCCGAAAGACTTCTCTTGTCTCTTCACAAACTCTATCCGGATGCTCCTGTGTATACTTTGGTCCACAATCCAAAAACTTCTGCTTGGGCAAAAGATCTCAAAATAATTCCTACTTTCTTAAACAAAATCCCCTTCCTAAGGACACATCACGAATGGCTGTCTCCTCTTGCTCCTTTAGCTTTTGAAACTTTAGATTTCTCCAGTTACGATATTATTATTAGTCTTACCAGTAGTGACGCTAAAGCAGTTATCACCAAACCAAATCAACTTCATATTTGTTACTGCTTAACACCCACTAGATATTTCTGGAGTGGATCGACAGAATACTCGCAAGATACTAAATTAAAAATCCTTCCTGATTTCCTAAAAAAGTATTTCAAAAGTGTTGATTTATCAATCTCAGAAAGACCGGATGAATACATATCTATTTCAAAAGAGGTACAAGACCGAGTAAATAAATACTACAAAAGGATGTCTTCCGTCGTCTATCCCCCAATAGAGGATAAATTTTATACAAAACAACCAGTTCCTCTTGAAAATAGGCAGTTTTATCTAATTGCAGGGCGACTTATTCCCTACAAAAGAGTAGACCTTGCCATCTCAGTCTTTAATAAATTAAACTTGCCTTTGATAATCATCGGGAAGGGGAGTGAGGGATTAAGGCTGAAACGTATGGCAGGTAAAAACATTAAGTTTCTCGGTTTGGTAGATGACAAAAAATTGATCGAGTGTTACCGCCACGCCAAAGCTTTGATATTCCCTGCTGACGAAGATTTTGGTCTTGTTCCTGTAGAAGCCCAAGCTTCCGGCACCCCAGTAATAGCTTTCAATGGGGGAGGTGCGAAAGAAACAGTCATTCACAGAAAGACGGGACTCTTATTTGATGAGCAAACGGAATTTTTCATGATGTCTTCTGTAAAGGAATTCGAAAAGATCAAGATAGACCCCAAGGACTGCATCGCCAACGCCCGCAAATTCAATCAAGCCAAGTTCAGCTTGGATTTCTCCTCCGAAATCGATAGACTTTGGGTTAAATATCGCCGGCGTTAATTCTTTCTACGACTTGTCCCACATTTCCGCTTTCTGTTTTTTTTGAAATCAAGATTCCTTCTTCGGATTCAATGACTACGATATCGCTCATCCCGATAGTAGCCACAATTTTTCCGGAATCACTCCATAAAAAATTATTTTCACCATCTAATTGAACTTGACCTCCATTTTTTGCAAAATAGTTGTTCTCTCTAAAAAACTTATCCACAAATTCCCAGGTACCAAAATCTGTCCATTTAAATGGTTGAAGTATCACTAGCGACTCATTTGCAAAATGTGAAAGTTTGGACACTTCTTCCAGAGTTCCTCTGTTCATTTTTGAGTATTCGATATCCAAATCTTCTCCATTTATAATTGCCAACAAAGGATTGTACCAATCAGGTCTGAATTTTTGATACATTGCTAGAAGATTGTTCGGTGTCATGGCTGTATGGTTCGTATGAACTAGTAGCGAGCCAGAGCCAATTAATTCTTGAATTTTGGCACTTTCTGATCTGTCCAAGTAATCGGCAATCTCATAGACTTGAATTCTGTCGTCCCCACTTATCAATTTTCCCTTAACCAAATAATCTACCCCCAGGACTATTCTGTCAGGGACAAATCCTGCTGTAACATATTTATTGGTCGTCTTAGCCAGATTCTCTGCCACATCAATAAATTTAATAAATTCCTCCTCCGGCTGACGTAAGTCATCCACTTGAACTAACATAAATGGCTCATCTCCTCTTCCGGCTTTTTTAAGAAACGCAGCGGCTAGTCCGGTCGCCGGTCCCTGATTTCTGGTTTCCGGTTCAATAAAAATATTTTCCTTGCGTAATTCACTTACTTGTGAATGAGCTACTTTTGCTTGAGACGAGTTGGTTTGTAGATATATTTCTTCAGGAGAAAATTTCTTCCTAAGTGTCTCCCAGTTAGCTTGAAATAAAGATTTACCATCAACAAAAGGTAAAAAGTGTTTTGGCAGAGTAGGGGTACTTAACGGCCACATTTTGGCTCCCACGCCCCCACAGATTATTACTGGTATCATATTTGGCCATTATAACTCAGACAACTATTCCGGTAAACCTGATAAAATACATTTACCTTTTATGTTTTACGATATTGAAAAACGGCTTATAGACATTGTCGGGGCACTAATTATGGGAATTCTTTTCCTTCCGATATGGATAATAATTCCAATTTTATTGAAGCTGGATTCCAACGGTCCTATCTTTTATAAGCCTGAGAGGGTAGGTAAAGACGGCAATATTTTTGGAATGTACAAATTCCGCTCCATGAAGATGTTCGAAGTTGACGGTAAAGTCGTGCATGCAGTAGAGTTCTGGAACCACAATCCCAAACTTTTCGAAAAATACAAGAAAGCTGGTTGGAAGCTAGAGCTCGATGAAGATCCCCGTATTACAAAACTAGGCAAAATTCTAAGGCAAACAAGTATTGACGAAATGCCCCAAGTGATAAACGTTTTAAGAGGAGAGATGAGTCTGGTGGGACCCAGAGCTTATGTGGAGCCGGAACTTAAGGATGCAGAAAAACGATACGGTAAAACAATAAGCAAAGTTATAAAGGAAAGTCTCAGTGTGAAGCCAGGCATCACCGGGCCATGGCAAGTATCAGGGCGGAATGAAATCCCATGGAATCAGAGAGTGGCTATCGACGCCGACTACGCGAAGAGAAAGTCCCTCCTTTATGATATCTACATCATACTCAAGACTCCTTTTGCTATGATTAGTAAGTGGTAACAATTAACTTTTTCTATGAAAATAAATTTTAAGTTCAACAAAAAAATTCTGTATGTCCTAATTCCATTATTGGTAATCATCTTGTTACTCGGAGGATTTGGTTTGTATGGTTACACCACAGCCAAAACATTTACACCAAACATTCAAGCGCTCCAAGAAACAGGCGCCAAACTTTCGGCAGCTTTTCAAGGTCAGGACTTAGTGATGGCAAAAGTTGAAGCCGGAAATTTATCCAAACAAGTCGAAGAACTCAATACCAAGTATCAGAAAGTCGCTTGGATTGGATCACTTCCCTTCATTGGTGCTTATCAGAAAGATGGTCAGCACGGTATCAATGCCGGCAAGTCTCTAACGAAGTCTGTAGAAACTTTAATCTCTTCAGTCGAACCCTACGCCGATTTGCTTGGTTTCAAAACCGGTGCCGCAACTCCTTCAGGAATGCCAAAAGCTCAGTCTATCGAAGACAAAATTGTTTTTATGGCTCAGACCTTGGACAAGATCAGTCCTGAGTTAGACAAAGTTGAGGTGGACATGGCCGCCGCCCAAAAAGAACTTGATCAAATCGATGCCAATCGCTATCCGGAATCATTCGCGGGTAAGAACATCCGTAACAAAATTGTCGAGGTAAAAGCCACAGTTGCCGATTCTACAAAGCTTCTTACTCAATCCAAACCTCTTATCAAACTTCTTCCGGAGTTATTGGGCAATCAAGCCCCCAAAACTTATATGGTCCTTTTTCAGAACGATGCCGAGCTGCGTCCTACCGGTGGATTCATGACCGCTTATGCGTTCTTGAGAGTTAGTAAGGGTAAGATTGAGCCACTTTCTTCTTTTGACATTTATGATTTGGACGCCAGATTTAATAAAAAAGTTCCGGCTCACGAAGCTATCAAGAAATATTTAAATGAAACTTATCTTAATCTTCGAAATTCAAACATGTCACCGGATTACAAAGTTTCCATGGATCTTTTCT
Source organism: Patescibacteria group bacterium (assembly GCA_943355005.1). GTDB lineage: Bacteria > Patescibacteriota > Microgenomatia > UBA1400 > MFAQ01 > UBA10133. The sequence goes on from CALRDV010000006.1 coordinate 46,221, forward strand.
ACAAATATTATCGCGATATTCCGGGGTTCCCTAAGCCGGATGCTATCGTCGCTATCGATACTCGTTTTCCGGTCGAAATCTTGAAAGTAATTGGCAAAATTGGTGTAGGTGGCTGGGGCAACTTTGGTCCGGAGAACGACCCTGCGTGCGACTGTCCTCAAGTAGTGTACCAATTGGAGTTGATTGCTGACAAACCGGTTGCCGGTACTAGAGTTGCACGCAAAGCAGTTCTTGGACCTCTTATGCACTCCATGATGGCCAATGCTATGGGAAGTCCCAAGCACATCTGGCCCAAACTCATCAATGTAGTTCTCGACGCTATTAAGCAAAAGCATCTCATGTTCTACTTCATGGAAGATAAGAATCAGATATTAGCTGAGGACTTCAATGCTGCCGGTCGAATTCGGCCATACGCCTATGATTATTTACATATCAATGATGCCAATCTTGGTGGAGCCAAGTCCGATATGTATATCACTCGTGAAGTGGAGCAAGATATTGAAAAAGTTGGCGACGCAGTCACCAAAACAGTTTCTATCAGCTATAACAATCCCCGAAAAGGCAGTAATTGTAATCTGGAAGCAGGTCAACTTTGTTTAAACGGAGTCTATCGGGATTATGTAAGACTTCTCGTCCCCAAAGGTTCCAAGCTTATATCTGTCGTCGGTTCCGAAGTGAAAGAGCAAGTTTCAGAGGACTTGGATAAGACAGTTTTTGAAGCCTTCTTTACCATGAGACCTCAGTCTTCAAGCAAGATAGTGTTCAAGTATCAACTTCCCCCCTTGGATCTCACTACTTACAAGATGATGATTCAGAAACAGCCGGGTACCACTTCTATTAAACACACGATTATTTTCAATAGTAGCCAGACTGTCGTAGATGTGAATGAGGATAAAGAAATCGTTCTTAACTAATAAGTGAAGGAATCTTATTCCGACATAGGAATTGTTGTCCGAGTTGTTGACTCCGGAGAAGCGGACAAATACGTGGGTATAATTTCCGAAAATCACGGTTTAGTTCAGCTCATGGCAAGGGGTGTGCGCAGACCAGCTTCCAAAAAATCTCCACATCTGGATCTCTTTAATCTAATCAGATTTAGTGTTGGTAGGGGAGATGTTACCCGATATTTAAATCAGGTTGAATCGGTTTTATTTTTTCCAAATATTAAATCCGATTATTCGAAGGTTGGAGTGGTTATGACTATCGCTGAGATATTGACCAATACCTTACCAGTCGATGTGGAGGATAGAGAAATATATTTATCTTTAAAGTCCTTCCTTGAGGGTTTAGAAAAAGCCGAAAATAAAAAAGAGATCAATGGTCTCGGTAGAAGGTTCGGCTTGTTTCTGTTAAGGCATTTGGGCTACCCACCACCCAAATCTCCGGATACGGACAATCTTTCTTCGTACTTTGAAACAATTATGAACCGCAAAATTATCAGTAAAGATATAAAATGATTACAGTCGTCATTTATAAATACTTGTCATTCCCGACCTGATCGGGAATCTATAAAAATTATTCCATATGAAACTCACACACATTCTTCCGGTAATCGCCTTTGCTATTTTATTGGCCGGCTGTGGACCCTCCAAGACAACCATTGTTAATTCCAAGAATCCATCTCTCAGCACCAAATTACTCATGAATGAGCTACCTTTGGCCCAGCGTCCATTTACAGTTTTAGTTCCTCACTCCACCAATAGACTTTTTACTTTTGTGACTATTGGCGCGGACAAAGCCCAAGCCGCCGCTCTGGATCTAGAATACCAGTCGGGAGATCTTCTCAAAGCTGCCCGAGCCTCTATCGATTCTCCCATCGCAAATCCTTTTATCAAAGCCATCATCCTTGGTAGCTGCTCTACCGGTGGCAAGTGTTCTTTTGATACTGATTTGAAGTCCGGCACCATGAAATTTAAATTAAACTTTGCCGGTCAGGATGTAACCCACGTCTTGAAGGGGGACTTCGTATTCGTCATGGGCCAAAATAATTTACCCGATGGCAAGGTTGTCTTTACTCCCGGCAAGCCCTCAGCCAAAGAAAATTTAATTCTCTTAAATTCCTTTGGTCTCCCCAAGCCGGCCGAAAAAGAAACCTTACTTTACCCCGTGGTTATTTCTTCTACCAGCGACAAGTTAATCAATGGCACGATGACCTTCAACCAAGCCGGGGTCACTTCAGCCGCTATTTACGACGGTACTTCATATCAGCCTCTCAAAATCTCTCAGAAGGACAATACAGTGACTGTCGCTCTAAATCAGAAACCCTGGTCCATGAATGCCGAAATCGTTCGAGACGACAATAAGGGCGCCAAAGAATCCGTTGCCCTTTACCTCCTCGGTCCCATCGTACTGTACAAATAATTTACTGAATGACTTTTTTAATATGTCATTCCGGGCAAACGTAGTGCGACCCGGAATCCAGAAAAGCCTGGATGCCGGATCAGGTCCGGCATGACAATTCAGAAAATATAAATAAAAAGACCGCTCCATTTGAAGCGGTCTTTTTTCTTATTTCATTAAATCAGACACCGTCACCTTGCAATCTTTGAGGATGTAGGTAACTCCTCCAATCGAGGTGCTTCCGTCGCAGACTCTGCCCGCACCTTGCACTGTGTGTCCGCAATCTGTGCCAGAGGGAAGGCAATAACTACCAACCCAAATGGTGTTGGATGGTCCGCATGCAGCCAGAATCATTGCAAAAACAATTAACAGAACTAAAATTTTAAATTTCACTTCAGCCTCCTCGGCCATTTGAATTTTTTATACCTGGGTATTCTAACACTACTGGGCTCAAAAGTCAAGTGTTATGGGTTAAAGCATTGTACTTTGGTGAGGCCGGGGTGAGGGTAAAGACAGCAGTCTTTAATCCCGAACACAATATTTTTCACACCCTGTTCACACATCCCAATTTGGCCTTGAAATAGCCCTTGACATGCTTTATATTGTGTATCATACTGAAAAGTGGTGACAAGTGGTGAAGTACCCTATAAACACCACAAACCCGCCTGCCTATGAATTATGTTTACTGGACTCTACTACCATCGACTAGAAGCAAAAGGACGCTTGGCCATACCGAACTCGTTTCGGGAAGAACTAGCATCCGGTGGAGTCATCACCTGGGGTCTGGATGGATGTCTATTTCTTTTCCCCAACTCATACTGGCAGAAGTTCTCCGAAAAGCTGGCCTCGCTTCCATTAACCAATCAAGCAGCCCGAAATTTGACACGTCTCTTGGTTCAATCGGCGGTCGATCTAAATTTAGACAGTCAAGGAAGAACTCTCATACCCGAATATCTAAGGAATCAAGCCAAACTAAAAAAGCAGGTGGTCGTCGCCGGCTCCCTGACCAGAATTGAAATCTGGGACCAGGAGGCGTACCATCAGCACCTTGACTTAATAGCACAAACAATAAATGAAGGGGACACTCTAAGTTCCCTAGACATATGATGAAAATTATCGACAGACATTTTCCGGCTTACAAAGGCGAGCTAAAAGATCTCTACGGTTTTAAACCGGGATTTCTTTTTTTGGATCTTACTTTAGGTGATGGTGGACATACCCAAGAGGCTTTGGAGGCAGGTTGCCGAGTTGTATCCTTTGATATAGATTCTGAAGCCATCAAAAGAGCTACCGGTTTTATAAAAGAATTTACTCCGGCTATCTATGATGAGGACAATCTATCTATCGATATTCCTTCTGACTTTCACTGGCTCATAATCCGCAGTAACTTTACCGGTATTGACGATATTTCTAAAAAACTTTCACTTCCTAAATTTGACGGCATCATGGCCGACCTTGGACCTTCACAATTCCAAGTCCTTTCGGAAGGGCGGGGCTTTAGTTTTTCTTCAGATGAACCCTTGGACATGAGATTAAATCAAAAGCTTGGTGTCACCGCTGCCGATCTCTTGGCTGTTTTGAATGAAGGTGAGCTTCGAGATCTTTTCTCTCTTTCGGACGAACCTTTTGCCAGACCCATCGCCAGAATTATCGCCAAACAAAGACTAATTTCTCCAATCAAGACTACCAAACAGCTCAGCGATATCATCTCCAAAATTAAAGGCTTCCGGACCGAAGGACGCATCCATCCCGCTACCAAAGTTTTTATGGCCCTCCGTATGGCAGTCAATCTGGAAAGAGAAAATATTCGTGTTTTGTTGCCTCAGCTCCCGGGACTTTTGAATGACGGTGGCATTTTGGGGGTCATCAGTTTCCACTCCGGTGAAGACAAACTTGTCAAAGATTTTATTGTAGATTTCGAAACTCAAGGAATCTTAAGTGCTATTAACCAAAAACCAATCGAACCATCGATTAAAGAATTAACAATCAGTCAACGAACCAGAAGTGCCAAACTACGACTTGCAAAAAAAATTATTTAACACCAAAACCGCTCTTACTCTCACGGCTGTAACTCTGGTGTCTCTCGCAATCATAAATTTAATAGGCACAAACATACTTTCTACGCAAGGTTTCGCCGTCAGTGAAGTAGAAACAAAAACCTTGGCCATGGAAAAAGAGAATCAACAGCTTTCTGTTAAGATTGAGGAAGCCACGACGCTCGGGGCTTTACAAGATTTGGCAATGCAGAGGGGTTATGTAAGATCAAAAAGTATCGTATTCATACCCGCTACCTCTACTTTCGCCTCCAGATAATTCATGCTAAACAAGTTCGGTACTACATACAACCGGCTTAGGGTCATAACCTTCGTGATTCCCATTGTCTTCTTCGTTTTAATTTGCCGCTTGTTTTATTGGCAGATTATCCGTGGTCCAGAACTTCAAACCAAATCAGAAAAACAACATCAGACAGTTACTGTTCTTACCGCCAAAAGAGGGGACATCTTAGATAGTGAAGGTGGCGTCCTCGCCGGAACGAAGAATCTTTATCATCTTTACGTTTACAAACCTCAGATGAAAATTTCTAACAATGATTTGGTGGAATTGCTGATGACCTCACTTACTCCAGACCAAGAAGCCAGTACTGCGGCTGATCTCCGTAAATATTTACAAGACAGACTTGCTCTAAGCTCCAACTGGATTTCTCTCAAACATTATCTAAGTTCGGACGAAAAGGAAAAAGTAGAAAAACAAAAGATTGTTGGTCTTGGTTTTGAAGACGAATATGTTCGATATTATCCTGAAGCCAGTATGGGAGCTCACATTCTTGGATTTGTGGGTCAGGATGCCGCAGGACAAGAGCAAGGATATTTTGGATTGGAGGGTTATTTTGACCGGATGCTTAAAGGACGCGAGGGAAAAGTCCGCACTGAGAAGGATGGCCAAGGGAATCCTATCTTAATAGGTAACTACCAATTCCTACACGCTATTGAAGGTAAAGCAATTCAAACAACAATCGATAAGAAAATTCAGTTTGTCGCCGAAAGCTATTTAAAAGAAGGTATTCAAAAGTACCAGGCTTTGGCCGGTAATGTAATCATTATGGAGTCAAAGACCGGAAAGATTAAAGCGATGGCCAGCTATCCCAATTACGACCCGGGTAAATTTTCAGAGTTTGATAAAAGCTCATACAAAAGTCCGCTGATGGCAGATCTTTTTGAGCCGGGATCTATTTTTAAGCCATTAGTAATGGCTGCCGCTCTAAACGAGAAGCTTGTCACTCCGGAAACCAAGTGTGATATCTGTTCCGGTCCTATAAATATCGGCAAATATACAATCAAAACTTGGAATGAAGAGTATCATTCTCAGACTACCATGACCGATGTCATCGTTAATTCGGATAATACCGGCATGGTTTTCGCTGCCAGGAAGCTGGGACCGGATAAATTTTCCGATTACTTAAGCAAATATGGTTTAGGTAAGAAAACCAAAATTGAAATTCAGGAAGAGGTATCGGGTACTCTTAGAGAAGGTAAAAAATATGGAGAAATTGATTTGGCCACAAACTCTTTTGGTCAAGGTATTGCTGTCACCCCTATTCAAATCATTACGGCCATAAATACCATTGCCAATGGTGGTAAATATATTAGTCCATCTCTAATAGAAGGCACTACGCCCATTCAGAGGTCAGTTCTAAACCCCGAAGCCGCGTCAGACATGACACAGATTATGGTTGAAGCTGTGGATAGGGGAGAGGCTAAGCACGCGAAACCTGCCGGGCTCTCTGTCGCCGGGAAAACCGGTACGGCTCAAATTCCCATTGATGGCCGTTACGATCCCAAAAAAACTATTGCCAGTTTCATTGGCTTTTTCCCTTCCCAAAATCCAAAATACACTATGCTGGTGACCTTTAGGGAGCCTCAAACTTCAATCTGGGGCTCCGAAACTGCCGCACCACTCTGGTTTGCCATTGCCAAACAACTTTTGCTATAAAACCTCAAAGCGATTAAAATAGATTACATGCTAAACAGATTAAGAGCCCATAAAGTTTCTTTCGAGCACGCATTTGACGGTTTTATTCACAACGTCAGAACTCAGCCAAATTTTCGTTTTCACCTGATTGCCACCATTTGTGTCGTCTTGATGGGTATTTATTTTTCAATTTCTACCATGGAATGGCTGGTTTTAGTCTTTACGGTGAACATGGTTCTGGTGGCGGAAATGTTAAACACCGCAATCGAGTCCATAGTCGATCTGATTACTTTAGAGCGTCGAGAGGACGCCCGAGTCGCCAAAGATGTTTCCTCCGCCATGGTACTGGTATCCGCTTTTATGGCCACTATCGTTGGCTTAATCGTGTTCTTACCAAAATTACTTAGCGTATTGTAATTATGGATATACTACTTGGCATCCTCATTTTCTCCTTCATTGTCCATGCGTTTCTGATTGTCCCGTTTGTAAATTTTCTTTATCACCTAAAATTTTTTAAGAATAAGACTGCCATATCGAAGGAAAAAACAGACGAAGCTTCTGTTCATATCCGTTCCAAATCTCGCACTCCTGAAGGTGGTGGTCTTCTAATTCTTGTCGTTACCAGTCTTATTTTTGCCTTTATTTTACCCTTGTTAAGAAGGCTTGGTTTCGAAATCACTCATGTCTATGCCATCAACGATGAAATAAACATTATCTTTTTCACTTTTATCGCTTTTGGACTTCTTGGTTTGTACGACGACGTTGTCAAATTTTTTGAACTGGATAGAGAAGAAGGTTATACCGGCATCCCCTCCAGATATAAATTTATGATTCAGGGGGTTCTCGGTTTTATTATTGGCGCCATGATGTATATCAATCTTGGCATCGACATTATTCATATTCCTTTTGTGGGAGTCATTCATTTTGGTGTTTGGTTCATCCCCGTAGCCGCTTTCTTGGTGGTCACCTTTGCCAATGCTGTAAATATCACGGATGGTATGGACGGTCTGGCTTCGGGTCTTCTCATGATTAGTCTTTTTGGTTTCTTGATACTCTCAACATCAATATTGGATACTCCGCTCTCTATCTTTATTGCTCTTTGGCTCGGAGGTCTCATCGCCTTTCTTTATTTCAATGTTTTTCCCGCCCGTATTTTTATGGGTGATGTTGGAGCTTTGGCTTTTGGTGCCACCTTTGCAACAGTTGGGCTTTTGACGGGGAAAGTCGTCGCCCTCATGATTGTTGGTTTGCCATTTTTGATCGATGGTTTTAGTAGTTTAATTCAAATCTTGTGGGTCAAAATTTTTCACCGTCGGATACTTCCCATAGCTCCACTACATTACTATTTGCTTAAGATAGGTTGGTCGGAACCTAAGATTGTCCAGAGAGCCTGGCTGGTAGGTATCATGTTAGTTGTCTTTGGTATTTGGCTATCTATCATCTAGTCCATGAGACACAAGGATTCAAAAAGCCGTTTGCCACTGGCCATCCTTTTTACGGGAATAATTCTTGCTTGTTTTGGTTTAATTGCTATTTTTGACGCTTCGGTTATCGACGCTTATCGTACTTTTGGAGATAAATTTCATTACGTAAAGCAACAATCGCTTTGGCTGTTAGTTGGAGTTGTAGCTGCATTAATCACTTCAGCCATCCCTATCGCCTGGATAAAAAAATACGCCTACATTCTGTATGGAATCACCCTTTTCTTGATGGTCTTGGTTCTGATCCCTGGGGTTGGGTCCAAATTCTTGGGAGCCAGAAGGTGGCTAGTGCTCGGTCCAATTGTTTTCCAGCCATCTGAGCTTTTAAAAATTACCTTTGCCATTTATCTTGCCAAGTGGCTAGAAGTGGATAGGGAAATTAAACATTTTTTAACCCTAATCGGCATCAATGCTCTTTTGATTATGCTTCAGCCCGACCTGGGAACCGCCATAATTATTATTGGAGTTTCTTTTTTGATTTTCTACCTTTCAGGAGCCAAGCTAAAAGAAATTATTGTTTTTTGTGCTATTCTTCTTTTTGCGATTTCCGGATTGATACTTTCCTCTCCATACAGGATGAATAGAGTCAAAACATTTATGGATCCTACCTCTGACCCCTTAGGGACTTCTTATCACATAAATCAAGTGCTTTATGGTCTCGGCTCAGGTGGTTTTAGTGGGGTTGGTCTTGGTCGCTCCCGCCAAAAATACGCTTTTCTCCCTGAAGCCACCACAGATTCAATTTTTGTGATCATAGCAGAAGAATTTGGTTTTGTTGGAAGTACTATTCTAATTTTGGTTCTGGTTGGTATCCTAATCACTTCTCTAAAAGTTTCCATGAATGTTACCGATAAATTTGATAAACTACTGGCCAGTGGCATCTCTCTTTTATTTTTAATACAAATATTTGTAAACTTAAGTTCTATGGTCGCCTTGATTCCTCTTACAGGTGTTCCACTACCCTTTATCTCTTACGGGGGGTCTTCTTTGGTTACGAATTTTATCGCCCTTGGTCTTTTAATTAATATATCCAAAAGAGCATGAAGAAATTAATTGCATTTACCGGAGGTCATCATAATAGTGCTTTGGAAGTAGCTAAGATTCTTGAGAAGGAAGGTTTTGACATCATCTGGATTGGTCATAAGTTTACGGCCAGAGGAGAAAAAAGCTTATCGGCCGAATATCAAGAAATCACCAAAGCCGGTTTCAAGTTTCTGGAGCTAAAAACGGGCAAGTTCTACCACAAGTGGGATATTTTGGAATGGATCAAGATAGTCTTTGGCTTCCTGCAATCGTTTGTTTATCTTCTTACTTATCGACCCTCGCTAATATTTTCCTCCGGTGGATATTTATCCGTGCCCATAGTAATCGTTGGCTGGTGTCTAAGGATACCCTCCATTACTCACGAACAAACCGTCGTCTCCGGGTGGGCAAATAAAGCTATAGCCCCGTTTGTAAAAAAAATCTTGCTGACTCACGAAACCTCTTTACCTAATTTCCCCAAAGAAAAATCGATAGTGGTAGGTCTACCTATCAGGAAAGAGCTGCTGGATACAAATTACTCCAAAAAATTCGATCCGAAGTTGCTTTACATTACTTGTGGCAAGCAGGGTTCTCACGTCATCAATTCCGCCTTCTTCCCCATTATTCCCAAGCTGGTTAAACATTTTACCGTCGTACATCAGACCGGTTCCAGTACCTTAACCAAGGATTTGGAAAGAGCCAGAAGAACCAAGGAAAAGCTCGGAGATGATAAAGACCGATATATTTATGCACCTTACTTCTTTACCGAAGATGCGTCTACTTACATTCGTTCGTCTTCCGTTATTGTCAGTCGTTCCGGAGCTCATACTGTCTACGAGCTCATGATTCTAAGAAAGAAGGCGGTTCTAATTCCTATCCCTTGGGTATCTCACAACGAACAATTTTTAAACTCCAAGATGGCCGAGGAGCAAATCGGTAGCGTTATCTTGGAAGAAAAAGATCTTTCCCCGGAAAAACTTTATCAGTCTATTATGGAATTAGTTAAGAAACCTGCTGTAAAACCAACCATCAAACTGGAAACTAATGCTGTCGACGAGATTGCCTCCATCATCCGCCAAGCAGTCTAAGCGATTCAGAAGACGACTTAGAACTGTATTTGACAAGATAACGACTGTTCCTGAATTCAGGGGAGGGTTCACTTCCCACGTTTTTACCGTATTTCTTTTTATTCTTTTTATCTTTTTAATCAACAATCTTTTTTCCATCAGAACTGTCATTTGCACTTTGGATAATCAGCCATGTCCACCGGAGGTTATGGAAAGATTTGTGAAGTTTGAAGGCTCAAACGTCTTGTTACTAAACCAAAAACAGCTGGCTCAATCTCTAAAATCATCCTTTCCTATTCAGAAAGTCTCAATCGGTTTCAAAATCTTTAACAAGTTAAACTTGGAGCTCGAGGGTGGAAATCCTCCCATCAACGCTGCTGTCTTTCTGGTAAAAGATTTTCCCATTCTGTCAATAGACACTGCCCCCGGGTCATCTGAGTCGGCAGGTTGGCCAAAACCTTCTCTGGAACTTAGTAAATTTATCGAAGTTGCTAGCTCTAGTGCCTTTAGTCTTTGGGATACCGGGCTAATGACACCTATTGCTACGGACGAATCAAAAATTAAGTACATAATTTCCGAAAAGCCGAGCGATGAAACCGTCAAATCCATTTACAGTCTCGTAAAATTGGTCAATAAATATCTAGATATTCAATCAATTCAGATAATTGGTCAACGAGTTTTCTTGAGCCAATCGAATCAACCTGATATTATTGTTAGTGTACCCTTCAATGAGGGTCAGGTTAGCGAGGCTATTAAGTCTTTCACCTATCTGACTTCTATCAAGAAGGATGCCAAAGTAATTGATTTACGATTTAAAAACCCTATCATAAGATAATATGGCAAAAATTCAGGGTCTCAACGCAATTGATATAGGGTCGAGCAAAATAACTTGTTTGATCACTGTACCTTCGCAAGACAGTTCCAAAATAAATGTTATTGGAGTTGCCACCGTCCCCAGTAAGGGAGTACGAAAGGGACAAATTGTAAATATCGAAGATTGTGTTGGTTCTATTACAGACTGTGTCGAATCCGCCGAGCGCATGGCCGGTATTGGCGTCGACTCTGCTTATGTTTCCATTTCCGGTGAACATATAGAATCTCAAAACTCTCATGGTTTGGTCGCCATCCGCGAAGCCGAAGAAGAAATTTCTGGCGAAGATGTCTTTAGGGTTATTGAAGCCGCCAGAGCCGTTTCTCTTCCCACCTCTCGTGAGATTATTCATGTATTACCAATAGAGTTCGTGGTGGACAGTCAGCGTGGGATTAAAGACCCTACAGGTATGTCCGGTGTTCGTTTGGAAACAGAAGCTCATTTGATTACAGGACTTTCTCCCGCCATCAAGAACGTTACTCGCTGTGTGAGTGAATTGGGTGTAAACGTTTCCGGATTGGTCTTTACAGGTCTGGCTTCTTCCGAGGCAGTTCTTTCCGACACAGATAAAGAGTTGGGTGTAATACTCATAGATATCGGTGGTGGCACCACTAGTGTTTGTATTTATCTGGAAGGGTCCTGTGTCTATTCTGCAGTCTTGCCGGTCGGTGCCAAGAAAATTACGGACGATGTCGCCATCGGTCTTCAAATAAGTGTCGATAGCGCAGAGAAAATAAAACATTTTGTTAGTCGCCCCAAACACGAGAGAGAAGAAGCCGATGAAAAACTCACGGATGAGATAGATTTACTCAAGCTTGGAATTAGTGAGGATGTCAAGAAAGTTTCTCGCAAAACAATTGTCGAGGGTATCATTCGTCCTCGTTTAAATGAAATATTTTCCATGGTCAACAGTGTGGTAAAGAAGTCCGGCTATGAAGGTCAGACTCCTGCCGGGGTAGTACTTACCGGTGGTGGCGCTATGACTGTAAACATCAATGAAAGCTGTCGAAGAGTTATGCAGCTCCCCGCGAAGATAGGTATTCCTACCGGACTTTCCGGCATGATAGAAGAAATCACCACCCCCATTTCATCTGCCGTCGTCGGATTAATTCTTTATGGTTACCGGAGAAAGGATGAAGCACCCACCGGAGGATTAAAACTATCTGGTATGATAAAGGGAATTCCCGGAAAACAAGCTCTCGGGAAGGCAATAGAATTTATAAAATCTTTCTTACCATAAAGTGGGTCTAGTCAAACCGGATACAAACACATTCGCCAAGATAAAAGTTCTTGGAGTCGGGGGCGGTGGAAACAACGCCATAAATTCCATGATAGCGTCGGGAAAAATAAAAGGAGTCGAATTTATTGCCGTCAATACGGACATGCAAGCCTTGCTCGCCAGTAATGCCGATATCAAATTACAAATAGGTGAAAAAGGTACCAAGGGTTTAGGGTCTGGCTCAAATCCGGAGGTTGGCCAAATGGCCGCCGAAGAATCCAGAGAAAAAATAAAAGAAGTTCTTGCCGGTGCCGATATGATTTTTATTACTGCCGGTGAAGGGGGAGGAACAGGTACCGGAGCTGCTCCCGTAATTGCCGAGATAGCCAAAAAAGAAGTTGGAGCTCTCACTGTCGCTGTTGTTACCAAGCCATTCTTATTTGAAGGGGCTCGTCGTAGAGTTCAAGCCGAAGAGGGTATAGAAAAACTCAAAGAAAATGTTGACACTCTAATTATTATTCCAAATCAGCGCTTAATGGATGTAGTCAAGAAAGATCAAACTCTCCTGGATGCATTCAAGACTGCTGACTCTGTTCTGGGCCAAGGTGTCCAAAGTATTTCCGACCTTATTACCATCCCCGGTTTAGTCAATGTGGATTTCGCCGATGTAAAATCGGTAATGACGAATGCCGGCTCTGCCCTTATGGGTGTTGGTAGAGCGACTGGGGACAAGAGAGCCATTATCGCTGCGAATGCCGCCATCAGTTCGCCTCTATTAGAAGTAAGTATCGATGGCGCCAAAGGAATTCTCTTTAACATTGCCGGTGGCGAAGATCTTACCCTTACAGAAATCAATGACGCTTCTTCCATCATTACCCAATCCGCCGATCCGGATGCCAATATTATCTTTGGAACCACTATTAGAAAAGACCTTGGTTCGGATATCCAAGTCTCCGTCATCGCCGCCGGCTTCGATAGTGTCCGCCGGTTCAATCCAAATCCGATACCAAATCCCTACTTCAAATCCTCCTCATCAGAAGATAAAATTCCGCTACCTGAGCCTATGACGGTTCGAGAAGAGCCACCCAAAACCGCTCCTGCAAGTAAGTACAAACTCCAGCACGACGAGGTCAATATCGAAGACGATCTAGACATCCCCACCTTCCTCCGCAACAAATTTTAAAACATCGTCATTGCGAGGTACTCCGTGGCAATCCAGGCACGCATATATCCCATAGCCTTGCTTATCCCAGCCTAATGTGCTATTATTGCCACAATATCGATCAAGTACGTTAAATATATCTGGCCCGCCCCTGGGACCAGTAAACCATCATCAATTGGCAAGGAGGCCAAAATGAATAAGTTTTTTAATTTTGTTCTGGCAGCTTCATTGCTGCTGATCTTTGTTTCGGCATGTGCGCCTCAAACTGCAGCCGCACAGCCTGCAGACACCGCAACCGCAATCGCTGTGGCTGAGACTGCTACGATACTCGCATCTACACCGATCCCCGCCACTTGGTTGGGAGAGTTGCAGGCTCAGCTTGGACCGAACTATTCAGTTCAAAACGGTGTTCTATATTTCACGAAGCCATCCAATGCACAGCGCGTGGTGGTGATGGTTAAGTGGGATGAAAATACCGCGACTTTCAACGCGGGACCTGATGGTCTTGCCGGTCGGGAATCTGTTGAGTGGGCTGCAGTTAAAGACATAACTGTTGTAGATGGGTTCATTGAGGCCATCGACAATCAAGGGGTAACCTTGAAGTTTGATGAATTGTCGGGCTTCTGGGGTTTTTTACCCGCATTGGATTTATAAGCGAAATTCGAATAAAACTCTCTCCCCTTAGGAGAGAGTTTTTTGTGGTTAAGTGGTTAAAATAGGGTTTTCTATAGGAGGTGATATGATAAATCTATATTGGTTAAGAAACTTGCCTGGACAAATAAGGTTAGTTTTGGTCGCCAGGTAGAAGGCGAGAGTGATTTTATCGGGAAATTTTTCAAGAAAGTTAGAGTTGGTTTATATAATTTGAGCTCAATTTGGGCATTATTTTTTGTATCTAGAAATTTAGTAATCAATAGAAAGCTATTCTAGAAACAAAAAAATGAGCAAAGAAAATAATGGGCTTGAAAAAGAAAAGTGGTCTGGTTTTGAGAATTACGTGTCGCTCCTAATGATGGAGACAGAGGTGGAAGGCCTCGGTGAGCCGGTCGAAGAATTTAATAAATATTCGGAGAGTATTGAACCTTGGTTAAAATCATATGTGAAGGTTGATGTGGGTAACCTGCCAAAAACTTGCTTAAAAACAAGAAAAGGTAGTTTTATTGAAATTGATCCAGCTAATATTCAGATACAAAAAACTATTTCCGAAGAAGTTTCTCCTGAGACAGCTTTGTTTGAAATTGCACTTATTACTGCAGAGATTAGAAAAATCAGAGAGATTGCTGAAGAAGTTTTTCCTGAACTGGAAAACGAGTTTGACGATACTCTCAAATCTCTTGAAGGTTCAAAAAATGAGATTCTTGATCCCAAATTGGAAGAAAAAAACGGGGTGATTTTGGTTTCTCTTCTAGATACGAGTTTTAAATTGCCCTCAATTTCAAGAAAACGTGCAATTACAGGAGCGGTACTATTGGGTTTACTTGTGGCTGGGTGCACCGTAGTTGCTATATCAACTCCGGAAATATCTCCAGCTATACCAACGGTCACTGCTATCGCCACAGAACAAGAAAAATCTTGGATGGAAAACATTCAAAATCAGCTTGGTGATAAATATTATTTGGAAAATGATGTGCTTTATTATCGAAGTGAGGGGAGCGGTGTATCTTCATTGGTATTCTTGAAATGGAATGATGATATAGCTACTTTTAATCTAGGACCTGATAGTCAGGCAGGTCGTGATTCGGTTGAGTGGGTTAATAAATTAGATATTTCTGTTGAAAATGGAATATTGGTTGCTGTTGATAACGTAAATAAGGTGGTTTTCTATGATGAAGAATCTGGGTTTTGGAGGTTGTCTCCAGGTAAACAATAAATAGCATTGATTGTAGTAAGGTGAAATGTAATACTTAATCAAGTGAATAAAATTCCATCTGTTTTTTACATATTGACTACATTAATTGTATGTACAATTATATTTTTAACAATCTACTCAGGTAGGGGTAGGTTGGTAATTTATAACGATGAAAAAAGGTTTGCTTCGGGGTTGGGTAAAAAAATAGTTGAAGTTCCTGATATGTTCATGATTAAGCGTAATAACACTGAGGACGATTTACCAGATATTAAGATGGTGACTACTATAGACATAGAAAAATATAATCTGAAGGAATATGCTAGAACTTTTATACCTGCTCATTCCACTGTGTCATATGTCGTTGGTTATTTTAAAGGCTGGGAAAATATTCCAGGACTAGATGATAAATATTTATCTATAGATGAGGGGAATGAGGTAATTGGTAAATATAGGCTCGTGCTGGAATCCAACAAATCACTAAACTGGCTGGAGACATCCTTTGGAGTAGAAGAAATGATAAATTTTAGTGAACAAGAAACTATTCCCCTAAAGCAATTTAAACCAAGATTGTATGGATGGAATTTTGAAAAAATTAAAAAAATTATTAAACTTGGAGATGTGGTTATTATTCGTCCTCAACGAGGAGAAAGTGGGAAAGCAGTTCTTGACAGGACTGGAGTAGTTTTATCTGAAACTATAGTATTAAGAAGGACTTTTGGTAGTATAGAATTAAACCTAGAAACTCTATTTTAAACAATGATTAAGTCGGTAAAATTTATAATTCTCATTTTGGTTTTTTTATTATTTCTTTTTAGAAATACTCATACGGTACTTGCTGGACCTTGTTCAGACTCTGTTTGGGCTTGCGGCACCGGAGGATGTGGAGCAAGTCAAACACGCGTATGTACATGCACGTTTTGTGGTACTGGACAGGGTACTACTTGCCAAGCGTGCAATGGTTGTTGTGATTACTGTATGAGTTGGAGCTGTTCATGTCAAAACGACGCCTCTTGTAATGTCTGCACCCCCTCCTGTGGCGGTAACAATTGTGGTGGTGATGGTTGTGGAGGCAGTTGTGGCACCTGTGGCAGCGGAGTCTGTAATTCCGGCACTTGCTGTGTGAATACCGCTCCTGCTGCTCCTGTTCTTACTGCTCCAGCCGATGGTGCCGAGGTAAATCTAAATCAAGCTGTAGTTCTGGACTGGAATGCCACTACCTCCTGGGGAAATGCCTGTACCACTCCGGGTAACAGC
>CALRDV010000007.1 GCA_943355005.1 Patescibacteria group bacterium
TGTAAACAAAGCCTGATCTGTCCCAGTCTCATTAAATATTGCCAGCGCTTTCCCTGTCACCGCTCCACTCAGATGTAGTTTACTCGTCGGCGCCGTCGTCCCAATCCCGACATTGCCGGTAGCTCCATCAATTCTCAATCTTTCGGATGGTCCGGCGGAAAAAAGAATACTACCTGTAGTCGGACCAGAAGTTAAACTTAAATTAGCACTATTGGAAAAATATCCAGCAGTTATGCCATAAGCTGCCAAACCGTAGGCATTATCTTGTCGAATTATTCCTGTGACATGAAGGCTAGTACTTGGATTTGTAATTCCAATCCCCACATTACCGGAATGGTCGATGATAAATTTGGAAACTCCGGATGCCGATGCTGTAAACAAAGCCTGATCTGTCCCCGTCTCATCAAATATTGCCAGTGCTTTCCCTGTCACCGCTCCACTCAGATGTAGCTTACTCGTCGGCACCGTCGTCCCAATGCCGACATTACCGTTTATATCAATTACTAACTTGCTAATATTATCGACTTTTATATTCATCAAATTACCTGATGATTTAGATGTTCCTAATAGTGTAAGCATTTCTGTAGTGTCAGTAAAGCCTGTTGAAGGAGTGACGACGTGCTCTAATTTGAGCACTGAACCGCTGATGGTATAACCTGTTGGGTTTGCGGATAAAGAATCAAGTTTTTTAATATACATTGTGTCGTTAGTATCAGAATTGTCATTTTGACCATTAAGTAGATTATGAAGAAAGTAAAAATTGGCATAACCTCCAGTGTTATAATACTGAGGATTGTGTTGAAAGTAATATGGATATTCTGCAGTTTGTGAGTTGCCAGCATAAGTAAATGATCCGTATTGAGAAATAGTTTGTCTGGCACTTCCTGCTGTGGATAAAGCGAAACTGTTGGTGCCAACACGATACACACCGTTATCAGGATCTGATGAAAATGAAATTGATGGGGTTGAAGCGTTACCATCACCCATCAAAGTAGTTAATCCTTTTACTGTCCCATTTATTTCAAGGGCAGTGCTTGGATTTGTTGTACCAATTCCCACAAACCCATTGGCTGCAATATTTAAGATCGATGTACCCGATGATGACGCCACATTAAATGGCGAAAGGCCAGCAGATCCAAGAATATCAAGTTTGTAGCCAGGAGCAGTGTTTCCTATACCCACCAAACCATTTGGATCCACCCTCATCCTTTCAACACCATCAGTTACAGTCACTATTGTATTAGCATTTAGTCCTGTATCAAAAAAGCCGGTATTTGAATCTCCATTAAAAGCTATTGCCGGAGCACTTATCGAACCATAAGCATAAGCTCTAATTTGATTATTCATCGTAAATAAACCATTAACTGTAAAACTATCATCTGTCCTTAAAGAATCAGCAGCACCTCTGTAAATATTAGTGTCTCCACCAAAATCAATTCCATCGGCAGCAGTTGTTCCGGCAACAAAGCTTAATTTTGCCCCCGGACTCGTCGTCCCAATCCCCACATTACCGGAATGGTCGATGATAAATTTGGAAACTCCGGATGCCGATGCTGTAAACAAAGCCTGATCTGTCCCAGTCTCATTAAATATTGCCAGCGCTTTCCCTGTCACCGCTCCACTCAGATGTAGTTTACTCGTCGGCGCCGTCGTCCCAATCCCGACATTGCCGGTAGCTCCATCTAAACGCATTTGGGAAACTGAGTTCTTTGTAAAATCTATATAACTTCCTGCTTGTTCTAGGTTGATACCCACATAACTTCCACCACCAATTTTTGTTCCAGTCGCATCAAAAGTTACTCCACCCGAACCGTTGGAAGTACCGTAAATTTTACTCCCACCGGAAAGTAATATATTGCCTGTAACTTCTAATTTTTGACTCGGGTTCGTCGTCCCAATCCCCACATTCCCATTCGCGGCAACATTAAAAATTGAAGTCCCCGATGACGATGCCACATTAAATGGCGAAAGGCCAGCAGACCCCAATACATCCAGTTTTGATGCAGGGTTG
This sequence comes from Patescibacteria group bacterium, assembly GCA_943355005.1. Taxonomy (GTDB): domain Bacteria; phylum Patescibacteriota; class Microgenomatia; order UBA1400; family MFAQ01; genus UBA10133. The sequence goes on from CALRDV010000007.1 coordinate 2,012, forward strand.
GTTACCCCTATCCCCACGTTTCCATTTACACCAGGCATCAATGAAAGATGCCTATTCGCGGCTGTCGATATACGCTTCACACCAGCAGTGGCATCAACCGTACCAGTAAGATAAATATCACCGTAATACCCATCTATATAGCCTCCGTTACCCAATTTAAATAGTCCATTTGAAGTGTCTACAATAAAACCCGTCCCCCCGGTCCCAAAAAGAGTATTAGTTGTTGAACTCCCTGCCACATGCAAAGTCCCCCCAGGACTCGTCGTCCCAATCCCAACAAAACCACTATTTAAGATTCTCATTGCTTCTGTTGCTCCATTATTTCCAACTTGAAAAATAATATCTGCTCCTGTTGTACCTACACCACTAGTTGATTTAAGAATTAGTTGACTTGTTGTTTTTGCTCCACCAAAAACAGTTACATAGTTAGTTGCTGCTCCACCACCCACATATGGGGCAGTTTGACCCATGGTGAGCCCTCCAGTATTTAGAGTAGATCCTCCAAACGCATATGAAATTGATCCTTGTGAATTAACAGTAAAGACGTCTAAACCACCAGCTTTTATAACAAATGGCGAGCTTGGGGTTGTCGTCCCAATTCCCACGTTCCCAGCAAAGTATCCATTCCCAGAGGTATCCACCGAAGATACCATTGTTCCACTATGTCCATAAATATTGAGTGGATTATCCGTCGCCGGAGCAGATGTGAGTGAGTTGTATCCCAGTACCATATCACCATCTTCATCAATGAGTGCTCTCTGATATCCGGCAATACCCAAACCCAGCAATTGACCATTAGCAACAGAAGTCGTCGGATTTATCAGCACACTAGCATCAGTCAATAGCGTATTAGTTGGTGGATATGAGAAAGTTGTCTGTCCGGAAAACCCTTGCGACGAGTTCGAATTAATCGTTCCCACCCACAAATTATTAAACCTGTGACCACTCGACCCCAAGTCGGATCCCAAATCTGTATCAGGCAATATCGATTTCCCGTTGGTTACCGTAGCATTACCAAAGGTGATTGTGTCCAAAACAACTGAGTCAGTTGTTGTGGTTAGCCCCACACTTGTCCCCGTTCTGGTCCAACCTCCTTGGGTATAGTCGGGAGTAAAGGAATACGTATTGGAAATTTTGTTACCGTCGACACTAATTCCATTCCCCGCCTCCAAACTCCTTATCCCCGTATTTATTATTTTCAGTCCATCCAGAGATATTCCGTCCCCTGCTGTCATCGTCACTTTTCCGACCAAGCCATTTAGTGATAGTACGCCGGCATTCGAGATTGTGGGTATCTGACCATTTGTTATATCTATTCCTATTCCGGCAGTTACACTGTAGACCACATTTGGCGCCACAATATCCCCAATAAATTCAACCGTGTCATAGAACTTAGACTTTCCTTTGAAGTTTGCGGGAACATTGATACTGAATACAAAATCTTTTGAAGGGGTTGTGGCAGCCAACACCATTCCGGAATTACCATTTTTTTGGTTGGTTGTGGTACCAAGAACCTTACTTTGTTTCTCCAGTACAGACGCTCTTACGACATTTGCCGAGATGAATACACCAAGTAACAGCAACGGCAAAGACAACCAAGATGGAAGTTTTACAAACAATCTATTCATGGAGAATGCTTAAAATTATCCATGCTAAACTCAAACACAAAACCGAAAACATCAGCTACCACCACAAACACAGGTTGTGACATAACATTCAGTATATAGAAAAACAACTATAAAATACAGCAGGAAGTGAATTATTTTTCCCCTATTTTGTCGGTGTTGGAGTGATCTCTGTGGTCGGTGAAACTGATGGAGTTACACTTGGTGTGGCAGGTGCAACCTCGGAGATTTTCAAATTTGCTCCCACAATCACGAGCAAATCGATAGTTTGATCTTTTACGGTAGGGAGAATTTCTCCTGCCGGCAAAGTCGACACTTCTCCTCCGATTAAGCTCGCCATCTGTTTCGCCAGCTCTGCCTTCTTACCGGTCACATCAATCACTACACTTTTTGCATAATCGGTTTTCTTCGCTGTGTCTTCACCTAGTACAGTTACATTGGTAGCCTGGGCCTTAAGAGCGGCCGAAAAAGTTTTTGCCAGCCCCGCTGTAGAAGTACCATTGAGTACATATACATTTACCATACCTTGGGACTCTCCCAAATTAATTGGAGCAATATCAATTATCCTTCCGGTTGAAGGACGATACAAAATTGCCTTGCCGGATTTGGTGTAGATGATCACTTTGTCGCCATTCTCGGCTTTAGCAAAGAAAGGCTGATCTTTTAATTTCTCCTTGTCCAACACTGTCGCCAAAGTCGGCTCTTCATCGGTCGGCAGATCCATGAACTTTGACAACGCTTTAGCAATTGCTTTAATTTCTTCTTTAGAAGCACCGGTAGGATCCTTTAACATTTTTTGTGCAATTTGATTTTGATTATAAAAATAAGCCGCACTACCCACAGATCCAAGGACAATCACGAGCACCAGCAAGAACAAAATTACTTTTTTCATAGTTACTGCTCATTCTAGTACACTTTTTCATAAAGACAAGTATGGCCTAGCATGAGCACATAAAAAGGATCAATCAGTCCTTTTCTTTACAAAAAAGCCTCCGGTATCCCGGAGGCATATATCAATCACGACTCTCTATAAAGCTTGTATCCTTGCCTATCTTCGACCCACTCATCTGTACTGTTGGGTCCCTTGCGACAGCCATCGACAATTGGCACCAAACCACTTCTGGCAACTTCAAGAGCTTCCTCTTCACTTATTTGGACATTCAATCCACAATTAAAGCTTTCGCACTGACAAACAATGCACGGTACGTTCCCGGTCTCATCCGGCAAATTTACCATCACTCTTTCGATTAACATGGATATCGGATTCGGCCCAATGTACCAATTTATTTCAGGATTGTGAGTTCTTAAAAACTCAATATCCGACAGTTCCTGACAAACATACAGCGTTTCCACACCCTGGCTTTTAACACCGGCAATTAGTACTTGTGGCAATTCCACAGGAAATACATCAAGAGTCTGCTCCAGAAGAAAATCCGTCATCGACAAGGATCCAATCCAATCCATTTTCAATCCGAGTGTATACATCTTTACCGCCTTTCAAATTTAAAGTTCTAGGATATTATACCTCAACCAAAACTACCCCTTGACACCCCTTTGGATAAAGTATATAAATATAAACAGACAAGACGCAAGTTTTGTTTAGAAATACTAGCAATAGTAAATCTGTGAAAAGACACCGCAAGGTGTCCTTTTCATTTTTAGACCATCAGACATCTCCTTCATCAAACAATCCATTCGCATCCTTATACTCCCAAACCATAGATTCCGACATTGTGCTAGGTGGAGTCTGGAGGTTTATCACGACAGGGAACATGGGTTTCAGGGAATCGATCTGATTTTCTATTCCCCCACCCACGACAATCACCACAACCCCTTTTAAGTTGAACTTTTTGACTATTTTTAGAAAATCTTCCAAGCCTCCAAGATCGTCTATCTCATCCCCAATTTCATCAATTACCAATACTGCGGACTTCAAGCCTTCAATATAGCTCAGTTCTTTTTCGGACGTCGAACCTCCTTCAATAAAATCTTTAGCATGCACGTAGGCACAACTTACGATTTCACCATCCCAAATCTTACCTGCGTCTGCCATATTTGAAATCTCATCTGCCAACATAGTTTTCCCTGTAAAAAACCTTCCGGTAATTAGTACATTCTCATTTTTTCTCAACGCTTCCGAGATAATTGCGATTTCCTTGGGTCGACTAAACTGAATCATCTCAGAAAGTGACATTTGTTTTTGTTTTTCATTTCCCATAGCCACCATTATCTCACTCCTTGACACTAATCTATAATTAGTATATATTCGAATAATCGAATATGTACCAACAAATCTTTGAACTCCACACAGACATCCTCAAAGCCCTGTCTCACCCCAAGAGGCTAGAAATCATCCACCTTCTCCGAGATCAATCACTTTCGGTTCGTCAGATTCAGGATATGCTTGGCCTGCCTCAAGCCAATCTTAGTCAGCACCTTCAGATTCTCAGAGAGAACCAGGTAGTGATCACTTCCAAGAAAGGCAAACAAATCTTCTACAAAGTATCAAACCCCAAACTTCTGAAAGCCTGTGATCTCATCCGGGAAGTCCTTTTGGATAGATACGAAAATTCGAATATGAAAGATGATCTTGGCAAAGACCTGTCAGACCTCCTTCCTGTCGGCATAGACCCTATTTGTGGCATGAAATTAACTCCGGAAACTGCAGCCTACGCCTTCGAGTTCCAGAATACCACTCACTACTTCTGCGCCTCAGGTTGTCTCGAAAAATACAAATCCTCTCGTCATTGCGAGGAGCAAGGCGACGTGGCAATCCAGGAGCAATCCTTGTCATGCCGGACCTGATCCGGCATCTATAAACATTGAATAATTTATATAGATTCAGGGTCAAGCCCGGAATGACAACAAAAAAGTAATAAAAAAATTAATAATCAAAACTAAAAAATGTCCAAACCACTCACCTTTTCCATAGTCGTCGTTACTTTCATTCTCGGTATGGGTACGGGGTTTATTCTTTCCCCTGAATATGCCGTCAGAATGTCGGACAAGAAATCAGCAATGGTCGAACTTGGTCGGGCTGACAAGTTTATTGATCTCCGTTACATCGATGGCGTCATTGCTCACCATTTAAACGCCATCTACATGGCCAAACAAGCCGAAACCAATTCTCAGAGAAAAGAAATCAAAGAGTTAGCCAAAGAAATTATCGCTGTCGACACCAAAAGTATCGAAGAGCTATATGGCTGGAAAAAATCCTTGTTCAACAACACTAAACAAATCACCCAATACGAAAAAATCAATCTGGGCATATACGACGAAAAGTTTGACCTCCGCTTCCTGAATGCTCTCATCGCCCATCACGAAGAAGCGATCAAAACCGCCAAAGAAATCAGAACTAAATCTCAGAGAAATGAGATACTAAATTTAGCTGACACCATCATCAAAAATCTTTCCTCCGGAGTCACCACATTATCTGGCTGGAGAACCAATTGGTACAAGATTTAAACACAAAATGAAAAACACTTCAGTCACCCTTCCCGTAATCGGCATGGACTGCGCCTCATGTTCAAATATTGTTAACCGTGCCATCAAAAAAACCCCTGGCGTCACCCAATCCCAAGTAAATCTCGCAACCGAAAAAGCAGAATTTACATACGATCCCTCAATTGTTTCACTCGAACAAATTAATGAGAATGTCAAAAAATTTGGATACTCTTTAAATATTGAAGCTAATGCAGATTCAGATTCTAAGCCAACGGACAAAATCACTTTACTGAAGAATCAAGTCGAAGTTCTTTTTCCCCTCGCCCTTCTTTTTTTCTTCCTGATGATTTACGACGCTTTAAGTCAATATGTTACATCGCTACCACCTTTTCCCTTTCCCATGTCGGTTTTTAACATCATCGGTCTAGTTTTGGCTTCCATCACCCTTTTTATCTTTGGTCAGGAATTTTTAAATGCCATTCCTCGCTTTATCCGAACTAGGGTAGCAAACATGGATACCTTAATTGGTATCGGCTCTCTCACAGCTTATCTGTACTCTTTATTTATTGTTGTCTTCCCATTTGTCTCATCTAGACTTAATCTTCCTGAAACCACCTACTTCGACGTCGTTATCGTCGTAATTGGTTTTATTAAGTTCGGTAAATATTTAGAGGCCAACTCCAAACAGAAGACCGGCGAAGCTATCAAGAAACTCTTAAACCTTTCTGCCAAAGTTGCGCTAGTCGAGAGAAAAGGCAAAGAAATTGAGATCCCCGTTTCGGAAGTAGTTGTTGGAGACATTATTATCGTGAAGCCCGGTGCCAAAATCCCTGTCGACGGCAAAATCATTGAAGGCAACACTTCCATTGATGAATCTATGATTACGGGCGAACCTATTCCTGTCGACAAAACCATTGGTGAGCTAGTTACCAGTGGCACTATAAATAAACAAGGCTACATCAAGTTCCGAGCCGAAAAAGTTGGTGCTGATACCTTACTTTCTCAAATCATCAAGATGGTTGAAACGGCTCAAGGTTCCAAAGCTCCCATTGAGAAGATGGCTGATACAGTCTCCGCCTATTTTGTCCCGACCGTTCTCATTCTTTCAATCCTTTCATTTATTATCTGGTTTGCTCTAGGCAATCTCTCACTCGCCATTTCTTCTTTCGTAGGAATTTTAGTTATTGCTTGTCCTTGTGCTTTAGGGCTAGCCACTCCTACCGCCATCATTGTCGGCGTCGGCAAAGGCGCCGAGAATGGGATCTTGGTCAAGGACGCCACTGTCTTAGAAAAACTACACGCCATCAACACCGTCGTCTTCGACAAAACCGGCACCATCACCATGGGCAAACCCCAAGTCTCAGAAGTAATTTCCAAATCCGATCTAAACGAAACCGAAATTATTTCCATCCTCGAATCTTTAGAAAAACGCTCCAGCCACCCCCTCGCCCAAGCCATCGTCGACTACTATTCGTCATTGCGAGGAGCGGAGCGACGCGGCAATCCAGGCAATGTGCTTCAACACTTCAAAGAAATCCCCGGTAAAGGTGTCTCGGGTCAAATCAAATCCAAAAAGTATTTAGCCGGCAATCTCACTTTACTCAAAGAATCAAAAATTGACTTTGATTCCAAAGAAATTCAGGAATTTACCAAAAAGGGCATGACTCCCGTATTTCTTTTCTCAGAGAAAAAACTCCTTGGTATTGTCGCCATTTCCGACACCATTAAGCCTGAATCCAAACAAGCAATTTCAGATTTACACAGCATGGGAATAAAAACCGTCATGCTTACGGGTGACGATCAGAACGCCGCCGCTTTTATCGCCGAGCAGGCCGGAATTGATCGAATCTATGCCCAAGTCTTACCGACCGAGAAAGCTAACATTATTGAAAAATTAAAAGCCGAAGGCAATAAGGTCGTCATGGTTGGAGATGGTATAAACGATTCCCCCGCCTTGGCCACCGCCGATGTTGGCATTGCCATGAGTACAGGAACCGATGTCGCCATCGAATCTGCAGGCATTACATTACTTCATGGAGATATCGCCAAAGTCGCCAAAGCCATCAAGCTTAGCAAAGCCACTATGCGAACCATCAAACAAAATCTTTTCTGGGCTTTCTTCTACAATGTTATCGGTATCCCTGTCGCCGCCGGCCTTCTTTACCCCCTCTTCGGCATCATTCTAAATCCCGCCATTGCCGGCGCCGCCATGGCCTTCTCCAGTGTCTCCGTTGTAACCAATTCCCTCAGACTAAAAACATTCAAGTTATAATAATAATTACCTTAAAAATAGAAATTGTTTAAAATGTGGTACAGAAGTCTAGCCAACAAATGCGCGCAGGGATGCCCCCGTACTCGGAGCGAGCCGAGCACATTTTTGGCGGGCTTCGAACCACCAAAAACAATTTTCAATTAATCACAATGCAAAACACAAACCTACTTTTTATCTTCCTCACAGGTCTGACTACTGGAGGTTTAACATGCCTTGCTTTACAAGGTGGACTCCTCACCTCAGTCTTAGCCAAACGCGAAGAAAAACTAGTCGACAACCTCGCCAGCTCCAAAAAGAAAATCAAGCAATTACAAAATCGTCATTCCGGGCTTGACCCGGAATCCAGATCTTCTTCCACCTCCCATCTCCCCATCCTCTCCTTCCTCACAGCCAAACTCTTCATTCACACTGTCCTCGGCTTCTTCCTCGGACTCTTAGGTACCGCCATCACCCTTTCTCCCATCACTCGTGGTTGGTTACAAGTCTTTATCGGCATCTATCTCTTTGGTATCGCCGGCAATCTTTTAAATCTGCATCCTATTTTTAGATACTTTGTCATCACTCCCCCCAAATTCCTCGCCAGATTAGCCAAGAACGAATCCAAAAGCGATTCTGTTTTTGCGCCTGCCCTCTTAGGACTCATGACCGTTTTTCTGCCGTGTGCCGTCACTCAAGCTATGGAGGTCGTTGCGGTTGGTACGGGCAACCCTCTCTATGGCGCCGCCATCATGTTTGCTTTTGTCCTGGGCACTTCCCCCACCTTCTTACTCTTTGGTTTTCTGATAAACAAAACCGGTTCCGTATTTCAGAAATATTTTCCCGCTATCGCCGGTACTGCCATGCTTGGCATGTCTATTTACAGTATCAATGCCAGTGCCGGACTCATGGGCTCTGTTTACACCATTCAGAATTTTGTTCAGGCGGCTACTTCTTCTTCTAATCCCGGCTCCGACACTGGATCAAACTCCATCCTCGGTGATAATCTTCAAACAGCCACCATCACTGTAAACAACACTTCTTACACCCCCAACTCCATCACTTTGAAAAAAGGTATCCTGACCAAATTGAAATTAATTACAAACAATGTCCAATCATGTTCCCGCTCCTTCACTATCCCCGCATTAAACATAAACAAACTTCTCCCCTCGACAGGTGAAACCACCTTAGAATTCACTCCGACAGAAACAGGCCCACTTGCCTTCTCCTGTTCCATGGGCATGTACACCGGCCGCTTCAACATCGTAAACTAAAGTATGCCCAAGAAAAAGAAATCACCAACTCCAAACCTTCTAATCGCGATCGTGACTTTTTCACTACTACTTCTATTTGTATTTATTGAGAAAAAACTATCCAAAAACTTTTCAATAGGTAGTCTCGAGATGACTTATGACAATAGCTGGGTAAGATACGACAGTTCAATTGCAAATGGCTGCCAGCAAATAGAGGTGGAAAAAATCACACCAGCCCCATCAGATCAAGACCTAAAGGACTACCTTCTCCAGAATGTTCTCGGAAACAGTGAAGAACTTTACAATCAGCTATCACGCAAAAATCTCACAGTTGAAAACGGTTATCAAATTGAAGGTTTAGATCAAAGTCAGTATCTTATCTTGGGACCCAAAGGAGTAGGTGAAATAGATAATGTTTATTTATCAGACCCTTCAGACGGAGCAATATATCGCATAACTGTCTGGGCTCTTGGTCCAAATTCACCCAAACTCTGCGCCGAACCTGCCAGACGCAATAAATTCAAAGCAATTCTTTCAACCATCAAATTTAAATAACACTCGTCATTGCGAGGCTCGACTTTAGGTCGGCCGTGGCAATCCAGGAATTAAAATAAACAACATGTTCAACTTCTTCAAGCCAAAAAACAAAGTCTCCCTTGTCAAAGGGAGAAACGGCAAAGCCGAGAGGGATTTAACATCCCTCACCCTCCACCTATCCGGCCTCCACTGCACTTCCTGTGCAGTGAACATCGACCTTGCTCTAGAGGATCTCAATGGCGTTAAGTCCACCACCAACTACGCCAAGTCAGAAACCAAAATCGAATACGACCCATCCAAAACTACTCTAGATCAAATCCACTTCACCATCCGCGACCTGGGTTATTCCATACTCTAGCAAAAGACGTTAAGATAAATAGTGAAAGTAAAAAAGAGAAAAGCCTTCAAGCCGGTCGAAAAATTCCTCATCAGTCAATTTACTTTACCTAGTACTATAAACGGCTTTGGTTGGGTCAAAAAAATTCTCCGCGGAGTTCCGGCCCTAAGAATAAAAAATGTCCGCCGGTATTTTTTCGGTCAATTCATTTCTAATATTGGAAGTTGGATGCAAATCGTTGCTCTTGGTTGGCTTGTCTTCCAGCTTACCGACTCTGCCTTCTGGGTCGGTGTTGTCGCCGCAGCTTCTTCTGTTCCCGCTGTCATTTTTTCCCTTTTCGGTGGCTGGATTGTAGACCATTTCCCCAAGAAATCCGTCTTGTTCTACTCAAACATGGGATCAATGTTTTTAGCGTTTATTCTTGGCGCCCTCACTCTCTCCGGACATGTCAATATTCCCATAATCATCATCATTTCTTTTCTGGGAGGCGTTTCAAATTCTGTCTGTACCCCTGCTCATTTTTCTTACATCAGCGAAATAGTAGAGCCGGATAAGCTTACCTCGGCCATGGCTCTAAACTCTAGTATTTCAAATCTTGGCCGGATTCTGGGACCCATCATTACCGGAATTTATATCAAAATTGGTGGTATTGGAGGAGCTTTCGTTATCAACGGCTTAAGCTACGTTGCTGTGTTATTGGCTCTACATCTCATTAAGTCCAGCAACCAAGTCACCGACCACAACATAAATCCTCTCAAAGCCATCCGAGAAGGTATTGTTTACGCTTACGCTAACCCCATGATTAGATCAATCATTACTTATGTCGGCTTTGCATCTATCTTTGCCTGGTCTTATACCACTATCATTCCGGTACTCGCCAAAGAAATATTTAGCACAGACGCTACGGGTATGAGTTATCTTTATGGCGCCGTAGGCATCGGCGCTGTTACCGCCACTTTTTTTGCCGCTTTTTTCTCTCACCTGATTTCAAAATTAGCTCTATTTATCGCAGGCAATAGTATTTTTTCCATTTCCCTACTACTCTTCTCTTTCACCTCAAGCTTATTTTTAGGAACTATCTTACTTTTCTTTGTCGGTCTTGGTTTGGTTACTGTAAATATTGTTTTAGGTACTATTGTTCAGCACATGACGGATCCTCATTACCGTGGTCGCGTCTCCAGTATTTATTTTCTTTTCTATGGCGGCATTATTTTCCTGGGGAATCTCGAAATCGGCTATCTTTCGGACACTTTCAATCCTCAGATGGCCCTCCGCCTCAACACCATCGCCATGTTAGCTGTCGGAGTTTATATTTTCTTAACCAAGAACCGCCTCCGCCAAGCCCAAAGCGAATACAACGAAACTTTGACACACAATTAGACAACCTTGTCGGTTCTCATACTATCAAGCTTATCTTTAACCAGTATCTGTATCGCCTCGATCTTTGCCTTTCTGTTGTAATCAAACTCTCCTTCATCCTCTTTTAACAACTCACCCAAGACTCTAGCAATTTCCGGCATGTTTAGCTCAGCGGTATAAGCGGTCAGAGGATTTTTATTAGCCTCACCCACACCACTAGTTATGCTTCTGTCTTTTGGAACAATTCTAGCAAGACTTCCTTCTCTGCCATCTATCATATCTCCAAGCTCTCTCATCACACTCCTAGCAAAATCTTTAATATGCGAAGAATACTTCTTTTCTTCCAAACTTCTCAGTAATAGCATGCTGTTTTCCGATGAGTTTTTAGGATTCATCTCAAGCAGGGATTTTATCAAAAGCTTCAAATCTTTACATTCCATAAATTCTCCCACAGCCCACTTCTCTATTTGAATCTTTTCTCTTTCTTCTCTTAAAACCTTCTCCCTCTCATTTCTGTCATTCTCCTCTCTCAGGCGCTTAGCTTTCTCCTCATTTACCAGCCTAGTTTCTTCCTCAGCTCGCACTTTTACGATTTCAGCGCTTCTCGCTTCCCAAATCTGTTTAGCAGCCCCATTCTCCAATTTATCAATCACTATATTTTGAAGTACATTTACAAGTGGGTCACCTTGTTTAACCTTAAATTCTTCTGCTGTGTACTCTCCTATAACCGGCGTAACGATATCAACAAACTTTTTATACACTTCCGATTCATCACCCACTCCACTTTCTTTTATCTTTTTGATCTCATTTTGAGTAGCCTCCCATGCCACCCCCAAAACAATCCCTTTATATTCTGTAACCAATTTAATCGTATTTACCGCCTCACCAATCTGCCTTAGTACTTCCAAATTATTCATTTCACCTGCATTAATTTCCACCCCACGGACTAATCTCATCGGTTTTTCCCTTCCAGTCTCCCTTGCAATATCCACTCCTGAAATCAGACCATTTAAAACCGCCAGTCTTCCATCAGGGTTTCTATAACTCATCTCCTCAAGCAACTTCCTCTGGTTCTCTCCTATCCCCACAATCTTCTTATCCTCACCTTCTAAAAATTTATTTACCACACTTATCAAGTTTTTTTCACCGCCTTCGACCCCTACCAGTTTATCCTCAATTTCTTTTACAAACGCATCATCCAAAATTCCCGGCTGTCTCTCCACTATTGCCAGCATCTCACCAGCTTTCTCATCGACCATCAAATCACTCTCAGACGCCAGCTGTTTGGCTAAAAGTAGTTTTGCTAGCTTCCTTGGCTCATCGTCACCAATCTCAGACTGCAAAAACGATATTTTTCCATCACTCACAAAACCAGCCCTCATAGAATCAAATTCTCCGGCAACCTTCTCACCTAAAAGCACCATCTCACTCTTTTTTATTTCGTTACCATTAGCATCTACTCTTTTTTCCACATTGGCTTCACCCCCACCGGCATCAGTCTTCCATAGCTTCACAGCCCTCATTGCCGACTCGGCTTTTGCCATCGGTTCCTCTGGATCAATTCTTGGAAATTCTATTTGTTCTGCCATACAAATATCCTACACTACTTGAAACGACCAAAACTAGCACATCACAAACCAATTATTTTTACTCAACATCTCCAAATATTTTATCCACGGTATCCGCAACCCACTCACCCAAACAATTATTTTTCTCCCATTCACTCATTTTCCCGGAAAAACTAGCTAAGTCTATATGAGCAAAGTAATTACTTCTTTGTCTATCATTCACCAGTACATTTACCCTATGTCCTCTAATTTCAGATCGACTTCCTTGCTTTCCAAAGATACCACCATCTTCCAATAGGACAGCCTTGTCAAAAAGTAACTCAGCCCATTTTCTTTGCCTTGTCTCACGAATGTTCACACTTCTTTCCTCTTCAGAATAACTTCCATAGTCTCTTATTAAATCTCTAAGCTGTTTTTTATCTTCTCCAAATCGTTCCCGGTCGCTATAATTTTCATTAGCAATTGCAAAATCAGCCAAGTCAACAAACTTTTGGCTCTTTTCCTTCAACCATTTCCGATTAGCAGAAGTCCAAATCACTACCATATAGCCTTTTTCTTTTAATTTTTTTAAAACATTCTCCGCTTCAGGATTTTCATCATCTTCAGATAAATTTGACCTCAATATCCCATCTACATCAACCACTACAACCTTTCTTCCTTCACTAGCTGTTTTTATTTTATCTACCAGGTAGGGGCTCCATAACCACTCACCTTTTTCTAGTCTGTCACCAATCTCTTTCATCGTTATCTCGTTGGTCTCTTTTTCACTACCATTTCCGGAAGCTATTACCATCATGTTTGATTCAAAGTTATCAAAGCTCATATCTTTGACTATATCAAGAAAAAGATACTATTCATTGGTCTTTGGGACATTCATCGTGTATACCTTAACTCCCAGTTGAGCCACTTTTCTTAAAGCCTCTATTTTAGCTCTCCTCTCCATATCGTAATTTTCAGCATCTTCACCTTCAAGTTTTTGGATACGTTCTCTTATTGCATCACCTCTTGCCACAATAGTAATCTTTACTTGATCCGGGGTTGAAAAATAACCCACAAAACCCTTTCTTCCAGAAATCGGTGTCGAAGTATTAGTAACAACATCCTTATCTTTGCCGTTTACCAAAATAGCTATCTCCTCTGCTACCTTCTTCGCAAAATTAGTTGCCTCTGCAGATAAAGCTTGTTTTTCAATTCTATCAGCTACCTCCCCACTCAAACCTGCAGTTCGAGGATCTTTACTCATGATTAATTCCAATGCTGCAGTAACACCTGGATTCCTTGATGCTTCTTCAATGATAGCTTTTCTTGCAGCGGTTCTTGCGTTTTCTTCTGCTGCTAGCCGAACCCGATCCACCTCCTGTACAGCAAGCAATTTGGCTTCACGTTTCTTGTCCCAAACATCGAGATATTGTTTTCGATCCATACTAATCAATTGATTAAACACATTCACGTTAGAATAATCGGTCCAAATACTTTTCATTCTTTGCTGTACAACTTTGTTATTGGTTATTCTTTCGCTTCGAGAAGTATCCTCCCGTACCTTGTTCCCGGTTGCAAAAGCAGCAAGATCCCCATCTTTTTCATGATCGAACATTAGTGCCATCGCGGAAGCTGCGGATTTAACTCTATCTTCCCACCTTCTCAAATTTCCACGACCTGAATCCGGATCCGGTAAGTTCTGTAAATTCCCCTCAATCATCCCCATTGCATACCCCCACACTTTATCTTTATCATCCCCTTCATCCATTTGCCTTCCAATTAGCACAAGAACTTTCGGAAGATCCAGCAAAAAACCTTTCCCGTCACCATCCATATTCGGTTTGCCGTCTAAAGCTCCTGCTGCCATTTCAATAGCACTCTTAACTTGTTCAACAGTGACAGTGCATTTAAGTTTCGCATTTATTTCTTCCGACAACATGACTGGACTCATATTCACAGTGGCATACTCATTTGTCACTATATCAGTAACAAATTTCTTATACCCGGATCTTTCTGCTTTAGCCGTATTAAGAGTTTGTTTTTGTTCAGTGCTTAGTTCTTTTCCTTTTTCATCAAGAAGCACATCAATCATTTTTTCTACCGAAGGACTGTTAAAGGGAACCCCCTTCTCTGTTTTTGATGGAGCCTTAGCAACTTCATCAATAACTTTTACCATGTACCCCTCTGCATAATATTTAGCATTTGGTATTTTTTCCAAAATTAAAGCCCCTAAGTTTAGTTTATCCGCACTTGGGATAAAAGCTCCCATTCTTATTAGCATTGAAGCGGCAATATAAGGACTGGCCTCATCACCATTATCCAGTTTTTTCAGAATAGTACTGACCACCTTCTCCGGCAAAGCAGCGCCTTTAACTTCTTCATATTGATCACTAATAGCTTTTTCGAGCTTGCTTTCAGCTCCTATCGCTCTTTCTATTATTTTTGCACCCAAAGCCTCCTCTTGAGATCTTTTTGGTTCCGGTCCAACTTCAACACCTAAATTTGTTTTTGCCACGACAACTTGTCTGTCCCACTCAGACTTTCTCTTATCATAAGCAGCACTTTGCTCCAACAAAGAGTCAATTTTTTGAACATTAGCTGGCCTTTCGCCTGGCGTTGGCGCAATCTCAGGGGTAGTCATGTAACTTATCCTACCACAAAGGGACCCAGGCAGAATCAGGAAACTAATCAACTTTCCATTTTGTCCACCTTTTGTCCAGCAAACTTATACCAGCTATAGGATAATAACCCCAGTCAAACATTGACAATTCAACCACGATCAGCCACCCCAAGGAGGTAGCAATGAACTTCAGACCATGCACCAAGTGCAGTTTCCCGGTCTACGAGGGCGAGAAACGCTGTTCCAACTGCGGCAAAAGCCTGAATAGCCACAAAATGGTCATTCCTGTTCTTGTGATGTTCCTTTCGGTCTTATGTCTATGGATTGGATTTTCGCTTCAACAAAGCGCCGATTCAACCAAGATCTCCAAAACCGAAACGATCCAATCCACAACTACAGCCACAACCACTCCAACCTCAGCACCCGCCACCCAACCCTCCCCCATGCCCTCACCAACGCTAGAACCCGAGTTTCCCAATCCTTCAGGTGATGGCTGGGTCCCCCTTACCAAGGTTGACCTACTCTACGCACGAAGCCAAGATTGCTGGTTTTTCGATTCCGGCTCTCTTATAGCCTGTGCGGGACAAAAAGTGGAGTTATACGTTCGGTATGGTTATTGGCACATTGCCTGGGTAAACCCGGACAATACCACCAACTACACCGAAATCACTCCAGGCCAAATTATTACTGTATACATTCCTGCCGACGCAGTCGATGTCTACTTTGGTACTTTGCGCCCTTCCAAACCCTAATCGGATAATACCGATATTCATCAGCCCGACTACGTCGGGCTGTTTTTTTTATTTCTTCCCCTTTTTCATCTTTACTACCCAGGAGGATTTTGCCGTTTCCGGATGAGTAACTTTTCTGGCCTCTACGATTTCGAGTAGCTTAGAAACTTGCAAATCTTCTTTGGCCCATCCTTTTTGCAGTTTAGTCCATAACGTCTTTGCCTTATCCGCTTCTTTCCCTTCCCAAGTCTCCAAAAGCTTTTCCACTCCCACACAGCCTCTCAATTTTTCCATATGTTCTCCAAGCGAATCTTTCATCGAGTCGGGTGTCGGCACTACCAGAGTAACTTCACCACCGTCGACCAGAATCCTTTCTACTTCCAGAAGCATATCCTCCAAATCAATCGGCTCGAAGGGGTAAAGACAAACCATCACGTCTACAGATTTCGGAGCAATAGGTAGATTTTGAACTTCTCCGGCGAGCATTCCCGCTCTAATTTTTTTATTCCGAAGCATTCTTTCCCAAATCTCCATACCAAAGACTTTTTCCCCAAATTTATTTCGCAGATGGGGCATTACCGATCCTGGACCCACTCCTAGCTCCAAGACCCTCTTGCCATCCGAATTAGGATACTTACCAAGAATATCTTCTATGTACACCTCGACGATTCCTGTTATCGGTACTAGAGCCGACCTTTCACTATACTGTCCGACTCCCAAATGAATTTCAGGTGTATTTGGCATTAGGATTATTTGTCCTCGCCCTTCACGTCTTTTAAGTATGCTTTAAATTCTTCCCAAACTTTTTTCCAATCACCACCGGCGGCTTCAATTTCTTTGAATATCATCTCCACATCCACCAGGATTTGATCTTCCTTTACTATCATCTTTGTTTTAGCCATATTTATTTTAATTTTAATTAACTGCTAATCTATATCATACAACCTCACTACCCCTCTTTACCGGAAGCGAGCCCGCAGGCTCGCTTCCCAACCACCACTATTTGTATGCTACGGGCACTTCCGTAAGCACTACACCTAGTGACATCCTTCGAGCCTTGACATCCAAGTTCTCGACGAACACTTCCACTTTATCTCCGACCTTAAATTCTTTATCGGCTGGTTTCTTGGAAATATGAATTAAACCATCTATACCTTTATCGAAGTTTACGAAGATTCCGTAAGGAGCGATTCTAAAGACCTTGCCGGAGTGTTTGGTTCCAATGGCAAACTTGGTTTCAATCTCGGACCATGGATCTCCACTCATCTGTTTGATAGACAAGTTAAGTTTCCCGACAGCCTTATCAATTCCAATTACCTGTACATGTACTTCTTGACCAACCTTGAACATGACATTTGGATCCTCGACCTTCTCCCATGAGATTTCGGAGATATGGATTAGTCCTTCGACCTTAGCAACCTCATCTGTACCCTTCATAGGCACATTGACGGTTACAAAGACTCCAAAAGGCATAATACCGGAGACGGTTCCTTCAAATTTGTCCCCTACACTGACCATTTCCAAAGCCTCACCTTTTTTGGCCAAAGCCTCAAAGTCCGAAACTAATTTCTCAGAGAAAATAAGTCTGTTTTGATCCTTATCTACTTCAATCACACGAACCTTAAAAGTCTTATTTAGCAAATCGTCCATGTTTCCCAAGAACTTCTCACCAAACTGGGAGGTAGGCACAAATCCGCGAATATCGCCAATTTTGACAACCATTCCACCTTTATTGACTTCAAGACCGGTAACTTCGACTTCCTTCTCCTCATCCATGATCTTCTTAAACTTATACCAGCGATTTTCATCGGCAGCCTGTTTCAGAGTTAGGATAATTTGACCTTGATCATTTTCTGGGAACTTGACGTAAGCACTGACTTTTTCGCCTTCTTTGAGGTCTTTTAGCACATCGTAAGCCTCGGCCAAGTCTTCTCCTGAGACCACACCTTCTGTTTTGGCTCCTATGTCAATCAAGACCATCTTTTTACTGATGGCAGTGACTGTACCTTCTACTTTTTGGCCCTTTTTCAAGGCGCCAGGGAAGCTAGAAACTCCCTCCATAAGCTTGTCCATGGCGGACATGCCTCCTAATTTTTTAATAACATCTGATTTTTGAGTTTTTCCCATTTATCATAAATTCCTTTCTTGTCTTTTAGACTCGTAAATTGTACCACATTTCCAGCCTGATTAGGTTCAAACTCGACAACCAATTAGACCGTGATAAAATAAGCTAGTTCACTGACAAAATCAAACAGGAGTCCGTATGCCTAAAAAATTGTTAAACCAGAAGATCGATCGACTGATCAATAGCTTCATTTCACTCGGCCCGGCCCTCATTGTTCTGGCTGTAGCCACTCAACTTGGTTGCTCCGAAGTAGTTCAGGCCCTTGTATTTTTCTGTACCCTCTTCGCTTTCATTCTAATCACGAAGAAATTCAAGTTCAACATCCTCAAATAAATTCAGCCCCTTAGGAGGTTCCATGCTCGGACACACCATACTTTCTTTTCTTATTTGCGGCCTCGCCTTGGCATTTATCGGTGGCATAGTGCAAGTGATCAGCATCTTTTGGTTAAAAAACCGCAAGGAAGATTTTACCAGCCTATTCGTCTTTGGACTTTTGGTTGCCCTAACCTCGATACCTGTCGCAGGGTACGTCCTTTCCTTTCTCGCTTCATGTTATCTGATTTACCGCGAACATCCCACCTACAAACTCGCAGGCGCAGCTTACCTGCTTGCCCTACTAACCACCTCTTTTATCCTTTATGTTGGCAAGCATGTGGTCTTTATAGCCCACATCGGGTGGTAATCCATAACACTCTTTCAATAACTCCGGCTTCTCGCCGGAGTTTTTTTACGCCCCTGCGTAATTTCGGATTATATCTACGACTTCCATAATCGATAGTTTATCTTTTTGAATAAACTCCACGGCTCCCAAATCCAAGCAAGTTTTCTTGTCCTCCTCGGAGTTCAAAGAAGTTAGTATTATTACCGGCACTTTCTTTGTCATTTCGTCGGACTTTAGTCCTTTAAGCGTCTCGAAACCATCTCTATTTGGCATGACCATATCTAGAATAATCACATCAGGTTTCTCTTTCCGAGTCACCTCCTCCGCGTTTATTCCATCCCCCAAGAATACGGTTTCAAATCCTTCCTTCTTAAGCTTTATTGCATACACTCTGACCAGGAACTTATCATCTTCGATCAATAATACTTTTTTCATATTAGATTATTTGACTAAATTGCTGTTCATTGTGAATAGCTACGTTAGAGAGATCCAGCGCCCTCATCCAATCAATTTTAATCTCGTACACCACGTAATCACTTCCCTTTACCTGCAATATCGGTGGCCAAAAATCCTCAACCGTAGTCGTAGACTCGGCCAGTTTATCCAGAACAGATTCCAGCTGATTACTATCTGTAACTTCCCTTGTCGCTCCGCTGGCCTGGATTAGCATCTCGTGATTTCTCCATACAGAAAAGCTAATCTTAGGGTCTATTGCTAGAGATTTAGCCTTAATGGTACTACGGTGTGTAGCGAAGTACATCGTGAAGTCATCATCGATTGCATACAGTAGTACAGTTGCCACCGGTCTTTCTGCATTATTAATCGCCGCCGACATAATCCGTTCTTTCCTCAAAAATGCCAACGCCTTGCTTTTGCTGTCTAAATCACTCATATCTTTATGATATCACTGTTAAATTTGCTTTACGGTACAAAAACAACCCGATCTTATTCAGGTTGTTATCGTAATATTTTAATATTATTATCTTGAAGCCGAGATTTGAGCCGTCGCAGATTCGGACGAGCAAGCAGACACGGTCACAATTCCGTTTGCATCCTGAACGATTTTATATCCGGTAATAGCCGCAGTCCCCACTCTTGGATCTACAGGCATCTTCTTCAAATATGCAGCTAAAGTAGTCGACAAGTCTAGACAAGCAGCAGCAGTTGGTGGTGTCGTGCAGTTAGTGGTGTTACAAAGTGTGGCGCTAGTACCCAATTGCTTTTCGGTGGTTGTAATACCTGCGGGCACAGTACCGCCGTTATCTACGATAGATTCATGAACAGCCGTCAAAATTGTTTCAACATCAGTATATCTTTTACTATCTCTTGCATCTGCAAATCTTTTAACCGGATTCAAAGCTACAAATACCGTTACAGCTAGGATTGAGATAATTAGGATTACGATTAATAGTTCAATAAGCGTAAATCCTGCCTGCCGGCCGGCATGGCCTTTTTGTATTCTTTTCATTTTATTTTTTAACATTACTAATTATCTTTTTTCCGTCCCCACTACTATAACTAAATCATATTTATTATCTTTAGTCAAAGTTTCGGTTTCATTTATTACATAGCCGGAGATGCTTTCTTTTGCCTTATCCTTTACGGTCGCTGGAATACTAGTCTTGGCTTGCAAAAATCCACTAATTGTCGCTTCGGCATTCCCGGTATCCACTATTACAAATCCTTCCGCCAGGAGAGTATCTTTAATTCCTGCCGCCACTCCGGTCACACCACTTCCATTGAGTACTTGAATCGAATACTTACTAAAATCCAACACCACTGTCGTCGGAGTCGGAGTCGTAGCCGGTGCCGAAACTGTCTTATCGCTCGCTTTCTCGTTTGCTGAGTTAGGTTTACTTCTTTGGTAAGACAAAGAAAACCAACCCACTCCCCCAATTAAAGTTATCAGAAGTATCACCAATAATATTTTTGACCACTTCTTTGCACTTACCTTATTATCCTCAACCACAGCCACTTCACCTGCAACCGGACCAGTAGTCGCGCTCTGTGTTCTCACATCAAGATCCACATCCTTAATTAGTTGCAAACTCAATATATCTGCATCTGAGCCTTTATTTTTTTCATTATAAACTTCGTCGTCAATTTTAAAGTTCTTATCATCAAGCAATAGAACTTTTGGCTCTGCTTTGAGAGACCACTTAACCTTTGCCAGATCCAGTATCTCCTGATCCTCAACCTCAGAAAACACAGAATCCACTAAACCTCGGACAGCGAGAACTTTCAGTTTTTCTTGTCCTGACCACTTCACCAGAACAGGAGATTTTTCCAAGATAGACTTTTCGCCCATCAATATTCCAACAGGAATCAGTATACCCACTTTAATCTTGTTCAGTTTTATCGCTTTAGAAAGTAGATTCAAAAAAGTCATCTCCACTGCCACTGACTGCACCCAAGCATCTTCTCCGATTTTTACCATTTTCCAGTCAAAGTTTTCATTGCCGATTTCTACCGGGAAAAAGCTCTGAGTTTTTATCTGAATTTCCTCCCGGCTTAGTATCTCTACCTCACTGGCAGGAAAAGAGCACAAATAACTCACATCATTTCCGAGAACGATACGAAGATCATTAGAATTAATTTTCTCTGAGTTGGTTTTAAAAATATCAATTAGCTCATCTTCTTTCCAAGGGAAAGCCGAACTCCCAATCCAAACTTTATTTTTTGTAATATAGATAATTTTCTTCATATCTCCAGCCAGCTATTAATCGTTACAGTTGTAGTTCTAGTCGCCACAACTTTCACACTTTTTGTGTACCCACCCAAAGTTACCGAATAAGTCACATCCCAATCATTACCCACTTGAGAATTAATTGTAACAGTACAAGTTCCTTCAGGCAAAACGATAGTTCCCGGTATGGAATTATTTTTACTTAATCGGATAAGCCCATCCTGAGCACATGCATTTACTAGTCCCAGCGCCACTTCACTTTTTGTATCAGCGAGTGCCGATTGAGACTCGTTTATTCCATTAAGAATCACCGAGATCCCTATAGTCAAGACTACCGCTCCCACCACCAATACGGTAGATATTGCGACATAACCATTACCTTTTTTTGTCATCATTTGCCTCTTATTTCCGCGCTCCCTATCGCGGTCTTAGTGTAGTTCCACTCTTCACGACCTCCATTATTCAAATTACTAATTGTTAAATCATATTTTATTGAAGCAGATTTATTCCCTGCATCGCTCATACTAACAAAGTTTAATTGGTTCACCACCAAATCACTACTGGTCAAGTCACACGGACTAGCTACGGCACAAGTAATTCCTCCCGTCCATCCAATTGTTATTTTGTTTCCCGTCTTTGTTATTACTACCGGATTTCTGGTCGCATCCGCAGTAGCCAGAGAAATACTCTGCGGGGTCATACTGTTTATGGCTGATGCGTTTCGAATCTCATAGGCTATTCGCTTCATTACTTGTCTCGAAGAGGCCACCACATTCTGTCCCACTCTAGTTTTTACTCTTACCGTAATCAGCTCAACCCCAATAGACACTACCCCTCCGATAAATATCATAAACAAAGCTACATACAGGATAAGCTCCACCAATGTCATTCCTTTATGATTTTTTAGGGTCATTCTCATTGTTTCCAATAGGTAAAATAAAACGGACTATTGATTAGTTGTGGCAAAGTAGTTTCCAGAGCAGCACCCCCATCAGCGTTACTCCAAGTAAATACCGGGGTAGACGTCATTATCAATCTTTTTGCAAACAAGCTCGCAGTACTAGAGGATACCGTAAACATTAGTTGATCCTTACTCACAGGATCAGATTCGACCTTATACCATCGCTGTGTCGCATTAAGCGCGGGAGTGGTAGCAAAGTCTGCTTGGACGGTACAGGTTGATGTTGTGCATGCATACCAGCCAATATTTGTAGCTGCACTATCGTTATAAACGATTATCGATCTTGTTGTTGCTCCGGATATTGTCCACCCTGTCGCCACAAGCTTTGATCCCGCCACCGGAGTGGCACAAGAAGTATCTACATTTGCCGCACAAGTAAAAGCGGTTCCGGACCAGTAGCATCTCTGCATATCAGATCCAGCATTCCCAATACTAGCAAATACTATTTCGTCTGAATTAGGATTACTGGAAATATCCAAATTTGTCGCATCGTCCGATAGTGTCGGTGGCGTCAGGACTCCACTCCAAGTACACCCGGAAGTTCCTCCTGTACAAGTCGCATACCTCACCCCATTTGTCCCATTGGCACCGACAGCTAGGGCAAACATTATCATTACATCACCGGACGAAGATTCATATGTCACATCAAAACCATCGATATCTTGTGCAGCAGCCACCACCTCCAGGGTAGTTGCCAAGGCTGCCGTTGGCTCATTTCCCCAAGCCGTACCGGACCACACCATGGCAGATAAATCAGAATTACTATCCGCCCAGATAGCCGTAATCAGATTTTGTGCCGACCTTGCATCTCTTGCCATTTTTATCCACTGCACAGTCCCTGTTGTTCTGATTGGATCCAAGTTTGTTGCAGCGCTCCAATTAGCTGCTCCGCACGCACTTGAACCAAGTTTTGTTCTGTAAGCAAGCTCATTAGTAGTAGGTGCATTGGTACTGTAAAGCACGATTGCATCACCGGAATTTGTTTCATAAGATATGTCAAATCTTCTTGTTGTTCCTGTACCCCCAACCGTTACCGAGAAATCATTTGTCCACGTAGTTCCATCAAAACACATTATCTGAAGTAGCCCTGCAGCAGTAATGTATCCAGCGACTGCTTCATTTTTGGTCGGAGATGTTTCCATTTTGAAGCTAACGCCCGAAGCTCCGACCAAAGTACTTCCTTCAGTGGAAAATGTATTTGCCGTCCTATCATAAGATCTTGTCTTTGGTGTGGTTGTTCCATCTCCATACACAATTAAGCCCCCCGTCAAAGTTGTTATTATCGATCTGGCATAATTTGTTAAATAAGAAACGAGAGAAGCTGTGTTAGTTATCGGTGGCACTCCTCTACTCCACGTCACTCTCGACTCGACCTTATACGTATCCGGATCCGAGCTGCCCCCGGAAGTTACCACATTGCCGGACCCATCCCTGTTTACCGGATTTACAAATACTTGTCTGGTGTATTTTCCATATACATTATTACTACCCGAAAAAGCCCAAGTCCCGGCTGATGTAGCCAGACCACATCCTGAAGTACAGCTAGTAGCAAGTAGTGGAGTAGCCCAACCTTGCTTTCTCAAAGCACCCACAGCATCAATACCCTCAGCTGCAAAGTGAGTAGCCGTCCCTTGCTCATCAGCCAAGCGGTTTGTTCTCAAGCTTCCCAAGATAAGAATAGTTCCTGATCCTGCCAGTATAGCCCACAGTCCAATAGCCACCACGATTTCCACCATCCCAAACCCATATTTAACATTATTCTCTTTCATATTAATTCACCTGTGTCATTCCGGCTGCGTTTATATTTATCGTATTGCTTCCCAATGCGGTTGTTACAGATATCGTCGTGACCGCATCTGGCTCTCCACGACTATTACTAAAAACTACCGAAGTTAGACCGGTGACTGTTACACCATTACCCAAAGTAAAGTCCTCCTTTTGGTTTGGCGATGCACAGCTACCATTAAACATTCTAATTATCGAACCCGTCTTGCAGACCCCCCAAACCATACTCCCGGACACACTCTTTCCATCCATGGCATAGTTCTGTGCCTTTGATATTTCCGAGGCAATCCTATCAACCGTAATATGCCAATTATTTCGCAAAATAAAAGTTGACAAAAATGGTGATGAATATCCGGTAATTATCGAAACTATTGCGATTACCAAGATTAATTCAATAAGTGTGAAACCTTTCATTACCCTCGTATTCCCCCGATCAAAGAGTAGATCGGACTAATAATTGCAATCGCCACAAAACCCACCACCAGACCAATCGAAATTAAAAGTATCGGCTCCAGAAGAGTAGTTAGACTTTTACTCAAAGTATCAATATCATCATCATAAAAGTCGGATAGATATATCAGCATCTCTTCTAGATTTCCGCTTTTTTCACCCACCTCTACCATTCTCCTGGTTAGCTGGTCAAACTCCGGGTAGTTGCCGGACTCCATCGATTCGTAAATAGACTTTCCTGTTTTAATTTTTTCTCTGATCTTTTTTAGATCATCCACAAACACCAAGTTTGACAAAGTATTTCCCGTAATTTCCAAAGCAGACAGCATGGGAATACCACTTTTTAAAAGAGTACCCAAGTTTCTACTAAATCTTGCCAGTTGACCATCCATCGCAATTTTTCCCATCACTGGGATATGGAGAGACATTTTATGGCCAAATTTCTTCACCGGTCTCCACTTAAATAAAAGGATCAAAAGAAAGACCAGCAGTATCATTCCCAAGAAAACATAGCCTCCATAATCCCTCATAAAGAACGCGAGCCACATAAGAACTCTTGTAGACATAGGTAAAGCCACCTCAAAAGAAGTAAACAAATCGATTAATTTCGGCAACACAAACCACGAAATTCCTGAACCCATTACTAGAGTAGCCCCCATGACAAGACCGGGGTAAAGCATTGCTCCCTGAACTTTTTGCTTAAGCGCGTAATCTTTCCTGGTCTGATCAGCAAGAAAACCTAAATTTTCTTCCAAATTACCGGACTGCTCACCGGCATCCACCAAACTCACAAAAAATCCATCAAAAATTTTAGGATACTTTGCTACCGATTTAGCCAAACTCAGCCCGTTATCAATATCCAAATTTACTTTTTTTAGGACTTTTTTCAATTCCGGTGTTGATTGATCCGTAATTGTCTCCAAAGCCTGATCTACCGGCACCCCGGCTTTTATCATAATAGAAAGATGTTTTGCCAAAAATAGTTTTTCTGTTACCGAGACACTCATTATGTTTTTACTTCTCTTAATAATTCTTGAATTGTCGTCATTCCGTTTTTAATTTTCATCATGCCATCTTCGGCCATCGTCACCATTCCTTCTTTGATAGCAATTTCTTTGATTGTCGAAGCGTCACTTTTGGCCACAATAGCATCCTTAAGAGCTTCCGTAATCGGCATAATTTCATAAATTCCAACCCTGCCCAAATATCCCGTTTTTTTACAAATGTCACAGCCCTGCCCGTGGTAAGTACGAATACCCTTAACTTCTTTGTCGACAAACTTATCCACCAATTCTTTTGGCAATTCCTTAGCCAGTTCTTCTGCAGCTATTACCTCACTTACTCTACAGCTCGTACAAATTTTCCTCACCAGTCTTTGTGCCACAATCAAGTTCACAGAAGAAGCCACCAAAAAAGGCTCAATCTTCATCTCCAAAAGTCTGGGAATCGTCGTTGCCGCATCATTAGTATGGAGTGTCGAAAGTACCAAGTGACCCGTGAGAGCCGCATTCACTGCAATTTCAGCAGTTTCTTCGTCACGAATTTCCCCTACCAAAATTATATTTGGATCTTGTCGAACGATAGATTTGAGTCCGGCAGCAAAAGTCAAATTGGTTTTTGTGTTTACTTGGATTTGATTTACTCCTCGTATTTGGTACTCTACCGGATCCTCAATGGTCATAATATTTACGTTCCTCTTATTCAAAATCTTCATAAACGCATACATTGTCGTTGTCTTTCCTGATCCCGTTGGTCCGGTCGAAAGTATCATTCCATACGGCTTAGAATAAGCACTTCGTACTTTTGATATGTTTTCTTCGGACAGACCAAGATCAAGCAATGCAAATTGCCTCATGTTACTGGCCAGAAGTCTCATCACTACCCTTTCACCGTTGGTAGCCGGCAAGATAGACACACGAACATCTACACTCTCCACCTCTGGCACCATAAAGTTAAACTTCCCGTCAAGTGCTGATGCATGCTCGTCAGTCGGCAAGCTCGCCATAATTTTTATTCTGGTTATGATCTGACCTTCAATTTTCTTTGGCAAAATTAGAACATCTTGAAGTACCCCGTCAATCCGAAATCTGAACTGCAAAAATTCCTCGAAAGGTTCAATGTGAATATCCGAAGCTCTGCTCTGATAAGCATAAATCATCAGTGTATCCACTATCTTAATGATTGGTGCCTCCGCTTCCGGCGAACCTTTTATTTCGCTGGCCGATTTTTCAATTATTTCCTCAAACACTTCAATAGCCTCTTTCCTGTAAGCAAACAAGGCAAAGCGAATATCTCTTTCTGTCGCACTATAAACTACCACCTTTTTACCAAATCTCTTTTTTACAAGCTCAATAGTAGCAATATCAGTGGGATTGTTCATCGCCACATGCACTTCCTTATCATCTTCATAAAAAAGCAAAAGCAATTTTGACCGAGACATCAATTCAGGAATCAAGCTTAATGTCTCTCTCTTGATTGCGGTTCTTTCCAGACGTACAAAGGGTACACCCCACATGTCGGCAATTAGCATTCCCAAATTTTCATCAGAAATCAAATCTCTGGCTAGTAATATTTTTCCCAAATCATCACCCGTTTCCTTGACCTCTTCAAAAGCATCATCAAGCAATGCTTGATCAATTACACCCAAATCACTCAGCTGTTTATATACCGAATCGTTATTAACAATCACATCTTAATAATAACATTTAAGCCACACAGTCTATTCAATTACTGAAAATAAATAAAAAAAGGATATGATTAATTAGGCCAAATTTTATGATGACAAATTCAGACAACCAAATAAATTTAGATAGGATTTTTAAGTCCCGTTTAACCGCCTCGGAAACTGTCGCTGTAGGCGTCAAGAAGTTTACTATTCTACCGGATCGCCCTTTTCCTTTTTTACCATGGCAATATGTTTGGGTAGAAATTCCGGCGCTTCAATTCCCGGATACTCACGGCAACCGGCGCGCCTTTTCTATTTTTAATGTCATAAACGAATCCAACACTATAGATATTGTAGCCAGAATTAGCGAAAGCGGTTACAAACAAAGCCTATTTAATCTTTCCCATGGATCGGAAGTCACTATCCACGGCCCCTTCGGCAGCAGTTTTACTACACAAGAAGGTTCAAACAAAAATATCATTATGATAGCAGGCGGTGTGGGTATTGCCGCCTTTATCTGCCTCATAAAAACGATGGGAAAATTCTCTTCTCCTCCCAAATGTTTCTTAGACTATTTAAACAACAGCCAGGAAATTACTCCTTTTCTAAACGAGTTGGAAGACCTCAAAAATCAATATAATTTTTTTGACTACACCGTAAACTACGAACCCTTTAAGTTCGAAGATGTTGCCCATGTCAAGAACAAATTTGGTGACAATATCAGGTGGCAAATCACGGGTCCCCAAAGCATGGTAGATCATGCTTATTCTGTACTAAGCTCAAATAATATAACCCGAGAAAGCATGGAGTTTGAAAACTTCTACCCAACACCACCAAACAATCTTACCGTTTCGACGATCAAAGAGCAGCTTTCCAGTGACAATCTTTTTGCAAGAGCTATCCAATATTCCTCAAGCCACACCATTATTACTGATGCTAACGGAGTTGTCCTATTTGCCAATTTAGCAGCTCAAAAAATTACCGGCTACACAGAAACCGAAATGGTTGGCAATACCCCGAGGCTTTGGGGAGGACTGATGAATCCCGATTTTTACAAAGA
Organism: Patescibacteria group bacterium; assembly: GCA_943355005.1. Taxonomy (GTDB): domain Bacteria; phylum Patescibacteriota; class Microgenomatia; order UBA1400; family MFAQ01; genus UBA10133. Next base: position 30,106 of record CALRDV010000007.1, read on the forward strand.
ATTATGGAAACACAAAGCGGAAGGCTCTTATATTAGTCATCAAATAAGCAACCGAAGAAAGAATGGAGAAATTTATTACGTAATAGCACACATTTCCCAAATTCAGGGTCCGGCAGGTGAAATAATTGGCTACATAGCCACTGAAGAAGACATTTCTGCGCGAGTAGCCTTCGAAAAAGAACTGGAACAAAAAGTCGCGGAGCAAGAAAGACTGAACAAAGTCATGGTCGGCCGGGAACTAAAAATGATTGAGCTCAAAGAAGAAATCAAAAAGTTAAAAAATCCCTTAACAAATTCTAATTAATGGAAGCCTCTCTTGCTCAGCTTAGTATCTTGACTCTCAGTGTCCTTCTGGTCTTAGGCATCAGTGTTTTTGCCTATTATTATTCATTAAAGAAAGACAAGGTCTGGTTCTACGGCTATACCATGCTCCTTATTGTTCTGGTGCAGTGGATGTCGGACTCTGGAGCTTTTCTCACCTATCACGACTTTTTTATTCATCTGGCTTCAACCATTCTATTTCCCTCTGTTATCTTCTGTTTGTTAGTTGTTTATGTTTTGGAGGGCAGCAAGAATGCCAGGCAACTATTTTATTTGCTATTACTGGGAGAACTTGGTTATTTTCTATCAGTGGCACTTCTCGCCGGCTTAAACAATTCCCCTTCCTATATTGATTTTGGAATGCCATGGTTTCGTAACCATTTTTTCTCCACCCTGGCCATCGTTATAGATTATGGAGTACTCTTCCTTTCCTGGCCACTTATTCACAACTCCAAATACAAATTACCGCTGTGGCTTAAAGTATGGCTTGTTTGCTGGTTGATGTTCGTTACGGACACTCTAGTTTTCAGCCTAGGTACTTTTTGGGGTCAAACTTCCCTTGAAGATATCATTACAACAGGTTTGATTCTTCGCTCAATTCTCTCCTTAATTGTTGCCCCGGCTATTACGGTATATCTTGGGTCAATTTCAAGACAAAACAAACAAGATTTATCCTATCGTCATTGGGGTGAGCTGATCAGTCCGGAGGAGCAAGAAGTCGCCCTTCGGATTTCATCCCAAAAAATTGATGAGCTAGAGAAAGCAAAAGCGAAACTCCAACAAAAAAATATTGACTTTGAAAATCAAAGTACAGCCATGCTCAACTTACTCGAGGATGTCGAAACGGAAAAATCAAAACTTGAAAGTTTAAACAATAGGTTTAATCTCGCCAAGAATTCTGCTCATATTGGTATTTGGGAATGGGATGTGCCCAATAATATCCTTACCTGGGACGATGAGATGTATAAACTTTATGGCATAAATAAAGAAAATTTTAGTGGAGCCTATGATGCCTGGCAAAGCGGTCTTCATCCGGAAGATAAGGAAGTTGGCAACCTAGCTATCCAGCAAGCTCTAAACGGTGAAAAAGATTTTGACCTAACCTTTAGAGTTTTGTTGCCGAACAAATCAACTAGGTATCTAAAAGCGTTTGCTGAAGTAGAAAGAGATGTAAACAATAAACCAATCAAGATGGTTGGCGTAAATTTCGATGTTACTCACGACAAAGAAGTAGATCGTATGAAAACAGAATTTATTTCTCTAGCCTCTCACCAGCTTCGCACCCCCATTTCCGCCATCAAATGGTTTTCTGGCATGCTCTTAGAAGGTGATGCAGGCAACATGAACCAAGAACAGCTGGACTTTGTCAAAAACATCGCGGATTCAAACGAGAGGATGGTGAAGCTGGTAAATTCCCTCCTAAATATCTCTCGAATTGAATCCGGCAGACTCATGATTTCTCCAACACCTACAAATTTAGGCGATCTTATAAATTCCATTACCAAAGAAGTAGACTCGGAAATTAAAACCAAAAATCAACAACTGAATATTTCCTTAGAGCCGAATCTTCCAATTATTAATATCGACCCAAGTTTAATTTCGGAAGTCTACCTGAACCTAATTTCCAATGCCATCAAATACTCTCCAATCAATAGCCCCATCAAAGTAACCGCCTATCCAAAAGAAAACTTTATTATTTCCCAAGTCACAGATAACGGCTGCGGAATTCCGGGAAAAGACCAGTCTAGAATATTTGAAAAATTTTTCAGAACAGACAAAAGTGTCAAGGTTAGTACGGATGGTAATGGTTTAGGACTCTATCTCGTCAAAGCCATCGTAGAATCCTCGGGTGGTAAGATATGGTTTGAATCGGAGGAGGATAAAGGAACTAGTTTCTTCTTTAGCTTACCTCTCAGCGGCTCTCCCGCCAAAGCAGGCGAAGTAACATTAAATAAATAAAATAAAACACAACATGACCAAGATACTAATCACCGAAGATGACAAATTCCTTTCAGCAGCATACAATGCCAAACTTACCAAAGCCGGCTTCGATACTAGAGTTGCCACAGATGGTGTTATGGCTTTAGACATCTTAAAAAGTTTTACTCCTGAACTCATAATTTTAGATCTGATAATGCCATTAAAAGACGGTTTCTCTGTCTTAGAAGAACTTGCCCAGAATCAGCAAACTTCAAATATCCCGGTAATTGTCATGACTAATCTAGGTCAAAAAGAAGACATAGACAGAGCCATGAAGCTTGGAGCCAAAGACTATGTCATCAAATCGGATATTGATCCAAATCAGCTGGTCGCCAAAATTAACTCCCTCCTCGGTCTCTAGACATCCCTTCTAAGGCTCAAATCTTGACACCCATAACATATTAGGTACAATACCCCATTGGTTCACACTAACACATAGCCCAGAGGCGAGGAGAACTTTTACATGAGCAATTTATATTTATTTTATTTGATTCTTGGCGGGATTGCCACAATATTCTCTTCATTGCACCTACCAGCGTTCGCAACTAATATGCGCGCTGGAAGTTTTTCAACCCCCTATGAAGCTGAATTCACCTGTATTTGTATCATATTCAGCCTCGTAACCCTATTCTCAGTTAACCTATTACCGGGACTACTATTCTCATCATTCTATATTTTCCAATTTTATATGGGGTGGTATGAAGAAAAAAAAGACCCAAAAGGATAATCCGTTCAAAAGCAAAACTCCGACCCAGGTCGGAGTTTTTTTATATTAAATCTATCCACTAACAAACCAACCTTTCGGTTGGTTACTTGGTTGCCCGGCGAGGCTCTGAAATAATTTTCCTCAAAATATTCCTTGCGAAGATTTTGAGATTAGAAAATTAATGAAGTTTGCCGGAGTCAGTTTCGTAACGAACCTGACGAGGCGGGCACCGCTAACGAAGTAGATCATCGCATTTTAAGCACCAAAAAACCAACCTTTCGGTTGGTTACTTGGTTGCCCGGCGATGATCTACTTTCGCAATCAGTTGCCCAATCACTATCATCGACGCTGACCTGTTTCACTTCTCTGTTCGAAATGGGAAGAGGTGGTTCCAAGTCGCACAGATCACCGGACAGGAAAAAATTCCGAGATCAACTTGTGTTGAGCCTGCCGAAACACTTTCCTATCTTGCGATCTGTTATAAACACCTTCTCAAATCTAGAATGACACCTTGTCATTCCCGACCTGATCGGGAATCTATATAAATTAATACCATTTTAAAGAGTAATATTACTCCCTGAATAGTGAATAGATTTGCAAAAAGATAGCACGTAAATATTTGATTTACTCTTCGAACATTAGTACAGATAACCTAAAAACCTTACGGCTCTTACAGCCTCTGCCTATCAACGTGGTAGTCTACCACGGTTCTTTCGTTAACTTGCGTTAACATGGATTTCTCATCTTGGGAATGGCTTCTCGCTTAGATGCATTCAGCGATTATCCAATACCGTTGTGGCTACCCAGCAATGCGTCTGACGACAACAACTGGCACACCAGGGAACGGCTCATCTCGGTCCTCTCGTACTGGAGACAAACTCCCTCAAAAATCCCGCGCTGACAGCGGATAGAGACCAACCTGTCTTACGACGGTTTGAACCCAGCTCACGTAGCGCTTTAATGGGCGAACAGACCAACCCTTGGGACCTTCTTCAGCCCCAGGATGCGCTGAGCCGACCAAAAATACATTTATATAAAATTTATACAAATTATTTGTGCTCTCCAACTATTACTAGTGGTTTGGACTATATCTTTCGTAATTAGAACTTTTATTATTCACTCGTTCTTCTTACTTATTGGCGTGTTATATCCTATTTAAAATAGCATATCTCAGTCTCGCTCTCGACTTTAGGTCGGAACGGACATCAGTCTCTACGGGGTCAATCTCGCCGAATAGGCGGACGACTTCCCACGATGTTAACCTTAAGTGTTCATTTCAAGGCCTTCTTCGTTATAAGCCAAATTTATTTCCTCGACATGTTTGGGTCATTGTCTATCGAGGTAGCGAACCGCACCGTCGCTGTGGACGCTCAGGTGCGACTACTCTGTTATCCCCGGGGTAGCTTTTATCCGTTAAGCCCGGCACCTCCCACGAAGTGCACGAGGATCACTTAGACCTACTTTCGTATCTGATCGACTTGTATGTCTCACAGTTAAGCACCCATATACCTATGCGCTTACACTCCGATTTCCATCCGGAGAAAGGGTACCTTTGTGCGCTTGCGTTACTCTTTAGCAAGCAACCTCCCCAGTTAAACTACCCACCAGACAGTGTTCCCTTCCAAGTTTGCATTGGAATTAGGTTAGAAACGTACGTCGCAAAGAGAGGTATTTCATTGACGTACCACCAATAAATTGATAGTACTCCCTCCTATGCTAAACAGTTACAGCATACATTTCAGTGCCAAGTTATAGTAAAGCTCCACGGGGTCTTTTTGTCCTGCTGCCAGTAGGCCGCATCTTCACAGCCAATTCAAATTCGCCGAGTCTCTTCTCAAGACAGTTACAAAGTCGTTTCACCTTTCGTGCAGGTCGGAACTTACCCGACAAGGAATTTCGCTACCATAGAACAGTTATAGTTACTGCTGCCGTTCACCGGGGCTTCAATTGCAGGCTCATCTCGCCTTGCGGCGGAATCACCCACGCATTTAACCTTCCGGCACTGGGCAGGTTTCAGCCTGTATACTTAAGATTTCTCTTTTGCACAGACCTGTGTTTTAGTTAAACAGTCGCTTTGTAATCTTTTGTTGTAGCCCAGTTTTTATACTGGGCAAGGCATCTCGTAGAACTTACGCCTAGCTAATTTGCCGAGTTCCTTAAGAAGAGTTCTCTCGCTATCCTTGGTCTACTCGACCAGAGCACCGGTGTCGGTTTGTGGTACGGATTATCTGCATTCTCATTGCGACGCTTTTCTCGGAAACTGAAATCATCCATCTTGCCCGCCTTACGGCAGACTCGTATTCATAACTCGTGTAAACGCCACTCCGGATTTGCCAAGAGTGACTGACTTGCTATTTAAGCGAGTGTATCTTCAACACACCGCTTGGACTATCCAACTTCGTCCCGCCCCAATTAATAACGACTACAGACAAGGACTGGAATATCAACCAGTAATCCATCGGCTACGCCATAAAGGCCTTACCTAAGGGTCGCCTTACTCTACGTCGACGAACGTTGCGTAGAAAACCTTGCTCATTCGGATATAAAGATTCTCACTTTATTACGCTACTCATGCCGGCATTCTCACTTCTTGCTGCTCCAGCAAACCTTCCGGTCAGCCTTCAAAGCTACAAGAACGCTCCTCTACCAACCCGGTCTTGCGACCGTGTTCCCAAAATTCGGTAATATATTTAGCCTCGTTACGTCTTCAGTCGTGCATCTCTCGGCTAGTGAGCTGTTACGCTTTCTTTCAAGGATGGCTGCTTCTGAGCCGACCTCCTAGGTGTCTGAGAAATAACACGTCTTTTACCACTTAATATATATTTAGAGACCTTATTTGTGGGTCTGGGATGTTTCCCTTTCGCCCCCGGAGCTTAGCCCCCGGGTACTGACTCCCGTGCAATTGATAAGGGTATTCGGAGTTTGGTTGAAAATCACGATTTTACTCGAGAAGTTCATTCAGCACTCTACCCCCCTTACCGTACACACGAGGCCATGCCAAAACATGTTTCGAGGAGAACCAGCTATCTCCAGGTTCGTTAGGCATATTACCTCTAACCACAAGTCATCCGATAATTTTGCGACATTAAACGGTTCGGGCCTCCAGTTGAATTTCTTCAACCTTCACCCTGCTCATGGTTAGCTCACCTGGTTTCGGGTCTACACAACACAACTACACGCCCTGTTAAGACTTGGTTTCCCTTCGGTTTCCCGGAACATATCGGTTAACCTTGCTGTGTTGAGTAACTCGCCGGCTCATTCTTCAATAGGCACGCCGTCATTCACGACTTATTAGGTCGGAACTCCGACTGTTTGTTAGCAATCAGTTTCAGGATCTTTTAATAGGGCTACTCACCCTTCTTTTCACCTTTCCCTCGCGGTACTAGTTCACTATCGGTCAGTAAAAATAATTAGTCTTGGACTGTGGTCAGCCCGGATTCGATCTAGAGTTTGCCGTCTCCAGATTTACTTAGGTACCAAACTTTAAAATTCCCATTTTCGAATACGGGACTCTCACCCACTATGGTCAACTGTTCCATGTTGTTCTTCTAGCAGAAATTTTAAGTTATGTTTGGCCCTGCAACCCCACCAATAAATTGATGGTTTAGACTCACCCCTGTTCGCTCGTCGCTTACTAAGGGGCTCTCATTCGATTTCTTTTCCTTTGGGTACTTAGATATTTCAGTTCCCCAAGTTCCCGAAACACGACTTACGTCGCGTAACAATCAGATAAATCTGATTAGGTTTCCCCATTCGGACACTGCCGGATCATAAGTTCTTGTCACCTCCCCGACAACTTTCGCAGACTTGAAACGTCCTTCTTCGGTTTTTACTGCCAAGGCATCCACTGATTGCTTGAGTAGAATAAATCATATATTCTTTTGCTTCAAATTTGAATTTGAATTCGTGCGATCTACTTGCATAATCTATTCACTTTTCAAGGAACAACATTCGAAGCTCATTGAGCTCGTGGTTGATTCTAAGGGTAGATACCTTTGGAGTCAATCACCAGATCAATTTGTAGCTTGCCTCGCCGTAGCTTTAGCGAAGGCGGGTGGACCGTGCCGGACTCGAACCGGCCACCTCTACATTGCAAATGTAGCGCTCTACCAGATGAGCTAACGGCCCAATTCGAACTGCTTTTAACCAATAATGTACGTTTAAAATAAGAAAAAATCCGCCTTTTAGCGGACAGATGTCACAACCAAAGCGTCAAAAAACCTAGGGGGCTTTAAGACTCTCTATTTTTGGTGTATTCATATTGTCTGCTAAGGACAAGTGAAAGTATACCAAACATACCCACAATACACAAGCCACAGTTAAGGCTACCCCAGCCTCAACACGTTTAATAATCAAAAAACCTCCATTTACCAATAAAAAACCAGACTCTAGAGTCTGGTTTTATCAATTTTAGCTGTCCTACTTACATTAGCGGACCTAAAACAGAGAGGATTGTCCAGGCGATCAATCCACATACGATCGCGAGAAAACCACAATCTCTTAATAGTCCGTTATCAGTCTTATCATCTGATCCAAATATCCAACCTGGTAGGTAAAACAATGCAATCATCCCGCTCACTGCTGCAACAGCAGCCAAAAGCAATCCTATTAAAAATATAAATTCCATTTCTATCTCCAGAAAATCAAAGGTCTAGCCATTACGACTAGTCAAACAACACAAGTCTACGGGTTCATACTTATCAAAGCTTATTCACCGCATTTAGGACAGTCACCTTCAAGGAATTGACGATGAAATAGATTGAGATCCCGAACTTCGTATTTAACCTTACTCGGATCAAATACGTGACCACAATATATACAACATATCCATTCTTTAGGCAGTCCTTCAGGTCGAACATAATAGCCATCAGGATCTTTCACCTTACTATCTTCATACATATAAGTACTCCTAATATCATGCCTAGATAGGCATAAAATATTTAGATTTTTATTGGGCAAAATACCCAAAGCGATTCGATATTCAGCATGATATCATACTATGGGACATAAGTCAAACTCGGGAAGCCTATCTCAGGCTCCAGACACCTGACATTATCTCACCCCCTACCAAATCACCCTCTATTTAAACCTAGAACTTTACGAATCAAGACAAACACTTGACATTATAAGACAATTCACATATAATACCTTATCCTATTTCATGCCAGGAGGCACACCTTGAAATCGATTCGCATATTGCAAATAATATTACTCATCACCATCCTTCTTTGTGCTTGTTCCGCAAGTATCTCAACCACACCACAAGCGGCAATTCCAACGCCCGGACCGATCACAAGCACGTTTGAAGGAGTATCCTCTTTTAAGGGAGGAGCCGGCAGCTATGTGATCAGTTGTGAGAATTGTACCGCAACAGTAGTAAGCACAATCATCTGCCAAGCATACAAACACACTGATGGCATTAACGGGACAGGGGAATATTCAAATGTCACCCCTACAATCACTGTGACTCATGACGGAGAGATGTTGAACAGCAACGCCGTTTCAAGCCCAAAGGCAAACGGTTCCTGGACTATTACAAACCAATCGTTAGAATATAAATACGATTACGGACAGCCGGAACACAGAGTCTGCAACTCAGACGCTACTTTTAATGTCATCATGACCGAAGGTGGAACTGTAATCTCGTTTCCTTAAGACTCAATTTCCCAAAAAACCTCCCTTCAAAAGGAGGTTTTTTTATCTCAAACTCCAGACGACCGTCACGGTTTTTGACACCTTGGAAGTACCGGGCTCCATTGGCGCAGGCACGGCAGAAATATCAGATTTCGAAAATGCCATCATTGGGTAGATATTTGAAGATTGTCCACCTTCTACAATGGACACTACCCTTCCCAACCTTGCCCCACTGGTAGCCGCCATCATTTCGGCCTTAACTTTTGCATCAGCCACCGCTTTCCCAAGTAGTTCATCCCCCGCTTTTTTACTTGTGTCGAGCTGGAAATTTGGTCCATATACATTGTTGGCTCCACTGTTGTTCAAAATATCCGTCAGCTGGCTGGCCTTATCTACATTTCTCAAGGTTATCGAGATACTATTACTCGCACTCCATTGTCCAAGTTTCACTCTTCCATCATCAATATAGTCAGGCCTCATCATAACAGGCTTGACGGCTCTCTCTTGCATCTGATAGACATTTACCTGCTGAGTTTGGATGTCGGCCTCGGCTACTCCAAAGGCTTTTACAGCTTTAATCAAAGCTGCCATCTTGGTATTCACCTCATTCACCGCCACATCCTTTTTATCGGCTATCGCACTTACCCCGGCCGAGAACTGAGCAATTTGATTTTTTTCATCGGATTCGGCATAGCCGGAGACAGTCACCATTCCCTCGCTCTTCATTACGATTTTTCCCCAAGTTATATCTCCCCAAGGGAAAAAGTACAAAGCCCCAAGGATCATCAATCCACCCAAAACCCATTTAATCAAAGCATCCAGTTCATTTTTATTCATACCTTTACTTTATCAATTTCCGATAAAGCCGTCAAACTAAGTGTAAAATACCTCAAAGAACTTTAAACGAGGACAGGAGGTAATGATGCGTCAAACAAAACCCTTTATCCATCTACAGATAGACTTCGAATTCTTGAATCCAATCGATTTTGAAATCATAGCTCTAATATTCAATCTTTGGGTTTTAGAGAAAGCAAATAAAGACTGGTTCAGCTACGGAATCCAGCAGGATTCCCCAACTCAAGCACATGTTTTAATCAACAGCCATAGCGAAATCAGTGAAGAACAAAGAGTCGATCTTCTTCTTAAAATCACTCTACCCGAATTACTATCCGCTTCAATCACTTATCGAATCATCGACCCAAACATATCCGCAAGCCCCGCTTCTTAGCGGGGTTTTTCATCGTCATTGCGAATCACGGTACTCCGAGCTGTGGTAATCTCACCCCACATTGTCATTACGGGCTTGACCCGGAATCTATATAAATTTCTCCATCTCCCCAAAATCCTCAATCACAAAAGTCGCTCCCAAATTCAACTGTTTTTCCTTGGCATAATATTCTTCATATCTTTTAGGGAAGTATAGTCCCGTCTTAGTCCCCGCTCTCCTCCCAGCCATAATATCATTTTCATTATCTCCCACCATAATTGCTTCTTCCGGTCTCCCTTTCATCATTTCCAGCGCTTTAAATAGTGCTTCAGGATCCGGTTTTATAAACTCCACATCTTCTTTACCCAGAAAAACATCCACCAAATCTCTCAAGCCATTACTCCGCAGAGCCGTTTTTACCCATCTTTTTCTGGAAGCTGTCACAATTCCAATTTTTCCACCATTCATTTTTATATCCTTCAACATCTCATATGCCCCCGGATTAAGTTTTACTTCGTTTAATTTACCCATAATTTCCTCTTCCAAGTCGGCAAAAAACTTCCCAGAATTAGTGATACCTAATTTTGCAGGACCATCCCAGTCTCCAATCACATCTTCAGCAAACTGTTTTGTCGTCATTTCAACACCATGCTCCGCAAATATTTTTTTAAATCCGTCAAACCATATAGGCAGTGTATCAGCCAAGCTTCCATCCCAATCAAACAAAAAATATTTGTAAGTCATTAGCTATATTGTACCCAAAGAATACCAATCTAGATTATTATTAATCATGGCCCTTTTTGGAAAGTATCAATTACCGTTCGCCACAGTTAAAACAACCCACTCAGAAATCGAACGCTTGCGACAGCAACTCTCAGGTCTCCAGCAGGAATACCGTCAGCTGGAAGATAGAAACGCCGAACTATCCAAAAAATTGGAAATTTCGGAAAGATATGCTTCCACCGATTTACTAACCGGCATCTCTAACCGACGAATAACTCAAGAAGCGCTTGTCACCGACCTTTCAGACGTAGAAAGAAATTACTTTGATCTTGTAGTTGCTCAAATTGATCTTGACCACTTCAAAAATGTAAACGACACTTACGGTCACGAGCAAGGCGATGCCGTATTGATCGGTTTTACACGAGCTATCCAAAAACATCTTCGGAGGTCTGATAAATTTGGACGTTGGGGTGGTGAAGAGTTTATCTTGTGCCTCCCCATGCCACCAGGAACAGAAATTTTAGGAATTGAAGATCTTTTCGAAAAGTACCAGCACGAATCGTTAACTATCAATCGTGCACCTCAAGAGCTAAGAAAACACGAGCCTCTAACAATCAGCTTAGGAGCCGTTATCATTAGATCGGGAGCCAAATACCTAGACCACCAGGAGATTCTTCGTCAAGTAGATACTGCTCTTTACGAATCCAAAAAGATTCGAAACACCTATACACTAAAAACATATCAGAAGAACTCTCCCCACCCAATACAAAAAAAATTATATTAATTTTCCTATTACAGATAAAAAAACCGGCCCTGTATTGGACCGGATGTTCAATTGTTTCTAATAACTATCTTTCGATAAGGATAAGCCCCAAAGACCTCGTCAAAATTAGTCTCATCCACCTCAAATAGGTGAATTCTTCCATCTTTAAAATAATTTGCAGAAATCACCAATAAAACTGTCTTACCATCAATCATCTTTTTGCTTACCACAGCAAATACATGACCCGTCCTTGTTGAGTAAGTTACAAACAAATCACCTATATTTACCTGCTCAATTTTCTTGATTACTAAAGTGCGATACCCTCGAACCGAAATGTCAGCCCAAAGTCCGGATTTAATTTCAGAAGGAATTAAGTCTTTTGCAATTTCTATCGGCTGTCCACTAATTTCGTAGAAACGCTCGTCCATGCCGGCAATCAAAGAAACAAAGCCGACACACTGAATTTTTTGACCAGGAACCCGGTTAGACAAATTATTTAGATGTCTAAGTGCTCCGTCAAATTTATTAATCAAGTTAGTATTGTTACCTATCAGCCCTAATTCATAGTTATACCAATCCGAATTTTTCAAGTACTCACCGACTTCAGTTTTGCTTTGCGGATCGATACTATTTCCCAAATCTCTCAATTCCAACAAACTTAATAGGAATGGATCAGATGCCAACTCTACCAAGAATCTATTCGTATCGTCCTTTTGATCAATTAACGCACTAGCTTTATGAACAGGCAAAAGCCCAACCAAGATAACTAACGAGACAATAAAAGTAATTGCTTTTTTCATCAAACCTCTTTTCGAAATAAGTTTGTTTTAAAAGAACCTAACCATTATATAAGGCCAACCCAATCTATTTAATTTGAAATTTTGTATACACAAACTTTATTAGTAAGCCCACTCCGCCAATTATAAGAAGTACAGGCAAATATACAAACATCCAAATTACTACATCAACAATACTTCTCAGAGATCCAATCATTGATCTTACGGCGGTTTTAAATACTACAGCCGGTCTCCAAGCGTCATCCGGAGCATAAGGTAAGGCCAGTTCATCAGTCGACAAACTTACTGTAATTTTAGAAAGTTTAGCCGTTTGTGACAAAAAGTTTTGTTGACCTTTCAAATTATCGATTTGCTCCTGAATATTATTTAACTGCATTTGAATCTGCATCAAATCTTGTACTTGTTGAGCCTGGTCTTGAATCCCCTCCATTTTAGCTTTTACTTTTTGCAGGTTTGCAATCCGGGTATCTATATCCACATATTGGTCTGTTACATCATCCCCAAAAACATTTTCAGAAACTACTTTTACCCCAAGGGTCCTAATTTCGTCCAATGCCGATTCACGTTTTTCTGTTGGTACTCTCAATGTAATATTTCCACTGGCCGCTCCCTCCGGTTTCGATACTGACCTATTCACCATATAGCCACCCATTTCTGTCGCCACTCTTTCAACGCTCTTTATTGTTACAGCTACATCTTTTACCAGCATAGACATATTTGTATCTTGGACTACCATTCTTTGAGTAGTTATAGTCGGTGCTGATCCTCCCCCATAAAAGCTTCCCGAAGCAATCCCTTTGTCCATCATTGGATAAGCAATAGTACTGGATTCAGAATTTCTGACCCCGGCAGACATCATAGTCACACTTTTCTCTTTTCCAACTAGGCCCAAAACAACAAGCACAAGCACGATCACCAACCAGTTCTTCTTCATCCAGTTTAGTGTATTCATAAAGATACTTTACCACATTCAATTCTCAACCTAAGTTAGAATATCTTATGCAAATAATATCTCTCAAAGTTGGCGAAATGGGCACCAATTGTTACCTAGCCGTCGACGAAGCTACTCAAAAATGTTTAATTATCGACCCAGGCGACGAAGGTGATTTTATTACTACTTCAATATTAGAAAACAAGCTTTCCTCGGTAGGTATTCTTCTCACCCACGGTCATTACGATCACTGTCTTGCCGCCTTAGAATTGAAGCTGAACTTCAATATTCCAATATATCTCCACCAAAAAGACCTTTTTCTTTACAAAAAGGCGCACATCTCCGCTTCATATTGGAGTACTATCTCCCTTGTCAAAGGGAGAAGCGGCGTAGCCGAGAGGGATTTAAACTTTCATCTTCCCCCCATCGACATTTTTCTGACAGACAAACAAAACATTCCTTTTGGTGACTCCTCTCTTATGGTTCTTCACACTCCCGGGCACACCCCCGGCTCCTGCTGTTTTTATATCTCCCCTGTCAAGGGGAGAAGCGGCGAAGCCGAGAGGGATTCTAGTCATTTATTCACCGGAGACACCCTATTTGCTACCGGCTCAGGCAAAGCCGATCGATCCTACTCCTCACTTCCCGCCCTCAGAAAATCCATCTCAGGCATCAAAAAAGACTTCCCGGACGCCCTCATCTACCCCGGCCACGAAGATTTCGGAGTCTTCATCAGGCGCTAGATTACCAAAATCACCACCATTTATGCCTATAATTTGACTTATAACATTGTTTAGGATATAATACGGATGGTAAAGTAACACACCACGAACAACCAAGGAGTGAAATTTATGGATCTTTCAAATCGCATCAAAATGATCGAGGCTTTTAAGGAAGGGTATTTGAGTATAAGTGCATCGTACTCTGCCCATTTACCGGAAATCATCGAACAGGCAGAAAAGATTCTCGCCTGGACTGGTGAGACTTCAGAGCTATCACCCACAGCAGGAAATTTCGGGAAATTCATCGAAGCACTAACAGTAAGTGCACTAGTCTCAGCTCTCGAATCCAAGTCCAAAGATCTTTCCGAGGCAGGGGCAGCTGTTCTGAAGCGTTCATACGACGAAATGCTTTTAAAGATTCCTGAAGAAACCAATCAAAACGTCGCGATGTTCGAAAACGATAAAGAACTAACCTCAGATCTGGATCGTGCCGCAACTTATATGTGCAGCATTATCGCGAACCGCAAGGGTGGCGCGGCCGCTGACGCAGCCTATCCAAAAATTATGGAAAGTAATCCGCAAACTATCTGGGACATGTTCTGCAAGTTTCCCATGATGTTGGGTTAGCACAAAAACGGTCGCCCAAGGGTGACCGTTTTTTTATTGGAAAAGTGCCCTCAAATTTGACTTAACAGTCTACCCATAGTAAACTTATCACGCTTATTTATGCCTATTTCAACCGCCTTATCAGACTACCTCACAACACTCTCACCGGAGCGAAGCATATTGGCACAAGCTCTGCTCAAGCACGACTGGTTCAAAAATACTGATGTTGTTCTCCTGCAAGAGATTCTTTCCCTTCCTGAAGATTATCAGGGCTTTTTAGAAGATCTTGCTTCACGCCCTGACGAAATCGGAGAGCTTGATGTACTCAAGCTTACCAAAATCGGCCATGGCCATTTCTTAATCCTCCTGGTATTTGAAGTCCGTTCAAACATCACCAACCAAATCTTTACTTACGAATATGCATCCTGGAAGACGGGTAGTCGCCCCGGTGCCAGAGGCATCATTTTCCTTGAGACAGACGGCATCATTTCCCATTTTTTAGTTTCCAAGATGCACAAATTCTCCTCCACCGAAGAAGTTTTAGAGTCTATTGGTGGACTTTATCTACACATCTTCGAAAACAAGATGCAAAATCTTCCGAAGAAAATTGAGGAAGAAATCTGTTTTCACTTAGGTATAGAAAATTTAAAATTCAAAAAAATCTTTGATTTAGGCAAGGCACACCCTGACTTTGGAATGACCAACAACGTCTCCGATCTCTACGCCGCCATTATCGATATTTCAAACCTTCCCAACCTCACCACCAAAAAAGATTTTCGCGAAACTCACAAGCCCATGGGTTTTGAACTCCAAATAATCCACATCAGTGAATTTAAAGATTATTTAAATAAAATCGAAGACAACTACTTTCTAAGCGCGGCCGCAAGAGTAATCGCCAACCCTGAAATAGATATCCCACTCTAGTTTGATATAGGTCTTGCTTAATGTATCACGCACCGTTAAGATTCTCCTTGACTTACAAGGTTCGACCTTAAAATCTATATTTTCCCCGAAGCCACATTTAAGGCAGGCGAACCTTCCCCGCAACTCTTTCCCCTTTTTTACACAGTTTATATACTGTTTTCTTTTGTCATCCTCGCGTATGCGGGGATCCATCTTAAGACTAGGAGATTATTTTCATGTATTCAAATCTCGGTTCGTCTCTGCTCACTTATTGGGCAGATTTTTTGCAATTTGTTTTACCCAAATCCCATCCCCAGAAGGAGACACCACTCATGATAACCAAGTTTTACACTCCGGAAGAATTGACAGAAAAAATTAAGGAACGTGCTTTTCAACTTGAAATGATCGACTGGGTCGATACTTATCTTCGTCCTTTGGAAAACGACGCAATCTATCTGCAAGTATGCCAAGATCGTCGATCCACAGTTCAACCATTCACCACAATCGCCATCAAAAAGATTCTCGATGTTATGGAACCATTTGTTATTCTCGGCACCCCTGCTCACGAACTCGGTCACCATGTTTTTGATGGTTTTGGTGGTTCGGCTATTATCAGCAATGATCCGTTCATCGCCAAAGCGTATCACAATGAAATTGACTCAGCTTTTTTTGGAGCCATGCTTCATGACAGTTCAACCGGGATTCAACATCGCTACATCGACAACGAATGGGAACTAAATCACGGAGAGATCGCTGCTTGGATTTTCTACCACATCACCGAGGGTCTTGCTATTGAACCGATTCGTCGACTGACTGCATATGCCATCGCCGCCCACCCCCACATGTTAAAAGAAATGACAGTAAAGAATGGTGGTGTTCGCAAACCATGGAATGACAAACTTTTCTTCTATGGCGACCATCCGATTCGTATCGCTGTGTGGGTCACTCGCTGGACGGACCGTCTTGAGAATGGTGGTGACGCAGCTGCCATGCTCCCTCGTCACGCCTTAGCTTCTCTTGATGGTGCCAGAATAAACGGTCTCGATTTGACTGGTGTCAATTGGTACTCATTCAAGGACTCAATCAAATATTTGTTTGTACCAAATGCTTCCATCATGGAAGATCAAGTACTAAACCAGGATGGTAGTCCCCAAATCAAAGACGGTCAGCCGGTAATCATGAAGTCTCCTTCAATGCTGAAACATCTTCAGAACTATGCCAATAGTGCGACAGCCTACCCATACTCGGCTTACAATCAGCATGATCATCGTTCACCAAATATGGTGTCACTCATGGGTTGGAAAACAGCTAACTCAGCTGAGTTAATTTCCAAAGTCACCAATCGCACAGAAATTCCTGACTTCGAACTCTTTGTTCAGCAAATGAAGATGAAGTCTGGCTATCCAAACACCCAAATGACTTTGGATACCATCGAAATGGTTCGCGAACTATGGAACCACAGCTCACCGGAAGACCAAGCTCATTGGGCAGCGGGATTTGAATTCGCTTACGTTTCTTACTTTGATTGGTTGCATTTTTTGACCAATCAAATCGCTAAAGCTACAAATCCAACCATCATTGCCTTCCAGCCTCTCATCCCCGAGCTCATGGCTCGTGTCACCAAGATCTAAAGCTTTCGAACCACCGGTCATCACTCGATCGGCCGGTGGTTCATCTTTTATTAGGAGAAAAATGCATACCATCCAGACTATTTACGATTCAATTGCAAAAGATCACCCACAGCTCTCTGCCGAGCATTTGGACGACATTCTTGCCACCCTTGAAGAATTGGAAAAATTATTTGGTGCTGAGTATTTCAACCAAGCTACGACTCTCCAAAACGTCATCAGACTGGTAGGATTAAAGTTCGAAGTTACCAACGGTATTCTCTTTGACATGATCGAAGAAGAATTGCACGGTGATGTCGAACTTCTAGATTGGGCCATGAGGAACAAAGTTAAAGTTTCAAATAAAATTGAAGCCCTAAAAAAACTTCAAGGTTCTTTCCCAGACTACCCAAACACCCACCTGAATCCATTCGTTGAAAAACTGCTTACTTTGACCATCACCACCATGACGAAGAAAGGTAATTCGGTGATAATGAAGGGAAATTCCGTCGGAGATTTGATTATTGCCGATCCGGAAAACATGTACTACCTCATGCCAAAGCAGAATTTGAAAAAGGAGAATCCATGAAATATATTCGAGTTGGTTTTGCTTACGCTTTTTTCTCAAACCCGTCAGTAAGTCAAGGTTTTGTTGATATCAAAGAAGGAGATAGTTACAAAACTAACGGTATCGAGATTAAACCCGACCACAAACACATCTTTGTGGAACCATTCGACAGTATGAAATGTCGAGTGACATTCAAAGAGAATTGGTTAGTAAAACTCTTCAGACTGCGTGATCTCTACTACTATTTTTTCCACGAGCCAATTCCCTATTTGACCTATCGGAACATCACCCAAAGAACCCGTCTAGTCCTAAGCAAAATCAATAGCGTAGGGTTCGATGATGGTTGGGACGACTCTTCCCATAGTTTCACCGAAATATCCGCCGACGAGTATGTGCCGGACAATCGTACCAGACGTATTTTTGACGAGCACCAGATCCTCTCCCCTGACGAATTGATTAGAGGAAAAGTCATTACCTATCACCGCTGGCACTCAGGACTTGAAAAAACAGTTCCAGAAAGGATGATTGTTCTCCAAGGCCAATTCTTCGATGAAGATTATGGATTCTCGACCTTTAAGGGGCTTATCTTACAGGAAGATGGTTTTTCTGGAGAGTTTTGGCCTACTTTGGGAGATTGCAGCGTTACACCATACGACAGCGGTTACTACAACAATCTCAGTTATCTCGTAGACACAGGTGAAACCATGACCGAGGAAGGAATAATAGACGCGCTCCTCAGAATTAAGCCAGTTGTTGACCTTACAAAATTAAACTAAAGGAGAAAAAATGAATTCAATACTTAATCAAATCAACTCTTTGTTATACCCCTACGTCCTCGGCTTCCGCTCCGAAAACAATTGCGGCAGCTTCGTCGTCACCAACACCGAATGCACCCAGATGCGCTGTTTTGGCGAACGGAAGTGGTATGCGTTCCTAACAACACCGGATGACAAATACAACAACCGTCTTGATGTAGTTAGTCATACTGTTGAGTTCGGCGACGACTACATCGCAGGAATGCTACCCGGCTTTCTCAAAGACGAAGGCATTGAAGACCACGTTAAAGCTTTAGTCATTCTTGACGAATGTAATCCCTACTTCCTCGCACTTCGAGGCGATCCTCAAGGTCAGTATCACTACTGCCTTACAGTAACTGATCCGATGGAAAACGTAGAGCAAAAAGTTTCATACATCTTCCCGGAGACTCAGTTTGATCTTTACGATCTGCTTCCAGAGTCCGAAACCACCAATCCGTCCCCAATGGTCGGTGGCTCACTCGGCTGGCTCGCCCATCTCTCACCTTTCGACAAAACCTTGTCGAACATCGAAGCCGCCAAAAAACGTCTCGAATAAATTATCGATTATTACCCCGCCACTAGGCGGGGTTTTTTAGCTTCTCGTTTACGATTATTTTGTCCTCTTTATTACTTTATCTTTCAAACCCAGAATTTCAAGACCCTGAAGTAGCATCAGTGCATCGTGTATATATTCAGTCTCTTCGCGACTCACAGTTGGAAACTGCAAAAAGTCTTGTTGGGTCTTACCCGGAATAAAGATAATCGCTTGACCGGGTTCTGCCCCTGGCTTGACGTTACCTTTGCCCAAAGTATCAACTGCTTTTGCCCACCAACCGGGCTGTAGTAAAACTGGATTATTTGTAAAAGCATTACTGCCATCAAAGATGGTTGCTGCTCCTGCATTTGCCATATGAGTTCCCACAACAGCACCAGGTTTCTCATGAATATGTAAATCGTAAAGTCGTTGCAACGCCCACTCAGGCTTTGAACCTGATCCATGACCCTCAGCCTTATCAGCGGTTACAACTGGGTAAATGGTCTTTGGACCATTTCCTGGACCAATTGAAAGTTTCAAAAGCGACAAATGATGTATTAATGGAATCCCTGTTTCAGATGCCACATAGGACCCAGGGGCTACAGGTAAATACTCTTCACCCTTACCAACACTACCTTTCCAAGCACCTTGACGCATTGATTCACACATCATAATAGCCAAAGTTTGATAATTCGATTTTTCACCTTTCCTACCTACTATATTGACGAATTTATCTAAAACATCAACTCTATTAGGCAGCCTACCAGCTTCTTTATCAATCATGTTGCGGAGAAACACCATTAATCTATGTGGATTCTGTGCTACCTCCTTGACAAAACCTTGTAAATCTTTATATCCTTCAAGTGTTGACCCAATTCTTGCATTTTGAATCCACTCGATTGCAATTGGTAATTGAGATTTAATTTCATAGGACAGGACGCTATACGGCACTTTCATCTCCATGTGGGAATATGGATTTTTGATATCTTCTCCTCCAACTCTTACCTTATCGACAGGTCGCCCTTCTTTATAATTTGACCCCAACCTACTCGATGACGATTCATAAGAAATTATGGGTCCCTCCTCGACACCACCCTTATTCTTTGGTTGGTGAATCAATTCCAACAATTCAGTTCTTTGTCCGAGTTGTTCAACTCTATCTAATAGGTTTACTGCATCACCCATCATTTTACCTTGCCTTAAATTAGCAAAGGGAATATTCATGGCCTCTCGACGTCCTTTTTTAGGTACATTGATAAAGCCCTCACCTTGCGGGTGGGGTCTTGATAGTCCAAGTTGAGTTCCAAATAAATCAGGTGCTAACTTGGGATTGCTTCCCTTGACTGTTCCTGCTGACACAAAAAACACTTTACGTTTGGCACCGGCCCAAACCTCTTCACCTACTTGCATCTGGTGAATATGTCCGGCAACTGACCCATCGGGCCTGGCACTTTCGGAAGTATTCTGCATTACCACTCTTTGTCCATCCAATTCATCCCACCGACTTCCTTTCGGAGGATTATGCCAAACTTTCGTTGTTTCCATGTATCCGTTTGGATACTTAACCACCAAGTTGCCTCCATTTTGAATAATTTTGATATCTAAGTCACCAATCATAGATCTCCACACATTTAAAGTTTTTTCTGCCAACCATCCCGGGTGACCCCAATACTCAGACACCATACCCAAAATTCTTCCTGCGTCAGCTAAAGGTTGAAAGTACATCATCTTCATGAATTCCAACTGTTGCTGGGCGTCGAGATCGGCTTTTGCATCAATAGATTGAGAGTGTTTCCCGCCAGACCACCCTTCTATCTCATCCCCGGCAAAAATTACCATCATGTTGGGATCAGCTAATACAGTATCCCTAAGTTCATCCATCATGTCCATGTCCGAAGATGTACTTCCCAAATGCCAATCAGACAATACCAATATTGTTTTGGGTCTCATGTCGTCAACCTCATGTACGACCAAAAGTTTTCCTCGATTATCAATTTCAAGCCTCTGTCCACTCTCCATATGTGTACGGTAATCCCTAATCCTATCTTTTTCAGTTCTATCTGGAGGATAAACACTAAGCGTTCTCAATAGCTTACCTGTTTCTTTTTGAGCCATTTATTTTTTGTTTTAAGTTGGTAAAAACTTATCTACTTTCCGAATTATACCCCAAAAAACCCCAAATCAATCACTGAATAACATGACCTATATTAATAGGAATAATCCCCACATTTCACTATGGAAACAAACATCCATAACTACTTTTACAAAAATAGAATAACATATTGCAATGACAGGACTATTATTTATCACCACGTTTCTTAGTTCATTTCTTCTTTTCACCATCCAGTTAATTGTCGGAAAAAGAATCTTGCCATGGTTTGGAGGAGCAGCCTCAGTTTGGACCACTTCAATGCTATTTTTTATGATCGCTTTGTTTTTAGGGTATTTATACGTCAATCAAATCTCCAGATATTCCCAAAAAAGACAGGTCAAAATTCACCTAACACTTATTGGTATTTCACTTCTAAGTGTCCTTATAAACTATTTTTGGCACAAAACTCTTATTTTTCCTAGTCCTATATTTCACTCTTTTTCTCCAATAATACAAATCCTTTCTTTAATATCTTTTAGCGTAGGCATTCCATTTTTTCTACTATCCACTACAAGCACTTTATTACAACATTGGTTTACCTACCTGGCACCCAAAAAAAACCCCTACTCGCTTTATGTCGTTTCTAATATTGGTTCCCTCCTTGGCTTGTTGTCCTATCCACTCATAATTGAGCCTGTACTACTCACTACAGCACAAGAATCGTTATGGTTAATTTTATTTTGTGTTTACCTTTTTTTAACCCTTAAGATTATCCTTCTTTTTAATAGTCCCCATATAATTGTTAAGTCCAAACTACCGTCTTTTAAATCAGTAACACTATCGGAGATGATTCCATGGCTTGGCTTGTCTATTGTTTCAAACACAGCCTTGCTCGCCACCACCAGTAGCATTACCCAAGCGATATCTCCGGTTCCACTGCTCTGGATCTTCCCTTTGGCAATTTTTCTAATCACTTTCATTATCGCCTTTAGCGGAAGCAAGTGGTACTCCAGAGACTTTCACGGATCCTTGATGATCTTTTCAATCGTCATTATGGCTTTAATTACAAACAATAAAATTATTGTCTCTTACTGGTTTCAACTAGGCACAATACTCTTTACACTATTTATAATCAATCTAGTTTGTCACGCTGAATTGTATCTTTCCAAACCAAATCCAAAATCATTAGTACCTTTCTATGTAACCATCTCATTCGGGGGCGTATTGGCGTCTATCTTATGCGCCGTAGTTGCCCCTTTATACTTCAAAGAATTGTGGGAACTTCCACTGTCTTTAATTCTATCCTCTCTTGTTTTTATGTTGGCTATGTTTTTCCAACCTCATAGTCTCTACCTTAAAGCCCAGTATATTTTAATTAGCATCTTAGTCATTATTTTAATTTTATTTCAATTCGACGGCATCTTATTAAAATACACAACTGATTTTCAAGGCACTTTGAAAATTATACGAAACTTTTACGGAGTGTTGTACGTAACAAAAACCGACTATGCTGAAGCAAATCTAGTGTCACTCTTAAATGGCAAAATTCTTCATGGAACGCAAAACTTCAAATCCGGTTTCGAATTCGAACCAACTACTTACTACACCCGAGACAGTGGAGTCGGTGCAATCATCGATAATAATGCTAAGAGATTAGCTAAAAAGTCCATGAGGATTGGGGTAATAGGACTTGGTACGGGAACTATGTCAGCATACTGTCTTCCAGGTGATTACTTCCGTTTTTATGAAATAAACCCAAATGTTATTGACATAAGTAATATGTATTTTACTTATATCTCTCATTGTAAACAGATTGGTGGAGTTGTTGATGTTATAAATGGAGATGCTAGACTATCTCTCCAAAAAGAAAAAAAACTCGGAACTCTTCAGAAATTTGACGTGCTAATTGTCGATGCTTTCACCGACGACTCAATTCCTGTACATTTGATTACCAACGAAGCCCTCGAGCTCTATCTATCCCACTTAGCTCCTGATGGTGTCATTGCTTTTCATATATCAAATCTATACCTAAATCTTAGTATTGTAATTGAGCAGGAGGTCTTCAGCCAAAACCTTTACAGCTACCAATATGACATCCAAGGATCACAATGGTATCTAGTTTCTCCATCCCCTCTAAAAAAACCTTTTGAATTTTATCGGATCATTCCGGAAAAAAAATTGAGGCTTTGGACCGACGACTACAGTAATATTTTCCAAATTATAAAATAAAGGCGGAAACAATATCATCGACTTCTTCCGCACTAGTTGCTGTCACCAGCTGTTTTCTCAACCCGGCAGACCCTTCAAATCCTTTCACATAGCTTACAAGGTGTTTTCTCATGGGGAAAAATTGGTAATCTTCTTTTCCATAGTCATTTCCCATTAGTTCCTGATATTTATACGCATGCTCCACCATTACTTGAAGTTTCTCTTTTAACGTCGGTACATAGCCATCTTTTCTCAAGATCCAAGGATTTCCAAGCGCCTCTCTACCAATAAGCACCCCGTCCATTTTCCCAAACAAATCTATTTTTTTTCCGGATTTCAGCCCAACAGCAAATATTAAAGAGTCAGTGGAGGAGCTGTCCAATTTTGGCGCAGGTATCCCCTCTGAGCCTTGCGAAGTGGAGGCAGCCGAGCCGAAAAATTGGACTGGTCCAAACTGACAATAAATTTGCGAAATGTCCCCGTTCCCCAAAAACTTCGTACCACCTTCTCTAATTATTTCCCCGGCCTTCAATAGCAAATCCCAATCTGCTTCACCCTTATAAAGCTGTTTAAAGGTTCTACCGTGCATCGCTACCACAGGTAGGTTTTGTTCAGCCAGGAATCTCCACCAGGACTCATCTGGCTCAGCACTCCCTATTCGTGTCTTCACACTTACAGGAAGACCACCTGACCCCTTACGTGTGGCCTCAATCACTTCTTTGGCATTACATTTGTCCCGTATCAAGCCTGCCCCACCTCCTCTTTTTTCCAATCCTGGGGATGGACACCCCATATTTATATCGATACCATCAAACCCTAGTTGATAAATAATTTTTGCTGATTCATAAAAAGCTTCCGGGTCGCTCCCGAATATCTGAGCAATTACAGGTCTTTCGATCTCACCATACTTCAAATCTTTCCAAATTTTCTCCTCAGCATCCCCTCTTTTGTGTATTCTCCATAGACCTTCAGCACTCACAAACTCAGTGTAGATTATGTCAGCCTGGCCATACTTCTTGGCAACAAAACGCGCCGGAGCGTCGGTCACTCCGTCCATAGGGGAAAGTCCAATAATAGGAAAAGTCAATTTATCCCAGAACATCCGTCTATTTTATCATCTATCGCTCTATTGACTCACTTTTGAGTCTATAATTATTCTCACCATGGAAAACGACCAGGCAATCAAACCGGAACTAATTTTCAGCAAAGGCGCCGAACTTGAAGAAAAAGCTTTCAAAGAATGGGTTGAATCATCAGGAAAAGTTGTCTACGATTATGCTAATAACCGGTTATGGGCTGTCCGAAAAGGCGGCGACGAAAAAGAGGAAACTGACAGAATCAAGATGGACGGAAAGCGTTTTTGCCAACTGGTTGAAAGAGTTGATCAATTCGGAGGTTTACAAGAACTAATTGCTAAAGGTATTGAAATCGATGTCAGGAACTGGAAGAGCAACTTCAAAACCAAAGCTGACATGGAAGAATTTATGAGGAAAGTCAAAGTAAATTCGCAGAGATTTACTCCAGTCAGTGAAGAAGATTCTCCCATTATCGCCAACAAAGAGACACTTAGGTCTGATATTCCCCCACATGACAGTGAAGAAAATATAGTGTATATAGTCTCAAAAGATTCTATAGCACAAAAAGTACCCGTGGAATATATTACCAAAGATTTATTAGATAAAGACGAAAAAAAATTCATTGATTGGGTACATTCATCGAATCACGTTATCTATGACTATAGTAATTTTATCTTATGGACAGTCAAACCGGGTGGAGATAGAGAAAAACCTGAAGATTGCACTAGTCTAGGCATCAGTAGTCTTATGCAACTTTTGGATAAGGCGTATTACGGTGGAGTGGCAAACCTTGTTGCCTCAGGCGTTGATCTTGAGATTTGCAACTGGGGTGATTTTGACATACCCGGTTCAAAAGAACACATCACAGAAGTAATAAAGAATCAAGCAAAAGAAATATCCGAATCCGCCGAAGACGCAGAACCCCAGCCCGCAGAAAACAAACTCTCCCCTGAGGAGATTGAGAGGCAAGGCACTAAAGCTATGGAAAACTACCAAAAATTAAAAGAGATATTAGACCGTGAACGAACCCCTATTGAACCACCTCTCACTCCGGAAAAAAACGAAGCAGCTCTATTAGCAAAAACTAAATACGAACAGGCAATTTCTAAAGCCACAGGTAAATTTTTAGATGGTGTTGAGTACTACATTGATAAAGTCCCTGATAATATAATTATCCAAGCAGCCATAAGTGCAACAGAGCTTTTTGGTTTTGGCTACAGTCTACTTGATATCCCCACTGCACTATCCGGAATTAGAGATTTACTAGGCGGTCGAGCGATAACTAAAGATGAAAATCGAAACAAAGCTTATACGCGAGGAGTACTTAAGATTGTCGGAGCCGTAGTCCCATTCCCCAGTTATTGGGTCAACGCAGCCTTAAAAAATGCAATGCCAGTTCAGGAACTAGACAACAAGCCTAAAAATAAATAATTAAAAACAAAACATGCCAGACGAAATTAAAAAAGCCACTCCAGAACAAATTCTAGAAGCCCAAAAACTATTAGTGATGGCGAATTTACCACCAGATACTCGCCTAGAGTGTGATGGGATTCTCGCTCTCGGTCTAGAACCTCAAGTTGCAGGCTTAATCACCAACCTCCAAAATCTAATCTCCGAAAAAGAAGCTGCCTATGCAGAATACAAAAACACCGTCAAAGAAAACTTAATTTCAACAAAAAAAGACACTGGACAATAACCATCTCAGTCCTTTGTGGCACTGCCTACCATAACCAAAACTTCGTTAAGCAGGACACCTTTCTTACAGTCTTTCATCCACAAGACATTCTTGCAGCCGATCCAAATCTGATACCCATCCCCCACACGTTCAGGCCAAACTTCCACATTTTTAGTCATTTCCCTCAATAAGAAAATCCGTTTCTCGTGATCGACACTTCCTTGGTCATCCATCACTGCTCCCGCCATTTCAATTTTTCTTGAATCGTTCAAAACCAAAGTTCCATCGGCCAAAACTTCTTTCACCAAATATTTAGACCGATTATTAACAAATACAAGTGAGACAAAAATAGTCACCAAAAAAATCACTACAAGACCCACCATTTCTCCAACCATCTTCTTCATTCTATCTTTTACCACTACATATCTTAGCAATTATAAATTCAGATGTCACTTCTGCCATATGTTAGAATCTTTCTCTGTGACCATGAATAAGCGAATAATATTTTCGTTATGATTGAAACTGGGGATTATTATCATTTATTTATCGATGATATACCCAGATTTTCCCTTGAGAATTTCCTAGAAAACGACATTGATGCCAAAAATCTTATCGATTTCTTAGATCATATCAAAGCCATAGTCAGAACTCATTGGGCTGACTACATGGTTTCTGTCTTCAATGATCTTCCTGATTCTCCAAAAAAAACAAAACTCTTCAATATATTCCAAAGCGAGACAAGTCTTAGAACAATCCTAGACAAAGAAAAATTTCGAGAGTTGGAAATGCTCAGACTTGTCGATGAAGGTGAATTCTGGAGAGAAATTGTTACGGCAATTTCCGAAAGAGAAATTGCCACCATCGGTCTAGCTAAGCATTTTCTGGACCATCTTACTAAAGAACAGCAGGAAAACTTATCTCTCTCTAAGCAAGAAATTGATTTATTTCTCGACCTATCATTCTCCATCCAGCATTTTATCGATCAGGCCTACATACACCAGCTCGCCTTGGCGGATGAACCTGGGGGCAAACAAGTAGGGACACTTCCCTTAGAGTTTGGCTATGAATATTTATACGACGATAAAATTCCCTACTCTGAAGTATATTCAGACGAGTTCACTTGTCTCACGGAAACTTTAAATGATTTTTCCAATCGAATAGAACAGGAAGTAGAGGATGGATTGCTATCACCGGACTATCTCTCACTTGCTCACTATCTCACTACCCTTTCCAAAAGCTACGGTTCCAAAGAGACTAATATAGAAAAAATTAATCAGATATGGGAGGATGTGGATAGAGAATACATCAGTCTGGCTCAACAAGGATGCCCCATTATTCTGACACCGTGGGGATTTTTGACCGACGGTAATCACATTGGCATAGAATTGATGGTGACGCTCAATCTAGGTTCCTCTTCAAAGTGGCATAAGGATAGTGAGATATATCGCGGTTTAGTCAGGAATTTTATGAGAAATTATGAGCCGGATTTTGAGCCCGTTCCATTTATCCATCAATATGTCTTTGTCAGGAACGGTCTCAATATCCCTTGGTCCGGCACAGCCTGTGCCAGCAATCGTTACGTTGTTTTTTATGATAACGAAAATGACAATTTCTCCGCCAATCTATACCATTCTTACTATGACGAGTTCATCGATGGAAATACTTCGGAGAACAGATTTGCGTACGTCAGAGGTCTAAATACAGTTGCTCACGAAACAGGACACTTGGGACGCATGCTAAACCAAGACCTATATCAGAAAATGGGTAATGGAGTAAATATTAACAAGCTGGACGAAGCCAAAGCAGATTCTATGGCTACTTTACTTTTTTCGAAAGATTTAATTCAAGGTAATACCGATGTCACTCCCTCCGAATTTATCGAGCAGTATATTGTCGACTACATAGATGAGATTAGAGGAGCCAGAGGTCATGAGACCGAAGATCTTGGTATTGTCTGGTATGACTTCAGTGCCAAACTCATGTTACTGACACTCTTTGAATCAAACTCCATTATCTGGAGCAAAGATAAAATCAAAATAATCGACGGTTACTCAGGCATGGTGGCCATCGCAGGGGTAGGCAAACAAATTTTCAATTTCTATGGAGATGAACACTTCGATAGTCAAGCTGTAAGTTTATATATTCAAAATATCGAGGAAAGAGTTTTCCGCAATGCAGATATCCAAAAATTTCTCGCCAAAGTCACCATTGTCCATCGCTAAACAGCGAGCATCCAATGATTGTACAGTTCCCCTGCCGACCCCTTATCGTTCCATCTTTTTTCAAAGTCGTCCTTCTTGTATCGGACTATTCCCTTACCGTCACCTGGCACTTCCTCGGACTCAATTGTCGGGTCGAGCACCCATACAAATATTTCGTCTATTTTATACACCACTGAGTAGTGACCACTATCCAAATTATTCATTTCCTCCTCGGTTCCCCAAGCTTGATAGCAAACTAGGCAAACTTTATTTTTTCTTAATCTCATTTCCAAATCCTCTAAATCAGCTCCATTCGTCTCGATATAAGAAATACCTTCTTCGTTTAATAATTTTTTTATATTTTGGGATTTTGTTCCATCTTCAGGATTCACATCCATCCGTACATATAGATTATTCTTAGCGACATCTTCTTTGCCTATCATTGTCAGCAAATTATTTACGGCAGCTCCTCCACAATCATAATCAAATTTTTGAAAAACCGGCACAATACCAATATCTTCTCTTCCGCACATCGTTCCAACTTCACTCTCTTTTTTTTGAAATATCAAATCGAGAGCCAAATCATATGGCGTCGGTTCCCCAGTCAATACATCTTTAAAGTTATGTGTCGACCTTCCAATTTCATGAAGTTTTACCTTCATCGATTTAGATTTTTTTACCTCTTCCTTTATTTCATCTATGCTTCCGTATGTGTCACCACTTCCCTGAATTATCGTTAAATCGGAATATACATTTCTCAAATCAATTTCACCCACCACAAAGCCAAGTATTACCAGGTCATACTTTTTTTGTTCTATTCCACTTAGTTCGCTAAGATATTCCACGGCCACGATTCCACCTGAAGATTTTCCAATCAAACGGATTTTTTGATACTCAATCGCATTACAACTATGAAGTACTTGCACCAAGGTCTCTATGTCTTCTCGTCTGGATTTTTCCGGACTCCAAGCGAGCTCCGTATTATAGAAAGGATAATCGAACATCGCCACACTTCGATTCATTCTTTTAGCTGTATCAAAAGTCTTCTTAAGAGAGGCAGAGATATCGATACCCTTTCCACTACCCGGCAAAATTATCTCTAAAATCTCTCGATTTCCACTGTCAAAACTTACAATCTTTGGCAACATTGTAATTAAATATACCACCCAACCTACACAGACAACATCCAGTGATCATAGATTTTCCCTTTGTGATCCATATCTTTCCACCTTCCCTCAAAAGTCGTTTTTTTAATTTTTCTGATTCCCTTGCCGTATCTAGTTTTCGCCTGTTTCACGTTCGGATCCGCTAACCACAAAAAATCTTTTTCAACCCCAAAGACCACGGAATAATGACCACACTCCAGCCTGTCATAGTATTTTTGCGATCCCCAAGCTTGATAGACCACAAGGCACAATTTATGGTTTTTGACCTTTTTCTCCAAATCAGACAGTGACGCCCCGTGCTTTTCTTTGAAATTTAAATCCATATCGTCGAAGAAATCCTTGATTCTCTCCGGATGGGTCCCGTGGCGCCTGGTAGTGCCCAATTTCCTCTTTAGAGTCTCTTTTCTGGGCGTATTACCCAAAGTCCGTAGAATTGTCATCACAGAAGCCAGGCCACATTCATAGCCATTTTGCTGACGGGTCGGCTTTACAGGCACAAATAGTATTTTATCTCTCTTTTTGACCACGCCCTCATTGTAGCCCGAAAATCCACAATTTCAACCCCTGCCTGCCAACAGGCTGGTCCCCTTTAGCCTCGAACACACCTATTGAGTAGTTCCATCAAAAATGTATAATCTTCAGAAGCACCCTAAATAAGGAGGCATAATGTCAGACCTTTTTGAGCCTAAGTTTGAAGTCAATGGTATCTACGCCAGAGATGAATTTGTCTTTCGTATGGAAGTAATCCTTACCACCATCCCCGATATCGATCCCTTCTACAAGAGCATTCAGGGCTTTATTGACTGGGCCAAAGGACACCCGGATAACTATGTCTTTGGTTTTGACACCGCCCAAAGTGGCATTATTTATCCCTTCGCCAGAATCGATGTTATTTTTCCCATCGTAGACCCAGAACAATCTCAAGACAGCCCCTAAAGGCTGTCTTTTTGTTTTTCAATATTGATTATTTTTTAATAACCATTCTTTAAAAGGACTTACGTCGGGAAAAAGACCAATCGGCAACCCCTCGAACTCCTCGATACTAGCTTCTTTTTTTGCAAAAATAAGTAAATCATTGTGATTACCGGTCCTGGCATCCAAGATCAGTTTAAAATTTGTAAGCAGATTCTTTAATCTTTCAACACTTCGTGGGAATGTTTTAATACCAAATCTAAACAAATCAGAGGCCTGGGAGAAGATGGGAAAACTTGGATTATCTATAGTCATCACCAAAAGACCATTATCCGACACTCTTAAAGGAAAATTTACATTCATTTCTCGAAGTTGACCGTCGGACATAAAATCAGCAGTATAATCACAAATCAACAAATCTACCAAACCTAAGCCATCGGGAAATTGCTCTAGCTTTGCTTGTCGTACAAGATACTTTTCTTCATCACATTCCTTTAGTGCTTCTTTATTCTGATCCAAAATTACGACAGCCAAAGGGTTTTTAAAGAGATTCCTACACAAAGACTCAAAATGTTCCGGTCTTGTGACTCTAGGATGAAGCCCGCCAAGGACTACCGTTAATTCCTCAGTCTCATCTTTACCGTCCATTACAAAGCCCTCAAGCTGTTCCAAAACATACCTGTAATATGGAACTTGTGCCGAAAGAGGCACCACCTCCTTTTCCTCATAATATCTCTTCCATTCCATGCCAACATTGTCCCATACTCCACCTTCAATTTTACCCGACTTAATCTTTCTAACAAAAACCCCTAATTGGAGGTTTAATTGTGGGCGCTCTTGGTCTGAGAAATTGTTCTCTCAAAATATCCCTCGCGGAGATTTTGAGGTTGAGAACAAGTTTGAAGATAGCCGGAGCCAAACCCGTAACGGAATTTGGCGAGGCCGGGGTGAAGGTAAAATCGAAGATTTTAATCTGAACTCAACTAAAAAGACCCCAAGAGGAATCTTAATTAATTATTTTGTGGGCGCTCTTGGGGTCGAACCAAGCACCTCGGTCTTATCAGGACCGCGCTCTAACCAGATGAGCTAAGCGCCCAAAACTACCCGTTTATTTTAACACAAGCAATCCTAAATAAGCACAAAATTCCCGCCTACCGGCGGGAAAATTTTCATACAAAACTAAATCAGAATCGCCACCACGACCATTGCCAAGCCTAGCATCCCCATCAACTTAGCCAAAAACCATTGTTTCTGAACCGCATTTACCAAAGATACGATTCCCAACAATCCTGCCAAAAACAAAGCAAAAGCCATAATCCCATCTCCTTCTCCGACTTTTAATCGGAACAAAAAATATCAGCGAACAACTACCTATAGGATACATCATTTTTATCTAAAAGTCAAATCTAGCCACAAAATGAACCTCCACGGACAGACTCCGCAGTAGCTACGCATTGTCCGTGGTTTCTGGTTTGTATTTCATGAGAATCCCAAGCTTGTCTGCCGAGGAGTATCCAGTTTCCCTTGATACTTGATGTACTTCGTAATGGTACTTTCGTTAAGC
>CALRDV010000008.1 GCA_943355005.1 Patescibacteria group bacterium
TGGAAGTTTTACAGGTTGTGTTAGCGGTACTGAGAAGTGTGATGAGTCAGGAAGAGTATTGCTATGTAGTTGCAAAGCTGAGATCGGCAGTACAATAAAATCTTGTACTTTTAAGATAACTAACCCTACCAGATATTGTGGGACAGCGACACCGACAAGTGGTGGTGGTGGTGGAACGACGACGCCTACAAAGTTACCTACCAAGACGACAACTCAGCCACCTACCTGTACCGATACTAGTTGGTCACCTGCTACATCTACAACTTGTACTACAGGGACACTGACTCAAACCAGTAACTGCGGTAAGACAAGGGTGATAGCGGGGACAAAGGTCTGTGGCACTGCCGGAGCTTGTATGGAAATATATATGTACTCGCAGAAAGCTGATGGCACATTCAATACCACAGCAATGACTCAAGAGCAAAAAGACAATATTAAAGTTGGTAACAAAGTTCGCTTGGCTATCAAAGGAAATAAAGCAAACCTACAAGCCAGATTTAGAGTCTCTTACAATGATGCAATCATTACAGATCTTCCAGGAGCAGTATTGTGGCCTGAGGCACCAAACCAAAGACCCAGAGATGGCTTTATAGATCCGACAACAAAACTCATTTCCTACTACGACTTTAAGGTTACCAAAGCCGGAACATACAAGTTTGAAGGGTTTGTAAGTACCACTCCATTGGCTCAAACTTGTGCCGGGGTTGCAGGAGTTAAATGTCCGACTGGATTCTCATGTCAAGTAAAAAGCACAACTCCTGATGCGCAAGGAATATGTATTGCAAACTAAACTAACTGAATAAAATGAACAACAAACGAAAAAACATAGTTGCAATCATCACCATAGTAGTAATTGCTCTAATAGCTGTAGCTGCAGTCTTTGTTTCTTACAGACTTAGCAATCAAGCGAATGTAGTACCGACTAAATCAAGGGCTAATACGGATGTATGTCCTGATGATAGTGGTGTTCTTCTTATATCTAGCACCCCTTCCTCAGACGGTACTTATCAAAGTTTATGCAACCAAGCAGGAAGAGTTGAAACCTGTGGAGGAGCTAAATATTGTTGTCCGAGTGTGGGTGGAACCTGGACAACAAATATGACAAATTGTCCTTCTGCTAATGTAACAGCGACAACAACAGCCGCTGCAGGTGGAGTCGGGGTTGCTTGCGCGGCTTGTACATCCACAGCAGAATGTTCAACAGGCTTAACTTGTGACGCAGCCGATGGAAGATGTAAGAAGACTGATGGTACGACCACTTGCTTTGAAGGAAGTGCGGCTTGTACTTCTACAGCTATTGCTGTTGCTCAGGTTTGCGTACCGACAGCGACGATTACTTGTGAGCCGGATTGTCCGACAGATTGTGGCACTGAAGCATCCGTAATTACGACATGTAAGAATTCATGTGGAGTCGCAACAACTAAACAATGCAACGCAACAGATGCTTGTGGAGTGGTCGATGTATCTATCGTCAAGAAAGCGTACAAGGATGGAACCACCACAGTAATACAGAATGTAGCCAGAAATCAAACATTTATATATGCATTAATCGTAAAGAATAATGGATCGGCTGCAGGAACTGATATCACTGTCACAGATTCACTTTCCGGAGAGAATCAAGATCTGTTAACTTTCGTAGACACTGCCACCGGATGTTCTTTCTCGAACACGAGCAAGACAGTGACTTGTAGCAACATCTCTCTCAACGCCGGGGCGACCAAGACGTTTACTTTTAGGGTAAAAGTAAGCAATACGGCAGTGAACGGGGATGAGATAAAGAATGTGTCAGTGGTTGACTTTGGGACCGATACTAATACGGCAGAAAATATTCTGACTGTAAGTACCGTTGTGAGCTGTAATCAGACATGTGTTACAAACGCAAACTGTTCTACGGGGCTTACCTGTGACACGACATCAAACACGTGTAGGAAGTCGGCTTGCACAGACTCTGAGACTTGTGTCTGTCCAACAGCGGCTCCTACAGAAGAGATAACTGCTGCACCTACGGAAGAAGTCACGGAAGCACCAACAGCAGAACCCACTGAGGAAATTGCCGAGGAACCCACAGCAACTTTAGCTGCAGGTGAGACAGCAGCTCCAACCAAGAAAGCTACAGCCAAGGCTGAGACTCTACCTGAGACAGGTATACTCGACTTCCCAGGCATCGCAGCTTTCGGAGGAGGATTGATGTTAGCCATTGTCGGAATACTCTTAGCTCTATAAGCAAGATGAGAGTTGCGATAATTGGCGGTGGTATTACCGGACTAAGTTGCTCTGTATACTTGTCCGGTAAAGGGATATCAACTGTTATTTTCGAATCTAAGAAGGAGGCAGGAGGACTGGCAAAGGGTTTTAATCCATCGGCAACAAAAAACTCAAATAAATGGAAGTGGAATCTAGAAATTTTTTATCATCACATTTTTACGAATGATAAAGAAATTATTGAGCTGGCGAAAACTGTAGGGGCAAAGATTCTGATTAATAAACCTGTCACGTCCAGCTGGCTTCATGGAAAAGAAATGCAGTTGGACTCGCCTCTTTCTCTTTTAAGATTTTCAGAGTTAAGCTTTTTTGCGCGATTACGGATGGGATTTGGACTATTTGCTCTTAAAATGATTCCAAATGGTTTGTTTTTGGAAAAGTATAAAGCCACGGAAGTATTACCTGAGCTATTAGGGAAAGAGGGATACGATTTAGTTTGGAAGAAATTATTGACGGCTAAATTTGGACCATATGTAAACGAAGTTAATCTGGCTTGGTTCTGGAGCAGAGTGGCTAAGAGGACTAAAAATTTAGGTTATTTTGAGGGAGGATTCGACAGACTGGTGGAAAAGATGGAGGTAGATATAAAGAAGAATGGTGGGGAGATACGGTTGGGGACTGAGGTTAAATCTTTGACGTTGCCTGGATTGCCACAGCTCGAGTACGAGATTCGCAATGACGAAAAAAGTAATGGAATGATAAGTAATAAGGTAGTAGTGAACGGGGAGGAGTTTGATGCTGTGGTGGTTACGACACCGGCGCCGATTGCGGAAAAATTACTGAAGGGATGGATTCCGGGTCAAGCCCGGAATGACGATGTGGGTATATTGGATACCAAGATTGGGAAGACGAAAATTAATTATTTGTGGGGGCAGACGCTAATACTGGAGCTTTCCAGAAAAATTCTTAATGGATACTGGCTAAATATCTTGGAGGATAACTTCCCTTTCTTGGTAACAGTAGAACATACAAATATGATAGATAAAAAGATGTATGGGAACAACAGAATTGTTTATCTGGGAAATTATTTACCCGAAGGACACAAACAACTGTCGATGACAAAAGAAGAGCTGGTTAAGCTATACACTCCATTTATAAAAAAGATTAATGGACATTTTGATAAAAAACTTATTAAAAATTCTTTTTTGTTCAGAGAACCTTTTGCTCAGCCGGTTTTCCCTGTAAACTATTCAAAGACGATTCCTAATATTAAGGTAAGTAATGGGGTTTACTTGGCTAATATGAGTATGGTCTATCCGTTTGACCGTGGAACAAATTACGCCGTTAAAATGGGTCGAGATGTAGCAAAGATGATTATTAGAGACATAAAGAAAAATGTTTAATTCGGATATTATTCTGGTTTTTAGAGTTTATTTGATTAGTTTTCTGTTACAGCTGATTAGCTTTCCGCTGACCAAAAAGATATTTCATAAATTGCCTGACAATGGCTATCCCCTTTCCCGGCTCATGACGACTTTGATGGCGGGTTTAATTATCTGGGAACTGGCAAATTTAGGAATAGCTGTAAACACAGACGAAGGACTTGTCTGGTCGACAATCGGATTGGCTTTGTTCAATCTACTTATTGTTTATCAGCATGGTTTAAGTAGCTTCAAAGTCACCAGAGAAACTTTGAAAATCATAGTCATCGAAGAGTATCTATTCTTTGTTGGACTTTTTGGAATGGCATATATAAGGGGATATCTGCCAAATATTGATAGTTTAGAAAAATTTATGGACTTTGGATTTGTAAATAGTTACTTAAGATCCCCCCTATTACCGGCGTCGGACATGTGGCAGGCGGGAAAGTCTATAAATTATTATTCATTTGGTCACTATTGGGCTAGTATTGTAATCAGATACTTTGGAGTTGCCCCTGCTGTGGGATATAACCTAGTACTAGCCTTTATCGCAGGGCTATCTCTTTCGCTCTCATTTTCTATCTCTTATTTTTTGGCAGGAACCAAAAAAAATATGGCGGGAATGATTGGAGGCCTGACAGGAGCTTTTGCGACAGTGCTGGCCGGAAACACACATGTCATTTGGTATTTGATTAGCCATATGGGTTTGATGGGATATTGGTATGCTGATGCCACCAGATTCATCCACAATACCATTCATGAATTTCCCGGGTATTCCTTTGTAGTGGCAGACTTACACGGACACCTAATCGACTTGCCGGTAGTATTGGCATTTATTTTGATTTTCCTTCATTGGCTACAATCCAGAAAAATATTGGACGAAATTATCATGGGAATTCTTTTTGGAGTTATGATGATGACCAACACCTGGGATGTGGCCGTATACGGGATGTTCTTGATGATTGCAGGATTATTTCTGGTAATTAGAGACTCAAGAGAGATTGTAAAACTTTTAAAAACTGCCGGAGTTATGCTTCTCTTCATGGTACTAACGGCATTGCCATGGTTCATAAGCTTTCAGTCTATTTCAAGCGGTATAAAAATGGTGACAGAAAGAACACCCCTGTGGCAGCTGGCAGTACTTTGGACCGGTGGAATTGTAGTAAGCATATTAGCAATACTGACTGAGAAAAAAGGTGAAAAGTCACTACCCATATGGACACTGGTACTATGTATTTTGATGCTCATTCTAATTCCCGAGCTGGTTTATGCCAAAGATATTTACCCGGACCACCCGAGAGCGAATACAATGTTTAAGCTTACTTACCAAGCGTCGATTATGATTGGACTACTTGTAGGAACTGTTTTTGGAAAATTATTTGATTCCGAGAGAAAATTATTTTGGTGGTACCGAACTATTGGAATATTGATCATGAGTTTTCTGTTTGTGGGAACCATGGTTTTCCCGGTCGTCTCTTTCCCAAATTTTTATTCTAATTTCTCAAAATATAATGGGCTAAATGGTGAGAAATGGGTTTCTGAGACTATGCCGGAGAGATACAGCGTAATTAATTATTTAAGAAATAATCCAAACGGAAAAAACATGGTCGAAGCGGTCGGGGACAGTTATACAAACTTTGATGCCATATCGGTTTTTTCTGGGGTGCCCACCATTCAAGGCTGGAGAGTTCACGAATGGTTATGGAGGGGTGGCTACGATGCTGTGGGATTGCGAGAGACAGATGTTAGAAGGATCTATGAAACTTTAGACATGGATGAAGCGAAAACATTGTTAAAAAAATATAATGCCGGGTGGATAGTGGTGGGAGAGGATGAGCGAGGAATGTACGCAATAAACGATGCAGGACTCGAATCGCTGGGTAAAAAAGTATTTGAGAACGGTGGGACGTATTTGATTAGAGTGAAATAATTGCCTGGATTGCCACGGAGTACCTCGCAATGACGATGTTGTCATACCGGACCTGATCCGGCATCCAGAAATTTGAAACTTTATATAGATTCCGGGTCAAGCCCGGAATGACATGTAGCGTGAGATTGCCACCCGCCTCGGCGGGTAAACTCCGCACCTCGCAATGACGAGGGGTTGCGGTTGCTTGGGGAAAAGATATTTGAAAGCGGTGAGACGTATTTGATTAAGGTGAAATGAAATTTTTATAGATTTACCCCTTCGGGTACCAGCGGCCCACTCAGGTCGGGAATGACAGGTCGTTATTGGGAGAGGTGGTTTTTGATGTACTGTTTAAGAGCGTTCCAGTTATTGTCCTTGGCAATGAGGACCCACTGACCTGAATACTTTTTGGTGGGTGGATTGTAAAGAATGGAGACTCCGTCTGCGTCGGGCAAGTTGGTTAGGGGGAGAGATTTAATAGTTTGATCTTTTGTATCCAGAGCCAACTTGGCTAAAGTGGGATAAAGGGAAGAGGGAAAATTTGTTTTTAGGTGTGAAGAAATTATATCAAGCAGAGCATTTACTTTTTTTTGGTCCAAAAGGAAGGAGGGAGTGACCATCTTTTGGCGTAGAGCTGCGACAACTTGCTGTTGACGACGGGACCTGGCAAAATCAGTACCCTCGTCCCCATAAGAATGTCTTGACCGGACAAACTTCAGAGCAGTTTCTCCATTTAGGTGCGCTGAGCCAGTGGCAAAAGTAATGGATTCATAACGGGAGGAGATGGGTAAGGCATTTTCTTTACCGGGAATGGGAAACTCCGTGTCGGTAAACCCCGGCGTAACGTCGACATCGATACCATCGACTAAATCTATAGCTTGCTTGAAGACAGCAAAATCCACGACTGCAGTGTAGTGGATGGGCAAACCAAGATCCTCAAGGATGGCCGCCTGAGTCAGCTGAATACCGGCACCCGGACTGGCTTCTTCTCCGTAGAGATATGTAGTATTTATTTTTGTTTTCAGTGAAGTTACCCACAAGTCCCTAGGGATACTGATAGTAGTCGGGGTTTTTGTTTCATGGTTATAAGAGAAAATAATCATAGTGTCAGTTAAGAGAGGAGATTCTGAACCTTCCCCCCTAACTCCTAGAAGAAGAAAATTGGTGACACCATTGGTGCTGTCTAGATTTTGGGATGGTTTGCCAAAGAAACTTAAAAGATCCTGAGGATTTACGTTGTGTTGGGCCAAAAATCGAAATCCAACAATTCCTCCGGCCAGTAGAGTACCTAGGATTAGGGCGGAAAATATAATTAGAAGATGCTGTTGAATAAAGGAAAAAAATTTGATTACAAGGCGAAAAGGCCGGACGTGGCGGAGTTTCATACCGGCTAAGAAAGACTATTAATAATACCGGCAAAGAGAGTGGGCTCGAGGCTGTCGGTACCGACCAAAACTCCATTAATTTTGCTCTGATTTACAAAAGAAGCAACATTGTCCTGAGAAACTGAGCCACCGTAAAGAATTGGCGCCTGATTGTCTGTGAGGAAAGCAATTTGTCCGGCGACATGGTTGGCATCTACCGGGTCGACAGGTTTGCCGGTACCAATGGCCGAGATAGGCTCATAAACAAAGAAACAGCGAGAGACTTCGATATCGAGATTAAACAAAGCCTTGACCTGCTCGTCCAAATAAGGAAGATCAATACAAACAATAGGTGTAATAGAATTTTCCAGAAGATATCGAGCTTTAAGAGCAACAACGTCTGAAGTCTCACTAAACTCTTGACGGCGTTCGGAATGACCGACAATACAGTAGCTGACGAGCTCACTTAACATATTGGCAGTAATTTCACCGGTATGTTTGCCGGGGGGCATATGAGATACATTCTGTGAGCCGGTGATGATAGGAAGTTCTAGGTCTGCAAGTTTGTGGTTAAAGGCGGCGATGTCGGTGAACGGTAGACAAAGAATTACAGCAAGGTCGGAAGAAAATCTGGGGCGCAAGGCGGAAAGACCATCCAGCCAAATTAGCGACTCCGTAATGTTTTGATTGCTTTTCCAATTTCCAATAACGTATTTCACTGAAGTAATTATATACGTATATCGTCATTGCAAGGAACGAAGTGAGGTGGCAATCCAGGGATTATTATTTTACATTTACCAGATGGATTCCCGATCAGGTCGGGAATGACAACGATGATGATAGCGCCTGGATTGCCGCGCGAGTACGCTCGCAATGACAGAGGGGATGGATTCCCGATCAGGTTGGGAATGACAACGATGATGATAGCGCCTGGATTGCCACGTCGGAATACCTCCTCGCAATGACGGAGAATAGACTAGAATATTTGAGTGGAAGATAATTTGTTAAACGAAGAACAGCTGATAGCCGTCACTCACAAGGAGGGGCCGCTTTTGGTACTGGCAGGAGCCGGCTCAGGAAAAACAAGAGTGCTGACTTACAGAACCAGTTGGCTGATAAAAGAAAAAAACGTAGATCCCGGGAAAATTGTATTACTGACATTTACAAATAAAGCGGCGGGTGAGATGAAAGAGAGAATTAGGAAAATGGGTGACCGGAAAATTGAAATTGGCTTCTCGGGAACCTTCCATACTTTTTGCGCCAAACTACTTAGAGCTTACGGTATGAATGTAGGAGTGAATCCAGGCTTTGTAATTTTTGATAGTGATGATTCCGAATCGGTTATGAAACAGGTGCTCAAAGATATGGAGATAGACACCAAACAGAGTAAACCGGGGATGTTTCTAGCGCTCATAAGCAAAATGAAGAATGATTTAGTTTCTGTCAAAACAGCTGAAGAAACTGCCAAGGATTTCTTTTACCGCCAGCTGGCTAAGGTTTGGAAAGCGTATCAAGAAAGATTAACAAAAAATAATTCAGTGGACTTTGATGATTTATTAGTGAAAGCCGTAGATTTACTGAGAATAGATAGGATTAGAAAAGAAATAAACGAAAAGTTCGAGTGGATACTAGTAGACGAGTATCAAGATACCAACAAAGCACAGTTTGAACTGACTAAACTGATGGCGGGTGAAAATGGCAATATTACGGCAGTGGGTGATGCAGCTCAAGCTATTTATTCTTTCCGAGGAGCGGACTATAGAAATTTAAAACTACTCGAGGACACCTATCCAAACCTAACTACTGTCGGTTTACCCAAAAATTATCGAAGCACTCAATCAATCTTGGACGCGGCTTACAGTGTGGTGAGTAACAACACAAATCACCCAACGATAAAACTTTCGGCTACGAGAGAAATTGGTGGTAAGGTGGGCTTGTTCGAGGCTGTTGATGAAAGAGATGAAGCTAAATATGTAGTAGATTGTGCAAAGAAAATTATTGACCGAGACGAAGAGCTTGCTATTCTTTACCGGACAAACGCACAGTCCCGATCTTTGGAAGACGAACTACTCAAGAGAGATATTCCGTATAAATTGATTGGGGGTCTACGATTTTATAATCGGGCAGAGGTAAAAGATCTTATTGCTTACTTGCGTTTGCTTTACAATCCGGAAGAGGAAATTAGTCGAATCCGAATAGAAAAAATTGGCAAAAGAAAAGCTACTGCTTTTGATGAATGGTTATTTAAATTGCCGGTAGAAGAAAGAGAAGAGGAACAGCCCGGTAAATTGCTGGAACAGATAATAAATGTCACAAATTATTTGGATAAATTTGACGAGAGAGATGAAGATGACCTGGCACGAATTGAAAATATAAATGAACTTTTGGCTGTGGCGGGAGAATATACGAACGTATCATTATTTTTGGAAAGCGCGGCTTTGTCCGAAGCAGATATCAAGCAACACAGATCAAACGCAAAAATCACTTTGATGACAGTGCACGCTGCCAAAGGACTCGAGTTTGAAAATGTTTTTGTAGTAGGGCTGGAAGAAGGCCTGTTCCCCCACTCCAGATCGATGTTTGAAGGGGGAAAAGAAGAGATTGAAGAAGAAAGACGACTAATGTATGTCGCCATGACAAGAGCTAAGGAAAACCTAACATTATCTTTTGCCAGGAGTCGTCTGACCTATGGAGGTAGACACACCTCGATTCCTTCCAGATTCTTGGCTGAGATACCGGAAGAGTATTTACAAAAAATACAAATCAGGGGATGGATTCCGGGTCAAGCCCGGAATGACGACTCAGGTAGATTGCCACGCTCCTCTCGCAATGACGAGAGGGATGAGTTTGGTGACAAAAAGCGAATTATTGTTCAAGATTGGGAGGTGGCAGAAGAGACAAAAGATGATTTTAGTGATATCGATAATTGGTAAAGGTACAATATAACTGTGATAAGAGAAGCGACGGAAAAAGATAAACAAATATTTGATAAGGTAGCCAGACACCCTTTGCAGTCATGGCAGTGGGGTGAGTTCCGAAAAAAAACCGGAGTAGAGGTTCTGCGGCTTATCGAGGCAAGGAATGTTTTTCAAATTACCTGGCATAGAATTCCGAAAACGAGACTATTTATTGGCTATTGCCCAAAGTCTGTGATTCCTGATAGTGAGGCGATGAAGGGAATTGAGAAGGTAGCCATAGAAAGAGGAGCCATCACGGTAAAGTTTGAGCCAAACGAAAAGAATACCAAAGAAAATATAGAAAAAATCGGAAAACTTAAGAAAATATTTGAGCTGACACCAGGAAAGCCACTGTTCACCAAGTACACTTTCCAGCTGGATATTTCCAAGTCCGAGGAAGAGATTTTAAAAAACATGCATCAGAAGACCAGATATAATCTGCGACTGGCTGAGAAAAAGGGAGTAAAAATCGTAGAAGATAATTCTGAGTCGGCATTTGAAGAATACTGGAAACTGACAGAAGAAACGACAAAGAGGCAGAAATTTTTTGCCCACTCCAAAAGCTATCACAAGAAGATGTGGCAAACTATGATTGTGGATGGTGGAGGACATTTATTAAAAGCAGTTTATGAAGGAAAGACATTAACCGCCTGGGTGCTTTTTGAATTGAATAGTGTACTTTATTATCCATATGGTGCATCCAGCAATGAAAATCGGGAGGTGATGGCAAACAACTTGATGATGTGGGAGGCTATCAAGCTTGGCAAGAAACACGGATGCAAAATGTTTGACATGTGGGGAAGTATGGGGCCGGAGCCGGACATGACTGACCCTTGGTTCGGCTTCCACAAATTTAAACAGGGATATGGTGGAGAACTAACGGAGTTTGTCGGTACCTATGATTTGGTGGTGAACAAAACATATTACGACATATATACAGTGGTGGAGAAACTCAGATGGTCTTTCTTGAAGTTAGTGGCTAAGATCAGAAAATAATGGAAGACATCAGGCAGACAGAAGGATGGGCAGGATACTTGGTCGACAAAGGTTGGATAGTGGAGCCACTAATCTCAGAGGATAAAAAACACACTATGAATACCTTTATTATTCCGCTAGGAATGTTCGGAATGAAAATGATGAAGGTACAGAGATCTCTCTATGATCCGAATTGGAAGGAGCTTACCAGACTTAAGAAAAAATTTAAAGTGGTTTCTTCTGTGATTGAACCTCAGAGGGTGCAGGATTACTTAGGTTACAAAATGGCGGGGTATAAATTGAGCAAGTTCCCCTACCTGGCAACAAAAACTTTTATTGTTGATTTGACAAAAACCAAGGAGGAATTGTGGAAAGGATTATCGGAAAATGCCAGAAGACAGATACAAAAAAATAAGACTGTAACAGTTGAAGAATGTTCGCCAAAAAAGTTTTTTGAATTATGGAAAATTAATAGTAAGGTGTGGACGATGAAGGAGAAAGAGTTAGCCAGTCTACTGAAAAGATTTAAGGGGAGGGCAAAATTGATTGTAAGTAGGTCGGGTACGGTTTATCACTCAGGGCTTTTGATTATATACAGCGCCGACTGTGCCAATTATTATCAGACTTGGACGAGTGAGCAAGGGAGATTGTCGGGGGCTCATTACAAGCTGGTTTGGGAAGAGATGCTGCGAGCCAAAGAAAATGGTCTAAAGTTTTTTGATTTGGAAGGAATCTACGATGAACGCACACCACAAAAAAGATGGTTGGGTTTTACCGAATTCAAAAGAAGGTTTGGAGGAAATGTAACTAGTTTTCCAGGAAGTTTTTTTCGCTGGCTTTAGGACTTTATTTTGCACCAGGCAGGAGCATTCACCGGATAACTTTCACAAGCACCATCCGCCATCATTTTGTCGCATTTGACGATGTGATATGACCGTTTGACACTTCCCACGATTTTGATGCCGGAGCCAATAACTTTTAGAAAGGAAAATTTTTCAGTGATTTTCTTGGGTTCGTCCTTGGAAAATATAGTGAAGCCATCTATGCAATTATTACCACACTTACCACACAGACTTTTGATTTTGGCCATGAGTAGATGTTAGCACACAGGTGGTCGGAACTTGTATCCATAAGAAATCAGACCTCTATCTCCATCCTCAGAAAGTTTGCGGGTAACCATTTCTACCGGCATACCGATATATACAGCTTTGGGATCTATGTCTGTGAGCATAGCCGTAACTTTTGGACCTTCTTCCAGTGATATTAAGGCAACGATGTAGGGAACTTGAAACTGAAATTTAGTAGGAGCTTCGTATACTACAGTAAAAGAATAAACTTCTCCCCGACCGGAGAACTGAAATGACTCGTTTGCTGTCCTTCTGATAGTTTCCATGGATTTTATAATGACAGTTAAAGCCTTCCAGATACTCTCAAGAAAGTACTTACTTGTATGAAAACTGTTAGAATTATTAGTATTACCAATTAATAAAGAACATGGATAGCTTGATCAAAACTTTGGATTTGTACTTGGTGAAGAAGGCTCCGGTATTACCCAAAAACATTAAAGAAGTGATTGTGAACCTGGCTCCTTGGCTAGAGATTGTGGGATTAGTACTGATGGTTCCGGGAATGTTTGCCATGTTTGGAATTAATGCCATGATGTACGGCACACCATACGGTGGCTATATGATGGCCAGAAGTGGATTCAACTATTCCTTGCCGGCTATTTTTCTGATAGCGAGTTTTGTTTTAACTTTACTGGCTATCCCAGGACTATTTAACAAAACCAAGATGGGCTGGAACTACGTATTTTATTCTATGCTGGCGACCGCTTTATATTCCTTTTTGTCAGGGCAGTTATTTGGCTTCGTAGTAGGGACAATCATCTCGCTTTACTTACTTTTCCAAGTAAAAAGCTACTATAAATAGGGTAGATTGGGCATAGCCGTTTGACTTTTTGAAAACTATGGGGTAAAGTACAGGGTAAGAAAATCGAACCCTAAAAAAGGAGGCAAAATGAGCGCCTTGTCTTGTAGTCATAGTGCGTATGTTGAGATTACGGATCAGTGTTATGGATCCTGCTTGTGGTGTTACAAAAAGGGAATTGTGAGCCCAAAAGGCAAACATGTGCCTCTAGAACGTTTAATAGCCAGGATTAATTGGATTATCAAGAACGTTGAATGTGA
This sequence comes from Patescibacteria group bacterium, assembly GCA_943355005.1. Lineage (GTDB taxonomy): Bacteria > Patescibacteriota > Microgenomatia > UBA1400 > MFAQ01 > UBA10133. Next base: position 13,015 of record CALRDV010000008.1, read on the forward strand.
AGAGATTGTACCAATCGGAGGGGAACCTCTACTTCACCCAAACTTTATAGAGATTTGTGATCATATTATCAGCACCGGTAAAAGACTATCTATTGTCACAGCTGGGATGCTGTCTAGGCGGACGTATGAAAAAAAGAACCTGGAATATGCTCTGGAGCTTTACAAGAAAGGAAAGCTTGTGGACATCAATCTTTCTCTCCAGCCGGGGAGAAATGAAAAACAGTACCTAAAAATCTTAGTAGAGATTAAAAAAATCTATCACCAAAGCCGAGAAGCCCGTGAAGATCTAGGTATCTATCACACAAAAGATCAAGATTTATACACGACAGTTGTCGTAGACAAAACATATCTGAAAGATAAACAGAAATTTCTTGATCTTATAAACTTCCTAAGAACAAACAGCGGTTTCACTGCATATGATAGTAATAACAAAACATTTCTGGAGATGTGCGGACATCTGGAAGCGCATTTTTCAGAGTTTGAAATTTCCCACGACTTGAACTATTCGATGTGGCAACTTGATGAATTTGCAGGATTCAGACACAAACTAAACTTTAGAGGTGAAGTCGAAACAACCAGAATTGATGGGATAAGTAAAGTTCGAGTCCCACAAGGTGGTATGTGCGAAGCACAAAAAATTAAAGTAGAAAATGATGTAATAAAATGCGAAGGATTGATGGTGAGATCCGACGGAGAAGTCTGTATTCCTACCCCACAATGCATTCCTGTGGCTAGTGGATTATGCAGTGCCGATATTCATGATGGGAATAGTGTTTACCAAACAGTGAAAAACTCACTGAGTGAGATTCACAAATTGGTTTACCTGGCAAATAGGAGGAAGGCCCTTGCAAAATGCAAACCTGATATGCAGGAGGAAGACTGCACTGCTTGCCCGTTTGATGACATGTGCAATGCCTGCCACGCAATCGTTAGGAAATGGAATTAGGTTTCAGAGCTCCTGTTCAAGGAGCTCTTTTTTATTGATTAATTTCATAATATGTTTACAATGGATTATTGGTTAATATTTACAACCTGAGATGAATAAAAAAATAATTGGAGGAGGAGTCGTAATGGGACTGTTATCACTAGCTTTGGTTTTTCCAAAAACGAGCCAAGCCTTTTGGCCGTTTGATTTCTTGTTTGGACGAGGTGAAGTAAAAGGAGAACAGACAGAAATAAGGAGATCTACCGGCAGACCGACAGAGTCCTTCGGTGGCGGTTCTTCTGCTACTAATACAACAAGTTTGACGACGACAATTAGTCCGACTCCAACTCCGACAGAGGATGAAGTTCTAGCTCAAATGGAAAAAAGACTCGAAAATGCTTGGAAAAAAAGTTAATCACTGATGCCCAAAGATTAGAATTAAAAACGAGAATTAACAATATAAAAGCCAAACGCGAAGAGCTTAGAAAAATGCAAGAATCTTTGATTGCCTGGCTTAAGTCCCAAAAAATTGATCCTAAAAAATGGGGTGAACCAAAGCCGAGTATTTCGATCAAGCCCAGTGTTTCTCCTTCGGTGACCAGAACAGATGACCACAACCCCAACTTAAGAGGGAAGCCATCTCTGACACCAAAAGCAACTGAGAATAATTAAGTAAAAGTCTTAGTGAAAAGAAGCTCCCCGCAAGGGGAGTTTTTTGTTACCAATCGACAGGAGTTTCGCCGTGTTCCACCAGATATTTATTGGTTTTGGAAAATGGGCGGCTGCCAAAGAAACCAGAATATGCAGAGAAAGGAGAAGGGTGAGGTGCTGTCAAGACTAAATGTTTTTTTGTGTCTACTATCGAGCCTTTCTGTTTAGCATAATTCCCCCAAAGAATAAAAACGAGGAAATTCTTTTTTTCGACTAACCGTCGGATGATGGCGTCGGTAAAGGTTTCCCAACCTTTATTTTGATGAGAGCCGGCTTGTCCACCGCGTACTGTGAGTGTGGCATTTAAAAGAAGCACTCCTTGACTCGCCCACCTTCCTAAATTGCCGGAAGGATGCTTGGAATGACCAAGATCTGATTCGATTTCTTTATAAATGTTTTGAAGTGATGGAGGTAGATTTACCCCATCCGGGACTGAAAATGAAAGGCCATGGGCCTGACCGAGCCCGTGATACGGATCTTGACCAAGTATCACTACTTTGACTTGGTCGACCGGAAGACTGTCGAGAGCATTAAAAATTAATTTCGCAGGGGGATAAACTGTCGCAGATTTGTATTCCTTTTTGACAAATTCCGTTAGCTCCTTAAAATAAGGTTTTTCAAATTCGTCTTTGAGAAGATCTTTCCATGATTGTTCCAGCTTAACTTCCATGAGAGCATTTTAAACCTTTGGATATGGCGTGGATAAACCGTTTGTACTATCGGAAAGTTGTTTGACTTCAAAATCTTCGAATAACATGGGGGCAACTAAGTTTAGGCAACGATAAGTTTCAAAAGCAGCTTTTCTGATTTCGACTTCAGCGTGCTCACCACCCCTTACGTTCAAGAAATGTCTCCAAGCTCTGACATTCCCCGTTACGACTACAGGAGCTTCGGTTTCATTTGGGAGAAGAGAACGGGCAGCTTGGCGGACTTTTTTACGCAAGTCGGTTTTGTGTTCGGCACTAAGTATTCCTCCTAAACTTTGTTTTTGTTTTTCGAGAAGATAGTCCGTAATATATTCGTATTCACGCTGGGTACTTTCAATACGATCTTCAAATAATCCATGGAGAAATTCATCCCCCGCGTATTCAGGACGCTCGACAAAACGAAGTGTTCGACCACCTACATAACGTTGAGAAACTTGAGAAAAACCAAAACCGGCACGATGACGGACCAACTCATGAGTAAGACTGCGGGAAACACCCCAAAGAAGTATAGAAATATTACTGTGTTCCAATACCGAACCATGACCGGATTCTTTGATATTTTTTAAATATGTCCTAGCATCCTTATTTAAAGTCCTGTTTGGTCCGTGACTAAGATAACAAAGCTGGCCTGCGAATTTACTTAGTGTTTCGGCAGGAGGTAGTGGAGTAGGATCATTCAAGTATTTATAAAACTCTAGCTCTCTAGGAAAACCATCAAGAAATCCTTGGGTGCCGCGTAGATCGACGTAGGGAATGGAAATGACGGCAATACCCGGAGACCTTAGATAGGTCAAGCCTGATTGGGTTTCGTAGACTTCAGGATTAATGAAGGGCAAGGGCTCTTTTGAGAGAATTTGTTCGATGGATTTTCTTTTATCAAATTCAGACATTGATTAACTATATCAATATTTTTTATTGTTATGATTACTATACTAATTTATATGCCACTATCACCGGAGTTATCCAGACTTCCAAGAATAGCAGCTTCATTTTACAGAGCAGGACTCCTGCAGGAATTAGTTTGGGGAATTGTTACCGGGGAAACCGGCAGAGACATGGTGGAGGATGCTGAAAAACTTCTTGTCCAGCTGGAAAAACAATCTAAAGTAGACTTGTGTGGCTTGGAAAATATTCCTTCTGAGAGTGGTTGTTTGATTGTCTTTAACCATCCGAACATGGAAATACTTCTCCCCGCCATGTTGGAATTGTTTGTAGGTATTTTTGAAACTAACGGAAAACAAGTAAGGCTCGCTATGGGTTCGGAAATTCCAATGATGACGAAAAATTTTAATGACAAGACGGCGATGCCCGGCTCGGTCTGGCTCCTGGAAAGATTCCACGGCATGTATTCCAATAATATTATTTCCGTACCAACAGCCGAAAATAGAAAGGATTTTTTGACAGGGAGAACAGTTGCTGTCAGAAAAATGATGCGATCTTTTAAAGATCACAACATCGTAGCTATCTCGCCGGAAGGACATGTGGAAATAAATGGGTCGGTTTCACCAGTGGAAACCTATCACGACGGCTCCGGAAAAATGGCGATGTTAGCAACGAGGATGGGTATTCCTACCGTGCCTGTTTCGGTCTGGGGTAGTGAAAAGGAAATGTCTGTGGTGGTTGGAAAACCTTTTTTTATTACAGCAGAAACAGCTAATCTGGCAGCCGTGGAGTCGATGTTACATGTGTCATTGAATTTGCCGGAAGAGCTAAGGGGACCGTTTAGATAATTGAATCGGCTATAATTTTTAAGAATGAAACTAACGAAAAGTTGGATAAAGGTTCTGACATTAGTTCTGGTAATAACCAGTTTACTGAGTCGACCAGGCGATGTATCAACAACCACAATTCCCTCCCCCGAGGCAGTTCCGGCGACACCAACAATTACTTCGACCCCTTCAGCAGAGACCAGGATCTTATATCAAGTAGAAAAAGTAGTGGATGGTGATACGCTCAAAGTAACAATAGATGGAAAAATTGAAACATTAAGGTTAATTGGATTGGACACCCCAGAAGTTGTCGACCCAAGAAAGCCGGTGCAGTGCTTTGGGATTGAAGCGAGCAATAAGGCAAAGGAAATCTTGACAGATCAAAAGGTTGCCTTGGAAGCAGACCTGAGCCAAGGAAACAGGGATAAGTACGGTAGATTGCTGAGATATGTCTATTTGGAAAACGGAGAGAACTTCAACAAAATGATGATCGCTGAAGGATATGGACATCAATATACCTACAACAAACCTTACAAATACATGGATGAGTTTAAGCTGGCTGAGCAAAAAGCAAGAAGTGAGAAAAAAGGTTTGTGGGGTGATGGGGTTTGTCTGTAAAGCTTATAAATCAGAGCTTCAGGGATGCTAGAATAGCTTTATGAACAATGAGGAACTAGTCAAAATGATGAAGAAGCAACACGATGGACTTCAGGCTGATTTAACAACAGTGCTAAACACGGACGTAAATGAAGGTGAATCGGTTATCGAGCTTCTACTTAAGTTTAAAAATGATTTATTGGGCCACTTGGCAGTGGAAGATAAAATTTTCTATCCTGCCTATCTAAATGAATTAAAGGAGAAGGGTGAGGACGTATCAAATACAGTGGCCTTTATTGAGGAGATGGGTCTCATTAAAGATGCAGTTCTTGTATTTCTAAATAAATACGGAACTACTTCTGATATTCTCAAAGATGTAGAACTTTTTACTTCAGAGTTAAAGGGAATTATCCAAACACTAAACATCAGAATTGAGACTGAAGAAGAAGGTGTATATGAGTTTTATTCGGTGATGTAGCGTGATGAGAGTCTAGAAATAACTGGTGTCTTATAGTGTGTTATAATAAACCCATGAAACGAATTAGTTGCGTTATGAATCCTGAATATACCCTTGAAAAAGGTGCTGATTTTGGCACCTACATGGAGGCATAAGCATACTTAGTTTGCTGATTAAGCCTCCAATTGGAGGCTTTTTCGGTTTTTCCCCTTCCAAATTGGAGTTTTAGACGAACAAACAAAGCTATCTCATGAGTAGTTCTAGTTGTTCGGCACACTAAAATTTGGAGGCTAAAATGTATGGACTTACGTTGGATGTGAAGCATGGAGAATTGAAAATTAGATTAAGGAAACCTGAAAAGGAGGATTTACCGGAACTGGTAAAGTTTTTTTCCTCGGCGAGCATACATCTGTTTACCAATGGGTTGTTTGCTCAAACAATTGAAAATGAATTAGAGTGGTATGAAAAAAATCGAAAAGATCCAGATACTTGTCTCTGGTTAATTCAGCCTGAAGGGTCAGAGGTGCCGATTGGAGTAACCGGGTTACACGGTTTGAGTAACATGGGAGGCACTTGCACGTCCGGGATTATTATCTGGGATAAAAACTGGTGGAAAAAAGGAATTGCGACGGCAGCCCATGAAGCCAGAAACTGGTTCGCGTGTAACTGGTTAAACAGATTTACAATCAGAAGCTGTGTTCGAGTTGAGAATGTTGCGTCCTTCAGGGCATTGCAGACAGCAGGGTACTCAGTTTGGGGAGAGGAACCTGTGGATGATTTTCGGGACGGTCGATGGTTGGCAACGTATCATATGATCTACTTCCGGCCGAGTACGATACATTATATGTTTCCCGATGGGATTCCTGAAAAATATCTGCCTGGCCACGAACGAGCAATTAGGCAGATGGCATTAGCCGAAAAAGAAGTTTTCCGTCCGTAGTTAGAGTTTACCGGGTGTCATGAGCACCCGGTTATTTGTGTTCTATAGGTTGATTTTTGTACCCTTCTAGGGTATAATCGTGGCTGATAGAGATCATATTCTTTGAAAATTAGGAAGAGAGGCACAATGAGACAAAGTTTTGTATGTCCAGCATGTGGTTATAAAGTGACAGCGGATAGGGAAGTTAAGTTCTGCGAGTTGTGTGGAGGCAAAATGTCTGCTGATCAAGAGGTCAATACAGGCCCGTTGAAGTTTGAATACAGGAAATCGGCTATAAACTTCGATAAAGTTTATGCAGATCTTCAGGTAACCTTTCACACGATGGATTACATTCTGGTTACGATTGAGGGTGAGCCGGAAATGCTAAGTGAAATCGTGGTTGATGCGACTAATCCTACGATTGAAGTTCACGGAAAATTACCAGGCGTAGAAAAGTTGACCAAATACTCTGGAATCGAGATTGAAGATGGAGTAGTAACGGTCGATGGCATTGTTCTTGACCCGAAAAAGAAATTACGGATTAACCTGACACTGCCAATGATCGCCGAAGTACAGCTGGGAAAATTTGCGATTGGTCTCTTTGTCGGCCAGCAAGATGGTGGTACTTTAACTATTCTCAATTCCGGTTTCATGAACGTCATTGTTTGGTCTCTAGAAGATCTAACGTATGATTTATCCGGAATGGCAGACGCAATCGTCCTGGACGTAAAAGGAAAGTTTAAGTGTTCAATGTCTGGTAACGGAGGTTTCTCCGGTAGGAATATTGGTGGTCCCGCGAATATTGAAATTTCCGGAAACGCCAATCTCGGCTTTGTAAGCATGAAGGGAAATGTGGATTTGGAGATTTCGGGTAGTTGCTCCTTTGAAACTCAAAGCCTGAATGCGAAATTATGCCAGGTAGATTTAAGTGGAAATGGAAACGTCCAGATACTCAATGGCTCTGTCGACCAACTGTCAGCCGAAATATCGGGTGCCGGTAGTATGGGTTTCGCAATGGAAGTTAACAGGGGAACCTATGAAATATCCGGTGCCGGATCGATCCACACTAAAAAATGTAAATCGGTTCTTTCAAGTGAAGTTACGGGAGCCGGAAGTATTACATTTGGTTAATTGATTGTCCCGGGATATCTACCCCGGGATTTTTTGTGGTTAAAAATAAAAAAGTGCCTCTTCAAGAGGCACTTTAATCGATCTTTATGACTGGGCAAATTCGTGCATTTGCGCCAGATTGAGGGCTCCACCATTGGTCACGTTCCAGTATTGGTGAGGTTCTGAGTTTTGCTGCGGAATTATCACCAAACTTTCACCGCTTTGCGACAGGAGAATAAACGCCTCCGGTCGTTTCGTGTCCGGAGAGCTGGCCGAGAGAGGATAGCTCTCAAGCTCGAGGTCATCACTGACAGCTTTTGTGAGAGCGGTCAGTGGAAGGTAGTTTTGGTGATACACCTCCCATAGATGACGAGCCGTGACAGTAGGAGGTTGATACCCAGAAGGTAGCCCGTGAGACAGAAGTTCGGCCATATAGAGAACCTCGGTCGAAGAGAGCTTAACTTCCTCCGGAGATGTGGTCAATACCCAGGCATCGCCAACACCTTTTTTCTCGTAGATGGCATGGGTAATCCCGTGTGGACCCATGAACTCGATGGCAATTCGCTGAGCATCCATGGGGTCGCCGAGCCCGAGCAAATTGGCCGGGAAGATGTGAATAAATCCGGATTTCCGGATCAAATCAACCATCTCTTTCGTGTCCAGCCAAAGTCGGCTGTACACGTTTAACAGATTTGTTACCGTAAAAATTGGAAGCATGGTTTCTCCTTAAATGTGCCTAAAAAGATTTGAATTCAGTTGAGATAATACCATTTTTGAGCTCAACTGTCAAGCTATAGGCTTGACTTTGTGCCTAGGCAGAGGTATAATCCCGTATCGAGTAAGTACATTCCATTTTCAGAAAGAAGGTTATAGTGGATAATCCAATCGCATTTTGGGCAGCAAAACCTATCGTAGAATTCATTGCAGGGTTGGTCGCGTTGGGTGTCGTTTATCTGTATTTCGGAGGAAAGGGCTTGTTGATGAAATTTCAAAAGTCCATTGGTTCTTCGAAGTTTGACATCATTGATGTGGGTCAAACAAGATACTTTATTTCCAAGCAGGTTTTTGTCCTGACCATGGAAACGGCAACTGAACAAAATCTTTTATACCCCGATAATGTCGAGTGGTTGACCAACGGGGTTTTTGAACTGAGAGCTTTCTCAGACAAACAAAAGAACGTTGGGGTCCCCGGTGACACAGGCAGAATCAGATTTACCCTAGCTTCAAATTGTATTGAAGGAAAGTTCGGGAATAATCAGATTATGCTAAAACCAGAATGGGTCTCGGAAAAGATTTAAGACAAAATCCCTCGTCGGAAGATGGGGGATTTTTTTGTGGGAAAAATTTAGAATTCGAGAGATATAAAACAGAGTTAGTAAATACATGATGAAAAAAGTTAGAAATGTTAGACTAGATTAGTTAGTAATTTAAGTAATGAATGAAACACAACCTCCCGACAACTACCAGCGCACAAATGACCATGATTTTTCTTGTGCAACTTCTATTAAATAGTGTGGTGATTTGGCTCGCAAACATAGTCTTTCCCTCTCAAGTGGTTCTTGGAACGGCTTACTTTACTTTGGGTTGGGCGATTTTCCATAGCATGTTAGCTTTATCCCTAATTGGTACTTTGGTAGTTCCACTATTTGAATGGAAGCAAGAGATGATGGGTAAGGCTCTTACGTCGCAACATTGGATGATTGGCTATCTTGCAATTAATTTTGCCGGGATTTGGGTGATTACCAGATTTTCCGAACAATTCGGATTAGGAATTTCGGCATGGTGGGTAGGACTACTGCTTGCTGCCGTATTTGATTTTGTCCAAGGCATGGGCATGATGATGGTGCTTAAGAAGGAGAAGTAAATTATTCCTTAAATTCGGAGTAGAGTTCGGAGATGATGGCGAGAAGACTTTGTTTGGCTGTGTCGAGTGGCTGCTTTATCGTAGTGCCGGCAGCTCCGCGGTGACCCCCACCCTTCTCCCCTATCGCCTTGGCGATTTTGCTGACATCATAGTCATCTTCGTATCGAGTGCGCAAACTAACTTGGATTTCTCCGGGTGACATCTCAACCAGGCTGGCGACAATACGCCAATCAGTGACAGTACGCAGTGTATCGGGAATTAAGGCTTCCGAAGCTTCATCGCGACTCAGACTTTTTTGCTGTATTAATTCGTAGGGAAAGATAGAAAAAGCAATTTGATTGTTAGAATATTTCTCGATACTTGAGAGAGCCAGTCCCATGATCTCCAGGTCGAGTGCCTTGTGATGATTTTCGATAGCGTAGGCTAAAGAGTGATAGTTGGAGTTTATTTTTACCAGCTCGGACGCCACCCTAAATGTTTCCGGAGAGGTATTCATATATTTAAAGCCTCCCGTGTCGGCGAAGATACCCAAGAAGAGCTGCAGAGCCATGTCTTTATCGATTTTTATTTTCCAATGACTAAATAATTGAAAAAGAAGTTCGCTGGTGGAGGAGCAGAGAGTGTCGATAAGATTGATGTCGGCGTTGATGTGATTGGTGCGGTGATGGTCGATGGCGATGGTTTTCATAGTCTTAGGGAAAACGACGTCACCTGTTTGGGTGACCATGTGAGGACCGGAAGAATCGAGAATCAGAAAAAGGTCATAGTCTTCAGGATTTATTTGAGAATAATTTTTGGTAACGAACCAATCTTTGTTTGGAATATCTATGAAGTATTCAGGAAATTCCGAGTCGCCCATGATTGGGGTGACTCGCTTGCCCAGCTGCTTGAGGGCGGCCGTCATCGCCAAGACGGAGCCGATACTGTCGGGGTCGGGATAGAGGTGGCAGTGAAGCAGAATGTTTTTTGAATCCTTAATGGCAGAAAGAATTTGCGGAGCGAGATAGTGGATATCGGAAGTCATGTATAGATTTTAAACTAACACGTTACAATTAGTCACATGGCAGTAACAGCCGCTTTTGAAAGCGCTTATCAAAGATTAAATCCGACTCAGAAACAGGCCGTCGATAGTATCGAGGGGCCGGTGATGGTACTCGCTGGACCAGGAACAGGAAAGACACAGGTCCTGACCGTCCGCATCGCGAATATTCTTAAACAAACTGATGCAGACGCCTCATCGATCTTGGCTTTGACATTTACCGAAGCAGCAGCGAGAGAGATGAAAGAGAGACTGATAGATCTCACCGGTCAAGAGGGATACTTTGTAAAAATCGGCACGTTCCACGCACTGTGCAATGAAATTATCAGTGATAATCCGGAGAGATTTGCGAGACCGTCCGGTATGCAAAACGTAACCGAGCTGGAAAGAGTAAATATTATTTCGGATATCTTGGAGAAAAATTCTTTCCAATTATTAAAGCCGGTAAATGCCCCTATGATGTATGTCCGGGACATTATCGGAAACATCTCGACTCTCAAGAGAGAAGGTATTACTCTGAAAAAATATGCCGAGCTGGTATCGATACTGAAAGATGAGTTTGAGATTGAAAAAGAAGAAATGACAAAGACGGCGCGAGGAGAAAGAGAGACTCTAGTGCTTAAGAATGTGGATCTGCTTTTTATCTACGAAAAATATCAAGACAAGTTAAAAGAGATCGGCAGATTTGATTTCGAAGACATGATTAACTGGGTAGTGGAAGCCTTTGAAAATGACCCCGATTTTCTTCTCAAGTATCAGGAAAACTTCCAGTACATTCTGGTGGACGAGTATCAGGATACAAATTCGGCACAGAATAGATTGGTTTTCGCGCTGTCTAGTTTCTGGGGAGAGGAAGCAAATATTTTTGCCGTAGGAGACAGTAACCAATCAATTTACAGATTCCAAGGGGCCTCAAAAGAGAACTTGCTTGAGTTTGAAAAAAGATTCCCCCGCCACACCAGAGTGAAACTGACGGACAATTACCGCTCGACATCGACACTGCTAAAGTCTACGGCCGGACTTTTGAGTGAAGAAGAGCTGAAGCCAAATGTGAAGTATAGAGATGTGCAGGTTAAGACAGCAAAGTTTAATTCCTCAATTCTGGAAGACGAGTTTATTTGTAAATCGATAAAACAAAAAATAAAAGCAGGAATCCCGGCGGAAGAGATTGCGGTGATTGTGAAAGAAAATAAAGATATTGATAACCTTATCAATCTTTTTAAACAAAAGAACATTCCATATCGTTTGGAGGGAGGGACCGATGTTCTAAAGACGCCTTTGGTATCACAGTTTCTAAAAATATTAAGGGTGGTGACACAGCTTTCCGGACCGGTAAATGACATCGAGCTCTTTACTGTTTTGAACTATCCGTATCTGGAAATCAAACCATTGTCAGTCCTGAGGGCTGCCAGATATGCTCACGAGAGAAGGGAAACTTTGGTAGATACACTGCAAGACGCCCATCCGGAAATTGACGGAAATTTAATCGAAAAATTTAATCTTATGGTGGGGTGGAATAGCAAAAGCGCATCTCATACTTTACCGGAAATGTTCCAAATGATCTTCCAGGAATCGGGGCTACTGAATTATGTTTTGTCTTTACCTCAGCCCATCATTGAACTGAACCGATTTGGAACGCTGTATGAGGACACAAAAGCACAAGCGGAGTCCATCTCCGGACTAGATTTGTTTGGCTATGTTTTTAATCTTGGAATAATGGAAGAAAATGGTTTGAAATTGCCGGAGCAAACGCTGGTATCAGATGTTAAAGCCGTGACACTGACGACAGCACATAAATCCAAAGGACTGGAATGGAAACTGGTATACATCTACCGCTTCGCGGATACACACTGGGGTAATTCAACGCGACGGCAAATGATTAAGCTGCCACCAGGAATTATCAATGAGCAAGATGTGAGTAAAGAGGACAAGAACGCTGAAGAAAGAAGACTTTTTTATGTAGCCATGACACGGGCCAAGCAACAGCTATATATAGTAGGATCCACCAAGTACACCACATCGGTAAAAATGGCTTACCCGTCTTTATTCCTGAGCGACTTACCAAAAGATACGATCAAGAAAATAAAAACTTCTGGACTGGAAAAAAGAGCCGAGAAGATTCTAGCTTCTCTGATGCAGATCCCCGCTGCGCCTACCATCCATGAGGGAGAGGAAGAATACTTAGTTCAATTAATTAAAGATTTCAAACTGAGCCCGACAGCCTTAAACACTTTTCTCAAGTGCGCGTACAAATTTAAGCTGGACAATCTTTACAAAATCCCAAGAGCGAAAGCACCGGCCATGTGCTTTGGGACTGCGGTGCACTTTGCCATGGAGAGACTTTACCTAGGGCTAAACAATGGCGAGAAGTTGGAATCGAGAGAAGATTTTCTGAGAGACTTCGAAGTGGCTCTAAAAAATGAGGTGCTAACCGAATCGGAATTCAAGGCGAGACGGGAACACGGGAAAGAAATTTTGGGAAAATATTACGATCACTATGAGAAGGAGTTTGGTCCGTGTCTGTTTACCGAGAAAAAGTTTGGCAATTCATTATCTTCGGCGGCGATGCTTGGAGACATTCCCCTTTCCGGAAAAGCAGATCGGATAGATGAAACAAACAAGGATGAGAAACACGTCAGATTTACAGACTACAAAACGGGTAACCCTAAGAGCCGAAATGAGATTGAGGGAAACACCAAGAACTCGGATGGGGATTACAAAAGACAATTAGTTTTCTACACTCTACTGGCCGACTTGGACAAATCTTTCCAATACAAAGTAGTGCAAACAGTCTTGGACTTTATCGAGCCGGATAAAGGTGGAGTGTTTAAAAAAGAGCATTTTAATATTACTAGTGATGAGGTGGCTGAATTAAAAGGACTAATTAAAAAATCGGTGTCCGAAATCAGGGAGCTAAAATTCGATAGAACCAAAAATTACACTACCTGTGGTAATTGTGAATTTATGGATCACTGCTGGCCAAACGGCGTGCCGGTGGCCACAAATTCTGAAGAATAGTTTTATACTGGATATATATGAAAAGTTGGATGAAGCTACTCATTTCGGTTATCGGCTGTGAGCTGGTGGGGGTTCTGTCTGCTCTCTTTACAATTTCAGGTATTAAAGATTGGTATTTATATCTAAACAAGCCTTTCTTTGCCCCACCAAACTGGATCTTCGGACCAGCATGGACGACTTTGTATTTTTTAATGGGAGTCGCAATTTACCTTATTTGGACACAAGACCAGAAAAAGAAAAAAGTGAAGATGGCAGTTCAATTTTTCTTGGCTCAGCTGGCGGTAAATTTTATTTGGTCACCAATTTTCTTTGGCCTGAGAGCCCCGGCACTAGGGCTTGTCACAATTTTGGTCATGTGGGGTTTGGTTTTCATGACCATGAAAAAGTTTTACCCGATCTCTAAGCCGGCGTTTTATCTGCTGGTGCCTTATATCGCCTGGGTCAGTTTTGCCACACTACTTAATGCGGCGATTGTGGTGCTAAATTGACCAAAAAAACACCCCACTACTTGAGTGGGGTGAATTCGTCTGCTAATTTCTGAGGTCTTGGTATTTTTCGATCTCCCCCTGTGTCATCCAGAGCAAGGAGAATGAGCCATTTACCAGGAAGAAATTTATCGTCCTTTTTTCTATTACTGTGATCCTGACGATATCTTCCAACGGCACTCCGTATTTGTGCCCACCATAGACTACGAAGAGTACTCCATCCTGAATGTAAGCAGTATCAGCTTCCGGACAGCCCTCACAGACTAATAGTCCATCGTCTTCCTCGCACTCAGCCTTGAGGTCTTCGAGGAATTCCGGGTTGGTCATTTCGTTCGGACCAATTATGACCCGGCGGCCCAAGAACTGGGTGAAGCCCAGCGATAGGCGGGGGTCTTGGAGCTGGTGGTTTATGATTCTGACCAGCTTCTCGGGCATTGTCTTGTGGACCAAGATTGTCCTCCTTATAAATGTTCGGCACGAAGATAGCGATATATTACAATATACTTTAATAAATGTCAAACTTATAGGCCTTACTTGGTTTCAACTCTCTGTTAGATTGGTCAGCGATATAATTAAGATTATGAAGCCATACGAGGGGATGACTAAAGACAACACGGCACTTCTAGTAATAGACCCGATAAACTCATGTGCCCACGAGAGGTGTGAAACGCCGGAGTGGAATATCCACTACACCAAGATAAGGGAGATGCTGCCTAAGCTGGCTGATTTTGTAGTTGAGTACAAGAAGAACTTTGGCGGTTTAGTGGCATACGTAAAATTAACTTCCTGGACCAAGGAAAATTTGCCGAAAAATATTAAAACTCTCTACGAAGACCCAAAAGCAAATTACTATTCCAACGACCCTTCCGGATTTGAAGAACTTTTTCATACAGTAAAGCCCAGTGAAGATGATTTGGTGTTTATAAAAAATACCTACGATGCGTTTTCGAATGAGGATTTGGTAAAAGAATTAAATCAGAGAAAAATTAGATACGTTGTGATGACCGGCATTTTTACGGATGGCTGTGTTCTCGCCACGATTGTTAGCGGATTTTCCAAAGGTTTCAATTTTGTGATTTTGAAAGATCTTATCGAGACAACCGACGACCCGGAAAGGCAGGAATTGCAAAAGCTTTTGATTGGTTTCACCTTCCCGGTGATGTATGGGAAGACGATTACTTCGGCGGAGTTTTTAGTATAAAAAATCCCTAGGCTTTACTAGGGATCAGATTATAAGGCGCTTACAGATGTGGTTGTATGATCTCAGGGTATCTTGGTCAAGCTATAAGTTATTTAATCTAGAAACCCTTTGTCTTGCATTTCTCTCCTATGGACCTGTCTTTCTTTTAAATTTCTATCAACCCGAAAGGTAAGATTGGAATGCTTGAAATATTTTCTAAGAAAGGCGATTTGCCAGAGTCTTCCTTTTATCTCTAAATCAGAGGCTTTTAGAAGATAATCAAATTCGACCTCAGATAGGTTTTCGTATCGATCAGTATCACCAGTAAGATCTTTATATTCTGTTTGTTTTCTCCCCGGATTTTTACTAGCTTCTTGAATATATAACATGTGGCCAAACTCATGGACGGGAGAGCTGAGGTATTGGGCGTCGCTTTCAAATAGTTTCTGATTTCTTAAATTTGACTCCGCCTCATCGATCACAGCATCAAGGTTTAGTGTTAAATCAAAAGAAAGAAGCGTCTCCCCACTTTCGTTATATTTTGGAGTAACACTCATTTTTGAACCGAAAGAGATATCATCTTCTTTAACATCGTGAATAAATTTGATGTTTACCGGATGTTCAAGTTTAATCGGAGATATTTTTCTCATCAGGTCAGTCATGAACATAGCTTCACAGATAAGACGGGCGACCACAGGTTTCTCACGTTGACCAACTCTTGATAATCCTTTAACTTGCTCAGATGCTGCTTCCATATGATCTTTTAGGTATTCATCACGCATCCGGAAAAATTCAGGATTATCCGGCCAATCGATTTTTCGAGTGTTTTCGGTAGTTTTCTCAGTAGGCTCCAGTATTCCGAAATTAATTTCCATATTTATTTTTCGTAAACAGTTTTAATCCATGGATGGGACATAAAATAGCCGCATTTCCCAAGAGATTCCATACTAGCGACACGGTGGCGGCCGTTTTCGACTTTATCGAATTTGCCCTTTCGAATCGGATCGTTTTCAAAGATGCTTTCGTAAACAATTTCATTATCCATAACGATTCCCAGACCATAGAGATAAGTTTGGATATCTTCTCCTCTGCCTTTTAGATCATCAAATAGTACCCCGTTCTCTTCCTTTGCTTCTTCATAACCTTTTTGAAACTTATCAAATTTTGGATAGTATTTATCTTTAATTGGGGTTTCTTTAAGTGAGGTAATATAACCGGACAATTCGAGAAGCTTGTCTATATCACATTTTCCTTTTTTATCTAATATTCCGAGAGTGTGGAGTAAGGTACCGACCGCTTTTCTTTTCATATCCAGAATACCTGGCTCCCAAGAAGGACCTTTTTCTATAATGTCCGCCCAGAGTTGCATTAATTTATCGTATTTTTTAATTGTTTCTTTGGCTTCCAATTTTGGTTCTTCAGTTATGGATTCAAATTCGACTTCTTGTTCTACCTCATCGCTTTCTGCTTGATCTTCAGTCTTAGGAGCTTTCCATTCAGCAAAACCTTCACTGCCGCGGCCAAAAGAAGATTCGCAATACAAATATTCCATAGGTAGATTATATGACTTCTATCTAAAGCTTTACGGAGTAACTTGATACAAAAACTCCTCATTACTGAGGAGTGGTAAACCAAGCGTCAAAAACGGAAACGTCTACTTTGTACGAGTACTGGCTTTCTCGGTCGGCGGAATAGGACCGAGTAGTAGTCGACTTAATAGTCTCCGTGTGGAGCTTGTGGCCGGTGGCCCTATCGCTGAGCGTGATCTTAATTTCGCCCCAGAATACCATGTGGTCCCACATATCAATGGTACGGCTATTTTCTTCACCGTGGATCTCAAGCTTCTGGCCGGCAGAAAGCTTGGATTTTAGGTATTCTTCAAGCTTGCCAAGTACGAACCAGTCAATGCCTTCGATTATCATTTTGTCCTCTTTAACGTGCGTGAGTTGATTAGATATTGTATACTATACACTATCTAAAGGGCTTTGTCAAGTCCTTCTTTTTTAAGCAAATTACGCATCAAATATCTGGATTTAGATATAAAATACAGAGAATGATTACGAAGTCGGATTTTATAAAACATGAGGAGTGCCCGATTTGGCTGTGGCTGGTAAAGTATCGGAAAGATTTGCTGCCGAAGCAGAGTGAAGCCCTAACGAGAATTTTTACCAACGGAAATTTGATAGATGAGCTGGCGAGGAAACTTTATCCGGAAGGGATAGAGATTGAGGACAGATTTGAGCGGGGATATATCAATACGAAGAGAATGATTGAAGAGGGAGCGACGGTAATGTTTCAGCCGACGGCGATTACGAATGACGGACTTGGTTGTACTGCAGATATCCTTACTAAAGACCTTAAGATGGGACTCTGGGACCTGCGGGAAGTGAAGAGTAGCACTTCAGTGAAAGAGGAACATCTTGTGGACGTGGCGTTTCAAAAAATTTGTTTTGAGAGAGCAGGAATAAAGATCGGGAGAACATATCTGATACATATTAATAACGAATATGTGAGGCAAGGGGAGATAGAGCCGGAAAAACTTTTTGTAGAGGAGGAGATCACCGAGCAGGTGGCGGAGCATATGGATGAAGCTAGGAAGCAAATTGAAGAAGCGAAACTAATAATTGGGAATATCCGGTCACCAGACATGGCGCTGATACAGAAATGTCATAATCCGGAAAAATGTGACTGGTTGGATTTCTATATTCATGGATTTCCCGAGATATATGAAATTGCGGAAACTTTTCCGGATGATCACCTGAAAATATTACTGGACCGGGGGACGCTGGACTACACGAGGTTGCCCCAGCAACTGCTGGACCGGGTTGGTTTTGTGGAGCCGGTGGCTTTTGAAGAAATTGACAGAGAAGGAATTAAGAAAGAGTTGGCCGACCTGGTTTATCCTTTGTATTTTTTTGATTACGAAACATATTCGGCCGGGATTCCCCCATTTGACGGGACCAAGCCGTATCAGCAAATCCCCTTTCAGTATTCGCTGGATATCATGGACGAACCGGGTGGAGAAATAATTCACAAAGAATTTTTGGCTAGAAGCTTTGTGAATCCGATGGCGGAATTAATTGAAAATCTAAAGAAGGACTTCGGACCCAAGGGGAGTGTAGTTGTTTGGAATGCTAGTTTTGAAACTCTCCGAAATAAAGAAATGGCAGAGATGTTTCCGGAGGAAGCGGAATTTCTTTTGGATTTGAACGAAAGGATGTTTGACTTGATGCTCTTGTTTAAATTTGATAGAAAAATATATATTCACAGTGAGTTTAACAAGAGCGCTTCTCTAAAGAAAGTTTTACCTGTGTTGTGTCCTGAATTAGCGTATACGGATTTGGAAATTCAAGAAGGTGGGACAGCGTCGGCCAGTTGGCCAGTGATGACGAATGAGGAAACACCGGAAGAAGAAAAAGGAAATCTGGCCAGGGCGATGCTCGCATATTGCGGAAGAGACACCATGGCGATGGTGGGGATATTTAGGAAATGTATTTTTTGATCAGGGGGTCGCGGATGGTGGACGGCAAAGCCATAAGTAGTTTGACCAGATGTTTTTCCTTTCCCACTAAATAATTGGCTTTGGGATTTTTGGTTTCGATGATTTTTTCGATAAGCTTCGCAATTTGAACAGGTGGTTCACCATAGTCTTTGTAGTCGTTAACGACCGTGGGCGGAACTTTAGAATTTTTGTAAAATTTGGTATCGTAAGCACCGGGGTTGACGGCGACGACTTGGATATTATTTTTGATTTCTTCCAAGCGAAGGGCTTGAGAAAGACCTTCGACGGCAAACTTACTGGCGCTATAAATACCGTAATCAGGAAGAGAGAAGAGTCCGACAATCGAACTGATATTAATAATCAGTCCGGATTTTTGAGTCCTCATTATTGGAAGATTCGATTTGATGACTTTGTAGGTGCCGAAAAAATTAACTTCAAACTGGTCTCTGGTCTGGCTTTCGGTAGAGGCTTCGACAGAAGCGACATAGCCGTAGCCGGCATTGTTTATAAGTACGTCGATTCGGCCATATTTTTTATAAATTTCTTTTACAACTTCATCAATTTGATTTTGACTCCAAGTTACATCCAGAAGTTTGGTGTTTGGGAGTATGGAAAGATCTGATTTTTTGCGGACAGTGGGAATGACAGTGTGACCTTGTTGGGATAAATATTTGGCGGTTTCGTAACCAAAACCTGAGGAACAGCCGGTGATGAGAATGGTTTTCTTTTTCATAATTCTATCTAACTATTTTTATACCACTTAAAGAAACAAGACTTAATTTACCATCCGTGTAGTTTAGTTCGGCAAAGCCGCAGTCTTCGACTTTTACCTCTCCCTCTTTTAGTACTTCTCTGAAAATATATTTAATAGGACCACTGCCGTGAGTAATAATTGCGACGGATTGAAAATTTGACCCAAAGATCTTTTCCAGTGATTTTCCGAACCTCTCACTGAAATCAGTGTAGCTTTCAGCACCGGTAATAGTGTTTCTGTAATCCTTAAGAAGTTCGACTTCTTTGGGGTATTTTTCTTTGGCTTCCGATTTGACCATCCCTGTTAAAATGCCGTATTGATTTCTTTCTCTCAAATCTTCAAAGGTTTCTGTGGATACCGACAGCTTTTGATTTATTATTTCGGCGGTTTCTTGAGCTCGAATGAGAGGGCTGGCAAAGATTTTTTCGATACCTTTATTGATAAGTTTTTCCGCCAAATCTGTGGCTTGGGTACGACCCACTTCGGTCAAATGATCATCGTAGTCACCACCGTAACGATCTTCGAGATCCCCGGTAGTCTGGCCATGGCGAATGAGAAATATTTTCATAGATATATTCTATAGTTTTGCTAGGGAGAATATAAGAGAGATTGGAGTAAAATATGACTTAGAACTTTGACTGATCCTAAGAAGGAGAAAAAATGTATTTAATAGGATTTACTCTTGGTGGTGTTTTGCTTGGTTTGGTAATGGGAGGAGTAGCTGTTTCATTTGTCGTATGGCTCGGAATGACTGAGATGGCGGCAATGGTGGTAGGCGCAGCTGTCTGGTGTTTAGTTTCAATCATCGGACTTGGAGTTGGATGTATATTGCAGTTTAAATAACATAGAGTCCCGCTGATGGCGGGATTTTTTTGTGGACATAAGGAGGTTAAATTAATCTAATTCTGTGGAGTCGAGACCGGATTTGAGCTGACGGGCAGAATCGAGCTTGTTGCCGATTTGGTTCATAGTTTGAGAAGTGGAGTTCATGGAGTTGTAGGCATTAGTGAGATGTTTGCCCAGAAGAGTAAAGTTTTCATTAAGTTTTTCGTAATCTTTTTGGACAGCTCTGAGGATGGTAAAAACTTCGGAGGTTTTGCCGGCGATTTTTTGACCTTCCAGAGAAAGAAGAATGGTTTGGAGATGGGCGTAGAGAGTAGTGGGCGACACGGGATAGACGCGGCACTCGCGGGCAAGGTCTAGTAATTCTTGTTCACTAACTATTTCGTAATAAATACTTTCCGAAGGAATGTACATGAGAGCAAAGTCCAGAGTTCCCTCTTCGGGCAGAATATATTTGCCCGAAATGTCTTTGATGTGTTTCTTGACGTCTCGAATAAAAGCGGTGCGGGCAATCGACTTCTCTGAAGCGGTAGCAGAAGAGTAAATTTTCTGAAAATTTTCCATGGGAAATTTGGAATCTATGGGAAGGATGCCAGCTTGAGTCTTGATGGCGGCGTCGACGATGGAGCCACCTTTGAAGTGATACTGAAGATGAAAACTGTTTTTGGGGAACATTTGTCCAATGAGGTCTTTGAGAACTTGTTCGCCGATGTTGCCGCGAAGCTTGGGAGACTTAAGATAGTCTTGAAGATCTTTCATGGAGCGACTAACTTCACCGAAGGCTCCCGCTTCTTTCTTCAAGTCCGAAATAACGGCTGTGGCTTGGTCGAGACGGGAGAAAAGTTCGCGGTAGTTCTGCTGGAGAGAGGAGGTGGTGTTGCGATTGGTGGTATCGAAGGACTGCTGGAGTGATTTGAGCCAGGCATTCAGGGTGGGGTCGGTTTTCTGGGCTTCCAGCTTCTGTTTGAGCAGGAGATAGACCACAAAAAGCCCGATGGCCAGGAAGGCAAGAATAATGAGCGTGTCTGAGGACATTAATCCATTCTAGCGCAAATGGGCGTAGAAAACACGAAGATGATGGGCTTGACAAATATATAGGTTAGTCTTATAATATAAGGGCTGTTTACCAAAATCTAGATTTGAGGAGAACGTTATGCCCGCATGGTTGGTCTCATTACTACAAGGACTTGGTGTTTGTTGGGGAACGTTGATTCTGGTTTGTGTGATTGTCTTGGTGGCAGGCATTGTGATTGCCTACCGAGCAATGACACATCGAGGAATAAACCCCCCTAAGTTTTAAAGAAGATTGGAGGAGCTGAGGCTCCTCCTTTTTTGTGGTTTGAGTGTGGTTAAATTGATGGAGAATGGTTGAGTTATTTGATGGATTCCGGGTCAAGCCCGGAATGACGAGGTGGTTGACAGGCTAGATTGCCACGCGAGTACACTCGCAATGACGAATTATATGGAGACAAAAAATAATAGACAGAAGAAAAGATATGGATGGCTGATATTTTTTGCTGTTTTGAACTGGTTGATAATTGGATTAACAGTATGGATAGTGGACCCGGAGACGATTAAAGACTTTATATTGCCCGGGAGCTATTTACCCATGACTCTTCTGGTCATGGGAGGGATTTTTTGGCTCTTATCGATCTTATTTTTATCGGCATCTACGGCACTAAGATGGACAATAGGAATTACAGCGTTTCTGGAAATGAGACTACTGCATCTAGGAACCATGATGAATGGACTTTTGATACTTGGGCTACTAGTGTCGTGGGAGATTTATATGTTTAAAAGTAAAAATCAAAACCGTATGGATTCTGGGTCAACTTAAGGAGACGAATACGTAGATTTAAATAGATTCCCGATCAGGTCGGGAATGACACAACACACCATGCTAGATTGCCACGCGAGTACGCTCGCAATGACGAATGTGTTTCGCAATGACGAGTGGTGTATGATTTGATTAATTGAAGAACTACCTGATTGCAGGAAAGGTTATTAATTAGGACAGAATATGCAACTTTCACAAAACCCCATAAACAAAAATTTAGAAAAACAGCTAGCTGATATGTTTTATCAAGTGTTGGCTGAAATTGATTCTCCAGATGAATTGAGAGTTATTCTTGGTTCCATACTTACTGAAGGCGAAAGAATTGCCGTACTTAAACGATTGGGGATTGCACTCTATCTGGATAAGGGGAGGAGCTACGAAGATGTCAAAAATAATATTAAGGTTAGTTCCGCGACCATTGCGACAGTGGCGGAAAATCTTGGAAACGAGGGATGGCAAGAGGTAATTAGAAGAGTTAAAGCGGAGGAATGGGCTAGTGACTGGACTGACAAGATTGCGGGTGGGATAAAGAAGATCTTTAAGTAGGGTAAAATTGAGCCATGGGAAAGTTTTATATCACCACAACGTTACCGTATGTAAATGCCGAGCCACATATCGGTTTTGCTATGGAAATTATCAGGGCAGATACGCTGGCTCGAATGCACCGGCTTCAAGGAGATGACGTATTTTTTAATACAGGCACAGATGAACATGGTCAAAAAATATATCAGAAAGCATTAGAGTCAGGGGTTGAACCTCAGACTTACTGCGATGAATATGCTGCCAAATTTGGCAACCTAAAGTCAGCACTAAATCTTTCTTACAATAACTTTATCCGAACGACAGATGAACATCACGTAAAAGCGGCTCAAGAATTCTGGAAACTTTGTGAAGCCAAAGGAGATATTTACAAAAAAGTTTATAAGGTTAAATATTGCGTGGGGTGTGAACTGGAAAAAACCGACTCAGAGCTGGTAGATGGTAAATGTGGACTTCACCCAAACCAGGAGATTGAAAATATTGAAGAGGAAAATTACTTCTTTAAATTTTCAAACTACGAACAGAAATTGGTGGACATGTATGACTCCAGTCCAGGGTTTGTAGTACCTGATTTCAGGCAAAATGAAATGAGAATATTTGTAAAATCCGGACTTCAAGATTTTAGCGTTTCTAGATTGAAATCCAAAATGCCTTGGGGAGTAGAAGTGCCGGGAGACCCCACACAGGTAATGTATGTTTGGTTTGATGCTCTGGTGAATTATATTTCCGCGTTAGGGTGGCCCTCCGACGATAAAAAATTTGAGGAGTTTTGGCCGGGTATTCAAGTCTGCGGAAAAGACAACTTGAGACAACAAACGGCAATGTGGCAGGCGATGCTAATGTCGGCCGGCTTACCGAACTCCAAACAAATATTTGTCGGAGGATTTCTAACTTCGGGTGGACAAAAAATGAGCAAGAGCTTAGGGAACGTCATAAATCCGATTGAGTGGGCAGAGAAATATGGCACCGATGCGCTGAGAAACTTCCTTCTGTCAGAAGTAAGTGTTTTTGAGGACTCGGATGTGACCGAAGATAGATTCAAAAAAGCTTTTCAAACTAACTTGGCAAACGGTATTGGAAACCTGGCCGCCAGAGTGGCAACCATGGCGGAAAAAATTAATCTAAAAGTGGAGGAGCAGAGGCTTGGAATTCGAGAGGCAGTGGTGAATAATCTGAATGGATTTCGATTTGATGAAGCTTTGAAATTTATTTGGGAAGATGTCAAGACAGCTGATACTTTAATCAATCAGAGAGAGGTGTGGAAACTAAAAGGAGAGGAACAAGAATATTTCTTAGCCGACCTGGTGAGAATTATCAGACAAGTGGCGGCTGACCTCGCACCTTTTATGCCGGAGACCTCTGAAAAATTAATGACCTCGTTTGGAGGGGAAGTGATTAAAAGAGGACCTAATTTATTTCAGAGGATAGAGGAGAAATAAAGTATGTTAATTGATTCACACTGCCATCTGACGGATGAAAAATTTACAGACGTAAAAGATACTTTGAAAAAAGCTTTCGAGGCCGGAGTGGAAAAAGTGATTATCCCGGCAACCAGTTTGGCCGATGCCAAAAGAGGGGTAGTGATTGCGACTCAGGAAAATCAGTATTGTTTAGTGGGCATACATCCGGAGGAAGTGGAAAAGATGTTTGATGATATTCCGGATGGATTCCGGGTCAAGCCCGGAATGACGGATAATGAGAAGTTGGAAATTGTCATGGAGGAGATGGAGAAGATAATTGATAGTTCTGAGAGGGTGGTAGGTATCGGAGAAATTGGACTTGATTATTATTGGGATAAAGAGAAAAAGACCGAGAAGACTCAGGTGGAGATATTCCGAAGGCAAATAGAGTTGGCGGTGTCAAAAAATTTACCAGTGGCCATTCATATGCGGAATGCGGAAGAGGAGATGAAGAAAGAGTTGGAGTTGTTTGTGAATAATTATCCTGGATTGCCACGACCCACTACGGCGGGTCTCGCAATGACAGGGACCAATGAGGAGTCTCCTCGTACGACTACGTACAAGGAAGACTCCTCTGGGGAAAAATTCAGACTGAGGGGGCAGTTTCACTGCTTTGCTGGGAGTCCGGAGTTTTTGGAAATGATATTAGAAATGGGATTTTATGTCAGCTTTTGCGGTAACATCACTTATAAATCGGCCGGAAACCTGAGAGAGCTAGTTAAAAAAGTTCCAATAAATAGACTATTGATGGAGACTGACAGCCCGTATTTGAGCCCGGAACCACTTCGAGGCACGGTAAACAGTCCGGCAAATGTTAAAATAACAGCAGAGTTTATAGCCTCCGAATTGAATATTAGCTATACGGAACTAGCAGAAAAAACCAGTCTAAACACAAAATGTTTGTATTCCTTAGAAAGCTAATAAAAAAATACCCCCACGCCAGCCAGAGAGCACTGGAAATTTTGCCTGGTTTTACCAGCTGGACATTTATCCTTTTCCCTGTTTGGGGATCAATCTTTTGGCCTATCGGGGTTGCATATTTTATTATCGCCTTTAATGTTTATTGGCTTTACCGTTCGACTACTCTGGCCTGGGCCGGAGTAATGTCCTATTACAGAATTCAAGCTTGGGAAAAGTATGACTGGATGGGTGATGTGCAAGGGTTTGCGGACTGGAAAGAAGTCAAACACTTAATTGTTCTTCCAACATACAAAGAACCTGCTGAAATTCTAGAAAGAACCTTAGAAGCCCTAGAAAAACAAACCATTGGTCCAAAACAAATCATTCCACTCATTGCCTGGGAAGGCAGAGCCGGAGATGAACTTAATAATGAAAGGGAAAAATATTTAAGAGATCGGTTTGAAGGAAAATTTGCGGGACTTATGTTTACAACCCATCCGTTCAACCTGCTTGGAGAAGTGATTGGGAAATCCAGCAATGCCTCGTGGGCAGGCAAAGAATTCAAAAAAGAACTGGATAAACATAAAGAATGGAACATTGATAAGATGACGATCTCCTCCGTGGACTGCGATGTAGCCTTACACCCGAATCATTTGGCTGCCATCACATATGTATTTTTGGATGATCCAAACCGTTACCGTAAGATTTGGCAAGGAGCGATTGTCTTCTACAACAATATCGAAAGAATTCCATGGCCCATGAGAGTATTTAACCGCATGAGTAGCGTCATAAACATGGCACAGCTATCCAGACCAGATAGACTAATTAACTTTTCGACTTATACTCTGAGCTTGAAACTCATGGATGAAATCAATTACTGGGACACGGATGTGATTCCTGAAGATTATCGAATATTTTTCAAAACTTATTTTGCTACCAAAGGGGAAGTGGAGGTTGAACCGATCTTCCTTTCCGTTTTCGCCGACGCAGCGGAAGCAAATGGCTTCTGGAGTACATACACCAATACTTATGAACAAGTAAAAAGGTGGGCGTGGGGAGCCAGTGATGACGCTTACATTATCAAAGAATACATTTTGGACACCAAAGCTCCCTTCTGGGATAAAACAATACGAGTATTTAAAGTAATTGAAGATCACTTTATGTGGCCGGTGAATTGGTTCATTATTACGGTCGGAGCAAATATGCCACCACTTCTAAATCCGACTTTCTCCAGAACGGTAATCGGCAAAACACTACCCCAAGTATCTTCCGCCATTTTGACCCTATCGCTTATTAGTTTGGTGGCTATGGTCTTCATAGATCTCAAAGCCAGACCAAAAGTAGCAAACCAATCTATCTGGAGAAAAGTCTCTTCGCCTTTTGAATTTATATTGATGCCGGTGGTGGGTTTCTTCTTTTCGGCTTTACCCGGACTTGATGCTCACACCAGACTAATGATGGGAAGATATATGGAGTATCGAGTAACAGAAAAATCTATAGGCAAGACAGAAGATAAAAAACAAAAATGACAAAAATCAAAACAGCACAAAAACTGATGTATGCAGGATGGGTGGTGCTAATATTGATGGGAGTTGTACTGGCATTAGTTTGGAATAATTTACCCCCTCAAGTCCCTTGGTTCTACTCTCTAATAGGAGGAGAACAGCAACTGGTAAATAAAATTGTCCTAGCAGGGGTAATCGGTGGAATGGCTGTGATTTTGGGAATTACCAGAATATTGGCTTCTTGGGCAGGTAAGGGGGATACTCCGGCTGAGACGACTCTGATGGTAGGAGCCTTGATGTCAATTTTGCTTTTGGCGGCAGGATTTTTTAGAGTAATCCAAATTTTCGCTTTATGATAAACTCCGGAATCACGGTACTTCCTTTCTTCTTAGCTTTCTTAATTAGTTTGATAATTACTCCGGCAACGGTATTACTTTTTGACAAACTTGGGTGGGTAATTGATCCAAAGAAAAACCCTCACCCAGCACACATTCACAAAATACCGGTGCCAAAAGGCGGGGGCATCCCCATCTTTCTAGGAGTGTTTATGACGGTTGGCTTTTTTCTACATATTGATAAACACTTACTGGCCATTGGCATTGCCTCGCTACTGGTACTGGTGACGGGCTTGGTGGATGATGTTCAAGGTCTTAATCCGTACTTAAGACTGGGGCTAAATTTTGTGGCAGTGGTGATAATCGTTTCATCGGGGATTGGGATTTCTTTTGTCTCTAACCCCTTTGGGGGAATAATTGATTTTTCGAAAATAAAAATCGGATTTGATCTTTTGGGTGCTCATCATGAGATTTGGGTGCTGGCTGATCTTTTTGCGCTACTTTGGATTCCAATATTAATGAATGCGATTAATTGGTCTTCTGGAGTGGATGGGCAGATAAGTGGAGTGGTGACAATTGCAGCGCTGGCTCTAGGAATTATTTCACTTAGTTACAGCGCCGATATCACACAGTGGCCGGTGGCAATCCTGGCTTTTTCATTGGCCGGAGCTTTTGCCGGGCTTACAATTTTTCACTTTTATCCACAGAAAGTTATGCCAGGATATTCCGCAACATCACTTGCCGGGCTTTTACTGGGAGTTATTTCTATTTTGGCAACAGCAAAAGTGGGGACTGTTCTGGTGGTGCTTGGAGTACCCCTGGTAGATTTTATTTACTTAGTGATCAAAAGAATTATGTCCGGTAAGTCACCAGTGTGGGGAGACAAGAGTCATTTACATCACAAATTACTGTCCATGGGATGGGGGAAAAGGAGAATTGCTTTATTTTACTGGATGATTACGGCAATTCTAGGCGTGTCCGCAATCAAGTTTGAAGCTAGAAGTAAGTTTTTCATCATGATAGGATTGGTAATATTAATGCTAACATTTGTTATATGGCAATACTCCTCTCACTTCTCAAAGAAGTCAGACCGCGACAATGGGTAAAGAATCTTAGTTTGTTCGCTGCTTTGATTTTTTCTGGTCTTCTGTTTCATGAAGGATATTTTATTAGAGTCTTTCAGGCTGCAGTGATTTTTACCATTTTGAGTAGTGTGACATATATCTTTAATGATCTCTTGGATATTAAGGCAGACAGAAATCATCCTTATAAAAAGAATAGACCAATTGCTAGTGGAGAATTGCCGATTCCGGTGGCGATATTTGTATTGGTTGCCGGAGTGATTGTGGGTTTGGCTTGGGCGTATAGTCTGAATTATTACCTTTTTATTAGCGGGCTTGTATACCTTCTAATTCAAGTTGCCTACACCAAGTATCTAAAAAATGTAGCTATTGTTGATGTAATTGTAATTGCCATAGGATATCTCCTTAGGGTTTACGCCGGAGCACTAACTATTTCTGCTCATATGGATGTATGGTTTCTCATGACGGTCATAGCAGCATCACTTTTCTTAGCTGTTGGAAAGCGCAGAGGAGAGATGACTTTGCTTCTTGGAAAATACACAGAAAAAGAAACCAGAGCCACATTGAAGCGATACACAGAACAACTACTGGATATTTATACCGGTATGTTTGCGACAGCCACCTGGATTACCTATGCACTATTTACTTTTAACCAACCTAAGATTGTTCCCGACGGAAGAGCTTTAAAATTGGTTTCACTTTTACCCAGAACTTTGGTGTCGGAGAAGTGGATGATGATAACAATTCCCTTTGTGGTCTACGGCATCATGAGGTACCTACAAATCATTTATGAAGGGAATGAGGGTGAGAGTCCCGAAAGAATTATACTGTCGGATAAGCCACTAATTGCGACGGCTGTGACCTGGAGTGTGATGGTGGTAGGAATCTTGTACTACTTAGGATAAAAAAAAGAACTCAAAAACTCAAGGAATCAAAAACTCAAAGTACTGAATTTATTTTTATAGATTCCCGATCAGGTCGGGAATGACAGGGTTGGTACCAAAATAAGCAGTTGAGTGAGATTTCCCCCTTCGGAGACCAGCGGCCTACACTCATTTCACTCGGTCGGAATGACAATATAAAATCCTGGATTGCCACGGTTCGGTGTACCGAAACTCGCAATGACGATTAAATTTCGGAGTAATTTGATGGATTCCGGGTCAAGCCTGGAATGACACTGGGTGATTTATATTGTTGAAATTATTTAACCAGTTTGGCGTATTGGGAGGAGACGAAGCCCCAAGAACCTTTGACATATTCGATAGAGTACCAAGAGGCGGTTGAGTCTAAGGCTTTGTAAGCAAATTTATCACCAGGATTTACTTTAGCTAGCTCAATTCCACTAACGGAGGCAGCGTCTCGAACTTTTAGCCAGCCGGTAGGAGTGGTAAGAATCTCAACGTAAGGTGTGGCAAGAACAGCTGAGGAAGAGGCTTGTTTTGGTAGCGGGGTGACAGTTTGTGCGATAGTTGGTTTTGCCTTGGGAGAAGGAGTGAGAGAACCTGAAGGGGTGGCAACGAGAGGTGTGGGGGTTGGAGTGGGAACTATATCCATAGTAGCCAAGGTTAAGTTTAGAGCGAGTCGGTAGCCGGCTTGAACGGCAGCATTAACGATTTTGTCCTGATAACCAGGAGCCGTAAAGGAAAAGACGTGAGGTCCAGTGGAAATATCGGCAGTAGCGGGAGTAAAACCTGCAGGCTTGCCATCAATACTTACAGTTGCATTGGGTGGGAGACTAATGATGCTAACTGAAGAATCTTTACTGTTAGCAAGCTTTTCAAAAGAAAGAGTGTAACTATGTGACTTGTCTGGGGTGGCTCCAAATTCTCTGTGGACAGTGGTGAGAGTGCCGGCAACTAAATTTACTTTACCTTCCCAAGATTGACCGGAATCGATGGCGGTTAATTGAATAGTGGCCATGCCTGGAACAAGACTCTCGTCGTAAAAAGGGGTTTTACCTACAGATTTGCCATTTATGACGACGTTAGCATCCGGGTGAGAAGTGATTTGGATTCCGGATTTCTTCGCAAAAGGATTCAGCTGGCAGCCGGCAAGAAGGAGAGAAAATAATAAGATGGGCAGTGTACGTAAAATGCGTGACCTCATAGTAAGAATAGTGTAGCACATTAGGAGGCCGGAGCGGGAATCGCCTTCGGTCAATCATTGATTGCCTCAGGACCTGTCTCGCTGGGTTCGTTACGAAACCAGCTCCGACTGTTCGATTCCCAAGTCAAAACAAAAAATTATCCGCGAGGGATAATTTTTATTTTGAGGCCGGAGCGGGAATCGAACCCGCGCATGGAGGTTTTGCAGACCTCAGCGTTACCACTTCGCCATCCGGCCGAATCACGCACTATTTTAGCATTAAAACAATCACTAACTAAGAATGAATTAGGAAATATTTATATTTATTCCAGAGCCTGGCCGACTTTTATGGTTTCCTCTACTAGACGGTTGGCATAGCCCCACTCGTTGTCGTACCAAGCCAAGACTTTTACCATAGTGCCGTCAACAACTCTCGTCATATCCAAATCGACAATACTAGACTCGGATCTACCAACTATGTCGGAGGAAACAATTGGCTCGTCGGTAACAGCCAGGATGCCTTTATATCTAGGAGTTCTGGAGGCGTCGATAAAAATTTGATTTATTTCTTCGACGGAAGTGGAGCGCTGAGTAATAAAAGTAAAATCTGTAATTGAACCGGTAAGGACTGGAACACGAAGAGAGATACCATCAAACAAGCCTTTTAGGTCTGGAATAGCAAGAGTAGCAGCTATGGCGGCACCGGTACTAGTAGGGACAATGTTCATTGCAGCAGCTCTGGAGCGACGAAGATCACGATGTGAGTTGTCTTGTAGATTTTGGTCGTCGGTATAGCCGTGAACAGTTGTAAGCATGGCTTTCAAAATTCCAAGTTTTTCATGAAGAAGGGCGGCGACAGGGGCAACACTGTTGGTGGTACAAGAAGCATTACTGATGACGGAAATAGTATTTACATGATCTTTTCTAAAAATTTCTTTTTCGTTGACACCCAAGACGGCAGTGGGAACACCTGGGCCTTTGGCGGGAGCCGAGAGGACCACCATCTTGACTCCACCACAAATGTGAAGAATTGCTTTCTCTAGAGAAGTAAACGCTCCAGTAGATTCGATGACGATTTCCGTGCCATATTTGTCCCATGGAATTCTTGAAGGATCTCTTTGGGCTAGCACAGGAACACGGAGGTCTCTTTTAGGGTGTTTAATGTTTAGATATCCAAGAAGAGGATTCGTATCAGTGACTTCCTCAGGCTTTTGAACTTCTTCAGCATTGATTTCATAAGGGAGAGGACCATATGAAGTATCGTATTTTAGAAGATAAGCCCAACCACTGACCCCTTGTGAACCGGAGGTATTAATGGCGACAAGATTTGATTCATCTAGGTGACTAGTAAGCCAGACGCGGGTAGCAGAGCGGCCGATGCGGCCGAAGCCGTTGATGGAAAATTTTGTCATATGGGCAGTAAAGATTAACTAATTAAACTTTAGCACAAAGGAGCAGTTGCCACAAAAAACTCCCCAGAAGGGGAGAGTTTTAAATTAGAGACTATTGAACAGGACCTTTGGGGTTGAAAGCACCAGTCATTAGTCCGATGATGAACAGTACAAAGCAAAAAGCAGTGGCTACAATCAGGATTCCCAAGATTTGCCAAACGTACTGAGGAAACAAAATGGCAACAACTGAGACTGCGACTAAGAACAAAGCCAACCCAAGCAAAAATTTTACCCATTTAGACTTATTCATGTTAGAGATCCTCCGGTCTGAGTTTTAGAATAGTTGAATTTTACGACAGAGAAAGTAAATTGTCTAGCTATAGGGCTAAAAGTTGCTAGTGCCGACGAAGATTTCGTCCTGAGAACTGAGAATTTGGGTAACCGCTTCGGGGGAGGAGAGAGAAGCAATCATTCCACCAAGTTCAACATCTTTTTTGCCGGTTTTGTCAATAAAGTAGTAAGGACGTCCTAGTGGTATATATCCAACAGGGGTGTACAGGGGACTGAGGTGCGGTATATCTGTACAGAGCAAAGAAAAGTCATAATTTTTTTTCATTGCCATCAAAGTTCTATTTAGTAGTTCTGTGGCAAACCCCTGATGTCGAAACTGTTTGTGGGTGGCGACACCACCAATACCAGAAAAAGAGTATTTTTTACCTTGATAGACCAAAAATCGTGAGTAAATTACCAGAGTAGAAACAGGAAGGTTGTTATTCAAGAGTAGGGCAAATTTATCCGGAATATCAAAAAACTGGAGGTGTGCAGGATCGGGGTGAATTGGCTTGTCCCAATTTGTATTTGCAAAAAAATCATTTAAAATGATTTCCTCCCGAGTAGGGTTGGGCTTAAAAATGAATTCAGTAGCCATATTAGTTATTTTTTAGAATATCTAGTAGGGGGTGGGTGTTTGTGACTAGAAAGTCGAGCATGGCCCCTCCGCCGGTACTGACAAAGCCAAAGTCGGAGTAGCTGAAGCCAAGGTCTGGGATGGCGGCTAAAGTGTCTCCACCACCTAAGACAGTAAAGGCGGAGCTAGTTTTGAGGGCTTGGAATACCTCTATAGTGGCTTTGGCATGCACTCCATCTTCATAGACACCCAAAGGTCCGTTCAAAACGACTGTTTTAGCCTCATAAATGGCATTTTTGAATAGGGAAGTGGTTTCTTCATTTAAATCCAAGCCATCGGGGGTTAGCTGAGCCTGGGGGGCGAATTTGCCACCCAAAAGGACATTATCAAACTTGGAGGATATCTGCTGTATCATCTCTAATTTATCCGGCTTGGCGCCGGAAGCCAGAAGTAGGGTGGGGTGGACAGGCTCATTTAGGAGTTTTTTGAGCGTAACGACTTCCCTATCAAACTGGAGTCCCGTGCGTGTAGGAAGTACTTCGGGTATTTTATGGAGGCTCGTGGAAGGTCTATAACTGGCAAAGGCTTCGTAAATGTACAAATCGGCCCCTTGGCAAAGCTGCTCTGCGAATTCCCTACTAATAGATTCTTCACGAGGATCGAACCTTAAGTTCTCCATTAAAGTGAGAGGGAATTCCCCTGTCCAACACTCCCCTGGAGAAAAACCCGAAACAAGAAAACCAATCTCTTGATTCATCAATCTTTTTAACTCCTCTTGAACAGGAGCGAGGCTAAAATTGGAATCTTGACCTTCAGGGCGTCCCAAGTGCCCTATTATGCAGGTCCGGTGGGCGTTTTCCAGACAGAGTTTAAGAGTAGGGAGAAGAGCCTCGAGGCGAAAATTGTTCTCTACCCTACCATCCTTGATAGGCACGTCTAAATCGGCTCTAAGTAGGATGTTTTTACCTTGGAGTTCTTGGGCTGTAAGCATATATAGAGTGTACCACTAGCCTCAGAAATGGGTGTCTGGACTTGACATGATGGGGTGTGATGTGGTATGATACCCCCTGCTTGAGTAACTCGAGCATTTTTTGTACTTATGCGGGTATTTCCCGCGTATATGATACGGATAAAACCAATAAAGATAACATCGCATCCTCTTTCCAAGTTCTTCAGACCGATGTTTGAAAAAAGAAGTCTAAAAGCCGCCTTGGGCGGGGCCATATCAGTCACTACCCTGGCATCAGGTATGTTTATATTGCCTGGGGACCAGTCTGTAATGGCTATGGCGAATATTCAACCTTTTGATCAAAACGTCGTAATAGAGACCAAGAAAACATTGGTTAACGTTTTACCCATAAATACCGGTGTTTCTCAAGAGTTTCACCTTGGCCACCCAGGCATGGATATCACTGCCCCACTAGGCTCCAAAATTTATCCCTTAAAAGATGGTGTGGTTGTCTTAATGAGTTTTACCAAGTGGGACTACGGCAGATCAGTGGTCATCGACCATGGAAATGGCCTAATGACCCGCTATGCACATATGGGAAAGATCTTTGTCGAAGAAGGTGAAAGAGTAACCACAGACATGGCATTAGGAGAAGTTGGTCTTACCGGAAGAACTACTGGACCACATCTACATATAGAGATCATGAAGGATGGTAGAACCGTTAACCCTAGAGCTTATCTAACCCTAGATAAAGTTCGCATGGCTGAGGCTAATTAAAGTTTCCAACAGTTTTCCACTTGGTTTATATTGATTTATCCGTTAATTTTGTTGTGTGGATAAGTCTTTTTTTTTGGGGATAAGTCTTTTTGGGAGTATAATTCAGATAGAAAGTACTCTAATAAGGAGGTATTTATGATCAAAGTTAAGTATTTCGTTGGGGATGATCTATATGCGATAAGAACAATAAATAAGGCGAAAGCTCGTGGATGCGGAATTGCTATTCAAAAGAACAGGTCCACCATTAAGATCTTCGTAATAGATGAAAACCTTTCTATTCCCGAAGATCATCTTAAACCCTCGCTTGACACAGTTGTTAACGAGCATCGTCCAACTTATATTGAGACCGAGTCGACGGTAGAAATGGTAGTCAAAGTTCTGTCTACCCTCTTTGAACTCGAAAAAGTATCTTAAATAAAAAAACCCTGCAGATGCGGGGTCTTTTATTTTTTATAATATTATTTGCCTTATTATTACAAATCTTCCGGTCTTTGGTAGAACCAATGTGTTCCCTCTTTTTTTAGTTTATCTAACGAACCAAAACAGTTTTGAGCAATATCGAGAATCACTACTTTTCCCCAGCTGGTAGTATATCTCGCCCATGCATGGCCACCTAGGCCGAGAATCGCATTTCTGTCTACAGATACTTTTCCTCCTAAATAACCATCATCAACAAGTTTTTCCAGAAGATAAGCAGCTAGAAGCGCCTGGTGACGGCAAACTCCGGCGTGAGATTTGAGATATCGATTCAAACCAATTTTTTGATCTGGCTCTCCACCATAGTTTCTATGAATAGAATCCACCTTAGCGGAATTGTAGGGCATTTTTTCTAATACAAGATCAAAAACTTCACGGAGAGAATAATATTTAAAATCTCCCCCTTTACTCTCAATCCGACTAATTAAGAGTTGATAAATTTCTTCCAGCTCAGGCTGCTTTTCATCATCAACCACTATGGCTTCACGAGCATTTCCACCGAGATATACGCCTCTATTTATCCGACAATCACGCCCAATAATTGGTCTTCCTTGCCAAAAACCATGTCGGGAATCTACTACTGGTTCTTCATAAAAAGGGTTGCTTTTGACACGTTGAACCCCCATTTCAGTTCTTCTGGAACTAACTCTTTCATGGTCAATCTCCATTCTTGGCATGGCAAGATTATACACCCCATAAAAACAACAAAGGCCCTGATATAGGGCCTTTGCTTGTTAATCTTTGGAGTTTTTACATTCCCATGCCACCCATGCCACTCATGTCCGGAGCTGCGTCCTTCTTCTCTTCCGGAATGTCGGTGATTAGACATTCGGTAGTAAGAATCATGCTGGCGACGGAGGCCGCATTCTGAAGAGCTGAGCGAGTGACTTTGACGGGATCCAAAATACCGGCTTTAATCATGTCCTCAAACTCTAGGGTAAGTGAGTTGAAACCCCAAGCAGGGTTTTTATTGCCTTCAACCTCTTTAACCACCCAACCATCATCGGAGCCTGAATTCTTGGCGAGCCAGCGAAGAGGCTGAGAAAGTGATTGTTTAACTATCTCGATGCCAATTTCTTCGTCTGAGTTGTCTGCTTTAATTTTCTTCAAGGCTTGGCCAGCGCGAATAAGAGCGACTCCACCACCAGGGACGATACCTTCGTCGATAGCGGCTTTGGTAGCACCAACAGCATCTTTAACTCTTTCTTTGAGTTCGTTTAGCTCGACCTCTGTGGCGGCACCGACTTTGATGACAGCAACCCCACCGGCAAGCTTAGCAACTCTTTCGGCAAGTTTATCTTTATCAAATTCGGAAGTGGATTTCTCCAGCTCATGTCGAATTTGATCTAGTCTGGCTTTGAGAGCCTTGGGGTCACCTTTACCACCAATAATTTGAGTGTTATCTTTGTCAGACCACACTCTATCGGCTCGACCAAGATCTTCTATGGTCACGGAATCCAGTTTGCGGCCGGTATCTTCAGAGATCATGGAACCACCGGTAAGAATAGCGATGTCTTGAAGAAGAGCTTTGCGTCGATCACCGAAAGCAGGGGCTTTGACAGCGAGAATATTGAAAGCACCTCTCATCTTGTTCACAACTAAAGTTGCAAGAGCTTCCCCTTCGATGTCGTCGGCAATGATGACGATATTTTTACTAACCTTCATTGTGTTCTCCAAGAAAGGCAGAAGATCACTGATAGCGGAAATCTTTTGGTCGGTGATTAAAATATATGGATTTTCAATAACAGATTCCATGTTTGCCGAATCGGTAACGAAATATGCAGAAGCATAACCCTTATCAAATTGCATACCATCTTTGTGTTCTATCTCGAATTCCATACCTTTGGATTCTTCGACAGTGACAACCCCATCGCGACCGACAAGCTTAAGGGCTTCGGCGATTTTGGCACCAATTTCCGGATTTTGAGCGGAGATAGTAGCTACAGCTTCCCAATCACTCTCGGAAAGATCTGTTTTGATTTTGTGTAGTTCGGCGATGATAGCTGTGACTGCTTTGTCGATGCCTCGTTTCATCTGCATAGGGTTAGCACCAGCGGTTATGTTCTTCATTCCGGCAAGAACGATTTGCTGGGCAAGGAGTGTGGCAGTTGTAGTTCCGTCTCCGGCCACGTCGTTGGTTTTGCTAGCAGCTTCTTTGACGAGCTGGGCACCCATGTTTTCAAAAGGATCAGAGAGCTCGACTTCTTTGGCTACAGAGACACCATCGTGAAGCACTGTGGGAGCGCCCCATTTTTTATCGATAGCGACATTGCGTCCTTTGGGTCCCAAAGTGGTGACGACAGCTCGAGCAAGTTTGTTTACTCCGGCGACTAATTTGGTACGTGCTTCTTCTGCGAAAATTATTTGTTTGGCCATATTTTTGGATTTATTTATATAGATTCCCGATTAGGTCGGGAATGACAATGATAATTGTTATTTACTAACGATGGCGAGAATGTCGTCGAACTTGAGGAACTGGTATTCGGTATCACCAATCTCGACTTCGTTACCGCCCCACTTCTTGTAAAGGACAGTGTCCCCTGCTTTGGCGGGAGAAGAGACTTCGACACCTCGATCATTAATTAATTTACCTCCTGCAGCGAGAACAGTGCCGTATTGAGGTTTCTCGGAATGAGAATCAGGGAGATAGAGTCCGGAAGCAGTTTTCTTTTCTTGTTTAGCCGGTTCGACTAAGAGATATCCCGGAGCGGGCTGTAACTTTTTAACAGTAAGGGTATTAACCATATTGGTTTATTTGTGTTAATTGATATGGATCCGCCTAGGCGGATGACAAATGACAATGAGACTTGTTGAGTATAACAGAAAACTATCACTCAACTATCTCGATTGCTATTTTACAAACTATTGGAAAATTTTGTCAAGAGGATTTTCTATCTATTGGCATGCCATGCCAGCACAAGTAAACTGTTTGCATATTTGCTTAATTATTTTTTTATCTTGAGTGGTGGACAAGGAGCACAGTCTGCTCTTTTGCACTCGTCGGGTAATAGACTGGAATAATTTTTGTCAGTTTCATAAAGTATCCAGCCGTCTGAGCCAATCTCAGAAGAACTAATAACTGTTGGACAGGAACAACAAGTGTTTGTTTGTATTCCTACAACTTGTCCTTCCGTTAATATAAGAGTGTTTGTTTCTTCCTCAAGCAAAATCTCTTTGAACCCGACCCCTGATTTAGTAAAACATACTGATGGGTAAGATTCTGAAATATTGGACCCGGGAGATTCGACGCATTCTTTGAAATTAGCAGGCTCCTGAGTTTGTGTTGTATTTACTTTGGAAAAAAATGGCCAAGGCATGAAACTAGAAGCCAGGTAACCAACAAGTACGCCTAAGAAAAATAATAAGGACCCCAGAGGGAAGGTGTTTTTTTTGGGAACAGGCGGGGTAATGAGAACAGGATTGTTTTCCATAATCTGATTATAGTATTTTTTGTAGATTAGAAAATTATTTGTGTTGTGTGTTGGTATTTATAGAGCAGCACCTTGGAAATTTGGACAGTTGGCAGACGCCCAGGAAATAAATTCGGATGAACATTGTGGTTTTACTGCGCCTGGACCGGGCATACAGTCGACGTAATCTGTAGTGGGGCAGACAAAGCCTGATGTAGGAGAAAGAGGTTCGAAGGTATTGAGGATTGTCTGATAATTAGAAAAAACAATTGTTTTTCGATAATCATCTTCTGATCCTGGATATACAGAAAAACGATAAACAGTTTTGTTTGCCAAAGTATATGTTGAAACTGTAATAAAACCTGGAGCTAACCACTCCTCCACTCTCTCAATTGCAGGCAATCCTAATAAGCTAGATTTGGTGGTGGAAATAACTTTGCTTCCAGGTTTACCTTCCCAAGAAGTTTTATTTATTTCATCCAGTTTTGCTAAATACGAAATCAGATTGGAGGATTCTGAATCCAAAATATCAATCTGGAGAGAACTGCCATCCGGAGCTTGAATGGTGTTTGAATTTTGAAAACTACTGCCGTGCTCGATTAATTTCCAGTCGGAAGGAACAACTATTTTATATCGACTTAGTTCATCTTTTATTATTTGAGAGCCTGAAGGTAGCTCAGAAATTATTGGAGAAATTGACGGAGTGATTGTCCGAGGACACATGTCTGGAGTTTCCGGAATCATACAACGAGGGGTGGCGTCTAGGCAGGCTGGTCTGGGGATGCAATTTTTTAGCTGAGGGTTTATGGATTCAGGAATTTTTGAAACGGGTAGATAAATGGCGATAAAATAGCCGAGAACTATACCGATTGTTAGAAATAACAAACCAATAGGAATAATTTTATGGATTTCCCCCTTCGGGGACCAGCGGCCCGCCTTCGCGGGAATGACAGGTGGCGTGGATATACTGGATTCCGGGTCAAGCCCGGAATGACGAGTGTATAGAGATTTATCTAATCCCGTCACGGCGGATGAGGTAGTTGATGGGCTAGATTGCTTCGCTTCGCTCGCAATGAAGTTGTCTGGATTGGAATTTTCCATTTAGGGAAGGATTACGATTTTTTCGAGGATGTAATTAACCTCATCCCCTAAAATCTCATCAATTACTGTGTTGCTTGTTATTTTAATCTGACCAAGTGCAGTTGAAGAAACAAATTTCCCTTCTGAATTATTTTCACAAATTCTATAGACCGGTGTTACTGCAGCAGAAGGGAGTTCTTGTTGGGCCCAGCGCCACATAAAGTTATCATTTTTTAGGAGGGATTTAAAATCTCCATATCGATCAAACAAACCTTCGATGTCTGGTTCTCCAGGGTAAACACAGTCCGCATAATGAGCATCTGATTGAATAATTTCGATATTGATATTTCCTTTCATCAAGGTCAAAGTAGAACTGCCAAGTTCTCCAGTTTTTGGAACGTTTTTGTATTCCTTAATTGACCAGGTGGTGGGATAGTAGATACGATAAGACTTAAAGGCGGTTAGTGGAGATTTGACTGTCATCATGTTCCACTTGAGACTGAGAAGAGCGGCGGAGGTGGCGGTGGGCTCAGGGATAGGTGTTTCCATGGGAGTTAATTCCTGAATTGGCTCGATGGTGGGCTCGGCGGGGGCGACAACGGCAGGAGCAGTGGGAACAAATCGTGAGGCTAGAACTCCAAGAAGGATACCAAGAAGGACAAGAGCAAAAGTGACTAAGACATTTCTGACTACAGATGATTTTTCAGTTTCTTCAATATGAGGCGTCGGTGGGAGTGGGTGGGGCACTTCCGTGGTCTGAGGAGTCACTACCGTCTCCTGAGGAATGGTCCATGAGGGTGACTCTCGAGTCGGGAGAGGTGGAGCCGGTGGCTCTTGGGGTGACTGGAATGGGGTCGAGGAGTATAGATCTACGGATGGCGGTGTCCCCACTGGAGCGACTGTCTGGTCTCCTCCCCAGGACTGGGGCGGTGTGTAACTGACTCCTGGGACTACCAATGGCTGGTCCGGAGCCGAAGCTTCCATCTTGGAAGTTTCTTGGTTTTTCATCAGGGAGTCTTCGGGGGCTATCATCAAGTCTTGGTTTGGTTGGTCGCTCTTTTGGTTCGGGTCCATTTTTGGTTAGTTGATTGGTAGTTAGGAGACCTTTGTCTCTTAAAAGATTGAGTAGGTTGACGGTCATCCGTAACCTGCCTCCGGTATTGGTCTCTTTAATTAGTTTATACGCTTCATCGAAATTTAGCCATTTTATATCGTCGAATTCAGTGGCTCCTAAAGTAATATTAGTATCTTTTGCTTCCGTTGTATAGAAATAATAATATTTACCTTTCATGACGACCGATTCTCCTGAATCTGTTACCATATCCCTCAGTCCTTGTTTACTTGGAGGAAATTCTATTTTGTCGACAGAAATGAGTTTGATATTAGTATCACAGGTTTTTATAAAATCTTCCGTGACTTCTTCCGATAATTCTTTGAAAAATGCTTCTTGAATAGTTTCTTTGTTTTCTACTCCCCCTTGAGGTAGGAGCCATTGATTAAATGTTTTTTGATAGGCTAGAAGAATTTTTTTGTTGTTTAAAAAACATCCGACAACACTAGGACGAAGACCTTGTTTACGGAGAGTGTCCATGACTTCCAAAGTTGGATCCTTAAGAGGGGCGCTTGGAGTAGCTGATATGCTAGATTGCCGCGCTTCGCTCGCAATGACGAATGGTGTTGTTTTTGAAGTGACAGATGTTTTGATGGTTTGAGATTCCTCCACTCGCTTTGGCTCGGTCGGAATGACAGTTTTTGATTCCGAGATGGTGGAAGAAGTTTTGTTGTCTATTTCTTCAGGTTTTATGGGGACTCCGGAGGGAGGAATCTTATATGAATTGGGTTTTGTCAAAACCGGAGTAGGTGGAAGTTGGGGTTGATATGGGGGTTTGGGGGTGTATGGTGCGGGTGGAGTGTATGGAGCGGCTGATGTATTAGATTGCCGCGCTTCGCTCGCAATGACGGGTGTCGAGCTAGTGACAAATGGAGGTTTGTTAAATCGCTGAGTGTCTTGGTAGCTTCTGGATGCCTCACTTTGGACAGACACTGAGGGTTTTGATGAAGAATAAGCAGAGGAATTGTTTGGTTGAGCAGCAAAATCAGCGGGAGAATTTTCCGGAGTGCGCAATGCTTTGGGGATGTAGGGTGGTTCGGTGAATCTTTTGGCGGCCGGAGTCATAATAGCGGTCACTTGTGACATGTCCATGGGCTCTATTTTGCGATAGTATTTTGTGAAAGTAGTATCAAGAACTTTTT
>CALRDV010000009.1 GCA_943355005.1 Patescibacteria group bacterium
ATCATAAAAAAACCTTGTAAGGTTACAAGGTTTTATTTCTCATATTGACTATTTCCATTTGCTCTTTTTGTCGTTTGTTAAATTCGCAATGATCGCGACGATGACACCAATCACGAGCGCCTGCCACCATTGTGGACCATTGTAAGCCGGTAGGGTATATCTCCCGGTCCACCAAGCTGTGAACATCAGAGCCAGGTAAACAAAAACACCATCGACGCATAATCCAAATAATCCCAGAGTAATCACATTGAGAGGGATGGTGACTATTTTTGTGAACACTTTGAGAAGATAGAGTACATAGTCAAAAACGTACACAAAGAACATTGTCCAAAGCGCCGTGGCAAACATGTAGTACCCGGGAGTTAGCGCAATCCACTTCATCCCGTAGAAAACCCAAAGTGCAACCATAATCGCAAAAAGTTTTTTGAAATTCACTAGATTCTCCTTAACGTAAAAGTACTTGCAACCCATAATATATCACAATTCTACAATAAATCAAGTGCTTTAAAACGACCAATAAAAAGCCCGAATATTCACCTTTTAGTCATGCTAGAATGAGTCTATGATTGGCTATTTGGAAGGAGAAATTAAATATTCAGGCAACGGCAAAGTCATTCTTTTTGCCAATGGTATTGGCTTTACTGTTTTTATTCCTTCCAGCCTTTCCTTTTTGGAGAGAGACCGGGCGCAGCTCTTCATTCACACTCACCTCCGAGAAGATAATCTTTCCCTCTTTGGTTTTGCCACCCCCGAGGACCTCGACCTCTTTGAACTCCTCATTTCAGTTTCCGGTGTCGGACCTAAGATAGGGCTGGCAATTTTTGCTTCAGCCAATGCTGGGAATATCGTAAAAGCTATCGAATCCAGCAATCTTACTTTTTTCAATGCCATTTCCGGCGTCGGCAAGAAAACAGCTCAGAAAATTATTTTGGATTTAAAGTCTAAGGTTAGCAAAGGGGATATAAATATGAAAAACTTGGAAGGAGCTTCCGAGCTTGTCGATTCATTAATTGCCCTTGGTTTCCAAAAACAAGAAATATCTTCCGTACTTTCCGGCATTGATTCCTCGTTATCCTTATCGGCCCAGATTAGAGAAGCCCTAAATTTATTACGCAAATGATTAATCAGTTTGAATCTGTCAGGCCTGCTTCATGGATAGATTTTTCCGGTCAGCCACAAGTAGTAAAATCGTTGAAAATCGCCATTTCCGCCGCCAAGTCCAGAGAAGAGCCCATGGAGCATACATTACTATATGGACCCCCTGGTCTAGGTAAAACCACCCTGGCTCATATAATCGCCAATGAGATGGGAGTTAATCTCAAAATTACTTCAGGCCCCGCTCTCACCAGAGCCGGAGATCTGGCATCTATCCTTACCGCCTTGGAGCCGGGTGATGTTCTGTTTATCGATGAAATTCATCGTCTGAGTAAAACAGTCGAAGAAGCCCTTTATCCGGCTATGGAAGACTGCGCTATTGATATTATTTTAGGGAAAGGTCCCGCAGCCAAAAATTTACGACTCGATTTGAATCCATTTACCTTGGTGGGAGCTACTACTCAGGCCGGTCGTATCAGTTCGCCTCTTCGAGACCGTTTTGGTATAGTTCATCGTCTGCGTTTTTATCTCCCGGAAGAATTGATGGGCATCATCCAGAATGCCGCCAAGAAATTTGAATTGAAGTTAGATGATGAATCCGCTTTAGAAATAGCAAAGCGCTCCCGTGGCACTGCCCGTATTGCCCTCAAACTCCTCCGTCGCGTCCGCGATTACACCTTGGTGGAGAATGACTCGGTTACGACTCCCGAAAACATCAAGGGTTCACTTGATTTCTATGAAGTCGACGAGGAGGGTTTAGATGAAACAGATCGCCGTCTTCTCAGGGCCATCATCGAACAGCATCGCGGAGGTCCTGTTGGTTTAGAGACGTTGGCGGCTCTAATTTCCGAATCCGTTGACACTATTACGGATCTCTATGAGCCTTACTTGTTACAGTCCGGCTTTCTTTCCAAGACTAGTAAAGGCAGAGTCGCCACTCAAAAATCCTACGACCATCTAGGTTTGGTTGCCAAGTGATAAAATATCTTTTCTAGAACCTTAATTTTTGGAGGCAAAATGACACGCAGAGGTAAATTTTATTTCGCTCTCACTTTTACTACTATATTCGGTTTTGTGACAGTCTTAGCCGCCAATCTTTTGCCATTAGCAAGCTGGCCGGTGACATTGATATTTGGACTC
The DNA here is from genome assembly GCA_943355005.1 of Patescibacteria group bacterium. GTDB lineage: Bacteria > Patescibacteriota > Microgenomatia > UBA1400 > MFAQ01 > UBA10133. The sequence continues at coordinate 2,236 of CALRDV010000009.1, forward strand.
TTATTTTTCTTCGGTGTATTTCTCTCACTAAAAAGTCTTGAAAATATTTCAAAAGGCTCAGGATTTAAGCGCCGTCGCACTCCCAGGTTTTGATAATTCTTACCCTCCTTAAACGGAGGGTATTTTAATAACGTATAATCTTTTTGTGCGCATTTTATCTCTCATTATCGTCTTTTATCTATTTATTTTCTTCATATCTCCCGTGCTTGCTATTTATGACCCGTTACAAATCCCCAATAACAAAATCGGCATCCACATCCTATTCCCTTCAGAGCTACATGAGGCTGCCAAGCTGGTAAACAACTCGGACCAAGCTGCTTGGGGCTACATCTTGGTTCCCATCCAAGCCTCGGATAGAAATAGGAAGAAGTGGCAAAATTTCTTAGATGACTGCCGAGTAGAAAGAGTAATTCCTATTATTCGAGTCGCAACGGTTCCTGAAGGTTCCAGTTGGATTCAGCCTAATAGTTTTGATTTAATTGATTTCGCCAATTTTCTAAATGATTTAAAGTGGCCGGTCCAAAATCGCTACATAATTCTATTCAATGAAGTAAATCGTCCGGATGAATACGGTGGCACTGTTAGTCCGGAAAGTTATGCCGATATCCTCAGTAACGCCATAGACATTTTCAAAGAGAGATCTGCTGATTTCTTTATACTGCCGGCAGGTCTCGATAATGCAGCCGCAAATTACGGAGGAGCTCTGTCTTGGAGTACGTACCTGAATAGAATGTATCGTGCACGGCCTGATATCTTTAGCAAAATTGATGGCTGGACTTCTCACGCGTATCCAAATCCGGAATTTTCTGCTCGGCCGGATAAGTCAGGAGGCAACAAAATAGATTCTTATCGGTACGATCTCAAATATCTAAAGAAGTTTACTTCCAAAACCTTGCCAGTATTTATCACTGAAGCCGGGTGGTCCAATAAAAATCTTTCGGACAGACAAGTTTCCCTTTACTACCAGTACGCTTTTTCCAAAGTCTGGTCCGATCCACAAATAGTAGCCATAACCCCGTTTTTGTTCAACGCTCAAGATGGTCCCTTTAAACAGTTTTCCTTTTTAGATCAAAATCACAAATTAAAGGAATTCTCATACAATCTCTCGGTCTTGGCTACGGTTGGTCAGCCCGTAATAGTAGCTCTTGAAGTTCCTCCGGAAATTATAGAGGCTCCTGTCGTAATCGATAAGCCTATACCTGTAGCAGAAAAACCCACCCCCTTTAAAGATCTCAATAAGCTGTATAGTAACATCAAGTCGTTATTTGGCTTAACAAACTAATGCTTATCATCCATGGCGAAGACATTGTTTCTTCTTACAAAAGACTGACTGAAGTTATCGACACCTACAAAAAGGAAGGACTTGAAATCGTTATAAAAGAAGCCAGCGAGCTGGATCCCACCAATCTACGCCAAGAAACATCAGCCACCAATCTTTTTGGTACTTCTAAGTGTCTAATCATCAAAAATCTCCTCTCAAGTGGTAAAGCCAAGCAAAAAGACCTACTAATCAAGATTCTGTCTCAAATAGAAGCTACAGAAGTAGTCATGTTTGAAAATAAAAAAATTACCGATACGACTCTAAAAGCTTTTCCTAAAGCAAAAGTGGAAGCCAGTAATATCAACCCGGTTATTTTTAAATTTTTGGACTTACTACGACCTGGAAATTCACGTAATATTCTTAGTGGCTGGACAAGACTGCTTCAGTTGGATCACGAACCGGAGTATGTTTTTGCGATGCTTGTCCGTCAAATTAGATTACTAATTCAAGCCAAGTCCGGACCATCTTATCTGAAGATGGCGCCATACCCCAAAAAGCTCATTATAGATCAAGCTACGCGATTTGAGCTCAATCATCTACTAGACCTTCATTCCCATTTATACGAAATTGACAAGAAAATCAAAACAGGCACCGGTTCTCTCCCCATAGATCAATTCTTGGTTCAATTTCTTCTCAAAATCTGACAGGTAGTCTCAATAGGCGGGTTTTTAAAAGTGTGATATAATAACCCATAATTGTTCTTAGGTAGGGCTGTTAGCCCTGAGGTAGACTCGATCTCGATTGTCTAGCTTTTATTTTCCGGAGGACAATCGGGGACCCCCCCACAAAAATATATGTACAATTCACGCCCGTCCTTTGGACGCCGACCTTCTGGTGGTGGCTTTCGCCCCTCCGGTAACTCATTTCAGCGACCCGTCCGCCGTAGCGGAAATCGTTTCATGCCCAAATCTCTTGACCCGAGATTTTTCGTCTGTGCTGCAACACCTACTTCAGAGGCAGAAGCCATTATTAGTCACGCGTTTATCGATTTCAATCTTCACCCACAAATTCATTCTAACTTGGCTATAAAAGGAATGACTACTCCTACTCAGATTCAAGATCAAGCCTTAGAGCATGCGCTTGCAGGCAAAGATATTATTGGTCTGGCTGATACCGGAACAGGCAAAACTGCCACCTTTGCCCTACCTATTATTCAAAAGCTCTTGGCCAACCCCAACGAGACTTGTTTAATCGTGGCACCTACTCGCGAGCTAGCCGTCCAAATTCGAGACGAAATCCGTGCTCTAGCTACCAATCTTCCTATCTACTCCTGTGTACTTATCGGAGGTTCCGATATCCGCAGACAGCTCGACGATCTTCGCAGACGTCCACATATCTATATAGGAACACCAGGAAGACTTCGTGATCTTTATAACCGCCGTGCCCTAAACCTATCTAATACCAAGACAGTAGTCTTGGATGAGGTTGATCGCATGCTCGACATGGGATTTATCAAAGAAATCACTGAACTAATGTCCTTCTTACCTAAGGAAAGACAAACTTTATTGTTCTCAGCTACCTTAGACCAAAAAGTTGAAGACATTGCCCGCAGATTCTTGACCAACCCTATGAAAATCTCCGTCAAAAATGGTGCTACTTCTCACAATGTAGATCAGAACATTATCCGTACTCACGGAAACAAGATGGAAGTCTTGCATGATCTCTTGAGAAAAGAAGACTTTAAGAAAGTCCTCGTCTTTGGCAGAACCAAGCATGGAGTCGAAAAGATCTCTATAGCTCTTCAGAATGCCGGCTTTCCAGCCGATGCCATTCATGGTGACAAGCGCCAAAATCAAAGAGAAAATGTTTTAAGAAAGTTCAAAGCCAATCAAATCAATATCCTTATCGCTACCGACGTGGCAGCTAGAGGTATCGATGTCAAAGATATCACGCACGTGATTAACTACGACGAGCCTGCTACTTTTGAGGACTACACCCACCGCATTGGTCGTACCGGCCGTGCAGGCAAGACAGGTGTTGCCCTTACCTTTGTCGAGAATATCTAATACTTCGTCATTGCGATCCAGCCTTTAGCCCCGGACCTGGATCCGGGGGGCGTGGCAATCTACATTTTGTTATAGTTATCTCAGCACATAACTATGAAATTTCAAGGATTATCTTCTCATGAAGTCGAAAAGCTTCAAAAACAATTTGGACCCAATTCACTTTCTGAGGAGAAGTCATACAACGCTCTAAATATATTTCTTTCTCAATTCAAGAGTCCCCTGATATACATACTTCTTGTGGTGATAGCTATTTCCTTTTTTTTCAAGGAGTACTTGGACGCTATCCTCGTAATTGCTGTCATTACCGTCAATGTCGGGATGGGTTTTTTCCAGGAGTACAGTGCCCAAAAAACTCTTGCCTCTCTCAAAAAGATAATTAGACCTACAGCTATTCTCATTCGGGATGGTTTGAAGAAAACTATAAATGCCGATGAAATCGTTCCCGGAGATATTGTTCACTTTGGGGCAGGTGATACTATTCCCGCCGATGGTCACATCGTCGATGGCACCAATATACTAGTCAATGAGGCTATTCTTACCGGTGAGGAGGAACCAGTACAAAAATCAATTCTCAAAAATAGTGTCATCGTTTTTATGGGTACCACTGTTGTTTCGGGTCGTGGCATACTCGTTGTAGACCAGATTGGCATCAAGACCGAGATTGGCAAAATAGGCAAAAGTCTCACCGAAATCAAAGATACCTCCACACCACTCCAAGAAAAATTAGAAGCATTTTCGAGAACCTTGGTTGCTGTGATTATTCTGGTTACCGGCATGATTTTTCTAATTGGTTTAGCTTACAATCAAGAGTTCTGGCACATGTTTCGAATTGCTATTGTACTTTCGGTTGCGGCTATTCCGGAAGGACTTCCGATAGCGGTTACGGTCATACTATCTATTGGAGTAAGGAGAATTCTCAAAAAAAACGGACTAGTTAAAAAGCTTTTGTCCATTGAAACCCTTGGAGCCACCTCTGTCATTTGTACTGATAAAACGGGAACTCTTACGGAAGGAGTGATGCAGGTTGTCAAAACTAACTTTAAAAATCACAAAGACGCCTTGATGGCATTAGTCCTTGTAAACACTCAGAGAACCAGTTTGGAAATAGCCATTTGGAGTTACTTAAAAAAACACCTTGGATTAGATCCCCAAACCATTATTGACCGTGCTGAGATTCTTTACGAAGAAGCATTTGAAAGTGACAAAAGGTTTGCGAAGACTACAGCCAGGGTGGGAAGTAAAACGGCTACTTACGTCATTGGTGCGCCGGAAGTCATCATCAACTTTTGTACACTTACCAAGAAACAAAAAATGAGCATCTTGCTCGACTTTGAAAACTGGGCCAAATCCGGGCTAAGGGTGGTTTGTCTGGGAGAAAAATCAAATGACAACAAAAGTAATTCGGGTTTTCAATATCTAGGGCTTATTGGAGTAAAAGATCCGGTTAGAAAAACCGTCGCCGAGTCAATAGCTAGAGCCCGTCGTGCCGGCATAGATGTCAAAATTGTCACCGGTGATTATCTCCATACTGCTCTGCGTGTGGCCGAAGAGGTTGGTCTTGAGGCTCCTGAAGGATCTTTTATGGAAGGTAAGGAGCTTGATAAAATTTCACCCGAAGAGCTAAGGTCCAGGATCAAAGCTACGACTCTTTTTGCCAGAATTGCTCCAATTCAAAAATTAAAAATAATTGAGGCTTTGCAAGCCAATGGTGAAGTAGTAGCCATGACTGGTGACGGGGTAAATGATGCCCCCGCCTTAAAGAGAGCTGATATCGGAATCGCTGTGGGTACTGCTACTGATGTGGCGAAAGCAGCCTCGGACCTTATACTGCTTGATAGTGACTTTAAAACCATCATTTCTGCAGTAGAAGAAGGACGGATTATTTTTGCCAATATCAGAAAGGTTGTTGCCTACGTCTTGTCCAACTCTTTTGCTGAAATTATTTTAATTGTAGGGGCCATAATTTTAAACGTGCCTCTTCCAATCACTATTGTCCAGATACTTTGGGTTCAACTTATTTGCGACGGACCTCCGGGTATTGTTCTCGGATTTGAGCCCAAAGAGACCGGGATTATGGATGAAAAACCCAATAGACTAATCCAGGAACGTATACTAGACCTGCCTATGTTGCTTCTGGTTTTCGTCATAAGTTTTACTGCTGGCATTGTCGCCTTAATGTCGTTTTTACACGTTTATAATGGTCACAATCTTGTAACTGCCCAGACTGTCGCCTTTTCCATTATTGGATTGATAGGTCTTACCTACGTTTTCTCCTACAAGGGGCTGCGTAGATCTATCTTTAAAATTAATTTATTTGATAATAAATATCTGCTTTGGGCTGTAATTTACGGGCTTACCTTGCTTTATTTAGGTATATATAACCCTGGAGTCAATCGGCTTCTGGGCACAGAACCTATGTCGCTCGGGCAATGGCTATACCCAATTGCAGCCTCAATTATCACTATTTTGTGGGTAGAAATTGCCAAGGCAGTCAGCACTCGCCAGGCACGAAAATAAATCACTTGTTGTTAATGGTACACTATGGTATAATATCCCGTAGTAAACTTTTGCACGCTAAAATCACGGCTAAAAACCAATAATAGGAGTATTACCATGGTCTCAATAAAAAACGTTAATCCGTTATACCTTGATGCTGAAGGTTTTATCAAACAGCTCTACAACCATTTTCTTGATAATGATTTGTATGCTTATACAATGGCCAATGCAGCCCAGCGTATGTCTCCGGACACAGTAACCGAAGATGAGCTAATTATCAGAAAGTCCTTCAAGATCACGGAAGAATTTGTAAACGAGCTCAAGCGTCAAATTAACTTTTTTCCCAGCCTATTTTTGTCTGATGAGGATGAAGAAAAATTTCAAAAGGCTTGTTATTATTTGCCTAAAACTTTTATGAAATGGCTTAAGGCTTATCGATACGATCCTAGCGAACTGACAATTTGGGCAGAGGGAAATGTTCTCAAGATCAAGATTAAGGGGCTTTTCTGCAGAACCGTATTCTGGGAAACTCCGCTGATGGCTCTTATCAGTGAGCTATTCTTCTTGATGAGCGGTGAAGTTCCCGATGCAGAATATATTCATCGGGCAGAACAAAAAGGGCTTCGACTTCGCCAGATCGGCGCCCGGTATTCTGAGTTTGGAACTCGAAGACGCTTCTCTTTTGAAGTTCAGAAGAACGTTCTAGAAGCCCTTATTCGAACCTCAGGACTACTCAAAGATGGTGGTGTGCTTGTTGGCACCAGCAATGTCTATTTAGCACTTCTATTTGGAATCACACCAACGGGCACAAACGCTCACAAATGGTATCAGCTTTGCGCTGGACTGTTTGGTGTTCGCATGGCAAACAGAATGGCATTACAGTGGTGGTCTGAAGTATACGGGACGTATCTCGGAACTGCTTTAACAGACACATATACCACTGATGACTTCATAAAAACGTTCGACCGCCACGATGCAATGCTTTACGAAAGCGTCCGTCAAGACTCGGGTGATCCGTTTGAATATGTTCGTAAAATTCTTAAAGCATACGAAGATCTGCTAATTCGCCCGATTACGAAGACTATCCTTTTTTCTGATTCTTTAAATATCGACCTGGTGGAAAAAATCGTTGCCTTTTGTGCAGGAAAAATAAATTGTGCCTTTGGCATAGGCACTTCCCTCTCAAACGACATCATCGGAGTTGAACCGTTGAAAATTGTCATAAAACAAATTGCTGTTTGGCTGCAAGATGGTCGCAGAGTCGGAACATGCAAAATATCTGACGATCCCGAGAAAGCCTCAGGTGCTCAAGAGGTAGTTTGGCATACAAAATATGAACTAGGAATTCTGCAGTAATTTCTATACACCCCGCGTGAGCGGGGTGTTTTTATGTAGACTCAGGCACGAGCTGTTGACAAAAACCTACCATTCATCCTATAATCATGTCTGAAAGAAAAATTGAAAATCTATGGAGGTTGTTATGGACAACGGAATGAAAGATCGTGTGGCACAAGCACTGCCAATGTTTAAGGGAAAATTAAAAAGTGTGATAAAAGGCGAGGCAGAGGTCCTTCTTACTGAACTGGGATTTTATGTTTCACCTTCTCGTTTGGAAGAATTCGCCACTGTGATGGCTGAAGAACTAAGGATTTCGGAAGTAATCGAAAAAGTCGAATTTCGAAAGGCTGAGGGCCACAACCCGGATAGGTTTGTAATTAGTTAGACAAAACACCCCGCTCACGCGGGGTGCTTTTATATCAGCACAAATCTACTCCTCAGATCTTTCCAGCTCATACTGGATTTTTGATTTCTTAAGTTCGGCTCTGAGTATTTCATTTCTTTGATTAGATGAAATTATGGTGGCTATTACCAGTTTGTCTTTTACGGAACGGTGTCGAACATCGGCGCCTAGGTTCATAAGGATCAATTCCAATTTCTTCTCATCTTTAGGTTCTACCTTTAATAAATAAAAATCTCCTTTCAAACCATATCGATATTGCATTGTAGCTATGGGGTCCAAAAGCAATACGAGAAGTACTGTTACGATTGCCGGGAGAAGTAGTCCGGCCCCAATACTAAGCCCAATTGCTGATGTAATCCAAATCGTAGCCGCCGTCGTCACTCCGGAAACTTTATTGCCATTTTTAAGAATTACTCCTGCACCGAGAAAACCTATGCCTGTAATTACTTGAGCCATGAGTCTGGCGGGGTCTGCTCCCGCCACACCGTACCACTTCCCCAAATATACAGAAATTCCTGCCATAAGAGCAGATGCGACACATACCAGCATTTGAGTTCTGATTCCAGCCGGCTTACCGCTTCTCTCTCTATCAAAGCCAATAATTACTCCGGCCACAAATGCCACCAAGACTCTGAGAACTATCTCCACTTGATACTGATCGGCAGTCAAAAACATATTCAGAGTGTACCACAAGGCCTGTCCTGAGCAAAGCCGATGGACTATACTGAATTAATGCAGTTAAATCCGTATATTTTTCGTGGGTATGATATTCGAGGAATCGCCGGTGAAGATTTATCCGAAGAAACCTTTTATTTGCTTGGTAGGGGATACGCCACCTTCTTGCACGAAAGAAGAATCAAGCTTTGTCCTGTCGGTCGAGACAATCGAGCCAGCAGTGAGTCATATTCCAAATCATTCATCAAGGGTTTAAACGATGGAGGTATAGATACTATAGATTTAGGCTTATCTCTTAGCCAGGTAGTTTATTTTTCTTCTTATCACTTTCTCACCAAGGCCTGCGCCATGGTCACGGCGTCACATAACCCCAAAGAGTTTAACGGACTTAAGCTGGGAACCGGCTATTCGGAGACCATGGGTACGCAAGATATTCAGGATTTAAGGAAAATAATTGAACATTCCCGTTTCACTTCCGGATTTGGACGTAATCACCGAAAAGATATTTTTCCTTATTATCTGGAACATATTCAGAGTTATTTCAAATTAGGTAAGAAGTGGCGAGTAGTCATAGATACCTTAAATTCTTCCTCAGGTAAATTTTATCCAAAAATATTTGCCAAAGCGGGATGCCAAGTCATAAAACAAAACGATTCTCTTGACGACCGATTCCCCAATGGCACGGACCCAACTGACATCGATGTTTTGGTTCAGCTTTCCAAGAAAGTCATTAGAGAAAAAGCAGATATTGGCTTTGCCTTCGACGCAGATGGAGACAGGATGGCTGTAGTAGACGAACAGGGAAGATACCACTGGATGGACATCATCGTTACAATTTTTGCCATCGATGTTCTGGAAAATATTCCCGGAGCCACTATCATCTACAACACACTTTGCTCCAGGGCCGTTCCGGACACTATTTCTAGACTTGGTGGAAATCCTGTCATGTGGCAAACCGGCCATTCCTTTATCAAGGATAAGATTAGAGAGACCAAGGCCATGCTTGGAGGCGAATTATCCGGTCACATCTTCTTTATGGACAATTATTTCGGTCACGATGATGCGGCATACGCTTGTCTCAGATTACTCACCTTTTTGGAAAAGCACAATGAAACTCTATCTGAGGCCACTGCGTCAATAGAAACGCATATTGGCAGTCCTGAGATCAAGCTTGGAGTTCCGGATGATAAAAAATTCGATTTGGTAGATAAACAAATTCGTCACGACATGTTCGTTGCTTGGCCTTACGCCAAAGTAACAGATCTGGATGGTGTCCGGCTCGACACCGAAGATGTCATGATGGTGGTTAGGGCTTCTCAAAATGGTCCGTATATTACAGTTAGGTTTGAAGGTAAGAATGAAAAGCTTTACAATGAAGTAAAAGATAAACTAAATCAAATCCTTTCCGGTTACCCGATAATCAACTGGAAGGATAATATCAATGGCTACGCCTTGAAAAAATAAATGAATTTCTTAGACGATCACAAAAACTATAAGCAGTATGACCCGGACAATCTATACGATTCTCTATCCAAAATTAGTCGTCAGATAGAGTCTGGCTGGCATTCTGCCGATTTCATCAACCTCGACTTTGAGACAAGCGACATCGACAATATTGTTTTTGCCGGTATGGGTGGGAGTAATTTGTCTGCAGAGGTAGCGCGTTCACTTTCTCCCTTTTTATTGAATCTTCCTTTTGAAATAGTTGCCAATTATCGATTACCCTCCTACGCAGGAAAAAGAACACTAGTAATTCTGTCCAGCTATTCCGGTAATACCGAAGAAACGCTTTCATGTGCTCAAGATGCCTCTATGAGGAGTTGTCCTTCTGTCTGCATTACTACAGGTGGGAAGTTAAAAGAATTTGCGCTTAAAAACGATGTTTCTTTGATTGAGCTGGACGAAAAACACAATCCCTCTAAATCCCCTAGAGCCGGCATTGGTTTAAATCTTGGGGCTCTACTCGCCTTACTTCTCAGGTTAAATCCATCGGCCAAACGACACTTTAATTCCAAAGACATAGTCCAAACAGTCGAACGTCTTTCCGACATGGTGAATATACACAAAGACACCTCTGATAACCCAGCAAAGATGCTTGCAAGTAAGCACAAAGGCCTAGGCATAATTTTTCTTTCGGCCAACCATCTCGTGGGTGTAGGCAAAGTTTTTGAAAATTACTTAAACGAAACAGCCAAGACTTTCTGTGCTATTTACAATTTCCCTGATCTCAATCACCATTTTTTGGACGGCCTTATTTTCCCCACCTCTCTAAAAGATGACACTTCGTTTTTGATACTTAATTCCGGCCTTTTTCCGGAGATAATTCAAAAAAGAATTCAAATTAGTCGAGAAGTCCTACTGAAACAAAAATATCGAGTTAGCATTATTAAGCCTGAAATTACCGATCCGGTACTCCAAGTATTTGAGTCACTGGTCTTTTTGGTAATGTTTAGCTATTATTTAAGTATCGCCAATAAAGTTAATCCTGAGGTAAATCCTTGGGTCGACTATTTAAAAAAACAACTACACTAATGCCCACAACGCCTGCCCTGGTACTCCCATTTAGCAAAATCAGAAGAGATGATATTCCTTTAGTTGGGGGAAAGGGTGCCAATCTTGGTGAGATGTATAGCTTTGGTATTCCTGTTCCAAATGGTTTTGTTGTTACTGCTTATGCATATCAATATATGATTGAGCAAAATGCTTTGCAGCCGGTAATCCGAGAAATTATCCGCCAAACAGAAGTGACGGATCAGAAAGCACTACAGAAAGCCTCTATCAAAATTCAACGTCTAATAAATACCGCCAATATTCCTCAAGAACTCATTCAAGAAATTTTTGATAGTTATTCCACCCTTAAATCAGGAGACAAAAATCCTCTGGTAGCCGTCAGATCTTCCGCCACCGCCGAAGACTTACCGGATGCTTCATTTGCCGGTCAGCAGGAATCTTATTTAGACATCAAAGGTGAATCCAATTTAGTCCAAGCCATCCGAAAGGCCTGGGCTTCTCTCTGGGGAGCGCGAGCTATCTTTTATCGAGCTACCAAAGGTTACGATCATTTCAAGGTTCAGCTGGCGGTTCCGGTACAGCTCATGATTCAATCAGATGTGTCCGGTGTGGTTTTTTCTGTCAACCCGGTAAGTAGGAACAAGAATCAAGTCGTCGTCGAAACAGTTTGGGGCTTAGGTGATTACATGGTTCAGGGTGTGGTAAATCCAGATCACTACATAGTAAACAAAGACACACTCACCATCCATTCTCGACAAACAGTCCCTCAGACAGTTATGGAAGTTAGGAACATTCCAAATGGAGTTAAGAAGGTAAATGTACCGAAAGAGAAAATCAATGCCCGCAAACTTACGGACGAACAAGTCATTGAGGTTGCCAAACTTTCCATCAAGGTTCACCAGCATTACTTCTTCCCTCAAGACAGCGAATTTGCCGTGGAAGACGGAAAAATATTCTTAGTCCAAACCAGGCCCATCACCACGCTTGATTTGGGAAAAGGCAAACCTAAAGTTTCCGAAGAACAGCTTTTAAAACTCAAGCAAGTCCTTCAGGGTGAGCCTGCTTCATTTGGAGTTGGTTTTGGCAAGGTTGTAAAAATAAAATCTGCTTCCGAAATAAATAAAGTAAAAGAGGGTGATGTTCTGGTAACAGAAATGACTTCTCCGGATTTTGTTCCCGCTATGAGAAGAGCCTCTGCCATCGTCACTGATAAGGGTGGTCAAACCTCTCACGCCGCTATCGTATCTCGGGAGTTGGGGATTCCAGCAGTAGTCGGAACCAAGATTGCCACTAAGACTTTCAAAGATGATCAAGTAATTTCTGTCAACGGTTCTACAGGAGCCATATATCTTGGTGTCCCGGAAAAAGCAAAAGCGGTTGCCGAAAAAGCATTCAAAGAAGAAGAATTTCCAAAGACAGCAACTAAAGTCTATGTAAATCTAGGTGAGCCGGAACTCGCTCCTGTAGTTGCACAAGGAAATTCTGATGGTGTTGGACTTCTAAGAGCTGAATTTATGATGGCACAGATAGGTGTTCATCCAAAGAAAATGATTCACGACGGAAAGTCTCACATTTTCATAGAGAAACTAGCCGAAAGTTTAGCGATGTTTACCGATAGCTTTGGTGACAGGCCAGTTGTCTATCGTGCGTCAGATTTCAAAACCAACGAATACAAAAATCTAGTCGGAGGTGCTGCTTACGAGCCGTTAGAGCCAAATCCCATGCTTGGTTATCGTGGTGCTTATAGATATATCAACGACGAATCAGTCTTTAATCTGGAATTGGAAGCCATCAAGATGGTCAGAAATAAGATGGGCTACAAAAATCTAAATTTAATGGTTCCTTTTGTTAGAACGGTTGACGAACTGGTTAAAGTCAAGAGAATTGTTTCTGCTTCCGGTCTTACCCGTTCAAACACCTTTAAACTTTGGATGATGGTCGAGATTCCTTCAAACGTCATTTTGCTAGAAGATTTTATTCAAGTTGGAATCGACGGTGTATCCATCGGCAGTAACGACCTTACCATGTTAATTCTGGGTACCGATCGCGATAACGAAACTGTCGCTCCGGAGTTCGATGAAAGAAATCCGGCCGTTACCTGGGCTTTGGAGCATGTAGTAAAAACAGCAGTTAAGCACCACATCACTAGTTCACTTTGTGGACAGGCAGCCAGTTTATATCCTGATCTGGTGGAAAAGCTCGTCGGCTGGGGAATAACATCAGTTTCGGTAAGCCCTGACGCCGTAGACAACACTAGACGGGTAATTGCGAACATCGAAAAACGTCTACTGAAATGATTCAACACCACTGTCATTCCCGACCTGATCGGGAAACTATAAAAATAACTTTAGTCCTTTAGTATGCCAAAAATAAAATCAGTCTACGCCAGAGAAATCCTCGACTCTCGTGGTAATCCCACCATCGAGACCACTGTGTGGTCAGACAACAATCATGGAGCCGTGGCTTCTGTCCCCAGTGGAGCGTCTACGGGACGTCTGGAAGCATACGAACTACGCGATGGCGACCCAAACCGTTTTGAGGGTATGGGTGTTCTAAAGGCGTGCGCTAATGTAAATCAAATCATTAGCAAATACTTGATAGGTCAAGATCCTTTAAAGCAAAACGACATCGACCAAATCTTGATTAATATTGACGGCACGGTAAACAAATCAAAGCTAGGAGCCAACGCAATACTTTCGGCTTCACAAGCTTGTTTTGAACTTGGAGCGGCATGTGCTGAACTTCCTACTTTTGAATATACTGCTCAGAAATATGGTCTCGCTACTCCCTCAGCCCTTCATCTTCCCACTCCCATATTCAATATGGTCAATGGCGGTAAACACGGCGCCGGTAATTTAGATTTTCAAGAATATCATGTCATCCCATCAAGTCGCAAAAAATTCTCCGATGCTTTGGAGATGGGGGCCGAAATATATCATCTTCTCCGGAAAGTCCTAGAAGAGAAGAAAGCCATTCATTCGGTGGGTGATGAGGGAGGATTTGCCCCAAATTTGTTTTCTAATACTGATGCTATAGAACTACTGGTTGAAACGATTGAAGGAAGTAGATATAAATTAAACGAAGATGTCTATCTAGGTATGGATATCGCCGCATCTTCCTTTTTTAGTAATGGTAAATACAAAATAAGTGATGTAAAAGACCCACTTACCGGTGAAAAGTTAGGAGATTTTCTTGTCGACCTAAATCGAAAATACAACTTACTTTCCGTAGAAGATCCTTTTGATCAAGACGCTTGGATTGATTGGGAAAATTTTACAACCGCTGTGGGTAAACAATTAATGGTCGTAGGTGATGATCTTCTTGTCACTAACCGTTCAAGGTTGGAAGAAGCCATCAAAAGAAGTGCTTGTAACACTGTACTTATAAAGCCAAATCAAATAGGCACCATCACTGAAGCTGTCGCTGTTATCAAATTAGCAAGGAAAAATGATTTTTCAATCATTGTTTCTCATCGCTCGGGTGATACCGATGAAGATTTCCTTGCAGACTTTGCTGTCGGAGTTGGAGCTGATTTTGTAAAATTTGGCGCTCCCGGAAGAGGTGAACGTGTTACCAAATACAATCGAATACTCTTTATACAGGAGTATCTACAAAGCGTTAACCCTCAATAGATTATGTCGAAACGTGTCATCCTTTGTATCATCGACGGCTGGGGTATAGCGCCCGATTCTCCGGGAAACGCTATTGCACTGGCACACCCTCAAACCTACAATTATCTACTTCAGAATTTTCCTCACACCCAGATTTTGGCCGCAGGACCGGCAGTAGGTCTACCGGAAGGGTTGGATGGTAACAGTGAAACAGGACACTTAAATATCGGAGCCGGTAGGGTGGTCTTTCAGGACTTAGCTCTTATTAATATGTCCATTGCAGATGGCAGTTTCTTTACCAATCGTGCTCTTCTTGATGTCTCAAAACATATCAATTCCTTTGGTTCAAGTTTACATGTCATGGGACTAATTGGGGCTACGGGTGTTCATGCGTACAATGAACACTTATTTGCCATTTTGATTTTTGCAAAGAATCACAATATTCAAAATGTCTACATTCATCTCATTACCGACGGTCGAGATAGTCCTCCGGATAACGCCATAGTTCAATTAAAAGCTGTTCAGGAAAAAATTAATGAATTAGGTGTGGGGAAAATAGCCTCAGTTATGGGGAGATACTTCGCTATGGATCGCGACAATCGTCACGAAAGAATCCAAAAAGCTTATGACTGTTTGGTAGGAAAAACGACAGAAAATCAAAAAGATCCAATTACTTTAATGGAGAGATCTTATAGCCAATCCGTCTATGACGAATTTATATCGCCCGTATCCATAGGAGAAAATCCGGAAGAATCCAGAATCAAGGCCGGTGATGCGGTTATTTTTTACAATTTCCGAACTGATCGTGCCAGGCAGTTGACCGACGCCTTCTTAAATTCAAAAATTCCAAACTTAAGATTTGTAACCATGACTCGATATCGTAAAGATTTTGAAAATCCGGTTATGTTTCCAACCACCCATATTGTAGATACTTTGGGTGAAATAATATCTAAGCAACATTGGACTCAGCTTCGTGCCAGCGAATCGGAGAAAATTGCCATGGTAACCTATTATTTCAATGGTCAAATTGAAGAGTCTTTCCCTGGCGAGGCAAGATTGTTTGTCGATTCCCCCAAAATCGCCACCTATGATTTACAACCCCGTATGTCCACAGACCATCTCATTTCAGAGTTCTCCCAAAGCTACAAGAAAGACAACTTTGCTTTAGGCGTTTTAAATATTGCTTGTACAGACATGGTTGCGCATACTGGGAAGATTGATAAATCTATAGAAGCCGTAAAAGCCGCGGACGACGCGCTTGCCTCACTGGTCAATTTAGCTAAGGAGACCGACAGCTATCTTCTAATTACAGCAGATCATGGAAATGTAGAGGAACTCATTACCATTGACACAGGGAGCATAAACACCGAACATTCTAGATATCCGGTTCCTTTTATTGTCTATCACCCTACGGATTATCATTTTCAGCTTCAGCCTGGAAAGTTAGGAGACGTAGCCCCAACCATCCTAAATATTTTTGATATACCCCAGCCGGCCGACATGAACGGCAAAAACCTCATCATCCGCCCATAAGTGACACAACCAGAGTTGCCTCTCCCTTAATCTTTTTATCAGAAATATTTTCCACAATTTCCTTCAAGCTTCCCCGGAAAATCTTTTCCGAAATTTTTGTCAGGTCCAGTGATAGACATGCTTGCGTATCTTCACCGTAAATCTCTATCATGTCCGCCAAGATTTTCAGTAGTCTCACTGGAGACTCGTAAAAAACGGCCGAAAATTTCATCAATTCAGACATAGTCTTAAGGTTCTTAAGAACTTCTTTTCGTTTACCTTCTTTTTTGGACAAGAAACCTACAAACATATACTTATCTGTAGGTAATCCGGAAATAGACAAAGCCGCACTCTCAGCAGTAGGGCCGGGAATCACACTTACTTCCCATCCCAGATCCAAGCCTTCTCTGACCAGTTTAAATCCCGGGTCCGATATTAGTGGCATTCCGGCGTCACTTACCAATACCGCTTCTTCCAATTCATTCATTTCTCTCAGTAAACCGGGTAATACTCGGTACTCGTTAAAGTCGTTTACAAATTTAAGTCTGGCTGTAAGCCTCTCGGCTTTACCTAGGGTTACCAATTTACTCCAGAGATTACTAAACATTCTGGTATCTTCGCAGACAATAAATTTTGTTTCGGAGAGTATCCTCAAAGCTCTTGCGGATAAATCCTCCACATTCCCAATCGGTAACCCCACAACAGTAAGTTTCATATGTATATTCTACTTCAAACAATTGTCATTCCGTGCTTGACACGGAATCCATCCCCTCCGTCAAATATACTTCCTTATTACCCCCACACACTTACCTTGAACTTTTACGTTTATCGCAAAAATAGGGGACATGGAAGAGTTCGCGGGTTCAAGTCGGACTCTGGTTCTTTCTCTGAAAAACCTCTTTAGCGTTGCCAACCCATTTTCCAGTAAAGCTACTACAATATCTCCGTCCTTTACGGCTCCAATTTCACATTCCTCAATCAGAACATAGTCGTGGTCAAAGATACCTTCCTCAATCATGGAGTCGCCTTTCACTTGAAGCACAAAAGCTCTTTTCTTACCCGAAACCATTGATGCTGAAACCTTCATGGTGGCGTTTGGATCGGTAAGTGGCTCGATCGGGCGTCCGGCGGCGATGTAGCCCAATATAGGAAGCTCCAGGGATGCCATTTCCACGCTTGGTCTGTCTACTACCTCAATTCCACGGATAGCTCCCTCAAATTTACGGATGATACCCTTCTTCTCCAACGCTTGAAGGTGCTCATGGATCGTAGCAAGGGAAGAAACTCCGATAGCATCAGCGATTTCCGAAAGAGTAGGGGAGTACCCCGACTTCTGGATGAACTGAGAAATAAACTCTACGATTTGTCTTTGTCTTTTGTATAGTGTTACGGCCATAGATTCATTATTACCAAACAATACCCAAATGTCAACTAATAAAACCCAAAGGTTCTGGTTATGATAATATACCTCGTATTCTTACTCAGGAGGCACCTTTATGAAATCATGTCCGAATTGTGACACCAAATGCCCACAGAACTCGAGATTTTGCCATATGTGTGGTCACGCCTTGTTGGGAAATCTTGTAATTGTTTATGCCGTGAAAGGTAGTGGCTCAAAGTACATTTTAAAAGGTAACAGACAGAAAAATATGAAGACGTTCCTGGAATACAACGATGAAGTATTCGAAACTCCAGGGGCTATCATTATTAAATGTTTTGAGCAGGATCTCCAAAATGGTGAACCGTTCATACCCAATCAAATATTTCTCGCCAGCGCTCATAGTCCGGTGGAGATAAAAAGCTTCGAAATTGAATTCATAAAATAGGATCATCCCGGGAATACCCGGGTTTTTTGTGAGAAAATAGACCAGATGGACTTCCAACTCGAATCTACCTACAAACCCACAGGGGACCAGCCAAATGCGATAGAAAAGCTGGCAATCTCTATAGATCAGCAGAACCCACACCAGACATTGGTGGGCGTCACCGGTAGTGGCAAAACCTTCACCATCGCCAATGTCATCCAAAAAACTCAGCTTCCAACACTGGTCATGTGTCACAACAAGACCTTGGCATCTCAGCTCTATCAAGAATTCCGCGACTTCTTTCCTCACAATGCCGTTTCTTACTTTGTTTCTTACTACGATTACTACCAGCCGGAAGCCTACATTCCTCAGACGGATACCTATATCGAGAAAGAAGCAGACATTAATCCCGAGATCGATAAATTCCGCTTAACTACGACTGCCAATTTACTTTCCCGTCCCGACAGTATCGTTGTTGCTTCTGTTTCTTGTATTTACAATATCGGCTCCCCTCTTGATCAAGAAAAAAATCAACTCCCTCTCGCTAGGGGGCAGGTCATTTCCCGGGATACCGTTCTCATGCGACTCTCAGACCTGCAATATATGCGCACCAACGCCGAACTAGTCCGAGGCATGTACCGCGCCGTAGGCAACTCTGTTCAGCTTTTTCCTTCCTACAAAGACGTCATTATTTCCATGCAGTTCGACGACACCACCTTAACAAACATAGAAATTCTTGACCCCTTTAACTACACCAAGATAGAAGACGAAGACTTGGACAACACAGGCTTCTTAACCATTCACCCGGCCAAACTTTTTATCACCGATCCTCGTAATCAAGGTGAAGCCATCGCAAATATCCGCAGAGATTTGGAAACTCAGGTCAAGAACTTTAAAGATGCCGGCAAGCTAATTGAAGCTCACCGCATCGAACAAAAAGTTAACTACGACCTCTCCATGTTAGAAGAAGTTGGCTATGTCAGTGGAATCGAAAATTATTCCCGATACTTTGACGGCCGAGTTCCCGGATCTGCCCCTTATTCCTTATTTGAATACTTTCACTACAACGCCAAAAAGTTTAATAAACCCGGTTTCTTAACTGTCATCGATGAATCCCACATTTCTCTCCCTCAAGTCAGAGGAATGTACAACGGCGACCAAGCCAGGAAAGAAAATCTAATCAACTTCGGTTTTCGTCTACCCAGCGCCAAGGACAACAGACCTCTAACCTATACCGAGTGGCAGTCCCGGACCCCAATTAAGCTTTACTGTTCCGCTACCCCCACAGAGCATGAACTTTCACTTTCTCAAACTTCTACCATTCCTACAGTAGCAGAACAGCTTATCCGCCCGACAGGTCTTCTTGACCCTGAAGTTTTTGTCTTCCCCACCAAGGGCCAGATTGATCACCTTACCCAAGAAGTGATTCGAAGAAAAGAAATAGGTGAAAGAACTTTAATACTAACAATGACAAAAAGAATGGCTGAAGATTTATCCGACCATTTGAAAGAAAAATATGATTTGAAAGTTGAGTACTTACATTCGGACATTCACACCATGGATCGGGCCGATATTCTGGACAAACTTCGTCTAGGAGATTTCGATTGTTTAGTGGGTATTAATCTTCTGAGAGAAGGTCTCGATCTCCCGGAAGTTTCACTTGTCGCAATCCTGGACGCCGACAAAGAAGGCTTTCTCAGGACACCAACTGCCCTTATACAGACCATGGGGCGTGCAGCTCGCCATGTCAACGGCCGTGTTTACCTTTATGCCGACAGGATTTCCAACTCCATGAAGATCGCCATGGACGAAACTCTCCGTCGTCGCAAAATCCAAATGGATTACAACACGGAACACGGCCAATCTCCGGTAGGAATCAATAAACCCATTAGAGATAGATTGTTCAAAGCCGAAAGTACTACACCTCTACCTAAGATTAAGGAGTTAGCTGAGCATGGCTGGATGGAGATAGAAGATGTAAACGCTGAAGCTCTCACACCTCAAAAGAAAAAGATTCTTGTGGTCAAACTTAAGAAAATGATGAACCAAGCCGCCAACTCCTGGAACTTCGAGCTCGCCGCTCGCTACCGCGACACGATCAAAAAGCTCCAATAAGTTTACGGCCAAAGATGGACATTTTAGCTTCCTAAGGATAGTATAGACCTACATGGAAATCACATTACAGGGAATAGGTAAAGAAGCAGAAGATCAAGTTGAACCAATTATTTCAGCCACAGAGAAAAAAAATCAAGAACTGGAGTGGGAATACAATCGAAGTTTAGATTTAGCTACAAAAAATACATTGGAACAAGCAGGGGAAGTGTCAAATAGTAATGGATTTTTTGATAAACGAAAGTTTGACTTTGTTAGAAGAAACCTAAAGCTAAGAACTAGCCCAAAATTTCAAGGAAGGCAAAGTAAGCTTGTAGACTCTTCACATTCAGAAGTTATGGCAAATTTACTGAACGCTAACGTTTACGTTTATAGTGAAACCAGAAAAGAGACTCTAGATAAATTCGTGGTAGCAGAACATGTGGAGAGAATTGGTTCAAAGAAAGATAAAAGAATTTTTCAAATTTATTACGGTGCCGGGAATTCGACAGAAGATTTAGAGAATTTGAATGAATTATTATCAGACCCCGAAGAGTTTTTAAATTCAAATTTAGGGTACAGAAAAGCTAAATCTGAAGATTGGAGTATTACTATCAATGTGCTTTACCCTGATGATATACCCGCAAACGAGAAGGTTGTAAAACATCTAAATGAACAGGAGTCGAAAATTAACTCAGAATCTAGCGGAATACTCATAAAATATAAATTAGATAATATTCCGTTTGACGCTGATAAAGTAAAAGTACTAGATCGGTTGATTGAAAAAAATAAAAAGGAGGTAACCAGACATCCCTCTGAGCTTTTTTTAGAAGTTAGAGAAGTGACTATTAAAAACTTATTAACTCAAATAACCTCTGAGCTACCAGAAAATTCTGCTTTATTGAAATTAATTAAAACTGATTTTGATTTTGTGGTCAAACAGGTTTATGAAAGCATCAAGAATTATCACAGTGGTAATTCAGAAGCTGCAATGGGTTATATGTTTGAAGCTGCTGTCGCAATAGAAATGAGAGATGGAGTGCTTGATGACACACTTTCAGAGATGTTTTGGCAAATTGCCCACAATAACAAAAAAGAAGTTATAGATTTATCAAGTGAGGACTTTCGGGCATTAAATAAAGAGTATCAAGAATTTATGGCTAGTAAGTGGCATGGTCATGGTGACTTTATTATCACGGATGATGATATAGCGGATGGGAAAAAAGTCAGAAAAATTTCTGCCTTAATTGAATGCAAGTCCTCTTCTTCTGAAAGTATTCCTGAGTACGTTAGAAATCAAATTGTAGGTGAAGTGGGAGATTTGGAAGTATTTGTTGAAAAACACAACAAAACTAATCGGGAAAAAATAGCCATGCTTCCGATTAAAGACATTAAAGTCATATTAATTAAACCTTTACCGAAAGGAGTCGAAAACAAACCATCTAATCGTACCGGAAAGCAAACCTTTGTTGGATTTAATTCTGTAGCAATTCTAAGGTCAGCAATTAGCGAAGAAGATATAGAAATAGTTAGAAAGTATATGGGAACAATTATTGAAAATACCCACAAGACATAATTAAATAGTCAATGAACAAAAGCAAGCCAGTTAGTTCTACCTGGACCTCTCCGGATGATGGTACTGTTGTTAAGTTTACTTGGTTACCAGGAGATAATATTTCGATTTACACTCCCTACACCCAGTGCTATGGTGTCTGCTTTAATACCGAAGGAAAAATGCTTATTCAAAGGGTGGAAGATTCCGACTGGTGTCTATCTGGAGGTACAGTCGAGGAAGGCGAAACAGCGGAGCAAACGTTACGTCGCGAGATGCTGGAAGAAACAGATGTCACTATAAAAAACATTATTCTATTGGGTGGTCAAGAAGTTTCTTTTCCGAATGGTCACAATTTGCATCCCAAAAGAGGTGAAGGTGATCTTTTCTATCAGCTGCGATATTATTGCGAATTGGACGAATTGCTTCCTCAAACCCCGGACCCGGACAAGGGCAAAATTCATGACCGTCTTTTTGTCGACCCGGCTGAAATTACCAAATACTTCGATTGGGGTGCGACGGGTGCCGCCATCTTCGCGCAGGCCACAGCTTTATATAATAAACTTCACCCCTAACACCTGCAAGGAGAGTCCTTGCAGGTCTCACTCCACCCGTCATTGCGAGCGGAGCGCGGCAATCCAGGCATATAATATAAACATGACCGATACCGATACAAAAATCATCAAACTCGACTCTAAAGATTGGCAAAAATACAAAGAAATTAGACTTGAGTCGCTTAGGATGGAGCCACAAGCCTTTAATTCCAAGTATGCCGAAATCTTAAACAAACCTGACCAATATTGGATGGACGAACTATTAGACCCAGACAAACTATATTTATTTGCCGAGGTTGAAGGCGAAATCGTTGGCACTATGAATGCTTCATTTAACGAAAATAATATAAAAAACGAAGCGGTCATTCACGGCGCCTATGTAAATATTACTCATAGACGAAAGGGGATAGGTCAACAGCTTCTTACAGCACTTTTGGATGAAGCCAAACTGCATCCTGTAGTCAAAATAGCCAAGCTTTGGGTAAAAGGCTCGCAAATCAAAGCCCGCAAGCTTTACGAATCCATGGGTTTTTCAGTCACTGGCAAAGACGGAGAAAACACCCTAGTGATGGAAAAATCTCTAGTCTAGAAAAATAAAACCCCCTAATAAATTAGGGGGTACTTTCGTTATTGAGCTCCAGACTTGCGAGGTACGGAGTGACTGGTTCTTGATCCGATCACGCCTTCAATCTTCTCATCTTTGATGAATTGAAGAATTCCTTCTCCTGGGAACTCGCATGGTAAAACTTGGTAGATCTTAATTACACTTAAGTGATCGAAACATAAGGTATCAAATAGACACACTGCATGGTTTATCCTGCCAAGCCAACTGACTGAAGTCGTACGTGGTTCGCGCTTCAGTTCAGTGTCTACCTTTACATAGTCCCCGGCTCGCGGATAAAGCGCTATAGGATCAAGCAGTCCTTCTACGACCTTGAATAATCTTTTTGGTGCTTTTACCACTATCGGTTTAGTTTTACGCATCGAAAAGCTCCTTCATATTTTAATGTTGCTGCATCGGGAATTATACTACCTAATATCAAGGGATACAAAAGAGACAAGTAATATGTTCGCAGAATATCACAGAATTATAAGTTAGTTTGGAATAACATGGCCAATAACATTCGGGTATTTTAGGGTGAATTGATGTAAAATAGACAGTCATGTCCACCTCTCCATCAACTCATTTAATCATCAAGGGAGCACGTCAGCACAATCTCAAGAACGTCAATCTGACTTTGCCAAAGAATAAACTGGTGGTTTTTACAGGGGTCTCCGGATCCGGCAAGTCCAGCATGGCTCACGACACCATCTATGCAGAAGGCCAGCGTCGCTATGTCGAGTCACTTTCTTCCTACGCCCGCCAGTTTCTGGGGGTCATGGACAAGCCTGATGTGGATCAGATCGAAGGTCTTTCACCCGCCATCCTCATAGATCAGAAGCAGGGGAGCCACAATCCTCGCAGTACGGTCGGTACCGTTACCGAGATTTATGACTATCTCCGTCTCCTCTTTGCCCGTATAGGGCACCCTCACTGCCCTCAATGCGGTCGCGAAATCATGCCTCAAGACATCAATCAAATCTACAAATCCGTTGTAGACCTCGCCATAAGCCATCCCAGCTACCAAAAGCAAAAAGGTGCTAGGCTTCTGATCTTGGCTCCCATTGTCAAAGGCCAAAAGGGTGAATTCAAAGAACTTTTTCCTGGCCTGCTCAAGCAAGGTATCCAACAGGTCAGAGTCGATAACAAAATTCTTTCAACTACTTCTACTTTATCTTTATTCAAAAATAACCGTCACAGTATCGAAGCTGTAATCGACAAGCTTGTCATTGGCCAAGTTCAGGGAAGTCCGGAGTACGAGAAACAGCGTTTAATTGACTCTCTAGAACAAGCACTCAAAATCTCTGACGGTGAAGTTTTTGTCAGCATTGTCTCCGACCCCTCTTTATCTTTTCCCGAAAATCCTGAGCAGATGGAAGACCACTTATTTTCACAGAAACTAGCCTGTCCTGTCGATAATATTTCTATTCCGGAAATCGAACCAAGATACTTTTCCTTTAATGCACCGGAAGGCGCCTGTCCGGAATGTACCGGTCTAGGGACCAAGATGGTCCTCGATACGGATTCGGTTGTTTCTCCCTCACTTAGTCTTCTGGAAGGCGCCATTATTCCTCTTGCATCCCAGTTCGAGTCGCGCACTTGGCTGGCCAAACTAGTTCTCGAAGCCATGGATTCCATGGGTTTCCCAGGAAACAAACCACTGTTAGACCTTACAGATGAACAAAAAAATGCTTTATTCAATGGCACTGGCAAAAAAGTATTTTCCATCAAAGGCATCAACCGTCACGGCAAACATGTTTCCCGAAAAATGACATTTGAAGGTCTGTCTAAAGAATTCGAAAGACGTTATGAAGAGTCCAGTTCCGAATCATTTAAGGAGGAAGTAGCCAAATATCTCATCCGGAAAACTTGTCCGGTATGTAAGGGAGCTCGTCTAAAATCCGAAGTTCTTGGTGTTCACGTCGATAATTGCTCTATCAGCGAAGTCACTTCCTGGTCTACTGCTAAGTCCAATCAATTTTTTCAGGAACTATTTAACAAGTTAACCTCCACCGAACAACAAATCAGCGAACCAATTGTGAAAGAAATAGGGGACCGGTTAAGTTTTCTCATGTCAGTTGGTCTTGATTACATCACATTAGCTAGAGAGTCCGGAACCTTATCAGGGGGAGAGCTCCAGAGAATTCGTCTCGCTAGTCAGATTGGATCTCGTCTTACCGGAATACTTTATGTTTTAGACGAACCAACTATTGGTCTCCATCAGCGTGATAATGCCAAATTAATCAAAACATTGCAAGATCTCGTTACTTTGGGAAATTCATTAGTGGTTGTAGAACACGATCAACAGACCATGGAGAATGCCGATCACATTGTCGAGTTCGGTCCTAAAGCGGGCTATCTTGGTGGAGAAGTAACTTTTGAAGGCACAGTGGATGAGATGAAGGCGTCGAACTGTTTAACAGGACAGTATTTATCGGGTAGAAAATCAGTGGTCGCCGTAAAACCAAAAGAACCCGTTGAGAGTCCAGCCTCCATTCGACTTACCGGCTGTACCCATCACAATCTCAAAGATATCGATGTAGATTTTCCTCTAAATAAATTTGTCGCTGTTACTGGTGTCTCCGGTTCCGGCAAATCATCTCTGGTCGTAGACACTCTTTACGAAGCACTTTCGCAAAACCTTAATCCCATGCACCACAAAGAGGATATCAAATTTGGCACAATTACAATTCCTGATGTGGTAAAAAGAGTTTCTTTAATTGATCAAAGTCCTATCGGCAAGACTCCCAGAAGTAATCCCGCTACTTATACCAAAGTCTTCGATTACGTCCGTCAGCTGTTCTCAAATACTCAAGAGGCTAGATACCGCGGTTACGGACCGGGCCGTTTTAGTTTCAATGTCAAAGGTGGTCGCTGCGAAACTTGTGAGGGAGATGGACAGCTAAAAATCGAAATGCAATTCCTCGGCGATATCTATATTACTTGCGAAACCTGTAAAGGTACTAGATTTAATGACCCTACTTTGGAAGTAGAATACAAAGGTAAGAACATTTCTCAAGTCCTAGGAATGACAGTGGATGAAGCTAGTGACTTCTTCCGAAATGTCCCCGCCATTAGCAAGAAAATAGAAACTATCAAGAAAGTCGGTCTAGGTTACATAAAGTTAGGACAAAGCGCTCCTACTCTTTCCGGCGGAGAAGCTCAAAGAGTCAAGCTTGCCACAGAACTGGCCAAGACGGGTAGTGGGCACACCATATACATTTTGGATGAACCTACCACAGGACTTCATTTTGAAGATTTAAGTAAACTGGTGCAAACCCTTGTCGATTTGGTAAATCAAAATAATACAGTCATAGTTATCGAACACAATCTAGACGTAATCAAAAATGCCGACTATATTATTGACATTGGGCCCGAAGGTGGCGAAGCTGGTGGTCAGCTAATCGCAAGTGGCACACCTGCCAAAGTTGCAGCCAAATTCGACACTCCCACTGCCCAAGAGTTAAAAAAGTTAGTCTTCTAAAAATCTGAAATACTTAATTTGTTTGATATTTTCATTGCTGTTTTTTTGCACAGCCTCAGACGTGTTTGCTATCGCCAAATTTAACACTACCTACCAAATCTACTATAACGTCACTGAAACAGGGAAGACACATGTCAAATTTGTAATCAATCAGAAGAACAATCTTTCTGTTGTCTATGCTACGGATTTCGGCTTAAGCATCAATGAAACCAAACTGGAGAACATAAAAGTTTTAGATGAAGGCACTCCGGTAAAGGCAGATGTCATCAAAAGTCTAAATCAAACTTCCATCACATTTCCATTTTCCAGTAAGGTAGTTGGTAAAGATAAGTTACACACTTTTACCATCGAATACGATACTCCGGATATTACGACCAAATCGGGAAATACTTGGCAGATTGATATTCCCAGATTAGACCAAGACGAAAATGTCACAGCTCAGACCGTAATTCTTACTGTTCCCACTGGTTTTTCAGTTCCTGCTTATATAGATCCCAAGCCGGATGTGGTAAATGGAAATATCTATTATTTTAGTGGCAACAAAATCAGTAATAAATCTATCAGTGCGGTTTTTGGAAAGACACAATATTATCGCGGAAAGTTGGATTACCACCTTACCAACAACGACAGCTCCAAGACCAGAATGGAAATCGCTTTACCTCCTGACACTTCGTATCAAACCGTATTAATTAAGAGTATCAATCCACCACCGATAAACATTAATTTTGATAACGATGGAAATTTATTGGCATCCTATGATCTCTTATCCAAAGAAAAAAAAGATATCTCTGTAGAAATAATTTTTCGGCTAGACTTTCTACCCAAACCTTCCAAATCTCAGCCTCCCGACTCCTTACTTTCCAAATCCTCAATCTGGAATTTCGATCACAGTGTATTTAGTTCACCGGAATTAAGCAGTCTAAAAACCCCAAAATCAATATATGACTTTGTCTCTGACAAGCTAAAGTATGACTATGAAAAACTAAATAGGGAACGACCCGGGCGGGTACCGGCAGCAGAGTCATTGATAAACTACCGGAGTGCGATCTGTACAGACTTTACAGATGTATTTGTGTCACTAGCAAGAAAGGCGGGTATACATTCACGGGAACTTCAAGGTTTTGCAATTACCCAGAATCCTGATCTAAAGCCGCTTTCTCTTACCCAGGATGTGCTTCATGCTTGGCCGGAATATTTTGACAAAGCAAAATCTACTTGGATACAAGTGGATCCTACTTGGGCCAACACCACAAGAGGAATTGATTATTTTAATAAATTGGACTTCAATCACATCGTCTTTGTCATCCATGGAGAAAATTCTGAATATCCTCTCACTGCCGGAGCTTACAAAAACGGATTAAAGACAAAGGATATATCCATTGAGCCCACGGAGATTGTAGATTTTCCAGCTCCTAAATTTACCTTACAGTTTGTGAAACAGGAAGGAGAAAATGTTCTAATCGAAATAAAAAATCTGGGGGGTTCTTCTTTTTACGGCTCACTTAGAAGTGATGAAACTTCTTATCTTGAGAAACTTGAAACGTGGGTAAGTGTCCCGCCTTTATTTACAAAAACTATTAGTCTCAAGGTCAGAAATACCCCTTATTTTGGCAATATCAATTCTCGGGCTATAATTTACCTTAATGGCGCAAGATATGACACCGGAGTTTCCATCGGTTCAGCCTCCAATCAGGCTCTCTTACTCTCCGGAATCGGAGGATTTTTGGCAGTCGTTGCCTTCTGGGCCAGGCATTTACATCTTCGAAGACAAAAACAAAAAACCTCTCTATATCGGTAAATCTATCAATCTCAAGACCAGATTCAAGCAACATTATGAAGGTTTTGTCGATGGAACGACCAAAGCCCAGCAGTTTATTCCACAAACGAAATACATGTATTTCAGGCCGGTCAGAAATGACATTGAAGCGGTTATTACAGAAGCCAACTATATCAAGTCTTATCAGCCTCGATACAACTCAATTGTCAAAGATGATCGCTCAAATTTATATATTATTTTTGGCAACAATCCGGATACTAAAGTAAATATTGTTCACGCTACAGACATTCTTAACCTAAATTTGGACGATTTCAAAAAACAAGTATTTGGGCCATATACCTCCGGAACAGTTGCCCAAACTCTCTATAAACAAATGAGAAACATCTTCGGTTTCTGTCTACATCCATTTAACAGTACCGGCAGGGCCTGCTTTAATTTTCACATTGGTCACTGCCCCGGAGCTTGCACTGGCGAAATTTCACCGGTTAAGTATCACAGGCATTTGGGTAGACTCAAGAAATTTCTTTCAGGACAGTTCACACTTCTAGACAAAAGTTTACATATTGAGATTAGATCCGCTATTAGGAAGCAGCACTTCGAAAAAGCTCAGCAGGTCAAAACTCAAATAGATGGTCTGCACTACGTCCTAAGTACCAGGAATTCAAGTCTACTATTAAAGCTTTCGGACGCGACTGATGCACTTCAGTATCAAATAGTAAAAAAAATCGGACATCCATTACTCAAGAAGCCACCGTATCGAATCGAGTGTTACGATCTGGCTCATCTTCAGGGATCTAACTATGTAGGTTCCATGACGGTATATATAAACGGTTCTCCCAGCAACAAAGATTACCGCCACTTTAACGTCAATTTTCCGGACCGTTCAGACCCAATTGCTATGAAACAAATAATCGAGAGAAGGTTGGCTCATCGTGAATGGGGGAGACCCGATCTTATAGTGCTGGATGGTGGCATTCCCCAATTATCTATAGTCAGCCCAATTATTCCCGGAAATATTCCGGTAATTGCCTTAGCAAAGAAAAGAGAAACCATTTATTTCTTTGATAAAGATCGCAAGGTGGTTACTGTCAGTCTCCCTCTAGAGGATCCTGTTTTAAATTTACTTAGAAGTCTTCGAGACGAAGCACATCGCTTTGCTAACTCTTTCCACAAGAAACAAAGAGGAAAAAGTTTAATTTCCTAAGCCCACGTACTATACTTAAATCAGAATGAAAATCTTTCTGCGAAACGTTCTCATCAACTGGCTAGTTCTGTATCTTGTCGGCTCCGTATATCCTGGTTTCACTATATTCCACGACATAAAGACATTACTCTCTGCAGCCGTCATCTGGCTTCTGTTGAACAAAATTGTAAAGCCGATTATTAAACTTCTCCTCTTACCCATAAACCTTATAACCTTAAATCTGTTTTCTTGGGTTATTTCTCTTCTCACCTTGTTCCTTCTACAAGTGTTAGTCGGCGGTATCTCGATTACTCCTTACAGCTTCCCGGGAGCCAGCTTTGAAGGCTTTGTGATCCCATCTATGAACATCGGAATTTTCCTCTCGTATCTTATTACGTCCACACTCTTAAATGCCTTCCACAGCTTCATTATGTGGCTAATAAGAAAGGACGCCGAATAGAGGATATAATAAAGCTATGCAGATTACACTTATCGCCCAAATTGTCGTTTCCCTGGTATTAATAATTTTGGTAACCCTCCAATCCAAAGAAACATCTCTGGGGGCAAGTTTTTCGTCGGCTACTCAGTCCGGCTTCCACACCAAGAGAGGGCCTGAAAAGATTATTTACTTGGCAACGATAGTTTTCTCTATCATTTTTTTGATTCTCTCCTTTCTTAATATCGCTGTCTGGAAATGACCAACCCTTTTAGAGAGAACATCTGGTTTATCAAGGGCTTTTTTAAGAAATATTCCCTTCAGATACTGGTCAGTGTTGGTGTAACTATTGTTCTAGCTTTGGTGGGGAATTTTATATTGGCAAAACTTCCCAAAGCCAAAGCTTCTTATCGCATAGGTATTGTTGGTCAGTTTGGCTCGGGGCAACTTCCTCCGTACATCATCAATTTTTTAAACGCAGGTCTCGTAACCATGAATAGTAAGCATGAACCCCAGCCCGGATTGGCAGAAAAGTGGGAAGTTAGTGAAGATGGCAAGATATATACCTTTTACTTAAAACCGGGTCTCAAGTGGTATACAGGGGAAAATGTAAAAGCTTCTGATGTTAAGATCTCAATTCCCAATATCACCATCGAAACCATAGACCCAAACATAATCCGCTTCCATATTCCTACCAAATTCTCTCCATTCTTGTCTCTCTTAAATATTCCCCTTTTAAATGCCAATGGGAAGTTGATAGGTGATTATGACATCCATCTAAAACAAAAAACCTCCGGAGTGATATCTCAGATTACGGTAGATACCAGTGATCGAACCATGGTCTTCAATGTTTTTCCTACCGCCAAACAAGCAATCACCGCGTTTAAACTCGGCCAAGTTGACTTGGTTTTAAATTTACCTACGGATTATCTTTCGGATGCTCGGCAATTCGGCAAGACCAAAACTGAGATAGATTTCAATCACGTTGTCACGTTAATTTTCAACCAACAAGATCCAAATTTAAAAGAAAAAACCATTAGACAAGCCTTGGCATATTCCCTGAAAGATAAAATTTTTGGTCAAACAGAGGCACTCACAACAATCAGCCCTTCTTCTTGGGCATTCAACCCGCTAGTAAAAACATACCCCTACAACCCTCAAAAGACCAAGGACTTAGTCAAATCTCCTGTTTCCCTAGAACTGGCGACCACTCCCGAACTTTTAAATATTGCAGAGAATATTAGAAATCAGCTTACCTCTGACCAAATTACCATAAACACTAAGGTTGTTACATCTACCCCTGAACAGTTTCAACTACTCCTTACCAACTACCTTATCCCTGCAGACCCCGACCAGTACCGGGACTGGCATTCCACTCAAACGACTAACATTGGCAGGGGCGCTGACGAAAAGATTGACAAGCTACTCGAAGACGGACGCATTACCCAGGACAGTAAAGAAAGAAAACGCATCTATTTTGATTTCCAAAAAACTTTCTCGGAAGAACTACCGGCACTTGTACTTTTCCAGCCCTCAGTCTTCAATCTGGCAAGGAAAGACGCCTACTTCAACATAATCTCCTCAAACTAGATAAACATAGGATTTTGAGACCAATCTGGTAAAATTGTGATGTTGGACTCTTAGCTCAGTTGGTTAGAGCGCCTCGTTTACATCGAGGAGGTCGCAGGTTCGATTCCTGCAGGGTCCACAAAAGTCGTACCCTAGAGGTGCGACATTTGTGTATCAAGACCCAAAGGAATCGAGTGACGGAAGCAAGCTCGTAACGATCTTGCTGAGTCGGGTTCGAGAAAATTTTTAGCAGAAAATTATTCGAGAGATTCCTGCAGGGTCCACAAAAGTCGCTTTTAAGGAATTCTATTTGGGGTTAGTTGTGTAAAGTCAACTTTTGAGAAGACTAAAACCTCGTTATAACCAAAACCTGATGGACGCCTTCCAAACTCTTCGAATCTTTGTTCCCACTCTTGGTCGTAAATAGCTTGTAGAATAGCAACATCACTAATTTGATATACACTATCAAAATATTTATCGATATCATCTTCGTTTCTAAAATCCATTATTCCGCTGGGATCGTCAATATCTCCCTCAAAAGCTAGTGATAGTTCACCAAAATCTTTTAGTGGTAGTAGGTATGTGGGTCTATCTTGGTGCCACCCAGTACCAACTTCTTTATATTTTCTAGAACTTGGATTAACTATAACCGCGGAAAGTGATGAGACACTTGAAACCTTGAATACTTTAAGAAAGTCGTGATGCTTGCTCAATTTATCTGTACTATCATCATCCGATGCAAACCAGTTATGCCCAATAGCAACATTTTTAAGATAGTCTTTTAGATACTCAATGTTACCTGGATTAAAAAAGTACTCAGGATCTTTTGCTAAAATATCGCTTATTTCCTCGATTGTATTCATGCGAGAATGCTTTAATATTTTTGCTCTAATTTCTGGGTCAGGAAAAGTATTACTATCTAAACTCAGATTTGCCAACTCTGGATTCGCTTCTGCAATCATAAGGACTATAATTTCATCATAGATTTTTCTTGCCAATACCATCCTCTCTAACGATTCAGTTTCACTTAGCTTCATTCGCGCCATATGTCTCTCAACAGCTGCCGCCTCTTCACCGGTTCTAATTAATATGTGATTTTGGATTTCCAATTGAAAAGTTTGATCTAAAGGAGGCAGGCCCAATAGTTGGCCAAACCGAGAAAGTTGTTGACAGGCAGCAATATTATCTACTTTAGGATCATAAACATTATGGATATCTTCTAGAAGCATATTATTGTTGGTAAAAGATAGGGTGTTATTATCCTGATCAAAAACAAATCGCATTAAGAAATTTGCATCGCTATTTGACTTAATTTCTACTGAGAAACTTCCGTTCTTGATATCCGATAGCACTTTATATTGATCAGGTGACCAAATTTTAGACAGATGTTCTGATGTAAAGTTTTCTGGTGAAACTAAAGTGTTTCCCGATAACTCTAATTTGATACCCATGACACCAGAGAGTCTATCTGATGAATTTAGTAATTCCCACGGATTAGATCTTTGAATTTCTTGTGGAGTTGTCCACTCCATTCCCATGTCTTTTGGCATATACCTCTCAGATTATAGATTATTAGGAGAAGCTTGCTTATTTATAGATTATTGCACCACAAGAAGGGTCTGAGATTAGAAAATATTAAAAGATGTCTAAAAACAAAAATACTCCACAAAGGAGTACTTTCGTCTAGTGCCGAGGAGAGGACTTGAACCTCCACAGGATTGCTCCCGCTACCACCTCAAGGTAGTGCGTCTACCATTTCGCCACCTCGGCATGTGTAATATGAGCGGGAAAAGGGATTCGAACCCTCGACCTCCTCCTTGGCAAGGAGGCGCTCTAGCCAACTGAGCTATTCCCGCATATGCCTATATTTT
This sequence comes from Patescibacteria group bacterium, assembly GCA_943355005.1. Lineage (GTDB taxonomy): Bacteria > Patescibacteriota > Microgenomatia > UBA1400 > MFAQ01 > UBA10133. The sequence goes on from CALRDV010000009.1 coordinate 35,032, forward strand.
ACAGCACAATGTGCCAAGCTGAGGACTCGAACCTCAATTTCGTGTTTTTCAGACACGCGCCGTGACCATCTTGGCTAGCTTGGCATGCCTACTTATTATATCAATACTTTAATATAAAATGCCCGCCGGTTTGGCGGGCGATGGATTTAATAACCCTTATCGTAACAGTATTCATAGAAACGTCGAATATCCTTATTGAGTGCTCTCAATCCTTCGGGGCCACCTCTACGCTCAGCCAGGCGATGTCGGATCGCTTTTTTCTCAATTGGGTCTGTCGTGATTTTTAATATCTTTCGATCTTCGCACTGTCGTACTGATCTCATGAAAATCATTAAACTCGCCCGTAGGTATTTTTCTCGTAAATACAGGTAGTATGTGTCAGATTCACGCTTGTTTTTCAAAAGAGCCTCCTTCTTTGTCTAGGAAATTATTCTAACATGTGACTGTTCAAATCCTCCTATAAATGAAAAATCGTACCACAAGGGCACGAGTTTTCCATTTGTGGGCGGGGAGGGATTTGCCTTCAGTAAATCTCTTTTGAGATTTCTTCAGGACCCGTCTCACCAGGTTCGTTACGAAACTGGTTCCGACTGTTCAAATCCTCCTATAAATGAAAAATCGTACCACAAGGGCACGAGTTTTCCATTTGTGGGCGGGGAGGGATTTGAACCCTCATGAGTTGCCTCGCAGCGTTCTGAACACTGTGCGTCTACCATTTCGCCACCCGCCCCTCACAAGCCTTATTATACCAATCAACTATCCCTGAACAGTTATGTAATGACAATAGGCGATACCTCACCCTCTCCAAATCACGAAATACGTCTTAGTCAGAAGGTGGACACAAAGAGTAACAAACAATCCTCGGTAAAAGCCACCGGTCGGGGACATAGATGCAAAGAATAGAGTCACAAACATGAACATGTAAAATGGCACAGTTAGTTTGGAAAGAACCATTGTAATGATTTCCAAGGTCTTACTTACGACAGGATGTGCCTTAGGATCCATTGGAACTGAATATCGAACGGCTTTGTTTTCTGATTCGGTAATCTCGATATCATCACCCGGCTTGTAAATACTGGCATAAAGAATATCCGAGTCAGACATTAGCTGAGATGGATAAACATAGTTCATTGCGTTTGATTTTAGTTTGTAAGTATCGGGTGCCGGTTTTAAATAATAGCGGCCTTCTGCGTCGGTAAAGTCTGAAGCCAAGTTTCCGGAAGCAGAATACACCATGACATAAGCGCCTGAGATGGGTTTATGGGAGGCAGCATCAAAGACTAGACCGTCATTTTTATTACTGGTAAATAGGTGTCCGGCAAAAGCACTAAATATAGAACCAAAGTATTTGTTCGACAATCTGCCTAAGCCGTTAAGAAAATCAAGAGGTAAATTTGCAACACTTCTGCTTGTTTGTGAATATACGGGTAACAAAGATTTAAAAATTACAAATAGTGATGTAGAAACACTGTAGACAGCAACCACAGCAACAGCATCGGTAGAAACTCTAACTGTCGCCTCTGATATTTTCTCCGCTCTTTTAATAATTCTTGGAAGCGGAGCTGTGGCAGCAAGTGTCGCATTGTCTACAGGCAAACTTACCACGTTAGACTGATTTTCGGATACTTGTACGGAAGGAATGGTAATGGTTGTAGAGCCGACATCAACTGTTACATCATAAACTCCGGTAGGCGCTGTCAGAAGAACTTCACCATTTGAATCTGTTTTGACTCCCAATACGTTACTTAAAACCGTCGCTGTTTGATCAATAACGCTTAATGGCTGCACCAGAATAGCACTACTGTCTACATTTGCTGAGATAGCATCAACTGTACCTGTCTGGATGATAATCTGATTTATAGTTTGAGTAGATTCGGGAGTAATAGTTGGTTCAACATTAGCCGGAGTAGCTGTAGCAGTGAGTGCCGGAGTTTTGCTTGGGGTTACAGTAGTCTTCTTTGTTTTGGTTGGCGTAGGAGTTTTAGTTGGAGTGATTTTAGTTGTCGGAGTAGGTGTAACTTTTGGTGTCGGGGTAACCTTTGGAGTAACTAATGTTACTGTTGCTCCCAAGACAGCAGATCCTTTTTTGTCCACCACTTTGATCTTTGTAGTAGGATTTGTAATTGTTGATTTTGGCTTAGTTGATAAAGAAGGTGTTGGGGTGATTGTAGATTTAGTTGGAGTTGGACTTTTCGTTGGTGTCAATGTAGGCGAAAGAAGTGCAGTGGGTGTTGGGATTACAGTTGCAACATCTACAGATTTACTGTTTGACCAAGGTCCCGGAACACAAGCATTAATTGCTCTAACTTTAAAGAAATACTTGGAAGTTGGCGAAAGTGAATTAATCGTATACGAAACCGCTGTGGATGAATATGTAATTGGGAAATTAACCATATACGTTTCACTATTCAAAGCATTTCCATAGGCAACTGAATAATCTGTTGCACCCGTGTTAATAGGAGAAAAGCTAAGAGTTACTTTAGTTCCCGATCTTTTGGCAGAAAACAAAGTAGGGGCAAGTACCGGCGCCAGTGCGGAACAGCTGACTGGAGCCGAAACAATATCTGTAGAAACCGATGTGGAAGTACCTAAAACTGTAGCCGCAGCTGTCGGCGACGCCGTAGGAGTAGGAGTTGCTGTCGGAGTTGGTGTGGGTGATGCAGCAACTTGGATAATTGGATATCCATTATTTTGCAAAGCATCTATTGTCCAAATAGTACTGAAGTTCCAGCCAGTCAAATTCGCTTGATTTTTAAGTTGTGATGTAGTGAGACCTGACCCGCTTCCGCTACTAGCTAATCCACTCGATTCAGTATCCCAATATGAGCTTGTTATAGTTGCTCCAGCATCCCAGCCAGAATAACCTCCAATATATAAAGAGGTCATAGCTCCAGTAGCTGTGCCAGTACTATAAGTATTGGTAATAGTCGAGATATTCATCTCACCTGCAAATCCACCAACTTCCTCATCGGTATAGTCGAGTTGTGTAGAAGTTGCATTACCTCGTGAATAAGAGTTTGTAATGGTATGAGATGTTCCTGAAGTATAATTGATATCACCAACAAATCCTCCAACAATGTCATATCCTTGGACATTTCCAGTACTCCAACATCGATCAATTGTCGAAGCAGAAGCAGAAGGAAGTACGCCCACAAATCCTCCAACAGTAGATGAAGAGCCGAGTGTTGTTATTGAACCGGTCGCATAACTAAGTGAAACTGATCCTCCTCCAATAGATCCTGCAAACCCTCCATAATATGATCCATAATCACCATATCCTAGATCCGCGCCTATGCTGATATTCCCTGTTGCGTAAGAACTAGTAATAGTACCGTTGCGATGAGCAGCCACAAAACCACCAACAGTACTACCGGTATCGCCAACGGGCACAGTTATTGCTCCAGTGGCATAGCTATTTGTGATAGTAGGAGCGCTCCCGGTTTTTTGCTGTCTAGTAAGAGCTACAAATCCGCCAACATCAAAATACCCTGCATTATTATCATCAGCTATCACAGTTACGGTGCCGGTTGAATGACTATCAATAATACTAGAGCCAGCTTCCATGAGTCCTACAAATCCTCCAGTATCCCACACACTACTGGATCCAGCTGTAAGTTGTCTCTCTGCAATTACATTCCCAGTAGAATAACAATTAGTAATTACCTTACTCCCTTGATATGTATCATTATTACCCATAGTTCCCACGAATCCACCATTATCAAAACTATCCGAGGAACTATTGCTATACGTAATTCCAATATGAACCTCACCAGTAGAATATGAATCCGTAATGGTAGCCGATCCTAGCATGAGTCCAATAAAACCGCCGTTGTCATAGGCCACTTCTCCAGTGTGAACAAAGCCAGTTGAATATGAACTGGTAATTGCAGTAGTTCCTCGAGCGTATCCAATGAATCCACCAATTTGCATTGAATATTCTCGATAATCGACATTTACAGTAGAAAAACAATTACTAATAGTAACGGCTCCGATCGATGAGCCAATTAACCCTCCAACATTACGTGAAGTGAAGCCACTGTTTGCCGTCTGATCAATTAATCCAGTCGCACTCGATCCTGTAATACTCGAGGTACCATCGATCTGGCCTACGAGGGACCCAATATCTTGATATGTATTCCCCTCCTTCGTAATGTGAACATTTGTAAGTTTGATATTTGTGAATGTCGCTCCATTGGCATATCCAAATAAACCAGCGCCACTCGCAGTCACTTTAATAAACAATCCATCAATTGCATATGAACTTGAACCGGTTAATGTACCCGTAAATGGTGTATTTGCCGTCGTCCCAACGGGCAAGAATCCATTTCCTCCATTCCAACCTGTAGTAGCAGTACAGTCGATATTATTCATTATCTGATAATACGAAGCTTTATTGTTCTCCATTTCTTGAAGTTGGGCACACGATGTTAGTTGATAAGGATCACCAACTGTCCCAGCCCCACTTCCAGAATATGCAGTAAATCCATCAGACTGTCCACCAGATCCAGTCATTCCAGTAATTTTCCAGTAAGTTACAAGGTCTCCGAGGTCACTTACTTTGCTTACAACTATATTTCCAAACGCTTCTGAAAAAGCACCGACTCCACGACTCACTCCATTTGTGCATGACAATGAAACATCAGATAAACTTGTTGCATCAGGACATATATAGACAGTAGTGCTAGTTCTACCAGCTGGGATAGGTACATATAATGTATGAGTTGCCGCAGCACCAGGAGCTCCAATTAAGTTATGTACAAAAGATTTCCCCGCTGGTTGATCGCTATCAGCTGTGACACTAGTCCAATCACCGTCTGATCCAAGTGTAACTGATATATCACTTACAGATTTTCCACCGGTAGTCTTGAGTCTCAATGTGTTGGTACCTTGTATTCCGTAAAGAGTTCCGCTTTCGATGTTTAAAGAATCCAGGGTGTTAATCAAATTTAGGCCAGCCGATAAATTCGTAATTTGATATGAGGTTCCAGTGTTATCAAACTTCCGAATCTTCGGAACTGTAAGAGATGAATCAGTTGTGTAGACTACACCACCATATACTGTCAATCCATAAGGGGTAGTAAGTCCCGGGTAAACTCCTAGGTAAGTACCATCGTTCTGAAATTTCTCAATTCGACTATTATTAGTATCCGTCACATATATATTGCCACTGGTATCAAATGCCATATTAAGCGGGCCAGCCAACGTATCGTAGGTAGTACTACCACCACTAGATTTTGTAATAGATGAAATATATGTGCCGGTGTTACTAAACTTTGTCAGTTTGTTCTGAGTGGTGTCTAGAGTCCAGACATTTCCGTCGCTATCTACGGCGACGTCATACAATGAAGTAAATTGACCATTACCCGTGCCACTACTTCCCCACTTTGTAAGAAAATTACCATTAGAATCAAATTTTGAAACACGATAATTCAGCAAATCTGCCACATAAATATTATTCGAACTATCTATAGCAATACCCTGAGGCATGTTAAATTTAATATCAGTAGATCCAGAAGTAGTTCCACCTACCGTCCATAGCAATGTAACCAGATCATTAGAATATTTCTTGATGCGGTGGTATCCAGCATCCACTACATATACATTGTCACTTGAATCTACAACCACATCGGTAGGCGCACAAAGATTTGAGGTACTACAAGTAGTGCCACCTTTTTTAGCTGAGTAGGCAAAGGCACTCGTAAATTTCTGAACACGGTTATTACCACTCTCAGCAACGAATATGTTACCACCGGAATCTACGGCTATTCCTCTGGGGGTCTTCATTTGTCCATTACCAGTACCAGCTGTTCCAGACGATGTAATTAAATTAAAAGTAGAAACACTGGCCAAGACCGATCCTGAAAAAACACAAAAGAAGACAAGAACAAAAATCACACATCTCAGGTATCTAATCATTAATTAATTTAACCATAGCTTGCATCAAAAATGTATAATGATATTTCATGCCTATCACTCCTACAGATTTTGAAAAATATCTCATCTCAGAATATTTCAAACACGGTTCTATTAACAAAGTTTTCTACTTCCATCATTTTGGTATACCCATTTCTTATGCAGGCTATGATCGTGTTCTGACAAAATATGGCATCATAAAATCTGCAGGCCCCAATAGCAAACTTACCGAATCCTTAGGTGTCTTAAGTATGGTCGCGGACTACAAACTTTCTCTAGAAAAAATCTACGAGAAATACGCCCCCCAAACAATACGAGTTTCTACCAATACTCTCCACCGCATACTACATTACACCCGTTTGGGTCTAACTCGTCGTCAAGGAGTCGCCTTAATAATTTCTCCCAAAACAAGCAAGAAGCTATATTTAATCGGAAGGGATATCAGTCTTTCTCAGCCAGGCCTTGGTCAAAAAGGGGATCTCTCGCTACCCATGGGTCACGCACGCACTGGTGAAAATCCAAGAGATTCCATAATTCGAGTTCTCCAGCAAGAGGTCTTTACTGACCTGACCTTAAGCAAAGAGTTCCCTTACGAAGTAGTGCCTGAGCATCCAAAGCCGGTCATGTATATGAAAATCGCAGATATTCGAGTTTCTGTCTTCCAAATTTCGTTAGTAGGGGATTACTCGTTCTCCAGTGTTAAGCTAGACAATATTGAATTCCAAACTCTAAACCAAATCCGGCAAAAATCTATTCGTCCCGGCGTCGAAGATATACTAAAAGTTTATGAAAACTCTTTGGAAATTGAGGATGAATCAGTTCCTGAATATAACTGTAGTCTAAATCTGGCTCTGGCCGAAGTCGAAAACCAATAAAAAAGGGAGTCATTAAGACTCCCAATTCCTTACAAACGATCCATACCAGTCTTTTTTTCCTCTTCACGAATCACCACATCATGCGCCATGATTCCGGGGCCGGAAAAGGTGAGTACAGCCAGAAAAATCCCCAGCCCGAGTGTGAAGTGAAAGTTAAAAAACACTGCGCAGACAACAACAACGATGAACAGACTGATCCAGAAACTCTTATTCAAATTCTTCCAAGTATAAAAAGCCAAAAACTCTTTCATAAAAATGTGCCTCCTTAAATTAGGTTAGCGAAATTATACCACCATCACGATGATTCTATATTTATAAATTCATATATACTTTATTAAGAATATTAATAATTATTACAATTAGTTATTTTAAAATAATATGTTTTTAAAGCTCTACTTTATTGCCCTGCCGGTCTTTTTGGGGATAGACATGGTTTGGCTTACTTTGATTGCCAAAAACTTCTATGCCAAGCAAATTGGTTACCTGATGACCAAAAACCCTAATCTGATAGCTGCTTTCATTTTTTATCTAATTTTTATTGCCGGCTTAGTCTTCTTCGTTATTACTCCCGCCTTGGATAAGAAAATATGGCTACACGCCCTTCTCGCGGGTGCATTCTTCGGTCTAGTTACTTACGCAACTTACGACCTCACCAATCTGGCCACTATCAAAGATTGGCCTCTCATAATTACAGTCGTAGACTTAATTTGGGGTATGAGTGTTTCCGCCGCAGTGTCTGTGGCCACCTATTTTATTGCTCTTAAAATCGGACTATGAACTATTACTCCACACTCGCTCTCGTTCTGCTAGTGTATATGACCTGCTGGTTTATCATTTCAATAATTCAAAAGAGAAACGATATTGCTGATATTGCTTGGGGACTGGGTTTTGTGCTTGTTGCCTGGTTGTCTTTTTATCTTTCCGGATTTTCCCAGAAGGGTCTTTTGGTCAATGGTTTGGTTACGATCTGGGGTTTAAGACTAGCATGGCATATTTACAAACGTAACCGAAACAAGCCGGAAGACTCTAGATATCTTGAGTGGCGGAAAACCTGGAATTATTTTTATCTAAGAAGCTATTCTCAAGTCTTTTTGCTTCAAGGCATTTTTCTTTATCTTATTTCATTGCCTGTAATTTTTATCAATTACAACGCCTCAAGTAATTTTGGTTTTTTAGAAATTATTGGACTACTTGTATGGGGTATTGGATTCTATTTTGAAAGCAAGGGGGACGCAGAACTTAAGGAATTTATTTCCAATCCTGTAAACAAAGGTAAATTGATGGACAAAGGTCTGTGGAAATATTCACGCCACCCAAATTACTTTGGCGAAGTCACTCAGTGGTGGGGAATTTTTGTAATTGCTCTATCGATATCCGGATCTCTATTCACCATTATCGGACCGCTTACTATTACCACACTGATACTTTTTGTTTCGGGCGTGCCTTTATTGGAAAAGAAGTATGACGGCAGACCGGACTGGGAAGAATACAAAAAAAGAACCAGTGTCTTTATTCCGTTGCCTCCCAAGAGGATTGCATCGGCTTAAATTCTTCAGTATCCTCATTTAAACGCTAACTTCTACGCACGTATAATGTCCCATAGTTGACAAATAGCTTAAAATTTGCTATAATTTACCCCATTCTGGTACGTTTAAAAGGAGCAAAATTGAAAAAGATACTGAACGTAATCGTATATATTGTTCTTCCTCTGGTTATATTTTTTCTCATAATTTCCGGAACTGCAAAAACCATCGTCTACGCTGTCGTTGGATCAACAGTAAAAGACTTCGCAGTTTATGGGTGGTCCGATGCAACTCCGGCTATGATGAAAGATGTTATACCCAGCCTTGAAAAGGTAGAGGTTTTTCCGTCAAAAGAACAATTTGATGCCTATCTGAGTCAAACCTACAAGCCCAGCCAAAAAGTCAAGTTCAACTGTTTGGATGGAAACGGGAATGGTGGCGTCTACGTATCCATGACAATTTCGGAGGTGTACAAACAAGATTGTCCCTACGGATACATGGCAATCTATAAATTCCCCTAATTCATCTTTTCTTCAAGTTAAACAAAGCCGACGAATGCAAACGTCGGTTTTTTTGTTGCCGAGCTAGGACTCCCTCGAGTAGCTTCGCTCTCTCGGACCTGTCTCGCTGGGTTCGTCACGAAACCAGCTCCGACTTTCGAGTCCTAACTGATTTAAACATTAAAAAACTCCCACAAGGAGAGTATTTCAATGTTGCCGAGCTAGGACTCGAACCTAGAATACCCTCCTTCAAAGGGAGGTGTCCTACCATTAGACGACTCGGCAAAAAGTACTCATAGGAACAAGCTCTATTTTACCAGTATAATTATCGGTTGAACACTATGCCTAAGAAAACTCATTTTAGATACAAATACGGGGAAATACCTTACCCTGTCTTCTTCCCGGACGCCACTCGTGCTCTGGTCAAGTCTTTGGATAGCGACGATATCCGCGCCACCAAAACTTCCGGCATCCTAGTAAACACTTTCCACCTTTGGCATATTTTAGACAAATCCGTCTTGGCGGCTTTTGGCGGAATCCGCGAATACATGGGCTGGAAAGGTGCCGTTATTTCCGACTCAGGCGGCTTTCAGGTCATGTCTGTGGTCAAGAAAGGTGTGAGTGAGGGTAAGATCACCGACGAGGGGGTTGTATTTCATCCATCCAGAAACCGGAAAGTGGTTTTTACCCCGGAAGAATCAGTTCGTCTCCAAATGTCCCTGGATACTGACATGGTGGTCGTCTTGGATGATTTTACCGATCCCAAAGACGATCATACGCAAGCCAAAAAAACCGTCGACAGGACTCTGGAATGGGCGAGAAGATCCAAAGCCGAATTCGATAAAATTTGTTTAGAAAAAGGCAAAACAGATGAAGATAGACCCTATCTACTGGGAGTTGCTCAAGGTGGTGAATTTATGGATTTAAGAGAAGAATGTACCAAGGAACTGGTAAAAATCGGATTCGATGGCCTTGGTTGGGGTGGCTGGCCTTTTGTGGAAGGAAAAATAAATTTCAAAAGTGCAGAGGTAATTTCACAAAATGTTCCTGAAGGCTATCTCTTGTATGGATTGGGGATTGGGAAGCCTGAAGACATTATCAAATGCTTTAAACTTGGCTACAACATTTTTGATTGTGTTCTACCTACCAGAGACGGCCGCCACGGCAGACTATATGTCTTTGATGCAGATGATATAAAAGATATTGATGTCACCAAGCCAAACTTTTATCATTTCTTTAATTCCAAAAAATTTGCTAACATCGCGGACACCTCTAAGATTAGTGAGTATTGCGATTGTTCCCTCTGTCAAAACTACTCTAAGGGGTATTTAGTTCATCTTTTCAAATTAGGTGACCCTGTTGCAGGACGATTGGCTTCACTCCACAATCTAAGATTTTTCTCTCTACTGATGGAGAAACTTCAAACCGCTAACTTTTCTTCCCAATCTTAATTACTTCTTTGAGAAGTTCTAGAGCCTGTACAGCTTCTTCATCATCCATTTGATTGGCAAGCTCAATTAACGCTCTCTTACCTTCCTCTCCCGACACCTCTCCCAGATAAGTCCCCGTTTCTAACAAAGCTACTGTCTCACTTTGAGACATCTCCACTTCCGACTCAATACACTCTAGTGTTATATCCTGAGCTTTTGTCTTATTCTTCTTTTCTCTTAAGTATCTGGCTGTCAGCCATATAGCCCCTCCTATTGCTCCAGCGGCACCAGCTACAGCCAGGGCAGTGGGCCAGTATTTCTCGATAAACTTTTTAGTAGGTTCCCCACCAATCGTCTCTTGTTCCATTTTTTTTGGCATACTTCAGTGTATCAAAGTATATTTTTCAAGCACTTTCAATATTTGAAATTCAGGTCTATCATCAACTATTAATGGGCAGTAGAAAAAATGAAGTCGAAAATAAATCGAATCAAGAAATTTTAAGTGAGCTCAAAAATCCACCTTCTCCGATAAATTTACATTTATATCAACCACCCCGTCTTTTAAACATCGATATCGGAAATCGTACTGGAACAATTTTCGATATCACCGGGCAAACAGTCTCATCTAAGGGCTTTAACTATCAAATCACCACGGAGAGTTACGCTCCACTAATAAATAATCAAATTCTGGCCGATAAAAATATTAGCTGGAATCTGTACGGAGTTACGGCCGACTGGCTGGAAATTAATCAGCCGGAATTAATCGAAAATCTAAAAAAACAGATGGAGGCTGGCGCTAAGCCTCCGGTAGGTGATACCTATCTCCACATAATTTTTCCATTTTTATCTCAAGATCACAAAGACATGCTTTTAAAAATTAGTAAGACAGTCTACAAGGAACGATGGGGCGTGGAGCCTGAAACCGTTTGGCTACCCGAGTCAGCAGTTGATAGCCAAACTTTGGATTCTCTGGCCAAGAATGATTTTAAAGGAGTTCATCTCAGGGAACATCAAACTTATGGAAGTCGAGGAAATATCCAAGCAGTCAGTACTAATTTCGGTAAGATTCTAGCCATTTCTGGTCATAATTATTTAAGCGGATTAGTGGGATTCGATAAACCTTGGGCAGATACATTTTTCGATAGATGGCACCAAGAAGCCAATAATCTGGGTTTTGCTCCCAGGATATCTATAGATGGAGAAACACTCGGTCATTGGTGGAAAGCACAGAATGGAGTCTATGAATTTACTTCGTATTTACTTAAGTATTTAAAAGAGGGAAATGAAGGTAAAAACTTAAACTTTAACACTGGTGAAATTTTCGACGCTCGATTAGTAGAAAATACCAGTTGGAGCTGTATGGATACCGGTCTGGGAAGATGGAAAGGGGACCCAAACTGCTACTGCGGTCTACCTGAAAATGGCTGGCAAGCCAACCAAATACGTAGCTCCAAGAGAGATCTCTTTGAAAAACTTTCGGAAAGCAGCTATAGAATCGATAACATTTTAGATGAATCTCAGTCAGACTGGCGGGAAATATATAAAGAATGGTTTCTCAGTCAAAGATTTAGTTTGGCGAAGGGTCTTCCAATAAGTGCTGATTTCTTAAAAGACAAAGCTTTAGAAAAATTGTTTATCTCTGCCTACATTAGAGATTTAGGTTGGACCAGCTGTGGTTGGTTCTTTGGAGATGTCAACGGCTTCGAGCGTCAGATTCCTGCGAACTCACTTCGTGCCATCGCCGAAATTATGTCCTGGCCCGACATATTACCAAACTCCTAATCATCGTCATTGCGAGTGTATTCACGCGGCAATCTAGTTTATCAGCCACCCAAGTATCTCGCCATTGGCGGGACCATCCAATAAGTACCGAATTTCAAAACAACTCCACCGGAAAATACTTGGATCTCTCTACTGTAAAATCCGAATTCAATATTAAATACTCAAAATCAAATCCTCGTTTAATGTCTACCGGCTTAGAAAAAAACAAAGATGTGGCAATTCCATCGGCCACCATTGCGCTCTCTGCCACCACCCAAGTTGACAAAATGTCAGTAGGGGATTGGAGAGAGTTAATATCAAATATATGATGAAAGTTTCCCCACTGACGTCGGCTTCCGGAAGATCCACAAATGCTTTGATTTTTTATTTCGGCCACCCCGATGACTTGCTCGAAGTTCTTCGGATTTTCTAGCCCAACTCTTAACACTTTTGTTTTTGATTTTTGCAACATATCGCCTCCGGCATCGATACAGTACTCAGAAATGCCATTTTCTTCCAGCAATTTTCCCAAAAGATCGATTAAATATCCCTTGCCGGCAGCGCCTAAGTCCCATTTAAGTGGTTCTTTTACATTAATGGTGGGGAATTTATACTCGGCCACACTTTCAAGATCCGGCATGTGTTCTAACACCCCCTTAGTTATAAATGAATATTCTTTATCGTATCCTGCCATATTAAGCAATTCTCCCACCAAAGGGGTAAATTTTCCGTTGGTAAATTTATTTAGTCTAAAGTAGAAATCAAATAATTTTTCAGAATCCTCAGGCAAAGCAAACTCCCCTGATTTTTGAGATATTTTGGATATCAAGGAATCTTCTCTAAATCTAGAATAAATACTTTCAAAATCCTCTGCTCTGTTTGAGAGAATTGTCCTAATCATTTCAAGTTTGGCCACTGAAAAATCTTCGGCAAAATCAAATTGCCATTTTGTTCCAGTGGCCAAAAAATCAAATGAAGAACCCCCCATGATTAAACTTTGGCTACAGTTTTGATTTTCTCAATCGCATCATTGAAACCTTTGGAGGTCAGAGAAGATCCAGATACTTTATCTAGCTTTACTTCATTAATGTTTTTTCCGACAACCATCTCCATAAATCCTCCAATAAACAGATTCTGCATTGTAATCGACTTGGGCTTGGTAGCTTTAGAAATTACTTCAGCCTCGGTAATTACATTGGATTTAAGAGTAATTTTAACCTCAACAGATTCATCTCCGGCCGGGGAAGTATAGTTTCCGGTTGCAACATACTTACCATCTTTGTAGTTTGCAATAATTGCGGGGGTAACAGTCATGGTAACTTTTGCAGATTGCTCTTCACCCTTGCCCATCTCCAAAACCTCCTCTTTGGATGGCTTCCTCAAAGCAAATATACCAATACCAATTAATAACACGACGATTAAAACAAAAGGCAAAATTTTATTTTGCGATCCCTCAGTTTTAACTTCTACTTTTGAATCTATGGATTCTTCCATTTTTATATATAAATTTGTAATTGTATTTATTATATACATGCAACATAACCAAACAGAGTGAATTGCGTGCGCATAAGAAATATCGAGCAAGCTCTTATGTAAACTAATCTTCCTGAAATCCCGCTGAAAATTATCACCATCGTCATTGCGAACCCCGCCAAAGGCGGTGGTGTGGCAATCCAGTAACCAACCACCCTGTCATTCCCGACCTGATCGGGAATCCATCTGGTAACTAAAATTATCTTGCACAATCTCAATAAAAGTAGTTATAGTAATCTCATGCCTCCAACAGTTTCGGAAATCACTATTGAAACTCAACTTACAGAATCACAACGGATTGAAAGATCGAAGGATAAAAAATCCCTCAGGTATCAGAAATTAATCGAAGGTGTGAGGTGCAAGGAAGTAAAAGTTATCGAAAGACAAAATTTAATCCTAAGAGAAATGCCGGACCCAAAGATATTAGCTGAGGAAATGTTGGCAGCTGTAATGGCAAATAACACAGAGTTCCCCGAATCAAAATCAACTAGAGATGAAATTATTAGAGGACTGTTGTTTGAAAAGCTTGTAGTAATTGAGAACGATCTTTTTGATTTAAGTAAGACAGGAGAGTCGGATGAGTCTTCAGAAGAAGTGTATGACGACAAACTCCTGGTCGAATTTGCACATAACGCAAAAAGATTTGGGTATGACTTAGGTCAATTCAATGGGGATATTGATTTTGTTAGAGAACATGCCAAAGGAAACATTAGTGAACTTTTTGGGGTTGGAGACGCAAAGTTTTCATCTTTACTTAATGAACACTGTTATAAACAATTTAAGAATTTCAGGAGAGGATTAGAAAAAGTGGCAAATTTTCTAAATCACAGAACCGACACATCTGAGCATGGCTTACCTGGATTCGGTGTGGGTGGCCGTCAAATTGAAATCGCTGATCTTAACCATTTCCGTCAATTTCTAATTCTAAGTAGAAATGTAAAAATGAATTTAGGAAATATTGCCGAGTTTATTCAGAAAAAAACTCAGGGCGATGAAAAAAATCCAGGCCTAAACCCAGAAGACTTTGTAAAATTTGAAGAGATGTTTATAGCCGGAAAGATTGAAATAAGAAATTCTGTATTCAGTCAAGATGAAGTTAATAACATAAAATACGAAGTCATGCGACGAATTAATTCAAGGGAAGAATACCATGATGAATAACTATTAAATCTCTTAACAAAAAGCTAGAATAATCAATTAATATAAACAATATGGACAATACAAATCAAACACCCCTACCCGAAGGTACCAATCAAGCGGTTACCAGTCTCTTCCAGATTGAAAATCTAATCAAGACTCACATATCTCACATCGAGTCCGTAAAGCTTGAGCTCCAGAAGCAAGCCGAAATGTTTAACGATGTCCTAGCGAATGATGAAAAATACAAAAAGGCCACAGAAGAAGGCAAAGAAATTGCCAAGAGAAAATCTGAAGCCAAGCAAGACATTCTCAAGTCTCCGGCCAATGCTTCGCTAAATCAGAAAATCAAAGACATGCGCCAAGAGATCAAAGAGCTGAAAGCCGCTCTCAGTAACTATCTACAGCAATACCAGAAAATTGCCGATACTGACCAAATCGAAACCGAAGACGGTGAAGTCCGCCAAATTCTTTACGCCGCACGTCTAGTCAAGCTCACCGGCAAGTTCTCCAAATAGGGGACTGATATTAGGCGCTGATTATGCTAAGATAAATTCGAATTAGTTCTTTTGGCGCATAGACAGTCCAGCTTATATAGGTTATAATATCCCTATTACCGCTTCGAAAGAGCGTTTTTTTAAGGTCTGAATACTGCCTTTTGCTTTTCTAGACACAAATATTAAACATTGTCATTCCCGACCTGAGTGGGCTGAAAGTCCCGATCCGGTGAGGGAAATCTATAAAAATAAACTACAACTATGCTCAACATCAGAAATATTGCCGTTATTGCTCACGTTGATCATGGCAAAACCACATTAATCGACGCCTTCATCAAGCAATCGCATATTTTTCGTGATAATCAGGATGAGATGAACCAGACGACTCTTCTGGACAGTAATGTTCTTGAGCGAGAAAGAGGCATCACTATTCTGGCCAAAAACATCTCCGTTACTTACAAAGGCACCAAGATCAACATTATCGATACACCCGGCCACTCTGATTTTTCAGGCGAAGTCGAGCGCACCCTCGGTATGGCCGACGGAGCCTTACTCATCGTCGACGCTCAAGAGGGTCCCATGCCTCAGACCAGATTCGTTTTAAAACGAGCCTTTGAGCTCGACCTCAAAGTGATAGTGGTCATCAACAAAATTGACAAACCAAACGCAGACATCGCCAAAACCACCCACAAAATTGGTAATTTGTTCCTCGAATTGGCTACCCAAGACGCTCAGCTCGAATACCCTACCCTATATTCCGTTAGTCGCACTGGCAAAGTATTTACGACTCCTCCAACAGACTTCAATCAGGAAGCCAGTGTGGTGCCATTATTGGACGAAATCATAAAATATATCCCGGCTCCTACCAATAGCATCGAAGGTTCATTTAAGATGCTTGCTTCCTCGCTGGACTACGACTCTCATTTGGGTCGCATAGTCATAGGTAAAATTTTCCAAGGCACCATCAAGCCAGGTCAAAAAGTAATTATTCTCGGAGATACAGTTAAATCAGGACAAGTAGACAAGGTTTTTCTTTCCAACGGATTGACTAGAGAAGAGGTTAAAGAAGCCTTTGCAGGTGATATCGTAGCTATTACCGGTATTCAAGAAATCAAAATTGGCCAAACTGTTTCTACACTTGGAGACACTGAACCTCTAGCTTCAGCCAAAATCACTGAACCTACACTTCACGTCACCGTCGGACCAAACACCTCACCACTATCAGGCAGAGAAGGGGAGTTTACTACTGCCAGACAAATCGAAGAAAGATTGGCTAGAGAGCTCGAAACTAATCTTTCTCTAAAGCTCAGAAAACTTGAAAATGGTAAATATGAAGTTTCCGGAAAAGGTGAACTTCATTTATCTGTCTTATTGGAAACACTCAGACGCGAAGGTTACGAAGTAGAAGTTGGCAAACCTGAAGTTATTTACAAAGATGTCGATGGTAAAAAATGTGAACCTTTTGAAGAGGTGAACATTGTAGTTCCAAACGAATATATGGGCACAATTTCCCAAGAAATTGGCAAACGCTTCGGACATTTAGTTAGTATGGAGCCCATTACAGATCAGGAAACTGAATTTGTTTATCGTATGCCTACCCGTGCTATTCTAGGTTTAAGATCTCTACTTTTGACCGCTACCAAAGGCACTGTCATTTTTAACAGTCAATTTGTCGACTTCGAACCTGTTGGTCCAAACCTACCAAAAATGCGTAGGGGCGTGCTTATAGCCACAAACTCAGGTGAAGCCCTTTCCTATGGCCTCCAGGCCGCTCAGGAGAGAGGAATTACCTTCGTAGATCCGGGTGATTCTTTGTACGAAGGTCAAATCGTCGGTATGAACGCCAAACAAGAGGATATCGAAATCAATGCTTGTAAGGGTAAACAGCTTACAAATATGCGTTCCAAATCTTCCGATGGTGTCATCCAGCTTGTTCCAGCTACCCATTATTCATTGGAGCAGTGTCTAGACTTCCTCGAATCCGATGAACTTTTGGAAATTACCCCCAAGAACTTAAGATTACGCAAAAAGTATCTTACTCAAATTGAGCGCCGTCGCCATCGCGAAGAGCTCAAAAACACCTACTAAAAGATACCCCGCTTCGGC
>CALRDV010000010.1 GCA_943355005.1 Patescibacteria group bacterium
ACGAGTAAACTACATCTGAGTGGAGCGGTGACAGGGAAAGCGCTGGCAATATTTAATGAGACTGGGACAGATCAGGCTTTGTTTACAGCCAGTGCAAGTGGAACAACAAAACTGACTGTGTTGCACAATGGATTGGTTGACGCTTCGGCCGGAGGCCTAGCTACATATTCTAAAGCGGGAACGATATCCGATACGGACTTTGCAGATACGGCAGTCGATGGTCTCTTCGGCTTTGATACTACTAACCATCGTCTATACTTCCGTGAGGGTTCAGCCTGGAGTTACATTGCTAAAACGGGCGGTTTTCAGATCCCGAACTTTGAAGCCGAGGGTTTAGCTCAAAATGACTACTTGATGCCTTATGTCGAAAATACGATGAGTGATGGAGCTGTTCATGGTATGTATAAGAAGTTTTCGGATGTCAAGAAAGAACTACTCGCCGATATCTACAAACTGTTTGCCGACATGAAGGAAAAATTCATCACGAAGCAAAGTATTCAAGAAGAAATGTGTATCGGAACCGAAGAAAACAAAACTTGTTTGAATAAAGAACAGGTTGACTTGGTGATCAAAAATCTGCCAACACCAGAAGTGGTCGGAACGACGACAACGAGCGCGACCATCTCTGTCTCACCAACACCGACACCAACTCCAGAACCAATACTTACGCCAATTAGTGAGACGATAGCAACCAGTTCAGGTGTCATCGAATGAATAATAAAAGAATAATTCCAATACTTAGTATCGTGTTCCGACCTGTGTTCCGAGCAATTTGTTTTGTATTTTTTTGTGTGATTACAGGAGGTTCCGCAATGGCTTTCTCTTCCGGAGTTGCCTTGTCGTTACCAATTAAGGGAGTGGATGTTTCCGATGGTTCACTAGTTTCCTCTAGTCAGGCCGGGTTTGTATTGTCCGAAATTGAATACGATACAGCCTTTTATGGAGTAGTAACCACCTCACCATCCATGGTGTTTGAAAGCGCAGAAGCTATCTCCGACGGTTATCCGGTAGTAATCTCCGGAAATGTACAGGTCAGAGTGTCTGCTAAAAATGGGAATATTGGTGCGGGGGATAATATCACGACTTCAGTGACTCCAGGAGTAGGAGAGAGGGCGGACTATGATGGTTATGTGGTAGGGACAGCAAACGAGAGCTGTGAAAGTGTGGAGAAGGAATGCTTGATTTCTGTAACCTTGGCTCCTAGATTTGCACAAGGTATGAAGTCTGCTATGAAGGCGACAAACTTACTGCAAAATGTGAAGCGGGCTGTGAGCTCACCCTTTCTTTCTCCATTAACTTCTATGAGATATTTGCTGGCAGTGACTACAACCGCGGTGACATTTTTCCTTGCATTTTATTTCTTTGGTAGATCTGGAAAAACCGGTATTGAAGCTCTGGGTCGAAACCCCCTGGCGGCTAAAAAAATTGGACTAGGAATGCTGATCAACTTTATTATTATCTTGGCAATCTCGGGCTTTGGCTTGATGATAGCTTATATGATCCTAGTTTTATAACATGATCCACTCATACGAATATTGCAAAGATAAAGTCGGTGACGTGGGGAAGGTGGTAGCTGTGAGAGATTATATCGCTATTGTTGATGGCCTGACCGGGGCAAGAATTAATGAAGGGGTGAGTTTTGAAAATGGGATGCATGGCTATGTATCCAAAATCGATGAAAAATTTGTTTGGGTAATTGTTTTCTCAAAAATTTCTTTAGTGATTGGGGCAGCGGTGGCGAGAACAGGCAGTAAACTAATGGTCTCCTGTGGAGACGGAATGCTTGGTCACATTGTGAGTCCATTGGGTTATGACATAGATGAGAATAAAGAAGAGAGCCAGGAAACAGAATTGGTTGTGATCGACGCCCCGGTGTGGGGAATCGAAAAAAGAAAAATGATAACAAAACCTCTGCTGACCGGAACAACACTCGTCGACCTGGCTTTGCCACTAGGAAACGGCCAAAGAGAACTGGTGATTGGAGAAAGAAAAACAGGGAAAACACAGTTTGCCTTGCAAGCTTTGGCGTGCCAAGTGAAGCAGGGAAAACTAGGAGTCTATTGTGGAATCGGAAAACAGGCAAGAGAAATAGTCGCCGTAAAAGAATGGCTGGTAAAGAACAAGGTGTATGACAGAGTGGTGATAGTCGCCGCAACCGCCAGAGATAATCAAGCGGAAATTGCTTTGGCACCATATACGGCTATGAGTATTGCGGAAAACATGAGAGATAACGGGAAGGATGTGCTGGTGGTGCTGGACGATATGACGACACATGCCAAGTACTATAGAGAAATGGCTTTGGTCCTTGGGAAATTCCCAGGCAGAGATTCTTATCCGGGAAATATTTTTTATATTCAATCTAAAATTTTGGAAAGAGCAGGGTGTTTTAACGTTAATGGCCAAGAAAGATCTATTTCGTGTCTAGCAATTGCCGAGACAGTGGGGGGAGATCTGACCGGATACATCCAGACGAACTTGATGTCGATTACCGACGGGCATATTTATTTTGACTTAGATCGATTCCAACATGGACTTAGGCCGGCAATAAATATCTTTTTGTCAGTGACCAGAGTGGGAAGGCAGACCAGGGGAAAGCTGTTTCATGATGTATCCAAGGAAATTTATTCTATTCTGAAAAAGATAGAAACTGCGAAAATATTTACGAAATTCGGTCCTGAGCAAACTGAGGAAATTCGAAAAACCTTGATAAGAGGAGTCAATCTAGATAAACTGCTGAGGCAAACCGGAAGTAGGATGTATGAAGAGTGGGAGATGCTATATCTTTATGCATGGTACCGCAAGGATAGCGAGGTAATAGAATCGCCTGAGGAGATTCTGAGTAAGGTTAAATCTGAGGAACAACTGGAATCGTGGAAGGCAATGCTTGAAAAAATGGAAACTGCAGAAGAGATGACACACTATGTAAATATGTCTTTCCAAACATGATAAGTTTAAATCAGGTTTCCAAACAAATTAATGATTGTGAGAATTTTCAAGGATTGTTTGAGGTTTATGAAGATTTGGCGGCTCAGAAAATGCAAAAAATCAGAGATGAGATTTCGAAGTATAGGGAGTTCGCGAAAGTAATGACCGGGATAAGTGGGGAGCTGGGAGATGATATCTCCGGAGTGATAAAAAAGAAAGCTAAGCAAAAAGTGTCGGTGCTAGTGACGTCTGATAAGGGATTATATGGAGAGGTGTTTGAAGAAATGGCGAAAGTGTTTACCGACGATTTGGCGACGACAAAACAAGATGCTTATGTAGTGGGAAGCTTGGGAGTGAAAATTGTGAAACGTTTGATGCCAAACGCCAATTATGTGGCGGTGGATACCGATGAAGCCTCCCTGGCCGACTTGTGGAAAAAACTGGGAGAGTATCAGGAAATATTTATTTACTATCTAAAATACAATAGTTTGACCAAGCAAAACCTTGATATTGTCCATGTTTCCGGAGAGCTAATTCCCGGAGAGCAAGTTAGTTATGAATATAATGAGGAGGTAAGGTTGAAGTTTTTATATGAACCGTCGGTGGTCGAAATCGCAGAGGTTTTTGCCGGCGAGGTCTTGAGTTTTTTATCCGAACAAGCAATGAAGGAGGCAGACTTGGCCAAATATGCGGCGAGACTGGTTTATCTGGATTCATGTCTGGAAAGAAATAAGGAAAATCTGACAACAACTATGACACAAAAAAGGATCCTATCAAAAAGGCTATCAAATAAAAGACAAAATGCCAGGATGGCCGGCTACCTAATCCGCAACAATAGTAACTAATATGGATAAATCAGAGAAAAAAACAACAAATTGTGGAAAGATAATCGCTATTAATGGGCATATTGTGGAGGTGGCGTTTGCGGCCGGAGTGCTGCCGATAGTTCACGAAATAATGATATCCGAACAACAAGCGGAAGTAAAACTGTTGGTGGTGCAAACTAAACCGTCAGGAGCTATTATGGCATTGATTCTGGCCGGAGGTGAGGAAGTCTGTAGAGGGCTGACAGTTTGTGGTACAGGAGAAAGATTTATGGTTCCCGTTGGAGAAACCCTTTTGGGAAGAGTTTTCGATATTTTTGGTAAGCCGGCCGACGGGAAAGGGGAGATAGAATTTCAAGTCAGGGAATTGTGGAAACACCATGATCGTGATTTACGAAACATAAATACCAAAAAGGAGTTGTGGCAAACAGGTATTAAGGCCGTAGATTTTTTTGCTCCTCTGGTACAAGGTGGAAAGGTTGGACTCTTTGGTGGGGCGGGGGTTGGGAAGACGGTGCTGTTGTCCGAGATTGTAAACAACCTAACCGCTTTAGATAAAAATGATTCGATTGTGGTCGTGTTTGCCGGAATTGGGGAGCGTATAAGGGAGGGGCATGAGCTGCTACATGATTTGGGTGTGAAAGGTCTGCTGAAAAAAGTGGCGATGATTTTTGGACTGATGGGAACAAGTGCGGTGAATAGATTTATGACAGCTTTTGCGGCGACAACAATTGTGGAAGATTTCAGGGACAGACTTGGTAAAAATGTCTTGTTTGTTTGTGATAATGTTTTCCGATTTATTCAAGCCGGGAACGAACTGTCTTCACTTAAGGCGGATATTCCTTCCGAGGACGGATATCAAGCGACACTGACCTCTGAGATAGCTGAGTTTCATGAAAGCCTGGTATCTACCGATAAGGCTTTTGTGAGTAGTATTGAGGCAATTTATGTACCTGCCGATGATCTGCTGGATAGTGGTATACAGAGCATCTATAGTTATTTGGATTCTTATATTATCCTTTCGAGAGAAGTGTATCAAGAGAGTAGATTCCCGGCTATCGACTTACTTGAAAGCACCTCTTCGCTTCTGACTCCCGAGATTGTGGGGCAGAAACATTACGATACTGTGATGAAAGCAAAGGAGCTATTAAAAATGGCACAGGAGTTGGAACGGGTAGTGTCGCTTGTGGGTGAGTCGGAATTGTCAGAGGAAAATCAAATTGTATACAGAAGAGCAAGAATGTTGAAAAATTATATGACACAACCATTCTCGGTGACGGAGAGACATTTTGGTATGCCAGGGCAGCGAGTGCCACTACAGAAAGTGGTGTTGGATGTAGAAAATATTATGGAAGGAAAATATGATGGAGTGGATGAGGAAAAAATGATGTTCATTGGAGGAATACAATGAAAGAGAAAATCAAAGTCGTAGTAAGAAATAAAACGGAGATTTTGTTTGATGCCGACTGCAGTAGTGTATCCAGCAAAAACGCTTTGGGCGCTTTTGATGTGCTTCCTGAACATATTAACTATATGTCCTTGATTGAGGGGGAGGTGTTGGCTTGCGAAGTCTCAGGAAAGATTTGGAAGGGTGTATGCGAAAGGGGTATGGTCAGGGTTTCGAGTAATGCGGTAGAGGTGATATTTTTTTCATAGAAAAGGAACCCTTGTGGTGCCCCCCTTCTGGATTACAAATGTTGTAATTAATGTCACATGTGTTGTAGGGAGTTATTTCAGTGTATGATTATTTATAGTAATTAATCTTTTTTAAAAAGAGAGGGGGTGAATGTTATGACTATGCACAAAACCGCATACGCCTTGGTACTTGTAGGAGCTTTGAATTGGGGTCTGGTAGGTTTGTTTGGATTTAATTTGGTTTCCCTTATTTTTGGCGCTTGGCCAATGGTAGAGAAATTAATTTATATCTTGGTAGGACTTTCAGCGTTGTATGAAGCTACTATCCACATGGGATATTGTTGTGAATGCAGTGGTGAATGTGATGCACCTACGCAAACGGCAATGAAGACAGGGAAGAAGAAGAGAAAATAGACTGGAGTGAGATTGCCACGACCCGCCGAAAGGCGGGTCTCGCAATGACGGAAGAGGGCGGCTAGCTGCCCTCTTTTCGCGTAGGGTTTCTGGATTCCGGGTCAAGCCCGGAATGACAGTTGTTTAGTGCACTTTAGTCGTACAACTATTTTAGGTAGAAGTTTTTGAGATCGCTGATTTGCCAGATGAGGATAGTGTTTAAACTTAGAATCATCACAAAAATCATAATGAGAGAACTTCCTCCTAGATAAATTCCACCCATGATGGCGACGACGCATGCTCCGGTAATGGTGACAATATTGTCCATGGCGACTCCGACAATGGCGTCTCCGATACGTCCGTTGGGATTAATGGAGTATTTGTGAACTACCATCATCTCTCCAAGACAGCCAATGATGCCGGTGAGAATACCGGCGATAACAAAAGGAGTTCTAGTAACTTCGGCAATAACTTCGATAGCCTGAATCATGCTGTCGGCGGCGACTAATATGGCAATGGCAGAAGCCAATAGTGAGAGCCAAACTAACCAAATTGAGTTGTGACGGAATTTATTCTCTTCTGCTTTAATGATTTCGGTTTCCATGCCGGGGTGCTCTGTTTTTCTAAAACGGATTAAGACTAGAATTGAAAGAATTAGAACGACAATACCAACAGGAGCCGACAAGGCATACAAATCTCCAACAATGGTTCCGGGAGGTGAAATGATGCGACCAAAGACGACCATGCAGAGAGCGATGATGGTGGTGAGTAGGGTAAGAGCGACAATGACTTGGTTGGCAACGTTGAATTCGGCGAGGACCGGCTTATGATTGTGTTCTTGCATAGGTGTCAATTGGCCTAAAAAAGGCAAACCGGGAAACATTTGAATATTTTTGTGATGGGAGTTGGCCAAGTTCTGGCGCCACATGCACCAGGCGGCATGACCAATATTGTAAATATTGGAGCCAAAAGTGGCAGCGGCGGCGATGATAGCAAAACTAATCGACCTTTCGTAATCGGTGTTTCGCAAACTAAGACTTATAAAAGCAGCACTGACGCCAAGAATCATGTCCGGGAAAGCAGTGCCCAGGGATTGAAGTAAACCTCCTGCGAGTTTGGTTTTCTCGCTTAAGACTTCTGTGGTTTCTTCAATAATCTCGGCACTACGGGAGATGATAAAAATTCCACCAATGATAAGTATGAGAATGGCGCCAAGAATTTGGACATACAAAGGCATGTCTTTGTGGATTAAATGTAGGAGACCGTAGTGAAGAGCAATGGTGGCTCCGAGGAGTACAAAAATATTACTGAGGATTTTTTTGACAGATTTGGACACAGATTAATAATAGCTCATTAATCTAAAAAGAAGTGACTCCTTGCGGAGTCACTTCTTTGCTTGTACAACCTGCATTGTAAAGCAATTAATAATGTAACGGATAATACATGTTGTGTCAAGATATTTAAAAAATCCCGCATTTCTGCGGGATGTTGTTTATGAATTTGCTAAGGTACAGTGGATGATATCAGGAGTTCCCATTCGGTCGACCAATTTTTGAGGGGACCATTCGATTCTTTCGCCTACATGCAGGAGTCTGAAACCGTAGGTGGATCGGTAGGGCATTTTGCTCCAATGAATGTGAGCGATTTTGTCTCCGGTGTGGATCTTGGCTATACCTTCGAGCATGTTAATAGAAAGAACTGTGCCGATGGGTAAGCCGGCTGTGGAAGGGTCTGCATCATCAGGATCTTGGACAACACAGAAGAAAAAATCTCTTTCTTGACGGAAAATGCCGGAGACGTAGGTAGTTTTGCCGACTTCTAAGCCTGAGGCGTTCAGAGGATAAGGTGGAATGACAGAGACATCATCACCGAAGACGCGGATGGTTTTGGTGTAGACGACTTGATAGGGATCTTCGTTGTGATCTGTTTTGTAGTGCTTAGCCATCAAGCCTGTTCGATCGGTGTAAGTGAAGGCTTTGTGTCCAACCCCGCCGTCTAAAAGGGTTAGGAAGGTGAGCCTGTCTCCGGGGTATCTTGTGCCTAGGCAATAGCTGTTTTTGGGTAAAAGGACTTCACCGTTGATCATGATCTCGTGCCAGAACGGTTTATTTGGCGGAACAATCGTATAGAAGGTTTCCATGGACTACTCCTTGATTGATTGAATGTGCCCAGACGAACTTATCGGAATGGGATAATAGCACGACTGTGCCTGCAGGTCAAGGGGAATTAGGCTCAAATAGACCTATAGACTTGACAAATGGGTAAAGGTGTGGTATCATAACAGCCATAGTAAGTTAAAGATACTTACACAGACGCCGCAAGGAGTCTGGCAAATTCAAAATTTAAACCAACAA
This sequence comes from Patescibacteria group bacterium, assembly GCA_943355005.1. GTDB lineage: Bacteria > Patescibacteriota > Microgenomatia > UBA1400 > MFAQ01 > UBA10133. Next base: position 8,132 of record CALRDV010000010.1, read on the forward strand.
AAGCTACCTCAGAAGTAGCAAAGGAGTGATTCCAATGGCTAAGAAGCATGTGTTGACTGTCGGTATTAATATTGGCTACAAGAAATTTGAAGAAATGGTGAATGCAGGGGTCCCGTTCTATGAGCAGGACTACGTGTCCGCCAATGAAAAGCGGATTGCTGAAATGATCGCTTTGGGTAAGGTAGAAGTTCGCCCAGGTCATGGTGACACTGCTAATTCTAAGTGGGAACGGGATTTAGCTCGAGGAAAGTCAGTTTCAGCTTCAATGCTGATCGACCGTCTCACCTCCGTAGGTGCTTCAGTTGTCAGTCTGCGCAAGAAGGTTGTGGGTGCTCGTACCTTCTATATGATGAAGGTTCAAGAGCTTCAACCTGGCGTCGACGCAACTGAGTTGACTCACAAAGCCCAGGAGCTTATTCTAAAGGCCTCGAGGAAGCACTTCCGCAAAGTTACTGTTTGGACGAATCCGGATGGTACGGTGAATGCCAATCTTTCGGGTGACTATGTCGTTAAAGATCAGGATGATGAACTCGACTATGTCTATCAACTGAAGTTTGACCAGCTGTACCAGCCCTCGTTGGTTTAATACCCGCCCTCTGTAAGAGACTTAAATAAAGTCCTCTATTACAGAGGGCTTTATTTTGGTTAATTTTCTTCAGAATCGACAGTATTTGGCTCGATTTGATTTAGAGAATCTGAAAAATATGTTCTAATTTCCGATAAAGACCCTTGACCGAGGGTTTCTTTTGTATCTACCAGTACTTTGGAGACTGTTGAAGGTGAATTTGAATCTATATCAAAAAGAGAGGCAAGGATGGTGGTGGCATATGAACCTTTGGGCAAACTAAAACATAAAATAACACCTTGTGGAATAATTTTGGTTTGGTGAAATTCAGGAAATATTCGGACAGTAATTCGAGCGTCACGGCTCAAGGACATGTAAGGTAGGGCTCTGAGAGAGTATCTGAAGTTGGAGGTGCCATCGGTTTGGATTTTTTGTTCGTAAGGTTTTTGGTTTTCCGGATTTTGGCTTAATAAGAGTGGTATGGTTTCGTCTTTGTTTTCTACTGTGACAATGTCTTTTGCTTTCTCTGACAATAGACGATTGGCTAAATAGCTGGCATAGGAACGAGCCCAGAACTTTATTTGTTCGCGAATCACAAACATGGCGTTGGTCCAGATGTTTCCGGAAGTATTGGTGATTAGTGAATCGAGGACAATTCTTTCAAAATTTAAAGACTTGGGAAGGGTCGAATAAAGTTTGTCGATTTCCTGCCAGTTCCCCCAAATAGTATTTGCTGAATTTCTAAGATTGGTCACATAGGGTATTTCAAATGGACTAGTTTGGCAAATAACTGCATGGATTAAATCTTCGTATTTACCGGCTAAGAGTAGACTGCCAAAGTAGTGAGACAGATATCGAGGGTGTCCAAACCTTTGAGCTCCGTAAAAATTGATGACACCTTGGGATGAAACGGATTTGATTCTTTCTAAAAGCACAGTTTCGTCAAGAGGGGTTTCGGTCCGAATTAGAAGGGTGAAACGGTTGCCCTTAAGTTCACCCATGGAAATGGCGCCTTTACCCTCAGAAATATCTTTTAATGAAACACCGTCAACTTTTAAATTTTTAACTTTTTCCAAGGTTGTTCCTCTTATTGAAATCCTTTGACCTGTAACAGCTACATTGTCCTTAATGCCTGCGTAACCAATATTTTTGAAATCTAACTCCAGTGCTTTGGTAATTCTTTCGATGGCATCAAGAGTGGAAATGCCAACTTTAATTAAGGAGGCGTAGATAGTACCTAAACCTTCCATGTTTGGATTTAGTGGTGGGTTGTTGCCTATTACTTCAACAACTTTGTCATCTTTGAGAATTTCCTCGACGATAAAGTCCAGAGGAGATAGTTTGAGGTAGCCTTTGGGAAGTGGGGTTGAGGTTGTGTATATGCCAACTCTTTTCTGGAGTGATTCGACTGGGACGTTGGGCAGGATAAACAATTCTGGATGAATCTCTCTATCGGATTTGGTGAGTAACTGTTCTTGTTCCCATAAAGCTTGGTCTGGATTGGTGGAGGGCATTTGTAGTAATTATATACAGCATATAATGTAAGTTGTAGAAATGTTAAAATTGTCGATATGGAAATGACTGAAAAACCGCCTACACATTTATATGGTGAAAGTAAGGAAAAAGAAGGGATCTTAAATAGATTAAGAGTTGTTAATGAAAGAATTAAAAAAATGGAGGATGATGGATTTTTAACTAAGAAGGCAGATGTAATCAAGGCAGATTTGAGAGGTGAGGAATTTAATGAATTGGTCGCTGGGCTACTTGGAGAATTTGATATTGAGTTTGGTCCGAAGGGGTGGGTAGAATATAATGACCCTGAAAGTAAGATTGAAGATGTCGAAGAGATGGAAATGAAAATTGTAAAAGATTCTGCAGATGAAGAGTTTAAAAAACAGTATATGGAGTGGAGAAAACTACATTCATATAAGGAAAGATTTGAGTCAATTGTCTATTCTTCTGATCCGATAGCAAAATATATCTAAAAACCCGCCTAGGAAGGTGGGATTTTGGAGGGCTTGAGAATGTTTGAAAATTTATCAGCGAATGTAGTAGACTTGGACATGGAACAAAATGATGCTTATAGAGTTTCTCTAGATAAGGTAGTTGAGAAAATCTCAGAGGGAGATGTCGAAAAATATGAAAAAATTTTGGAAAAGGTTCAGGGTGAAATTGATAAAATGAAAGAAAGTGGCTTTGAGGCTAAAATGATTAAGGTTGTCGAAGAGGATCCGAGATATAGTCAGTATGCGGAACTAAGAGCAAAAGTGGAAGAAGGTTTGAAAGAAGCTATTGCTTCGGGTGATGGATCTGTTTTGGATGTGGCTCTTTTGCAGGAATCATCGGTACTTTATGACCTAAAAGAAGATATGCTGAAAAATAGCACGAAAACAGAATTCCAAAGAGAATACAAAAAATGGAACATTCTTCATTATTTTTCCGAAGCAGCAAATATAAGGATTAAGGACATTAAGGAGCCTGGATGGAGCGGAGTAAAGGTATAGTAAAAACCCACCTAGGAAGGTGGGTTGGTGGGCATCTTGGAGCCAGTGGGGAGGGAGTTCAGGATTTGGAAGTAGGTGCGTTCACCGGCTTCTAAACCTATTAGGAAATTCTGGTCGGAAACAAAAGGTTTTTGTTTGCAGAGATCGAAGACAAGTGTAGCAATAGAGGCTGGACTCTTGTCTTGAAGAAGTAAATATTTTTCTCTAGCTATTAATAATAGTTCTTTTTTGTATTTATTCAGCTCGGTAAGCAGGTATTCTTCGGTAATGTTCTGGATGAGTTTGAGGGCATATTCGAGAGGGTGGGTAGTGAGGATGTCTAAGCCAATTATTACCTGAGCCGGAGCGACGAAACCATGGAACATGTGAACAAAGTTGACGGCGTCTAAATTGTATACATATTTAAGTGATTCGAATTCCTGCTCGTGACGCTCTTTTTGGCTAATGCCAATAAATGCTACCTCTGTGGCGATTGCAGAATAAAGAAGAAAACTTCCCTGAGTGTAACCTAAAACGTTGTTAATATTTATCTGATTGACTAAAGGTAGAAATGGTGAGCCGGAGTAGAGAATCCAGTCGTAATTATGGTTCATATTAAATCCTCCGGCTCATCTACAATTTCTTCAAAAAGAAAGAGCTCAGTAAAGTTTTTAAACATCGCTATGCCGACCTCCAGACCAACTAAATACCAATAATCATCAGAGTAGACAACTAACCGGCAAAAATCAAAAAGCTTTTTAGCGGCTTCAAATGGATCGTCCTGATTAAGATCTAAAAGTTCGTAGACATTGTCGATATTTTTGTCTACATAATTTTTAACCGAGTCGATGACTTTATCACCCGTAGGAGGAAAGAGAAAGTTCATTGTTTTATCGAGAGTTTGATCTTCGATCATGTCCAGAGCTACCAAAAAAGTGCTGGGGATAATGAGCCCGAAGAAAAAATTATCAAGACCTTCTTCGTTGATATTAAATTTCTCAAGGATCCATTCCGTATGATTGTTTAGAAATTGACTATGAAGACTTCCGGTAAGTCTTACTTCGTGAGCGATGGCGGCGACCGGGTGAAGATCGAATTCGTTGACAGATTGGATAATTTTTAACAAGGAATAAAACTCTATTTTGGGAATAAAAGGAGAGTCCGGGTAGAGAACATTGTGAGGATTCGAAGGGAACATATTTGCCTCCTGGAAATTTTTAAGGTCCTAGAATACGAATTTTCTTGATTATAACAATAATTAATCCTGGATTGCCACGGCCGACTTAAAGTCGAGCCTCGCAATGACGAATATAAAAAACCACTTCATTAAGAAGTGGTTGGTTCGAGATATAAGACACCAGAGACATATTCGATCTCGTAGTCCGACAAAATTATACGTAGTTGTCTGACTGCGCGGACGTTCAGATTGAAGTCTGTACTGTCGAAGCCAAGATCTTGAACGCAATCGTAGGAAGACTTTACTTTGAGCAGGCCTTTGTTGATGACTGCCAAAGCCTGATATGCTAAGGTTTGAGCTTTTTCTTCCCGGACTCGTTCGACTTCTTTGGGGGTGAGGGCTATGAGAGCAGAGAAGATAAGATAATAATCGCCATCGTCCTCTTCAATCGTATTTATCCAGCCAAAGGCTGCTAAGACCAGAGATAAATAATCTATGTATCTTCGCAGATCTTTTTTGTCATTCCTAAGATATTGAGGAATTTGGTTTGATGTCAGATGATAAGCAGCACCAAATGTAAAATCATATGACACCCAGAGGAAGTTGGATACGCCGTAGGCAGCCCAGAGAGCAGAGTCGTAAAATTCCAGGTTGTAGGTCTGAACAATCCGATCTAGTTCTTCTTGAATTGATTTTGATAATTTTAGTTCTTGAGGTTTGGGGGAGTTCTCAGTGATTCGGTGTGTTCGAATTTTTTTGACTTCTTCCGGTGTTTTTATGGTTACATCGTCATTATTCAATGTACGGACAATCATTTTGCCTCCATTGTTAAGTTGCGTTGGGTAGATTTTACTATAAAAAACACCCTCTTAGAGGGTGTCTGTTTTCTTTTCGAACTCAATATGGTCATCAACTTCTGATTGGATTATGTTCCAATCCGACATTAAAAGTCGAATTTTTTCCAGAAACTCACTATAGTATTTATCAGCGTGATACTCAAACCCCAAGTCATTCTTGCTGAACTTGTAGATTCGGTTTGAGACCATCTCCTGATGAATGATCTTGAGAGCTTCGCCGGTTAAAATGGCTAATCTGGCCTTGATCTCGAGGTCAATCTGATCCGAAGTGAAGGGGAACTCGGTTTCGTTCGCCAGAATATAGTTTGCCTCGTCGTAATTTATTGTAATATTCCAGCCCAAGGCTACGAACATCAGCTCAACGTACCTTAAGAATTCCGGCACTTGCTTGTTCAAAACTTGGTTGGATAAATAATCCGAGGTAATCGTGAATACCGAGCGTTTTCCGAAGATGTAATCCGAGATTGCGATATCCGTGAAATATTTGTTGCAAAAGAACATCGCGTCCTCGAAAAATCTTGTGCCATTCTCCATGGCAAGTCTTTGAAGAGCTGCTGCATGATCTTTCGGAAGATCGACTTCTTCGTGCTGTTTTCTTACCAGCAGATCTTTTCGGAAACCTACAAGATCTTCCGGGGTATAGAGTAGTACTTTGGTTCCACTCAAATCAAAAGTGTACATGGGGCCTCTTTTCTTTGTAAAACTGCTAGGATGTGATGGTTGATTATATCACAAAAGTATCTTATAGTCTACTTTTTGTCATGGGTGAGGACAAAGAAGTGATTCTCGAAGTTCCAAGCGAAGTTGTCTACTCCGGTTGAGGTTTTAACATAGGTAGCTTCGGTGACGGAGAGCCGGCCGGGGATGAGGTCGTCGAGGTCTGCCAGTCGGTTGAGATTGGCTAAATTGCCTTTGGCTGAATCGCTTCCCTGGCTAGAGTTTGAGGATTTGTTTTGACGAACGAGGAATTCCAATTTCCAGTTATCTTTATCTGAATGACGGTCTAGAAAGGCTTGAACCTGGGCCTGAACGTAGTCAGGTTCGTCTTCGGGAGCAATATGCATGGCGTAGACCACGTCTTCTCGCGATCGGTAAATAATGGCTGTGATACACGGACCCACCATGGGATAATCCAAGTAGCTGAGTTCTTTGAGTCGAGCCGGGGAGATCTCTCTATAGTAACCTGTCTGGATCAATCCTTCGTGGTTATACGGCTTGGGATCAGGCACTCTTAGGAGTTCCGAGATGTCTTTATCGTGAAGTTCAAAGTGATTCAGCATGTGAATTAGGCTAGTTTGATAGCCTTGATTGAGGTGTGGGTGGAGGGGGAGAAGATGGTGGTGTAGCCGAGAGAAGTGGCTTCTTTCAGCATTTTGTCGCTAAAGCCGACTTTGCGGACTTCCCCTAGCAGGCCGAGTTCGCCAAAACAGATGGAATTATCCGGAAGAGGCTTGTCTTTGACGGAGGAAACTATGGCAAGAGCGATGCCTAAATCGGCTCCGGGGTCCTTCACATCCATGCCCCCGGTGACATTTACGAAGACGTCTTTGGTGGCTATGGGGAGATTTAAGTGCTTCGTGAGGATGGCGCAGATGAGCTGAAGGCGATTGCTCGAAATTCCTTTGGCTACGCGACGTGGAATCGGGAGGGGTGAGGCTACAACCAGAGCCTGAATCTCGACTGTGAGGGGGCGAGTGCCTTCCATGATCATGGTAAGGCAGGAGCCGGGGGCATTTTTGACCCGTCCTTCCAGTAAAATGGCACCCGGGTCTTTCACTTCTGCCAAACCATTGCCGTCCATGCGAAAGATGCCTGTCTCGTCCGTGGGTCCGAAGCGGTTTTTGACCGTGCGGAGTAGTCTAAGGAGGTGCTGGCGGTCGCCTGAGAGCTCTAGGACGGTGTCCACCATGTGCTCAAGCATTTTGGGACCTGCAATATCTCCATCCTTGGTAACGTGGCCTACGATAATCATGGGAATGGAGTTCTCTTTGGCTGTTTGGATGAGGAAACTGGCACTGTCCCGAATTTGGGAGGGCGAGCCTGGGGTGGTAGGATTGACGGCTGTGCTGACCGACTGGATGGAGTCGACTATTACGAGGCAGCCCGGGTCGGACTTAATGGCGTCCAGAATATTCTCGACGGTAGAAGTGTTTAAAAGCTTGATGTGGTCGTTATTTTTGGTCGAAAGTCGTTTGATGCGATTGGCCACTTGAGCCGGGTTCTCCTCCGAACAGACGTAAACCACGGTTTGTTTGGAATTAAGAGCCAGCTGGGTAAGAAGGGTGGACTTGCCTATGCCCGGCTGACCAGCCAAGAGGTAGACTCCACCTTTGGTAAGTCCCGGACCTAGAACGCGATCAAACTCACTAATGCCCGTCGAAAAGGTATAGCCTGTTTGAGAGGAGAGGGCAGTCTTGACCGAGAAGCTCTCGGCCGGCTTGAGGGTAACTTTGCCTCCGGACTTGGTTTTGGCTGTTTTCAGAAAAGGGGTAGCTTCTACAAGAGTGTTCCACTCGTGGCAGGCAGGGCATTGGCCTGCCCACTTGGCAAACTCATTACCACAGCTATTACAAAAGAAAATGACATTGGATTTGGGCATCTGGGATGATTATAGTCATATTTAAGGCTTGATTAATAGGGGCTGATAGCTTATAATATGGGAGAACGTAAAATTGACAAGTAAATATTCTGAAGATGAGGTGAGATTATGGACACAAGATTTCGTACTATGTTGATACTGGTAATTGCTTATACTATGCCCGTGATGATGGGCTTAGCGGTTACTAGAGATCCGATGGTTTTATTCGGATTTGCCGGCCTGATTGGAAATTCATGTGTTTTTTGGGCGTCATATTATAACGAAAGAACAGAAGAAGATGTTCTGAAGAATGCGGTGTTGGTCCTGGTTCTGGGAGGCATTTTTTCGGTTGCCATCTTTATGGTCGGGACCAGTGAAGTAGTATGGCTAGTTGGCGTAATGACGCTAGCCTCACTAATCTTCACGGGTTCTTTCCGTAAATAAAAGCAAAACAATTACCCGCTTATGGCGGGTAATTTTATGGCTATTTTAGTAATAAAAAGACCGCCATTGGGCGGTCTTTTGTTTGTCTAGCCGAGGTCGGTTGGATCGTAGGGGTTGCGGAGCCAACCGTCATTACCGGTTTCTTCGGCGTATTTGGTGGCAAGACCGAAGAAAAGAATGGCAGCAATTTCAAGACCGTTTAGAAACTCATCTTGAGTGAAAACTGGGTAGTCTTTGAGAAACTGAAAAATAAGAGCCGTCGAGGTATCTATGTTGAAAAGATTTATCGTAGCCCTCAAACTTTGACTGATTTGGTCTTGGATCCTCAGGATATTAAAAAAGTGAGAAGGTGAGACAAGTTCTTCGTAAACAGAATCACATTCTTCAGGTAAAAGTTTGGAACAGATGACACTAGCCAGAATGGTGTCCAGGGGATAACGATAGCCCAAAGTAAGCATCATTAAATGGTGTTTGTTTAAGGAATATGATTCCATTAGCTCTTGATCAAATTTTATTTCTTCGACAAGAATTTCCATGATGGATTGGAGGGCTAAAGCAATGGCGGCGGCAGGAGGAAAGCCTTTGCTTATGTCGTGTTTGATGATGGACATAATTGATGGAGTATCTATTTGAGGAATAAATGGAGAGCCTTCGAATGCCAAGCGGAAGTTTTTTTGGGTCATGATGACTCCTTAATGTAAAGGATCGGATAAAAGGGATTATAGACCCGTCAAGACTTTTCCATAAAAAACCTCCAAATGAACTGGAGGTTGAAAATTAAAAAATGCCGATGAGGACGCGGATCAGCTGACCGGTGATGTATCCGCCCATGAGAAGGTTGAGCCCAATACCTTTATTTGAACTGTCAGAGATGGTGAAGTGGCCGATCAAATAAAAAAGTGTGCCCGTGACCCAGTTGAAGGCGGCAGAACTCTTGAATCCGGCTAAGAGACCGGCAGCCACACCAACACCGAAAAATAAAATAGTGATAAAACCGCTTTCGAGCATATAAAAGAAAAAGGCAATAAACCAAAAGATACGCTTTAACATGGCAGACATTCTCCTTGTTGTGAATGGACTTTCAGACAACCTATATTATACCACTGTGGTATTTTTGTTACCTGGTGGGGGGTATATTTGGTGAAATTTGAAGCTAAATAATATATGGGACAGCTTGTAATTTGTTTATAGGTTGAGAAACTTGACAAGATGTGATATATTTTCTGATGTATCCCACTTTCACTCGTCGAGTGTAGTAGGAGAAATAGTAAAACTTTAAAAATAATGAAAAATCTGCTCAACCGATTGGTGAATAGACGTAAAAAATCTGTCCGCATGTCGCGTACATTATCCGCCAGTATTAATTCTTCTCAAATCTCTAAGATGGGTCGTCTTGGCCAGAACTTGGTGATTTTGAGTCGATAAAAATATTTAGAAATGGGGACTGGATTCCGGATCAAGTCCGGAATGACAATTGGTGAATGTTTGTGGGACTTTTAAAAAGTGGAAAATTTATATAGATTCCGGGTCAAGCCCGGAATGACAATGTATTTTTAAGCAGAAAAAAAGCAATATCACCGTAGCCTAACTCGAATGACATTGCTTTTCTTTTTCCGGCTATTGACTGGACAGAAGTCTTTAACCATTTACAGATTAACATTCTGAAAAATAACTGTCAACTAGAACAAAAGGCCTCAGAGAGGGGAGTGATGACCAGTCGGGCAGGCAGGTCGTCACCCTCACTGTGAGGCTTTTTTGTGGTCTATTCGCACTAAATTGATTTCCGGTAAGTGGTAAAATATCGGGGATGGAAGGGTGAACATTGATTTTTATGGAGGAAAAGAATGCTAACTTGGAAATATAAAACGGTTACAAAAATTGGTTTTTTGTCTGAGGGTGAAATGAATAAGTGGGGTGCCCTTGGATGGGAGCTTGTACAAGTAATCACTGTATGGGTGGTGTTTAGAAAATTTATATTTAAACGAACACTTGATAAGAGGTAGGAGGATTGCTGATGCCCACGATTATGTATAAAAAAACTTTGTCTGCAAGACCGTTAGATACTGATAATTTGAATTCAATGGGGGCAAATGGCTGGCAACTGTTATTCAGGCAGACAGTAAGCAACGTCAATGAGTATGTATTTTCACAAACGGTCCAGCCGGTATTTGATGTTGTGATGCTATATGTTTTTCCCGATGGCAAAGTTATGGTCTTCGATGAAGCGTCACCGAACGGAATAACGAACTCGTTTAGCTTGTTTAAGAATCTGCAATATTATGGCAGAAGTGGCTATATGACAAAGACTTCATCTTATGATCCGGAACACGGTGTCACGGTTTATGTCTTGGAAAAACTAATTTAAAGGAGTTCAAATGGAATACATGGTAAAGGATTATCTTGCGGGTATGGACGCCGAAATTTTTGCTGATTTATTGAGCCAGGAAGCAGAAGACGGCTGGAGAGTGGTGACGATGGCTCCATTTAACAAGAGCGGTGTGGAGCACATGAAGGTTGTATTTAGTCATCCTGCCGGCGAATCGAAATAATTTTAATTTAAGCCCCTCACCTGAGGGGTCTTTTTTTGTTTTTAAAAAGGATGTTAGAATTTGGGATTGAGCGGACATTGACAAAGATTTTTATTTTATAGGGACTGGATGCCGGATCAAGTCCGGCATGACATGGTGATTTGAGATTGCCGCGCCAGTAGGCTCGCAATGACGAATAATAGGAGAGAGAATGGCAGACATACTTAAGAAAACAGCTGATTCATTTAAGGCGTTGTCAAAAACATTGCCTCGAAAATATTTTGTAGATGAAAACATCTTTGCTCTGGAAAAAGAAAGAATTTTTGAAAATACGTGGATGTGTGTGGGTCATGTAGGCGCTTTGAAGAATGTCGGTAGTTATTTTGTCCAAGAGATTATGGGTGAGAGTTTGATTGTTTTAATGGATAAAACAAAACAGGTAAGAGTGTTTTATAACATTTGCCGGCACATGGGAACTAGAATCTGCACGGAAGCTAATGGTAACTTTGCCGGAAGTATTTTGTGCAATTATCATAAGTGGACTTATAAGTTGAGCGGTGAATTGCAGCATGCTACCTATATGGATGGTGTTGAAGGCTTTGAACCAAAGGATAACGGTTTGCATAGCGTGCCTGTACATGTTTGGGAAGGTTTTGTTTTTGTATGGATGGGGTATAGCAGACCTGAACCGTTCGAAAAAATATATGAAACAATGCTCGGAAAATTAACAGATTGGAATGTCGGTGGTTTAGTGGAAGTTCACCGCGAATCTATAATTGCGAATGCAAATTGGAAATTGATCGCCGGGAACTTTAGTGAATGTCTACACTGTGACACCATACATCCAACTTTAAACGAACATCTGAGCTACTTGGAAGCAGAAAACGATTTGGATGAGGGAACTGCTTTGGGTGGTCCAATGCATATTGTGGGTGGAGAAAGTATGACGATGACAGGTGAACTGTGCGCTATGCCTTTAGGTGAACTCAATGAAAAAACTACAAGAAAAGGTTGGTATTATTGCATGTTCCCGACCTTGCTTCTTAACGCACACCCCGATTATTTGATGTTCCACATGCTGATCCCGATTTCAGCTGGGCAAACTTTAATTACAACAGTGTGGCTCTTTAATCCGGCTTCGCTTGGCAGAGAAGATTTTCACCCTGAACAGGCGATTGAAATTTGGAACAAAACCAATAACGAAGATTGGAAGGTCTGTGAACGAAATCAGTTGGGTGCGTACTCCAAAAAATATGAACCTCAATTCTTCTCAAAGCAACAAAGTTTGTGGGCAGCCTTTGATCGTGAATATTTGAGATGGATGAGATAGTGAAAGTTTGACCCCTTAACAGGGGGTCTTTTTTTTGTTATTTTTTGTGTTTTGTTCCTGGATTGCCACGCTTCGCTCGCAATGACGATATTACATTTATGATGAAAATAAAAATGAGGGAAATGGGGATGAGAGCGAGACCGATGAATTCGAGGTATTGGGGAAGGTAGACAATTGCTATGTTTGTAGTGGAGGAGGGAACAGACCAGGAGTTGTACCAATCGTTCGAGTCCAATTGGCTTAATTTGTTTAAATATGGGTAGTACATAAATATCTTTAGAGTAAGTAGTGCCGGGTGTGACTGCATGTCACTTTGAGATACTTCTACGGCCTTCCAGTAGGGGGATTTGGTTTGGTGGAGATTAAGATTTAAATCCCTCTCGGCTTCGCCGCTTCTCCCTTTGACAAGGGAGAGTGTATAGAGGAATTCGGCGGGATGGGTGGAGGAGAGTTCAAAGTTCTTGGTAGTTGGTGCTTGGTTCTCGGATGGAGCAATGAAGATGGATTTGAGAAAGTTTAGGGGGATAGGTCGGATAAAAATGGAGGCGAGATTATTTGTGGTGATCTTATTTCCAATGGATTGGTTATAGAGGTGAAGAGTGTATCCTGCCTGTTCGTTCGAGTTTGCAATGGGTTGAATAATGGACTGGGAAAGTCCAATGGAGTCCAGTCGATCAAAGACATCGCAACGGAAAGTGGAATGATTTTCAAAACAAATTCCAAGGGGAAGGCCTGACTGAAAATAGTTGGTGAAGGTTAATAAGTAATTTAAAGAGTGGGGAAGGTGACGAAGGTTTAGATAGTCGCATTCGATGGCATTTTGGCTTTGGTAGAGAAAACCTTCCGGGGTAACTGTTTTAGAAGTTTTGCCAGTATTAAACTGATCACAATTTAGGTTCTCCGGAAAGAGCCTGTTACTAGAAGGTAGCTCGCTAATATCGTAGGAACTAGTCGTAATCGGTAAAGAGACTTGGAAGTTTTTTTCACCACCCGATAACTGTATGGTTTTTTCAGTGATATTGAATAAAAGTAGCGATGAGGAAAATAATTTATCGTGGGTCGATACTTTTACATTTGAGTAATTAATTTCTTGAACGGATTTGGTATCGGAGGCTTCTAAAATTAGGTTGACTTGCTGTACCTTGCCTGAGGATTTGACAAATATTTGAGTTTCTCTCGGCTCGGCCTTTGCCTCTAAGGCTTGAGGAATTTCCAGAGGGTTGAGGTCTTTTCCTGAAATGTTAGCGTTTGCCGGAGTAAGTGAAGATGAACTGTAAGTAAAAGATAGGGAGATCATGGATCCGTCCGGTATGAATGGAAGTGGGGCTGAGAGACAGCCGATTACGTCGGTACCATAAAGAGAAACACTGTCATTGGTGACGATTTTTTCAATCTTTCTGTTTGGTTTGATGGTATAACACTGGGTGGGATTTGACTTTGATAAAGCATTGTTTAGGCTGTAGATGTCAGAAGCTAGAGCATCAAAAAGATTTATTTCGAAATTTTCCTTCGAAGGTAAATACGTGGTAGCCAGTGACATAAAATCGGTGGAAGATGGAATCTCGGCAGGAATCTGAACTGGAAAATATTGATTGCCGACTTGAAGGACAAAACTTTCTTTGGTTCCAATTGGGATGTCAATTGTAGATGGTGTGGCGTCTATGTCAATTTGTTTGGAGTCTATAAAAAATACAGGGGTAATTGGAGTGAACTGTAGTCCAAGATTGTTCCCCATACGACGATATTCAATTTTGACGGGGATGAGTTTTTCGGATTCGGTGAGGGAGGGAAGGGTGAGGGAAAAAGTTGAGTTATTGGATGGATTCCGGGTCAAGCCCGGAATGACAGATATGTTTGACAATGAAATGGAGGTGGAGAGGTAGCCTGCCTTTTCAGTCCAGTCTCGGTTAGGACGGAGGGAGAGATTTGAAAATGGGAGAATTGAGTTATCCTGGATTGCCACGTCGCCTTTGGCTCCTCGCAATGACGAATTAAGGGAGAGGAAGTTTTGAGTTGGCTGAGATAGTTTGGTTTGGTAGAGAAAAATTCTGTCATTAAAACTTTTGGATAAAGTAAATTTGGGGGAGTTGAGAAAATTTTCCAGAGTCTCATTACCTAAGCCTGTCTTACCATCCGGTGAGATGACGTGTTTGTCCAGAAGAATCCAGTTGACAGAATATTTATCAATAATCTTTTCAAACTCAGATTGGTTATTGCTGAAAATTGCCGTAGAAATTTCCTCGTAATATCTTTCAGAATTTTTATCCCAGACATCGAAAGCTCTATCCAGGATTGGCTGTTCAATGCCATACCAGAGAAATCCTGATCCGCGATAACCCCAGTCATAATAATTCCAACCCCAGAATGTGTATTGAGGTACATTTGCTATTCGTGTAGAAGTGTCTTGGTTTTTTAGATAGGAAAACAAGTCAAAGTATTCGTTAGGAATTTTTAGCTTCATGTTTGAAGAAATTAGATTCCCCGAAAAAGCAGGAGACGTAAAAAGAATCAATGCAACAGAAACACTAAAAAGGGTTAGAACATAAGTGAGCCGACTATGTAAAAATGTAAAAAGATCGAGGATGAACATGCTACCAATAGAGAAAAAGAAGGCGAACGCCAAAGAAAGAGGAATGGAGAACTTGGTGAATGGAGAGCGGAAAAGTTCACCGATAAGCGGAATGGCACTATTTATAAGTAAGCCTCCACCCATAAGGAAAAATAAACAGAGAAAAAGCATAATCATAAATGAGGCTGTCCAGGCAAATTTTTTCTTGACTGAGTAGTAGAGACCAGTGAGAATGACGATAAAAATAAGGTAACCAAGAAGGTTTACGAGGGGTGTCGCAAGATGACCGCGCCATACATTAAGAAGGTAGCTAAATTTATTTATACTACTCATATCGAGGTAGTTGAACAAAAATCCTTTCATAAGAGCCAGGTCCGGAAGGTTGGCAAACTGAAGATTGCGATAGTAGGTCTCAGGGGAAGAAATATTGTTGGCTTTTGCTGCTTCTGTTACGTGACCGCCACCAGTTAGAACAAAAAAGGCAACGGGTAAAAGCCAGAAAAGTTGAGGGGTGATGAGGGAAAATAGACTAGCAGAGATAATTTTTATAGAGGTTAATGTTTTTCTCTTTTGAAAATAGAACTCTATTAGAAAAGGAATAATGGAAACAAAGAAAACAAGAAAAATAGTTTCGACATAGAAAGACGGAGAAGCGATTAAGGAAATTATAAATAATGTGGATAACCTCTTCAGAGAAGGCTTGCTAATATAGGAAATGGTAAAAAAGAGTAACCAGGGAAGTGCACCATAGAACCAAGTAAAGGTCTCGAATGGAACAAAAAATGTCTGCAAGGTGCTTAAATTGAGGAGATAGAATAGAGCTCCAAGGAAAGAGGCAAACTGGGTGGTCTTGGCATCTAGTTTTTCTTTGAATAAGTGATGATAGAAGAGAAAATAGACGCCGAGAGGTCCTAAGACGAGGGGTAAAAAAGTGGTGATATATCGGATAAGAGAATTATCGATTTTTAATAAACTTAAAAGAAAGACAAGGAGTACTCTGGGAAGATCGGCAGCATGAGCCATGCCCCCCAATAGACCGAGAGACTGGTACTCTTGCCAGACTGCAAAAAACGCTCTTTTGAGATTTAATAGTGGATTGAGTTCGGACTGAAGATTGTCCCAGCCGACGAGATAAGTCCCCGGTTCGTAATTGAGGTAGACAAGAAATAGGGTAATGGCGACTAGGGCGAGAACAGGCCAATTAACCCTAAAGAAACGGGGAATGAGCCGAATCTGGCGGAGTGGGAAGCGGTGTTTCAGTTTGGTGATATTCTTCGGCACAATTTAGTTTAGCATTGGCGGTATAATTTAGTAGTGAGAATTTCCGTTTATAAGGATAGTTTGATTTACGGATTGACTCAGGTGACGAACTATAGAAGTGAGGTGTGGCTGACTATTCTGAATAAGTTTGTTTATCTGGCGT
The DNA here is from genome assembly GCA_943355005.1 of Patescibacteria group bacterium. GTDB lineage: Bacteria > Patescibacteriota > Microgenomatia > UBA1400 > MFAQ01 > UBA10133. The sequence continues at coordinate 24,086 of CALRDV010000010.1, forward strand.
CAATTATTTTTTTGTGGTCGATTATCGGGAAAACAATTAACGGAATAGCTGGGGTGACTTCTCTGATTTCTTACTTTTTGATTGCTAATGGTGTTCAGGGATTGGTGGACGCTGAATCTTTGAGGTATTCTAAAGTGTTAAATCATGAGGTAAAACTGGGAGGGCTCAGTGCGCATTTACTAAGGCCAATTAATCCGGTGTTGTTTCTTTACTTCTCTTTTTTGGGAACTAGGGGAGTAACCTTATTGATGACTATTATTATGATGGCGGTGGGTTTTGCGTTTTTGCCGTCGATAACGGTCTTGCAAATTGCTTTATTTTTGGTCAGTTTAATAATGGCTTTTATTGTAGGTTTTGTTTTTAATCTGTTTGTGGGAAGCCTTTCTTTCTGGACACCGGAAGCGAATCATCTGCAGAATGTTTTTTCTCATGTAATCCGAGTATTTAGCGGGGTATTGATTCCAATATCTTTTTTCTCCGGAAATATGAAAACTATTTTGTTACTTTCTCCTTTTCCATCGATGGCTTATTTATCGTCCATTATTATGCAAAATCAAAAATTGAATTCGGATATGTGGATGATTTTTGGAGCCTCTATTTTTTGGTCGGCATTGCTATTACCACTGGGTTTTTGGTTTTGGAAGATAGGATTAAAACGATATGAAGCCATCGGTATTTGAGGAACTAAAAATCAGATGGGTAATCTTGAAAGCGAACACGATGTTCTCTGTCAAAGAATCACTTGCTTATAGCTTGAATAACTGGGGAGGATTGGCCTCGACGACTGTGTACATGGTGACTTATTTGGTTTTTTTGTCGGCGATATTTGGAAGAGTTAAGACTCTCGCCGGATACAACTACTCAGAAATTCTTTTGCTAACTCTGGTCAGCCAGTTTAATTTCTATCTGGCATGGGTGTGGAGTATTCGAAACTTAGACCAGCTGGGAGAAGATGTGAAGACAGGAAAACTAGATCTAATTCTTACCAAACCGTTACCGGCACTTTGGTATGTAACTATTCAAAAAGTAAATCTATTTATGCTGTTATTTGAGATGTGGCCAGCGACTCTTCCTCTAATATATCTGTTGGTTAAAAATGCGGATTTTCATATAAGTTTATGGGGAACATTTTTGGGGGTTTTAACATTTGTATTTGGAAGTATTGCAATTCATTGTTTCCAGTTTGTTCTGACCCTTGTATCGTTTTGGACCGGAGAGTACAAGGGGTTAAACGGATTAAGTTACCAGATTGCTTTTTTTGGAGACACAACCCCTTTGGAAGCTTATCCAAATCGTATAATGAGTTTGGGTCTTACTGTGATTCCCTTCCTGATTCACACTGCCCTAACAACTTCATTAATTTTGGGAAAGACGACCGATGTGAGGTGGGTGTTTTTATCGTTCTTTGTAATGATGACTTTTATAATTATTAAAATTAAAATGTGGAATTTGGCACTGCGCCAGTACTCTTCCGCCTCATCATAAAAATGGAAAATATAATCAGGGTAAAAAGCTTAACAAAAATTTACCAAGTGCCAACAAAACAAAGTTTCTGGAAGAGTGTTTTCTTTGCCAAGAATATGCCACTGGTGGCTGTAGATAAGATTAATTTTTCGATAAAAGAAGGGGAGTCGGTGGCACTACTTGGACCGAACGGAGCAGGGAAAACAACAACATTAAAAATGCTTACGGGACTACTCTACCCAAGTGCCGGGGAGATAAAAGTTTTGGGATTTACACCGACGGACAGGAAGCGAGAATATCTTAAACAGATTGCTTTGGTGATGGGGAATAAAAGTGGGTTGTCTTGGGACTTGTCCGCCAGACAAAGCTTTAATTTATTTAAGACAATTTATCAAATCTCCGACGAAGATTTTGAAAGACGATTGGTAGAATTGACTGAGCTGCTTGATGCCGAAAAACAACTGGATACACCCATCAGAAAATTGTCTCTGGGGCAGAGATTAAAGATGGAATTAATTGGTGCAATTTTGCATCGGCCAAAACTGTTATTTTTGGATGAGCCGACAATTGGACTCGATGTGGTTTCCAAAAGAAAAATTAGAAATTTCTTAAGATATTTACACGATAAAGAAAAGACGACGATAATCTTAACGAGTCATGAAATGGCGGATATAGAGATGGTGTCCGATAGAGTGATGGTGATCAATCAGGGAAAAATTGTTTTTGATGATTCATTGGAAAAACTACTGCATAAATATCAGGACAAAAAATATTTAACGGTGACATTTTACAAACCGGTTCCTGTCTCAAAAATGAAGAATTTGGGGGAAGTAATAAGCAGAAAGGAGCTGTCCTACACACTGGAAATTCCGAAAGAAAATCAAGGTAAGGTGATGGCCTATCTGACCGATAATTTTGACGTGGATGATATCGATGTGAAGAGTATCCCCCTGGATGAGATTATTGAGGATCTGTTCGAAAAGACGAAATAAATCAAGGACCTACGAGGACAGTCCCTCCTACGGCGGGCAGGCCTTGAAGGCGTTTATATTTTGGGTTTAGTTGTAGTCCAAAGCAGAGAAGTAAATTGGAGTAATGTCGAGAGGTTCTTCGACAAAATTTTGATATGAATTTTTGTTGTTTCCGAAGTTTCTTAAAATCTCTTCAGGATTAATCCAGGTCTGTCGGAAGTTGCCAAGGTAATTGCGATATGAAGAATATTTGTATTCCGAAAGACTACAAGGAGTCTCCTTGAAGATGGGGAGGTCTAGGGGGTTTTGGTGGATATATTTTGAGAGGTGGATCCACTGATTTTCAGTCTCAACCTTGACTGCCTTGTAAGTATCTTGAAAAAGATGTCCAACTCTCTTGTATCGAGTATTGAAATATCTGACATATTTGGTTGACAATGAGCGCATAAAAAAATTTATAGCCTGTTCAGAGTTTTGATGAACAAAAAGATGAAAGTGGTTTGGCATTAAGCAGTAGGCTAAAAGTTCAATTTCGTCTAGATAATTTTTCGATTTTCTACTTGGAGAGATTGACTTCAAGACCTTCAAGGAGACTCCTTGAAGGTCTGTTTGGTTTTGAAAATCTTGGCTGGTGAGATAGAACTTGAGGTAGGATAGAAATGTTTTGTAATCTTGATCGTCCAGAAAAATGATGCGTTTCTCAACCCCTCGATTGTATATATGGTAATAAGCTCCGGCTTCATATTCTTTTATAGCGTTTTTTGAGGGCACTAAATTAATATTACTTCTTTGAGTTAATTTCGCCTACAAGGAGACTCCTTGTAGGTGGTGGAAATAATATTATGGGGCTGGTATAATATGTAGGTGATCGAGGAGTACTTTTCTAGATAAAAAGATAGAGTTAGCCAATAAACAATTCAAGGCTAGTTAGTGCCTAGTAAACTGTACGGGCTGAATAAGCTAAAATCTTGCGATTGAGGAGGTTGAGGTGACAATACTCAAGACAGTCCTGTTTGATCTTGATAATTCCATTATGGACTTTGGAGGTAGACTTGAGGAAATCTTTGCAAAGGAGTTTCCTTTTGTTAAGTTTCCTCTACCTCATGAAAGAACTACCTTGTATGTGGATGAGCAGATTAAAGACCCTGAGCATCGGCGTCTTGTGCCGATGGTGGTGGCGAGAAAGGGATTTTTCCTGGACATGCTGCCTATACCAGGCGCAATTGAGGCTGTTAGAAAAATAAGTTCACTGAAAAATGTGAACTTAGTGGTTTGCACTTCTCCGTTGAAAATAGTTGGGTGGAGTGTAGAGGAGAAGTATGAATCGGTTACTCGATGGCTAGGAAGCGAGTATGCTGAGAAGATGATTGTTACAAGAGATAAGACTCTTGTGTCCGGGCTTGTTCTGGTCGACGATAATCCGAAAATTGAAGGTGCGAATCCTTCGCCGACCTGGAAACAGGTAACAGTTCGCCAGCCGTACAATCTCAATTGTGGTCTCGAAACTATACACTTTGATTCTTACGATGGTTATAAAGATTTTTACGAGTGGCTGAAATACGATTAAGTTTTAAGCTCTGCCGAAAGGTGGGGCTTTTTTGTGGATTTTTGGTATATTATGGAATGATGAAAAAGAAACTAAAAACAACTCCAAAAAAAATACAGAAAGTACGACAGCCTCAGACTGCTGAGAATAAGGTAAAGGTAGAAGTGGAAATCGGGGGAGTTGAGAATCTGGATGACGCTCTCGAAGTATCCCGAGCGGTGTTTGGACCAAATTCAGAGGAGATTGAAAAGTATCACAATAAAGAGGACTGGAAAGAAAAAATAGAAACAGGTGGGCTGTTGGTGATTGCCAAAGTAGATGGCGAGGTTGCAGGGTACATCGTGGCTTTCCGAACCAGTGATGAGGTGATGCATATGTGGGGAGCCGGGGTGTTACCTAGGTTTGATGATTTAGGAATCTTCTCAAATATGTTTGAGGAAATGGCTGTCAAGTGTAAACAGGATGGAATCAAAAAGATTACGCTACATACAATTGAGCAGAAATTCCCGGCAATGTACAAATTTGTGATGGAGCGGGGATTTGTGGAATATGAGAAAGAGTGGATTGATGATGGTCCGGACGCTCAGATAGAGAGGAGTAAGTTCGAGCTGAGTTTGGGGTAAGGTAATAAATTGTACTGTAGATTAGCCATTAAAAAACCTCACCGATGTTTGGTGAGGTTTTTTTCTTCTTACCGATGGTTGTGTCGGAAGTTCATCCGACGAGACTTGGCGTTGCGCGCCCGGTCTTTCTTGGTCAGCTTGCGATGTTTCTTGGTGGTGCGACCTGGAGTGGTCACGGCGGGATCGGTCACAAAGCTGTCTTTCTGGAAGAAATTGAAAAGGTTCACGGTACGCTCCTGTTAAAATATGTTGGAGTATTATAACTCAAAATGACTTGAATGTCAAGCTATAGGTTAATTTAACGGGAGTGGAGAATGGATTTTTGTATCTTGGCGAGCTTGGAGTATTGTCGTTCTGAAGCTATTGTTTTGGATATCACCGTGAGCTTGGTGAGGGTCTTGGGGTGCTTTGATAAGTACTGGATCTTCTTGGCCAAGGATAGGCTGTTGGTAGAGAAAAGAAGGTCATCTCTGATCAAGTCGACACTGTTTAGGGCTTCATTCATGTCCTCTGAAAAAAGGTAAGGTTTGAGCTTGCGTGAGAGAATAAAGGGTTTTTGGTGAGATAAAGACAAGGAAAGGGGTCCCGAGGAAGACATAAACGTACGGTATGGAAAGACGACTAGATTGGCTGCTTGATAATACAGGGAAATGTCTTTTTCATCGATAAAATCGGAGTGTTTGAGGTTTTTAATCGATTTTATAGAGTTGATTAGTTTCTGAAAATATTTCTGATAGTGAAATTTGTGTTTTTGGTTGTGACTGGCACCTCCAGCCAAGACAAATTTAATATTGCGGTGAGGTGATAGTTCTTCGGCTGCTTTGACAAAAAGGTCGCTACCTTTGTACCAAGTGAGGTAACCAAAAGATAAGACAACAAAATCATCTTTGGAATATCCTAAGATTTTTTTGGCTTCGATTTGGGTGATTTTAGGTGAAATTTTTTGGACACCATGAGGTAAAACTACGATTTTTTCGGCAGGAATAAAAGCGGATAAACGTTCTTTGAGGTGGCCTTCCAATACAATAATCCGATGGCTTAAAATGCCTATCGACCGATAAAAAGAGGTAAGAGCCGGGTTAAATAACTTGGCTTTTAAACTATCTTTCTTGTAACCAAGGTGTCCGCGCAAGTCTTCTATCCGCGTGAGCACTTGGTGAAGTTCAATGGTGACGTTCTTATTTAGAGATCTAAGACTTATTAAAAAGGGGATAAAAGCCAGGGTGGTTAGATCGCCTCCGAATGTGGAAAATTCGAACTCAATGAGGACATCCTTGGTGTAATTTAGCTTACTAAGAATCTTGGTAATTTGGGCAAAGCTAGTGGGTTGGTTTTTCTTGAAACAACGAATAATGAGAAGATTGTCCTCCTCTTCAATAGAGGAGTCCTTGTCTTCGTGAGTGATGACAATTATCTTGTCGGTGCTAATTTTTTGTAATCCTAAAATACGATTCTTGGTGAAAGAAGCTAGAGCGTCTTTGTTCTTATCGTGGATGGTTCCTTTTTGAGGATAGCTGCCAATCACCACCAAAGTATTGGGGTGGTTGAAACGGCTAATAAGAGACTGGCTTAACTTCATATATCTTATAGTATATCACATTGGGTTCAAAAAAGCAATAAAAATCCCCGGACGAGTTGTCCGGGGATTGGTTTGAAACTTGGAAGTTTATTTGAGGACGCCCTCGGGATCGTAAATGACGATGCCTGGGTGCTGGGTGAGGATCCAGTCCTTCATCATGGAGCCGGACCAGTTGGCCGGGAAGATGTGGTGCTCCAACTGAGCGTCAAAGGTCACCAGGACGTTGTCCTGAGCGTTGTCGAAGAGCATGGCCTTGAAGCCGTCTTCGAAGTTGCCGAAGGTGACGCTCTGGCAGTTGATCGCGCCGAAGGAATAGTTGTGCTTTACGCCGTCAATTTCGCCGTAGAATTCCTGGCGAAGCGGGGTCTTCAGGTGCTCGCACGACTTCGGGTCGAACGACTTGTTGGCTTCGCTGAGCGGCTTGTAGGGATTGTTCGCGTCGAACGCGTAAACCTTGTTGTACTGCTCGGGGTCGTGAACGACCATCAAGAAGCCTGAAATTAGGTTCTGTTCCACGCGTCCGTCCCATTTGCCAGCGGCGGTTCGATCCAGGGAGATCAACTTGCCTTCGTAGCTGGAGCACTCGTTGGAGTAGAACCAGAACGAACCTTCGCGATAGCTGAACACACCAGCCTGGTCGTGATTGACAATGAAAATGTCAGTACGGTCAATATCTACACCGGGCAGGCGTCCTTCGAATTGGAAGAAGCCATCATTTTCGACAGCGAATGATTTCAGATCGGAATAGGCGATGACATGAAGACCATTCGACATTGTTTCTTTCGTGGCCAAGTACGGCCGGAAAGTGTCAGGGGACTCGCTCCAGCAGACGCTCAAGAGTTCGTCTTGTGAAGCGGCCTGTTCCGGGGCGATGGAAGGCGGGGTGGCGATTTCTTCATCTTGAATGGTGGGGGCTGAAGCCTCTGAGGGTGACTCACTGACGGGGTTGGTGTTTTTGCCGATCCAGCCGAAGCTGCGGGCGGCGAAGATGCCTGAGAGCCCGAGGATGATGCAGCCGATTAAGATTGCAGCAATGGTCGAGAGAATGGCGGCGGTTTTGTCGGCCGCTCTGTAGATCCAGATACCGAGACCCACCAGGATCCCGATGCCGAGCACGAAAGCGATTACAAAAAAGACAGCAGCAAAGTTCATAATATTCTCCTTCAGAGAAAAGTGAATTTCCGCCATTTTGCAATGGTCGGATTAATTGAAACTTCCAAAAATTTCAAGGTACAGCCTCCGAACACTAGCTTGAGGTCTGCTCTCCAGACTCAATTATAAGCCAAGGGAGCAGGGCTCAAGGCCCTACAACTTTTAAGCGCGTTTGGCGAAGATAAATGAAGCTAAACCAGCCAGATAGGAAAGTCCGGCAAAGTTGAACATGATAGCATCTTCGGCACCAGTGTCGACCACGATGTGCTCGGTACAGGTGTTGGCTGAGCCATAAACCGGGGTACAAACTAGAGTTTTGGTTATCTTGGTGACCTTTTTCTCGGTTGAAGCGATATTCTCTCCGCCTTTGGAGGTGATGACAGGCTCAGTAATGGTAGGAAGAGGCGTAATTTTGTTTGTAGGAGTTAGTGTGACAGAGGGAGTGGCCGTAGCTTTGAGGCTAGGAGTCAAAACAGCCTGGGTGGGGGAGGAGGTGGGCTGGTTGAGGCCGAAGAAGGACTTCTTGGAAGCGTCAGAATTATCAGCAGTGTTGTCCAACTGATTGGCTGAGATGCCAAAAAGGTTTAGCGGGCGAGCAGGAATACTGCGCTTGGCTAAAGCGTAGGTAATAGCTCCGGTGAGCACCAAGATAATGAGTATGATGGGTAGAAGTTGCTTCATATGTGGGGTAGTATAACATGCAATGTGTAGTTTGTCAATTAATATGGGACGTTTCAGACAGGGTGTAAAGTTGACAAAACTATAGGTTTGTGATATATTACAGGTCATGGCTTGGCCTCGAATGTAAGTGATGTGAGGCTAAGTGTCCCCTAAATAATTAATTTTTTCAATCCCCAAGGAGGATGATATGGCTGATTTTTCACCGCGTGACTCTGCATATAATAAAGCGCAACGAAGACTGAAGTATTATCAAATGATTACAGTTGTGGCTGTGGCTTCGATTTTTGCTTATGCGGCCTTCAAGCCGACTGAGACGCCCATCGTGGCAGTTACGGTGACCGCTTCAACGACTCCGGTCGCGACCGTGACTTCGGCCAAGCCCGTACAACCTGTTTTGCAGGCTACATTGGTGCCTGTTCCGAGCCCGACGAATGTGATCTCGACGAGCGAAAGTGTGTTCGTACAAAAGAGCGCTTGGTCGTTCACGTACAAGCTTCGCTTCAAAGTTGGTGAAGCGTGCTACGGAAACCACGGTGGCGGTATGGTATGGCTGAAAACCGGACAGTATATGTCGGAGTGCAAAGTCGACGACGTAACGGTGCTTGAGCTGAGTACTGCATCGAAGATTCCCGATTTTCTGGCGGTGGAGCCGAAAGGTGTTGAACCCAAGGCTGATCGCGCTATCAATGAGGGAAATTTCAAGTCCAATATTGAAACCTTGAACATGCATGTGCTGACCAAAGGTTTTAAGTGGGCGTGTGAACTGAGCTCGAAAGCCAATCAAGACGCACATCCTGACTATACTGTTGCGATTCTTGAGTCGTCTCAGGTGCTGGCTGGGTACTCTGGCACATGCTATCAGATTAGCGCAGCCCAACAGCACCAAACTATCCTTTTCCTCGTCAGTGAGGTAAATAGTTTGGTAGCCAACGACCCGCAATCCTTGGTTTTCTTGAAGGATGTTGGAATACAAGGTGATCTGTTTGGAAAGCACGACTACGCGGTCGTGAAGTAATTCGTTTATGTTCGTTAAAGGGACTCTCAATGTAGAGTCCCTTTTTATTTGGTTTGAAAAGGCATAAATAGGAAATCTATTGGGGTGGTGATATGATAAGAATTAGATTGGTTAAGAAACTTGCCTGGACAATTAAGGTTAGTTTTGGTCGCCAGGTAGAAGGCGAGAGTGATTTTATCGGCAAAATTTCAAAAAAGTTAGGTATAAATATCGATGTTATTGGCTCTTTATGGGCTCTTTTTCTTGCATCTAGAATATTAGCAATCCACGGAATGGCGTTCTAGGTGAAATGAATAAAAAAAATGAAAACAATTGAATCCGTTGGTGCTCGTCAGAATGAGTGGGTGTTAGGACATTTAGATTTTGAGCAAGAAATTTCCAAGAAGAGTGAGGAAATATCGCATGCAGTAGAGTTTGATGCTTTAGTGCAGAAGCTTAAATATGCCGTATCCTTCGACCAGGATAGTATTGCTATGGCTGGTGAATTGGTTGGGGATTTTGAATTGAACGTTGAAGACTGGTTTATGTTCGTCAAGCTTAATTCCGATGAAAAAATTAAGGGGATTGCTAAAGGTTCGAATGGTCAAATTTATCGAATGGTTTTGGGTGAGACCCCTCTGGCAAAGAGTATTGACGAAGAAGTTTCTTCTGAGTCGTTACTTTTGGGAATTGCTATTACGGCAGCCAAACTTGAGAAAGTTCGTGATTTGATGGGGAATACTCATCTTCAGCATATTGCAGACTCCTATATTTCAGAACTCTACTCCAAAAGGGATTTAATCTTGTTTCCTGAGGGATGGATGGATCGGAAGGCCTCGTCTCCTAGATTCGGCGATTTAAAAATGTCTGAGGCCGGAAAAATTAGACTTGACTTGTTCTTGGGTTTGGGGGGAGTTACTTTGGCATTTTTAGTTCTTCTTGGTGGTGATAATCCTGTAGTGGACGTATCTTCGGTGATTGCTGAATATGGGCGAAGTATCAAGGAGGATAATGCTCAGGCATTAATAGAATATCCTTATGATATTTCTAGCGATTATTCCAATTCTGGGTACAGTGCTTGCCAACTTCCATCGGATTGTTTAGCCGGAGTTGAGTCGTGTTTGCCTGGTGACGTGCCCAATCCATTGGGAGAGGGGACACAGATGTTAGGGTATTGCGTGCCTGACTCTGACAATAAGTAGTCTATGGGTGTATCTGACAATAATTGGGAATAACCCATAGCTTGACATATTGGATATAGTGTGATACTATTTGTTCCTAAGTTCTTTAACCTATATCTGTGCACCCAATGGGGACCAGTAAACAGAAATTTTGCCAAAGGAGGCAAAAATGTTCAAAAAAATCTTTATCGTTTTGGTATTGATCACCTTGTTGGCAGCCGCCTTTGGTACTGCATGGTATTTCAGCTTTAGTCCAGCCTTACGCGGCTACGCCGTAACCATGAAGGCTGACAGCATCACTCGCTCTGTTGAGTGGACTGGCTATACTATTACTCACTTCCACACACCCCCTTGTGTGGACGGCACCTGCTGATTGCAATCATAAAAAGTCCGCTCAAATAGAGCGGATTTTTTGTGCTTAAAGTTGGAATATGAGATACTTAAAACAGATGAATCGAAAATTAGTTTTCTGGATAATTTTATCTTCCATTTTCTTGGGTCTGGCAATTGCTTTTCTTGCCTATTCACATTGGGGTAGAACTCTAATTTATTATGATGAGCACAAAATGGCTCCAGGCTTAGGAGAAAAATTTGTCGATAAGGCAGGTAAATTTCTTCTAGTAAATAGAGAAGATAAAACTGATACTAATCTAATCGACGAAGGAGAGTTAACCAAATTTGATGTAAATTTATATGATGTAAATTACATTCCTGCTCATACTGCCATGGAGTATGTTGTTGGCTACTTCCAAGATTGGGAAGATATCCAAGATACCAATGATAAGTATATAGTTTTGAATCTAGGCGATGATATTGTAGTGAGGTATAGATTGGTTTTAGATGAAAATATCACAAAAAAACTAAGAGAATCTATGATAATGGTCGAAAATACCGGGGTTATTAAGCCAAAAAAACCAAAAATAACTAAGGTAGTTAATCGACGTTTGAGTGCTTTGGGCTTCAATAAAATCAAGTCGTTAATTAAATCGGGTGATGTCATCGCGATTCTCCCCAAAACGACCAATTACACCACTCTCTCGAAAGATTCAAATGGGCACACACTAATCGATTTTGTAGTATTAAGAAGGTCGTTCGGTTATTATGAAGTTTATAATCAACTTTTGTTTTAATACGTGATAAAAAAAATATTTTCAGTTATTCTAATATTTTGTTTTTTGTTTGTAAGTCCAAATAAAGTAAGTGCGTGTGCAAGTACTGCAGCAGCGGCATGCGGTGATGCTGTTTGGGCTCAAGGAACAGGCGGTTGTGCTGCAAACCAAGAAAGACATTGTCCTTGTTCTTTTTGCTCAGGTCCAGTGGGAGGAGTTTGGTGTTGTGACTCTTATGCTACAGGAGGATGTAGTTGTGTAAACGTTGCCCCTCCTCCGTGTTCCGGCTCATGTGCAGGTAAAAACTGTGGTGACGATGGCTGTGGAAATTCTTGTGGTTCCTGCTCTTCCGGCGTTTGTAACGCCGGCACTTGCTGTGTGAATACCGCTCCTGCTGCTCCTGTTCTTACTGCTCCAGCCGATGGTGCCGAGGTAAATCTAAATCAAGCTGTAGTTCTGGACTGGAATGCCACTACCTCCTGGGGAAATGCCTGTACCACTCCGGGTAACAGC
>CALRDV010000011.1 GCA_943355005.1 Patescibacteria group bacterium
ACCCTGATAGAAATAAGTCCACCTTTATGGTGGATTTATTTATATCAAGAAAGACGGGACTCGAACATGCCGGAGACGAACCCGTAACGGTTTCGTCGAGGCCGGTCCTGAGAAATCCCGCCAAAGGCGGGATTATCGAAGGCGAGTCCCTATCCCGTAATCCACCCAATAATATGATGTAGATTTATACATCGAGCAATGTATATTTCGACTAAATCTAATCATTTCCATGTAAACTACACGTATGAGTGATTTCAAGGAAAACAATTTAAATCTTGATGAAATTGTCTTGGCCGAAGCAAAGCGCGAAGCCATGGAAAAACTTCCGGGCTTAAATAGAACCTTAGAATATTATGGCAAAAATAGATCCTTATACATAAGCATGAATGGTGCACAAAGAGTACTAAACAAATCAGAAATAATTGATCACTTTAGGAATTCTCCAGTGCTTTTTCACCGTACAAGCACAGTTAACGATAAAAGAAGATTTGAGAGTATTTCAGGACAAGGACTAACGACAATTGATTTTATGAAAAGAGCCGAAAAAATATTTCCTGTAGAGAAGTCAACTGAAATTGAGGAAGATTTGCAAAATATTCCGTATGACGAAGAAGAAGTTATGTCACAGCTATTATATGAAGAAAATCAGATGAATGACGCATACAGATCAAGAGGGTCAGAATACAACCAAAGATACATCTCACTTTCATTTATTCCCTGGTGGAATATACGCGGAATTGATAAAGACGAACCGGTTTTAGGAGAATGCCACATAGTAAATAGTAAAGGGGAAATGGAGTTAGGTTTAATCAGCATAGTGTTAGATGAAGATGAAAGCAGAAAAATAATAGATAAAAATTGTGATGAACTGGAGAAGGCTATTCCGGATAGTGATTTTGGTAAATTAGTTGACGATCGAACTGTCGCTTTTGCCGAAGCGCTGGAACCACTTCGTATAGCCCCAAATCATATTGCCGGTTTGTTTCTCATGGAAGGAAAAATTAACAAAATTGAAAGTGAAAAAGAAAGAAATCAACTCAGACAAAAAATTAACGAGCTGGGTCTAAAATTCAAAGTTCCAATTTTTAACTATTACGGGGACTTGCTTTGGCCAAAGGAAATCAACAATCAAAGCGTAATGGATTTAATAGGAGGAAGAAAAGAGTAGCCGCACAAATTGGTTCTAAGATCTCATCATTAAGGTCCCGTAAATTTTTGGATATGAAGATACTAAAAAAAAGATATATCTCAACACTCTAACTCATTGTCATAGTAGAATGATTTATGAGTAAGAACCTATTGGTGACTTATTTGAAAGAGATAGTTTATGGAGGCAACGACGGCATAGTTACCACTTTTGCCATTGTTGCCGGTTTTTCTGGCGCTCAGCGCGATCCTGCCAACGCCTTACCTGCTTTTACTGTTTTGCTATTTGGATTCTCAAACTTGTTCTCAGACGGAGTATCCATGGCCTTAGGTAATTTCTTATCTAGCAGATCTGTCGAAACTGACACAAGTAATCATAAGGTGAGGAAAGCACCACTCTTTACTTCTCTAGCCACATTTATATCGTTTATTGTTTTTGGATTTGTACCCCTAACTCCTTATATTTTTTGGCAAGAAAAGGCAAGTTTTGAGATGTCAATATTTGCTACTTTGTTAGCATTGATTTCCTTAGGGATTGTTCGATGGAAGGCTGGACACGAAAACGTTGTCAGAAGTGTCGGTGAAATTGTCTTACTGGGTGGCGTAGCGGCAGTGGTGGCCTATATGGTTGGCACAATGTTTGATGGTATATAAAAAAACAAATTCTCCATAAACATCTTAATCTGCTCACAAACCGGTTCCAAGATCTCATCATCAAGAACTCCCCATTTCAGGCATGAATTTAGTAACTATTAGAATTTATTTGTAGTGCTTTCAAAATGCAAGTAAAATAAAACACATGCTCATTCCAAAAACAAAACTTAATCAGATATTAGATTTAGCTAAAGACCACAAAGTCATCGCGATAGGGGAGATGCATGGCGTAAAGGAAAATCCAGAAATAGTTTTCGATATTTACACTGCCCTCAAAGATAAATATTCAGTAACCATCGGTTTTGAATACCCACAATCTTTAATAGAAAATCCCAATGAAGCTGACGAATGGCTTTTTAAGGACGGTAGATTTTCATCATTTCACAAAGAAATCTTGAGGAAATTGAAATTAGATAAAGTTAAAACTTTCGGTTTTGATTTAAGCACCAATCAATACGAAGACCACAAAGAAAAAAATGTTGGGTGGAGAGATAAAATCATGGCGGAAAACGTAAACTCAAAGTTGAAAAATATCAGCAAAGAGACAAAACTTCTTCTTGTCATGGGAAATATGCATTACCGAACCATCCCTCAATTCATAATGATCCCAAACAAAGAAGGAGAGTCCAAACCAGCAACTCTATTGCCAATGGGGGCACAGCTTAACACTGACTCCATTCTCGCAATTCATCTAAGCTACTTATCAGGCCAATTCTACAACTTCTCACTAAGACATATTCAAACTGGTAACTTCGACAGAAAAAGCTCATTTCGCGATCTAGACGATGTAATAGAAATAGACATTCCAGAGGCTCATCCAACAAAAATAGTCCCGTTCTGAAAAAATCTGATGCTGGGTCCGTAGTAAAATTGTCCCATGAGTACGTCCAGAGACTTTACTGAGTATGTTTTAAACAAACTCAAAAATCGAGCGGTTTTTACCGTCAAATCTATGTTTGGCGAGTACGCCATGTACGCAAATAGCAAGGTAGTTGGTCTTATTTGCGACAATACCTTGTACATAAAAATTATGCCGGAGAGTTTAGAATTGGAAAAAGTATGCGAAAAAGACGCGCCTTATCCAGGAGCCAAAATGTATTATGTAGTGGCTGAAGAACAGTTAGATAGTCTTCCTAACTTGATAGATATCTTGATATCAATAGCATCGGCTATACCCCTCAAGAAAAAGAAACCTGGAATCCAGGTATAACTTCAAAAAAACCAAAACCGCTTATGTCAAAAATCTCTCTGTCCTTGTAACTGCTTCACTATAAGTCTGCTCAACATCCCTCACGATATGGGCGAACAACAAAGTATGAATGCCAATGGTCAGGGTGTAAAAAGATACTTTATTTGAGCACAAATCGATTCTAAGAGTCCATCATCAAAAACCAAGTTTTTGCTAAAATTGAGTCATGATTGAAAACGACTGCTTTTTTTGTGAGTGGATAGAAGATAAAAACAGGAGAACACAAATACTAAAGAACGAATTATTTATGGCTCTCTATGATGATTGCCCGGTATCGCCAGGACATTCGCTAATTATTCCAAAGCGTCATATTTCAAATTTTAACTTATTAAGTTCTGTTGAGTGGAAACTATTACAAGAGACAATCATTCAGGTAATTTCCTCAATAGAAAGCACCGATCTCAAAAATATCTACCAAAAATTTTTAGATAATCCTCCGACTGAATTCTCTACTTGGTTTTGCCAAAAAGCAATTATTCATCCTAGAATAAACACAAAACCGGACGCTTACAATCACGGAATAAACGATGGCAGGGCAGCAGGAAGGACAATAGATCATCTACATTGGCATGTCATACCTAGGTTTGATGGTGACATGGAAGATCCTACTGGAGGAGTTCGAAATGTTATTCCTGATATGGGAAACTACAAACTTCCAAGATAAAAAGCATTTCTTCAAAGAAAAAACTCCCTGACTTCAGGGAGTTTATTAAAAATTAAATTATTTTTGGGCGAGAATAATATTCACCATCCCACCGGCACTATTCATTGTCTCTGTTTGGAAAACAATCTTGGCACCCAGGGACTGCAAGAAATACTCAATTTCTAGTGGATGATAGAAACAAACAGGTCCGGCACCACCGCACGGGGAGTAGGACAAAAATGTATCTTCATCAATCGACTCTTGTGTTTCAATCATTGCTCCATAAAAGGCGTCCCCGGTGGATAAAGCAGTAATCCAGATATATCCGCTAGGCTGTACGGCGTCATACGCTAGTCTCATCATTTCCCTGCCATCAGTTTTTCGCTGAAACATGAGAAAATCAGACATCATCACCAGGTTATATTTGGTCACATTCTCTTGCAAATACCCGAGAGCTTCGGCATTTACAATTGTTAGCAATCCATCTAATCCTGCTTCTTTAAAACATTTCAACGCATGTTCAAGACCATAAAGGTTGTGGTCAAGCCCCACAATATTTAGGTTAGCAAATGCTACTGGCGAGCACATATGGCCGGCACCAAACCCGATGTCAAGAACTGTCTGGGAAGGTTGAAGTAGGGGGAGAAGGTGCTCGTGCAATTCAGGATAACCCAAATCACCATACGCAATGTCATCGTAAACTTTGTTCATCAATGTACACTCCTTATTCAGGGATTTCCCATATTATAACCTACAAAACACATACCTTTTAAAATATGGTACCTTACACATCCTCGTGTCCCAAAGAAACAGGATCCCCATCAGAATTTTCATTGCCAAAAATTTTTTCATAAGACAACCTATTAAGATTCTGGACAGCCTTGGTTCTTTTTGTAGACCTATCTAGAAATTTTTGCCATCTTAAGGCAATATCTAGTTCATTGTCATTTAAGTGGAAATTATTAAGAGAAATAAATATCGGCACATTGTCACCCCGGGTTCTTTGGATTTTCATATTGGTAGGAATCTGAAATTTCCACCCCATCTCTCTATCAATTTGCTTAATTAACTTTCTGGACTTCCACCTAACTACTTCTACAGGGGTTCTAACTTCACTCAAAAAGTCGAAAAATGGATACTGTGAATGTACTCTATCCAGTGTTTCAAATACATCATTTTCACCTACTCTGGTTTGACCCATTAGTCTCATGAGGAAATGCATCCTCTGTAAATACTCCGGAAATTTTTCCTTTTTGGACCACCTCTTGGCCAAAAAAAGTGAATGGGTACCTAAATCTAAGTTTGAATTCATCGGGAGGTAGTCAAAAGATAGAGCTTTCCCTTCAACTACAGCCTTAATTAGTCTCATCAATCCTCTGGGCTTAGCAAGGTTTTCTCCTTTAATCACCATTCTATCAAAGCCATAAATGGCCTTATTGGCCACATATTCATTCTCAATTCTAGTATGTCCTGTAATAGCAGTTGCGTAGGCGTCATCTGAGAAATAAAGTCCATCCGCTCCCAAGCAAACCTGATTCTGCGTCGTGTCTCTGCCTGCACAATATCTGGAAAAATCAAGATCATCTTCTCCCGTATACTCAATTCCATCCGCATCTACCCCGATATTCAAAGCCGCAATTTTATTTCTCCTCTTATTGGCAACTATGGCATCAAAGTCATTCCAGGGGAATTCACTTTCTTGCATGGAGATAGGTGCATTAGCGACGATATCCAGTACTGCTCTGGCCGGTCCACCTTTGTGCCAAACCTTTTTGTGTCTAGGTAACGGAATATCTTGAAAATAATTTTGAGTTGGATGCTTTACGTGTAGGATTACACAATCTTCACTCCGAATCAATTTATTTGAGCACTTAAACCTATCAGGCATTAACGCAATCAGTTCCTGGAGTGACATATGATTCGTTTTTACATCAAGTTCAATATTTTCAAAAGGCTTAGCCATTTCCATAGAAAAGTTCATTATCAAGTGATCTGCCAGGGAAGCGAAATCATCCACATCGTGGGGAGAAAGGGGAATGGCAGATCTTAACTGCTCCAAAAACACTTCTATCTGAGATATAAAATAAGCTCCGATTTCCTCATCCGGAAAATTAGTCAATTTTTCCCTAAGGGAAATAAGTTTTCTCGCAGCCAGTCGCCACCACTCATCAGGATTGTTTTCCAATATATCCGGAAATATTGAAATATTCCTTCTAATAAACTCTCTAGACTGTTGTAGCTGTTCTACCGTTGACATAATCTAAGTCAAGTGTACTACAAAAGTAAAAAATATCTCTAAAGATATAGGGCGCAATACTACTCACCTTGGCACCTGGAGTTTTTACCTTGTTATAATTTTTACAATGAATAAAATACTATGGATTTCTGTCTTGATTCTTCTATTTTTGATTACTAGTCTCAGATTTTTCGATTCAAAGCCAGCTTTACCACCGGTCAACACCAATATTATTGAATCTAAACAAGCAGCCGCTCGCTATGCTTTTGACGATCTGACCATTCCATTTTTAAGAAACAGAACTTACAGTTCAAATATTGGACCGATGGTTGAGTACAAAAACTACAGTGCTTACAATTCTTTTCTAACGAGTTATTATTCAGATGGTTTAAAAATAAACGGACTACTAACTATCCCAAAAGGAAATGCTCCCGAACAAGGATGGCCCGCGGTAGTGTTTGTACACGGCTACATCCCCCCTACTTTATATAAAACTACCGAGAAATACATTGAATATATAGATTATTTAGCCAAAAACGGTGTTGTGGTGTTCAAAATCGACTTGAGAGGGCATGGAAATAGCGAGGGAGAACCAAGTGGGGCATATTACTCATCGGACTATGTCATCGACACGCTAAATGCATATGAGGGAATTAAAAATATGGCTGGTGTAAATCCAAACAATATTTCTATTTGGGGTCACAGTATGGCAGGAAATGTCGCTTTTAGATCAGCTGTAATTCAGAAGAATATCCCCAAAATCTTTCTTTGGGCCGGAGCAGTGTACACCTATGCCGACTTTGCCAAGTATGGAATCAGCGATAACTCTTATAGACCGCCGGACTTAAGTGTTGACAGACAAAAAAGACGAAAGCTTCTATTTGACACTTACGGCACATTTAACGAAAATAATGAATTTTGGAAAAAAGTAGCGGGGACTAACTATTTAGATGAAGTATCCAGTAAATTTATTATTCTGCATGCCGTAGATGATCAAGTAGTAAATATTGGCTATAGTCGAGACCTAGACACCGAGCTAAAAAAACAGGGAAAAAACTCAGTTTTGTTTGAATACAAGTCGGGGGGTCACAATATTTCAGGTAATTCTTTTGTTCCTGCTATAAATGTCGTTCTTCAGGAAATAAAAAAATGAGTCGTGCAAAATAGCCAATCTACACAGCTTTTCGCATCCGGTTTGTTACTTGGACTGGCATATAATAAGCTCATGAAAGAGAAACCATCATTATTTATGACAGAAGAGTTGTTGGTAAGACCTATAAAATCCTTCACCGACTTAACCAGGTCATTAGGATATGAAACGACTGGCTTTAGAGAGTTCACCAAAGAACTAGCTCCCGTTACCATTGAAGCCGGAGGCGAGAAGAAAGTAGTCCCAGCACACTTATCACTCAGTTCGATGGATAACAAGTATGGACCGAAGGGAGAGAAAATTTATCTACGAATACAAATTGGATGGCTGTCAAAAATGTATTGTCTAAATGACACAACGGAGTTTGGACTCAATATTGCCAAAAGAGAAGATGGTTTTTTTGGCAAGGAAGAATTAAAAAATGGCGGTTACCAAGAAATACTCGAACTTATCAAAAGACTGGCCAATGAAAAGTTTTTTGATGAGCAACAAGCCGGCATGGAAGAACAATTGAGGGTAGGTCAGAACATGGTAGACAATGTCATCACACCCCAAATTGTTTCAGAGTTTCCGAATCTTAAGAATGTGGGCGACCGCTATCTAGAGTCCGGCAAAGTATATTTCTGGGGAGAAGAAAAAAGGGGTCGAACCACAAGGGGATTAGTCATAGAAGTCTGGCCCGGTATCTTCGAATTATCTGTGGGTAATATCAATACATCCGGCGACAATGTTTACATGACAGATCAAAGCAAGTACACAGTTGCACCTCCGGAAATGATTCATAGTGGATGGCACTACAAAGACAAGGACGAAGAAGATGCAAAAAGAGAATTACAGAAAGCTATGGCAGAGGTAAAAAAATCTCTTATTTGACCGAAGAAGCACAAAACTTACATTTCTTTGCTTTTGCTGGGATCACACTCAAACATTGGGGACAAGCCTTCTCGGTTGGATCCTCAGTTTTACCGCTCTTCATCTTCTTGGTCAACTTGTTCATCGGCATGACCACAAAGAAATAAATAACCGCAGAAACAGACAAGAAAGAAAGAATAGAATTCATCAAATTTCCCACCATAAACTTACTATTATTAATAGTAAATATTATCGATGAGAAATCCGGAGTTCCTCCAAAAGCACCAATTAGCGGAGTGACAAAATCCTCTACCAACGCCTTCACCAGATTCCCAAAAGCCACACCCACCACCACACCCACAGCCATGTCTACAACATTACCCTTCAAAATAAAATCCTTAAATCCCTTAAACATATCAATATATATTTATAACAATTTATTATACATTAGTAATAGTGGAGGTACACACAAAACATAATTCGTTATAATCAATTGTGGACATACTTCAAATCGTTACTATTACTGAAAAGATATTCTCTGTCTGGGGATATCCTCTTATTTTTTTTGGGAGTCTAATAGAGACCTCTCCTCTTGGCTGGCTGGTACCTGGTGGTGCAATCCTAGTCGTAGCCGGTTACTTTTCCAGCGGTTTTCAAACTCTTCCCTTGATTCCCATAATTATTTGGGGTACCTTGGGTACCTGGGGAGCATTTCTTACTTCTTACTTTCTCGGCAGTAAGACAGGCTACTGGATGGTCGAAAAATTCCATCAAGAAAACAATGCTAAGTTTGCCAAATCACTCTTCCTCAAACACGGAGGTATAATCCTGACTACTTCCATGCTTTCAAATCTCACTAGATTTTGGGTTGCCTATGTTGCCGGTGTAGAAAAATATAACTTCCTGAGGTTCAATCTTTCCGCTTTTATCGCTTCTCTAAGCTGGGTATCACTTCTGGTATTACTTGGATACTTCACCGGCTACGAAATGGAGAATCTCAAGAAGGTTACCGAAAAAGCTGGCGTCTTTAGCTGGATTTTTCTAGCCATAGCTCTAAGTGTCATCTTCGTTACCGTCAAAATTGAAAAAAGAAATCATCGGCTGGAGGAGCCTATGCCATGATTTGTACAAATAGATAGATAGGTTGAACTATAATTCATTTGTGAATCCAAGTCGCAACATCAAATTACTCGAATGGCATGAATTTTTTGTCAGCTTTGTTTTGTGGGGTCCAATTGCGATTTTATATTTTTCCAAAATATCTGGTTCGTATGCCCTGGGATTAAGCGTTTTTTCAGTTGTTCAGTTAACAGCAGCTCTTTTTGAACTTCCCACTGGAATCCTTTCCGATTTTGTGGGAAGGAGAAAAACAATCATTTTGGGTGCTTTGAGCTACATCATTGGTTTTAGCCTGTATGCCATAGGCGGAAGCTATCTCATTCTATTGATTGGAGCTATCTTTGAAGGCCTGGCCAGATCATTTTATAGTGGAAACAATGAAGCCTTGCTTTACGATAGTTTGGAGCAAACCAACTAAAAAGAAGAACTTTCTCACGTCATGGGGAAAGTGGGGTCGATGGGTCAATGGGCCTTAGCTGTCGCCGGTCTACTTGGAGGCATTATTGCCAACTGGTCATTCCAATGGGTTATGTGGTCTTCGGTGGTTCCCCAAGTCATTTGTTTATTTTTGGCGATTTCTATGGTGGACACCAAGACTGCAAGTGAAGAAGAAAGTAACATTTACTATCACTTAAAAGAATCATTTAAAAACTTTTTAAAGAACAAAAAATTAAGGATGTTAAGTTTGGCCGACATTTTAGGTTTTGGTATGGGAGAAGCCTCTTTTCAATTCAGATCGGCATTTATTGCCGGTTTGTGGCCAATTTGGGCCATAGGCATTGCCCAAATACTTTCAAATATTGGTGCCGCTATCAGTTATAGATTCGCGGGCAAAATGATAAATAAAATTAAATCCATTACTTGGCTCTTGGCCGGTGGTATCTACTCAAAATTTATTTATCTTATTGCATTATTTTTTCCTTCCGTGTTTTCACCTGTACTTATGACTACCACTTCGGTATTTTATGGTGTAGGTCAAGTGGCCAAAAACTCACTGCTTCAGCTGGAATTTAGTAATAAACAAAGGGCTACCATGGGATCTCTTAATAGTTTTGTCGGCAGTATCTTCTTTGCTGTCTTTGCTGTTTTACTCGGACTCTTTGCAGACAAAACCAATCCTCGCACCGCTCTTATTGGGGTCACATTCTTGCAGTTCATCACTGTCTGGATTTATTGGCAAATAAGAAAAATGGATAGAAAAGAGAATGGGCTTTTGTGATATCTTCTATGTATGTCCAGAAAAATTAAACGAGCAATTATTACAGCAGCCGGATTGGGAACCAGATTTCTTCCCGCCACTAAAAATTTACCAAAAGAAATGCTTCCAGTGGTGGATAAGCCCATCATTCACTATATTGTCGAAGAATGCGTCGAAGCGGGGATAGAAGACATCATTATCATTATCCGTCCCGGAAATGAGTCGGTCATGAACTACTTTACTCGTTCAAAACATCTGGAAAAACAGCTGGCAGAATCCGGCAAAGAAAAACAACTTCAGAGATATACAGAAATGGTAAATCAAGCCAATTTTGTTTTTGTCCATCAGGATCCAGATTTACCTTACGGCAACGGTAGTCCAATTTTAACAGCCAAACACCTACTTCAAGATGAACCATTTGTCGTCTGCTGGGGAGATGATTTGGTCCTGACACCCATTGGTGCACCCGGTGCAGTCAAACAAGTTACCGACTTCTATTCCAATTATGAGGATGCGGATGGCGCTCTGGCAGTTACCGAAGTTCCCAGACAAGACATCTCCAAGCTTGGCATAGTCGAAGTTGAAGGAGGAGGAAAAGAAGGAAAAATTAAAACTATCATCGAGAAGCCTACGCCGGACCAAACCACCTCAAATTTAGCCGAATTCGGTCGTATGATTTTACCTCCCGAAATTTTCGAGTTTCTAACACCTGAAAATACAGGAAAGGACGGAGAGCTTTGGCTTATGGACTCCATTCATGAACTATTGGCCAAAAAAAATATATACGCCAAGTTAATCAACGGGGAGTTTTTGACTACCGGAGACCCTTTTCGATTCCTTAAAGCCAGTCTAAAGTTTGCCCTTCAGCGCGACGATCTAAAAGACGATCTCTTAAAATTGATGGTGGACCTCTCTGCGAACAAACCATGAGAACCGAAAAAAACAAAATCTTAAATCACTTTCGAAAAGTCGACCCGGAACTATCTAAAGTAATAGAGCAAGTCGACTACGAAGAGTGGTTCGAAGACAACGAAATGGAAGCAGATCTGATTTTCAAATCTCTTTGTCGAACAATAGTTGGCCAACAGCTAGCCGGCAGTGCCGCCAAAGCCATTTTTTCCAGATTTGAAAACCTGTTGGCAGGGGAAATCACGCCCACCAAAGTACTTTCAATTGCTCCCGAAAAAATTAGAGAGGTTGGTTTATCTTGGGCTAAAGTCCGAAGTGTCATCGATCTTTCTACCAAAGTTACTTCTGGAGAAATGATCCTAAAAGATCTTCTTGTTCTTGAAAACGAAAAACTAATTGAGGAGCTGGACAAAGTTAAGGGTATAGGAGTTTGGACCGCCGAGATGTTTCTAATGTTCCAAATGGGCCGGGAGGATATCTTCTCTTGGGGAGACCTAGGATTAAGAAAAGGTCTCAACCTACTCTCCAATTCCCAGGAGACACCTCAAGAGGCTTTGGAGAGTCGGGTGCTTAGTTGGAGCCCATTTCGTACTTACGGAGCCATCGCCATGTGGCATTTACTTGATAATCGGGACTAATCATACGTTTGGCGTCATAAGGTGGTAAAATGAACCCAGTAGGAAGTTAGGGACAATATTATTCACAAGCCCTCTAATTTTCAAAAATACTATGACAGGAACGGTTAAAACAAAAACAGATAAAGGATTCGGCTTTATTTCTAGACAGGGAGAGACCAAAGATCTTTTCTTTCACTCAAACGATTTGAAAGACATTTCTTTCGATCAGCTTCAAATTGGTGCTGAAGTAAAATTCGACATCGAACAAGGCCCCAAGGGACCAAGTGCCAAGAATGTTGAGCTCGTCAAAACTGAAAATTAATTTTTTGATTAGTTAACCAAAAAGCCCTGCGAAAGCGGGGTTTTTTGGTATCAACAAAGTATTTCTATCTGTCATGCCGGACCTGATCCGGCATCCAGAAACATTAAAAACCTTGTGGGTATTTGGATAAATCCAGCTCGGAAAGATTTTTTATCTTCTCAACAAACTCACTCAAATGACTAACCAAAATTACCGGACCCTCATAGACATTAATGGCTTTGGCAATTACCGGAATGTGGCGGAAGTTGATGTGGTTTGTGGGCTCATCCAATATTAATAGCCCAGGTTCCTGCAAAGTAAATCTGGCATAGCAAAGCAAACCTTTTTGTCCTTCCGACAAAGAACCAATCTTATTTCTAAGAATCTCTCCGGAAAGTAAAAATCTTGCTCCGGCTTCATAAATCGGCTGAGCCTTTTTAATAAGCGACACCTCCATGAGAGAATCAAAGGCAGTCTGAGAGAAATCTAGTTCCGAGAAATCTTGGCTATAATAGCCCACTCTTGTTCTCAAATTAATTTCAGCTCCTTGACCGGCCATAATGGCTTTCAGAAGGGTACTTTTCCCAATTCCATTTGGTCCCTTTACCAAGAGTCTAGAGCCTTTAGCCAACTCAATTTCTATTGGTTTGTGAAGTTTAATAATCGAGCCCACGAACTCTTGATTTGGTATGGTGAAGTCGGGGATTGTTCTATCTTCTTTTCTCATCTCCACCATCTCACCTCTGTCTTCGGTGATATCTTCTCTTATTCTTCTGGCAAGCTGATTCATGGCGATACTTTTGCCACCCAATTTATTTACTTTTTCAAATCTATCTTTAATGCTTTTCTCCAGACGGGCGTTTAGCATTCTGTCTCGTTCCAGCTTTGCCGCAATTTCTTCAATGACATCATAATAATCACCCACAAACTGCTCGACTTTATGTGTATGAACGTCTAGATTTAGAACTCCTTGGGTAAAAGAGTTTAAGAAGTCAGCGTCATGCGAAATCACTATGCAAGTTTTCTTGTAATTCATCAGAAATCCCGTTAAGTGCTCAATTCCAATTTTATCGAGATTGTTAGTCGGCTCATCCAGCAGTAAAACATCGGGGTTTGATATTAGAGCATATGCTAATAGCAATCTCGCTTTTTGTCCGCCGGAAAGTTCTCTAACCCTTTTAGTCAAAGGAGTCTCCAGATTCACCAAATTTAAAATCTTAAAAATGTCACCTTCTATTCCAAACTGTTTCTCCGGCAACGCAGACTTAAAGTAGTCCAAAATTGTCATATCTAGCTTGTCATCAGGCACCATTTGCTCCGCTATTCCAATTGCTGTTCCACTCTCTAGATTTACCTTACCCCTTTGAGGTCTTAGCTTACCCAAGAGAAGCTTAAAAATGGTACTTTTGCCCGCACCATTTTGCCCTACGATAGTCACAATCGAATTTCGACGCACACTAAAACTAGCCTCATCTAATATGACTCTTTTCTCGTCATAACTAAATGAAACCTGATCGAAACGGATAACTACATTATCGGAAGCCATAAGCTGTCTATTTTAGCAGATACATGGGGTAAATTACGAGCGGGCCTTACTAAGCTCGTTTGCAATCCGAACTCCAAACTTTCTAAACATAATAACTGATATGCCCAAAAGGGGAATGGCAAATACAGCTCCAAAAGCACCTGCAAATTTGAGCCCAATCAAGAGAGAAATCAAGATCACGGCGGGATGAAGACTGAAAGCCTTACCTAGAATCTTTGGTCCGATTACGTTAAAAATCACCTGCTGACAAAGAAACAGGATAATACCAACTATTAATGCTTCAAACGAGCTTCCAATCAGAGTGATACCCACCGGCAGTGCAATGGCCAACAGGGGACCCACCAAGGGCACAATCGCAAACACTCCCGTCATAAATGCTACCGAGACAGCAAATCCTGTTCCAAAAATCACCATTATTATCCAAGTAACCAAAGCCGTAGCAATTCCATAGAAAAATTGAACTCGAAAAAAAGAAACAAAAGTATCGTTGATTACTTTCTGGGTAAATCTAAGTGTTTCATGCCAGTCGGTAGGCAGCAGATTAAAAAATTCCCGATTGATCTGTTCCTGATCTATGATGAAATAGAATGAAAGCGTTAAAACGATAAATGCTGAGAAAAAGAACTGAGCTATCGAAGGAATGAAATTTACGGAGTTTTCCAGCTGAGAGATAAATGGGCCATTCAGATTCGAAAGTATAGCCGGAGCATTATTTAGATACCCAGGAATTAGACCCACCAAAGTAATTATCTGAGAAGTAACCAAAGGAATATAAATAAAACCAATAGCAACAATACAGACTGTCAAAAGCAAATAGGTGATTAATGTAGACCAAATCTTTGAAAGCTTAGTATACTTTTGAATAAATTCCACAATAGGGTCCAATAGAAAGCTCAAGAGCCAAGAAACAAGAACAATAGCCATAACGTCATTAAACTGCCCCAGAACAGACCAGATGAGGCCAATTACATAGCTACCGACTGCAATAATCAAAAGAGTCAAGAGAATCTTGATCAAGTTTTGATTTTTCTTCATTTCATCCAACATGATAAAACTACTTTACCACAAAGAACTTTAAGCAGATTTCTTGACAGACTTGGTTTTTCTCTTGCTTACCGCTGGGGTCTTCTCGATATTGGTCTCAATTTCATCCAAAATCTTGGCAGTTTGCTCTTTGGCTGCTTCTTTGTGGGTTACCGGAGTCAAGATTCTGAGAATTTTGTCTAGCTTGGCATTGATAGCTTCAAGTTCGGCTGAGTTATCTTTGACAGGTCGGACAGCTGGAACAAAAGTAGATACGTGTGAGGAAGTAGCTCGTGGACTCTCACCTTTAGAAGCAGCGAAACAATTACTACAGAGGACTGGCTTACCATTGGTAGGACGGAAGGGGACTTCACATCTCTCACCACATTGATCACAAGTAGCACTAAACATTTGCTTCTGAGCAAAGTTTGAGCCACCATCTCTATTGTCATACATTCGAGGAGTTCTTGAATTTCCGTAGCTGGACTCTCTTGAGCCTGAATCTCGAGAATCACCGTTCATTTCACCAAAGCATTTACTACAAAAGACTTCTTTTCTGCCATTAGGCATAAAGGGGACTTGGCAAGCAGAACCACATTTAGCACAAACTGCGTCGTGCATAGTTGGTCGGTCGGAACCTCTGTCTCCTGAGTCTCTTCTACCATAGCTACTTGATTGGGAACGGTCATTGCCTCGGTTAAAATATGTCATAGCCTATATTATACCACCCTTAAACTTAAAAATGTTAGTAATTTGATATATGTTAACTTTACGCCTAAATATCTCTGTTTACCACTATCTTGAAGGTGTAGAATCGTTCATGGAAATCAGGGAAACATCTTGGGGTCAAGAAAGAGGGCGTCACTTACTAAAAGTTTCGACGGTTGCTTCCAGAATGGTAGCTGAAAGGATAAAGCTGCAAAATCTAAATCTAAGTCTTGAGTCGGTACCACTTTGTACCGAAGATGAAGCTGTTTACATTGAGGAGTTGCTACCCAGAGCCAAAGAAGGCTTTGCTTTATCGCTAAAAGCCGAAAACATATCGGCTTCTGAGCTCATAGATCTCTACGATTTCACTATACCTCGGACTACTACCGGTATCTGGAAAAATATTACTCTTACTGAAAGACAAAATACCTTACCAGAATACGGACATGTGCTATCTTCACTTGCTCTGCTATTAAAACTTGGTAAAGTGTCCTACTTTGACTTCAGTAATCCACCGACGGAAGTAGATTACTCCACAAGTGAAGTTGTTTCCTTCTGGACCTATCCTCATGAAACTGCCGGGCAAATTTGGGAGCTTTTAGAGGAAATTGAAACTGCCATACGCAAGACTCTCTACCAAAATACCCCTTTAAAAACCAACGAACTAATAAAGATAGGTCACTTTTTCACGGCCGGAAAAGAGATATCGAAAATATTCGAAATTTAAAAAGCAAAATCCCCCGACAAAACGGGGGATAGTGCCTCCATAAGGATGGAACTACGGACTAATTAAAGTCAAACCGGGATTGGTTCCCACTTCATATACAGTCGCGGATGTTCCCCCATCGTTCTGAGCTACAGCTGCATTTGCAGTTGATTCTAAGTAGGAATTAAGTTCATAGGTAGAACCATTACTCTTAAAGCTATATACCATATCGCCGGCAGCAATTTGTGTCGTGCCATCTGATAGTGTGGTAGCTACGGCTGCAGTTTGGCGAGGATCAATTGGAAGTACAGACAAGTACTTAGATACATCCATACCCAAATAGTTACTTGCACTGGTCGTATCTCTACTGCCGGCTGATGTTCCGGTAAAAGGAACAGCAATTGTTCCGGATAAGGCACCTCCTTCAGCTACAGCCAGGTCAATCGCTTTTCTTAGTGTGGCCATATCGGACAATCTGGTCGTATCTCTACTCTTTCTCTGGGCTTCTGCCGGGTTAATAGCCAAAACTACCAAAGTAGCTAAAATACTCAAAATTGCGATAACCACCAATAGTTCGATTAATGTAAAACCTTTCATTATTTTATTCATTCATTATTCACCACCTTTCATATGCATTAATTATTAAATTCCTTATATTAATATTAGTCAAATGGTTCAATTCGCACAACTGGCAGATTAGAAGTTGAAACAGACTTAATTGAAGCTCTTAAGATATCAAGATTTGACAGCTTTACGGTTGGGACATTTATACCAATAGTAATAGGCACTTCCGTAATTGATCTAAGTCTGTACAATCGGAATCCAATAAAGCCCCAAAAGACAAACCAAATAATTATGGTAAAAAATATTTCCATGTTTAGACTAAATTCGAGCTGGTTTTCCTGTTCCTTGATGTTCATATTACTTTTTTTCTATATTCATCATAAGTGAACCATTAATAATGGCCTTTATGCCGGTTTTTGTCTCGTGCTTTAATATAGTAATCTTGTCAATCTTGAAAAAATAAGGAAGTGCTGAAATTCTGGCAAAAAACGAGGTGAGTCCTTGATAAGTACCATCGACTGTAATCTCCATACCCAATCCGGTTATATTTTTCCCTAAAACATCGATAGGTCTTGGAAAATCCTCAAAGTGGTTGGATATTACCAATCCCAGAGATTTAGCATTTTGTTCAACTAGTAACGCAAAATCAGCCACATCTGTTTCACTTGATGGTAAAGTTTTCATGTAAGTGGACAGCTCTGACGAAAGGGTTGGAAGTGTAGTTGAAAGCTCCGCCAACTTAGCAATATTTTCCTCTTGGCGTCCAACCTCTATCTGAAGCTTATTAATTTCGACAAAGCTTTTTTCTGTTCGATAAAACATTATTCCCACCAGACTCAATACTAGGAGCAACAGAACTATGTGTAAGGCCGGTTGTTTAATATTCATTTTGTAGACACATTAGCCACCCGGAAAGTAAGTCCGGTATCTTTTTCCAAACTACCAAAGTAAAGCTTACCGTCTTCAAACCCTTTGTTGGTAATTAAATTATTAAAGAAGTTCAGTACCAAAGGCCTGGAACTGGCAGTCCCGGTAATTACCCACGAGCTTCCCGGATCGGACATTTTTTTTAGCCCTGGATTTCTACTGATAATAAAGCTTGTCAGAGTGATACCCGTTGGAGTGATGGCGGAAAGTTCTTTTAGGATATTTTCTTCTCCACCGGTCACTTCCCGCAGACTTATCAGTCTACCCGTAATTTGATTCAGTTTATCGGCCTGATCTATGAGAGTTTTGCTTTCGTTCAGCTTAAGTTGCTGCACATATTGATCATAGGTACTTTTGAGAATAGCCTGTTTCGAAGCATTCTGTTGACCCAAATAGAATAGACCGGCCAAACCGGCTAACGATAAGATTATCAAAAAATCCATCATCAGTTTCCATACTCGTATCAAATGATCTTTTATGGCATCCAATCGAAAATCGACAGGAAGGAGATTCAACGAAGCTACTTGATCAAGAGTTTTCAGCGCTAAACCGTGTGACGTATGTAGTAATGTGTGATTCACCACTTCAGTCTTAGCCAACCGACTCAAAGCTTTTACGGCTAATATATTTTGAGCCTTGAGATCTTCCACCATCTTATCGATATCTTGCCTCGTACCGGAAATAATTACCTCATTGATTGACCTATTTGGATGCTTGGAGTTCGCAAAATTGATATAAGCAATTACTGTTTTTGAAATATCTCCCGTTTTATTAATTTCTTCCTGAGGTAAAAAGTCGGAAAAGCGGGGATTACCACTGGTAATGAAAGAAAACACTCCGAAATTCTCTCCCAAATACACCAACAGCTGGTTTCTTCCTACGAGCTGCTCTTGTTCAATAATTCTAATATTTGCAAATACTGCCGGCTCTACCCCCACCACCCTAAGACCAACGGAGGTACAAACAGAAACACAGCTGTCGATAATAGATCTAGGTATAGCCGCCAAAAGAACTTCAATCAAACCATCTGTTGTTTTTCCAATTATTTGCCAATCAGTTTCTACCCCGCTAGGAAGCACAGGCAACAAATTCCTTACTTGATATTCTATCGCATCATTAATATTTTTCCCCGGTATATTTGGGACAGTAAACTCACTAAGGAAAACTCGGCTATCATTTACTCCGATAACCACATCTTCATTCATACTTATCGGCCCAGGCTTAGCTGTATCAAAAAGCTGACGAAGAAGTTGGACAAAACTACTTTTGTTTACAATCTCACTATTTATGACTAAACCTTGGGGAAGTATAAGCTGATTAAACCGATGCAACCTCTTGCCATCAGCAGATACTTGAGAAAGCTCAATAAAGTTATCGTTAAAATATAGACCTAGTGATGGTTTGGCAGGCATAGCTCTATATTCATGATACTAATATTCGTGAATATTCACAACATTCCAACCACCACTGTCAGGAACTACAATAGCGCGAGCCAAGCTAGGGTCGTATTGGATGGTGGAATTATTCTTAATATGGATTTTTTTACCCAAGATTCCATTTAGCATTGAGTTTGAACCCACATTGATACAGCCATTTATTGCTACAAAAACCACTGTGGCAGTATTACTGGTCATATCGATAGCAGGCAAGTTTGTGCAATCGACACTTGTATTTTCGGAAATCACTATAACTCCGGCATTCTGAGAATTACGGGCAAAAGTTACATTGCTACTTGTCACCATTCTTCCTTTTACACTAGGATTACTAGAATCGGAAGTTACAATCATGACAGAATTCTTTCCCATACTTTCTGCGGTAGAAATAGTATTATTCTGGGAAACATTCATATCTCCCTTTACCCAAATTGGTCCACTTAGAGTCAGATTTACTCCACTTGGCACATTCAGATTTCCATTAATTTTCTTATTCCCAATTATCCTGGTTCCCGCAGAGCAATCAGTCCCATTCGCACTGGCAATATTACAGTCACCTTCCCAGACACCACCAGCCTCTGCTGTCGTTTTCCAGTAATCAGCATCTACACTGGACAGTGTCGCAGCTGATGGGGGAGTAGACATTGAATAAGTACCGGAGTACGGACAATTTGTTGGAGCAGAACTCGCTCGTACATTCCCGCCTACCAGACAAGCCGTCAAGTGGTTCGCCCAAGCATTCTTCTGGATATACACACCACCTGTACTTGGAGAACTTAGTCCTCCAATATCACCTACAGCCCAAACGCTACCCATAATTTTTGATCCGGCGTTTCCGGAGTTCGCTTTTATTCCCAAAACGGAACCATTTGAATAAACATTTCCCGTCACCGTGGTATTACCTTCAAGCTCAAAGCCTCCTTCCCCGGACTGAGCAGCAAAGACAAAACTTGCTTTACCGGACGCAGAAGCAATTCCAACCTCAAGATTTTTAACTACCCCACCAATAAATCCGGAAGATCTAGCAATCTTCTTGTTATTGTCCCCGGTAATCGTTGCTGATACGGTTGCCCCGTTTGGCAGTGTCAGATTGACCGTGTAGCTAGCTCCAAAGTCTTGATGAGCTCTCAAGCGATACATTATCTCATCGATACCGGACCAAGCCGCATACCAAGCTTGGTTCGTTTCAGTGATGGTGTCTTCAATTTGTACATTACTAACAGATAGGGAGCTACTGGCCAAAACACTCATAATGGAAACCAATCCCAAAATAAGTACCAAAATCAAACTTGCCTGCCCTTGGTGAATTAGGCTAGGTAGAACGATATCTGAGTCTGTCATACCGGACCTGATCCGGTATCCAGGCATTTCTGGATTCCGGGTCGCACTTCGTTTGCCCGGAATGACAAATTCTAATCCGAATGAGTTCAAAATATTATTTTTCATTTAATCCATTAAATTAACAAATGATTTAGAAAAAGAAGTCTGGTATGTATCTAGGGGGAGCGTGCTTTCAACAGTTCCAGACATACCCACCAGATTTCCCCCGGTAGCAATCGGAATAATCGAAAAAGACAAAGAATTTACTTTAGTAGAGGCAGGGAAAAACGAGATTATCGGATTTGGGTCGGGTGTACAGTCGACTTGTACTGTTTTGGTGTATTTCACACTTTTATTAACTGTGTCATAGAGGAAACTCCAACATTCATCCGAAGACCTAAAGAAAATGGAATTCGTTCCCTTTGTGACACTAATTGCCCCCAAGGCAGCCTGACGAAATGCACGTTCAAAAATCCTTAAAGACTCCTCGGTTTTGGTAGTTGCCAAAGTCATATCACGCAGATTAAGACTCAAAAATAAGATATACATGGAAGTGACGCTTACCATAGAAATAATTGTGATAGCCAGAAGAGTTTCAAACAGAGTAAATCCTTTCATCGCCAATATGTAATTAATGAGTCTAGTTTTATTGTTTTGGTTACGGTTGATTGCAACCATGACACATTTACTTCAGCATTCATCGTCCCTATATCCACGATACCTCCCTTTGGCACCATATCACAAACTGCGGTAAAACAAACCAAACTCCTTTGCACAGGACTAATTACCACAGATCTCGTAAAGCTACCAATCGTCTCGGGACCGGCAGTCAAACTCCATTTAGACCCATCAAAAACAGGGTGAAATGTTCCTGTAGTCAGATTCAAATAATTGTCTGCTCTCAAGCTTTCAACCACCTCCATCGCTTCCACTGCCAGGGTATTAGCTTTGGTTCTAAGTTGGTTTATTGTGACACTCGAAGTAGTTAGTCTATTAGCCGCAACAGCTCCAACTGCCATCACCAAAAGCACAGCCACGGAAATCATAGCCTCTATCAAGGAAAAGCCTTTATTATTAATTAACAATGCCATTTGCTTGAATATTAATAGTTTCGGATGAGCCTCCTGAAGTGAGAACAATTTCACAAGATGGACAAGAAGTCAGTGCTCCTGTTACAGGAGTGAAATTCCAATTTAACGATGCCGGAGTCAAGACTACACCGGAAGGGATTTGATACCTGGACATTTCTTTTCCATCAGCTTGAAGTTTGAAAATATTTCCCGATAAATTTATGTTGTAAATCGCTCTATTCTTGTTACCAATTGCCAATTCACGACCATATTGAATCAATGCTTTAATTTCATCGGCCGAACTTCTTATCCGAAAAACATTTTGCAACTTAGATAAATTCACAATTCCAACTGTCGATACCAATACCACAATTGTCATCACAATCAACACCTCATACAAAGTAAAGCCAGCCTGTCGAGAGGATAGGCTTGTCATTTCAGCGTAGAGGTAATTTTATAAATCGGCAAAATGACAGCCAAGGCTAGACCTAGCACACCAAAGCCCAATATAAAAACCATAATTGGTTCAATGAGAGTCAGAATGTTCCCCAAAATATTTTCTAACTCCTCTTCGTAGTAAGCTGCCAGCTTATCCAAGGTCGTACCGATTACTCCTGTTTTCTCCGCACCTTTAATTAGTCTAGTCATAATTGTCGGAAATAGTTCACCTTCTACAGCAATGGCATCAGCCAAACTTGTTCCTAAGGTGAGCCTTTCTTTTATCCGCAAACAAGCATCACTATAAAGAGGGTTACCCAAACTGGCTGCCAAAATATCAAACGATGTAACTACATTTACACCGTAGTTGTAAAATCCGGCCAATACGCGAGCAAAGCGCGCCTGGTTATACCTAGACGCAACCATTCCCACTAACGGCAGTTTAAGAGTAACCCTACCAAGCCAACGACTGCCATAGCCACTTCTAAAGAAATAAGCTAGCAAACCGATCAAAACAATTAAAACAAGTATTACCAAATACCAATATTTAGCAGCCATTCCCACTACTGATACCAACGCCAAAGTATATCCCGGCAATTTCTGGCCTGAAGTTTCAGCAAAAGTTATTATTTTTGGAATAATCGACACACTAATAAATATCATGACCGAAACCATAGCTACTACGACCACCGATGGATAAATCAAGGCGGACCTGACCTTGGTAAGCAAATCATTTTCTCTTTTAAGAAGCACAGCCAGATAAGCCAAACTATCGTCCAAAGTTCCACTATTTTCTCCGGCTCTAACGATAGCTAAATAAGTTTCATTAAATACTTTTGGGAATCTGGACAGCGAATCCGAAAGCTTACTGCCGGATTGGACATCCTGCATGATCTTTGTAATGATTCCTGTCGAACCCACCTTACTTTTTTCATCTACAAAAGTTCCTAAAGCTTCAATAAGTGGCAAGCCGGCTTTAACCATTGAAGAAAGCTGACTTGTAAACAAAATTTTCTCCTGTGCATTCATCTTTTCCGACATTTCTTTTGCCAATTGGGTAAAATATTTTCCAATCACCCCAAGCCTAAGTTGCCTCTTTGGATTCATGCTTACCACCGTGATTCCTTGCTCGGACAAAATTGTCTGGGCTTCGGACTCAGATCCGGCAGACAGACTCCCATACTTATATTGGTCTCGGCTTACGCCTGT
Organism: Patescibacteria group bacterium; assembly: GCA_943355005.1. Lineage (GTDB taxonomy): Bacteria > Patescibacteriota > Microgenomatia > UBA1400 > MFAQ01 > UBA10133. Next base: position 23,019 of record CALRDV010000011.1, read on the forward strand.
ATATTCAAATTCCGGCATTTTAATCTCTGGTAACTCTTAATATTTCTTCAAAAGTCGTTATGCCTTTAGATACTTTATTTATTCCATCCATCAACATCGTTTGCATCCCATCTTTAATAGCCTGAGATTTAATTTTACTGGCGGAAGATTTGTCTAAAATCAACTGTCTAATGGCTTCATTTACAGTAAACATCTCGTACACACCAGTTCTTCCTGAATATCCCGAATATTTACAGTAATCACATCCGGGAGCCACTTTTACTTGTGGTGGAATAAGTTTTACGATTTGATCTCTTTCATTTTGATCCAAAATATTAGCAATAATATAGTCGGAAATTTTAGAATCAGTTGGCTGGACAGTTTGACATTTAGGACAAATCTTCCTCACCAGCCTTTGAGCAATGACCAAGTCCAGTGTAGAGGCGAGTAAAAATGGCTCAGCGCCCAAATCAATTAAACGTGGAATAGCTCCCGGAGAATCATTTGTATGCAAAGTAGAAAGGACTAAGTGCCCTGTCATGGCTGCATTAATTGCCATCCCTGCTGTTTCCGAGTCGCGGATTTCACCCACCATTACGATGTCCGGGTCTTGACGAAGGAGAGCGCGAAGACCTTCAGCAAAACTAAAATTAATTTGAGTATTTATCTGAGTCTGATTTATTCTTCGGATTCTATTTTCTACCGGGTCTTCTACAGTCGAAATATTTACCTCTCCGGTATTCAACAAGTTCAGCATTGTGTAAAGATTCGTAGTTTTACCGGAACCAGTTGGTCCCGTAATCAGAATCATGCCATGAGGTCTAGACAAAGCCTTCTTAATAATACCCACACTTCTATCATCATAACCAAGATCTTCTAGCGACAAAGAAAGTTCGCCGCTTTCAAGAATACGCATCACGATCTTTTCACCTTCTACAGTCGGCAATATAGAAACACGAAGACTTACAGAGTCACCTTCGTCAGACTCAAACTTCAATCGACCATCTTGAGGTAACCTCGTTTCATCCAATTTCAAAGATGAAAGAATTTTTATTCTGGCTACAATGGCCGGATGCAATGATTTTGGCAGCTTAATCATGTCATGTAGCACACCATCAATACGATAGCGTACCAAAACACTGTCGGCCAAAGCTTCAATGTGAATATCGGAGGCTTCGGCAATTACAGCAAATTCAAGCATTCTTCCTACCGCTTGAATAATCGAAACATCTTCTGCCAACTGCTGTGCCGTAACTCTGCCTGGATGTTGCTTCGCTACTTGCTCAATTAACTGTTGAAAGTTTTCTGTTAAGCTTGATTTGTACTGGTGTAGACCAAATTTGATATCACTTTCAAAAGCAAAAAATGGGATTACATTTAAACCCGTGATTTTACGGATAAAGTTTATGGTCTCCAGATTTGTCGGATCCATGAGAGCCAAATGGAGGATATACCCATCCCTTCCAATAGGAACTACCTTCCTCTCTTGTGCCAACTCCTCTTTAACCAGAGACAAAACTTCTTTTGGAATTATTACATCTTTCAGATTTACATACCCAATCCCCAAACTCTTTCCAATCAAATCCCCCAGCTTATCTTTGGATATAAGTCTCCTGCCGATGAGGACATCTTGAAGGGGTACGTTGAGATGAGATGCTGTTTTGGAAGCAGACTCCAAGTCTTCAGTAGGAACCGCTTGGGCAAGACGAACTAAATCATAAATCTTCAAAGACTGGGCAGCCATGGATTCAGTTTACTACATTACAAACCCTGATGTAATTGTACATATTACAATTGAACACCAACCACCGCAAATACTTAATAGTACCTTCTGGTTAAGTATTCTATTGGAGACCAATCATCTGTAAATACACTTAATCTGTGTTTAGGTAGTGAAATAGGATTTCCCATAGATAATTTATTGGAATTACTTTTTTTAAATCCTACAACCATAAAGTTTTGTACACGATCATCGTCGTTAGAATCGACCCTGTAGACTTCAACAAAAGGAAAAACTGTTTTAAGAGTGTCAACTTCTCCATGAAGAAAAGCTGAATTGTTCCCGATTAGAGAGGATATAAGATTTATCATCACAAAACCATTATCGTTTAAATGATTGTTTATCTGTAACATAAACTCTTTGGTAGTTAGATGAGATGGGGGAGTCAGAGAATTAAAAGCATCCAAAAATACACAATCATACTTTTCGGAACTCTCATTCAAAAATATTCTGGCATCCTGATGAAATATTGATAGGTTTGAATTATCCTTTAATAAAAAATATTTTCTGGCAAGCTCTGTCATTACAGGATCAATCTCTACCACATCCATAGAATTATCTGGACTTCTATTTATGAAATAGCGTGGAAAAGAGAAACCACCACCACCAATCATCAGCGCGTTTCTGACATCTGGGTTTATTTCCTCATAAGCACGATATGATTTCAAATAATTAAAATACAACTCGTCTGGTCTCGCGGGATAGAAAGCAGATTGAATTCCCGCATTATCCGTGCTGATCCCAATTATCCTATCTCTACTATGATCAAAAACTTGTCTAACCAAAATTCTATTATATTGAGAATCAATGTCCTCCAGTACATTAAGTCGAAAAACGTTCGTATATCTGGTAAATACTAGAGAAAATATCAAGATAAATATAAGCGTTTTTTTCTTAATGGCAGCACTTCTATCTGCCAACAAAGAAAGAGCCAATACCCCAAACGATAACCCGTATAACAAATCCCTGTTGCCAAATTTTGGAATCAAATAAAAACCGGCCAAAAAAGTTCCCGCAATACTTCCAAATGTTGAAAGTGCATATAGTGTTCCGACTGTCTGACCTGAATTTTTCAAACTCTCCACTCTTATCCTGGCGGCAAAGGGGGATATCATACCAAAAATTACACTTACCGGACCAAAAAGCAATAAAACGGAAAAAAAGGAACCCGCCCTAATATCAGATCCAATCATCAACTGAACCCAAGCCAACACCTGTTCTTTCAGAAAAGCACTCACACCCAGCGACAAAGCACCGAGAAGTAGAAGTTTGCTTAGCACACTAAAACTCGGGTTTTTATCTGCCCATTTGCCACCATAGTAATATCCGAAAGATAAACAGCCCAAAATTACACCTATCAAACTAGTCCAAACAACGAGAGAGTTTCCAAAATAAGGGGAAACCACTCTCGACCCCACCATTTCAAGAATCATGCACATGGCACCACTGAAGAATACTATAAACTCCAACTTCATCTTTACTAACCAATTCATAAGTTTAATAATCATAAATAATCTACTTCACTTCAAATTTCTTCTCCAAGACACTCCAAAACTTTTTAGCACCAAGTGGTCCAATTTCACCAGACTCTAAAGACTTTTCGGAGAAATGGAAGCCACTGGTCATATATTCAAACACACCCGAATCAATCGCATGAATAATGTATTTTGCCGCATCCCCGGCATTTCTTGGCAATTTAATCGCTCTGGGGGCACTTGAACCATTCTTCTCCTTATGGATCTCAGCACCAATTCCGGCAACTAGTCCATGTCTCCTAAGAAACTCAATATTTTCTATTTCTTGTCTACCTACCGGGTCTGTAAACAGCAAGATACTTCCACCAACTCTTCTCGGACTAAGTATCGCTTTGAAGGCTTGCTCACTAGGCTTAGTGATCTCTAGGTGAATGATATTTTCTTGGTACATGAGTTCGTATAGTCCCACAGTTTCGGCATCATTTTTTCCTACCACCACAATTACTCCGGGTATTCTAGCCAAAACCGAAACAAAAACTTTCGTCATAGAAGATTTCTTAACCAAAACCCAAATTTGCAATTTTTTACCTGATTTACTCAAGAGCATAATTAATTCCATCACAAAGGCCAAACCCACCATGGCTCCGGAAATTGGCACAGCGATTCTTATCTCGCCATTATCCTTGAAAACATCAGATCTACTGCCTTTTTCTTTTGGAATCATTGCTGTTAGTGTCGGACTGAGTGGGTAGGGGATAACTTCAGAAACAAATTTGTAATTATATCTAGCTGCATATTCTTCGAATTCTTTTTGAACGTGTCTACTGGGTACAAAGGTAAGATCGGCTCCCCATATACACCATATTCTCTGAGAAGTATCATCTGTTACCTGTACCACCAGCCTAATTTTCTTACCGGTCTCCTTCATCAAGCGGTCCTTAAAAGAACCTATCTGATGAGCCATACCAAAATGAGTCGCAATTACCCAGACCTCTTCTACCTGACTATTTTCTTCAATAATCTTCTTCACATCTTTATACAGACTACCGGCTGTCATGACCAGAAAACGCCTGTAGCCTCTAGTAAAAATCTCTTCAAAAATACCGTACTGAGATTTCAGAAAAATGAATTTTCCAAATGAATTTAGACTCGTGAAGCGGTGAGCCCAGGTTATAAACTTGTCAATCGAGCCCAATAAGTAGTAGGGGTTCCCCAGTGGCATCGCGTCTGCCAATGCATCCGTAACACGAAGATGTCCCAGCCCGGCAGGAGCATAGGTAAAGATAAGTAGTTTCACTACTATCTAATATATACGATTGAAAATACAAAACATGTTTACATTTTTTTCAATAGCTCCGGCAATAAATCTTTATCACTTAAACTTACACCATCTCGACGATAAAACGACTTACTAAACATTAAAGCGACCGATAGCTTAGCTTGTTCAAGAGTAGCCCCCATATCAGCTGCACACCTTCTAAAGAAATCTGCAGACTGATTAAAAGACATGGTAATTTCGGTTTTTCCAACAATTTTTCCATATTCCTTATTAGGATAATAAGCTATTATGGTTTCCCCGCTTTCATCCAAAAAATCTGCAGATGCAATCGCAGAAATTATGCCCGCAGATGATAGATATGGAAATGTTTCATCTAAGCCGGAAAGAACAAGTTGGCCATTTTTAACAACTACCTGGTTATCAGACAAATGCCTTATATCCAAACTCTTTATTGTTGTGGACTCCTTCAAACTTCTTTTGTTCATCCAGCCAGTTTCAACTGCTTGATTGACTAAGATAATTGGGGTTAATTCGGATGTAAAAAACATAATTTTATTTGATTATACTTATTCTGTACATCAAGAGGAAATCAAGCCTCTGGTTGACTATGCCGTATCGCATCAACCAAAGCATCAGTAACACGAAGATGTCCCAGCCCGGCAGTAGCGTAGAAAATTATTAGTAGTATCAATGCTATGAATAGCCCTACCAACACCACCACAAGACACACGTCTTGGGTTTCGGTAACTGTATTGGTTTAGTGGTTGGTTGATAGGTTGGTAGGGGAGAGGGTGTTACGTCGGTAGGGGTGACTAATGTATTGGGTGTAATCACTTTGTCTGTTTGTGTATTTGATTTAGCTGTTGTGGATGCACCTAGTACTTTAGAACTGGATTTGGATGAGGAGAGAGAGGTAGTACTCCCTCCACTGACAATCATGTAATATCCACCCAGTTTGTCGATGGCGGAGACTGTTTTGTTTGTTGGGTCAACTACTGACGACTTCATGATTGACCAAGTAACTCCGTCGGGTGAGTATGCAAGTTTTAGACTTGTTGGTTTAA
>CALRDV010000012.1 GCA_943355005.1 Patescibacteria group bacterium
TACAGGATAAGTTTTATCGCATTTTTGACAAATCACACTCAAGGAAAGAAGGACCCATGCCCATTCACCCATTTCTAGACTATATTCTCGATCAGAAAAGCGAACCCGTGAATAAAGAGTTCTACATTGTCACAAGTGGCAATGACGTCTTGAAGGTTTTCCCCGAGCCAAAGCCCAGCTTCCTTGTGTATACACCAAGTATTTCCACCTGCAACATGTTTGGAGCCTGGACTCAACATCAAGAGGGGTTTCAAACCCACGGTCATTCCAAGCAGCACAAGGTAAGACGCCCCTATGTCGGCCAAAGCCTGTATTTCTGGACAAATTGGCTACATCGGACCACCTGGTCAGGTCAAACCATCCAAAGGCTCTATTTCGAGCCCTGCGGTATGACCGTCGATGGCATCAGACAGATATTCAACCACTTTGAGAATGTCGGCAATCAGCTTAGCCTTCTCGGCCTTGAGATCATGCAGGAATACCCGCGCGAGAGCGGTTACAACAGACTTCTTTCCTTTTTGGTCTCCGGCGTAGTGCTCACGGGTGCAAGTGATTGGACTATCACCAAAGAACAGTTCAATTCACTAAACAAGCTCTCCAACACTCAAGCATTTGGAAACGTTGGAACAGAATGGCTGATCGATGCCGTATTCATCATCGAAGAGCACGACTGCTATCGTCTCTCTGAAGGCTTGATCATTAAACTTATGATCGCCATCAACGATGATCGGTCAATGGCGACCAAATTCGATGAAAAAGGTCGTTTGGTTCTAAAATAGTTTTTCCAAAATCCACCTCTTAACACAGGTGGATTTTTTACATAAAAAAACCGCCCTACTTAGAACGGTTTATTAAACTACACAAACAAATCCGGCTGATTCATGAAGATCTGGCCGATGGTCGCGCCGAGATTCAGCAATGCTTTGGACGACTCGTTCAAGCCCATTTTTCTGACCACATCTTCATAGTCAGCCTCATCGAACGTACTTTCAACAAAGGCTTCCAGACCAATAAGCATCCCCAAGACACCGCCTTTGAAGGTTTGTCCAAACAAGCTGGATGAAGGTACACCCTTTAAGCCACGATCAATCGTCGATTGGCCGGCTTTATACCAGGCCAAAGCCATAGTCTTATTCGTCGCCTTTTCATCCAAGACAGCTTCAAGAGCCTTCAATACTGTCTGAACCTTCAAATATTTCGCTTCGCGGTCCGAGGCAAAGTCTTTCTTAACTTTGGCGACTGCCTTCTCTACCAGAGCGTTCTCCATGACTTGCAACACACCAGTTACTGAGATATCCATGTCTATTTTCTCCTTTTCTCAACGAGCAAGGACCTATTTTACCTCAAAACAAAAAAGTACGTGCTAAGCTACACACAGAGGGAAGCAATTTAATAATATATTTAGAAAGGTGATATTTAGTGAAAAAAACTCCCCCCGTCATGACTATTTTAGAAATTCGCGACATTTTGGCAGGTCTCGGAGATGGAAAAAATGTTTCTATCGGTAATTTCCACTTCCTCACCGACTACCCACTGGATACTTCACCAAACCGGTTTCTGAACCAAATATTCAAAATTCTTCTACTTTCGGACAATCAGGATTGGTCTTTTACGCCGGACCAAACCCAATCCATCCATCATTTTGCCGGCAGGGACTATCCGCTCAAGTTGAGGGAAGAACTTTTTCAGCTAGGTCTTCTCAGGCAGCCAAACGAGAGGCTAACTATCACCAAAGGTCTTGTCAGACTTCTGATCGAAGCCATTCACCAAAAGTATCCCGAGATCACAGTTATCGACTCAGACGGCCTCCTTTCCATCCCGCCCCTATCCTAGGGGCGGATTTTTGTGCCCAAACCTTGACAAATAGGCACATTCACTATATACTACAGGTTGCTTTGCTTCATTGAAATCCAAATCCTACATCCACAGTTTAGTGCGACACTTAGCTGTTTTGTAAATATTGACTAAATCGATTGAGGAGAAAACATGTCTGATACGTATAACAAACGCTTAGCTCAAACCTTGATAAAACAATTCAATGGTGCCACAAAACCAATGTCAATCGATGCTAAAAACCTTGACTATGTGCGAAGATGCATCTTGCGAGAAATTCCAGGCCACAGTGGAATGGTTGCAGAATGGAACTCTCGTCTCGGGCAGATTGAAGTATTCGCCTCAAAGACAGGCGGCCTTCCGGCCAAGAAACTCTTGAATTTCAAGATAATCGAGACTGGAGCATCTATTGAATTCGTTCAAATGGATTCCAGAGGCCATGATGCCTCAAATTTCATTGAAAATATGAAAGAAATCCTTGAATCTCTCAAAACTGCCACGTACATCAGCGGTGAGATCATAATCACCACGACCGCACCATATGAAAACTAAGCTAAATCCCGCCTCACGGCGGGATTTTTTTGTACCAAAAAAAACCGCCCATGAAGAGCGGTCAAAATTCGCACCAACCAAACGCACTTTCAGTTCTTGGGGTTGATCGGCTTCGCAGCGAGGCTAAGAGCATAGGCAACAAACAGTCCAAAAGCGAGGAATACAAAAATCACAAACCCACCTTCGGTTTCGCCGGTAAAAAGCATAATAGTAGCTTTCACAAACAGGACCAAGAACAAAGCACTTGCCGTATATTTAATAACAACCATGGACAATCTCCTTATGTCAATTTTACTTTCACCCTATATTATACCTTATATATCTAAAAAAAACTTGTCGACATAACTTTTGATGCTTATGCTAAAATATGCGTACCTCGTCAAGCCTGTCTCGCCGAAGGCGGAATGAGGGAGCTTACTCGAAAAGAGTCGCGAACTAAGTCAATCTACTGATTACTATATCATCGCCATCCGGCCGACTTACTCAACCCCCTTTTCGCATTAGCTATTAATAACTTCTTGTCATGCCGCACCTGATAGGGCTGAAAGTCCCGATCTTTTGAGGGACATCCAGGAATCTCTGGATTCTGAATCAAGTTCAGAATGACAATTATATAAATAAACCAATATGGCCAAAAAAATCAAAGCCATCCTGAAACTAAACCTTCCAGGTGGAACAGCCAATCCGGCTCCTCCCGTAGGTCCTGCCTTAGGTCAGCACGGTGTCAATATTATGGAGTTCATCCAGCAATACAACGCCAAGACCGCCGACATGAAGGGTCAGATGATCCCGGCTCTAGTTACCATTTTCGAAGACCGTTCTTTCAAGTTCGAGTTGAAGACTCCTCCAGTCTCCGCTCTTATCAAACAAGTCCTCAATCTTAAGCTTGGTTCCGGTGAACCAAACAAAAAGAAAGTCGGCTCCATTACCAAAGACCAAATCAGAGCTATCGCAGAGAAAAAGATGGCTGACATGAATACCACGAACATCGAGTCCGCCATGAAGATGATCGAAGGTACTTGCAAGTCAATGGGTATAACAATTGTTCAATAAACCCTATGAAAAAAATAAACTGGAAAGAACTCTATTCCGATCTCCCCACTCACGTAGCCGAAGCCCTTCGCGAGGCACGACTTAAACCCGAACAAATCGTCCTAAAAGAAGACGGAGAATTAATGGCTATCAATGGCATTACCGAAAAAGACGTCGAATCAATTCGCTTGCTCTACAATGCCGAAACCGTTAAAGACGTCGTTATCGAGTCCGCAGAAGGCGGACCTGTCGAAACCCCTGAAACCGTAGAAGTTGTCGAGAAAAAAGTTATCGCTCCCAAAAAACGCGGCAGAAAATACAAAATGATGGTGAAAGAAATCAAAAAGGATGAAATGTATTCCATCGAAGACGCTGTTACCAAACTTCAAAAGCTATCATCGAACACCAAGATTAAAACTGTCGAGCTCACCTTCAATACCCGAGAGACCGGCTTACGAGGCGAACTCAAACTCCCTCACAGCACAGGCAAAGAGCTAAAAATCGCTATTTTCTCCGACAAAGTCGCCAAAGACGTTGCAGACGGAAAAATCGACTTCAGTATTCTTTTGGCTACCCCCGCAGACATGCCAAAATTGGCCAGATTGGCCAAAGTACTTGGACCCAAGGGACTTATGCCAAATCCTAAGTCAGGTACCGTTACAGAGAATCCTGAGAAGCGCGCTGCCGAGCTGTCTGCCGGTGGAACTCTTCCTTACAAAACGGAAGCCAAGTTCCCTATCATCCACCTCGCTCTAGGCAAATCCACTCAAGACTCCAAGGCACTAGTCGAGAATATCATGGAAGCCATTCGAGCTATCGGACCTACCAAGATCAAGAATGCTTATCTTTCTTGTACTCACACTCCTAGTGTGAAGCTCCACCTCGGCTCTGTCTAACACACGAGCGGGTGAGGTTTAAGACTTTCACCTACCAAAAAAATCCCCCGTAAGGGGGATTTTTTGTATGTATAATATCCGTTGAAAGCTCGTTCACATTTCGGAAAAGGAGAGAAAATTGTTTACCATAAAAAAAGAGGAAATCAAAGAGACTAAGGAGCTTATACAAGCAGCAATTTGCGATACCGGTCTACATGTATTTGGTGTAGGACCTGTTTATCGGCTCAAGATGGATATTTGGGTCATAGGGTACGCTGAGTTCAAAAATGGGGAAATTGTCTTCACTCCGCGTCTGGACGGCACACAGGATTCAAATTTTAAATCTTTCCAAGCAGAAATGAAACGAAAATATCGGAAGAAATAAGTTTACAGCATCACAAATCCCCCTCACAGGCCTGCCCGCCGTGGAGGGGGATTTTTTGTATCGGTTGTATAATTCTTTAAGCACATTTTAACAAAGGAGATTTGTATGGACCAAACCTCAGTTTTAATAATGGTTTTCGTTTTAATCATCAGCCTCGTTATCGCCGTTTGGGTAAACGCCAAGGTCTGCGGCGAACCGGACGCCAAAAAACTTCTCTGTCGTCTGGGATTCCACAATCTAATATTCGTTGAAAACGATCACTGGGGCAAGTTAAAATGTGTGGATTGTCCCCACGAAGAAATCGTTAATCCATACGAATAATACACACCACTTATCTACTAATATCCCGCTAATAACCCGGGGTATTTTTTTATTCAAAATAAATAATAAACACCAAATCAATGTTATTCGCCCAAATATGGGGTAAAATGTCCCAGAACACTGACAATTAAGATTTAAGGTTACGACATCAATAGGAGGTGTCCCATGGATAAACAAGTATTTCTTATCAGAGCTAAATTTCTTAAGCTCGAGAACTTTATGTCTCCGGAGGACATCAGTCTATTTATTAAAAATGAGTTTTATGAGCTTCTAGAGCCTGATTGCACCATTGAAGACATACTTAATGTACTTCAGGCGTATCACGACGAAGTTAAGTCAAAGACTCCTAGAGCCACCGCTCCTCCACAAAACTCTCGACAAGCTGAAAGACAAATCTCAAGCACCAAAAACAACGTCCAAAGAAAATTATCCAGAGGAAGCAATGCTAATTTAATTGCTTCGATCTTGATCGGCATTATCTTATTTGTCGGACTCATTTTCTTGGCTTCAAAAGTCACGAATTTCTTTGGCAACGGTTCCAAAAATAGTTCCGGTGTCACAAGCGACTGTGGTCAGCCAAATTCCATGCTCATTACATTTGGTCCAGCCAAAACAACTACAGGCGAAGGTCAAAATGTAACCGCTCCGGAAAAATATCCCTCTCTTGTCGCCGTCGAAAGCTATATTTGTTTCAAAGACGAGGAGATGAAAACATTCCTGGCCCAAACAATTCAAACTTCACAAGGGAACGTAGACGGCCGAATGGCTCTTGCCAGTCTAATTACCAAACAGACCGCAATTACCAACGGTAAAGTTGGTCAAGATGGCAAGGTAAGCGATATGAATTGGGCTCGTGGAGCGTACAATTTAATCTTCAACGCCCTCGACCCCCAAAACTTTAAAGTTATGAATAAACCGGGATATAGTTATGTTGTTCTTCCGGGACTTCAAACTGTCGACTCAAGCCCTGCCAATTCTGGATCTCAAGCCAACCCCATCGATCCCGGTTTCACTCCCCTTTCCTCACTAGGAACGACTCAGTCGGTTGTTCAAGCCGCCAGTTCCACCGCATTGGATAGATATATTGCCATTGCAGGAGATGAGATTGGCCGAATTTCATTTACAGCCAATGCGGCTTCACAATGCTTCGCCACTTTTTCGGCAAATTGGCAAGACTTCACCTCAAAGACCCCACTTAACGAAGTCTTAAGACTGCTTGGACCTGCCGGATTTTCTATCCGTCCAAATGATCAGACGGGGACCACCTTTATTGCCAGATCATTAGACACTGACGCCTCTGGCTTCACTGCATGCATTGTGGTGTCAGGAGTTATGATTCAATACCCCGAAGGTAACTGGCAAATCACAGGGCCAAACAATATCGGTTCCATCCACTGGTTCAGGACTGTATCTGACATCACAGAAGTTCAAATAGGTGAAGTTTTTGTATATCCTGTTTACTCAGACCGGCCAACCCCTGTCCCCACTATTCCCGTCACACCGGTTATCTACATTTCGAACCTAGCCGGATGGATGGTACAGCAGGGGTTTACAGAGCTCATGACCCCAAACTGTCCCTACGAGCCCTTGTCCGGCCAGCTATCTCTTACCACTCCTGGAGGCAATGTTTACGTTGTCATCGTGGATCTGAGCAATGATACTGCTTCGGCAATTCGATACGGTCAGTACGCTTGCACTCAAGCCGGTGGTTTGCACTTCTACACCGTTGACCCGGGTCAGCCAAATACCACAAATCTTGGTGGAGTGTACGTTTGGCCTTACGCCAAACCCCAAGTCCAGTGGCCAACCCAAACCCCAGGCAGCACCACTGTACTCCCCTCCAATGGCGCAAACGTTTCTCTTATCGATTTACTGAAATATTTGGAAACTGTTGGCCAAACTGACGCATTCGTTTCATGTTCTCCGGACGCTATCAACGGTTCCATTCCTGGTTGGCCAAATGCTGTCCCGGTTCAAGTTAACGTGAACACATATCTCGTTGACTTTTCTCCCATCTCAGCCAACATTGACACTACTACTTTGTGTCACTATGTCACTGTCAACGGGACAATCCAGAATGGTCAAGGTATCCACCTGACATCCAATACTTCCATCGCTCCTCAGTACTATCCCTGGATCACCTGGAACAATTGGTTATTCACTCCGTTTCATTAATTCTCAAAGCCCTCGATTTATCGAGGGCTTTTTTAGGAGTAGAATACACCCATAAGTTTCAAATGACTTAACAGTTCTTTGAAAATCTAAAAAAATTAGGAGGGCGCCTTGTCCCACAAAAATTCATTTTTGTTATGGGGCGTACTTCTTGCCCTATTATTTACTTTTTTACCCACTTCCGGTTTTGCTCAAACTTCTGGAAATATTTGTGAGTTCCAATCACCAACTTCCTCGCGAACAGCTACTATGCAGTCAATAAGACTGGATACGCAAATTCCCGCAAATATTAGTTCGGATAATAGCTATATCGGGCTTCATCGCTGGACTACGAGTCAGTGGCCGGGTGTAGATTATCTTGTTCAGACAACTGTTCCTTTCAAAAACGGTGGCATTGTCCGAATGGCTGCTTGGGATGGAGCAGGTGGAGGATATAGTCTCTTTATCGATGGTCGAGGCCCTTGCGCCGGCTGGTATGTGTACATCGGTCATCTAAGTTACGATCCCAAACTTCGTTATTTTAAAGACGAATACATAGGGCCGGATGAAATCATAGGTGAACCGGGCTGTTCGGGATTTGAAAATAATTGTAATGATCAGGGTTCAAAAATCCCTCCACACAACCATTACTCACTAGGCTACTCACAAAACAATTTTAACTTTAATGATGGCACAATTCCTTCATTTGTCGATGGTTATTACTGGATTCATCCGGCTCGAGTCGAAAATATTTCGATATCCAGTACTGTACAGACAACGAACTCCGGCTCACCGGCCGTTGATACAAGTTCCGGTTTTGTAGACTTCGAAGATAATTTCTTTGAGAGCACAAAAGGAAAAAACATTACGGATCCAAACATTTTCGTCGCCAAACGCAACTTCAGAATTCCGGTCTGGATCTATTTGGTGATTGTTTTAAGTTTTATAATTTTGCTTTCTAGGAATCTCAGACCAATCGGTGTAGCCGGTATTGTTGGTGTAGTAATTCTTCTTCCCGCCCTTTACTTCACCACTCCACTTCCTGAGCCACCTGGTCAGTTGATTTATGTTGAAGAGGATGCGCTAACTTTGGGACTCATCACTGCCCAAGCCCCTACACAATTAGTCGTACAACCATCAACTCAAAATCCGCCAGCTACTTTTACGCCTGCCATTACTACCGAAGACGGCAAACCATCGAAGAATCCTGCCGATTACCCTCTGAACAATACTCCCTGTGAAGTAAATGCTTCATACGGATCAACTGTTCTTCAGTGGTGCGGACTTATCACCTACTATGCTAAAGCCCGTGGCTTGGATCCGAACTTTATCGCAGCCGTCATCACTCAAGAATCTGGTGGTAATCCTGAAGCTTGTGACCCCAATGGTCATATGGTGGTAAACGGAATCGCAATCTGTGGATCATCCTCTGGAGCCATTGGACTCATGCAAGTGATGCCGAGCGACGGTTTATCCGGCAGTAAATATTCGGTATTCAAAAATAGACCAACCTCACTTCAGCTTTTAAACCCGGAACTAAACATTGCTTACGGGACCAAAATGCTTAGTAGTGGCGGAGCAGCAACTAACCCTCGCGAAGCCTTGTTCCATTACGGGCCGGCCAATGTCGGATATTACTATGCCGATATTGTGATGAGTATTTACAACTCTCACAAATAGCTGGCATTTCTTTTGAATTTAAATATAGAAGGATAAAGATGGAAACAAATAAAATGAAAAATTTACTCGACAACTTAATCAGAATTATAGTTATCGCATGTTTTGTATTGGGTACATTCTTTGTTTGGAGTCTTTACAACAAATCTCAGAATCCACCTCTTCAAATCCCCGCCGACAATGGTCAAAATTCCATTACTACTTCCGCAACCAATATGGCCTCCGGTGGCAATCCCATCCCGACCACAGAATACATTTTTCTGCAAAGAGGTGATTTTGCCGGACTTCAGAAATACCTGGACGACAATAAAGAGAACTGGGTGAGCATTTCGATGAATATTGAAACCGGCCAAGTTATGGGGGTCACACCTCCTCAAGGACCGATTCCCAACAAAGCTTACGGTACTCCTCCTCAAGGCGCGGCCGTCTGGCAGGAAGTTCACAACGAATCATGCGATTGGACTTTCCCCAACCCTCTCCAAAATCCACTATGTATGTGGTACAAGGTCGGCTTTACCTCAGTCTACAAGGGAGATATCATAGCCGGCGTCAACGACGACTTTATTTTAAAACCGGTCGTAACCCTCAAAAATGACTGGTCCAATTCAAGTGACGCCCCCACTATCGAATCTAACAAGATCACGACCTATCAGGAATCAACCGCTATTGTCACCTACACTGGAAACATTTGTGTCACGGCCGTAGAACAAAACACCTTTACTCCTATTCACACTAGCGATGTCCAGCCGACCGATAAGTCTTACACTCTCAGAGTTGAAGAAAAACGGAATGTATTTGGTATTGATATCAATTGGACGGATTCTACCTCCGGTATCAACGAAGAGTATCTCCGCAACATGGCCGAAGGGACAGCCAAAGTCATTGCCCTAAGTCCGGAAAACGTGAGGACAATTTATGAAATTGTTCAAGATGACATGAATCCGGGTGGGGCCTTCCGTCAAAAAATCGAAGCCTTTTTCACCCCGGAACTCGCCAAACAATTACACATCAAAGATTTTGAGATCGTTTTCAACGTCACCATGGGTGATCCTCAACTCCGTTGTGATGGCACAAACGTGAACAAATAATTTATATACACCCGCCTAGGCGGGTGTTTTTTTTGCAAAAAAAAAAGAAGGTCTTTCGACCTTCTTGTTTTTATAGCTCTTCAGACCCAGATCCAAATCCAATTACCATTACTGTTAAGCCCTTTTTCTTGAGCTCTTCCAATAATGATTTGACGTCCTCGCCCAACGCCGGCTCACCGTCAGTCACCACGATGACCGTGGGATCACTGGCAAGGTTAATCTGACCCGACTCAATATGTCCAGACTCACCGACGATCAACGGATGTGACCATTCAGCAGGAAACGACGAAAATTCGTAAGCTGGCATTGAGGGGAAGTCTACAAGATCGCTTTCATCCCAACCAAGTCTTATCATCCCAGTCACAGGACTAAAGCTTTTTTCGATCTGATCCGCGATCTTTTTCATTTCTACTTTAAGGTTCACATCAAAAGGAAAAAGTCGCTTGATCTGAAACATCTTACGATCAAACCCTTCGATTTTTTTCAAAGCATCTGAAAGCCATGGTTTTTTTGCACTACTGAGAAGAACGACTCGAAACGTCGCCTCGATCCCCATCTCTGTGGGAAGGAGTGAAGAACACTCCAACTCTCCAACGAAGGGAATCACTACCACATTCAACTTCTTAATTATCAATTTCACCATTTCTCTGCCTCCGCAATTTGGATTTTTTACTTACTCAAAGAACGTGCCCAACTAGCTTCGGTATCATAGCACAGCCATACTCCAAAGTCAATATATAGGATATGATTTAGGCACAAAAAACCCCGACCTTTCAGTCGGGGAGAGACATAATTCTGAACTAGAACTTTCCAAACAATATCGCCAGGTAAAACACCACGTACGAAATTGGGTACATGAGCATTAGAGCAAACGACATTGCATCAAAGCGGGACGTTACGTCGAGCTTTACGGTAGTCGGGTCTTGCACACCGGTAACAGTGCCGGCATTACTCACAGGGGGCATGATCTTCGCCGAGACCCAGTCACCGATTGTCCAAGAAGACACCAAGCCAATCAAACACCCGATAAAGTACTTACTCTTGATCAGGGTATATAGGAAGAGTCCTCCGGTTTTCGTCATCGCAGTCATGGTTGCCGGAGCCGGCACCAAAGACAAGAAATACGCGATGGTGTTATAAAACGCAAATCCCAGAGCGAAGAAGCCGATCATGATAAACGAGATCCAAATCGCTCGATAGCCCTGGTGGGTCCGGCTCATCTCAATCGCTTCAAGCGCCATACCGCCGATCATCATCCCAATACCAACCACTACCTGGAATACAACTTTCGGACCCCACCATACCAACAGGGCTCCGGTTACAAACAGACCCGCTACGGCCAATGCAGAATAGTCGAGTTTGCCTGAAGTTGTCGCTGCATATTGCAAAGAAATGTTGATGCCGATGCCAAGCAATGTTACCACCCAAGGTTCTACAACAGCAACGATTCCAACCTGAGTTGCACCCCATTGGATCATCATTGATATCGGTTGGGCGAGAAAGATACTTACCACTAAAACGGTCAAACCAATGTTCACCGTTTTCAAATCGGTTTTTTCACTGGCCGCCATCCGGTCTTGCGCCAAAAGGGACAACAGTGGAATCAGCAAGAATGCCCACAAGAACCAACGCCACGGAAAATTGGTGAAGAAACCAATGAAGGTCTCCGGTTTATTTAAGAATGGCTCTTCTGTTGAAGCGCCAAGGTTCTTTGGAATAAACCATTCCTTATCCGTGCCGGTTGCTGGAGTCTGAACTGTCCCGTCGGGGTTCTGAACTGTACTGGTCGGAATCTGAACCGTACCGTTATTGTTAGGCGATGTCCCATCACCAAACACCGATTCGGCATTAGGATTGGCATAGGCTTGACCAGAAGAGCTTCCGCCAAACATCATGTATGCCGCGACCAACAAGACCACCGCGATAACTGAACCGGCAATGATGAAAATCATCGTCTTTTTATTTTTTGCCGGACCAGCGGCTGCGGGTGTTGCTGCAGCAGGAGTTGCAGTTGCAGCAGCTGAACCACCAGGCTTCTTTCCGAAGCCAATTTTGCTTAAAACTCCTGCCCAGTCTACCCCCTTCTTTCCAGAACCTTTGGGCGCTTTTCCACTTGTCGCTTGAGGTTGTGAGCTTGCAGCCGGCGTTGCCGGCGTTGCAGAGGGCGGTGGAGTCGGAGCTTTCATAGGCTTGATCACCTTTATGGCAGGAGCAGTCGAGGTTGCAGCAGCAGGATCGGGTGTCGGGTTGACGGCAGGGTCTGGTGTCGGTGATGCAGGAGAAACAGCAACAGCTTGGGTTGAATCAACTTGCACAGTGGCCGGATGACCCGAAGCAGGCAATGCGACTGGAAGTGGAACTGCTGCAGAAGCGGATGCCGACGGAACAAGCGAGTCGATGGCCGAAAAGTCCACACCCTGACTCAAAAGCTGACTTTTTAGCGACTTTACCATTCTCAAAGCCGGCCAACTACCCTTAATAGCCAAGTTCAAAAACATATCTGATTTATCAAAACCTTCCATGACAGGCTTTAAAGCTTGTGCCACATCCGGTGCAATATTTGATTTTGCAATCCAATCATCAAAAAGAGTCTTTTCCATTTTTACCTCCAATATAAATTTTCAGAATTATGTCAGTGTTCAATCTCCTCACAAACAAGATTTGAGTAGATATTAACCCATATTTTACACCTATTTGCCTAATGTCAACACTAGAAGATAAAGAAATAACTACCTACAAGACTATGGGTCTGATATAATAATTTAAAAGAACGTTGATACACCCAAGGAGAATCCTATGCCGACAAATGCTTTGTTTTGTGATGCCTGCGGATCAAAAGATTTGACTTACGACGAAAAACTTCATCTCTATCGCTGTGAAAGTTGCCTTGTTTTAAATGAATTGACTGTAGATGCCACTCTTTGTGCGCTGGACGACGACAAAATGAGAAGGGCTATCGAAAATGCAAGAATCGCTAACACCCAAACCAAAACTCCAACCACTTTTTCTGAGCCTCAAAAAACTCAATCCGAACTGGCTTATAGATTGCAATACATTTATGCAATCGTATATTCAATCGCCATATCAGTCGTGTTCGTAAATGGTGGGGACACCCCTCTCTACGCAATCATTCTGACTGGAGTCTATCTTTTTCTCAACGCCACCGTACAAGATTTAAACGTGACTCAAAGTCCATCTAAGGAACTATCCTTTACTGATATTGTCTTCTTGGTGGCCTTGGCAATTGGAGCATTTTTAGTCGGCTTAACCATAAAATTTTCCATTTTTTATGGTGTCGGCAACATTCTCATCGGACTATTTGCCGGTATCCTTGCCTCCAGCCTCGGCACTATATTTAACCGAACCTCTAGCCTCTATCGCTAACCAAACTCCCCGCCTTTAACCAAGGCGGTTTTTTTGCCAAAAAAAACCCGCCAATTTGACGGGATTTGTTCTACTTCGGATTATTATCCACAGCCTGAGCCGACAAAACCAAGGCTCTTGCGGGTAACAACTTGCTTTGTGTTGGCACTACTCTGATCAGACCAAGCTCAAACAATTTGACTATATCCTGGGCTTTTGAGATCTCTTGTTCATGAACGTCGACTGGCCCAGCTTGAAGTTGATTCCATAAAGGCAAACAAAAATCAGGAATACTTGGCATTTATCCTCCGAATGTGTCTAAGGTGCTTTACACTGGAAATTCTATCATATATAATTCCCCTAGTTCCAAGACCTAGGGCAATCATTAAGTCCCTAGCAGAGCAGAAATATCTGTTTTGCGCGTCTTGAGTACGCGCTTTTTTTACGTACTCGTAACCCACGACTTTAGGTCGGGGTCAATCAAAAAACTAACAAACAACCATGCCAAACCAAAGAAAAGTTCATCAACTGGCCGAAATCACCAAGAGTCTTCAGGACTCCAAGGCTATCATCATCACCGAGTACGCCGGGCTTTCCGTTTCCGAGCAGAACATGCTTAGAAACGAAGCCGACAAATCAGGCGGTTCTTTCATCGTCACCAAGAACAACCTCATGCGTCTCGCTCTCGAAGCCAAGTCCAAAGACTTAGCCAAAGATCTCCACGACTTCCTTCAAGGACCCACCGCCGTTTACTTCAGTCCGGATCCGGTCTCTGCCGCCAAAGTTATTTCCAAGTTCTCCGAAGATCATGAGAAATTAAAGATCAAGACCGGTGTCATGGATGACAAGATGATCACCATCGCCGATATCAAAGCCCTTTCCAAATTACCAAGCAGAGAACAGCTTCTTTCTTCCCTTCTTGCTCAGCTGCAAGCTCCCGCTCAAGCTTTGGTCAGACAACTTCAAGCTCCTATGCAAAACTTCGTGTATGGACTCGAAGCCCTACGCGCCAAACTGACGGCCTAATATTCGCCGTCATGCCGGACCTGATCCGGTATCCAGGTTTTCTGGATTCTGAATCAAGTTCAGAATGACAAACTTAAAAAAGTCTCGTTAATTAGTAATTAGAAACAACAAAAACAAAATATGACCGAAAAAGTCACAAAACTCGTTGATTTGGTCAGTGAACTATCCGTTTTGGAAGTTGCTGAGCTCGTCAAAGCTTTAGAGGAAAAGTTTGGTGTCTCCGCCGCTCCAGTTGCCGTCGCCGGTGCTGTCGCTGCTGTCGCCGCTGCTCCTGCAGAAGAAAAGACCGAATTTGACGTCGTCGTCACAGACGCAGGCGCAAACAAGATCGCTGTTATCAAAGCTGTCCGCGAACTCAAATCCGACCTAGGATTAGTCGAGGCCAAAAACCTAGTCGAGAAAGCTCCCGCTTTGATTCTCGAAGGTGCTAAGAAAGAAGATGCAGAAGCCGCCAAAGCCAAGCTTGAAGCCGCCGGTGCAAAGGTTGAGTTAAAGTAATTTCCATCATTCCGACCGAAGTGGAGGAATCTCACTCCACCAGCTCAAACAAAAAACCGCCCGCAAGGGCGGTTTTTTGTTATAGTTATACAGTAACTATGGAAGAACCAATCAAGCCACTTTCTAGCACAGACATAATTCCGATATCATCTGTACCAACGGAAGTTGTTAGTTTGGGACAATCTCCAATTCCAAGCAAAAATAAATCACGACAAACCTACACCGCAATAGCCGCACTCATATTAGTAATTGGCGCTGCCATAGGAATATACTTTGTCTCAGCTAGATTAAGTTCAAAGAAAAGTGTAGCTCCTACAGCACCTGAGAGCGAGCCAGCTGCCGCTTGTAAGGTCGGCAGTACTATCTGCCAAGGAAGTGGCGGTAATGCAGGAAACACAGGCTATGTCTGTACTTGTTTAGCAGGAGGTGATTACAACTGTTCCACAAAAAATCTCAACAAATGTCCCGTTGGTGATGATACAAGCACTGACGGCGGCCCAGCTGTTACCTGTACGGCTATTAATGGCAAAAAATATTCCGAGGGTGGAAGCGTTTGCACTACCTTAAATGGCAAACAAAACGGTAACTACTGCACCTGTTACGATTTAGGAACGACTGCTGAAGGTACTTGGAGATGTGTCGTAGACGGTGGTAAATGCAAAATAGAAGTTGCTGATACTAGAGTAATCGCTGCAGGTCAAGCAACGAACTGTGAAGGAGCAAACAAAGTAAACTCCAGTACCGGTTGTGTTACAGCTCCAGCAGGCTCGCTAATAAACCAGTACAGCTGTCCAAAGCAGACAGTTGACGACGCCATTAAAGGTGGCTGTCAAGAAAACGGTACCAGAGTGTCCGGCAGTACCGCTTGTCTGCAGTCCAAGTGTGGTTGCCAGCAAATAGATATCCAGTCCAGCGCCGGCACTTGCTTTTATAGCACCTGTATTGCATGCAATACTCCAACTCCTACCAAAAAAATTACCGCAACCTCAACTCCTACAAAAATCATCACCACAACAGTTACACCGACCCAGTCTCCTACACCTACAGAATCTCCAACTCCAACAGAATCACCTACAGAATCTCCAACTCCAACAGAATCACCTACAGAGACAGTTACAGCCACTCAAACTCCAACAAACACACCTACTAACAGTCCAACCAAAAAAATAATTGCCAAGGTCACCCCAAAGCCAACAATTCTTCCTGAAACAGGAATATTAGATCTCTTTGGAACCGGCACTTTTGGTGTAGGCTTACTACTTGCGGTAGTAGGCATCATTCTCGCTTTATAAACACATTAGGAAAAAACAGCCCACAAGGGAGGTTTTTTGTTGTTCAATTAAACCAAAATTTACATAAGTTATAATACCAACAAGAACTCTAAAAAAATAATTGGAATATAGGAGAAAAAATGTCCAACTTGGCTCAATTTTTTAATAAGAAAATTCTGGTACAACGCAATCATTACCAAACCCCTTTAAAAAAAGACACTTTAATTCTCGCCGTTACCACTACCGGAAGTTTCGATGTCGCCTTCTTTCCAACCCCGGATACCAACAGTGCACTTCCCAAGAACTTTACTTTTAGTGTCTATAAGGATTTTGACATCATCACACTTGAGTCATTCTCCATTCCTCCACTTCGCATAGCTATCACTTCTTCAGATGGATGTACCGAATCGCGCACCTTCCCAAGCGAAGATTAAATCACTCCCGTGTTAATAACACGGGTTTTTTGTATCGCTCTATTGACTAACTATATTCTTTCTGATAATTTGTATATCAATAGGTATCGTAAAAATTAAAATTAAAAAATAAAAACAAATACACGAATGGATAACCAGGACACAACAGCCCTCAAGGTCAAAAAGAATTTAGATCTCAACAGTCTCCCCGATCTTCTTACAGTGTCTGAAGTCGCCCAATTACTTCGTGTCTCCACTCTCACCATCAAACGCTGGGGCAAGAGAGGCAAGCTCCCGGCTATTCGTATCAACTCCAGAGGCGATCGTCGCTACAAAAAAGAATCCGTTCTCTGGATGCTCGGCATCAATCCCGGCTCCCAAAATAGCTAGTCACTCAAAGCCCCCCTTTGTCATGCCGGACCTGATAGGGCTGAAAGTCCCGATCCGATGAGGGACATCCAGAACAAATAACTACAATTTATTTCCCCTTTCAATTAAGTCTAATTTCCAAACCCTCTTCCAATTTTTAATTTGTTTTTCCCTGGCTATAGCTTCAATTGCAGAATCAAACTCTTTATAATAGACCAAGTCGTGAACTAAGTATCTTTCAGTAAAACCATCTACCACATCAGCCTTGTGAATTTCAATTCTTCTGGATAAATTACCAGTCACACCTACATAAAGTGTTCCGTTTCTTTGACTAGCCAATATATACACAAAATAACTTTTCGTAAATTAATTTTATTACTACTGGATTCCGGGTCAAGCCCGGAATGACACTAAACTTATTCCCCACCATGATGTATTAGCCACAAAAAATCCCCCACCAAAGTGAGGGAGAATATTTATACTTGTTTCCTCTGTGCTAGCAACCACCCAAGCCAGCCAAACACAGCAACATTCGAAAACAAAACGGTGAAAAAATTTACGGAAGACGGTAATCCTCGATAAGAATACGAGACCAAACTTAGGTCCAGCATTAAGGTTGCGATTGTAAGAATTACCATGTAATTTTTCGCCAAACTACTAACAAGAACATCAAAACTAAATTTACCTTTCAAGCAACCGATAACCACCCCGAATTCACTTAGCAACAACCAGACTGTCGAAAAGATCCAAGGATGAACCCGAACTAGCGGAAGAAATAGAAACATCATCAGAGCAATATCAACAAAGACAATCCATATCCAAAACTTTTTCATGTCTCCTCCTAAAAACTTATTTAAATATCACGATAACGCCGTACAGCAAAATCGCATTTAGCAATGTTACAAGTGGAAACAGCTTAATGTATTCTGTTCCGCGTAGCCAGAAAGAGGCAATCAATCCTGGTACAAATACCAGCGGAAAGATCCAAAGGGAAATCGTCTTGGCCTGAGCCAAAAACATTATCCCAATAAGAAAGTCCAATCCGATACACATGACAAAAAACTTCAGAGCCTTACTTAAGTAAAATTTTCTGAGCATCTTTCCTCCTCAATGATTTTAGAGTGCCATCCCATATCTATCTCATATATTTTACCCCAAATCCTGTCATTGCGAGCGTAAGCGCGTGGCAATCTACCGGCCCACAAGTCTTCAACTCTTTATCATTTAGAGCCCGGCCAAAGGCAGCGGTATGGCAATCCAAGTCATTTTTTACCACAAATGAACCTCCACGGACAGACTCCGCAGTAGCTACGCATTGTCCGTGGTTTCTGGTTTGTATTTCATGAGAATCCCAAGCTTGTCTGCCGAGGAGTATCCAGTTTCCCTTGATACTTGATGTACTTCGTAATGGTACTTTCGTTAAGC
>CALRDV010000013.1 GCA_943355005.1 Patescibacteria group bacterium
TCCTCGGCAGACAAGCTTGGGATTCTCATGAAATACAAACCAGAAACCACGGACAATGCGTAGCTACTGCGGAGTCTGTCCGTGGAGGTTCATTTTTGAAAAATGCTATTTCCATCAATTTGATTTAGCTAGGGGTATAATTGGCAAGCAATTTGACTTATAAATATAGGAGTAATTGATGGATAAATATGTGTTTTTTCACAAAAGAGCAAATGGAACTCGGACGGAATACGTTGAAAGAGTCATGAGTCTGAGTGGAGACGAGGCTGCCGTACACGCAGCGATCCTGATCGCCAGAGAAGTTAAGGCTGATGGCCTATCAGGAACGATTGAGTGTGAGGGTTCGGGAAAGACTTATGGTCACAATTTTTCGATACCTCTTGCCGATATTGATTCCGTACCTGATCCATTGAAGGAAGTAATTGAAGATGAAGTATTGGACGGCTATGAAAGAGTGATGGAGATCTTTGATTTCTTGTGGCCTTGGGAAGGGGACCAAAAAGTTCCTCAGCCACTCCATTTTTTGACTCTAAATGGCGGAATAGAAGTGAGCTGTTCGAGACCTAGAGGTTGCCTGGTGGTTTATACTGTCGGAGACGAAAAGTATGAGGTGTACCACATGGGTCCAAGTTTGACAGGCTTAATGAGCAGGTTTACCTTAACTGAAGCGGAAGCAAGAAAGATTTGGCAAGAAACTTTGGATAAGTTGGAGGCGATGGTCGCTTTTTACGCCTGATTTGACAAGATGTGGTATAATTATGGGGTAGTAAGTTCGATGGAAAAGCTCTTTCCAAATTCATTTCGTTGATAGGAGAATACATGAAGACAGATTCTGTTAAGCTGAGCTTGGTTGATGTAAGTTTGGTGGACGGCCTGGGCAATACAATGCCTTTGTTCTACCATGAGGGTCAGTATTACGTGGAGGCACGTGACCTGGCTGAATACCGGATCGAAGTGAAAGGTCATGCTTCCGGTAAGCTTGAAGTTTTGACTTCGGTTGATGGAATGAACACACTGAAGAAAGAGAAAGCTCATTTCCAGCTCAGCCGTGGAATGGTCATTTCTGGCCGAACCTTATACGACGTTAAGGGTTGGCGGATCGATGATGATCATACTCGGCCGTTCGTTTTTACGGTGTTGTCGGCTGAAGCCATTGCGACACAGGTAACCAAGCGTACTGACAACTTGGGAGTGATTGCCGTTGCAGTCTACCGCGAATATGTCGAGCCACCTCAGGTTTACATGAATTTTCGTGGTGGATCCGTGTCGAAAGGCTCTCTTGAATCCTCTCGTAGTTTCCCTGGTATGGGAACTGGGATGGGTGATCGCCTTGATAGTGATCATGTCGGACACACGACTTTCCAACGCGCCTCGTACGATCCCACCGAGATGGTTGAGATTTTTGCGATGCCTGGTTGGTGGCTTAAACAGCAGGGTATCATCCGTGACGTAAGTACCAGTCGTCCGCATGGTTTTGCTGGCGGTACCGGCTACGACAACTTAAATAAGATCTAGTTTGTTTGGAGGGTGCAGAATTGCACCCTCCTTTTTATTGACAAAAATGGCTTTGGGTGGTATCCTATAGCCTGAATGTAATTTGACTTATGATATCGAAAAGGTGACAGGAGGTCACACATGGCTAAGCAAATGTACGATCGTTTGAAGGCAACTGAAAAGCACATGCTTAGTAAGTTTTTGCCTGATTGGATGCTTTTGGATGAGGGTAAAAAAATGACGTACTTGGCTCAAAGGATGAATGAGCTCGCTGTAGGGGTTCCGGGAATTCTGCAACAGTTACTCTTGATGGCTGAAATTCAGCCTAATGAAGCTGTAATTGGAATTCGCGAGGCTGTTGAGAGTCGCGAACTTGCACAAAATCGTTGTGTTTCAGATCTTGAGATTGCCAGACAAGGAATTCTCTTTTTGGGTGCCGTTCTTGAAAGTGAGGCTGAGTATCTGCGGCGCTTTGAAAATAATGAAATGATTGTCTACCAGATGCTGTCTAAAGACATGAAACTGTTGGATGTTTTCTTTGATGAGAAGGGGTTGTTAAGTAAGAATACATATCCAACCGATCCTCTTCGAAAGTTGGTTGCGTGTTTAAATCATCAGGCTGATGAACTGATGAAATGTGCCATGTCGTTGAGTCACTAAAAGGAGGATACAATGAACGACGAAGTGAAAAGGATTTTGGAAGCGGCCGGTGAGGACCCATACAAAATTTTTGCAGGCATGAACTTGGTGACAAAGACAGTCTTGAAAGCAAGCTCTGGCACACTTGGTGACGCCGAAGATGATAAGCCGAATGCTGTTGATGACTTCTGGGTTTGGCTTGCCAAGATGCAGAAAGCTTTTGCAAAACAAGCTGCCAAAATTGAAGAAAGTATCAAGATTAACAAGGAATTGCTTATTCTGCTAGAGAACATGATCTTGGCTTTTGGAGAGTGGAAGAAAAGCCATACAAGTCAAATGCCAGAGATTCGAAAAGATGCTTTTAGGTTAAAGAGTTATATTGATGCTAATGATATGTATCTCCACGCTCTAGTGGCGTATCAGCAAATATCCAGAGTTAACGAATTGAGCCTCGAAGCATTGCAATCCTCAAAAGCCTTTTTACCAAAGCCGTGATGCTTTGATAAAGTTTAGAAGCCAGAAATGGCTTCTTTTTTTTGTGGCTTGAGCTAGGAGTGGTATCATCTTTATATATATGGAAAATCAGAAGCCCTTCGGTAATGCTCAGGAAAAAGCACGAGTTTATGCTTTTATAGATAGTCAAAATTTGAATTTAGGGGTCAGGAATGATTTACGAACGAAGGATGGGAAACATTTTAGATACAAAGGCTGGAA
Organism: Patescibacteria group bacterium; assembly: GCA_943355005.1. GTDB lineage: Bacteria > Patescibacteriota > Microgenomatia > UBA1400 > MFAQ01 > UBA10133. The sequence continues at coordinate 2,848 of CALRDV010000013.1, forward strand.
TTTGGACTTTGCCAAGTTTTATGCTTATTTGAGAGATAAGATGCTTGTCGAGAAAGCCTTTATTTTTATTGGCTTTATCGCCGATAATCAGGAGCTTTATGATTCTCTAACTAACATTGGCTATCAAATGGTCTACAAACCGCTTCTTGAGGTAGCCAATAAGGAAACATCGGAAGTGAAGGTTAAGGGGAATATCGACGCTGAGCTGGTACTACACGCAATGATTAATTTGCCGAAGTATGACAAGGCCATCATCGTTTCCGGGGATAGCGATTTTCAGTGTCTGATAGAGTATCTGGCAAATGAGAAGAAGCTGGCTAAAATTATTATCCCGAATACCTGGACTTATTCTTCTTTGTTGGAGCCTTGGAAAGAATATTTCTTTAATATAAATGATTTGAAGAAGCAATTGAGATATGTACATAAGAAGAAGGTGAAAGGGGAAGAAAAGGTAAGACTGGATTCCGGGTCAAAGCCCGGAATGACAGAGATTAAGAATTCTGTTGATACAAAAAGAGTTGTAACTTTTACGGAAAAAAGGGTGGAGATTTTTCCTAGGAAACAGGAGCCAGTAGTTAAACAAGAAGAGAGAAGGGTGAAGTTTCATTAAGGAAAATTTATATAGATTCCCGATCAGGTCGGGAATGACATGGATTTTTTTGGTCTATTAAATATGAAACAGGATAACAAGAAGACGGGAAATCGAGGAGAAAATATTGCAATGGAGTATCTACAGAAAAAAGGCTACGAGATAGTAGAGAGGAATTTTCGTACCCGATTTGGGGAAATTGATATTGTCTGTAGGGACGCTCAAACTTTGGTGTTTGTGGAGGTCAAGACGAAAATTGGTCATGATTTCGGCGAGCCGGAAGAGATGTTTAATAAAAACAAGATGGGGCAGGTAAAAAGGATGGGGGAAATATATGTGGAGATGAAAAATGTGGTACCTGTCATGCCGGACCTGATCCGGCATCCAGGAATTTGTATAGATTCCGGGTCGGTGCGCGGAATGACAAGTAAGAATGAAACAAGCGTCCAACAAAGAGACTCCTTTGGGAAAGGTTGGAGTGGATTGTGTCGGGTGGATATGGTGGCGATAGTGCTAAAAGAAAATGGTGAGGTAGAAAAATTGGAGCACTACGAAGCGGTGTACTGAGGTAAAATAGGGCAATGAATAAAACAGAAAGAACCCTAGTGCTAATCAAACCAGACGCTATCCAAAGGACTCTAATTGGAGAGGTTGTGTCTAGATTTGAAAAGAAGGGCTTCAAAATTGTAGCCATGAAAATGATCCAGCTAGACAATGATACTCTTAAGAAGTGGTATCACGAGTATAAGGATGCCACTTTTTTCCCTCAAATTGCCAGCTACATGTCTTGGACTCCGATTGTCGCTATGGTGCTTGAAGGCTACAATGCAGTAGAATTGGTTCGAAGAATTATTGGAACTCGAAAAGGTTATGAGGCTGAGGCTGGCTCTATCAGAGGTGATCTTGGGATGAGTGGTGGAAATAATCTGGTCCATGCGTCTGACTCGCTGGAGAACGCTAAGAGAGAGATGGGGATAGTCTTCAAGGATGAGGAAATTCATGAATACAAGACGATTACCGAACAGCTGATTTACAGTGAGGATGAGTTGGGTGGAGTTTTCCGATAGGTTCTAGGCAAGGATATCTTGACGTAATGTCCTATAAAGAGGTAGAATTCCTGGGTATCTAAGTTCTCTTACATGAAGGAGGCTGTTGTGAAGTATTTTATATCTTTGTGGAAAAAATATTTTGGAAAATCACCGAAAGTCGTTGGTATGTATATGGAGTGGCCCAAGGGTGCGAGTCAGGTTACGGTACAACTGACTGGAACAATTGTTTTGAATTGGTCCGGTGTGGGTGGGCCATATATGACTTTGAACAACAAAATACAGGAGTATACATTCGAACGGTTGGATAAGAGCGATTTGTACGCTCTCCGTGATTATAGAAATACCAATATGGGGAAGTGCTATCAAAAACAAAGCTATCTGGCTCTTTTGACCTTGAACAAGACCATTAAAGTTATTTCGTTTGAAAAATAAAGTACCAAATTCTTGGAGGTAGCAAATGTTAAAAAAATTTCAATATTTGTTTTCCGGTCAGAAAGCCGAAGATGTAAAGGTTTCTGCTGCTGTTCCTACTCCAGCACCAGTAGTCGCTATGTGGCCAAAAGGCGCAGCTACGGTTTTTATCTATCTAAGCTCTCAACTAGGTGAGTTCAAGCCTGGTAAGTATACTTTGGTTCGTCAAGCTTTTGTGTCCGCAAAGATTCCCTCCAACAAGAGAGGGATTCTAAAGACACAAGACACAGAGCCCAAGTATTCGGTGCTAGGCTTTGATCACTCTTGGTCCGAGTCGGCTTTTGAAGAATATGTTCGCTTGGGGGTAATAAAAGTCATTCGCTCTGAGATGCCGAAAGAGACCAAGTTCGTTTCTGTGCCGGTGGCAACAAGCGAGAATGGGGTGCCGAAGTTTGAGAAAGCCGAATCAACGTATCCTGCCTATGTGTATCCTGTCCCCGTTAAGGATACGAAGGTTAACGAATAATCTCAAGTTAGTTATGTAAAACTCTCCCGTCACAATGTGGCGGGATTTTTTGTGCCTTTGAGTAGTAAAATTAGGAGTAGTCTTCGGGGTGTAGTGAATCGGCTATCACGCTCCGTTCGGAACGGAGAGGCACGCAGTTCAATTCTGCGCACCCCGACAAAAAGTCTTTTTTAATTGATTCATCCACAAATTAGACAGAAAAAATCCCCCAATGATTGGGGGATTTTTGTTTAGTAGACGATGTCGACTTTTTGAAAGGGGTTGCAATCAGAAACTTTCATCTGTTGGGCAAGTTCACCGTCTCTACGTTCTCCTTGACCTCCCGGCCAGTTGGGTGGAAAAGTGTCAAAAAAATAGAACTTGATCCAGGGTAAGAGGGTAAGGACCTGAGTATTTTCCAGATTTAGAGGAGTATAACTTCTCAATGTTGACGAATGATGAGCCGTACTATAGACCATCATCCATAAAGCATCTGGATTGACCAGAAGATCGACCATACCACGGAGCTCATAATCTTCAACACGGTTTATTGGTAAAACTCCACCAAGTTTCTTTTTTGATTCCAAAATCTCTGGGCTTAGTCGGCGTCCAATTGGGAAAATTGAATTGCCTTCTCGAACATTAAAAACGTACAGGTTCTTAATCTTCGTTTGGTATCCCATGTATGCTTGTAGTTCGTTATAAAAGAACGTGTCTTCATGAGCCGCAGCAAACAATGCAAAGGATTCGTTTACACTATCTGTTTTGTTGACCGGAAGTGAGATATTGAGTTCAAACCGATCATTGTCTCTGGCCAGTTCGATTAAACTTTCTAGAATTTCTTCCGAGTTTGGCCTGTAATTTGTATAAACATTTACGCGGTGTCTCTTTTCCTGTTTTTTTGCTTGTTCATCAAGAAACTCTGTTTGGATAAGAATGAACTTGATAACTTCAAGAAAATCAGACTGATCTGTGGGCTCAGCTGTGTTTCCAATCCTGAGGTGATAAGGATCTAGCATTTGCAGAATCTGAGGATTTCTGAATCCGCGGATGAGAGACTCGGTGGAAAACATTCTTGCAGGAGGGGGAGCTTTTGCTAAACAGGTGTGGCATCCTTTACTGCAACCAACCGAGAAATCCATCTTGTTTAAACTTCCAAAGAATGATTTTAATCCGAAGAATGGGGCAAGTATTTTTTCGAAATCGGTGATGTTTTTCTTAAATTGTTCCTTGGAAATTCGACCTAGGATTGGTACGAGACTAGGATAGTCAAACCAGCCTGCAATGGCTCCTTCAGGCAAGGTGTGCCTAGAGAGGAGTTCGTCGATCTCAGGCGTGGGCAGGGCCGTGCTGACGTATGGTTTTTGGGTCATTGCGACCTCCTTCGTGTGAGATGTTAATGAATTGTGATGGGGATATTATACCCTATATAGTGAATTTAGGCTTAGGATTGGTAGCCTTCGGCTTGGAGGTTGAAGGCGTTGGCGTAGACAGAATCGTGCTTCATGAGAGTCTGGTGAGTGCCTTCTTCGATAATTTTGCCGTGATCCATGACTATAATCCTGTCGGCATTGCGAACGGTGGAAAAACGGTGAGAAATGATGATGACGGTTTTGTTCTTGAAGAAGCTGTAGATCTTATTGAAGATTTTGTACTCCGAGACAGCGTCGATGGCAGCTGTGGGTTCGTCAAAGATGGCCATAGGGGCGTTCCGGTAGAAGAAACGGGCTATGGCTATCTTCTGCTGCTGACCTGTACTGGGTCGGATGCCTCCATGAAATCTTTCGCTCAAAATAGTTTCGAAGCCGTTGGGATACTTACCAATGAAGTCGTAGGCATCGGCGTTTATGGCTGCCCTTTTGATTTTGGCCGGATTGAGCTTTTTGTGGGCACGTCCAATTGAAATATTTTGCTCGGCGGAGAGGAAGCCGTAGGAATTGTAGTCTTGGAAGAGCAGTCCGACATTTTTGTGCCAATCATTCAACTTGAGATCGTTGATATTGATATCGTTGATTAAGATTTGTCCACTTTGGATTTGATAGATGCCGGCAATGAGCTTCACTAAGGTGGTTTTTCCGGCTCCGTTGTGGCCAACGATAGCGACTTTTTCTCCGCTGTCGATAACGAGGTTTAATTTATTAAAAATGTTGGTTTCGGAATTTGGATAGTGGAAGGAAACGTCTTTGAATTCAATCTTGGGAGGATTTTTAAGTGTTTCCATCTTGATATGGCCATCGATTCTCTCCGGGGTCATCTTGAAAATTACAGCAATGTCACTGATCTTGATAGAAAGCTCGTTGATGTAAGCAAAGGAAGATGAGAATGAGGACATGGAGCCAGAGAAAATATCCAGTGATCTCATTTGAAAGGTGACGGTACCGATGGAAATTTTACCTTTGAGCATGTTGCTAAAAATTAAAAGATAGCCAGAGATGCTAACTGCGTTGTCGAGGATACCTAGAAGGAAATAGGTGATTTCGCTTTTGGTGATGAGACGGAAATAGCCATCGTTGTAATTATGCATGAATTCTTGAAATTTGCGGTCAAGAAAATTAAAGGCTCCCGTAATTTTTATCTCGGCTAAGAGAGATGGAGAGGTTAGAAAATTATTGATGTGATTACTTTTCTTTCTCTGTTCTGTGTTTTTAAATCCCCAGGCGAAGTCTTGTTTGATAAAGCGCTGGCGGGGGATAAATTTGATGATGGAAAGAATAAAAATTACCGGAATCATAGCAGGGAAGAAAGTGAAGATAGTGTAGCCGGAAACGAGCATGGTGATAAATCTGGCGAAAAAGGAAACAAGCTCACGGAGGAACTCCATTGTACTTTGTAGGTATTGCTGACCTCTTTGGATGCGATTCGTAAACTCGGGATTCTCTAAAGCAGTGATGCCGAGTTCGTGAATCTTGGTGTAAAAGAGGCGGTCGATTCCGCTTCGACTGATGATACGTAAATTTCTGGTGCAGTAATTATTTAGACCATCGACAAGGCCATCGATAAAGCTGTAATAAAGGAAGAGAGCAATTAAAAATGGGTAGAGGTCGGAGAGCTGGGAGCCTGGAGTTTGAGCCAGGTGAATGAGAGTATCTATAATCTTGGCGGAAATAAAGGCAAAGACTAGACCTCGCAGATCCATTAGGACTCTGGTGATAATAAAGAGTGTTGTGGTCCAAAAATCCATAGAGAAATAGATCTTGAAAGTCCAGAGGATGACGTCTAAATACTCACCGAAAGTAAGGGATTTGGGTGGATTGGATGGTTCGGAGGTGGTGGTGGGCATAGGTGGTGACGACGCCCAGAGTCGAACTGGGGACCTTCTCGTTAGGAGTGAGATGCTCTATCCGTCTGAGCTACGCCGTCATGCTGTTATTTTACCTTTCGTGGAGGTAGATTGCCACGACTGAATACTGTCTCGCAATGACGGATTATTTAAGATCGAAAGAGATGAGATTGTAGGTGTCTGTTTTCTGATTTATGTTCGTCAAGAGGATGAGTTTGCTGCCGTCCGGTGAAGACGTTACAAAGCCATCCAGGGGCTGGACATAGGTAACGTTGACCATGTTCAGGCCATCGTAATCTACGAGGCTGACACCATCTTTGTTGGTTAGAATAATTTGTCGGCTATTGGAGTACCAAGTGAGATTGGTGGTCAAACGGCTTTCAAACTGAGCTTTGAGCTGGCGGATTTGAGATAGATTGGCTGAAGGGGTGGCAGAAACAGTCGTGATGAGTTCCTTTGATAAATCGGCTGAGCCCGTGGCAAAAGGAAGAAGATAATTGGTGCCTTCTTTGAGATCAAAAAGATAGGTTTGATTCTTGATTAGGTTTCTGGTCTCTGGGGTAGAGTTCACATTTGGCAGCAGAGAGCCGATATCGTTGGTAGGTAGAGGGATGTTTGCGGTCGGTGTATAAAAAACTTTTTCCTTGTCTGGAGAGAAGAAAACATTGGCTGATTTGTTTGACAAGATATCAATCATGTATTTGGGGAAGAGACTGAGTGTGGGTAAATTTAGCTTGGCGTATTGATCTTGCCATTCACTAATAATGAGAGGGAGACGCAGGGTAACATCCGAAAGAGTGCGGGAGTTCATGCCTTTGGTGGAGAGAAGATAGGCTGAAGAAATTTTTTCGATTTCTTTGGTGGTTTTGGTGGCCTTGGTCTTATCAATAAAAATAGCCAAGATTTGAGAACTGTCGGGAGACCAGGTAAGCATGGCTTGGGAAAAATCTTTGGGTAAGTTTTCGGCGATTTGGACATTTGATGAACCTAGAAGGCTGCCAGCTAATGAGTGAATGTATAGACCATTGGTGGTGTCCTGGGGCGAGTCTTTGAGAACGTAGGCAATCTTGGTACCATCGATGTTTGCGGCGGTGTTGCTGACCCGGTAGAAAGTGAGAGGTGAAGTGGCTGTGATGATTGGGAATAGTCTGGCGTCGGCGCTGCTGACAAGCTCATTTTTGATGGGAACGACTTTGGTCCAGGGATGGAAGCCGTCTTTTTCGATTTTGATGGTGTAGTTTCCGGGGAGGAGATAAAGCTTGTCGTCCGTGACGGTGGTGAGCTTGTCGCTGATGATGACTCTGGCCGACTTAGGGTATGAGGTGACACTTAGGAGACCGGTGCCGCTTAGAGAGCGGTTTTGGAGATTGGGGCGGTAGCCTTTGGCGAATTGAATAGCCACAAATGTGCCTACGGCAAGGAAGAGAATGATGAGAACATTGATGACTAGACGTTTGGATTTGGGATTCTTTGTAGGGGTTCTGTTCACAAGTTTATTATACCAAGTCCACAATATCTTGGAGCTTTTGAGTAGACAGATTGGGGAGTTTGTAGTATTATATGGGATATTGTTAGCTTTAAAGGAGGCTGAAATGATCTTTGAATTTGAAGAAGGCGTATTTTTGGAAGCAAGCTGGATGAGTATGTATACTACATTGTTTGTATTCGCACGACAGGTGAATGAGGCATTTTCACCTTCCGTATTGTACAGGTCTGATAGTACGGCTCGGGTCGAAATATCTCTGGGACCAAAAACAGTAGCCAAGCTATCCGCCATGGCACCCTTGGAAGCTATGATGAAAGCCATTGGTGGTCGGAAAGTTGAAGAGCCAAAAGTGGTAACAATGAAGTTTTTGCGCGGCACATTCGATCCTTCGGAAGTTACTCGTGCGCTGGATGACTTTGCTGTTGTATCTACAAGAGTCTGTCAGTCTTCTGAACCTGTCGTAGAAATGCAGTGGAAGATTGGTGGAGAAGTAGAAGTAAAAATTACAATGGAGCAGATTGTCTATGACGATGCCTTCATGAAATACTTCTATGTCTCGCGCTTCAACAGGTTGGATGCGATTTTTGAGTGAAGGTATATCCCTGGTGAAAGCCGGGGATTTTTTTGTATCTATTGATGTGTATTGATATATATTGTTACCTTATGTTTGGTTAAATTTATTGGTAGAATTTGGTCAATGGGATTTTCATTTTATAAAAAAATAGGAATAGACTTGGGGACTGCGAACAGTCTGGTATATGTGGTGGGCGAGGGAATCGTATTGGAAGAGCCTACGGTGGTCGCCGTATCTCTAAATGATGGAAAAGTCCTGGCAGTAGGACACGAAGCCCAGAAGATGCTGGGAAGAACTCCAGGAAATATAAAAGCCAGTAAACCTATGCGAGATGGGGTAATAGCCGACTATGCTGTGACGGAAGCGATGATGAAATACTTCCTCAGAAAAGTTGGGGCTTACGGCCTCATGAAACCTGAAGTGATGATTTGTGTACCGGCAGGTGTGACTCAAGTAGAAAGAAGAGCTGTCCTTGGGGCAGCCATGGAAGCGGGAGCCAGAAATGCTTATCTGATAGAGGAACCGTTGGCGGCTGCCATTGGAGCCGGAGTACCTATTGCCGAGCCATCCGGAAACATGGTCCTCGAAATGGGAGGTGGTTCGAGTGAAGCCGCTGTAATATCCCTAGGAGGCGTTGTGACATTCAAAAGCGTCAGAGTATCAGGAAATAAAATTGACGAGGCAATTACGAAGTATGTCAGAAGAAAACACAACTTGGTAATTGGAGAAACAACGGCGGAGTCTATAAAAATAAAGATTGGATCTGCAATTCCTTCCGGCAAAGAAGAAACGATGGAAGTTACCGGCCGAGATAGTATCACGGGTCTACCAAAACAGGTTCAGCTTTCGTCTCACGAGGTATATGAAGCCATGAGGGAACCACTTGGAAAAATAATTCAAATGTTGAAAATTGTCATGGAGGAGGTACCTCCAGAGCTTTCTTCCGACATTATTGATAAAGGTATCGTGATGAGTGGGGGAACGGCATTGCTAAGAGGCTTCGATAGATTGATAACTCAAGAAACAGGGGTCCCGGCCTTCGTCGCAGAGGATTCTCTTAGGTGTGTAATAAAAGGTATTGGGATAGCGATTGAGAACTTGGATGTTTATGAGAGAAGCATAAAGAAGTAGTCCCCAAATATTCACTGTATCAAGTAATATTGTTTGTCTTATCATTTGTGCTAATTGAGTGCCAAAAGAGTAAATAGCCACATATTATCAATATTTGTGAATATTTCTATCGGCTGTACAGAGCATTGCTATTTTGCACAGATAAAATTTGTTATATTTACCTTAAATATTGAGGAGATAAAAATATTGAATTTTTGATGTTTTGTAAAAATAAGGATCTAAAGTGTCGTCGCGATTCGGTCGGGATGGATTGCCACAGCTCGATTACGAGATTCGCAATGACGACAGCATTTTGACTATTTTTGGTGAATATTTGGTCGAAAATCATTCCGGAAGGCTTTTTGAAGGGATTGTGCCCCTAATTAGTTTTCACGAATTTACTTAATACCCCATGTGGTATGTAATGAATAATTTTATCAAATTATTTTATACCCCATGTGGGTAGTGTATTAAAAATTATGGCATCTTAGTTTATGTCTTGGGGGTATATGGGTGTTGGGGTATGTGGTTTTGTCCACTGGTCTGTAATGTTATGGGTAGATTTTCTGATTGGGAGATTGAATCTGGTGTTTATATAGAAATTATGTATCTCTTGCAGTTTTTGGTATTTTGGACTCCACAAATTTTGATATTCCTTGGTCATTTCTAATTTTCTAATAATTTATGGCTCCATATCTAGCCAATATAGTAATAATTGTTTCACTTGAATCGTAACGAATATTTTATTATTTTTGATATCTTCATCTTCTACACTAACTCCTTCCGTAGGAAACACTAACTGAATCGAGTTAGGTACATTTGTAATTTGAAGTACAGAGTGATGCCTATATTTGGTGTGTTATATATCTTTGTCGGTTTTATTTGTTTGAGTTTACCTTGTAAATTAATGCTTTACTCTTTTGGCATTTATATTTCAGATCTGGACAGAGGGTTTTAGCTTTTATTATCAAAGAGGACCCTGGGTTAGCGTATTGTTACCTTATATTCTTTTTTCTTATAACAAATATGATGTTTTTGTTTTTTTGCTATATGTCCGGTAGTTTTTTTCTAACTCCTTAATCAAGTCCGGATTAAGAGACGATAGATCAATGTTTGCCCTTTTTTTAGAATTTTTGTTTGATACAAAGTGATGTAGTTAAGAGATTTCATCGATTTTCTCGATATTCCAGATATATGCCACAGAAACTTAAATCAGACTATATCATGAGCTAGATTAATATAAGATTAAAGTACTAGTGTTTTTGACTAATATGTTAGCAGGATAGTCTTTTTGATTGGTTTATATATAAATATCGATAGGGTTATTATTATTTTATAAGTGATAATTGCATGTTCTGATTTATTAGGTTTATTATTCGAATATAAATGTTGCGCAATAATGCAAAATATATTTGATAAAATTGTATATTTGATAGACATTATAATTATATTTTTATCGATTATTCTAGCAAATTCTATAAGTTAATGAGATAAGTCCCATATATTATGATTTATTTGATATTTATTTAGTTTTGGTGAGGTTCAGACCTTTTACTGCCGTGAAAAATGATCTTCTGAGTAGTCTATTAGAGCCTTTATACACTAAAAAAAGATTGATATAAGGATAAAAAGATTGGGAAACCTAATCTAGCAGAAGAGTGAGTGGAGTGATAGGGTCGTGCGTGTTTTGGAAAATCTGGATGCGGATAAGTAGCTGGAGGTGAAATGAAGCAACTGATAGAATAATAGCATGAGATCAGAAGTATTGGGATTACCTGTAGATGTGATATCGAGAGCTCAAACAGTGGAGAGAATTGGTGAGTGGATTCGGGTGCCTGGATCAAAGCCAAAAATTGTAGTGACTGCCTATAGTGAATTTTATGTCAACGCTCAGAAAGACATTGAATTTGCCTCCATTATTAAGCATGCAGATTTAATTACGCCTGATGGTGTTTCTGTCTTGGCTGCTGTTGAGTATGCTGCTAGAACCGGTAGATTGCCACGTCGTGAGTACACTCCTCGCAATGACGATTGGTTTGGAATTAGAGTCCTTAAGAATTTTTTTGAGGGGATGAAGGTGGGTGGAAAAATTATTTCCGGAAAGATGGGAGAGACAATTACCGGGGTTTGGATGTTTGATACACTAACTAAATTAGCAAGTCAGAAAGGTTGGAAAGTATTTTTGCTTGGAGGTTGGGGTGATGTAGGAGAGAGAACGACTAAAATGCTTCTAGAACGGTCTCCAAATATAAAAGTGATGTGTGATTCAGGAGAGCTCAGTGTGGGTACCGATTCTGTAACCAACGAGAGAGTGATTAAAAAAATTAATGCTTATAAACCAGACCTGTTATTTGTGCAGTATCGACCTGTGGTACAAGAAAAATGGATAGCGACTAATTTATCAAGATTAAAGGTCGGAGTGGTAATGGGGGTTGGTGGAACTTTTGATGAATTCGTCGGAGATTTCAAAAAAGCTCCTGTTGTTATGGAAACGATGGGTTTGAAGTGGTTGTGGAGGTTGATGGTGCAACCAAAAAGATTTAAAAGAATAATTAAAGCGGTAATAATCTTTCCTTGGTTGGTTTTCAAAAAAAGTTTGGAATTATAATATTAGAATTTTTTTATATTCAATATTTTCTATTGATTCATGTGCCTAAGATGTAACAATTATGGGTTTTGCTTTATTTCTTTTCTGTGATAGGATAATACTTGTAGAACGTTGACAAAATTATTTTGTGTAAGGAGAGTGTAAATGAAGAGGCAATATGTGTTTTCGTTTGCGTCGATTCTAATTGGTTTGGTGATGATTTTTTCTTCGGTGCTGTCTGTCGGTGCAACCGCCGGTGGGCCTGACTGGGATAAGAGTTCGTTGAGTGCAAACGGTGCTTGTGAAAATGGTCAGCAAGTAGTGGTAGTGACAAACTCCGGAAGTGGTGACATGGCCGGACCTGTCAGCTATGTAGTGCAGGCCCTGGTAAAAGGTGGGGATAATGTGGGCGGAGGCACAATTGGACCGCTTGCATCGGGTGAAAGTGAAACTTTGGTTTTCAATTTTGACTTCAAGATTTTTGTCAAGATTTATCAACGTCCTGGTCACCCCGGCACAGGTATTTTGTGGGCGGATGTGGATGCGTGTGGTGAAGTAACTGCCACTCCTACAGATCCTGCTACATTTACTCCGGAACCGACCTTTACTCCGACAGATGAGCCGACTTCGACTCCTGAAGATCCTACTTTGACTCCTACGGCGACCGAGACTGAAGATCCCGAAGTAACTCCGACTTTTACAGAAACAGTCGTTGCGACACTGACGTCTATTTTTACCCCTACTGCAACTGAGACGGAAGATCCCGAAGTAACTCCGACCGGAACTCAGGTGGTCACTCCTCCTGCGACGGCAACAAAGCCTGGTCGCTCGTGCGCAGAGGTGTATCAAGAATTGGCGTCACGGAATAATCCGAATATCTGGACAAGCGACAGCCAGCTGCCCGTTTGGTATGCAAATCATTGTACGTGGTACAAGACGCCTCAGGCTCCTGTATCAGGTAGTGATGGCAGTGGTGGCGGATTTAATCCAGGGTTGATGATGGTTATTGGTTTGATGTTCGTAGCAGTTGGTTTTGGTTCATTGTTCTTGAACGGAAAAAAAGTTAATATCTAGGATAGACAGACCGGGCTTTAAACCCGGTCTTTTTTGCCCCTAAATTTTTTTTGGTATGATGTCTCTCAGGGTACTTTAAAAATAGAGAGGAGGTACTATGAAGCCGATTGAAAAAATGATGATTACGATTGGTTTAATATTGTTAGTTGCTGGATTGTATTTGTGTATCGTTAATTATCCGACTTCAACGGAGTCTCCTGTTGCGACGGTCTCTCCAGTATTTACCGCTACAAGTCCGGCTATAACGGAAAGTGTTTTGTCTACTGTCGTGCAGACGGAGACTTCGGTAATTGTCCCGACTCAAGTTCCCGTATCACCTTTGGTCAATTATTATATTCTGGACAAAAAAATTGATTTGTCTTCCGGAAGGTCGACCGCGATGATGATACAGTTGCCCCAAGGAGGAAATGTTTTGAGTACTTGGGCAGGCGCAATTGCTTATCAGTCCGGGGACGATGATATGGCAATTAGTCCCTTTGATCCAAAAGCCGGAACAATTTATACTATTTTGGGAGACACGGCTGTCGTGGTCGCACATTCCGGTAGGAGAAAAAATAATTGGGACTTGTTCGCATCTAGCTTAGATCGTTACTTGCGTGTCGTAGACCTTTCCAATCCTAAGCAGAATGAAAGTGTGGGGCTTGTCGAGGGGGTAGAAAGACTGAAAGGAATGATTGGATCGACAGTCTATTTTTGCCAGGCTAATGAAAAAATGGAAGCCTTCACCCTTTTTGAGCGATGTCCCGGTGATGTGGTAAAAATGAAAATTGTGGGTGGAATAATGATCGGACCAGAATTGATGGAAGAGTATGGTCAGAACATCTTGGTTTTGCGGTCGTGGCTGGCAGGGAAGTACCCGGAAGCGGGATTTGACCAGATTGCCAAAAATACCGGGCTTATCTTCGTGACCTGTGTTCAGAAGTATACGGACCAGCCGGTACTGTCCGGGGTCCACAACTATGAATACAATCGTGTGTTCTTGGCTTTTGAAGTGGTGCCGTAGGTTTGGGAGAGTGGAAACACTCTCCTTTTTTTGTGGCTGTGGGTGGAGCCTATAGCTTGACTTTTGGCCTCGGATGTGGTAATATTACGGCTGAAAGTTGTTTGAAAAATAAACCCTGTCGAGGCTAAATGGCTTCAGACCAAAAGGAGAATAATCATGACCGACGTATTTAATCCATATGGAACGGGTGGTCCTACTTTGACTTCTGGAACTTCAGATGCGTTACCGGAACAAAAGGAAAAGCAAAAGCCGTTTTCTATTTCTTACCACCACTGTGGTAAAAGAAGAAGTATCACCAGAAGAAATCAATGTGTCTGGGATGCCGGCTTTAACAATGCTCCGCACATTGTTTGTCAGGTATGCGGTCGGGTGACCTCTGATTATGCCTCAGACTGGCAGAAACTCGCATAGAAAAAAATCATATTTAGTGCGGCGCCGTAAGGCTTCGGACAAAGCCCGTCTCAATGAGGCGGGCTTTGAATTTTATATTTTGGAAGGAGAAAAAATGAATAAAGCAAAGGCAGTCTGGATCTGGAACTCAGCGTATTTGCTGATCCTCCTGGGGGATGCAGCATTGGCATTTTTTGTATTTCCGTCCGCGGCGGCCGTGAGCCTGATGAGTTTGCTCGCGGTTTACGGAGCTGCGTGGATGTTCGCTTGGCTGGTTTTGAGTGGGGCAAACTGGCTGACTTCATCCCAAGTGACGGAGCTGGAAGATTTTAGTTTGATCAATTTGGCGATTTTCTTTGTCGTCACATTGTTCATTCCCTGATCGAAGGAAGTGTAAGTTTTGCCCGTTTTCAAATGAAGACGGGCTTTTTTGTGCCTAAGGAAACCCCGCACAAAGCTTCAACTGCGAGCGAAGCGAGAGCTGTGCGGGGATGAATTAGGAGAGGCATTGCACTGCGAAGCAGTGCTATGCTTGGTAGCATGAGAATCCTGAAACTTAGCCACTCGGTATACCAACATGAGTACCATATTGTCTTTGGTACGAAGAGGAGAAGAAAGTTTTTGAAATCATATGTTAAGCCCGAATTTGACAAGATAATGGCTAGGTTGCAAAAGAAATATCCCACAATTCACCTGGTAGAAAGCAATCTCAACAACGATCATGTCCACCTACTGATGGAAATACCACCTAATACAAATGTGGCCATCGTGGTAAAGAAGATTAAGTGGTCAACTAGCGTAGCTTTCAAAAAGAAGTTTAAGTTCATTCGTGAGATGTACATCGATGGCAGCATTTGGGGAGTGGGATATTTCAGCTCTACCATCGGGCTTAACGAAAGTACCATTACGAAGTACATCAAGTATCAAGGGAAACTGGATACTCCTCGGCAGACAAGCTTGGGATTCTCATGAAATACAAACCAGAAACCACGGACAATGCGTAGCTACTGCGGAGTCTGTCCGTGGAGGTTCATTT
>CALRDV010000014.1 GCA_943355005.1 Patescibacteria group bacterium
ATTTTGGGTCTCCGCGGTTTTGATGTTGGCTTTTTGGCCCGTCTCTTTTATTTTAGCCAATCAGGATTCCTGGATACCCTTTTTTGTAGCTCTCACATTACTTTTGATAGATTGGCTTCTGTATCTAAAGAAGTTTAAATATCACTACTTCCTGTATCTCCTTTTTCCTCTCATCCACCCAGCTTTCCTTTTCTTCCCTGTCATCTCATTGATTTTTATCGTCATTTCGACCGAGGGTAAGCACGAGTGGAGAAATCTCACTCTCGCAATATTCACCTCACTCCTAATTTTTGTCTCACTTTTCTCCTACAAAAACTTTCTGGCATATTCTATCTTTACACCTGATCCGTTAGCTCAGGACAATCTAAGCAAAAAAATCTCCCTGATACCAAATCGAAATCTTGCCAGAATTTATGTAAACAAAACCACCATTTTTCAGGACAAATACAAAGCAAACTTCTTCAAATCTTTCGATCTTAATAACTACTACTTTGCTTCTCATCCTCAAGAGAGTGGGGATGGTCAAAATTTAATTAAATTCCCATATCTAGCTTTAATTGTATTTTTAATTGGTCTATATTATCTGCCTGAGAATAAGCGTAAATATTGGCTAGTCTCTATTTTTATTACCGCCACAACCTCCATTGCATTTATAAACAACCAGGATAAGTTTGACCTAGTCTTATTATTGCCGGTATTCTTAATATCTTTTTACGGTCTGAAAAAATTATTGGAAACCTTTGGTATTTATTTTTGGATTTTTTCTGCCATTTTTATTCCGGTCTCGATTATTGAACTTATGAGAATTGTAATCATAAAGTAAATGAAAAATATCCGTAAATATATCCCAATATCAATACTTTTATTCTCTATCTTTATCGGCATCTTTTTTCGTTTCTACAAAATAGGGGATTCACCTGTTGGCATATATGTGGATGAAGCTTCAATCGGATTCAATGCTTATTCTATTTTAAAAACCGGTAAAGACGAGTATGGCAAATTTATGCCGGTTATGTTCAGATCATTCGCCACATTCCAGAGTCCTGTCTATACCTACTTAACAGTACCCTTTGTATATTTATTTGGTTTATCATCTTTTTCCACCCGCTTTCTCTCAGCTCTTCTAGGTGTTCTTTCCATCCCCCTCCTATATCTCCTCGCAAAACAACTCACCGCTCATGTCATTCCGGGCTTCGACCCGGAATCCAGAAAAGCCTGGATGCCGGATCAGGTCCGGCATGACAACTTGTCCACAAAATTAGCCTTGATCTCCGCCTTCCTTCTATCCATCTCTCCGTGGCATATTCAATATAGCCGCACCGCTTATGAAAGTAACGTGGCTCTGTTCTTTCTTTTGTTGGGATCTTTACTTTTTTTAAAATCTCTAAAGAAACCATGGCTCTTGATTTTTTCTACTATCTCACTAGCCATTTCGTTTAATGCTTACAGAGCCGAAATATTAATAGTTCCGGTTCTCTTGGTGGTTCTGGTTTTTAGGTTTTATAAAGTAATAACTTCTAACCTTAAGTTATTTTTGATACCAATGATATTAAGTGCGTTAGTCGGTCTACTTCTGATAGCTCCGACAGTCTTTATCTTGCGTACCCCTGGTTTTCAGGCTAGAACCACCAGTATGAACATTTTGTCACCTACACTTCAAACTACTTGGGGATATTTAGACAATACAAGCAGACTCGGGAAAATCATTAATAATCCTCGGCTTCTTTCAGTCAGAGAATTCATTTCACTTTATACTTCATATTTTTCCCCGAGGTATTTGTTTTCGTTGGGAGATTCAGGTCCCAGAAAAGCATATCCGGACTTTGGTACATTTTTGGTTTGGCAATTCCCCTTCTATTTGTTTGGCCTGTATCTTTTAGTCAAAGAAAAAGAGCACAAAGGCTTGAAGACATTTATTCTCGTTCTTTTGCTGGTTTCCCCGATACCCGCAGCCCTTACAAGGGATCCATATTCCACACTTAGGTCACTGCCGATGGTAATTCCATTAACCCTAATCATCTCTTTCGGTCTATCTAAGTTTTTAGACCTAACTTGGCCGTATTTAAACAAATCAAAGTATTTAATTCTCATATTATTTATTTTTTATTCTTCAGTAAGAATGTTTATTTCCATTTTTTATCACCACGATTATTTTCGTTCTGTTTACTGGAATTACGGTTGGAGACAGGCTTTGGATGTGGTTCCAATACTGGACCCAAAACTTCCAGTTTTAGTTGACAATTCCCATGGAGATACTTATATAGAACTTCTATTTTTGTTAAATTACGACCCGGTGACTTACCAGAGAGATAATTTTGAAGTTCAAAATACTGAGTACTATACCAACATGAACCGCAATAAAACAAAAAATGTCGGTAGGTTTACGGTGAAAAATTTTCAATGGGGAATTGACACCGATCATGTCAATCAGTACGTCATAGCTGACAACATCACAATTGGAGCGGTTCAAATCAAAGAACACAACTTGTCAATTGTTAAAGAAATTCAATTTCCAAACGGAGAAATCGCACTTCGAATATTAAAAACAGCTCCGAAAAAGTGAAAAACTTCATTTTGATTCTATCTATTCTTGCCTTTATTATTTGGCCTCTAAATTTTTTTAGAGCTAATCCACAATTAAATTTAGAGCCTCAGACTATTTTTGTGCAAGATTACCAAGGTCGCCAGCTAATTCTCAGGAACATCAATCTTTATCCAAATGTATATCTGGCGAGATTATTTCAAAATAAAGCCGTAATCGTTACAAATAAATATTTCAATAATCTATTTAATATTCTGGATTTGAACTATTACTTTTTTGGGTCTCATCCTAGAGAAGTTGTTGGTGGTCTAAATTACACGAGACTACCGCTTCTGACGATTTTGCCAATTCTTTGGTTTTTGTTTATAACCCAACACCCAAAAAAGAAGACTTTTTTGTTAAGTATTTCAATATTTATATTAATTATTTCTTTTTTCATAAATCATTACGTTTACGACTTCATTTTGTGGCCATTTTTTCTACTCTTCATTTTCTATGGTTTAGAGGATTTGATTAAAATAAATCTTAACTTTTCTACAATATTTTCGTTTTGTTTACTTATAGAAACCATTTATGAACTTGCTCACCTGATATCATGAAAAAATATATTTTTCCATTCGGGTTGTGTCTGGCTATTGTTCTAGGTTTCTTTCTGAGATTCTATAAATTTGGCTCTGCTCCTGCCGGTTTATATCTTGATGAAGCTGGGCAGGGCTTTAGTGCCTTCTCTATTCTTAAGACAGGTAAGGACGAATTTGGAATGCCATTCCCCGCCGCCTTTAGATCCTTTAATGATTTCAAAACTCCAATATATATTTATTTAATTGTTCCCTTTATCCCTATTTTTGGCTTAAATACTTTTAGTATTCGTTTTCCCTCACTTCTGTTTAGTATTTTTAGTCTGCCACTGTTTTACTTTTTGATTCTGAAGCTTACCGATAACTCAACCAAATCAAAGTGGCTAGCTCTTACCGCCACTGTCTTTCTTGCTATATCTCCCTGGCACATTCTTTTTGGTAGGACAAATTTTGAATGTAATGTTGCTCTCTTGTTTTTACTTCTAGCTTATTATTTGTTCCAGTTGGCAATTGAGAAGCCAATTTACTTAGTTTTTTCTTCAATCTTTTTCTCAATTGCATTACCTGCCTACCACTCAGAGAGAATTATTGTTCCATTAATTGTCCTCTTTCTCTTTATAAAACACTTTAAATTTCTCATTTCTACTCCTTATATAAAATATTCGATTCTCAGTCTTTTTTTGGCATTATTGATCTCAATACCTACCATACAAATTATTCGAACTCCTGGATTTTTGGCAAGGGTTTCCACTTTAAGCATCTTTTCCTCTAACAATAGCTGGGGTATAAAGGAATGGCCGGCTTTATACCTTTCCTATCTTTCTCCACGTTATCTCTTTTGGTTAGGAGATTCCGGGCCAAGAAGTTCATTTCCAGGTCTCTCGGTATTTTATCTTTGGCAGTTACCACTTTATATTCATGGACTCTATTTATTGTTAAATAAAAAAAAATTCCCGAAACTAAAAAACTTTATTCTTTTGATATTAATTGTTGCTCCAATCCCCGCGTCGCTTACTAGGGATCCTTTCTCAACTATTCGCGCACTTCCTTTAGTCATACCTATCATACTTATTTGCTCAATTTCTGCGATATATTTATTAGAAAAATTTCGCAATCAATGGGTAAAGTTTGCCTTGATACTGTCGTTACTCTTATATTCAATACTTAAACTGTATAGTTCGGGATACTTGCTTAACGAGTATTATCGGGCTTCATATTGGGATTACGGCTGGGAGCAGGTGGCTAATGTCATCAATCACGAACTAGATCCTAATCTTCCAATCGTTGTAGACAATGCCAGGAATGAACCGTATAGCCAATTGTTAGTTTTTGTAAAGGCTGATCCGGCAAAGTACCAAGCAGATAATTTTGAAGTAAATAATCAGAATTACTATACTTTCATGGGTAGAAATACTACCAAAAATATCGGTCGTATCACAACTAGGGGTATTAACTGGACACAGGACAAAAAGATTGATCAGTATCTGATAGGGGACAGTTTAGCTATTTCGGAAGAACAAATCAAAAATGACAATCTCTTACTGATTAAGCAAATTAATTATCCGGATGGTTCTCCTGCATATCGGATTGTCAGAACTAGACGGAAATAAATCACATATAATTACTTTGTGAACGCAAAATTAATGTTTAAAAAATATTGGCCGTTAATTATCGTTTTGTTGATTGGTGGAAGTTTGCGGCTCTATGGTCTCTTGAATGCTCCGATAAGTCTTTTCTCTGATGAGGTGGACATGGGCTACCAAGCGTATTCGCTAATCAAGACAGGTTGTGATTACTCCGGCAACTGTCTTCCTGTTCAGTTTCATTCTTTCAGCGATGTGCAGCCCGGCATTCCAATCTACTTTATCGCTCTGGCAAATCTGCTTGGAGTCCCCATGGATTTAGCAATTAGGCTAGTGCCGGCGCTATTTGGACTTTTGGGAATACTTATGACATATCTCATGATAGAAAGACTAATATCCAAAAAAATCTTTGATATACATTTACCGGGGGCCGGTCTGTTTGGAGCTTTGATTTTGGCTTTGATTCCGTGGCATGTTACATATTCCAGAATCGGTTTTTCTTTAGCTATGCTTTATTTCTTTGTTACTGCCGGATTCTACTTCTTTGCAGAGTATTTAATTAAAAGAAGGAACCTTTTTCTCTACCTTTCCTTTATTTTTCTTGGTCTAACGCCAATGGTGTACAACACGGCCAAAATGTCTATTTTGTTTTATCCTTTTGTCTTGCTATTATTCCCGGGAGCTTTTGATTTGTTTAAGAAAAATTTAAATTTTAAAGTCGGACTTGTTGCAATGTTTATCCCATTAGCCATTATGTTTCTCGGCGGTGGAACTACTGCCAGATTTGACTATATTTCCATATTTAGTGATCCCACGGCACCAACCGAAATTAACTATCAAAGACTTCTGGATTCCGGTCCGTCCGCAGGGGTCGGGTCCTCACCATCCTTAGCCACCAAATTTTTCCACAATAAGCCTCTCTGGTTTGGCAATAATCTTTTGAGTAACGTCTTCGGCTTATTGTCCACTGATTTTCTCTTTACCAAAGGGGATCCAAATCAAAGACATTCTCCAGCGAACTCGGGTATGCTCTACCGTACTCTAGCTCCTATTTTACTGGTAGGTATTTATTTTCTTATTAGATTTCGCCACAATCGTATTCTGTCTATCTTGGGACTGCTCACTCTGGTTGCTATCTCCACTTCCGCCATTACTAGGGAGGGTGCTTCGCATGCCAGCCGTTCTTTTATGATGCTTCTACCAATAATTGTCATAGGGGGTGTGGGGCTTGCATATTTGAAAGAAACCCAAAAAATTATCTTCTCTCTAGTCTCATTAATATTAGTCATCGAAGCAGGCTTTTTTGTCCACGACTATTGGTATCATTACCGCTATGACTCAGCCGGCTCTTGGAGCTATGGTATGAAAGAAGTGATTCAGTCCGCCCAAAAATATCCCGGTCAGCCTATCATCATCTCTCCCAAAAACGAAAACCCAATAATCTTCTATGCCTACTACAATCGCTTTGACCCCCGTAGATTTCAGCAATTTATCAAAGACCATGCACTTTTTAATTCGATGGAGGGTAAAAACAATCTTGAGGGAAACAGAATAGGGGACACAGATTTTTACATTGCCACTCTGGTAGATATGAACAATAAAGTAGAAAATCTTCTTCCCAATGCTGTCTACTATCTGACTCATCTGGAAACCATAAATAGTTCTGTGCGGTCTGTCTCCACAAACAGTGACATAATTACCTTACCTTCCGGCAAACCACTATTTTATGAAATCCATTTTTAAAAACAAAAGCTTTGTCATTCTTTGTCTACTCACTTTATTGGGTGGTATTCTAAGATTTTGGAAACTGGGAAGTTTCCCTGTCGCCCCCAATTGGGACGAGGTAAGCCATGGCGTAAATGCTTATTCAATCCTTCTGACGGGAAAGGATGAGTGGGGAGTGTCATTCCCTCTAATATTTCGAGCCTTTGGTGACTACAAGCTTCCTCTGTATATTTATCTCTCTACCATCCCGGTTTGGCTTTTTGGTTTAGGTGTTTTTTCTGTTCGATTTATCTCTGCTCTAGCCGGCACCCTCGCCATCCCCGGTATCTATCTTCTCACTCATGAACTCTTTCCGTCCGTCATTGCGAGGAATGAAATGACGAAGCAATCTCACACCACGACGTCATTGCGAGGAGCTATTGCGACGTGGCAATCCAGGATTATTTCCGTTTCAACCAACCTCCCCCTCCTCTCCGCAATTCTTCTTGCCATCTCTCCCTGGCATTTCTTCATTTCACGCCCGGCCCTAGAAGCCAATCTATCTCTCACTCTTATAATCTTCGGCTTCTATTTCTTACTCCGCTTTTTTAGAAAAACATCTACTTTGCTGCCATCCGTTATTCTCCTTGGCCTTTCCCTCCACACTTACAACACCGCTAGGGTTTTTGTTCCATTAATGGTAATTGTTTCCATCATTATTTTTAGATCTAATATCAAATCCGTCATTGCGAGTTTTGTAGTCAAACCGAAGCAATCTCAACCATCAAGTGGGGTAAAGAATATCCTCGCCATCATCCTCGCCTTCCTCTTCTCTGGTATCGTCTTGTTTCAAATATTTGCCGGGGAGGGGACTGCTCGTTACGAAAAATTAAAAATATTATCACCCTCCGCAGTCTTTCAAATTGGGGAGAGTCGTGCCCAAAGCAAACTGTCTCCTATTGTCGCCAGACTCATACACAACCGACCGGTATTCTTCACTACCACCGTCTTCAAAAATTATTTAGGCTATTTTTCTCCTGGATTTTTCTCACAGACTTGGGGAGCCCAGTTCCAGTTCGCAATTCCAAAAGAAAACCTGTTAACCTTGCCTGTATTCCTACTTGCAGTTCTCGGCCTCCTCTCCTCGTTATCGTCATTGCGAGTTTCCCGGTCACTAATTTTCATCTACTCATGGCTCCTTCTTTCCCCATTGGCCGGAGCTCTTACTATTGATCCTCCTCAAGCATTGAGACCAAATCCCATGATTCCGGCATTAATAATCTTTGCCGCACTGGGTTTTTACCAGCTTTTAAGTCTCGTCGGATCCAAATGGAAAACAATAATCTCTGTCCTTCTTGCCTTATGGATATCTATTTCTTTCTGTCTTTATCTCAAGAATTACTTCGGCGATTATTCTAAAAAGTTTTCATCTTCTTGGCAGTATGGATATGAAGAAGTGATGAAATATGTCTCAGAAAATAAAACAAATTACCAAAGCATATTTATCACAAAACGCTTAGCTGAGCCTCATATTTTCTACGCTTTTTACGATAAGGTTCCTCCCGGCATCCTGCAAAATGGAAACGGCACTGTTCGGTTTGAAAAGTCCGATTGGTACTGGACAGATAAGATTGACAATATTTATTTTGTGAATGATTGGCAGATACCACTTACCTCGGTCAAAGAACTTCCACTAGAATTTGGAATTTCTATTCCTACTGCGAGAAGTCTTCTTGTCACCTCACCTGATCACATCCCTGTAAATGCTCACATCATAAAAGTAATAAATTACCTGGATGGCTCGCCTGCGTTTATAATTACCTCTATCCCATGAAGAAATATTTAATCCTGATAGTTGCTTTGATTCTTGGTTCTATTTTGCGTCTCTGGCAGCTATCAGCCGTTCCAAACGGTCTTACTTGGGACGAAGCCGCTATCGGCTACAACGCTTACTCTATTCTAAAGACTGGCCGGGACGAGCATGGTGCGTTTTTGCCGGTCGTATTCAAAAGTTTTGGTGATTACAAGCCCGGTGCTTATATTTACCTTACGGTACCCTCAGTCGCTATTTTTGGGCTAAATGAATTTGCTGTGCGCTTCCCCTCCGCCCTCGCTGGCATTCTAGGTATTCTCGGCATCTACCTTCTTACAAAGACAATCCTTTCATTAGGTTCCAAAACTACTAGCACTGAACTTCCTTCGCAACTCTCTGCCCTAGCATTTGCTATTTCTCCTTGGTCAGTTCACTTTAGCCACGGTGCTTGGGAAGTAAATGTCTTTAGTACTCTTACGATATTCGCCCTCTATTACCTCTTAAGATTTATCAGAAACAAATCATCCTTGTATCCTTCACTTTTATTTGCCTGTCTTTCTCTGGCCATGTACCAAGCCGCCAAACTACTGACACCACTCGTCTTTCTTCTTTTTGTTGCCATTTATTGGAAAGATTTTTGGCAGGAATTTTCAAAGTATCTAAACCCCGGTAAGCTTTTACGGTTGGCTCCATTTATCCTCTTTGGTGCTTGGATATTTTTTGGCTCGCTCTTTGGCAGTGCAGGAAATCGTCTCTCTACTCTTAGTATCTTCAATTACAAACCAAATTTAGCCGAAAAAGCACTCCCCATAGATGGAGTCGGCTCGCTTGCTATACCGCTTTTCCATAATCAAACCGAGCTCTCCACTTCTCTGGTACTTTCTAGATATATGTGGCATTTTTCCCCTGAAGTCCTTTTTTATGAAGGGTCAATTATTACCGAGAGAGGGCACATCCCCGGTTTGGGTATCTTGAATCCTCTTGAATTTATCTTGCTTACTTTTGGTTTTATTTGGTTAGTCAGACAGCTCGCACCGGGTACCCATGATTCACCGAGCAAGTCTACCTTACTTATACTAGGCCTGCTTTTGATTGCTCCCGTTCCTGCCTCTCTTACTTTAGCTGAGTTCTCTACAGTTCGAGCCTTATTCATGGCCGTACCACTAGCTATGATTTCCGGCATTGGTATGTATTATTTGCTTAGGCTATTGAGACTTATGGTTCTCCCGTTATTCCTACTTTATTTCTTGTTGGTGTTTTACGTTTTTGATAGTTACTTTCTGCACAGTCAAACCGCTTTCTCTACAGAATATAACTATGGCTACAAACAAGTCGTTGAAATAATTAAGGAAAATCCAACAAAAAGGGTAATCTTTACTGATGTTTTTGGTCAGCCTTACATCTATTATCTTTTCTATACCGCTTTTGACCCGAAAACTTATCAGGCTAGTGATGGCTTTGTCGATGGTGGCCTAGATGTAGGTAAGGTCAACAAACTAGCAAATGTTGAATTTAGACAATTTAGTTCGCCCGAGATCATGACAGAAAAAGATACTTTATTTGTTGGATCTGAGGGAAATATCAACAATCAATTTGATATCACCAGTCCAAATATCGCTCTCTTCCGCCAATTTCAAACTCCAGATAATCACATCATATTCAGAGTCATCAAGACCAAACCATAATGAAAAAATATATTCTCATAATTCTTACTCTCATTCTGGCAGCAGCACTTAGATTGGTATCTCTCGACAAGTTTCCTGCCGGACTAAACGCAGACGAAGCTGCAATCGGTTACAACGCCTGGTCACTTATCCAGACCGGCAAAGATGAGCACAGTACTATTTGGCCGCTTGTTTTCCGTTCCTTTGACGATTACAAACCACCAATTTATTTTTATCTTGTTCTTCCCTTTGTTAAATTTCTCGGCCTAAATGTCTGGTCAGTCCGACTTCCATCGGCACTTCTCGGAATCGCCTCAGTCTATCTAATTTATTTAATTGTCAAGCAGCTTGTCGTTCCCGGCTTTACCAAAAATCCCTCATTAAAATTTAAATCCCCCAAGCCACGTGTCATTCCCGACCTGATCGGGAATCCATCCGGGAAATCGAGCTGGACCGCAGAAATTTTCCCCCTCCTCTCTGCCCTCATCCTTGCCACTTCCCCCTGGCATCTCCAGTTCTCCCGCGGTGGCTGGGAAGTAAATGCCGCGCTTTTCTTTATTCTGCTCGGGATATGGTCCTTCTTCAAGGGAATCGAAAGCACTGCCAGCGAAAGTAAAAACGCCAAATATTTCTATCTTTTTGTCATTTCTTTTGCTGTCAGTCTTTACACTTACCATTCAGCCCGTATTATTTCCCCCCTTCTCGCCCTCACCCTCGTCATTCTCTACTGGCCCGAACTTACATCGACATTAGTCATTCCGGGCTTGACCCGGAATCCATCCGGAAAATCAAAAATATCGTCATTGCGAATCTCGAGTATTCTCGAGCTGAAGCAATCTCTGTTATCGAGTGTAGGAAAAACTTTTAAAACCTTCCTCACAGCCTGTCTTCTAGGTGTCGTCCTCTCCCTCCCCCTCGCCGGACAACTACTCTCCAAAGAAGGGCAATCACGTTTTACAGGAGTTTCTGTTTTCTCAGATACCGGACCACTTTGGCAAGCTCTGGAGATGCGCAGGGCCCACACCCCTGAAACAATATTTGTCAAAGCAGTTCACAATCAGTATCTTTCCTACGGGTTAAGATTTGTGAAAAACTATCTCTCCCACTTCTCACCCAGATTTTTATTCGTCACCGGAGATGAGATTGCCCGCAGCAAGGTCCCGGGAATGGGTCAAACATATTTGCTACTTATTCCTTTTTATTTTCTTGGACTTTTCTCTCTACTTAAGCTGGATTCCAAAGGCAAGATCTTTATCTTTATCTGGTTCCTTATCGCACCCTTGGCTGCCGCTCTCACTTTCCAGTCACCTCATGCACTTCGCTCTCAGAACATGGTCATTCCTCTCACGTTGATCTCAGCTCTCGGTCTCTCGGTATTTTTGAAACTAGTTTCCAGAATTAATTTGAAGCCTATTCTTCCTCTTGTTTCTTCTATCTTATTAATCTTAGGAGGATACTCCGTTGCCCGCTATTTTCATTTATATTACGTGCACTACCCCAAGGAGTTATCTTACGCATGGCAGTACGGCTTCGATCAAATTGCGATATATGCCAAAGCTAACTACGATAAATATGATCGCATTGTAATTTCCGATCGATATGATCAGCCATATATCCTAATGGCGTTTTTCTTAAAATATCCACCCGAATCGCTTCAAAAGGAAATGGTTATGACACCTCGCGATAAGTTTGGTTTTTCCACCTTGCGCAAGTTTGGCAAATTCGAATTCCGCTCTATTGACTACGGACAAGACAAAAAGCTTACTAACACCCTTATAATAGCTGCTGACGAAGCCATAGATAATGAAGATGTGATTTATTCCATTTATGATCCCGCCGGTCACCCCATGTACAAATTTATAAGCACAAGCAGATGAAACCTACCCGTCAAACCATTTCCGTCACCATGGCTTCGTTCAATAACGAAGACTGTATTGCCGACTGCATAAATTCCGTAAAAGGCTGGGTGGACGAAATCATTGTTGTCGATGGCACTTCCACCGACAATACCGCCGAGATCGCCAAGAAAATGGGAGCCAAGGTCCTCATAAGAGAAAATAATCCCATCTTCCATATCCAGAAAAGAATTGCCAATGATGCCGCCAAGTCGGATTGGATCTTTCAGATAGATACCGATGAAGTGGTCACACCCAATATGAAAGAGGAGATTATTGGAATCTTGGAAGGAAATTACTTTGGATATGACGGTTGGATCTCACCCTTAAAACTTTCATTAAACAAAGTGCTTAATCTTTTTCCTGAACCCAGAAAGCTAGAGAAACCTGCCTCAGCCTACTGGCTCCCCCGTAAGAATTATTTTCTCAAGGGGACTTTGACGCACGCCGGCCAGTATCCGGACCCGGTCATCCGTTTATTCCAAAGAGGTAAAGCTGAACTACCCGGTAAAGATGTGCACGAGCAAATGGTGGTCAAGGGAGTTACCGGCTGGCTCCGCTCCGACCTCGACCATTACGGCACCCCTAATTTTTCCCGCTACCTGCTTCGTGAGGACAGATACTCTAGTT
The DNA here is from genome assembly GCA_943355005.1 of Patescibacteria group bacterium. GTDB lineage: Bacteria > Patescibacteriota > Microgenomatia > UBA1400 > MFAQ01 > UBA10133. The sequence continues at coordinate 12,410 of CALRDV010000014.1, forward strand.
TAAATGCTGTGCAATTAATGAACTCCGGTTTAAAAATAAATATCTTCAACACCATTAATTACATGTTCTTTAAACCTCTCAGCACCTTTTGTAGTCTCTATTTTCGTTACCGCGGTTTGTTGGATGGCTTCCCCGGTTTTATCTTTTCGCTTTATTCCGGTCTGCACCACGCTTTTTCTTACATGAAGCTCTGGGAATTATATAAAGATAACGAATATGGCACCAATTAAAGTTTTTATAAATAGTGGAGGTCACTCTGCCGGTAGGGGAGTTGGAGTTTATGCCGATAATCTTTCTAAAGCTCTAACTAAGTTTCCCGAAATAAAACAAACCGATAAGGACCCCGATATCATTCACATTCCTTACTTCGACCTTTTTTATCCCACACTACCACTCAAAAAAGAAAAACCGACAGTTGTTACGGTTCATGACCTCACACCCTTGGTCATGTCGGATAGATACCCCAAGGGCGTTAGAGGCACTATTAACTTGCTTAGACAATGGTATTCACTTAGGTCGGTCTATGCCATTGTTACCGATTCGGAAAATTCCAAAAAAGATATCGAAAAATATTTTATGATTTCTCCGGAAAAGATCTTTGTTACACCTTTGGCGGTAGGGGATAGCTATAAGGTCAAACCAAGTCCTGCAGAAATTGCTGAAGTTAAGAACAGATATAACCTGCCTGACAAATTTGTTTTCACTATTTCTTCCGGACCCAATCCGAATAAGAATTTGCCTTCTCTCGCCGAAGTCACGGACCGTCTCGGTATACCATTGGTAATTGTAGGGAAGACCATGCTCCAAGAAATAGTCCAGCCGGTGGAGCCGGAATTGATTGATCTGGTTCGGCTTCAGGTCTACAACCATATTAATATTCTGGGGGCTATTCCAAATGAAGACGTCAATGCCATATTTCATTTAGCTTCCCTTTATGTCCAAGCTTCCTATTACGAAGGTTTCGGTATTCCACTCTTGGAGGCCATGACCAAAGGTTGTTTAATTGCATCTTCAAACACCTCCAGTTCACCTGAGATTTATCACGATGGAGCCATTACTTTTAATCCCAGAAGTCTTAAATCGATGCAAAAGGCTATCGAGAAAGCACTAAGATTGTCCCCCAAGGAAAAAGCCAATCAAATAGAGATGGCTAAGGAGCGAGCCAAAGACTTTACGTGGGCAAAAACCGCCAACCTCACTCTTGGGGTATACAAAAAAGTTCTCAACTCACTATAATCAAACTTACCGATGTCTCTAAAAGAAATATTTAAGCTTGTTTTAGGTTGGAGACTTATCTTAATCCTCATTGCCATTCCCGCGATGTTCCTTCTTGCGCCTCGCCCCCGATTCACTACAGTAACGGCTCTCCCTTCTGCATTAAATTTATCGACTATGTGGTCAAATTTTGATGGAGCACACTATCTAAAAATTGCGGAACTGGGCTACGGATTCGAACGGCGTACTGACATGGATTATGCATTTTTCCCTGTCTATCCTTGGGCCGTGCGGACCTTTAATATTTTTGGTAATTACCTCGCATCAGGACTTTTTCTCTCCCATCTGTTTTTTATCTTGGCGCTTTTCTACCTTTACAAACTAATCATTCTGGACTACAAACCCAAAATCGCCAAGTCCACTATTTATCTTCTGTTGTTTTTTCCCACAGCTTTCTTTTTTGGATCTGTCTATTCCGAGTCTTTGTTTTTGCTTTTAGCAGTTCTAAGTTTCTACTTCTCCAGGAAAAATAATTTTTTCCTCGCATGTCTCTTTGCCGGTATAGCTTCAGCCACTCGAGTTACCGGAATCTTTCTCTGGCCGGCACTCATTTATGAATTTTGGCAGGTTTACGGAAAAGAGGTAAAAGTATGGCTAACCCCATCCATAGTCTGGCTCTTGGTTCCGCCTATCGGTCTAATCTCATTTCTCAGATTTCAATTTTTACAAACAGGCGACCCATTCTTCTTTGTCAACTATCAAACAGACTTAGCCGGCATGGCCGGGAACAAATTAATTCTTCTTCATCAAGTCTTCTTCCGTTACTTCAAGATGATAATTTTTATGGATCACATGGATCCTCTTTTCTTTACTGTTCTTTTGGAGCTTGCATGTTCCACATTAATAGTTCTTGTCCTCATCTTTTCCATAAAGAAGATGAGACCTTCTTACTGGATTTTTACTTTTCTTTCGTTTCTACTGCCTACCTTTGTCGGCTCTTTTTCCAGTATGCCCAGATTTACCCTCGTTCTGTTTCCTATCTTTATTTCTCTGGCTTTGTGGCTGGAAAGAAACCATCCATACTTTAAATACGCATACTATTTATTCTGCATAATCTTCACCGCATTTGCTGTTATCTTTTTTACACGAGGCTACTTCGTCGCCTAATGCTAAACTAACCTGTGAAGCGAATTCTCAGTGCCATTTCTACACCTACAGCCAAATCTTCGGCCATCTTTTATTTTTCCAATTTCTTTCTTAGTGTCCTGCGATATATTTTTCACCTAATTCTTCTTAGATTGCTCTCACCCGGGGAGTATGGTGAATTTCTGTCTTATTTAAGTCTAATTTATCTCTTGGGAATTCCGGCCGGTACCATTGCGGGAGTGGTGACCAAGTTTGTTTCCGAGTTTCAGGGTAGGGGAGATCTCACCTCTACAAATCGTTTCTTTTACTATATTTTGCGCGTCATTAGTCCCATCACCTACGGTCTAGGCTTCTTGCTAATTTTATTTGCCGGTCCTCTGGCTGATTTATTCAAGGCTCAATCTGTTGCGTTTATTGTTCTTGGTGTCAGTATGTTCATTTCTCTCTATCAAACGGTCATTGGTTCCTACCTCATTGCTTTTCAGAAATTTATTTTTCAGTCCATCGTTGGATTCTTTGGAACACTGCTTACAATCGGAATTTCCATCCTCTTTATTCGGTTAGGTTTTGGAGCCACGGGCGCCGTCATTGGTCAGCTCTTGGCCGGCATCATCACAACTCTATTAATTTATTGGGATATCAGGAAATCAATCGTTCCCAAGATTGAAGCAAAATCCTCAGTAAAATTTTCACTCGCCGGATTCACCGGTTACAGCTTTATCTATTCTCTAGGGACCATGGCACTTATTTCGGTAGATATATTACTGGCAAGAATATTTTTTGACCCTCATCTTTCCGGTATTTATTCTTCACTCTCAATTCTTGGACGTATGATTCTCTTTGGCCTCACTCCGTTAATCAGTCTTGTCCTTCCCATGGCTTCTCATCGACACGCCGCTTCCGGTTCCGCAAGATCCATTCTAATCAAGCTGGGAAGTGTCGTTCTGGTTTTTGGAATTATTGGTGCCGGCATTTTTACTCTTTTTCCGGCTCTCATTATTCGAGTTCTTTCCGGTTCTGCCTATCTGGAAGCTACACCCTACTTATCCATTTTTGCCTTCTCCATGGTTTTCTTCGCCCTCAGCCAATTTATTCTTTCTTATCTCATGGCCATTGGTAAACCCCAGGCGAATAAAGTCATGCTTTTGGCAGTCATCCTCCAGCCTATCGCGCTATATCTCTCCAGAAACAGCTTCTCCAGTTTCATCTGGTCCAACTTTACTATCCAGCTCATATTGGTAATCTCACTTGTCTCCCACCTAGGCGGGACTCACTCCACCACACCTCCCAAACGTATATAATCTCCTCATGCCAAGAAAGGCAAAGAAGAAGACATTTAAAGTAGGTAAAGTAGACGATGCTCTACTTTCCGTGATTGTTCCGACCTACAATTGTAAAACCATTTTTAAAGATCTTTCTTTTATAAAGCTCCATCTGGATCTTCTCAATCGTCCCTACGAAATTATCTGTGTCATTGATGGTCTTAAGTCCTCTAGAGATAAAACTTACAAATATGCAAAGAAATTTAACGCCGCACATAGCCATATTTATTTTTATAAAGTTAACAAAGGCAAAGGTTATGCTGTGCGCTTCGGTATGGCAAGAGCGAAAGGCGGAATAGTTGCCTTTATCGATGCCGGGGGAGATCTTCACGCGAAGGGGCTTGGACTAGCCCTCGAACACATGAAGTGGTACGACGCCGATATTATTATTGGCAGCAAGCGCCACAAAGCCAGCAAAGTCGAATATCCTTGGCAGAGAAAGATACTTTCTTTTATGGTTCAGAAGGCGACTAAATTTATGTTCGGTCTTAATGTCTCCGACACCCAGACAGGTTTAAAGGTATTCAAAAGAAACGTTCTTGTCCAGGTGCTTCCAAGACTCATTATTAAGCGCTGGGCATTTGACTTGGAAGTTTTAACTGTTGCCAATCGTCTTGGCTTCAAGAGGATTTATGAATCACCGGTAGTAATTACTCATAATTATTCAAGTAATATTGGGATGGATTCAGTCAAAAATTTCGCCACCGATTATCTAGCAATTCTTTATCGAATTTACATTCTTCGGTATTATGATGATGGTGGCTCAGATCATTGGGAAGGCGACCCAAATCTAAAACTCCGCTACCGATAAAAATACAACAGTGTCATTCCCGACCTGATCGGGAATCTATA
>CALRDV010000015.1 GCA_943355005.1 Patescibacteria group bacterium
TTCTTTTATGGGGTATGGTGATAGAATTGCGAGTGTAAGAAGTACACTTTGTACGTTAAAAGGAGAGTGCATGATAATCTTAAACCAGACTCAAGCCGTAAATATTGCAGACATGGCGGTTATTGAATTAGCCAAATACATTCGGGAAAATAAGTTACAAAACATCATACTGGGGATCTCGGGCGGTTTAGATTCTGCCGTAATGGCCGCCATCGGACTCAAAGCCATTTCACTTTTGAAATCCTGGGGATATTCTTGTGGCTACAAATATGTGTTTATTGATGTTGATAGTAAGCCGGTTGATTTGGTTAAGGCTCGCGCCCTAGCGAGTAAAATTGGATTTTACATGGAAGAAGTGAATCTCACCGAATGGTATTTTGCCTGCCCATTTAGGATCCAGAATCCTGTAACCCACCTGGATCGACTCAGAAACGGCAATATCAAGTGCCGTGAACGCATGGTATACCTATTCCATCTTGCCAGCGAAGAACGTGGACTTGTGCTCGACACAGATGACTTGTCTGAACTTTTGATGGGTTTTTGGACCATCAATGGCGATGTTGGAAACGTTAAAGTTATTCAAGAACTTACCAAAGATGAAGTTCGAGATCTGGGAGAGTTTCTGGGTGTACCAAAAATTATTCTGGAATCAGCCCCCGGAGACGGTCTTGGTGTCACAGCTACAAACATCGCTTCAGACCAGTTGGGAATGATTTATCTGAAAATTGACTACACCATGAGCCAATTAATTCGCTATGGATTTGATATCAACGGCTCGGACCAACAGTTAACCAATCAAGGTTTTAAATTGCTATTTGAGCGGATCGCTGCTGAGATACAAGAACCTGTCGAAAAACTGGTACACGTTGCCTGGCAGTCAGTAAACACCGGGTTTAAGAGAAAATACGGCGATAATGTCAAAATCTTGTTGCCTTCAAGAAAGGCGATGGGTTTACCAGAGCTGGGTAGTGATCAGTTTAGCAAGGTCTACCTAACAGCAATCCAAAAGGAATTCTAATCAAACAAAAGCCACCCAACTGGGTGGCTTTTTAATATCAATCAGACAAATTATCTAAATATCATGTAGAACGCTACTTTAATGGTCGAAAACCCTAGTCCATAAACAGGAAGAAACCAGGTAACAACTTCCAGAATCGAGCCAACAGTAATCCATAAAATTGCCGTCCATTTTTTATCTGCACCGTATGCTAATCGAACAAGTGGCACACCCGTAAATGGACTCTCTGCTACAAACATTGTTAGGACTAGCAGGGGAGAAATGGTGGTTTCATCCTCATCGTTAAACAACTTGGTTTTTAACCAGACAAAAAGTTTACCTTTTCGCTTCTCAAGTACATGCTCAAGGCCAACCATAAAACGATCAAACAAGTTGGATTGAAGCAAAATTAGATAAAAAAATATTCCCCAAATCCAGTACAAGAAAATCATAATGGCTGTTCCTAACCACAGTCCATACATTACCAAAAGAGCAACATATATCGATGCTCCAAAAGGCTTATATACTAAAAGGTATAAACCTGCCCAAGAAGGAGCCACTACTCTAAAAAACCATTCTTTCATAAGGCAACTCCTTGATTATAAATGTAAATATAGCTTGAGGAGGGAGAACCCTCCACCATATATTGGTAAGAACCAGAATAGCCCATTTGCAACCGATCCAAGCCAAATCCAAAAATAGCCCTGGCTTTCCTTGGAATAAGTCAGGCGGATGATTGCAACCCCACTTAGTGGGCTTTCCAAAACAAAAACCACGAACAACCAAAACAAAGGCACGTTTGGAGAGTCTATACTGTCATCTATCATTTCCCTTAAACGTACAAATAAATTTCCATTCTTATTATCCAAGAACCGGCCCAAAATATGCCGAGCCTTTTCCGAGGACTTTTCTCGAAGTAAAAGGTTAAAAAATATACTACCCCAGGAACCATTTGTGAGTATATAGGTAAATGTTGCAAGTCCTACTCCCAGATGAAAAATCAGGAAGTAATAGAACACAATCCCCATGATCTTAAAAATTATAATGTACGCGACTACCCAAAAGGAGGTAGCCACACTCACAAACTTATCATTCATGTGACACCTCCTTTAGAATTTCACTGATTATATCAAGCCTATAGAGATATCGCAAGTAAGAACCAAAAATTCAATTAAAAGCTTATAGTTATTCCAGTCAAACCTATATTGTCATAATATAGATATGGTAGTAAAATAAACAGGCAAGAAAACTCACGTTGACAGGAGAAAAAAATGAACTTTGTATACTGGATTTTATTTTTCACTTTGGTAGGAGCTGTAATTGCCTTTTTTGTAGTACGGTTACGGAAACCAACAGAGACCACCTTCGAAATTGAAGAACCGGCACTTAAAGAAACCCCTATTCTCTTTGAGGAATCGCCAGAATCGGAAGAGCCAGAAGTACTCGAGCTTGGTGATCAATGGCTGGAAGACAATCATCTCAATAGTGATACATATGGTGAAATCCTCAATAAAATTTGTGGTCTCAGTAACAATCTCGTCGCGGTCAAGATTGTTAACGTTGATCTAAAGAAGGCGCTTCTTACTATCTCAGTATCCTTTCAGAATACCAACGTGAACAAGATCACTATTCGGGATATTGAGAATCTGGAATATCGAATTGATCCTACAGTTCCAGTCACCTGCGTCACAGCAAAGATCGTGGTCAGTGACGACATCTTCAATGACAGCCCTGACTATGACAGTAGCTATGAAACTGCTATTGAGCGTTTTGACTGGGATCTGGTGATGGCTAACTTAATTTTCGAACTCCACATGTCTCAAGATACACACAACAGACTATTCCCAAGTGCTGCATAAGAATACTTAACCGTCTCCAAAAGAGACGGTTTTTTTGTGACCCGGGGCGGACTCGAACCGCCGACAACCTGCTTAGAAGGCAGGTGCTCTATCCAGCTGAGCTACCGAGTCATACACGTATATTTTATCTCAAATTGATTAAGTTTGATGATTTACTATGATTTAGGGATTTAAAAGATATATATAACCCATATTCAATACTATAAGTGATAATTATATTACATATGGAAATTTTTTACAGTAGTTATATAATACATAACATATCAATACATATCATATAATATCAATTTATATGTCAAAAGAATATTTAGGTCATAATCCAGCTAACTTTACTCCTGAGAATTTTATGAGACCAGCTACAGGTGTAGTAGAAAAAGAACTTGTGTATTTAAGTTCACAATTAAGAAATGCCATAGAAGGAAGTCTGAGAATTGACAAAGGTGCTTTATTGATTGGTACCGAGCTGGAAGTATTATTTTTAAGCAATCAAGCTGATCCTGGAAAACTTGAGAGACGCTATGAGAATAGGATATCAAGGTATAGTTATTTGAACAGTGACGATAAAGATGAAATTAGAGCAGAAAACAATCCCAATTACTCTGAGGATCATCGAAGCAAAGTCCTTAGAATTGCTGATTTTGCTAAATCATTAGACAAAAAATATCCTGAAGATTACTACAATTGCACAAGGGATTCAAAACTCCTAATTGAATTTCGGACCGCCCCACAAAATCTGGAAGACTACTATGACAATATTAGCTGGCTTGCAGACGAAATCAGAAAAAAGGCTAAAAACAATGGTTTGTTACCGGTTTTACATTCTCAACATCTACATCTGTCCTGCAATTCTCACAGTCTCAGACCATATCCAAAAAGCAAATTCCAAATGTTCAGAGAATCAATTTTAGGGAATAGGTTTATAGACAGTACATTTACAAGAGTTTTGCCTATGGTAATGCTACCTGAAGAATACGAAAGGAGCGAAGATGTACCTTCAGATATTGTTATAGAAAATACAGGAGAGAAAACACATGAGGTACATCCGGAATTTAGACTATTATCATCAGAATACGCTTTTGATAATATTCTAAACCTCACTTTATGTCTTAGAGCATTTTATTCGGCGTACAAAAACAAAGACTACGCGACAGATACTCTGCCTGACACCAATTTTATTAAGGCTGTCAGAGAAATGTCTAAAGATAAAGAGTTGGGCTTGTTCTTTGGAGAATCAACCCTGGCGGAAATTTGCAGAATCGTCAAGCAGTACCCTTCGGTATCTAGAAGAATAAAAACTATAAATGAAGTCGAATAAAAACATCAAAAAATACGTAGCCATTGCCATGGTTACCAAGGAAGGGTGTGTTCTTGTTCAACATAGGGACAACATACCAAATATCGCTTCTCCTGATATGTTTGCAATTTGTGGTGGAAAACAGGAAAAAATCGATCCCACCCTAAAACATGCCGCTGCGAGAGAGTTACTTGAAGAAACAGGGTATAAGGTAAAACTTAAAGATCTACAAATCTTGCAACATGATGAATTCGACACACCTACAGGTTATGTAACGAGAGATTTCTATTGGTGTATCTATGATGAAGTCCAACCTATTCAATGTTTGGAAGGACAATCCATCAAGTTCTATGATATTAATGAGATATCTGATCTTGAATTCTGTGATCCATATCATCGAAAGTATCTCAAAGAAGCCTCGAACAAAGTTACCTTATACGATCGAGGGAGTAGAAGATAGTGTTCGACCACTTTCAAGACAATAAAAAATACGCACACGAGGCGCGTATTTTTCATTGTGCCGAGAGAGGGGGTCGCCTTCAGTCACTACGTGCTTCAGGACCGGCCTCGCCAAAACTGTTACAGGTTTGGCTCCGGCATGTTCGACCCCACACAAACCAACAAAAAATCTCCCCACGAGGGAGAGATTTCTTGTTGGTGCCGAGAGAGGGGGTCGAACCCTCATGGGATTGCTCCCACAAGTTTTTAAGACTTGCGTGTAAACCATTCCACCATCTCGGCACTTAACCCTATTTTAACCCAAAAAAGCTCAATGTCATTCCGAACTTGATTCGGAATCTATATAAAACACAATACTTGCTACAATATAATATATGAAATTCAATCTTCGCTTACTATATCTTTATCTCTTTTCTTTCGTTGGCCTATTAATCACAGTCATTGGGAGTGTGCAAATAACCGATTTGGCCATAAAGACGTACATCTTCAAAGTCTCCGACTACACCTACTATGCCGAGCCCATGATGGTCCCTGACGGCAAACAAATTGCCACCGTTTCAGCTGAGCTCCAAAAGAAGCGCAATGAAGAAGAACAGGCTAATCAGCGCAAACGTCAACTTTCCACCTCTTTATCCCTAATTCTGGTCGGAATTCCGCTTTATCTCTACCACTGGACCACCATCAAGAAGGAAAACCAGGCTCCTTCAGCATAGTTTAGCCCATAGCAGTTGACACTCGTGCTCATTTTTGGTAAAATCTACTCACAAGCTAGACAATCACCAGATTAAGGCCTAGTCTTAATTAGTGCATTCAACCATGAAAGAACTACATTATATTAAAAGCGAGGAGTATGCCAGGCACATCGACGGAAACACAAGAGCCTTGCCTAAACTTCCAGAAATTGTGGTTAAAGATGTATTTGAAAACAGCATTCCTCTGTCCACCAAGATAGGAAATCTTGAGCTATATGAACAGATTCTGCCATTTGAGGTTATGCTACAGGTTAAAGAGTGGTTTGACGTTGACCACCCGGTCGAAACAATAACGATAGAGATGATGGAGACTTTAATATTTGAAAATGATCCAAATGGAGAAAAAAAACAAAAATTTCTCGATAGATTTCAATTAGAACTCGACCGAGTAAAGCTAGATAGAGGCATTCGAGCTGAGCTGGAAGACTCTATTAGAAAACAAGATTTACCTCCAGAAGCGATAGAAGCCAAGATTAAAGCTCTTACGAGACAAGAAACCATAGTAGATAGATATAACATTTTCAGTGTAAATTTCGAATCTAAGGTTTTAACAAGTAGTATGCAAATACTTAGCTTCCTCCAGGGAGACCAAGAAAATCCTTTTAGGCATGAGGCTCGGGCGCTAACAGATGGATTCTCTGATGATATACAAATAGCTAGATGGAAGCATATTGAAAGAGATTCCGTAACAGGACAAGAACATCTAATGAACAACGCACAAGGAGAATACGATTCTATGCCTAATAAGCATGTAATACGCGAATTATCAAAAGAAATCCTCGGAGATGATTATAATCTTGTTTCGTATCAGTTATTCAGATTAATGGGAGCAATGGCCGCTCGAAAGCAACAAGGAAAATACAAAGAAGTTAGTGAGTTAGATGAAAATACTTTAATAAAAGCTGATGAAGTAAGGGTCGGATACGCACTACTAAAACTCACGAAGATATTACTTGCTTTAGCCCCGGCTACAGCATTGACGGGCAATAAAACCGAGGTTATAGAGGTTCAGTCTATAGAAGAACTGGATGAACAGGTAGAAAATATCATGAAATCCGTTAAAACAGCAGAAGAATCGGGGCAAAGAGGAGAATTACCATATAAAGATGTAGTCCTTAAGGATTCATTAGAAGTTAGGCAGGAAATTCAGAAGCTTGTCAACGAAATAATACAACCACTAGATTTTTCAAAAATACCCCTCTATGACGATCAATGTCTGAGGCTTTATATGGGTGGACATTACTACGAAATCTGGAAAAGTCACCCCAACGCTTTTAAGGCAGCCCTCGAAAGACAAGTCAAGGCCAGAGAGTTAATGGAGAAAGCTAACATTAATGCAGGTGGTAACAAAGACAGTGTTAACACAAGAGATGCTAGTACGATAAACATACCCTTACCCAAAAAAAATCTGGAGGATAATCTGTTTTTAAAAATTTACGTAGATGGTAAACAAATTAACAGATGGGAAGCCCTTGAGAATAGAATATTAGCACCATTAAAGGAATACGTAGAGAAGGGCGGTGTTGATGACCCCAAGGTGATACGTCAATTACAACATCTACACCAGGGAAACTATCATATGCGTTCTACATGGAAAACTGAAGTGATTGCGAAAAAAGAAGATTTTATAGCAAAATTAATAAAGGAGTGTGACTTGAGCCCAAAAGACGCCGAGGAAGCTGTGGAAAAATGTACAAAAAACGCCAAATTGTTCTATTACGATGTTGATGAGGGAAAAACTATCGTGATCAACTCATCAGATTACACCTCATCAACAAAGTAAAGCAAAGTTTATTAATACGTCTATTGCTTTGTTCACGTTTACAAACTTAATATATAATTCTACAAAGAGCTCTTTAACCTTTCTGGAGGTGTATTTATGATAATCATGGTCAATGGACTGAAGTGTGATACCAAGAACGACTGGGGATACAATACTGACGAAGAATTTGTTGCCTATATATTCAGCGAAAAACTTCGACTTGAAGCGCTGGTAAAAAGACAAAACGCTGAAATCACAAGACTGCAGAAAATTGAAAAATACACCGGTAAGAATTCTAAACGGATGAAATAATACCCCAAACCCTCGAGATCGAGGGTTTTTATAATTCCCATAGACGCGATGGAATCAAACCAAATCAAACTTTTTCGTAGCCTCCAAAAAAACTTTTTGCTCGCCAGGGAAGGGGAGTAACTTAACAATTTTTTCAGATTCGAACCAGCCATAGTCAACTATCTTATCCCAAGAGCCAAGTTCTTCATTTCCAGTCAGTTTTAGTAACCAAAAATGAGTTTCACCAATTATGCCTTTTCTTGATGGGTTTTCTGGGCCATAGGTAAATTTATTTACCAAACCTGTCGACTCTAGTGAGCTCTTATCAATATCCAAACCGATTTCTTCTTTTATCTCACGAATCAAACAATCTTCCAAAGAATTGTCACTATCATCTTTTTTCCCTCCGGGGAATGTCCATATTCCTCTTTCGTATTTAAGCAATAGATATTTGTAACCATCGGAATTTATCTTGTAAGGAATGGCAAGCGAGGCAAAAATTCTATATTCCTCCATGTGATAAAAACATTGTCATATAAAATTAGCTGAATATACCCTAGACTCCTCCTCGGTAAACACTTTAAGAACTTCAAATGTAATTATTGTAAAGTCACTTTCCACAACAACTTTAATTACTTTTGCCTTACCGAGATACTTAAAATTTGCATCCGCTAACTCCATTGGTACTTGAAAAGGAACTATTCTGTAGCCACTCTTTTTTACGGTATAAATCTTTCCTACCTCAATACTCCCAACAAAATCATCTTCGAAAGTTAGCAAGCCCATTAATTTAGTTACACAAGTCATAAGAAATTATACATTGAACATTATTTGTAGGGGCTGGTAAACAGGTCTGAGCGGGTGGCATGCCCAAATCATTCTTCATAGCACAAAAAGGGCTGCTAGTTAGCAGCCCATCTTAATTCATCTACGACCAAATATTCTGTAACCTACGATCCCAATCAGCAACAGTACAATTATTAAAAGAAGGATAGACACCAAGTTACCTGCAAGTGTTAATCTAAATACATATGTATGACCTACAACCAAGTGATATAACACCAATGGGTCCTGAATTTGCAGAGGTATTTGATGCTCGCCTGATAGATCGCATACCCCAGTTGACTAACACATCCTGTATTATAAAAAAGGAAATACCGTTTATTCCAATCGAGGATTTTGCAGAACAAAGTATATTTATAACTTGGCCAGAGTCTACTCCATTATGTGGAGGAAGTATTACTCTGAGTTATGCAAGTCACTTTAATAAGGATGGTAATCCTGTAGGAAGTGATTCTGTCTTCGTCACCAGCTTCGTTGAGACATTTAACAGTGACACGTATCCTTTCCAAAGAAATTCAAATGAAGGAATTTCAGCTGGCTTATCTCTATTAGCAACGATAAACGAAGCAGCCAAAAGAAAACAAGGGGGTATTCTACATGTGGACGAAGCTAATAAGTACTCAAAACCACTACTAGAACGACTACAAAAGCTGGGAATATATTTTTACTGTGATCAATATGGAAACAGGAGAGAAGAGCCGGTTATTATGAAACATGGAACTTTATATGCTTGTAAATTCCCCATTGAAAATCTTGGCGTATATTTAGAAAAATTTGTAATCGATGAAGCTGTTGATAAAATCTTACAATTAGAGAAGGAGCATAAAACTACTCAAAAATAAATATCGTCAAGTGAGCGGGGAGACCGTTCCATTTTGGTCTCGTAATTTCTCGAAAAAGAAAGTTGTATCAGTCTAAAGATCTGTTTTGACCGGTCAAACATATTCGTTTAGTATTAAAGTATGAAAAAAATCCTCGTTGTCCAAAATGTAAAGGTAGTCAGACACAAAAAAGAGGTTCTCGTCGAGGATCTGTTAAATATTGGTGTTCGGGTTGTGGTTCATGGTTTCAGGTAAACAGAACACATCCCAAGTGGTCTGATCGTGAATTAGCTCTGTTTCACCTCGACGGAGTTCCCTTTCGCTGTCTCTCGGATCAATCAAATCTTGGAGTCGGCACTGTTTACCGTCATGTTCAGGAATATCTTTCTGGCTTACCACACTGTGCCGATGTCACTAGGAAATACTGTCAAAAATACTGTGGCATCCTCCTAGTCGATGGTAAGTTTGTCAAAATTAAAGGTTATGATCGAAAGATTCCGGTAATCTACGGAGTAGATTACCAAACACACGATATCCCATCATACAAATTAGGAAGATCCGAGAATCTACCATTGCTCACCAAATTCTTCACTTCTCTCAAGCTTCTAAATTACCCGCTTCAGGCGGTTGTTTGTGATGACAACCAAGCAATCAGAGATGCTTGTCTAAGAGCTTTTCCTTCTGCTTGTGTGCAACTCTGCCAGAATCACTACAAACAAAATATTAGAGTGTCGTTGGATCTTACGGCTAATGAAGCATATGTACCTTTCATGAGAGGTATCGAAGATCTCTTCGTCTTGGAACGGTATCTCAAGTGAGCTACTGATGGTAAATGGCTCGGACTAATTTACGATTATTTTAATACTCTAGAAGCTGGACTATTATCTATTCAGATTCATGAATACAAGAAATACAATCAATATTAAGGGTGAACTGATGATGAGTTGATAAAACATTTACCAAAGACAACATTGTTTTGCACTTTAAGTCCATAGCAATTTGTAAAAGTTGTTCCACCAATTCTTTCATCAATATTTCCCCAAGAAATTCTGACAAACTCCTGAAAATTATAGATATAAATCAGTAATATAAGGGTCACAACAACAGCCAACATCTTGAGGACATTTCTAAAAAGTTTCATTAACCAATTCTACAAGAGATCACACAGTAACGCATATGTGAGCTACTGGCGAGAATTGGTTAGAACTAGTTTCGTCTTATTTTCGGTCTAGTGAGGCACAAATGCTCTCCCTTGAAATTAAAAATTATAGTCAGAGTATAAAATAGGCTTGTGATATAATTCTTAAAAATTACTTTAACAAGGAGCGCTCCATGAAACAAGTTAAATCGTTTTTATCAGAGTTATTTGAGTTTTCAATGAGATTTCCCCTTTCTGCTCTATCGGGAATATTCATCGTTCTAGGAATCATTGGTTTGTTCTGTAATTGGGCGCTTGCACTGGGTGGTTTTAGCTTCGCAGTTGTTGTTTTTTTTGTACAAATTGCTGTGAACAAGTCCCTCTGAACCCAAATCCCGTCTTGGATAAGGCGGGTTTTTTCATATAAAATAGTCCAGAGGTTCCCTCAGTAGTATGTCAAATTTAGCCTCATTTTTCAAAATGAGCGGGTGGGGGGAGTCGAACCCCCTTCATCAGCTTGGAAAGCTGAGGTAATACCGGTATACGACACCCGCAAGAACTCAATTTTATCACAAGAACCTCAGACATCGTGCTTATCCTATTAGGCTCTAAATCGGTTAATATGGACAAACAGATCGGTAATCCAAAATACTATCAAAACCACCCCCAAAGTAATAAATGAGTTTGTGAACACAGATTTGTAGCCGGTCATCAAGACAAGGAAAGGTATTGGATAAATTACAAAGGAATGAACAATATAGGATCTTAAAGAATTTCTGCCAAAAACACTAAATAACCAACCTAGCCATTTTCTAATAGGCTTAATAAAGCTCGAAAAACCAAAATACAGGGCCAATATCCAAAGAGGGGATAGTAACCAGCGTCCGAGTCCTACCGTCTGCTTATCAAAGTACCAATTTAAAACTCTATTTTTAGATATCAAATAACTCGAAAGTGGACCTGTTGAAACTACTTTATCCAATCCAAAAACTGAAAACATCGAAGCTAAAAGTGAAACAACAAAAATACCATAAATAATTGTTCGAAATTTAAATCTCCATACATGTCTATGCTTTAACCACCACTTTTTAATAACGTCACCATAAAATCCAGCTATAACTCCCATGAAAAATAAAATTTGGATGGCCATATACGAATTAACTCCCCGAAAAAACCAAATTATTAAATTAATTGAAACTAAAGGAACTATTAGTCCGAATCTAAGTAAATATAGATAAAACGGAGAAACTAGTAAATATACGGAATAATACGGCAAGATATCAGCCCAACCATAAGTATAACGAAGTGTAATAACCCTCTTTAAAAACTCTATCAAATTTTCAGGGTGCAATATCCACAAGCCCTCCTTAACAGAACCGATGGGCATCCAATTTCCCCAATATGTAAACAATATAGTTAAATACACCGTCCACAGATAAAGACGTAATGACCTTGAACTCATTTTTTTGAGAACTGCCAAGAAATCCGAACTAATTTTGTTTTTATACAAATATCCCACAAAGAATCCGGAAACAATAAAGAAGCCTTCAGCAAAAGAAACCCAAAGTTTGGTAGCCCCTGTTGCAAATGCAAAAATATTTGGAAATAATCCCAGATGATTAACAATGATTCCAAAAATAAAAAAACCTCTCAATAAATCAAAGACTTCGAGTCTATTTTGGGAACTTTTTGATATACCCACACATTCAGTATGCCACAAAAAACAAAATCCCCGCCAATATGGCGGGGTATGTTTTATGGATGAACAAATGCTTCAACTACTGCAGCGACCATTAGAAATAGAACAGCTTCAAGTAACACAATCAAAACATGAGTTACCAAGAATTGTCCGAAAAAAACAATTCCAATCAGACAGATAGCCTCACTCCAGCCGATTGTATGACTAACACCTTGCCAGGCTTGGAGGCTGCGATTGATGAAGAAAATTGACAACACAATCAGCCAGAAGGCTATATTGGGAAATATCCTGCTCATTAAGTCAGTCATAATCACCCCACCCCATATAAGACCTGAAATCAGAGTAATACCTGCAGTAAGACCAAAAACCAATCTTTTATTACCCACGGAAGCCTCCTACTAAGATCTACAAGATGGTAGAGAACAATTTTATAAGTCTCCGCTATTCTATCAGAATACCAATAAAATAACCAAAAACCTACCCAAAGTCGGGGTGAGAGGACTCGAACCTCCGGCCTCTGCGTCCCAAACGCAGCGCTCTAGCCATCTGAGCTACACCCCGATAGGTTGATTTTATCATTTAAACTCACTTTTAAGGTAAAATATACCCAGATGCTCTTAGGCATACCAAAATGGTGGGTTTAGCTTAGTTGGTAAAGCGCCTCCCTGTGGAGGAGGAGACCGCGGGTTCGAGTCCCGTAATCCACCCTGATAGAAATAAGTCCACCTTTATGGTGGATTTATTTATATCAAGAAAGACGGGACTCGAACATGCCGGAGACGAACCCGTAACGGTTTCGTCGAGGCCGGTCCTGAGAAATCCCGCCAAAGGCGGGATTATCGAAGGCGAGTCC
>CALRDV010000016.1 GCA_943355005.1 Patescibacteria group bacterium
GGTTTTTATTTCCTGAGCCAGTAGTTCAGCTACACTCACAATCTCAATTCTTGGATCGTGATCTTCAGGAATTCCAATTGTGTCGGAAATAATCAGTCTTGAGACTCCACTTTCTAAAATATTTTGAATTGCATCGCCAGCAAAGACGCCATGAGTTGCACATACAGTGATACTAAGAGCTCCGGCTAGTTTTAATTCTTTGGTACAGTTAATAATGGTTCCGCCGGTAGAAATCATATCGTCATATATTACGACGTTTTTACCTGATATATCGGTATTTATTTCCTCATACTCCGTGTAATCTTTCTGGTCTACTGGTCTATTTTTTTCTAAAATCAACAGTGGCAGATCGGTAGCATCCGCAAACTTTCTAGACCTCTTGGCACTTCCAAGATCCGGCGAGACAATAATAGTATCCTTATCAACAACTTCTCTAATTTTTCTGGCAAATATTTCTTTAGCTGTAATGTTTTGGACCGGAATTCGATAAAACCCGACAACCGCACTATTATGAATGTCTACCGTAATCATTTCATCGAAATGGCAAGCTTCTAGAAAAGTAGCAATTACCCTAGAGGAAATTGGGTCGCCATCTCTAGACTGTCGATCTTGCCTGGCGTAACCAAGATAAGGAATAATGGCAATGATAGATTTGGGGGCTCCACTTCTAATTGCATCAGCCAAAAAAGCCATCTCCATAAAGTTTTCATCGATTGGTTTGGATAGAGACTGAAGCACAAATACTGTTTTGTTTCTGACGGAATCTATAACCCAAGGACGGATTTCGCCATCGGCAAATCTTTCTAGTTCAGCCTTTCCCAGTGGTACACCAAGTTTTTCTGCTACTTTTTCGGCAAGATTGTGATTACTGGATCCTGAAAAGAGAATAAAGTCGTTCATATTGTTTTTTTAATTGTTTCTAATTTAGTTTACTATTTTTGATTTATTTAAGCGACCATGGCTACTGAATACGGCTTACCGTGAACTAATTCTGAATACAAATCTACTCTTTTTTTAAATGAATCTTGTATCTCAAATCCCATGGATTTAAACTTAAATAGGCTAGCCCTACCCATACTGTTCTTGACTTCCTTAATGGCTGCAACAAAAGAATTGGGGGTTAACTCCTTGAATGTAGTACCATTATATCCGTCATCTAGGAGTTCCCCTGACCCGGATTCAGCCCTCGCTTTTTCTGAAACTACACAGGGTAGCTCGCAAGCCATGGCTTCAATCATTGATCCTGACATTCCCTCGGAGGGACTTGGCAATAAAAATATATCTGCCGCTTGATAGTAATTGGCAATAGTTTGTTCATCTCTAATGAACCCATCTGAAAAGGTAACATTACCACCGGAAGACGCTTTAAACTTAGCGAATAATTCTGCCATGGACTCATCACCTTTTGAAACATCACCAACAATTACCAGATGATGATCCTGTAGATCGCAGGAAGCCTCTTGCCAGGCTCTCATTAAAAAATCCGAACCTTTGTCAAGCGCTACACGACCATTGTAGAGAATAATTTTTTTATCAAGGGGAAGACCGAGCTTATTTCTTATATTTGTTTTTTCACTGGATGAAACTGAATGGAAAATTTCGGTATTTATGGGGTTATAAATTACCTTGATTTTTTCATTTGGAAATCCAAATTCTCTAGCATGCTGACCTAACAAACTTGAAACACACACAAAAGCGTCGACTTTGTCTGTAAAAGCTTTGCTAAATACAAAGCCAGGTTCATCGTAACGATGACGCTTGTTAAGTAATGAAACATTGTGAGATACCCAAACTAATGGAGCTTTTAGATTTAATATTCTTTTCATTAGTGAAATGTCCTCTTTTATTCCAAAAAAACCTTCTATTTCGACAATGTCAATCTTCCCCTCCTGAATCTGCCTTTCGATATTTCCAACAACCTCGTCCATATTTTGGTGATAGTAAACTGAAATTTTTTTTAAATCACCCTCTTTAGCCTCAATAATCGATTGATTCCCATTAAAATTCTTATCATTTTTTTCGGTAAAAATTGATATGTTATGACCATTGTTAGCTAGATTGTTTGCTAGCATAAGTGCTGTTTTTTCTACGCCACCAATATTAGGACCATACCATCTGTAAGTTTCCAGACCCAGATTTATAATTTCCTTGTTCATATATTATTAGGTAATCATGGCTACCGAGAACGGCTTTCCATGTACTAATTCTTGATAAAGTTTTATATGCTCATCAGTCACACTGCTAATACCAACACCCATATTTTTGGCTTTAATTAGACCACACGTTCCCATATTATTTTTGATTTCTCGTATGGCGGTGATAAGAGCCTCCGGAGTGTAGTCTTTGAAAGTAGTACCGTTGAAACCCGAAGTAACCAGGTCACCAGCACCCGAACTTGCTCTTGCAATTTCCGAAATTATACAAGGCTTCCCACATAGCATGGCCTCCAGTAAAACATTACCTAAACCTTCAGCTGGACTAGGAAGGATAAAGATATCGCAGGCTTGGTAGTATTTGGCTAACTTGGCTTCATCCTTGATAAAACCATCCGTAAAGCTAGCGGTTTGGTCATTTTGACAGTCTATTTTAAACTGGGCAAATAAATCTTGTAGGGGTTTTTCCGTGGATGGCGCAATACCTCCAGCAACAAGAAGGTGAGAGTTCGGAATAGCATCATGTACTTCATTCCAAGATCTCAATAAAAATTCAGAGCCCTTTTCGGGTGAAATTCTGCCGGCATACATGATAATTTTTTTATCCAAAGGAAGCCCAAGCTCTTTTCTTAAAGCAATTTTTTCCGTCTCAGACACAGGATGGAACACTTGCTCGTCTATTGGGTTGTAAATTACGTGTACCTTTTCCGGACTGAATCCAAACTCTATCGCATCTTCGCCTAACTTACTAGAAACACAGATTATGGCGTCCACCCTATCAGTAAATATTTTCGCAAAATCAATGCAGAGTTCCCGGTACAAGTTTTTTTTGTTTAGTAGTCCTGAGTTGTGAGAGGTAAATATCAGGGGTACATCTAGACCTAAAACCCTTTCCATAATATTATGATTGCTTCTGATGCCATAAAATCCTTCTAACTCTATCAAATTTATCTTCTGAGAAATCGCATCTTCCTCCAAACTATTTAACATGTGGGATGCGTCCTTGTGGTAGAAGACAGGGTAACTCACATTACCGCCTTCAATCTTACAGATCTTTCCATCTGGCAAGTCGAGATAATTGGGGCCGGTATATATAGATGTTTGGATACCTCTTGAGACCAAATTATCGGCCAATCTTAGCCCATACCTCTCCACTCCTCCAACATTCTTCTCATTGTGCCAATTCCAGCTTTCCATGCCGAAACTCAGAGACTCGTTTAACATGACCTATATTTTACTTAAAATATTCCTATAAGTCAAGCACTTAAGACAAAAAAATCCCTCAACTAGGTTGAGGGATTGGGGTGCGCGAGAGTCTACTTGATATTTGAGGCGGGGATGGTCGGGTAGACCTGATCCTGGAAATCATTGTAGTAGCCGAATTCTTTGGGCTCGGCATACATGACATTGTGGAATTTCCAGCCGGAGGTTTCGCGTGTGAGGGAAGCGAACCAGACTCCCTGGATGCCCCACATCATGTCCTTCTGGAACTCAGCCTTGGCGGCCACGAGGGTGGCGCCGTTCTTGTCAGCGAGTTCACATTCGACATTTTCGACCTGCGCGAATTGGAGCATGTTCGGAGTGCCATCCTCATTCTGAGGATTGATTGCAACGAGCAGATCCAGGCGGACGATGTCAGCGGGAACTTTGGAGAGGAAGATTGTGGTTTCCTCGTCCCAGCCGCCTTTGGCGCCGTCGCGAGCATCTGCAGAAGGAAGAACCCACGCAGCGAAGGGGTTCACTGCAACGCCGTAGGCATTCGGATAGTTGCCGAATTCGTCAGGTGCAATGGGGTAGCCGGAAATTGCGGGGGCTTTTCCGCCGTTTTGTGACTCGAGCGGGTGTCCGCACGGGGCAAGCATAACGACCTTGCCGGCAACGTCGCGACCGACAACGAACAGATCGAGATCGCCTGCGGCGTCCCATTTCAAACGTGGGTTGACTTGATCAAGACCAGCAGCAATCGGGATGGACTTTCCTTTTGGTAACATAGCGGGCATAGTTAATCCTCCAAACAAAAAATGTGATATGTGCCGAGTAGAATTTTTCTCCACTCAAACATTTAAGAAACTAAGCTTCTAAAAGAAATTTAATTTTCTAAATGCTTGAGAGGAAAAAATGTATATCAATGAACTTACTTTGTATATTATAAGGGGTTGAAACCTATAATGTCAAGTAGTAATTTACCTTCAATATTATATCAATAGCAATACTATTTGGTCGATAAAAAAGCTCCCAAAAAGGGAGCTTTGTTGATTGCTTACCAGTGAACTTTGCCGTTTGAGCCAGCCACACGGCCGGGGAACTGTGACGCTTCGCTGAGCATCGCCGTGTACAGTTCTTCATCGGTGATCTTGTCAACATTGACTTCCATGAAGCCAGCGTTGTCGACTACACGACCCTTCATGTTGTCAAGATCCTTCAAGAAACCGAAGTCAGGCTTGTCGCCGGAAACGTGGATGCCAACGAAACTCCAGAAGATCGGAAGGCTGGAATATTCTTTGAGCAAACGCTTGGTGGCTTCAACTTCATGGTCATTGCACTCGCCATCGGTGAAGAACCAGACGAGGCCGGGGTAGTTAACCTTGCGGTCAAAGCCTTTTACAACTTCTTTCATCGCCGACGGATATGAAGTTCCGCCATTGGCGCGACTGGAGAATTGATCGGCAATGTATGTTTCAAGGTTGGCAGGGGTGATGTCTTCGAGAGTGCTTGCGCCGGAACTGAATTGGACAACCGGGATTTGCTTGTTGTCATCGAGCTGCATGCCGATCGCGAGAACGCGGGTGGCGATAGCTGACATGACAGACTGAGACTCGCCACGACGGATGGAATAGAACTCGCGTCCAGCGAAGTCCGTGGAGCCTGAGCGATCAAAGACAGCCACAGCCTGGAACTTGTCGGAACCGATTTTGACACCGGCTTTCTGCAAGACCTGAGTAGCCTTCACGCGCTGTTCACCGAGAGTCGTTTTTTTCAATAGTGCGGGCATAGTTAATCCTCCAAACAAAAAATGTGAGATGTGCCGAGTAGAATTTTTCTCCACTCAAACATTTAAGAAACTAAGCTTCTAAAAGAAATTTAATTTTCTAAATGCTTGAGAGGAAAAAATGTATATCAATGAACTTACTTTGTATATTATAAGGGGT
>CALRDV010000017.1 GCA_943355005.1 Patescibacteria group bacterium
CATTGAACTTTAGTGTCTCCGGTTCGATCTGTACTGTGACTCTTTGATCTCCGGTGTTTGAGTCTTTAGTAGGAGAGAGCACACCACCTTTTACATTACCTTTGTCGGAGAAGGGGATCTGTGCTTGTTCCGGGTCGTTACCGGGTGAATAAGTAGGAGAGGAGTGAACAACCGGATAAGAATACTTGATGAGATACCCTGGATAGGAACCAATTGAAGTATAGAGAGAGGATATCCCATCTGGATTGAAATTAACAGATTTCTCTATATACCCAGTAAGATACAAATCATTTCCGTGAGAGGTAATTCCAGCGCCTTCGTCATATCCATCAACCGAACCAAATGTCTTGACCCACTGGAACTCACCAGAGGTATTGAAAGCGGTCAAGAATACGTCGGTAAAATAACTACCTGCAGAAGGAGCAGTGCGTAATACAATTCCAGGACCAGGATCAAAATCGACTGAATCTTCGAAAACTCCGGTCATATATATTCTGTCATTTGCGTCAATGTGTAGGGCACCTGACCAATAATTATCATCATATCCCGCCCCTCCCCAGGTTTTTGTCCAACTATAGGAACCATCAGCGTTATATTTAGAAAGAAAAATATCATAATCTCCATGAGAGTTTTGCACGTCAGAACCGTCTGGATTAAAGTTTATGCTTGGACTTATAAAATCGCCAGCTACATATATATTATTATTTGAGTCAAATTCAATTGCATACGGATACTCTCGATCCGACCCCCCCCCATGTTTTAGTCCAGCCATATGTACCATCAGAGTTATATTTAGTGAGACTTATATCATAACTCCCAACGGGAGTACGAAGGTCGGATCCTGCTGGATTAAAATTAATATTAGTTCCGATAAATCTGCCAGCAACAAATACATTATTGTTTCCATCGACCGCAACTGCATAATTATCTTCTGTTAATGTCCCTCCCCACGTTTTTGTCCAACCATAGGAACCATCAGCGTTATATTTAGTGAGGTAGGCATCGGTAGCACCTCCATTTGAACTTTTTAGGTCGGATCCAGCTGGATTAAAATTAATATTGTTACCTTGAAAACTACCGGTAATATAGACTGAGCTGTTTGCATCTGAGGCAATAGAATAACTGGCATCAGTACCCGCACCTCCCCACGTTTTTGTCCAACCATATGTGCCATCAGAGTTAAACTTGGTCAAGTATGTATCCCAACTTCCATTTGTACTTTTTAAGTCGATTCCCTCTGGATTAAAGTTGGTGTTGATACTTGAAAATACCCCTGATATATAAATACTGTTGTTAGCACTTATAACAAATGAATAAACTGTTTCGGTATCTGCACCTCCCCACGTTTTTGTCCAACCGTAGGAACCATCGGCATTATATTTAGTAAGGAAAGCATCATAATTCCCAGAAGAAGTGTGATAGTCAAAACCATCTGGATTGAAGTTAACACCTGGCACACTAAAATAACCAGCTATATACTGATTTCCCAAACCATCAAAAAGAGTCAAAGTAGATGTAACTGAAGCGTTAACACCGTCATAGAGTTTGACTGACTGAAACTCAGGCGCGGCAGTAGCCGCCAAAACAGATGACGGCAAGACAAAAATCATCAATGCCAATATGAATGCGAATATCTTTAGTTTCACAACTAGTACTAAGTATAGCAAGTACTAACTTAGTTACAATAATTTACAAACTAACAATTTTAAAAAAAACCAAAAGCCCATCAAAACTATTACGGATTTGTCTCCACTCGCTCTCGTTCCCCTGATTACAAACGAAAACAGTTCGGACTAGCCGAACTGTTTTCGTTTTTTTGTGGGTCAGGCGGGACTCGAACCCGCGACACCCTACTTAAGAGGCAGGTGCTCTAACCAACTGAGCTACTGACCCGAACATGCATATTTTACCTCATTTCAAGGTAAAATAGGAATATTGCACCAATAGCTCAACTGGATAGAGCGCCAGCCTTCGAAGCTGTCGGTTGGGGGTTCGAATCCCTCTTGGTGCACCACTTACTACTATTATTGACAACTCTCTTTATATCTGCGAAAGTGAATTAAGCATCATGACCAAAAAATTCTTGTATCTACTAGCCTTGTTCCTGCTCTCTTCACGTATTGCTTTTGGAATCAATTCATCCATTGCAGATACTCCGGACACTTCAGATAAATACGTTTTGGGAGCCACAGAGAACATAAATAGCGAAACCGTGCCCAACCCGGAAGAACCTTTTATCTTCTCAGCCCTGCCTTCTTTTGATGAACAAATAAAAACTTCGGTAAAAACCGCAGATGCCAGGCCGGAAATAATTCGTCAGTATCTTCACAAATACAAATCACCCCTGGAGCCATCTGCCAACCTGATTGTTGCATTATCTGATCAATATAAGTTTGATTATCGCTGGCTTGTCGCGATAGCCCAGCAAGAATCTAATCTATGTAAACATATCCCGGACAACTCCTTTAACTGTTGGGGATGGGGGATTTACCCAGAGCCGGGAAACCCGGAAGTACTTAAAGTTACGAGATTTGATAGCTACGAAGACGCTCTAAGAAGAATTGCCCCCCAATTTACCAAGATTTTCTTAAAAGGTAATCACAGCAAAGATCCAAACGAAGTCATGAAAACCTACACACCACCTTCTGATGGTTCTTGGGCCGACGGAGTCTCCACTTTCTTTGGTCACCTCGAGTAAAAAACTTACCATGGAGTACAAGCATCTGCTCACTGCGCTTTCTATTTTCACCCTGCCAATCCTTCTTTTGTGGCTAAGAGTAATTCCTTATAATCTCAGAAAATACGTTCACTATCTTTCTTTTGGAGCAATCTCCCTCCTAGCCCTAGACTTCTTTCCGAATTTATATTCACTCGGACTTAGAACAGACAACTTGGCAGCTTCACTAATTCCTTATATAAAGGTCACCCTAATCTTATTGATTTTAATTATTTTCTTGTCTAGGATCTACAGAACTACAGGTGTCAAAAATCCCTTTAAGTACATGCACTTTAGATATGGATTTTTCCTAGTTAGCGCTGCCCAAGAGCTTGCTTACCGTGGAATATTAATACCCATACTTTTAAGTACCGACATGTCTTTTATCAATGTAATCATTATTGATTCTGTTCTTTTTTCTTTCTTACATATTATTTATCCTCACCCACTTAGGAATATCATCTATAGCTTTTTGGCGGGAATTATTTACGCGACACTATATATTTTCTATCCAAACTTAATTCTCATCATCATTTCCCACTCAATTGTTAACTTTACCGCCTTATACTTCCAGCTAATAGGACCCAAAATAACTACAAAATTGTCTTCTCAGTAATAAAGAAAAGGTAATCATAAAAGCCCTACCAACACCACCACAAGACACAGGTCTTGGGTTTCGGTATCTGTATTGATTTAGTGGTTGGTAGGGGAGAGGGTGTTACGTCGGTAGGAGTAAGTAGCGTACTGGGAGTAATTACTTTGTCTGTTTGTGTATTTGATTTAGCTGTTGTGGATACACCTAATACTTTAGAACTAGATTTGGATGAAGCAAGTGAGGTACTTCCAC